>NZ_CP089095.1:1200000-2400000 GCF_021172145.1 Flavobacterium cyclinae
ATTGCATTTATACTATCAATAGCAACTTCTTCCATATAGGTTGCGTTTTCTTTTGAAGCCGATTCTTTACAAGATAAGACTAAGCCAAATGCAAGCAAAGTCAAAACGATTTTGGTGTTTTTGTTCATAAAAATTCATTTTTAAAGTTATTGATTAATTGTTTTTAATACGTGTAGTTTTAGCATCAATAGAAATGAATTTAAATGTTTAGTTAATCATCCAAGAATAAAAACCGTGCCAAATTTTAACAATCGCATTCATTTTTAGTAACTATTTTTTTATTGTACTTTTACGAAGTAAATTTTCCAATTTGAGAACAGTAATTACAAAAGATATTTCCCAGTTTTCCGACTTTAAAAACCAACTTTTGCATTGGGCCAACCAACACAGAGAAGTTGTGTTTTTAGATTCGAATGACTATCATCAAAAGTATTCGAGTTACGATGCTGTTTTGGCGGTGGATGCTTTCACTTCGATTAAAACCGATTACGATAATGCGTTTCAAGATTTGTATCAATACCAAAGTCAGGCTAAGGATTGGTTGTTTGGGTATTTGTCTTACGATTTAAAAAACGATACCGAAGATTTACAATCCAATAATTTCGATGGATTAAATTTTCCTGATTTGTTTTTCTTTCAACCTAAAAAGTTGTTTTTGATTAAAGAAAATCAGGTTGAAATTCAATATTTACGAATGTGTGATGACGAAATAGAATTAGATTTTGAAGAAATCTTATCTATCGTACCCATTATCCATTACCCATCACCGATTTCCATAAAGCAACGCATCCCAAAAGAAAACTACCTTTCCAAAGTTGCTAAAATGCTCGAACACATTCATCGTGGCGACATTTATGAAGCTAATTTTTGCATGGAATTCTATGCCGAAAATGCTAAAATTGAGCCTTTGGAAATTTATCAAAAGTTGAATGCTATTTCTGAACCGCCATTTGCGGTGTATTTTAAAAATAATTTTCAGTATTTACTTTCCGCTTCACCTGAGCGTTATTTAAGAAAAGAAGGTTTAAAAGTAATTTCCCAACCTATAAAAGGAACCGCAAGAAGAAGCTTCGATGTAGAGCAAGACGAACAATTAAAATCTGATTTAGCTCAAAACGAAAAAGAGCGTTCCGAAAATATCATGATTGTCGATTTAGTTCGCAACGATTTATCGCACACCGCTACAAAAGGAAGCGTTCAAGTGGAAGAATTGTGTCAGATTTACACGTTTAAGCAAGTCCACCAAATGATTTCCACGATAGTTTCCGAAGTAGAAAATACCACTTCTCCCATCGAAATTCTGAGAACTACTTTTCCAATGGGAAGTATGACGGGAGCACCAAAGATTTCAGCCATGCAAATCATTGAAGCATTAGAAGAAACCAAACGCGGATTATACAGCGGAGCAGTAGGTTATTTCACTCCAAATGGCGATTTCGATTTTAATGTGGTCATTCGAAGTATTTTATATAATGCACAAAATCAATATTTATCTTTTTCTGTTGGAAGTGCTATAACTTCTCAAGCCATTCCGGAAATGGAGTATGAAGAATGTTTGTTGAAAGCAAAAGCGATGTTTGAGGTTTTAAGCTAGGGAAAAGTAATAAGGGATTAGGGAAAAGTAAAAGCAATAAATATGAAAAGTTATAGAGATTTAATTGTTTGGCAAAAATCGTTGAGTTGGGTTACATTGGTTTATTCTCTAACATCAAAAATTCCTGAAAGTGAAAAGTTTGGATTAATTTCACAAATTAGAAGAAGTTCAGTCGCTATTCCTTCAAATATAGCTGAAGGTTATGGAAGAAATTACAAAAAAGATTATTCAAGATTTTTACAAATTGCGAGAGGTTCTTTATTTGAATGTCAAACCCAAATAGAAATTGCAATTAATCTGAATTATATTTCCAAAGAAGATTGTAAAGAAATCAATGAATTGTCTATTGAAATTGAAAAAATGCTAAATTCGCTAATAAATAAATTGTCTGAAAACTAATCCCTTTTCCCTTTTTACTAATTACTTTTGTTTATGCTTACAAAATTCCAAAACCATATCGAACAAAGTTTTCCCCAACTGAAAGACAAGAAATTGCTCTTAGCAGTTAGTGGAGGTGTTGATAGTATGGTTTTGATGCATTTATTTCAGCAATTGCATTATGATATTGCCATAGCGCATTGTAATTTTCAACTTCGTGGACTAGAGAGTGATGGAGATGAACTTTTTGTACAAGTAAAAAGTGAAAAGTTACAAGTAAAAAGTTACTGCATTAGATTTGATACTGAAAGTTATTCTAAAGAAAATAAACTTTCCATTCAATTAGCGGCTCGAAAGTTACGCTATAATTGGTTTCAAGAGCTTTTATCGGAAAACCAATTGGATTATTTGGTTACCGCGCATCATTTGGATGACAATGTCGAAACGTTTTTAATCAATTTTATTAGAGGAACTGGTTTAGATGGGTTAACGGGAATTCCACCTCAAAATGAAAACATTATTCGTCCGTTGTTGCCGTTTTCAAGAAAAGAAATTGAAAATTATGCATTAGATAATAAAATTCAATGGCGAGAAGATTCTAGTAACGCTTCAGACAAGTATTTCCGAAATAAACTGCGTCACGATATTGTTCCCGTTTTTAAAGAATTGAATATCGGATTTTTAGATTCGTTTCAAAATACCTTACATCATTTACAACAAGCAGGAAGTTTAGTTAATGATGCTTCTAAATTGGTTTATGAAAAAGTTGTAGAGCAGAAAGAAAATCATGTAGAAATCCATTTAAAAGCATTACTTCAGTTCAAAAACTACAAAGCCTATTTGTTCCAATGGTTGAAAACATACGGATTTTCGGCTTGGAATGATATTTATGATTTGGTTGACGCACAATCCGGAAAGCAAGTTTTTTCTGAAACGCATATTTTACTGAAAGATCGAGAAAAGCTAGTTCTTTCCGAAAGGAAAACAACAACAAAAGATGCCGTTTTTTTTATCGAATCTATTGATAGTAAAGTTAATATTCCCTTAAAACTTGTTTTTTCACGGTTTTCAGGGGGTGAATATGTAAATTCAAATTGTATATTTGTGGACAAGGATAAATTGAAATTTCCGTTAATCATCAGAAAATGGAAAGAAGGAGATTATTTTTATCCATCAGTAATGACAGGAAAGAAAAAGTTAAGTAAATATTTTAAAGACGAAAAATATTCGCTTATTGATAAAGAAAATCAATGGTTGTTATGTTCAGAAGACCAAATTATTTGGGTAATTGGAAAACGAGCAGATAACCGATTTATAACGAATAAAACAACACAAAACCCTATTAAAATAGAATTAGAAGAATGAAAAAATATTTTGCCCTAATTGCCTTTTTATTTTCAATTTTACTATCAAATGCTCAAATTGTTGACCCAGTAAAATGGTCGGCAAAAGTAGTTAAAGTTTCAGATATTGAATTTGATTTAGTAACAACAGCAAAAGTAGATGCTGGATGGCATCTGTACTCTCAATTTACTCCAGATGGTGGTGCTATGCCTTTGGTTTTTGAATATAAAAATCAAAAAAACAATTATCAATTAGTGGGTAAAACAAAAGAATCGCCATATAAGAAAGAGTTTAACGAAGTTTTTGAAATAGACGAGTACTTTTTTATAGATCAAGCAACTTTTACACAAAGAATAAAAGTTACGAATACTTCCTTTAAATCAATTGAAGTTTTTGCTTCTGGACAAGCTTGTATTGAAGGGAAATGTGTGCCTACAGAAAGTAAATTGATTTTTAAACTACCTGAAATTAAAGTTTCTGAAGATAGTAAAGAAGAAGTAAAAGCAGCAGTTGTTTCATTAACAGACACAACGGCTTCTAACGATACTGAGACGGTAACCGATGATACATCTTCTAAAGAGGTAAAATCTTCAACTACAAAAGAAGAAAAAGAATCTTCAAAAAACGATAATAAAGAGTCAAAAAGTTTATGGACAATCTTTTTATTGTCATTTTTAGGAGGTTTTGCTGCAATTTTAATGCCTTGTATTTTTCCAATGATTCCAATGACGGTTTCTTTTTTTACAAAGCAAAGCAAAACTAAAGCGGAAGGAATTAGAAATGCAATTGTGTATGGCGTTTCAATTATTATAATTTATGTATTATTAGGTTCTTTAATCACTGGAATTTTCGGTGCTGAAGCCTTAAATGAACTTTCAACTAGTGTTACTTTTAATGTAATTTTCTTTGCATTACTTGTTGTTTTTGCCATGTCATTCCTTGGAGCTTTTGAAATTGTATTACCAAGTTCTTGGGCTACAAAATTAGATTCACAAGCCGATAAAGGCGGAGTAGTGGGTATTATTTTTATGGCATTAGCTTTAGCAGTTGTTTCCTTTTCTTGTACAGGACCAATCGTTGGTACATTGTTAGTAGAATCCGCTTCAAAAGGTGGAATTGCACCAATTGTAGGTATGTTTGGTTTTTCTTTAGCTATTGCTTTACCATTTATGCTTTTTGCGATGTTTCCTGGTTGGTTGAATTCTATGCCAAAATCAGGCGGTTGGTTGAATACGGTAAAAGTTTCTTTAGGATTTTTAGAATTAGCCTTTGCCTTTAAGTTTTTATCTAATGCCGATTTAGTGCTACAAAAACATTGGTTAGAAAGAGAATTGTTTATAGCAATTTGGATTGCCATTTTTGGAGCTTGGGCATTGTATTTATTTGGAAAATATATGTTACCTCATGATTACGAACGTGCGGATAAAATAGGAGTAGGAAGATTAATTATGGCCATTATAGTAACCACATTTACTTTTTACATGATTCCAGGTTTATGGGGAGCACCTTTAAAAATATTAAGTGGTTTAACTCCACCTATAAATTATGCTGAAAGTTCAAACGGCTTTGGTTCTGGAGGTAGTTCTCATGTAGATTTACCGGAACATGCTCACAAAGGACCACACGGAATTATTGCATTTGAAGATTACGAAATTGGTTTAGCCTATGCTCAAAAAGTAAACAAGCCTATTTTATTAGACTTTACAGGTGATGCCTGTGCGAACTGTAGAAAAATGGAAGATAATGTTTGGTCAGACAAATCAATTTTACCTATTTTAAAAGAACAAGTTGTGCTAATCTCTTTGTATTGTGATAGAAAAATTGAATTACCAAAAGAGCAACAGTATGTTTCAAAAACTACTGGAAAAGAAGTGATTACAATTGGAAATAAATGGACCGATATGCAAATCACACGTTATGAAAGTAACTCTCAACCTTTATATGTAATATTAAATAACAAAGGGGAGGATGCTTCTAAACCAATTGCGTATACTACTGACATTCAGGAATATAAAAAATGGTTAGAAGACGGAATAAAAGAAGCTACAAAATAAATTAAGTTTGAATATTTTAAACCTGTAAGTTGTTTTCTTACAGGTTTTTTTATTTCAAAAACTTTTCTATATTTGCATCTATATAAGCCATTAAAATAGTATAAGCCATGTTAGTAAAAGTATTCGGAAGCGCCGTATTTGGCGTTGAAGCTACTACCATTACGGTAGAAGTAAACACAGAAAAAGGAATCGGTTATCATTTAGTAGGTCTTCCCGATTCGGCCATAAAAGAGAGCAGTTTTCGAATTGCTGCAGCACTTAAAAACAATTCCTATCAATTTCCTGGCAAAAAAATTATTGTAAATATGGCACCTGCCGATTTACGAAAAGAAGGTTCTGCTTACGATTTAACGATTGCAGTTGGAATTTTAGCCGCTTCATCTCAAATTACCTCTAAAGAAATCGAAAATTATATCATCATGGGCGAATTATCGCTCGATGGTACTTTGCAACCCATTAAAGGAGCATTATCTATTGCCATTAAAGCCAAAGAAGAAGGTTTTAAAGGGATAATGATTCCCATTCAAAACGTTAAAGAAGCGGCAATAGTTGAAAATATTGATGTTTATGGAATTTCTAATGTAACAGAGGTTATTGAGTTTTTTGAAGGAAAAGGAAATTTAGAACCCACAAAAATTGACACAACCGAAGAATTTTCAAAAACCTTAAACTTTCCAGATCACGATTTTGCCGATGTTAAAGGTCAGGAAGGAATTAAACGTTGTATGGAAATTGCTGCTGCTGGTGGACATAATATTATTTTAATTGGTCCGCCAGGTTCTGGAAAAACCATGTTAGCCAAGCGATTACCAAGTATTTTGCCACCTATGACGATGCGAGAAGCTTTGGAAACAACTAAAATTCATTCAGTAGCTGGAAAAACAAAAGACGTGGGTTTGATGGCACAACGTCCGTTTAGAAGTCCGCATCACACTGCGAGTTCGGTTTCTTTAGTTGGTGGCGGAAGTTATCCACAGCCAGGTGAAATTTCCTTGGCTCATAATGGTGTTTTATTCTTAGATGAATTGCCAGAATTCAAACGAGAAGTTTTAGAAGTAATGCGTCAACCTTTAGAAGATAGAGAAGTTACAATTTCAAGAGCAAAGTTTACTATTACCTATCCTTCTTCTTTTATGTTAGTAGCTAGTATGAATCCTAGTCCGGGTGGTTATTTTAATGATCCTAATGCTCCTGTGAGTTCTACTCCTCAAGAAATGCAACGTTATTTGAGTAAAATTTCGGGACCATTATTAGATAGAATTGACATTCATATTGAAGTTACACCCGTTCCTTTTGAAAAATTGACAGAAACTCGAAAAGCAGAGAGTAGCGTGGCTATTAGAGAACGTGTTACGAATGCTAGAGAAATTCAATCACAACGTTTTGAAAATTTTGAACATATTCACTACAATGCCCAAATGAGTAGTAAATTGATTCACGAATTTTGTGTTTTGGATGAGGTTTCGTTGCAATTACTAAAAACAGCTATGGAACGTTTGAATTTATCGGCTAGAGCTTATGATAGAATATTAAAAGTTTCAAGAACCATTGCCGATTTAGATCATTCTGAAAAAATTCAATCTCATCATATTGCTGAGGCAATTCAATACAGAAGTTTAGATAGAGAAGGTTGGTTAGGATAAACCAACCTTACTCTACAAATTTATAATATCTTGCCCCTTTTAAAACGGGATTGTGATTTTCTATATAATCTAAAACAAATTCATTTTTTGGAGGCAATACAGGTGTTTTTAGTTCTTTTTTATGAAGTTTTTCATAGATGTCAAATGAAATAGCATTTCTATTTTCTAAATCTTCAAATAAATTTGTTTTGAGTATAGTGTCTTTCCAACTAGGTTGTATTTCTGCTTCAAAAACTTTTGATTTTGAACCACTACCATAGGCAATAAATCCGATTTTTTTAGAGGTCAAATCAGCATTTTCTGTTGCTGAATAATACAAAGCAGAAAGTAAACCTAGAAAAATAGAACCTGTATATATATTACCAACATTTCCCGAAGCGATTTCAGAAGGATAAATTTTAGCTCTAACTAATGCTATATATTCAGGAGATTTTGATAACGCTCTCATTTTATCTTTTACTGTTTCGCCTTCTTGTTGGTTAAGTAAATTGGGATTTTCATTTGCAAAAATCTCAATAAATGTTCTTCTTCCTTGAAAACAGTAGGGAAGATGCATTACAATTAATTCCCAATTATTAAAAATGATTTCGGTTTGTTGGCTTTCAAGTTTATAATGTTCATAAGCAGCAGTAATTCTATTGATATAACAAGAATTAGAATATTGCCCATCAAATACGGGTTGCTCTTTTGTAATTGTCACCTCATTTTCTAGAATATCGAACCAATTTTCATTTGTGTCATTTCCAGTTATGGCTGATTTAGCAATAGTTTGTTTGGGTTTAAAAAAATCGAAAACACTTTCAGTTGAAATACCGGTTTCTCTAGAAAAAGCTAGAATTTTTGGATTGGCACTAATTAACATTGCTATTGCACCGGCTCCTTGCGTATATTCGCCAGTGGAATTCAAATCGTATTTTGCATTATCAGTGGCTATTACTATTGCTTTCTTCGTAGGATGTAATCGAATGTAATCTACACAAGTTTGCAACGCATCAACAGCACCAATACAAGCAAATGTTAAATCAACCACATCGCAATTTTGAAGTGATTTTGCTCCTGTTTTTTGTTCAATTAAATTAAGAATATAAGAAGCGATAGGTTTTGAATTATCAACACCACTTTCAGTGCCAACATAAATTTTAGAAATCTCTGAAAGATTGATGTTTTCTTGTTCAATTAGCTTTAGTAAAGCATTTGCACCAAGTGTAATAATGTCTTGATTTACATCAAGAAAACTCATTTTTTCAAGACCTAAACCTTTAGTTAATTTATCAACTTCAATATTTCGCTGATTTGCTAAGGTTGCAATGGGTAAAAATAGCTTTGGGACATTAAATTGAATAGCATCAATTCCAACTTTCATAATCAATTTTTTTTCAAAAATAAAAAGGTATGTTCAAAAAAAGCTTGAACATACCTTAAAATTAACTTCTAAAAATAATTTTTACGAATAATATAAAATAAATATACTTTTTTAATTATTTATTACTAAAACAAGGTAAAAATTATGGATTAAAAATTTGTTATCGTGCTAGTTAGATTAGAATCCAAATCGCATACCTAAATACAAGTCGGCTTGTTTTCCATCATTTGCTAAGGCAGTAATAATACTGTTTGATCCAATAAAGAATCCAGACAATCTAAAACCAATTCCACTTGTAAAACCAGAAATCTCATTTGAAGCCAACGGAGCATAAGCTTCGAACCATTTTGCAGAAAATCTTGGTATTAAAGTATATGAATTTTGTGTTGTAGTAATATCGCTTTCAGTATCATCTGAAACTTTTTGATTAATACTTCCTGTTAAGAACCATTTTTTGCTTAGTCTTAAATCAGCATAAGCATTAATTAATGTTGGTAATTTTACTTTTACATCACCAGTACTTGAAGTTGTTTGAAAAAAACTTGAATTGGCAGGATCACTAAGAATTGCTTCAATTTCTGCCATACTTTCTACATTTTCAAATTGATTTAAATCTAAACTTTCTAATCCACTTACATCTAATGTGTAATTTTTACTCAAGTTATTATCCGATTTAAAAGTCATAGAACCTAAATTTTTTACTGAAAGACCAGCATTTAATTTATAACTATTTGGATCAGCTTCGTCTTTTAATCGGTAATTAAAACCAAAATCCGCTGCAAATCCATTTATTCCTTGAGAGAAAAATTCATTATAATTACTTTGATCATTGTAATTATTAGCTAAAACTCCAGCATACGAGATGTTAACATTTGCGGTAGCATTTACTAATGAAATATCTCCAAAATTGTTTATTAATGTTGCATTTAAATTAGTTGCAGAAAAGTTAGCATAAGCTCCAGGAAAAAGGAGTCTAATATTACTTCCTACACTAACTTTATGTTTAGGGCCATCCATAATATTTCTGGCAAGATTAAAACTTAATTCACCCCAAGTGGTTGCATTTAATCGTTGATTATCGTTTGAAGATAAGGTAGTTTGTGTTAATAAATTACTTAAATTACCATTACTGATAGCTTCTCCTAGGTTTGGATCAACATTTACAACGTTTGCTTTAATGTAAGCAGAAGAATTAATTCCAAAAGCCCATTTTCCTTTTTTAAATGCAAAAGCCGGACCATATAATTGAGCATCAATTCGTAAGTTAACAGGATCATTTCCTTCAAAAATTTTATCTTCAAGATTGTCGCTGCTTGTCAAATCTGAAAAAGATAATTTATTATTTGCCATAGCAATTGAGAAATTAAAAACATTTACTTCAAACTTAGTAGTCATGTTTGTTAATTCTGCTGGGTTGTTAGCGGCGGATAATAAACCACCTCTTTTGGAAGTTGAAATACCACTAAAGTGTTCTTGCGAAAATGAATAAAATGAGGTAATCAACAAAGATGAGAGTAGAATTTTTTTCATAATGTTAGAATTTTAAATTGATTTCCAGATGATATCGTCAGGCGTGTTTGCTATAAATTTAAGAATTTCTTTTGAAACGGGATGCTTTAAAATCAATTTTTTAGCATGTAAATGAATTCCACCATCAGGATTACTTCTATCAAAGCCATATTTTAAATCTCCTTTTATTGGGCAACCAATTGCTTGTAATTGCGATCTTATTTGATGGTGTCTTCCTGTATGTAAATCGATTTCTAAAACAAAATAGTTATCCAATTTTTTGATGATTTGATAACTTAAACTAGCTTTTTTACTATCTGGAACTTCTTTTAAGTGTGCTTTTGAAGTATTATTTTTTGTATTTCTTTTTAAAAAATGTACAAGAGTATCGGAATCTTTTGGAGGCGTATTTTTTACAACAGCCCAATACGTTTTTTGTGTTTCTCTATTTTTAAAAGTTTCGTTTAATCTTGTTAATGCTTTAGAGGTTTTAGCAAAAACTACAATTCCAGTAGTAGGGCGATCTAATCTATGAATAACTCCTAAAAACACCTCACCAGGTTTATTGTATTTTTCTTTAAGAAATTCCTTTACAACATCTGAAAGTGGTTTGTCTCCTGTTTTGTCTCCTTGAACAATATCACCAACACGCTTATTTATAACAATAATATGATTGTCTTCATAAATAACTTGAAGATTGTCTTTTGTAGAAACTATTTTTTCTTTCAAAATAAAAAGTAAAATCAATTAATACTGTTCGTTTGCATTAGGAAAGTCTTCAGATTTTACATCTGTAACGTATTGACCAATTGCAGCCGTCATTTCTTCATACAAATTCATATATCTTCTAAGGAATCTTGGACTAAATTCGTGTGTCATTCCAATCATATCATGTAAAACTAAAACTTGTCCATCAACACCACTACCAGCACCAATACCTATTACCGGAATCGAAATACTTTTTGCTACTTTTTCAGCTAAATGAGCTGGGATTTTTTCTAATACTAGAGAAAAACATCCTAATCTTTCTAACATTTTAGCATCTTCAATAAGTTTTTCAGCTTCGGCTTCTTCTTTAGCTCTTACAGTGTAAGTTCCAAATTTATAAATAGATTGTGGGGTTAATCCTAAATGTCCCATAACAGGAATACCGGCATTTAAAATTTTCTTGATCGAATCTTTAATTTCACTTCCGCCCTCTAATTTTACAGCATGTCCGCCACTTTCTTTCATAATTCTAATGGCAGAACGCAATGCTTCTTTTGGGTCAGATTGGTAACTTCCAAACGGTAAATCTACAACAACAAGTGCTCTTTCACATGCTCTTACAACGCTTGAAGCGTGATAAATCATTTGGTCTAAAGTAATAGGTAAAGTTGTTTCATGTCCGGCCATAACATTACTTGCAGAATCTCCAACTAAAATAACATCTACGCCAGAACTATCAACAATTTTAGCCATTGTATAGTCATAAGCTGTAAGCATAGAGATTTTTTCTCCATTCTCTTTCATTTCAAACAATGTTTTAGTGGTAATTCTTTTGTAATCTTTTTTTGCTACAGACATGTTTTTATTGATTTTAGAATACAAATGTAATAAATGTTATTTTGTTTTTTGATTTAAGGAAAATAAAAATAAAATATTAGATTATTGTAGTAATTTAGCATAGTATTAAAAATAGTAAAAATGATTCCTATATTACTTTTCGTTGCAATTCTTGGATATTTATCAGTTATTTTAGAATCGCCTATTCGAATAAATAAAACCATAACTTCAATTTTAACAGGAACAATTTGTTGGGTTGTTATTGCACTGTTTAGTCACGATGATCATCATTTAGTTACAGAAAAATTAATGGGATATTTTGGAGAGATTTCGGGGCTTTTGATTTTTCTTTTAGGTGCCATGACTATTGTAGAATTAATAGATATTCACAAAGGATTTACCGTTATAACAAGAAGAATTAGAACCACATCGGTTTTTAAATTATTGTGGATTGTTGCTTTCGTAACCTTTATTTTATCGGCATTATTAGATAATTTAGCAACGACTATTATTATGGTTACATTATTAAGAAAGCTAATGCCTAGAGGCGAAGTTAGAATGATGTTAACAGGAATTGTAGTAATTGCAGCCAATGCTGGTGGAGCATTTAGTCCGATAGGAGATGTTACAACAACATTATTATGGATTGGTGGACAAGTGAGTTCTTTTGGAATTGTTAAAGCCTTAATCTTACCTTCAATTATGGTATTATTGGTTCCTCTTTTAATTGCTAGTATAAGAATGAAAGGTTTTGCAGTATTGAGAGCTCAAGTTTCTATGGCTCAAGTACGACAAGAAGAAAAAATGCGTGGAAGTGTAAGTGTATTTACAGCTGGAGTTATAGGTTTAGTTTTAGTACCAATTATTAAAACAATTACAGGTTTACCACCTTTTATTGGAGTACTTATTTCTTTATCAATGGTATCATTGGTTTCAATTATTTATCATAAAAATAAACCACAAGAAGAAAAAGATAAATTTTCTGTAGCTTATGCTTTAACTAAAGTAGATATTAGCTCAATTTTTTATTTTATGGGAATATTGTTAATGGTTTTTGCATTGCAAGAAGTTGGAATTTTAAAAGAAATGGCAAACTTTTTAATTGAAAATTTACCTAATAAAGATTCTATGATTGTTTCAATAGGATTTTTATCATCAATAGTGGATAATGGCAGTTTGGTGGCGGCAACTCAAGGTATGTTTTCTTTAACAGATTATCCTACAGATCATACCTTGTGGGAATTCATTGCTTTATGTGCAGGAACTGGAGGAAGTATGTTAGTCATAGGATCTGCTGCTGGTATTGCAGTAATGGAGAAAGAAAAAATAACTTTTATGTGGTATTTGAAGAAGATTACACCATTAGCAGTTGCAGGTTATATAGCAGGAATTGTAACGTATTTGATACAAACGTTACTAATTCATTAAAATTCTCTTTTATGAAATCAATTATATTTTTTATTGTATTTAGTTTTTCTGGGGTATTAATAGCTCAAGAAACTTCGCCAAAGCAAGTTGTTGATGATTTTTTTAATGCATTTCATGCCAAAGATACGCTGAGTTTAAAGCAGATTTGTCATTCTGATATTAAGATGCGAACCATTGCAAATACAAAAGATGGAAATAAATTAGTTGAGGAGGATTTTAACGAATTCTTAAAATCAATTGCATCAATACCTTCATCAATGATTTTTTTTGAAAAATTAATAGATTATAAAGTAGAAATTGATGGAAATCTTGCCCATGTTTGGACACCTTATGAGTTTTATGTAAATGATAAATTAAGCCATATAGGAGCCAATGCATTTACCTTGTATAATGATAATGGAAAATGGTTAATTATTCATTTGATTGATACGAGAAGAAAGAAATAAATCAATATAATACGCAATTAATGCGCCAATAAGATAACAAAGTAAATCGGTCCAAAGGAATCCTTGTCCTAAAATATAGCGTCCTAAAGTGGTTTTACGAATGGTAATTAACCAATCCATTTGTACTAATTGAAAAAATTCGATTCCAAAACAAAAAAGTAGAGCCAATAGGAGTGAAGTTGATTTATTATAATTAGTAAATAGAAATCTACAACCAAAATAGATTAAAATTGCATACAGCATATCACCAATAAATAAGGGTATGCCTGAAATTTTTCTTGAAAGTATGCCAAGAATCAAAACGACTACAAGAGAAAGAAAATAATTCAGCTGTACTTTTTTCATTAACAATCCGCTAATCCAACCGCAACTGCTAAACCACCTTCTGAAGTTTCTTTATATTTCGTATTCATATCTTTTGCTGTTTCCCACATGGTATTAATAACTTTATCTAAAGGTACTTTTGCATGTAATGCATCTGTTTCAAGGGCTAATTCGGCTGCGTTGATGGCTTTTATTGCACCCATTGTATTTCTTTCAATACATGGAACTTGAACTAAACCTCCAATCGGGTCACAAGTCAATCCTAAGTGATGTTCCATAGCAATTTCCGCCGCCATAGTAACTTGGGCAGGAGTTCCACCCATTAATTCACACAAAGCAGCTGCTGCCATAGCACTCGAAACACCAATTTCTGCCTGACAACCACCCATTGCTGCTGAAATAGTAGCTCCTTTTTTGAAAATGGAACCAATTTCACCTGCAACCATCAAAAATTGTTTGATTTCTTTTTCACCAGCATCATGGTTTTCAATCACTAAATAGTACATTAAAACCGCTGGAATAACTCCAGCACTTCCATTCGTTGGAGCTGTTACTACACGGCCTAAAGAAGCATTAACTTCATTTACGGCTAAGGCAAAACAACTTACCCATTTTAATATCTGGCGAAATTTAACTTCGGTTTGTCTTATGATTTGTAACCAAGAGTACGGATCTTCATAGGGTAAAACGCCAATCAAATTTTTATGCATTTCATAAGCTCTTCTCTTAACGTTTAATCCGCCAGGAAGAATTCCCTCTGAATGACAACCTATGTACATGCATTCTAACATTGTATCCCAAATGCGAAGCAATTCGTTGTGAATTTCTTCTTCGCTACTCATGGTTTTCTCGTTTTCGTAAACGATTTCCGAAATCTTCTTGTTTTCAGCAGTACAATAAGTTAAAAGTTCATCTGCCTTTTCAACAGGAAATGGGAAAGAATGCAAGATTTCTTCTTTATGATGGTCTTCTTTTTCTTTCACAACAAATCCGCCACCAATTGAGTAATAGGTTTCTGAAAAAGTCTCAGTATCGGTTTTAGCGGTAAATGTTAGTCCGTTGGCATGAAAAGGTAAAAAGTTTCTATTGAAAACAATATCTGTTTCAAAACAAAACGGAATAATAATTTCATTTCCTAAGAAAATTTCTTTCTTGTTTTTAATAGCCGAAATAATCACATCAATACTTTCCACTGGAATGTATTCTGGGTCAGCACCACTTAAACCTAACATTACGGCCAAATCGGTAGCGTGCCCTTTACCTGTTAATGAAAGTGATCCATACAAATCTACTTTAACAGTAATTACAGTATCAATAAGATTACGATTGCGTAATTCTTTTAAAAATTGTTCAGCAGCTCGCCAAGGTCCAAGAGTGTGTGAACTCGAAGGTCCAACACCAATCTTCAACATATCAAAAACAGAAATACATTCCATATGTAAAAAATAATGACAAATATATCTAAAAATTGAATGCTAATACAATACTTATTTTGCAATATGAATATCTTTTATCATGTAGTATTTCTTGGTTTCTTCTAGCGACCAATCTTCGTTACTTCTATATTCTCTAAACTGATACAAAATGGGAATGTTTTTCGAATGAATTAATGCTATTGTAATGGATTTGTTTTTAGCGTTTTTTAAATTAATTTCTCTCTTTTCAATTTGATTTTTTAAACCAATTCCTTCTACTAGATTGTAGCTGTAAAATAAAACAAGACAACAGTAAAAACCAAAAAACAATTTAAATTGATTCTGAATCAGCGAAAACATTTTTTCAGTTTCAAGCGGTATAATTTTCAATATTACATGAATGAAAATAAAAAACAGGAAATAAATTGACGTTCTTTCAGAAGCTAAACTAGGTAGTACAATAAATGGAACAATGGAAATAACAGCAATTAATAGAAACTGATAGTTTGTAAAATAATATTTAATAGCTTTTGAATTTTTAAAAAAATGAAATTGGATTTTTTTATTAAAAGCAAAATATAAAAAAAGCATACTGAAGATTAGGAAAATAGAATATTTGGTGTATAAAAAACTGAACTTTACAATATATTTTAATAGTTTGATAAAACTAAAATTAGTTAATAAGTTATCGTTTATTTCGCCCAACCTTATGCCGTTTCCAGGTGCAAAGTTTATTATCGAAAATCCGCAAATCATTATTGTTAATAAAAACAGATTGAGTTTTAAATTGTTTTTTGAATCAAATACAATCTTTATAATAATATATACCATTAACGGAAGTAATAAATTTTGTGTGCTTGTACTTAATAATAGGGTTAAAATAACGACTGATAAATAATAAAAAAAATTACCATTTCTTTTGTTGTTAAAATAAAGCCATAAACTTCCTATAAATAAATTAAAAGTATAAACTCCTCCGGTGGCCCAATGAACCGTTTGAGAAAAATGAGAGCTTGAAACAAAACAAAAGAGAATAATAATAAATGTTCTAAAAAAAATCCGATTTGAAATTTTAGTTTTAAAATTAAGACTCAATTCCTTCTCAATGAATAATGAAATAAAATATCCACTTAATAGAAATAACAAAGACCAAATTAATGTAACAATTTGAACTGGAAGATATTTTAGAAAAAAACCTTGTAAAAAAGCGCCTATTGTTAAGTATCTACCATCCCAGTTATAATAACCATTTAGACATCTTTTATAAAGACCAAGATTTTCTACTTCGTTTAATATGGCATAATCATCTGCCCAATAAAAAGTGTTTAAATTTAATGATAGTATTATAAGTAAGATTATTACAGCAATACTATTTAAAATCGTTAGTTGTTTCAAATCTTTATAAATTGATTATTGAATTCATTTAAAACCAAAATGATTTTTTGATTCAAATGTAAAATTAATGATATTATTTATTTCCACTTAACAATAAAAGAAGAAATATAACTGACATGTATAATCGAATCACCTTAAAAATCATTTTTTCAAGATAGTATTGAATAAATCAAATTAAAATTGGTGACAGTTTGTCAGTTTGTTTTGTCTGACAAAAGCCTATTTCTGTCAATTTTTATTATTTTTTGATGTGGCACAATCATTGAAATAGTATTTCCGAGTTTAAAATTGAAATTTAAAATTTAACAAGTATAAAAATGAGCAAAATTATTGGAATCGACTTAGGAACAACCAACTCATGTGTGGCTGTTATGGAAGGTGGAGAACCTGTTGTAATTGCTAATGCAGAAGGTAAAAGAACAACACCATCTGTAATTGCTTTTGTAGAAGGTGGAGAAATTAAAGTTGGAGATCCGGCAAAAAGACAAGCAGTAACTAACCCTACAAAAACGATTGCTTCTGTAAAACGTTTCATGGGTAATAAGTATTCTGAAAGTGCAAAAGAAGCTTCAACGGTAGCTTATAAAGTGGTAAAAGGAGACAACGATACACCTCGTGTTGATATCGATGGCCGTTTATACACACCACAAGAATTGTCTGCAATGACACTTCAAAAAATGAAAAAAACAGCCGAAGATTATTTAGGTCATTCAGTTTCTGAAGCAGTAATTACTGTTCCAGCTTACTTTAACGATGCACAACGTCAGGCTACTAAAGAAGCAGGTGAAATTGCAGGCTTAAAAGTAATGCGTATCATCAATGAGCCTACAGCAGCAGCTTTAGCTTATGGATTAGACAAACAAGGAAAAGACCAAAAAATCGCAGTTTACGATTTAGGTGGAGGTACTTTTGATATTTCTATCTTAGAATTAGGAGACGGAGTTTTCGAAGTATTATCTACAAACGGAGATACTCACTTAGGAGGAGATGATTTTGACCAAGTAATTATCGATTGGTTAGCAAACGAATTCAATGCTGCAGAAGGTGTTGATTTACGTAAAGATCCAATGGCATTACAGCGTTTAAAAGAAGCAGCTGAGAAAGCTAAAATTGAATTATCTGCTTCTACTCAAACAGAAATCAACTTACCATACGTAACAGCTACAGCTTCTGGACCAAAACACTTAGTACAAACTTTAACAAGAGCTAAATTTGAGCAATTAGCAGAATCTTTAGTAAAACGTTCTATGGAACCAGTTGCTAAAGCATTAAAAGATGCTGGTTTATCAGTTTCAGATATTGATGAGGTAATCTTAGTTGGAGGTTCAACACGTATCCCAGTTATTCAAGAACAAGTTGAGAAATTCTTCGGTAAAAAACCATCAAAAGGAGTTAATCCAGATGAGGTTGTAGCAATTGGAGCTGCTATTCAAGGTGGAGTTTTAACTGGAGATGTTAAAGATGTATTGTTATTAGATGTTACGCCACTTTCATTAGGTATTGAAACTATGGGAAGTGTAATGACAAAATTAATTGAAGCAAATACAACTATCCCAACAAGAAAATCACAAGTTTTCTCTACAGCAGCAGATAACCAACCATCGGTAGAAATCCACGTTTTACAAGGAGAAAGACCAATGGCAAATGATAACAAAACAATTGGTCGTTTCCACTTAGATGGTATTCCGCCAGCACCAAGAGGAGTTCCTCAAATTGAAGTAACTTTTGATATTGATGCGAATGGTATCATTAAAGTTTCGGCTACTGATAAAGGAACTGGAAAATCACACGATATTCGTATAGAGGCTTCTTCAGGATTAACTCCAGAAGAAATTGAAAAAATGAAAAAAGATGCTGAAATGAATGCTGAAGCAGATCGTTTAGCAAAAGAAAAAGCGGATAAATTAAACGAAGCTGATTCAATGATTTTCCAAACAGAGAAGCAATTAGGTGAGTTTGGAGATAAATTATCAGAAGCAAATAAAGGGGCTATCGAAAGTGCTTTAAATGAATTAAAAGCGGCTTACGAAACTAAAGATGTTGCAACAATTACTCCAGCTTTAGATAAAATCAACGAAGCATGGAAAAATGCATCAGAAGAAATGTACAAAGCACAAGCTGAAGGTGGAGCCGCTCAAGCAGAACCACAAGCAAATGCTTCAGGAGATCAAACTCAAGATGTAGATTTCGAAGAAGTGAAGTAATTTACGATTTATTAATAAATTTAAAAACCGAGTCAGAAATGATTCGGTTTTTTTTTGTTCTTTTGTAAGAAATTAATCTATAAGAAATGACTAAAAAAATTACTTTTCTATTTTTGTTTATTATAACATTTTCTTTTTCTCAGTCACCAAATTGTAATAATGCAACTTATGTTTGTGGATTAGAGTCTTCTTATCTGTCTGTAACAAATATGCCTTCAATAGGTCAAATAGGATGTTTAGGTGGTACTCAAAACCCAAGTTGGTTTGTTTTCAAGGTAGGATCATCTGGTGATTTAGTTTTTTCCTTAAGTCAAGGTAATAATATTCCTGATTATAATAATTTGGATGTTGATTATATTTGTTGGGGGCCCTTCACATCAATACCAAATTGTGATACAAGTTTGTATGGTTATAATAGTAATACTACTATTCCAAATAATATTTTTAGTTGTAGTTATAGTGCAACAGCAACTGAAACACTTACTATTCCAAATGCATTTGAAAATGAATATTACATTATATTAACTACAAATTTTAGCAATCAAAGTGGTTTTTTAAAAATCAAACAGACAAATTCTAATGATGTTGGAGCTGGAAATATAAATTGTACTTTAATATGTAATGTAAGTTTGGGCCCTGATAGAACTTTTTGTGGTAGTTCAAATAATAATTCTGTTTTAACAGCAAGCTTTGACATAAATTCTGGAATTAATACTAATAATGCAACATATGAATGGTATTTAAATGGTGTTTTACAGCCACAATTAACAACACAAACAGTAACTGTAAGCCAATCTGGGATTTGGAAAGTTGTTGTTAATGGAACGGATTGTATTACTATACTTCAAGATGAAGTGTCTGTAATTTTTGATTCAAATGAAATTAATTCAAATCCAATGACTTTAAATGGTCAACCAGGAGATTGTTTTCCAACATTTGACTTAACTCAAAATGAACCTATTATACTTAATGGTATGAACCAAAATTATTTTAATATTTCATACTATGATGAAAATTATAATTTAATTTCAAATCCAGAATCATTTAGTATTAATGAAAATACAACTGTTTTTGTTTATTTTGATAATATTAATTCAGGTTGTTCCTATGACACTTTTTTATTTTTGGATATTGATTGTCCTGCTTCAGAGATTATTATTGTTTCACATCCAAGTAATCAATCTTTCAACGTTGGAGAAAGTAGAACTTTTACCACTAATACATTAAATACAAATAGTTATTTATGGCAAAGAAGTACAAATGGTGGTGCAAGTTGGATTAATTTAGTTGATGGAGGTGTATCACCAATAATTAGTGGGGTAAATTCAAATACATTAATTTTAGATAATTTGCCTTCGGCATATGATGGAAGTTTATTAAGAGTTCAAATGACAAGTGCTACTGATATAAAATATTCTGAAAATGCTTTATTATCAATTGCTTTATCTAATTCTGATTTCGAAACATTTGATTATGTTATTTATCCAAATCCAATAGTTAATCAATTTACAATTCAATTAGAACAAGAGATATTGAATAAAAAACCTAAATATACTTTATTAGACATAAATGGAAGAAAAATTTTAGAAGGTAACATAGTAGAAGATGTTTCCAAGATTTCTTTAGAATCTTTACAATCTGGAATTTATTTGATCCAAATAACGACAAATGATTCTAAAAGTATAAAGAAAATAATTAAAAATTAATTTCTCTAAAAACCGAGTCAGAAATGATTCGGTTTTTTGTTTTAAAATGAAAGGTATCTATTTTTTTGTATATTAGGAACTTAATTCAAAACCCTACTATCATGAAAAAATTAACTTTCTTTCTTTTATTATTAATAACATCTTTTGGATTTGCTCAAAAAAGCAAAGCAAAAGTTGCCCCAAAAAATGTTGTTCTAGCCACAGTTGACAATATTTCGGCCGAATTTATTTCTGAAAAAACTGGAAAAAGAGTAGTTTTATTTGTTAAAAAAGAAGGTAAGATTACCGATACATTAGAAGTAAAAAAAACAGATTTTAAACCTACAAATTTCACTTTAAAAAGTTTTACTGCTCAAGGAAAGAAGTTCTATCATGTAAATTGGAAAGAAGAAATTAAAGTGGATACCAAAATAAAAAAAGAAAATGGCAATCTTACTGAAGATCAAATTTGGGATATTGAAACCAAGACCTTATTATTGGGAAATACTCATAAATCATCTCATATTAAAGAAACAGTTTATTTAGATAAAAATAAAACGGCATCGCATGAAGTAGAAAAAAATAGAAGTGAAGGTTTTGAATTTACTCTTAATTCTGATGGAAGTTTTAATCTAAAAACCAAAACACAAAATAGCCAATATATTTACAATGTCATGGCTAACAAATATGAAATTAAAGGGACGCCAAAGACTAATACAAAAAAGAAAAAATAAAGTATAAAAAAGGGGAGAGTTATAAAACTTTCCCCTTTTTTAATTAATATCAAAATTTATTTTGGTTTCATTGCGTTTTCAATTCTAGCTACTAAATCATTTAAATGGAATTTAGTTAATCGGTCAGTAGTAACTGCTGCAGTAGCTTTTAACTGATTTTTCAATTCATTTAATTGACCACGTGCAATAGATGGAATATCAGTATCTGCTAAAACAATTCTTCTACCATTAAAAAAAGCAGTATTTGTTTTATCGCTTGACATAGTTTCAATTAATTTTGATACAAATAGTTTTTGTAAATTTCTTCTGTAAATATCAATTGGTGCTTTAGTTCTCAATTCTGAGAAAATACCTCTTCTTAAATCACTCATTAATTCATCTACAGAATAATTAGCTTTACTTTGTGAAGAAGTTTCTAATAAGCGTACTAAACGATCTCCTGCTAATAAACTTGATAAAGTTCCATCTTGAATAGATTTTATAGCTTCTACACCATTTTCTGGTTTAATTTTAGACAATACATTTTGATCTAATAACCATTTTGGAGTTTTGAAAAGTTGTTCGTTTAAGAAAGCCACCGCTTCGTTTTGAATAGCAGACGGTACTACTTCATATTTGTTACCTTCCATATCATATGTTTTTGGTGTTTCGTAAATACCTCCAACATTTTTAGTAACATGTCCCATATATCTTCTATACTGACCTGTTAACGAATTATATAAACCGTTTAATTCATCATAATCTTCACCATCTTCTTTACTCCATTCAATTAAATTAGGTAAGATTCTTTTTAAGTTTTTAATTCCATAAGCCGAAGCTTTCATTGCATTATCACCTAAATCTTCTGTTTGATAACGTGGATCATACGGATTTGTCTCGGTACCAAACCACAAACGGCGATTTTTGTAGGCATCTTTAGTCATTTCATTTAATAATGCTTTTTCAGTATCTTCATCTTTAGCATCATTAAAATACGAATAACCCCATTTAATTGCCCATTTATCGTAATCTCCAATTCTTGGGAATAAATCTTTTACGCCATCTTCTGGTTGTGCTACATAGTTAAAACGAGCATAGTCCATGATAGATGAGGTGTGACCATTTTTCTTTTGAAATTCAGGATCTCTTAACATTTCAACTGGAGTTGCAAAACTTGCCCCCATATTGTGGCGTAAACCTAAAGTGTGTCCCACTTCATGCGCAGCCACAAATCGAATTAATTCGCCCATTAATTTATCGTCAAATGTTTTGTTTCTAGCCTGTGGGTCAACTGCCGCAGTTTGAATTAAATACCAATCGCGTAATAAACTCATAATATTATGGTACCATCCAATATGACTTTCCATGATTTCTCCAGTTCGTGGGTCATGTACATTAGGACCATAAGCGTTTTGAATGTCGGCAGCAAAATAACGTAATACAGAAAAACGAGCATCTTCTAAACTCATATCTGGATTGTTTTCTGGCCAATATTCACCACGAATTGCATTTTTCCAACCTGCAAATTCAAATGCTTCTTGCCAGTCATCAATACCTTGTTTAATGAAAGGTTTCCATTTGTCTGGAGTAGCTGGATCTAAATAATAAACAATAGGTTTTTTTGGTTCAATTAATTCCCCTCTTTTTTGTTTTTCTGCATCTTCTGCATTTTTAGGTTCTAATCTCCATCTAACCGCAAAAATTTCTTTATCTGATTTTTGAGAATCTTCTTCAAATACATCATAATCGTTAGCAAAATACCCAACACGTTTGTCAAAAGCTCTTTTTCTCATTGGCTTTTGAGGTAATAATATCATTGAAGTGTTAAACTCAAATGTCAAAACACCTGCATCTAATGCAGCAGGTAAATCAGTTCCAATTCTTGGAGCAGGAGATAATGAGATTTGTCTTGGAACAGTAGTAAAGGTTTTTACGGTTCTAATTTCAGTGTTTATTGGGAAACTTTTTATGCTTTGAATAAAAGAACGATCTTTTTGAAACGACTGAACTTTAAGCATTTGTTTGTTTATTGGACTCAATGAGAACGTTTGTAAATCAGAATCAAAAGCGGCAGTCATATCAATTACATATCCCACATTTTCTTTTCCTTTAGCATCTTTTTTATAAGCTAGAACTTCATAATTTCCTATGATAGGATCAGCACTAGAATTTTTTACTGCTTTTGTAATGGGTTTATCTTCATCAGGAGTAGATATTACATAAGTTACAGAACGAAGTAAAATATTGTGGTTTAATCCTTTTTCAAACTTAATAACTTGTCTGTTTACTTCTTCTCCTCCAAAAATTCCTCCTCCAGCTGGAGTTTTAGAATATCGTGTAATAGTCATGATTTCTTTTCCAAGTAAAGAATCTGCTACTTCAAATAGGTATTTGTCACCTACTTTATGTACGTCAATTAATCCTCTTTGGGTAATAGCTGTAGAGTCTATTACTCTTTTATAAGGCTTTGGTTCTTTTTTTGCATCAGGCTTTTTTGCATCAGATGCCACCGCTTCAGTAGCAGTTTTCTTTTGATCTTTTTTCTTCTTTTGAGCCCAGGTATCTACGGTTAAAAAGAAAATGAAAAGACAACTCAGTACAGTAAGTTTTTTATTCATACGTTTTAGATTAGTTTTTCAAATTTATTCTATTCTTATTATTTCCCTTTTCATATTAAGTTTTTATTAAGATTTTTAACATTTATTATCACATTTTTTTCAATAAATCAAGAATAAATAAATTTAATATGCATGCATAATATTTTATTTTTTATATTTGGATATAAATTTTTAGTTATGCAAAAACAATCACTTACTACTATTCTACAAATTTCACATCCTATAATAATGGCACCTATGTTTTTAGTATCCAATACTAAAATGGTTATTGAAGGTATGAAAAGTGGTGTTGCTGGATGTATTCCGGCTTTAAATTATAGAACATTAGAAGAATTAAAAGGAGCAATAAACGAATTAAAAACTGCGAAAGTTTTAGGGGGAAGTTTTGGTTTTAATTTAATAGTTAATAAGTCGAATGTAAAATACAAAGAACAATTACGAGTTCTTTGTGAAGAAGGTGTAGATTTTATAATCACTTCTTTAGGTTCGCCTGAAGAAACTATAAATGAAGCGCATAAAGTTGGGATTAAAGTGTTTTGTGATGTTACTGATTTAGCTTTCGCAAAAAAAGTAGAAAGTTTAGGTGCTGATGCCATAATTGCAGTAAACAATCAAGCTGGTGGTCATCGAGGTAATATTGATCCAGAAACTTTAATTAAACAATTAAATGAAAATACTTCGTTACCTGTAATTTCAGCTGGTGGAGTAGGGAATAAAGCGGATTTGGATAAAATGTTAAGTTATGGAGCAGTTGGTGTTTCCGTAGGAAGTCCGTTTATTGCCTCTAATGAAGCAGGTGTTTCTCAAGAATACAAACAAGCCTGTGTGGATTATGGTGCAAATGATATTGTGATGACCGAACGTATCTCAGGAACGCCTTGTACGGTTATCAATACACCGTATGTTCAAAAAGTGGGAACCAATCAGACTTGGTTAGAAACAATATTAAACAAAAATAAAAGCCTTAAAAAATGGGTCAAAATGATTCGTTTTTATATCGGTATGAAGGCTACTGAAAAAGCAGCAACTCAAGTAACTTATAAAACCGTTTGGGTTGCGGGTCCAAGTATTGAAGATACTAAAGCCATTTTACCAGTGAAAGATATTGTAAAAAAATTGGTTTCGTAATTTGCGAAACCAATTTTTATTTTACTCAACTGTTATCTCAAAAGTTTTATCCCAGTTTTTTCCTGTTACAAAATACGTTTTTGTTTTTGGGTTGTAAGCAATTCCATTCAATACATCAATGTCGGGATGTTTGGTAACTTTATTTTTCAAATCACTTAAATTTAGAATGGCTTCAATTGCTCCATTTTTAGGGTTAATTATTGCAATTGCATCTTTTTGGTAAACATTAGCGAAAATTTTTCCATTTACCCATTCTAATTCATTAAGTTCTTCAATTTTTGAACCATTCGTATATACACTTATATAATCTTCAACTTGAAAAGTTTCGGGATTTAAAATGTAAATTTTTTCAGAACCATCACTCATATACAACTTATTACCATCATTTGTTAAGCCCCATCCTTCCATGTTGTATGAAAATGTTTTCTCTTTTTTAAATGTATCGGCATTGTAAACATAACCTTCTTTATTTCTCCAAGTCAATTGATACACTTTATTGTTTAAAATAGTTATTCCTTCACCAAAGTATTGATCATCTAATTCAATAGATTTCAACACTTTTCCGGTTTTATAATCGGTTTTTCTTAAACTTGATTTTCCTTTTATACCTGTAGTATTTCCGGCTCCATTTCCAGTGCCTTCAAACAAAGTATCACGATAAAATTCAAAACCTTGTGTGTACGCTTTCATATCGTGAGCGTAGGTGTTCAAAATTTTATATTTTAAAATTTTAGGTTCTGAACTAGCGTATATTGTAAATCCAGTCGTAATATCAATATTTTTTCCTTCAAAATAAACTAAGGCTTTAATTGTTTTATTACCTAATTTTTGATTATTCAATGAAAATGGTAATTTTTCGTTTCCTTTTACCGATCCAATTTTAACATCATTAATGTAGTATATTACAGAATCAATCGTTTTGTTTTCTTTGTTTTGTAAGACCAAATCAATGCTTTCCTCTAACTTAAGAATTGGTTTTATAGTTGGATTTTCAATTGAAAATAAATTTTTTAATTCATTTTCATCTTCTTTACATGAGGTAGAAATAATGCCTAATACTATGAAAGCGAATAGCTTAACTTTTAACATGGTTGAAAAATTTAATAAGGTAAATATACAATGATTTTTTATACTCACAATTGCCTTGCAAAAATATAAAAAGGTTGTATATTTGCAGCGGCAAGTCCTACACGACCAGCTCCTGCAGACTCCTCCAGGGTGGGAACACAGCAAAGGTATGTGGTTGTAGCGGTGCGATGTAGGTCGCTTGCCATTTTTTATTTCTTTTGAATTGTGGTCCCGATTGTTCGGGATTTTTTATTTTTACACCAATTCTAATTCCTATGCAAATTACTTGGCAAATTGTTCGCTTACAACTAAAAGAAACGTTTTCAATTAGTTATGGAAGTTACTCGTTTAGAGAAGCCTTAATTATTTCGCTTTCCAAGAATGGAAAAACAGGTTATGGCGAATGCACCTCAATTGATTACTACGGAATTAATTTATCCGATTTCACTCAGAAATTGGCCGAAATTAAAACTCAAATCGAAAAACAATACATAAATCACCCAATCGAATTTTATACTTTTTTAGAAAATTTACAATTGCATTCTTTTTTACGTTCGGCTTTAGATTGCGCCTATTGGGATTTATTTGGGAAGTTAGAAAATAAGAGTTTCTTGGAATTAAATTCGATTGAAATTCAACAATTACCCGAATCTTCCATCACAATCAGTGTAGCACCCATCGAAGAACAATTGCAAAAGATAGCAAAATCCGATTGGAATAAATTCAAAGTAAAATGGAATCATTACGATGAAAAAGCATTGAATTTATTACTGAATTGCGAAAAAGAAATCGCTTTAGATGCCAACGGAAGTTTCTCTATTTCCGAATGTCAGCAATTGGAAGAAAATCCGCTATCAGCTCAATTTACTTACATTGAACAACCGATGAAAATTGGATTTTCAAATTACAGTCATTTGAATGCTTCTAAATTTGCGAATTGGATGGCCGATGAAGATTGCCAAGAACAAACCCAACTTTCCGAATTAAAATCGCATTATAAAACCATCAATATCAAATTGGTCAAAACAGGTGGATTAACTCCAGCATTACAACTAATCAATGAAGCACGAGCAAACGATTTCAAAATCATGATAGGTTGCATGACCGAATCTACCGTAGGAATTTCAGCCGGAGCGGTTTTGGTGCCGTTAGTGGATTATGTAGATTTAGATGGCGCCAATTTAATTGCCAAAGACATCGCTTTTGGAAGCACCATCGAAAAAGGAAAAGTGTTGCTTTCGGAGAAAGTTGGGTTAGGAATTTCCTTGAAATAATATAAAGCTGTATTTTCGCACTATAATTCACACTAAAATGAGTAAAGTAGTATTAATTACAGGTGGTTCATCAGGAATTGGAAAATCAATTGGCGAGTTTTTGCATCAAAAAGGTTTTATAGTGTATGGTACAAGTCGAAATCCTGAAAAAATCACGAATTCGATATTTCCATTAGTAGCTTTGGATGTTCGCGATAAGCAAAGTATTGTGAATTGCGTGGATGAAGTAATTCAAAAATCGGGACGTTTGGATATAGTAATTAATAATGCTGGAGTTGGAATTACTGGTCCAATTGAAGAAATTCCAACCGAAGAAATCCGAAATAATTTCGAGACCAATTTATTTGGTCCAATAGAAGTAATGAAAGCAGTTTTGCCTCAAATGCGGGAACAAAAATCGGGTTTGATTATTAATATTACTTCTATTGCAGGTTATATGGGATTGCCTTATCGTGGAATTTACTCGGCTTCCAAAGGCGCTTTAGAATTAATTACTGAAGCGTTGCGAATGGAAGTAAAATCCTTCGGAATCCAAATTACCAATGTTGCTCCAGGTGATTTTGCTACCAATATAGCTGCTGGACGTTATCATGCACCAGTAATCAAAGGTTCGGCTTATGAAGTTCCTTACGGAAACACCTTAAAAGAGATGGATTCGCACGTGGATAGCGGCAGTAATCCAAACGAAATGGCAGAAGCAATTTTTGCTATTATCAAAACAGACAAACCAAAAGTACATTATAAAGTTGGGGCTTTTTTACAGAAATTTTCCATTGTTTTAAAACGCATTTTACCTGATACAATGTATGAGAAAATGTTGATGAATCATTATAAGTTGTAGATTGGTGTTGGTTGAAAGGTGATGGGTACTGGGTGATGGGTGCTGGGTGCTGGGTGTTGTAAGCTTAACTTGTTTCAGCTTCTAATGGTTTTTTGAACTTGCCATTGTCCTTGCCCTTGAATTTGGAATTTTTATTTGTACTTTTGCAAACAATTAATCCTGAGCTTGTCGAAGGAAAAAACAACACACAATATTTTAAAAATTTAAAAAGATGAAATTTTTTATTGACACAGCTAATTTAGAGCAAATTAAAGAAGCACAAGAATTAGGAATTTTAGATGGAGTTACTACAAATCCATCATTAATGGCTAAAGAAGGCATTACAGGAAAAAACAATATCCTAAAACATTACGTAGACATTTGTAACATTGTTGACGGTGATGTAAGTGCAGAAGTAAATGCAATGGATTTAGAAGGTATGATTAGAGAAGGTGAGGAATTAGCTGACTTACACGAACAAATCGTTGTAAAATTACCTATGACTAAAGAAGGTGTAAAAGCTTGTAAATATTTCTCTGATAAAGGAATCAAAACGAATGTAACATTAGTATTCTCTGCTGGTCAAGCTTTATTAGCGGCTAAAGCAGGTGCTACTTATGTTTCTCCTTTCTTAGGAAGATTAGATGATATTTCAACTGATGGTTTAAATTTAATCCAAGAAATTAGAGATATTTACGATAATTACGGTTTTGAAACACAAATTTTAGCTGCTTCTGTACGTCACACAATGCACGTTGTTAACTGTGCTAAAATTGGTGCAGACGTTATGACAGGACCTTTATCTTCAATTACTGGATTGTTAAAACACCCATTAACAGATATCGGAATTGCTCAGTTTATTGCAGATTACGAAAAAGGAAATAAATAATTTCTTAATATATAAAAACAAAAAAGCGTTCTAATTAGAACGCTTTTTTTATGATTAATAATATTTGGTTTGAGTGTAATTAGTATCAGTTATATAGAAACTATAAAATGTTCTTTGTTTACCAAAATGGTTTTCAACAAATCTAATCTTTACTTCAATAGTAGTAGTTTCGTTTTTATAACTTTCTATAGTAATATTTTTTTCAGTTTTTGTACTAACAACCTTAAAATTCAACTCCTTTAATTGGTTTAAATACCTATCAAAAACTTCTTGATTATTCATTTCAAAATTAATTCGGTTTTTTGTTAAATCATTACCTTCATAATAAAATGCAATAGAAGTTGGAATTTCATTATCTTGTTTGTTTTGAGATAAGAATAATATATCACCAAACTTCATTTCTTTTGAGTAATGTTCTTGTGCTATTTTGAAATTTTTATTTAATAAAAATTCTTTTACTTCTGAAGCATTTTTTGTTTTAATATTTAAAATGTCTTCGAAATCAATATTTTGTGAAAAACTTAAGGTGAAAAAAAATAGCAATAGAGCAGTTATATAATGCTTCATGTAGAAATGATTAATTTATTTTAAATTTTGTTCAAAATTCACGTCAAATAAATTGGCGAAGCCATTTTTAATGGTTCCATCCGCATTTAAGATGATTATTCTATGAATTTTAGTAATAACCCATTTTTTACGAATTGATTCAAAATCTACAGCTTGAAATTCTTGAATGTTTTCAAAATTGTATTTTTTTAATGCATTTTTCCATTTAGCATCATTGTCATTAACGTTTATGGCAATAAAATCGTATTGAGGATATTTGGCTTGTAATTCAGTTACTTTTCTGTGAGAAGCAGCAAAATGCGATTCTGCATGACTTGTCCAAAAAAATAATACGGTTGGTTTTTTAATGTATGAGTTAATATCAATTACTTGTTTAGATTTATCTATTAAATCAATTTTTGGCAATCGATTCCCTACTTTTAAATTTTGAACCGAATTGTAAATTTCAGAAATTTCTTTTTTGTTATCCTTGTCTGTTGTTAATTGAAGATAACGTTCAATGAATTTCTGATTGTTATACATATTTTGATCTTCAAGTAAATACATCATTGCTACATTATTCAAAACCACATTTTTTACTTTTTCATTGTGAATTAAAGTATCGGTTATGTTTAATTTTGTGATGTTATTTTCTAAAGAATTTTCGTTTAAATCATCTTTGTTACTTTGTAAAGCCACATTATTCAATAAAACACTAACATATTTAATGTAAGGCGAATAATTTGTTAATACAGCATTATTAAAATCAACTGTTTTTCTATGGTTGTAATAATCTTTAGGTAAACTTGATCTAATGTTCTCACCAGTTCTAAATTGGTGTGCATAAGGATAAATCTCTTTTTTTGTTATGTGATGAAAATCAAGGCTAGCTTTTGCAATTAAATCAAAGTTAGCATCCCAACCAATTTCAGCTTTTCTTTTAAGATAAAATGATTTTCTGATGGCATAACTTGAATCAATATTTTTAATAAAACTTTTTACATCCTTGTCAAATTTATCATACATCAAAGAACGATCTGCTTCATTCTTAAGAAATAATTCAATTAAAAAGTTGTTTTTTTCATCACCTCTTCCACAAAAAACAATAGAATTGTCAAAGTCAAAAGTGTTTACTCTAACCATCAAACTGTCATTTTTGTCAAAATAAACATATTGATATTCGGGATTGTGTTTAAAAGTGTATAAACCAGGAACTAATGAGTCGAATTTGTGCATGAAACGATTATTTTTATCTAAAAAAATCGTATCAATTACTTCGTCATCTTTTAAAAATAAAACATATTTTTCCTGCGGATTTAAAATTTCACCACCAAAATACGCAACGTAATTATCTTCAGAAAATACTTTCTTACATGAAGTTAAAGTGGATAAAATGATAAAGCTGAAAGGGAGAAAATATTTTAAGTAATTATGATTCATTCAATTATATCTTGATTTGAAAACAAATGTATTTGAAATTATTAAATTAGCTTGTTAACGTTCAGTTAAAATAAACCTATTTTTATTCTAAATTAAGTGTTCAAAAATCTACTATTTTTAGTACTTTTGCAACAATTTTAATAAAAATATAAAAATGTTAACAGTTTCAAACTTATCGGTTCAATTTGGAAAACGAGTTTTATTCGATGAAGTAAATACCACTTTTACCCAAGGAAATTGCTACGGAATCATTGGAGCTAATGGTGCCGGAAAATCGACTTTCATGAAAATTATTGCTGGAGAAATGGACCCTACTTCGGGTAGAGTTATTCTTGAGCCAGGAAAACGTATGTCGGTTTTAAACCAAAATCACAACTTATTTGATGAATATACAGTGTTAGATACTGTAATGATGGGAAATAAAGTGTTACATGCTGTTAAAACAGAAATGGATGCTTTATACGCTGATTATTCGGATGAAAATGCTAACAGAATTGGGGAATTGCAATTGCAGTTTGATGAAATGAACGGTTGGAACGCAGAAAGTGATGCAGCAACCTTACTTTCAAATTTAGAAATTGGTCCAGATTATCATTACACATTAATGGCTGATTTAGATGGAAAACTGAAAGTTCGTGTGTTATTAGCACAAGCTTTATTCGGAAATCCTGATGTGTTGATTATGGATGAGCCTACTAATGACTTGGATTTTGAAACTATCGGTTGGTTAGAAAACTTCTTAGCTAATTATGAAAATACGGTTTTAGTAGTTTCTCACGACCGTCACTTTTTAGATGCCGTTTGTACGCATATTTCAGATATCGATTTTGGAAAAATCACACACTATTCAGGAAATTATACGTTTTGGTACGAGTCTTCGCAATTAGCGGCTCGTCAGAAAGCGCAACAAAATAAGAAAGCTGAAGAGAAAAAAGCTGAATTAGAAGAGTTTATCCGTCGTTTTAGTGCGAACGTTGCTAAGTCGAAACAAGCAACTTCTCGTAAAAAAATGATTGAAAAATTAAATTTAGACGAGATTAAACCTTCAAGCAGAAGATATCCAGCCATCATTTTTGAAACCGAAAGAGAAGCGGGAGATCAAATTTTAAATGTGCAAAATTTAGCTGCTTCAATTGATGGAGAAACCTTGTTTAAAAACATTGATTTAAACATGGCTAAAGGGGATAAGATTGTAGTTTTCTCTAAAGATTCAAGAGCTACAACAGCTTTTTATGAAATTTTGAATAATAAAATGACTCCAGATGCAGGAACATTTGATTGGGGAATTACAACAACACAATCGTATTTACCAGTTGAAAATCACGAGTTTTTTGATGGTGTAGATTTGAATTTAGTGGATTGGTTACGCCAATGGGCAAAAACAGAAGAAGAACGCGATGAAGTATACGTTCGTGGATTCTTAGGAAAAATGATTTTCTCAGGAGAAGAAGCTTTAAAAAAATGTAACGTTTTATCTGGAGGAGAAAAAGTGCGTTGTATGTTATCGCGTATGATGATGATTAGAGCTAATGTTTTAATGTTAGACGAACCAACGAATCACTTAGATCTTGAGTCAATTACAGCGTTTAATAACTCATTGAAAAATTTCAAAGGTTCGGTATTGTTTACCACACATGACCACGAATTTGCGCAAACAGTTGCCAACAGAGTTTTAGAATTAACTCCAAATGGAGCTATCGACAGATATATGACATTTGATGAATATCTTGAAGATGACAAAATCAAAGAATTAAGAAAGAAAATGTATTCTTAATATCAATCCCGTTTCTATTTTTAGTAACGGGATTTTTTTTGCATGAAAGCCATCGATTGCATTGATTATCAAAGATTTTATCTAATGGGAATCCTTTTAAATCCATGAAATCAGTGGCAAAAATAAATTATGAATATTCTCTTTTTTTTAGATTACGATTGCTATTAGAAATATAAATTCTAAATTTGTACAAACAACACACTATGAGTCAAAAAGTTTTGCTCACTTCAAAAGAAGTACACATTATCTTACACCGATTAGCTTGTCAACTAATTGAAAATCATTTAGATTTTTCCAACACTGTTTTAATAGGATTACAACCAAGAGGTAAATATTTAGCCGAAAGAATCAAACAAATTTTAGAATCGGACTACAATATTGCTAACATTCAATTAGGTTTTTTAGATATTACATTCTTCCGAGATGATTTCAGAAGAGGTGAAAAACCATTGGAAGCCAATAAAACCCAAATCGATTTCTTGGTTGAAAACAAAAAAGTAGTTTTTATCGATGACGTTTTATACACCGGTAGAAGTATTAATGCGGCTTTAACGGCAATACAATCTTTCGGAAGACCATCTGAAGTAGAACTTTTAACGCTAATCGACAGAAGATTCAGTCGCCATTTACCCATTCAGCCCGATTACAGAGGAAGACAGGTGGATGCCATAAACAATGAAAAAGTAATTGTAAAATGGCAAGAAAATGATGGAGAAGATGCTGTGTATTTGGTAACAAAATAATGTAATAATAAACCACTAACTACAAACAACCAAAATAAATGAAAGAATTATCAGTAAATCATTTAATCGGAATAAAATATATTACCAAACAAGATATTGATTTAATTTTCGAAACGGCTGACCATTTCAAAGAAGTTATCAATCGTCCCATCAAAAAAGTACCTTCTTTACGAGATGTTACCATTGCCAATATTTTCTTCGAAAACAGTACGAGAACTAAATTATCCTTCGAATTAGCTCAAAAACGACTTTCAGCCGATGTGATTAGTTTTTCGGCAGCGCAATCTTCGGTTAAAAAAGGAGAAACTTTGATTGACACAGTAAACAACATTCTATCTATGAAAGTAGATATGGTGGTAATGCGTCACAGTAGCCCAGGAGCAGCTCATTTTTTGTCGCAGAATATTGGAGCAAGTGTTGTAAATGCTGGAGATGGAGCACACGAACATCCAACACAAGCTTTATTAGATAGCTTTACAATTAGAGAAAAATTAGGCGATGTTGGCGGAAAGAAAATCGTAATTGTAGGTGATATTTTACACTCAAGAGTAGCGTTATCTAATATTTTCGCACTGCAAATGCAAGGTGCAGAAGTAAAAGTGTGCGGACCCAAAACATTAATTCCTAAATACATCGAATCTCTAGGAGTTACAGTAGAACCGAATCTTCGTAAAGCCTTAGAATGGGCAGATGTGGCGAATATGTTACGTGTGCAAAACGAACGTTTAGATGTGAGTTATTTCCCTACGACAAGAGAATATACGCAACAATACGGTGTAACTAAAGAATTATTAGATTCGCTAAATAAAGAAATCGTAATCATGCATCCAGGACCAATCAACAGAGGAGTAGAAATTACTTCAGATGTAGCCGATTCTCAACAATCCGTAATTTTGGAGCAAGTAGAGAATGGAGTTGCAGTGCGAATGGCAGTGATTTATTTATTGGCAAGTAAGATTAAAAATTAGTATCTTAGCATAAAATCAGAAATTCAATTGAAATGGTTGAAATGAAGTATTTAAAATTTGAAATAAAAATTCATGATGATTTTTCTGAATATGAAGATATAAACTCAAATATTGAATGTTTAATAAATTGTAAAACTTTCAAAGAAGCAAAATTTATAGTAGAAAAATCAGTTAAAGATTATAATTGGAAACTTGGAAATTGTATTGATGAAAAAGTACTAATTTTTAACGAAATTGAAAACGATCTGCTTAAAGAACAATATTTAAGAGCAATTGAATTAGGTGAGAGTTACATAATAAATTCAAAACCAAATAGAAAATCCTAACCAGAATGAAAGTCGATCAAAAAGGACATACTACTATCATTAAAGATACACAAAATAATGTGGCTACTTTTGTGGAAAAGTTAACTAATGAATATCATGCGTTTCAAGGTCAAAACTTGATTTTGGATGTATCGCAAGATAAAGCCATTTCGAATGCTGATTTGTCTCATTTCAAAGAATTAGCTAAAACTCATAAAAAAGCTAAAAAATCAATGATTGTGGTAACTGATTCAGTTGATTTTAATAAAGTTCCTAGTTATTTAAACGTGGTTCCTTCCGTTTTAGAAGCCCACGATATGATTGAAATGGACGAAATTGAACGCGATTTAGGATTTTAATAAAAGTTTACAGTCTCAGTTTACAGTATTCAGTAACTGCGACTGAAAACTGCGACTGAACACTAAAAAATGAAACTACAAATACTCGGTTGTTACGCAGCCACTCCTAGAACCATTACCAATCCTACCTCACAAGTTTTAGACATAAAAAATCATATGTTTTTAATTGATTGTGGTGAAGGAACACAAGTGCAATTGCGCAAGCATAAAATCAAGTTTTCTCGCATTAATCATATTTTTATTTCGCATTTACATGGAGACCATTTTTATGGATTAATAGGTTTGATTTCAACGTTTATGTTGTTAAATCGCGAAAACGATTTGCACGTTTATGGTCCAAAAGGAATCAAAGAAATTATTTTATTGCAATTGCGAGCTTCGGGTTCGTTTACGGGGTATAATTTGTATTTCCACGAATTAGAATCCAAGGAAAGCGAAGTCATTTTTGAAGACGAAACCGTAATTGTAAAAACGATTCCATTAAATCATCGTGTTTATACGAATGGTTTTATATTTCAAGAAAAGCTAGGAAAACGCCATTTGAATGTAGAAGCGGTTGCCAAATATAAAATTGAAAAAGTGTATTTCGATAAAATTAAATCCGGTGGTAATGTAACGTTAGACTCAGGCGAATTGATTGACAATGAATTGCTTTCGTTTCCGCCAGATGCTCCAATGAGTTATGCTTTTTGTAGCGATACAATGTATGATGAATCTATCGTTTCGATTATCAAAGATGTTGATGTGTTGTATCACGAATCTACTTTCTTAGATTCGGAAATGCAATACACCGAAAAAACCAAACACGCAACGGCAAAAGAAGCGGCTAAAATCGCAAAATTAGCGAATGCTAAAAATTTAATTTTAGGACATTATTCTACACGTTACGGTTCTATTGAACCATTTAAAACAGAAGCACAAACGATTTTTGAAAATGTGCTTTTGGCGGATGATGGTAGAGAATTTGAATTTTAATTTTTTAAAAACACATAGTCACAATAGAAATGTGTTAATTATAGAGAAATTTCGAACTTTTCTCACTTTATTAAGTAAACATAGAATAATTCGTGATAATTCGTGAAATTTGTGTTTTTAAATTTTTAGACTAAACTAATGATACAAACTGTAATTTTCGATATGGATGGCGTAATTGTAGATACCGAACCGGTGCATCATTTTGCGTATTACCAACATTTTAAGGAGTTAAATATCGATGTTTCAGATGAAATGTATCGTTCGTTTACAGGTAATTCTACTCGAAATATCTTTCAGAAATTAAAAGCACAATTCGCTTTGCAAGAAGATGTAGAAGATTTAATCTTGAGAAAACGTCATTTGTTTAATGAAGCTTTCGATTTAAAAGAAGATTTGTATTTGATTGATGGAGTAGAAGAGTTAATCAGAGATTTGCACACAAACGGAATCCAATTGATTGTAGCGTCTTCAGCTTCGAATGTTACGATTAATAGAGTGTTTACTCGATTTAATTTGCATCAATATTTTACCCATATTGTATCAGGAGAAGATTTTCCAAAGTCGAAACCACATCCTGCTATTTTTGAACATGCTGCGAGTTTATCAGTTGCTCCAAAAGAAAATTGCATCGTAATTGAAGACAGCACCAACGGAATTCAAGCCGCAGTTTCAGCGGAAATTTTCTGCGTTGGTTACGATAGTTTTCATTCTAAAGACCAAGATTTGTCAAAAGCTAATGTAGTTATTCGAAATTTCAACGAATTGAATTTTGAAAAAGTTCGAGATTTGAATTAACTCATTTCTTGATCGTGCAGCGTATGTTTTGCTAAAATGCGCTTACTATCTTTTTTAACCGATTCATTTTTTCGCATCGACCAAAAGAAATCGCTCGAAAACTTTCTGGCTTCTTCCAAATTTACAATAGGAAATGGATAATCTCTTCCCAATTCAAATCCATATAGCATAGATTCAATTGGAGTTAATTTCCAAGGTTCATGAATGAATTCGTTTGGAATATTAGCTAATTCTGGTACCCATTTTTTGATGAAATTTCCATCTTCATCATGTTCGTACGAATTTTTCACTGGATTATAAACACGAAGCGTATTTATTCCTGTTACTCCAGCTTGCATCTGAATTTGTGGATAGTGAATTCCAGGTTCAAAATCTAAAAATTGTCGAGCTAAATGTGGACTACAATTTTGCCAAGGTTGGAACAAATGGTGCGTATAAAATGACACAACTAAAGCACGCATTCTAAAATTCAAATAACCCGTTGTATTCAAACACCGCATACAAGCATCAACTAACGGTACACCCGTTTTTCCTGTAATCCATGCTTTGTGATATTTTTCGTTAACTTTTTGATTCAAATTGCGATAGCCTTTATTTACGGCGATAAATTCCATCGAACATTCCATTTCAAACTTTTGGATGAAATGGGCTTGCCAACGTAATCGAGAAGCAAAATTAGAAATCTGACGTTTGAATTTTCCTTGCTGATGCAATTCCCAAGCTTTAGTGTACACTTGTCTAATGGATAAATTTCCCCAAGCGATATAAGGAGATAATCGACTACAACCTTTTCTAGCCAGTTCAGGTTTTGAAATGTGACTGCTGTAATTTTGTACGCGTTCTTCAAAAAAAGATTTCATATAGCGCAAAGCTGTTGGAACGCCACCTTTCTGAAAATTGGGATTATGAACAGTTTTTATGGATGGAATTTCGAAATGATTTTCTAATTCTTCAATCTCAATATACTTGATAAAACTTCTTGGTGTAGGCTGAAACGGAAGACAATCTTTATCCATAAAATCATACCAATCTTCTTTCCAAGTTTTTCTATTTTTTATTCCACGAATAACACCATTTGTGATGTATTCGTTCCAAATAATTCCATTGTTTTTCAATAATTTAGCAACAGCCAAATCCCTATCAAAAGTTAATTTAATTCCCGTTTCTTGATGCGAATAAACCGCTCTAATAGAAATAAGTTTGGATAGTTTTTCAAATACTGCAACTGCTTCGCCTTGAACAATTAAGATTTGAGTGTGATATTTTAAAAGTTCTTTCTGTAATGCTTCTAATGATTGTTTGACAAAATCAAAATGACGTTGACTATAATGATAATCTTTCATCAACGAAGGTTCGAAAATGTAAAGCAATAACGTTTTCCCAGAAGTCGATAAGGCTTCATGTAAGGCTTCATGATCGTGCAAACGCAAATCTCTCTTGAACCAAACAATTTTCATTTTTCTACATTTTATAGTGTTTAGGGCAACGTTATCCTAACCAACAGCTTCTTTATAGACTTTTAAACATTTTTCTCGAGCATCTTTATGGTCTACGATAGGTTTTGGATAATATTGAGTTTCCAATTCAGGAACCCATTTTTTGATGTATTTTAAGTCTTTATCAAACTTTTTGATTTGCTCTGTTGGATTGAAAATTCGGAAATAAGGTGCGGCATCGACTCCAGAACCTGCAGCCCATTGCCAATTTCCAACGTTACTCGCCATTTCATAATCCAAAAGATTTTGAGCGAAATAAGCTTCGCCCCAACGCCAATCAATTAAGAGATGTTTGCATAGGAAACTAGCAACAATCATACGAACGCGGTTATGCATGTGACCCGTTTTATTCAATTCACGCATTCCAGCATCAACAAAAGGATAGCCTGTTTTTCCTTGACACCATTTTTTGAATAGATCTTCGTTATTTTCCCATTGAATAGCATCGTATTTTTCTTTGAAACTTCTGTTAGATGTATGAGGAAAATGCCATAAAATTTGCATGAAGAATTCGCGCCAAATCAATTCGTTCCAAAAGGTTTCGTTCTTTTCAGCAATCGCTTTGGAAATCATTTTTCGGATAGAAACTGCTCCAAATCTGAGATAAATACCTAAATAAGAAGTTTTATTCATAGCTGGAAAATTTCGAGTAGCTTCGTAATTTTGAATTAAACTTTCCGAAACATCAAAAGGCGTAACTTTGATTTCAGATTTTTCAAAACCAATATCAGCCAATGATAAAAAAGGATAGGAGTGATTTGTTATTTTATCCAATTTTTCTTCGGAAGGATAATGAACTAATTTTATTTTTTTAAAATTCTCTTTCCATTTTTTCGAATAAGGTGTGTAAACTACATATGGACTTCCATCGTCTTTCACCACTTCGCTTTTTTCGAAAATTACTTGGTCTTTTGAAGTTAAAAATGAAATTCTATTAGTAACAAATAACTGATTTATTTCCTTGTCACGCTTGCGAGCATAAGGTTCGTAATCGTGATTGGTATAAACTGAAGTAATTTTATTTTCGGAAATTAATTTGGTAAAAACTTCAATTGGATTTCCATGAAAAACCGCTAATGATTTTCCGTGCTTCTTCAATTCCGATTGAATTTTTTCTAATTGTTCGTGAATAAAATTAACGCGAGCATCATTTTTTGGTAATTGCGATAGAATATTTTCATCAAAAATAAAAATAGGTAACACTTCTTCATTACTATTTAAAGCATGAAAAAGGCCTACATTGTCATCTACTCTTAAATCGCGTCTAAACCAAAAGATGTTCATTTTATGTTTGTTGTTACTAGTTTATGATTTGTTGTTTCAAGTTTGTTTTTTGAACTTGTACTTGCCCTTGCTCTTGAACTTGTTATCCGTTTACTAACAATGTTGACATCCCACCATCAACGTGGAAAATTTGTCCCGAAATCCAGCTGCTTTTATCGCTTAATAAAAACGTTGCCATTTGTGCGCTATCTTCAGGTTTTCCAAATCGTTTTAGTGGATGACGCTCTGCTGATTTTTCTTGTTTCGTTTCGTTATTCAAGAATTTATCGGCTAAAGGCGTATCGGTTAATGATGGTGCAATTACGTTGACTCTTATTTTTGGTGCATATTCAGCCGCTAATGCTTTTGAAAATCCTTCAATAGCACCTTTTGAAGCGGCAACGCTGGTGTGAAATGGCATTCCCATCGTTGCGGCAACACTACTAAATGCTACGATACTCGCTTGTTCAGATACTAATAAATTAGGTAAAACCGATTGAATTACTTTTACCAAACTTAGGAAATTAATTTGTAAATCGGTTTCAAATGCTTCTGGTTTTAATCCTTTAAATGGTCTTAAATTGATGCTTCCTGGACAATACACTAATCCATCAATAACTGTTGGTAATTTAGATATATCAATTGTTTCAGTTGTCGCATCGAATGCAATGTGAGTCGCTTTGACGTCAGCTAAGTTTTCATTGCTTCTTGAAGCGATATAAACGTTATTTTCAAATTGTAATTCTTTTGCTATTGCTAATCCAATTCCGTAAGAACCGCCAATTAATAATATATTTTTCATGGTATTTACTTTTTATTAGAGATGCGATAAATCACTTCTTTACTTAAACTCTCCAAACAATTCGATTAGTTTTTTTCTTCGGTACTCAAAAATTTCATTCAATTTTGGTTTCACTAGAATAGGATGAAACAATTGACCTAAAATTCCCATAGGCACTTTATAATCCACAATATCTTCCATTTCTACACCACCAGGAATTTCTTTAATGAAGTGTTTGTGATGCCATAGTGCATAAGGTCCAAAACGTTGCTCGTCTACAAAATACTGTTTGTCTACTACATGAGTGATTTCGGTAACCCATTTAGTAGGGATTCCTAAAACTGGAGTTACGATATATTGAATTATTTGACCCGGATACATAGGTCTATCAGCACCAGAAAGGATTTTAAATCCCATGTAGTCAGGTGTAATTAATTGTAGATTCTTTGGATCTGATAATAGTTCCCAAGCTTTGTCGATGCTAATGGGTAAATTTTGTTTGGTATGTAATCTGTAGATTTTCATTTCGAATTTTTTTTGTAAATGTACCAATTTGTTTAAACATTTTAAAATTTTATTAAACAAAATAAAATCATTTAAGTATAAATTAACATTTGATTTCCTGACAATTTGTAAATTTGAAAATCAAAAACGAAACCTATGAGAAAAATTATTGTAATGTTGGCTGCAGTATTAGCCAATTTTATGGTTGAGGCACAAGTAAAAACGCCACAATCAAGTCCGTTAGCAAAAGTTGAACAAGTTGTAGGACTAACTAACGTACAAGTTGAATATTCAAGACCAAGTGCAAAAGGAAGAACTGTTTATGGTGATTTAGTACCTTTTGGAAAAATGTGGAGAACAGGTGCGAATGCAAACACTACAATTACATTTAGTGAAGATGTACAAATTGCTGGAAAAGAATTAAAAAAAGGAAAATATGCCTTTTACACAACTCCAAAAGCAGACAGTTGGGACATTATTTTCTATTCTGACACAAACAATTGGGGCTTACCAGAAAGTTGGGACGAATCAAAAGTGGTTTTAAAATGTACAGTTAAACCAGAAACTTTGTCTAAACCTGTAGAATCATTATCAATTTTCTTAAACAATTTAACTAATGATTCAGGAGTAATTGAATTGGCTTGGGAAAGAACTATGGTGGCAATTCCATTTACAGTTCCTACACAAGATATTGCAATGAAAAGTATTGAAAAAACATTAGCAGGTCCTTCTGCAAATGATTATTTTTCTTCTGCTCAGTATTTTTATCAATCAAATGGCGACATGAATAAAGCGTTAACTTGGATCAATAATGCAATTGCTAATGCACCTAAAGATAGAGATGTTCCATTTTGGTATTTACGATTAAAATCATTAATTCAAGCTAAATTAGGAGATAAAAAAGGAGCTATAGCAACTGCAAAAGAGTCTTTAGCTTTATCTGTAAAAGCAGGAAATGCTGACTATGAAAAAATGAATAAAGACAGTATTGCTGAATGGTCTAAATAATTAGATTTAGTTTAAACACATAGAAAAAGCCTTGAAATTTTCTTTCAAGGCTTTTTTGTTTTCATAGCAAAATTTCCCTTTCTATTAGAAAGCTAACTTAACAGTTAATTCGAACTCATCATAAATAGTTTTATCTCCTAAGTCTGAGAAGAAACTTCCAGAACCATATTTGATATCGTATTTAGTTCTATCTACTTTTAATGTAGTTGAAGCCATATTTCCATTAACAGTTAATTCAAATTTGATTGGGTGAGTGATTCCTTTGATTGTTAAATCAGCAGTTACAGCATAAACACCATTACTTTTTTCTCCAATAGTTTTGAATACTAAAGTAGCTGTTGGGAATTTTTCAACACCAAAGAAATCGTCTGATTTTAAGTGTCCGTCTAAATTTGCTTTTCCTTTACCTTCTAAATCTGTTGTGTTGATAGTTGTCATATCAACAGTAAAGTTACCGTTTACTACTTTTTTACCTTTGAAAACTAAAGCACCTTCTTTTAATGTAATAGTACCTTCATGAGAACCTGTTACTTTTTTACCTACCCAATTGATAGTACTTTTTGTAACATCTACTTTTTTTGATTGTGCATTAACTGCAAACGATACGAAAGCTACTAAAGCTAAAGCGATTGATTTTAAATTTTTCATGTTTTAATTGTTTTTAATGTTAAGGGTTATTATTAAATTGTTGTAAATAATTCTTGTTTTGATTTTCTAACTTTTGCATAGTGTTGGGTTGCATCTTCTTCGTGTCTATACCCCACAGCCGCCACTAGTGAAGCGTTTAATCCTAATGCATTGAAACCTAAAATTTCGTTGTATTGTTCAGGTTCAAAACCTTCCATTGGTGTAACATCAATTTTTAACTCAGCTGCAGCATTCATTAAGTTAGCTAATGCTAAATATGTTTGTTTTGATGTCCAAACCGATTTTTTATCAACTGGAAGCGGTACAATTTTCGATTTCATAAAGTCAGCATATCCTTTTAAATCGGCTTCAGATAAACCTCTTGTGTTGGCAATATTTTGAATATATTCATCAATATGTTGGTCTTTTACATCCACAATATTAGCAAAAACCAATAGGTGAGAAGCATCTACAATTTGTGATTGTCCCCAAGAAGCTGGTTGTAATTTTGCTCTTACTTCAGGATTTTCGATTATGAATACTTTGTATAATTGTAAACCATAAGAAGAAGTACTCAATTGAATCGCTTCTTTCAAGGTTTCTAAATCAGCATCTGATACTTTTTTAGTAGCATCGAATTTTTTGGTAGCATAACGCCATTTTTGATTTTCTATAAAATTTGTCATAGTAATTTTTGGGTTTTTAATTTCTAAATTTTTCAAGCAATTCGTTTAATAATTCTAATTCTGCAACACTCAAATTCCTAGAAAAAGATTGCTCGTGAGCTTCTACTAAAGGATCCAATTGTAGTAAAAGTTCTAGACCTTTCTCCGTAATGGTAATTTCCATTTTGCGTCTGTTAATAGGGCAAACTTCTCTAATTACCAATTCTTTCAATAACAATTTGTCAACTAAACGTGTGGTGTTACTAGTTTTTGCAATCATGCGTTCTTGTATCATACACATATTAGCTGGTTTTCCTTTCTGACCTCTTAAGATGCGTAACACATTAAATTGCTCAGGCGAAAGGTCAAATGGTTTTAATATTTCATTAAACTTTTCCGAAATGACATTTTGAGTATACATTACGTTAAGTAATGTTTTCTTCTCCATGGCCATTGGCGAGTTAGGTTTTATGATGTCTTCTATTCTCATTTGATGTTGTAAAATTTGTATGTACAAATGTAGTAATAATTTTATTTGTATGTACAAATGTTTGATAAATTTTTGTTAAAGTTTTTAAAATGCATTTTTTGATAGTACTTTTGAAAAAAAAAAGATACGATGACAAACTTAGATCAAAACACGTGGTGGAGCCAGTTTTTGCAAGATGCAAATGGTGTAATAGTAGATGTACGAACTGATGATGAATTTAACGACGGACATATTCCGGGAGCCATTAATATTGACATATATAAAGGACAAGGTTTTATCTATAGAGTAGAAGAGTTAGATAAATCGAAAAATTATTATGTTTATTGTGCCGCTGGTGTACGTAGTTCAAATGCTTGTAACGCTATGGAACAATTAGGTTTTGAAAACACTTTTAATTTATTAGGTGGTTTTTCTAATTGGGAAGGACCAACAGAATAAAGAAATCCGCTGAAGAGCGGATTTTTTTGTTTTTGTGGGTACGGAATGCAATTCCGCGCTTATAGGTTTAATTTATTTAATTTTTTGAACCTTAAGAATAATTTCGGATTCTAATAACTTAAAAAAATACTCATTATTTTTAGTGAAAAATTCAAATCCTATAGTGGTGTAATTATCTTTATCAGTACCAACCATTATCTGATTTTTTTTCCTATTATATCGCCATTTATTTTTCTTAGTCATTTCCATAAGCATTAAAGCAAATTCACTCTTACTTTTTAATGTAATCTTAAATGAATTATTAAGTTCAAATTCAATAATTCCGTTATCAAAAGCTTGATTTATTTCCTTTATTTCTTTATTTTTTATATAATTAGTATTAGAATTTGGAATTACCTGCCATTTACCAATAAATGCATTTTCATTATTTGATTGTGAAAATGTAAAGTTAAATAACATTAAAAAGAATAAGATTTTTTTCATTGGATTAAATTGTATATTTTCTACAAATATATTGAAATGAATTGATGATGAATTACTGTGTTTAAGAAATAAAAAGGATTTGATTTTAAATGTAATTTATGAAATCAGTTTTATTGTGCTTTTGAAATATTATTGTTGTTTAATTTGATTTTTAAAGAAGTAAACCGTAATAAAATAAATAAATGGTGTCAAAATAATTTGAAATAAAATTACAGTAATTATGGGTAATAAAATTAATAATGCGTCATTTTTTAAAATTCCAACTGATGATAAAATTAGAAATAAAAATGTTCCTCCAATTCCATAAATAAGTATTGACTTTACATAAAAGAAGGGAAAGAGGATATAATTTGAATTAGTAATGATTTTACAAATAATTACGGGAGCTAAAGCACTCCTAAAATTATCTTCAATTCTTACTTCAAAATTATTATTGCTTAGTCTTTTAATTTCTAATTTATTACCGTTTTTAAGAGGTGTTATTTTTTTTTCTTTTATAGGAATATTTTTTAAATGTTTTATTATTTGCTTTTTGGTTTCTATATTATTTTCTTTTTTTCTTGTTTCTTCCTGAATGCGATTTTCATATTCTTTTTCGATTTTTTTAATTGCTTGCGAATTATTACCTCTTTTCTTTAAAATTAATATTGCGGCATATCTTGCATCCAATACAAAAATCTTAGAATTAAAAGCAATGTGTTCTAATTCTTTATCTGATTTAGATTCAAATTTTTCAATAAATCGATTTTTATGCATTTTATAATATTAATAATGGTTTTTTATCAAACAAAAAATCCGCTTTCCAGCGGATTCATTTATGTTAAGCGTTTTAATTTATTCTTATCTAAAAGTTTTATTTTCTTTCCAATCAACTCTATGTAATCGGATTTGTTTAATTCGGATAACAATCGGATACAACTTTCAGTAGCAGTACCAATCATTCCCGCTAATTCTTCTCTAGATAATTGAATGCGCAGAGTACCATCTTCGTTTTTACCAAATGTTTCTTCTAAGTAGATAAGCGTTTCGGCTAAGCGTTGTTTTACATTTTTTTGGGCCATGTTTACCATGTGGTCATCGGCTCCTTTTAAATCATCACAAATAGTTCGCATTACGTTCATAGAAAACTGATTGTTCTGAGTAAAAAATTGCATCACTTCGCTTTTAGGAATAAAACAAACTTCCATATCTTCTAAAGCTACTGCACTTAAATTGGCAGGCTCATCACTAATCATAGAACGTTGTCCTAATAATTCACCCGGTTTTACTAATTTTACGATTTGGTCTTTACCGTTTTCACTTAGTTTGGATAATTTACTAACGCCTTCTTTAACACAATAAATTCCATTAATCACTTCACCCTCTTCAAATATAGGTTCTCCTTTTTTAATTGTGTAAGAAGTTTTACACTCGGCCATTCTTAATAGTTCGTCTTTATTTAAAGCCTTTAACGAACTAAATTGCCTCACAATGCATTGCTCACATTTACCCATCTTAAGTAATGTTTAAAATTCTTCTACAAATATAAAAAAAGCATGACAATTATCATATTTTTTTATGCATACAATTACCAATTTTGTTTCAGGTAAAATGAGCAAATCTATGGACACAGAAAATTGTTTCCATTGTGGTAATGAAATTATAAAAAAAGACGAAATTGTATTCGATGAAAAGAAGTTTTGTTGCAATGGTTGTAAAACCGTTTACGAGATTTTTAGTCAAAACGATTTAACGTGTTATTACGACTTTCAGGCTTCACCCGGAGCCACTCCACAAGACATTCAGGGTAAATATGACTTTTTAGACAATGAAGAAATTAGTACTAAATTACTGGAATTCCAAGAGCGTACAACACATATTGTTTCACTCTACATTCCTCATATACACTGTAGTTCGTGTATTTGGATTCTGGAAAATCTACAAAAGCTTCAATCAGGAATAAGTGCTTCGCAAGTTAATTTTGGCGAAAAGAAAGTCCGAGTTACGTTCAATCCTGAACAGACTTCTTTAAAAGATATCGTGTACTTATTGAGTTCAATAGGTTACGAACCTTATATTTCGTTAGAAAATTTTGATGAAGGCAAGAAAAAAATCGATCGCACTTTAATCTATAAAATTGGAGTAGCGTTTTTCTGTTTTGGAAATATCATGTTGCTTTCGTTTCCCGAATATTTTGAAGTAGAAGAATATTGGATTGACCAATACCGCGGATTTTTCCGTTGGTTGATTTTCGGATTATCGCTTCCTACCTTTATTTATTCCGCTTCGGGTTATTATGTTTCGGCTTGGAAAAGTATGAAATCAGGCTTGTTGAATATTGATATTCCGATTGCTTTAGGAATTGTAGTGATGTTCGTAAGAAGTACGGTGGATATTTTTTTCGATTACGGTCAAGGTTTCTTTGATAGTATGGCAGGATTGATATTCTTTATGCTATTAGGAAAATTGTTCCAACAAAAAACCTACGATTTCCTATCATTTGAGCGCGATTATAAATCGTATTTCCCAATTGCAATTACAAAAGTGTTGCCAAACGGAGAAGAAGAATCGGTTCAAGTATATGATATTCAAAAAGGGGATAGGCTTTTAATTCGAAATCAAGAATTAATTCCGGTTGATGGGATATTAATTTCTGAAAAAGCTTCTATAGATTATAGCTTTGTTACAGGTGAAGCCGTTCCAATCGAGAAAAAATCAGGTGATAAAGTTTTCGCAGGTGGAAAACAAATGGGAAAAGTCATCGAAATGGAAGTGTTATTTTCAGTTTCCCAAAGTTACTTAACCCAATTATGGAGCAACGATGTTTTCCAAAAACGCGTAGAACAACAGCACAAGACTATTACTGATAAAATTAGTCGCTATTTTACACCTGTTTTATTACTATTAGCAGTCTTTTCTTTTGTGTATTGGATTTTTATTGATGTAACTACTGCTTTTAATGTTTTCACGGCGATATTAATTGTGGCTTGCCCTTGTGCCTTGGCATTAACGGCTCCGTTTACATTAGGAAATGTGTTACGAATATTAGGTAATCGAAAATTATACTTGAAAAATGCGTTGGTAGTCGAACAATTAGCCAAAGTAGATACTATCGTTTTCGATAAAACAGGAACGATTACAACCAATAAAAAAACCGCCATTACTTACGAAGGAACCGAACTAAATGTTTCCGAATTAAGACTATTGAAAAACGTTTTACGCGGTTCAAATCATCCATTAAGTAGAAGATTATACGATTTTATTCCGAATCAAGAAAAAGTAGAAACTTCAAGCTTTGAGGAAATTATTGGAAAAGGAATTTTCGCTGAAATCGAAGGAAATACAATAAAATTAGGTTCGTCACAATTCCTAAAAACCATGACCGAAAATACACATAAGAAAACGAAAGTACATGTGGAAATCAATGGCGTTTATAAAGGAAGTTATGTGTTTAATAATCAATATAGAAAAGGATTAGAAGAATTGTTTACTGATTTGAATAAACATTACAATTTGGTGGTTTTATCAGGCGATAATGATGGCGAAAGAAGAATTTTAGAAAAAATGTTACCAGCAAAAACGACCTTAGTTTTCAATCAAAAACCAGAACAAAAGTTACAATACATTGAACAATTGCAAAAAGAAGGCAAAAATGTAATGATGGTTGGCGATGGTTTAAATGATGCTGGAGCTTTAGCGCAAAGTAATTTAGGATTGTCTATTTCAGAAAACGTAAATGTATTTTCTCCAGCTTGTGATGGGATTTTAGATGCTTCACAGTTTGATAAAATTGCCTTTTTTATGCGCTACTCTAAAAATGCTATGAAAACCATTTACATGAGTTTTGGTCTTTCGTTACTTTATAATATTGTAGGATTAAGTTATGCAATAACAGGACAATTAGATCCAATTGTAGCGGCTATAATAATGCCATTGAGTACGATAACTATAGTAAGTTTTGTAACTATAATGACCAATATATTTGCCAACAAAAAGTAATTATTTAAGAAAATTTTAATACATGATAAAAGTCATGTTTTATAAAAACGAGTGGAAGTAACTTTGTTAACACAATTTAAGGTATGAGTGTCATTTATTTATTAATCACTATCAGTATAATAGTTGCCGTAGTATTTTTGATTGCTTTCATTAAAGCAGTTAAAAGTGGTCAGTATGATGACGATTATACACCATCGGTAAGAATGTTATTTGATGATGAAGTAGTGAAAAAAGAAAATCCTAACAAATTAATACAAACAGAAAAACAAAAATCAATCTAATTATGGAGAAGCAACAATTTTATTACGACAACAAAATTGTAAGGAATTTCCTCTACGCTAGTATAGTCTTTGGTGTAGTGGGGATGTTGGTGGGGCTTATTTTAGCTTTCCTATTTTTGTTTCCAAACTTAACCAGCGGCATTTCGTTTTTAAGTTTTGGACGCTTAAGACCTTTACACACCAATGCGGTAATCTTTGCCTTCGTTGGTAACGCCATGTTTGCAGGAGTTTATTACTCAATGCAACGTTTATTAAAGACTAGAATGTTGAGTGACTTTTTAAGTAAAGTTCACTTTTGGGGTTGGCAATTAATTATTGTTGCTGCAGCTATAACATTACCATTAGGATATTCTACTTCTAAAGAATATGCTGAATTAGAGTGGCCAATTGACATTGCAATTGCACTTATTTGGGTAGTGTTTGGTATCAACATGATTGGAACTATTATTAAAAGAAGAGAGCGTCATATTTATGTTGCTATTTGGTTTTACATCGCAACGTTTGTAACGGTTGCTGTACTTCATATTTTTAACAGTTTAGAATTACCAGTTTCATTATCAGGTATGAAATCATACTCGGTTTATGCGGGTGTTCAAGATGCGTTAGTTCAATGGTGGTACGGACACAATGCGGTGGCATTCTTCTTAACCACTCCATTCTTAGGTATGATGTATTACTTTGTGCCAAAAGTTGCTAATCGTCCAGTATATTCTTATCGATTATCAATTATTCACTTCTGGTCGTTGATTTTCATTTACATTTGGGCTGGGCCTCACCACTTATTATATTCTGCTTTACCAGATTGGGCTCAAAATTTAGGAGTTGTGTTCTCTGTAATGTTGATTGCACCATCTTGGGGAGGTATGATTAATGGTTTATTAACTTTAAGAGGAGTTTGGGATAAAGTTCGTACAGATGCAGTATTGAAATTCTTCGTAGTGGCAATTACTGGTTACGGTATGGCTACTTTTGAAGGTCCAATGTTATCATTGAAAAACGTTAATGCTATTGCCCACTTTACAGACTGGATTATTGCTCACGTTCACGTTGGAGCTTTAGCTTGGAATGGTTTCTTATCATTCGGTATGATTTATTGGTTAATCCCAAGAATGACAAAAACAAAATTATTCTCTGATAAATTAGCGAATTTCCATTTCTGGATTGGTACTTTAGGTATTATTTTATATGCACTTCCAATGTATGTGGCAGGATTTACTCAAGCTTCAATGTGGAAACAATTCAAACCAGATGGAGGCGCTTTACAATATGGTAACTTCCTTGAAACAGTAACGGAATTAATGCCAATGTATTGGATGCGTGCTGTAGGTGGAACATTGTATTTAGTTGGGGTAATTGTATTAGTTTACAATGTAATTAGAACAGTAAGACAAGGTTCTCCAGTAGAAAATGAATTAGCAGAAGCACCAGCTTTAGCTGTAATTTCTCCTAACCGTTTAAAAGGTGAAAAATTACACTCTTGGTTAGAAAGAAAACCAGTTCAATTCATGATTTTAACTACGGTTGCAATTTTAATTGGAGGTTTAATTCAAATTTTACCAACTATTTTAGTAAAATCTAATATTCCTGTAATTTCATCAGTAAAACCATATACACCATTAGAGTTACAAGGTAGAGATTTATATATCCGTGAAGGATGTGTGGGATGTCACTCACAAATGATTCGTCCGTTCCGTTCAGAAGTTGAGCGTTATGGAGATTATTCTAAAGCAGGTGAATTTGTTTACGATCATCCATTCTTATGGGGTTCTAAACGTACAGGACCAGATTTAGCAAGAGAAGGTGTTAAAGGAAAACCATTTAACGGAGGTAGAGATGATGTATGGCATTTTAACCATATGTATGATCCTCAAGGTTTAAATGAGAAATCAATTATGCCAAGATACCAATGGTTAATCAAAAATGAGTTAGATAATTCTACTATTCAGGATAAAATGAGAACTATGGTAAAATTAGGAGTTCCTTATACTGAAGATGATATTAATAATGCTCTTAAAAATATGGAAGTACAAGCTACTAAAATTGAAACTAATTTATTAGCTAATCCAGAAATTAAGAAATCATTTGGAAATGAAACAGCTTCTCCATTAAAAGATAGAGAAATTGTAGCTTTAATTGCTTACTTACAAAGATTAGGTACTGATACTCAAGTTAAAAAATAAAAGTTATGCTAAAGTTTATTAAACATAATTTAGAAACTATTACTGGAGTAGATATTTATCCAATCATTTCTTTGACAATTTTCTTTACTGCATTTGTATTGTTCACACTTTGGGCATTTACCTATAGTAAAGATAAAATTAAAGAAATTAGTGAAATGCCTTTGAACGACGAATAGTCATAATTATAACTAGCGAGAAACTATTACAACCATGTTTTCGTGTTATTTTGGTTAGTAACATGGTTGTTTAGATTCTCATAACATCAAAATTTTCAACAAATGAAAAAATTAATTCCATCATACGTAAGAGTTCCATTACTGTTTGCAGTAGTATTTGCAGCTTTGGAATATTTTATCGATTCAGGAGACAGGCCAGCTTTTATAAAGTTCCCTATGGTTGCTTTATTTTTAGGAGTGTTTCTATTTTTATTAATTGCAATTGAAATTGTAGTAGATGCAGTTGATAAAGTAACCTATCATTTATTAACAGATGAGCAAAAGAAGCAATTAGCAGAAGCACAATCTGTTTCTTTTACCGAAAGCAAATGGTACCAAAATATTGTTAGCAAATTAACTCGCTCAAAAGAAATGGAGAGTGAAGGTGAAATTATGTTAGACCATGACTACGATGGTATCAAAGAGTTAGACAATGTATTGCCGCCATGGTGGGTGTATTTATTTTATGTTACAATTATTTTTGCAGCTGTTTATTTAGTTCGTTTCCACATTGTAGGAGATTATAATCAAGCAGAAGAATTTAATAAAGAAGTTGAATTAGCAGAATTAGAAAAATCAAAATTACCTAAAGATCCTGCTGATGAAGTAAGTTATGAAACAGTAGTTGCTGTAACTGATGCTACAAGTTTAGCAAAAGGGAAAGAAATCTTTACGAATGCTTGTGCAGCTTGTCATAAAGCAGATGGTGGAGGTTTAGTAGGACCAAACTTAACCGATAAACATTGGATTAATGGTGGAGGTATTAAAAATATTTTCAAATTAATATCTGAAGGTAGTAAAAACAATCCTTCAATGGTAGCTTGGAAATCTAATTTATCTTCTAAAGATATTCAAAGTGTAGCAAGTTATATTTTAACATTACAAGGTACAAATCCACAAGGAGGAAAACCAGCAGAAGGGGAACTATGGGTTGAACCTGTAGAAACAGCACCAGCTGCTGAAGCAGTTGTAGATTCTACAAAAGTAGAAGCACCAGCAGAAAAATAAAATGTAAAAAAGGTTTTGGGAAATTCTCAAAACCTTTTTTAAACTAAAAATTGCAGAATTATGTCAAATTTAAATGACGAAAGTTTTAGAGATACCATTGCAACAATAAGTGCAGAAGGGAAAAGAAATTTTATTTATCCTAAAAAACCTTCTGGCCCTTTTTATGATAAGAGAAAATTAGTAAGCTATTTTCTTTTGGTTTTTTTAATTGCCTCTCCATTTGTCAAGGTAGGAGGAAATCAGTTCTTAATGTTTAATGTACTGGAAAGACGTTTTAGTATTTTCGGATTTGCATTTTGGCCACAGGATTTTCATTTGTTTGTAATTTCAATGATTGTTGGAGTAGTGGGGCTAACCTTATTTACAGTTGCATTTGGACGTATTTTTTGTGGTTGGTTTTGTCCTCAAACTATTTTTATGGAAATGGTTTTTAGACGTATCGAATATTGGATTGATGGAGACAGAGGAGCTCAAATGCGATTAGAAAGACAAAAATGGGATGCTGAAAAAATAAGAAAAAGAGTAACTAAATGGACTATCTTTTTTATTTTTTCATTCTTCATTGCCAATGTTTTCCTAGCGTATTTGATTAGCAGCGATGAACTTATCAAGATGATAACCGAAGGTCCTTCTAATAACTTAAGTACATTAATTGCTCTATTGATTTTTACTGGAGTTTTCTATTTCGTATTTGCATGGTTTAGAGAACAAGTATGTATTATTGCTTGTCCTTACGGAAGAATGCAAGGTGTTTTATTAGACAATAAATCAATTAATGTAACCTATGACCATGTAAGAGGAGAAGGCACAAACGGAAGAAAAAAATGGAGAAACGGTGAAGATAGAACCGCATTAGGTCATGGAGATTGTATCGATTGTAACCAATGTGTGGTAGTTTGTCCAACAGGAATTGATATTCGAAACGGAACTCAGTTAGAATGTATCAACTGTACCGCTTGTATCGATGAATGTGATACCGTTATGGAGAAAGTAGGATTACCAAAAGGATTAATCCGCTATGCAAGTGAAGATGAAATCGTTAAGAAAGAAAAGTTCAAGTTAACACTTCGAATGAAAGGTTACATCGCCGTTTTAACTTTGTTAGTAGGCGTTTTAATCGGAATGTTGTTCTTACGAAATGATGTAGAAGCCAATTTCTTACCAATGTCAGGGCAATTGTTCCAACACAACGGAGAAAACATTCGTAACTTCTATACGTATAAAATTGTCAATAAAACTGAACAGGAATTTGACCAAGTAACGGTTAAAATTGTCAATTACAAAGGAGAAATAAAATTAGTGGGAAGTCCAGTAATTAAGGTGCCAAAACAAGGTTTAGTAAGCGGAACATTATATATTGATATTCCAGAAAACTCATTACAAGAAGAAAAAGTTCATTTAAAATTGGAATTATATAATGGAGATAAATTGATTGAAGAAACATCAACTAATTTCCAAGGACCAAGAAACTTTAATTAAAAAAATACAGCTATGAAATCGCCACTAAAAAATTGCGTAAGCAAACACCAATAATTTAAAAGGCGATACCATATGTTACCAATGATAAATAAAATTTAAACATATGAAATTTAATTGGGGAACCGGAATTGTTATTGCTTTTGCTCTTTTTATGACATTTATTTTGTCATACGTTTTTAAAGTGCAATCTAACGATAAATATGATCATGAACTAGTAGTAGAGGATTATTACAAAAAAGAAGCATTAGTTCAAGGCGATATTGAAAAACAAGAAAATGCAAATGCATTAATCAATAAAGTAACAATCGAAAAAACTGCGGAAGGAATGAAAATTCAATTTCCAGCTGATTTTGATTATTCAAAAATAAATGGAAAAGTGTCCTTATACAGACCGTCAAGTCAGAAATTAGATTTTGAAATTCCGATTTCATTATCTAGTCCACATTTGCTCATACCTAAAAGTAATTTTGCTGGCGGTCTTTGGGACATTTCTATTGATTGGGAATACGACGGAGTGAAATATTTGAACAAAAATTCGTTTAGAATGGAATAATTTCTTTCTTTTGAATTTGGAATTTGAAGTTTATGTTATATTCGGCTTTTATATTTGGTTTAATTAGTAGTTTTCACTGCATAGGAATGTGCGGTCCAATTGCTATGATGTTACCAGTAGATAGAAGCAATGAAGCTAAAAAAGTAACTCAGATAATTACGTATCATATAGGAAAACTAACAGCTTATGGTACATTAGGTTTAATTTTTGGACTTTTAGGAAGAACTTTCTATTTAGCCGGAATGCAACAACAACTTTCTATAATCGTTGGGATTTTAATGATTATGGTAGCGATAATTCCAGAACGAGTATTTGCCAAGTACAATTTTTCAAAACCAATTTATAGAATCATTACAAAAGTAAAATCGAGTTTAGGCCAACAGTTTAAAAACAAAAGCTATAAATCGTTATTCACAATTGGATTATTGAATGGTTTTTTACCTTGCGGAATGGTTTATGTAGCGCTTTTTGGAGCAATTGCTATGCAAAGTATTTCATTAAGTGTTTTGTATATGATTTTATTCGGAATAGGAACTATACCAATGCTTGCTGCTGTGGTTTATGTTTCTAATTTACTTTCTTTCTCATTCAGAGGAACGATTCAAAAAGCAATACCGTTAGTAGCGGTTATAATTGGAATGTTATTTATAATAAGAGGTTTAGGGTTAGATATTCCATATTTATCACCAAGTAATATGAGTTTATTTGTGCAACCCGAAGCCAATTGTCATTAAATATTTTAGTTAATAGGGTAGAAGAGTGATGGAGTTTTATGCTTTATCACTCTTTTTTATTATTCTGATTTATAGATTACTTTTTGTAATAAAAATGATAATCCAATAGTAAGTATAGCTCCAATGAAATTCAGCCATAAATAACTTACTACATCTAAATAGAAAATGTAAAATATAGTTAATTGACTAATACAGGCTCCAATAAAAGCGGCTTTTCCTTTGATGTATTTGATATAAAAACCAATCAAGAAAATACCTAATACTGTTCCATAGAAAATAGAACCAATGATGTTTACCAATTGAATTAAATTCTCAAATAACGAACTTATACAAGCAAATCCAATTGCTACAACTCCCCAAAAAACAGTGAAATACTGAGTAGCTACTACATAATGTTTGTCGGATTTACTGCTAACGTTTCTTTTGTAAATATCAATAGCAGAAGTGGCTCCAAGCGAATTTAATCCTGAGGCACTAGAAGACATCGCAGCACTGAAAATAACCGCTAATAACAATCCTAAAAGGCCTTTTGGTAAATAATTTAAGATAAAGTATAGAAATACATAATCTTTGTCATTGGTTTCCGTTTTTTCATCAACTTTAGAAATAACCACTTTAGCTTTTTCTCTTAAATCTTTCTCTTTCAATGAAAGCGCTACCATTTGCTTTTTTAAGATGGGATTATCAAATTCATTATGTTTTAATTGCTCAATATAAATTTGATTTACAATCTTTTTATCGGTGTTAATTTGGGATAACTTTTCTTCTAAGTTTTCGTAATCGGCTTTGTATTTTGAAGTTTTTACTTTTTCAACATTGGTAGGGTTAAAGTGCAATGGGGCATCGTTAAATTGAAAGAAAACAAATACCAAAACACCAGTTAAAAGAATAAAGAATTGCATAGGAACTTTTAATAATCCATTCATGATTAATCCCATTTGGCTTTCTTTTACCGATTTTCCAGATAAATATCTTCCCACTTGCGATTGATCTGTACCAAAATAAGAGAGCATTAAAAAGAATCCACCGGTAATACCACTCCAAAAAGTATAACGTGTTTCTGGATTATAAGAGAAATCTAAAATATCCATTTTTCCATTGGCACCCGCTATATGAAGAACATTGGAGAAATCAACTTCGTGAGGCAAATTCGTTAATATGTAGAAGAAAATAATAAACATTCCCGACATAATGACGAACATTTGTTGCTTTTGGGTTACGTTTACTGCTTTAGTTCCACCAGTTACGGTGTAAACGATCACTAAAATTCCAATGATAATATTCAACATATTTAGGTTCCAACCCAATAATGCCGATAAAATAATCGATGGTGCATAAATAGTAATTCCGGTACCTAATCCTCTTTGTATTAAAAATAAAACAGCCGCTAAAGTCCGGGTTTCGATGTTGAATCGTTGTTCTAAATATTCGTAAGCGGTATATACTTTTAATCGATGATAAATAGGAATAAAAGTATAGGCAATAACAATCATAGCTAAAGGCAATCCAAAATAGAATTGTACAAATCCCATTCCGTCATGATAGGCTTGTCCTGGTGTTGATAAAAAAGTAATAGCACTAGCTTGAGTAGCCATAACTGAAACTCCAACCGTAAACCATGGGGTTTCGTTGTTATCTAATAAATAGTCTTTTACATTGGCACTTCCTTTTGTTTTTAGGATTCCATAAATAACGATAAACGATAAGGTTATTGATAATACTATCCAATCTAATATTTCCATATTACGTATAAATTTCCATTATTAAGTAGAATATTAAAATGTAGATAGCATTTAATATCAGTACAATGCTATAACTTTTTTTCCAACGGTGTTTTTCTTCCATGAATTTTTAGTTTCAAGTTAATTATCTTGTTAAAAATCAAATTATGTATCATTCATCCATCTTCCTTCATCCATCTTCCATCATTTATCCAAAGCAATTAAATTAGCCAATAATCTATAAGCGCCACTCACGCCTTCAGGAAGTTCTCTAAAGAAACTCAATCCGGTGTAAATATAATTTCCTTTTCCGTGTTTGGCGATTAATAATCCACCTTTTTTAGGCGTTTCACCTTCGTCATTAGAGGCTAAAATAGGAATAAATTCTGAACTCCATTCGTTTGGATAATACAATCCTTGCTCTTGAACCCAACCTGTAAAATCTTTTTCCGAAATTTTGTTAGGTTGATTTAATACTTTATGATTCGGTGCCAAGAAAGTAACTTTTGCATTTTCATCAGTAACGCGATCTCTTGAAATTTTTAATTGATAAGGTGCTATTTCTTTGGTAATCAGGTTGTTTGTTGTGTTGTATTGTACGATAACATTTCCACCATTAGCCACATAATCAAACAATATTTTATTTTTAAATTTCAATTCGTCCACCACATTAAAAGCGCGAATTCCTAGAATTATAGCATCAAAAGATTTTAAATTCTCTGTTGTAATATCGTTCGGATTCAAATTGGTAACTTGGAAACCTAAGTTCTCTAAATTTTTATTCACTTCGTCTCCAGCCCCCATAATATAACCAATATTTTTACCTTTTGTAGCAATATCTAATTTCACCACTTTAGATTCAGAAGTCACTAAAATGGTTTGTTTTGGAATGTGTGAATATTGAATCGTAACTAATTCTTTATCTAATATTCCATTTGAAGTCGTAATTTGGGCTACTAATTTTGAAGTAACTTCAGGCTTAGTTGGATATACTTTAAAAGTAAAATTACGTTCTTCATTTTTTGCTGCTATTGTAAACGGAATTTCTTTTGGTTCAATTTTCCAATCTTGTGGAATTACTAACGACAATTTTCCTGAAGCATTAGCTTTATGCGCTTTTACTTTGACTGTAATTTCTTTTGGTTGCGTAGCGTTAATAATAACAACTTTTGGCTCAATGGAAGACGTAAATTCAGGTAAAATCGTGAAAGGAACATAGGTTTCACCGTCATCTGGATTATTGAATTTATAGCAAATATTCTTTACAAATTCGATGGTTTTTCCTTCAATTTCCAAAGTAAAAATTACAGGAAATGATGAGGATATTTCAGGTAAAATACGAATAGATTTATCCGAAACTTGATACATTCCTTCGGTTTGTTGTTCTTTTAACCAAAATAAGTTCGAATAATCAACGGCATTTCCAACAACAACATCTTTGAACTGAAAACTTACTTTTTCGTTGTTTTTCAAAGGTTTATTTTGAGTTTCACTCTTAATATTCAATGCGTTAACCGAAATTAATTTTACATTCGATTGACTTCGATTAATTACTTCTAATTGAAGATTAAATTTACTGTCTTTCGTAATCGTTTCTGTGTCCGCAACCGCTTCCATAAACAAACCACTACATGATTCAATGATTTTAATGATTTGTTTCGATTTGATTTCTTTCCAATGTGTATCTTCTAATTTTTGAATCAAATCATACGCTTTAATCAAATTCGGAATATGAACGGAAGGATTTCCAAAATTGAAATTCTTTTCGATTTCATACAAAATTTTACCAATTTCATTTCCGCCATTTACTCGATTCCATGAGGTATCGATTCCTTCAAAAAGATTCGTATTGCTTGGTAAATCTCCTTTTAGTAATTCTAAATATTCGGTTTCATTGCCACGAGTTCCCAAAGTTCCAAAACCTTGACATTTGTGTTGGCTTCGACTTAAAGCAGCGATTTCATTATTACTTTTCCCTTTTAGCGGATAAAAAACATTGGAATTTATGGCTAATAATTTCGATTTATCGGCAGCATCAAACGCTTCCTGGCTACCATAAAACCACCATGATGTGTTGAAAAAAATGCGTTTAGGTTTGTTGTATACCAAATCATATGCATCCAAACTCAACATAGCCGAAGCCGTGTGGTGCCCGTGTGTAGTTCCTGGCGTATTATGTGCAAAACGATTTATGACAATATCAGGTCGAAACGTTTCAATTACTTGGATTACATCTTCCATGACTTCATTTTTGTTCCAAATCGAAAAAGTTTCATTTGGTTCTTTTGAAAACCCAAAGTCATTAGCTCGGGTAAAATACTGTTCGCCACCATCAATTCTTCTGGCAGCTAAAAGTTCTTGCGTTCTTATGGCACCCAATTTCTCTCTTAATTCGGTCCCAATTAAATTTTGTCCACCATCACCACGAGTTAAAGACAAATACGCAGTTTGCGCGTGATAATGATTTGAAAAATAGGTGATAAGCTTGGTGTTTTCATCATCAGGATGAGCCGCAACATACAATACTTTTCCTAAAAAATTCAGTTTTTGAAGTTGTTCATAAATTTCAACTGAATTCAGTTTTTGAGGCGCTTGAGCAATTGCTGCTATTGAGATAAAAAATATAAATAATGAAGTAATGCTTCGTTTCATTGCAAAGGTTTTGTTTCAAAAATAAGGAAATAAAAAAAAGGAAGTTTTATTCGCTTCCTTTTTAACAGTTTTTTATAAGTTGGTCTAATCAAAAAATTCTTTTTCTTCAATTGGTTGATTTACAATCGATATCCCTTTTTGCATTAAAAGGTTGTTAGGATAGGTAATAATTTCACCACCATTTGTTTTTAAAATAATGTAAAATGCTTTGATATCTTCGATTTCTCCTTCAACTGGATATTCTTTATCGTGAATTTTTATTTTATCACCAATTTTAAAAGGATAGGAGAAAAAGATAATAATTCCGGCCGTTATGTTGCTTAAAATTGACCATTGGGCAAACGAAGCTACCCCTACAACAGCAAATACAGACGAAATAAATAATAAAATTTGGTCTTTTTTAACCCCCCAAATAATGGTTATAGAGGTCAAAGCTAAAATACCTAGAAGTAAATTAATGTATTTGATAATCAAGTTGGTACGATGTTCTAAAACTTCATTCAATCTTGCAAATCGATTCACAACCTTTACGATACTAAATCGTAAAATAAGATATACTAGGATTACGACAAGTGTTCCTATTTCTTCGTGTAAATAAGGATTATCAATAAATTTCAGCATAATTCATTAATTTTTGAAATAACATTTCGGTTGGTAAACCTACGACATTGGTATACGATCCTTCAATTTTTGATATTCCTACTAAACCAATCCAATCTTGAATTCCGTAACTTCCTGCTTTGTCAAAGGGCTTGTAATGTTCTAAATAATAACGAATGGCTTCATCCGATAAATTACTAAAAGTTACTTTGGTCACACAGTGAAAAACTTCTGTTTTATCAATTGATTTCAAACAAACAGATGTTATAACTTCATGCGTTTGATTCGCTAATTGTTGCAACATTTGAAAAGCATCATCATAATCTTTTGGTTTGCCTAAAGCTTTTCCATTCAACCAAACAATAGTATCACTTGTCACTAAAATATCATTTTCTTCCAATTCATTTTCAAAAGCACTGGCTTTTAATTTGGCTAAGAAATTGGTGATTTCCTCCGCTTGTAAATGTTCGGGATAGATTTCTTCAATTTCTTTAAGACGAATGGAATAATGCAAATCCATTTCCTTAAAAAACTGTTGTCTTCTTGGCGAACCGGAAGCTAAAATGATATTGATTTTATTTAATTTTTCTTTAAGCATGTTTTAAATTGAAAACAATTACAGCTATTGAAATAATGCCGAAGAACAAGACTATTTTTAATACCAAACTTAAATGATGAAACTCTTTTTTATTTGATGCATTAAGTAATTTAACTCCAAAATATAATAAGGGGCCAATAATTAAAAGTAATGCGTAATAAATAACAAAATCAAGTTCAAATAAGTTAACTTTTACATAGTAGGCTAATATACCAATGGAAATTGCAGTTATAATTCCAACAATGATTTTTGTTTTTTTAATACCTATTGCAATAGGAAGCGTATTGATTCCGGTTTGATAGTCACCATCCATATCTTCCATATCTTTTACAATTTCACGAATAAAATTGATAAGAAAGGCAAAAACGGCATAATCAATTATGATGCTAAATATTTCGCTCATTCTACTTCTATTAGCATCATAAGTAGCTGGAAATACATCAAATAATGCTATAATGATGATGCTTATCGAAAGTAATAAAGCCACAACTATATTACCTACAACCGGAATTTGTTTCAAGTTAGTAGCGTAAACATAAAGTAATGTGGCTACTAAAATAAATAGGGAAGCAAATGTAGGTTTGTAAATCACATTAGACAGATAAAACCCAATTCCAACACCCACAATTGTTAACCCAATATACCAATTATAGGCAGTTGCTTCAGAAATGGAGACACCTACAACACGGTTTTGAGGTTTCGCAATTTCGTCAGTATCTTGATCCATTATATTATTGATGACATATCCACCAGCTGCAATACAAACAGTTGAAATGATTAACAATATGTAGTTAAAATCCGTTAGTGCTAAATAAATATTAGATTCTTTTAAAAATAAAAAACGAAATACCAATTGCATAAAAGCAAGCATTAGTAAATTTTGGTATCGAATTAGTTTTAAGTATTTCATGATTGTTTTTTTGTTTCAGGTTTCAGGTTTCAAGTTTTTTAGAACACGGATTAAATCTCTTATGAACTTTTATTGAAGTGAAATATAGCTTAAGTTTTACTTCAATGACTCAAATGTTTTAATTTTTTATTTCAGGTTTATACACAAAGCTAAAAGAGTTATTTTGGCGTGCTTTGCGTAAAATCTTTGCGCCCTTTGCGTTAAAACAAACTTTTAATCAAACTTGGCATCAAAATGTTCCATCCATTTGCCTTGTACTTTCATTACTTGTTCAATTACATCACGAACGGCACCTTTTCCACCTTCTACATGGGATACATATTTCGAAATTCCTTTGATTTCTGGCACTGCGTTTTGCGGACACGTTGGTAAACCTACTAATTGCATTACATGATAATCTGGAATATCATCTCCCATGTATAACACATTTTCAGGTTGGATATTGTATATATCTGTAAATTCTTTGAAGGTTTCTACTTTATTAGGTACGCCTAAGTGAATATCAGTAATTCCTAAATTTCGCAAACGAACGCGAACCCCTTCATTACTTCCACCCGAAATAATACAAACCGTATAACCATTTTCTACAGCGGCTTTCATCGCATAGCCATCTCTAATGTTCATATTACGAAGCATTTCACCTGTTGGTGTTATGTGAATACTTCCATCGGTTAACACTCCATCTACATCGAAGATGAAAGTGGTGATTTGGTTCATGATTTCTTTATAACTTTTTGACATGTTGTATCGATTGTGTAAGTAATTGATAAAGGTTTTTATATTCTGGATTTTCTATAAAATCTATATGTTTTTCAATGGTTTTGGTATCGTTTCGTAATGCTGGACCTGTTTGTGCTTCTCTTGGTGAAAGTTCTGTTATTTTATGAGCCGTTTCCTGAATTAACGGATGTAAAACCTCAAAAGGCACATTGTTTTCTTCGCAAATTTCATTTCCAATTTCATACAAATGATTCACAAAATTACAAACAAAAACAGCGGCCACGTGCAAACTTTTACGTTGTTCCGAAGAAATGTGAACCACTTTTTGCGAAATGCAATTGCCTAATTTTTCTAATAGTTCATAATCGGATTCATTTTCCGCTTCTAAACAAATAGGAATAGGAGTGAAGTCGATATCCTTACCTTTAGTGAAGGTTTGCAATGGATAAAAAACACCTTTACGATTCTTCTCATTTAAAACCGAGATATTAGACGAACCCGAAGTATGCACCACCAAACGATTTTCAAACGGCAATTTAGCAGAAACTTCCGCAATAGCATTATCTGAAACCGAAATTATGTACAAATCGGCTTCTGTAATTTTTTGATAATCAGCAGTAATTTTTTCCTCAGCAAGCAAATGCGATAAATGACTTGGGTTACGAGCAAATGCTTGTACCAAATCAACTTCTTTACTTTGTAACAACACCTGAATTAAGTGCTGCGCCACATTTCCTGAACCTATTAAAACTACTTTTATCATGTGGTAAAAATAGTGAATTTTGAGGAGAATTTGCAACAAAAAAGCCTGACTCAATTGAATCAAGCGTTTTATTATGTAAACTGATACTGTAAACTAAATACTATCTCAAGCTCGCGCCCAACTGACTTTCAAAATTACTTTGAAGTTTACTCATAATTTTATCAATTTGAGTATCAGTTAGCGTTTTAGAATCATCTTGTAAAATGAAACTTATGGCGTAGGATTTTTTTCCTTCTGGTAAGTTTTTTCCTTGATAAACGTCAAACAAATTCACGTCTTTTAATAAGCCTTTTTCTGTTTGTTTTGCAATCGTATAGATTTGTTCAAAAGCTACATTTTCGTCTAATAATAAGGCTAAATCTCTACGAACTTCAGGATATTTAGGAATATCACTAAATTTAATTTTGTTTGATACGTATTTTTGAATTTTATCCCAAGCAAAATCAGCATATAACACTTCTTGTTTGATGTCGAAATGTTTTAAAACCGATTTTTTAACTGTTCCGAATTCTACAATTATTTCTTTACCAACTGCTAATGCTAATCCTTCTGCAAATACATCATTTTCAAAAGGTAATGACGTTACTTTTTTATCTAATCCAAAACGACTTAAAACAGTATTGATATAACCTTTAAATAAGAAAAAGTCAGATTTTGATTGTGGATTTGTCCAACTTTCGTTTTGACGACTTCCAGTTACTAAAAGTGTTAAATGTTTATTTTCTTCATAACCACCTGGTAATTTGTGGTAGCTTTTTCCAAATTCAAAGAATTTTAAATCGCTTCTTTTTCTATTGATATTGAACGAAACTGCTTCTAATCCAGAAAATAATAACGATTGACGCATTGCTGATAAATCGCTACTTAACGGATTTAACATCATTACATTGAATTCTTCTTTTAAATTATCAGAAAGTTTAACGTAATCTGGCGTAGTTAAAGAATTTGCCATCATTTCGTTAAATCCTAACGAACACAATTGGTTAGCAATAATATTTTGAACTTTAAACTCTTCTGTTCTAGAAGAATAAGCAGTTGTAGCATTTACTTTTGATGGAATTTTGATGTTGTTGTAACCGTAAACACGTAAAATTTCTTCAATAACATCAATTTCGCGAGTAACATCAACACGATAAGAAGGAATAGTTAATCCTAAACCAGCTTCGGTAATACTATTTACTTTAATATCTAAAGAAGCTAAAATCTTTTTAATCGTTTCTGGTTTAATTTCCTCTCCAATGATTTTATTCACTTTGTTGAAATGAATAAATACGCTGAAATCTTCAATCTTTTTAGGATAAATATCAATAATATCCGAAGTAATTTCACCACCTGCCACTTCTTGAATTAACAAAGCCGCACGTTTTAAAGCATATTCCGTAATACTTGGATCAATTCCTCTTTCAAAACGGAAAGAAGCATCAGTACTTAAAGTATGTCTTTTTGCTGTTTTTCTAACCGAAACCGGATTGAAATAAGCACTTTCCAAGAAAATAGCTTGTGTACTTTCAGAAACTCCTGAAGATTTTCCTCCAAAAACACCTGCAATACACATTGGCCCATTTTCATTACAAATCATTAAATCTTCTTCATGAAGCGTACGTTCAATATCATCTAATGTTACAAATTTAGTCCCTGCAGGAACAGTTTTTACAATTACTTTGTTGCCCTTGATTTGAGCCGCATCAAAAGCGTGTAAAGGTTGTCCTAATTCATGTAAAACATAGTTTGTAACGTCAACTACGTTATTTTTTGGAGTTAATCCAATGGCTTTTAAACGGTTTTGTAACCATGAAGGAGAAGGTTTTACTTCAATTCCTGAAATAGTTACCCCACAATATCTTGGAGCTAATTTGTCGTTTTCAACTTTTACATCGATTTTTAAAGTACGTTTTTCTACTTTAAATTTACTTACCGATGGCGTAATCAATTCCGATGTAGTTCCTTTTTGTAACAATCCTGCACGTAAATCGCGAGCTACACCCATATGAGACATAGCATCAGCACGGTTTGGTGTTAAACCAATTTCGAATACTTCGTCTGTTTCAATTTGGAATACTTTTGAAGCTAAAGTTCCTGGTTTTAAATCTTCGTTTAAAATCATAATTCCGTCATGACTTTCTCCAAGACCTAATTCGTCTTCAGCACAAATCATTCCGTGACTTTCTTGTCCTCGGATTTTCCCTTTTTTAATTTCGAATGCGTTTCCTTCTTTGTCAAATAACTTGGTACCAATAGTTGCCACAGGAACTTTTTGACCCGCTGCTACGTTTGGAGCACCACAAACAATTTGAACAGGAGCATTTCCGTCACCTAAATCAACCGTTGTGATTTTTAGTTTATCAGCATCAGGATGTTTTTCGCAAGTAAGTACATGTCCTACAACAACTCCTTGTAAACCTCCTTTTAAACTTTCATATTTATCTACACCTTCAACTTCTAAACCTAAATCGGTAAGAATGTCGGCAATTTCTTCAGATTTTAAATCGGTTTTAATGAACTGTTTTAACCAATTGTAAGATATACGCATTTTGTATCGATTTTTAAAACGGCAAAGATACTTTATAAAATTAGAATTTTGAAATTAGAATTTAGAAATTTTGAATTTCAACCTTCGAAAATATATTTTAGTTTTTGTTAATAATTTGATAATTAATGATTCTAAAAAATTTTAAATATTTATTTTTTACACGTTAAAATTTTATTAATATCAATTTTGTGCTATTAAATGAAATAATTGTGCTATTCTAAAATAAGAATTGAAACTAATTTTGAGAAACAAACCTAAAATCAAAATTATGAGTAATTTAGTTCAAAGACCCCAATTAAAAGAAAAGTACGATAATTATATCAACGGAAAATGGACTGCTCCTTCAACTGGACAGTATTTCGAAGTATTATCTCCAGTAGATGGAAAATTAATGTCGAAAGCGGCACATTCAGCAAAATTAGACATTGAAATGGCAGTAAATGCAGCTGACGAAGCTTTCAAAACATTCAGTCAAACTTCGGCTACGGAGAGAAGTATTATGTTGAACAAAATCGCAGATCGAATTGAAGCCAATTTGGATTACATAGCTGCGGTTGAAACTTTAGACAACGGTAAAGCTATTCGCGAAACTATGGCAGCTGATATTCCGTTAGCTATTGATCATTTTAGATATTTTGCTAGTGTAATTCGTGCTGAAGAAGGTTCGATTACCGAATTAGATAAAGACACTGTTTCTATCATTGTTCATGAGCCAATAGGAGTTATAGCTCAAATCATTCCTTGGAACTTCCCAATTTTAATGGCCGTTTGGAAATTGGCTCCAGCTTTAGCTGCGGGTAATTGTGTTGTGTTAAAACCTGCAGAAAGCACACCAATTTCGATTATGGTATTAATGGAACTAATTGGAGATTTAATTCCTGCAGGTGTAGTGAATGTTATTAACGGATTTGGTGCTGAGTTAGGAAGAACATTAGTAACCAATCCTAAAGTTGCAAAAGCTGCCTTTACAGGTTCAACAGCAACAGGTAGAATGGTAATGCAATATGCTACAGAAAACATTATTCCAGTTACATTAGAATTAGGTGGAAAATCACCAAATATTTTCTTTCCATCAGTTATGGATGCTGATGATGAATTTTTAGATAAAGCATTAGAAGGCGTTGCTCTTTTTGCTTTAAATCAAGGTGAAGTTTGTACGTGTCCGTCAAGATTGTTAATCCACGAATCGATTTATGATAAATTCATTGAAAGAGTATTAGAACGCGTTAAAGCAATTAAAACAGGAAATCCATTAGATCCAACAGTGATGATGGGAGCTCAAGCTTCTCAAATTCAAAAAGATAAAATTCTTTCGTACATTAAATTAGGTAAAGAAGAAGGTGCTGAATTGTTATGTGGTGGTGATGTGAATCATTTAGGTGGCGATTTAGAAGGAGGATATTACATTCAACCTACGTTATTCAAAGGACACAACAAAATGCGTATTTTCCAAGAAGAGATTTTCGGTCCAGTGTTAGCGGTTACCACTTTCAAAACTACAGAGGAAGCTTTAGAAATTGCTAACGATACCATGTACGGATTAGGAGCAGGTGTTTGGACACGTGATGCACATGAATTATATCAAGTACCAAGAGCTATTCAAGCGGGTCGTGTTTGGGTAAACCAATATCATGCTTATCCAGCTGGAGCGCCATTTGGAGGTTATAAACAATCAGGAATTGGTAGAGAAAATCACAAAATGATGTTAGACCATTACCGTCAAACTAAAAACATGTTGATTTCTTATAACAAAAACAAATTAGGTTTCTTTTAGTAGATGATAGACGAACCCAGTGTAATACTGGGTTTGTTTTTTAAAAATACATAGACACAATAGTTATGCTTTGAGTTAATTTTTAGGCGTTTAACTCTACATAGTGCGCATAGAATTTAACGTAAATGGAAAAAAAACTTGGTGTTACTTTGTGTTGAACTTTGTGAAACTTTGTGTAATTTTTCAAAATATGGAAAAAATAAAACGATTAGATGCTACCGAAAAAGCACTTGAACTAATTACCATGCTTTCTGAAAAGTTTGGCGATTTGATGTTTTATCAAGCTGGTGGCTGTTGCGAAGGAACCCAACCGCAATGTTTTGAAAAAGGCGGATTTTATTTGCGTTATGGCGATGTTTGTATTGGAAAAATTCTAGGTTTTGAATTTTGGGTCGACAAAGATTTGTTTGAATATTGGAAACACGCACATTTTACACTAGATGTAACCGATGGAATAGGAGCAGGCGGATTTTCATTAGAAACCCCTTACGGAAAAACATTCAAAGTAAATTACAGATTATTTACCGAAGAAGAAGTTCAGAATTTGGAAGAAATCAGATTGAATGAATAGATTAGCCAATCCATCCTTCAATAATTTTAACAAATTCCCATTTTCCATTTTTAAATTCATATAAATCCATACTTCCACCTGGATAGAAACTATATGAAATAATTGCTTTGTCAAAAGTTTCATTGAAAATTGGGGGAGAAAAACTAAACCAACCTTTTGGGCAAATTTTTGTCAATTCGTCTAATTTATCAAAACCTTTATATTTTTTTAAAAGAGAAAATAATTCTTCTTTTTTCAAAATTTTGTAGTTCTTATTTAAGGATTCATCAAGAGTATAAAACTTGCTTAATTCATTTGAATTTTTTAGAAAAGTATCATTGATATTTAACTCATTTAAAATGATTTTTTTATAATTTCTTTTTGGATTGTCTGTTGATAATGTTTGAATTGTAGATTCGTTAGTATCAGGTTCTATGATACAACTACATTCACTTTCATTATTAACCAATATTTGGTTAATTAGTTCATTTGACTTTTCTTGGTATACTGTAAGTTTATCTTCTTTTGTACAGCTTAATAAAGTTGTAAATAATGCTATTAGAATACTATTTTTTAAATTCATAAATTACCCATTATAATTCATCAACTGATATTGTTTTGGTGTAACCCCTTCGTATTTTTTAAATAAGCGTATGAAGTAATTGCAATCTTCAAAACCTGTGGCATAGGAAACTTCGTTGACTTGAATATTAGGATTACTCAATAGTTTTTTTGCGTATTTAATTTTTTCGTTTAGTATGAATTCGATTGGGCTCATACCTAATTCTCTCTTGAAATAACGATAAAATGAAGTGGTACTCATACACGCTTTATCGCTCAAATCTTTCAAATTAATGGTTTCTCGAATATTACTTTTAATGTATTCAATCGCTGGTGTAATTGGACTATTGCTATCAATATACGTGTCGCTTTCAAAACGTTTTGTGGTTTGTGTTTGAATGATTCGGATAATCAATTCTTGAAGCGTTAAATCGGCAAGAGCGTCTTTGGTTAATGAATCGCCCATACATTCTTTAATCAACTTGTTGATAGTTCCTGCTAATTCAACATTATTATAAAAGAAATAATTTTCGTGGTCTAATTTCCACAAATTACTTTTTCCTTCTTTTGGATATTTTTCGTTTAAAAAATCCAATGTATTCGTAATAATCTGATTATCGATGGCCAAAGCAATACACTGTGTAGGATTGTCTTTTGAAGCTTCTGGGAAATCGATTTTCATTTCGGCATTGGAAGGCACAATTACGGTTTCGCCGGGTAAATATTCAAAACTTGGGTCTTCAAATAAATGCATTACTTTTTTTCCACGCAACATACTCGTAACCACCAAATCATTAAATTTCAAAGGAACTAAATCGGATTTTTGATAGGTTTCAAAAATATTCAATTCGCAATGGTCTAAAGAAAAAATGGTCCGATTTTCCACCAAAGTTTTTAATGACTTTTCGTGGGTTAAAGCAGGAGTAAAAAGTAACGCTTTGTTTGCCATTCTAAAATTTCAAATAGAAAAACTAAGATACAAAAAAAGCAACTACTAAGAGTTGCTTTTGGTTTATTTTTTCAAAAACGATATTAATCCGTTAAAATACGTTTTTTGATCATCGTAAAATGCCATGTGACTTCCTTTTGGACAGAATAAATACGAACCATTTGGTAAGATTTTTGAAATTTCTTCCATGTGTTTTGGATCCATCGTATCGTGTTTTGCACCGATTACTAAGGTTGGGATTTTTACGTTTTTCAAATCCGCTTTTCTATCCCAATTTTCTAATTTTCCTGAAATACCAAATTCACTAGGACCTTGCATGGTCACATAAAGCGACTGATTCATCTTAGCAAACGAACGATTTACCGGTTCTGGCCAATCTTTTGCAGGGAAACGAAGAATGTGTTTTTCATAGAAATTCGGAAGTAATAATTCCATATATCTTGGATTCGAAAAATCGTTATTGGCTTCTATTTTCATCAATTCTGCCAACACTTCTGAATTCATTTGTTTGCTTAAAACTTCATTGGCATATTGGTCATATTCAGGGCAACTTGCCATCATGTTCGAAATGATTAAGCCTTTCATGTTGTTTTGATATTTCAAGCTGTATTCCATTGCTAAAATGCCGCCCCACGAATGTCCTAACAAATAGAAATTGGTGTTGTCTAACTTTAAAGCTTTACGAACTTGCTCTACTTCTTCAACATATCTTGCCAAATCCCACATCGAAGTATCGTTTGGATTATCGGCATTTCCACAACCTAATTGATCGTAATAAATGAACTCGATGCCTTCAGCTGGTAAGAAGTTTTCAAAACATTCAAAATATTCATGTGTAGCGCCTGGACCCCCATTTAAAAGCAATACTTTAATTTTTGGATTGTTTCCAATACGTTTCGTCCAAACATTAAAAGTGCCTTTTGGAGTCTCGATAGGAATCACTTTTACACCACCATTTTGAATGCTATCTGAAGATGGTGCTAAATACTCGTTTTGAGTGACTAAGGTTTCTTGTTTACAACTTGTTAATAAAGCTATGCTGAAAAGAAGGAGTGTTGTGCGGAATAGGTTTTTCATGGTTGGATTTTTTGCAATTAAATCGTTACTCTCTGCTATACAGTTTATTAATTTTGGGTTGTAACATCCATACTCCTACGAAAAAGAATATGAACAAAAAAAAATAACCTGAATAATCAGAAAATTTAGTTTCTTTTCTTAATTCTAAAGTTGATAAAGTCTTACTTGAAAAGACAATTATTTGAATGAAAGCAAAAATCAGATAGATTGTTAAAACTATATGGATTAGATTAAATATACCAGTTTCGTTTATCTCTTCAGTTAAAAAGAAATATTTAATGATTAAAAATAAAGTTAGAACAACTAAATTTAATTTAAATAATTTATCATCCAATTTTGGAAGATTTTGTTCTTGAATTTTAATTTGACCATATTTTACAATGGAAAAAATCCAAATTATGAAAGTAAGTATACTAATTAAATTTATAATTTCTTTAATTGGGCTTGGAGAAACCCAGAAAATACAAATAAATATTAGGAATAGTTGCCAATGTTTGAATGATAAAATTTTTTCCATGTTTTATATCTTTAAAAATCAAATATACCAAATTCCCTCCAAATCCTCACAAAATCTCTTCCACGTGTTTCTTAATATTTGAAGCAATTTTTGTCATCGGTAAATCATTAGCATCGTTGCCAAAAGGGTCTTCTATTTCTTCGGCGATTAATTCTAAACTCGCTAACACATAAAAGATAAAAATCACTACTGGAATTACGTAGTAACCTAAACTAAATACAAATCCGAAAGGTAAGGTCATCACAAAAAAGAAGATGAATTTTTTGATAAACGAACTATACGAGTAGGGAATAGGCGTGTTTTTAATACGTTCGCAAGCGCCACAAATATCCGTAAACGATTGCAATTCGGAATTGATGATGATAAATTGGTCGCCCGTAATTTTTCCAGATTGGTACAAATCATTTGCTTTTTGAAACAACATTTTTGCCACTTGATTCGGGCGGTGTTTGTGATGATCAATTTCTAAATCCAAACCTTCAAACAGCATTTTACTCACTTCTTCATTCAATAAATGTTTCGAAAGCACCGAAGCATAAGCTGGAATTACTTTTTGAAAGAAATTTCTATCTTTTTCATCTGATAAATAGGCAGAAAGTTTTAAAGCTAAATTTCGACTATTATTAACTAAAGCACCCCAAAGTTTTCTTCCTTCCCACCAACGGTCATAAGCGGTATTGGTTCGGTAAGCCAATAATAACGACAATACAAAACCTACGGTGGTGTGCATAATATTGAGGTTTTTTACATGACTGGTTTCGGAAAGTTTCCAATATTCGATTTCCAAATAGGCAATTCCATAAGCATAAAAACCAATGAAAATCATCATTGGAATTAATTGACGAAACGTATCTGATTCGTGAAAACGAAAAATAAAAGTAATCCAGTCTTTTGGGTTGTATTGAACCATTTTTAAGTAAAAAGTAAAAAGTGAGAAGTAAAAAGTTTAAATATATTAATTTAATTGTAAAGTGCCGGCTAATTCTTTTAAGTTAATTTCTGAAAGTTTGGTTACATATTGTGCATTTGAATAACGAACTGATGCTTCAACAAAGTTTTGTTGAGCAGTTCTAAATTCGATTGTCGTTATGGTTCCGATTTTGAATTTCGCTAATGTAATATCTAAGTTTTGCTTGGCGATTTCTAAGTTTTTTTCTTCCACTTTTACCAATTCTAAGTTGGTTTGATAACTTGCAAAAAATGAAGCTAATTGAGATGATAAAGACAATTTTTGTTGTTCTAAAAGTAAATTAGCATTTTCCACTTGATATTTCGCTACTTTTTCGTTTCTGTTTTGAAGAAAGCCATTAAAAATAGGTACAGTAGCCGTTACTCCATACACAAAACCTTGTCCAGATGATTGTGTGATGAAACCCAAAGAAGCTTCCGAACGTGTGAAATTATAACCCGAAGTAACTCTAACTGTTGGATAACGATTACCTTTGACTTGTTTCAAATTCAAATCGGCTACTTTTTTAGACAGAATTTGCGCTTGTAATTGCGGGTTTTGTTTTTCGGCTGTTGATTTTAATTCGTTTAAATCTAAATTTTGTTCGAAAGTAACTTCGTTAGCCACTTTAAAATCGGTTTGTGTATCACGAACTAATAATTCGTTCAATCTGATTTTACTGATTTTAATTAGTTCTTTTTGTCTCAATTGTAAACTTAAATCACTATTCAAATCTACTTGTGCATTCAAAACCTCCAATTTTGAAGCTTTTCCTATACTAAATCGATTTTGAGCAGTTGTCAATCTTTGGTTTGAAATCACAATTGCCGTATCAATCGATGCCAAAACTTGTTGTTGTTGTACCAAATCGAAATAGGTGGTGTACACATCGCTAATTCGGGTTAAAATGGCGGTTTGTAATTCGGCCTTTCCTTGTTGCTCTAAAACGTCCAATTGCTCTTTTCTGGCAAACATACTTAACCCATCGAAAATCGTCCAATCTAAACCAACGCCATAAGTTAAATTCATATTTTTAGCATTGTCTAGCTTTCTTTCAGAACCATCAGCTTGCGTTTGTGTGGTATTGAATTGACTGTTATTATTGGTGAAATTTGCATTCAAAGCAGGTAACATTCCAGCATTTGCTAAATTGTTATTGGTTGCATCAATTTTAGAATTATTTTCAGCAATTTTAATGTCGTAATTGTTTTCCAAGGCAATTTTTACAGCATCTTTAAGTGTAAGTAGTTCTTGAGCTTGCGCTGAAAATCCAATAATGATAAGGAATACTATTTTATATAAATGTTGCATACTATTATTTCTCTAAAGCGTCTAAATTATCAAATTCTGGTCGATGTTTTTTTGCTCTTGACCACATTAAATAGATTGAAGGAATAACAAATAAGGTTAAAATTAATGAAAACAATGTTCCACCTACAATTACAACTCCCATTCCCATTCTACTTGCTGATGCGGCTCCAAGTGATAAAGCAATAGGTAATGCTCCTAAAGCAATAGCTAAACTTGTCATCAAAATAGGACGTAGACGTGCTTCCGAAGCTTCTAAAATGGCATCGTATTTTGATTTCCCTTGTTCTCGAAGTTGGTTCGCAAATTCGACTATCAGAATTCCGTTTTTGGTAACAAGTCCAATCAACATTATCGTTCCAATTTGACTAAAAATATTCCAAGTTTGTCCAAATAACCAAAGCGAGAATAATGCTCCAGCTACTGCCATTGGTACAGTTAGAATGATAATAAATGGATCAATAAAACTTTCAAACTGAGCTGCAAGAATTAAATAAATCAACAATAACGCTAGTCCAAAAGCAAACGAAGTGTTTGAGCTACTTTCCACGAAGTCACGAGATTCTCCACCTAAATCTGTCGTAAATGAATCGTCTAATACGCGTTCTTTTATTTCATTCATGGCTTCAATTCCGTCACCAATACTTTTTCCTGGTGCTAAACCTGCTGAAACTGTTGCCGACATGTATCTGTTGTTATGGTACAATTGTGGTGGATTGCTTTTTTCTTCAATTTCGACCACATTATCCATTTGAATTAATTCGCCTTTATTATTTCTAACAAACATTGAAGTTACGTCGGTAGGTTTTGAACGATCTTGTTTTTCAAACTGCCCAATCACTTGATATTGTTTTCCATTTTGCATAAAATAACCAAAACGTTGACCACTTAATGCTAATTGAAGTGTTTGTGCAATATCTAAAACCGAAACTCCTAAACTTTCAGCTTTTTCACGATCAATAGTTACGTTTATTTCAGGTTTATTAAATTTCAAGTTAACATCAGCCATTGAAAAAGTACCGTTTTTATTTACTTCTTCCATAAAAACAGGTATCTTTTCTTGAAGTTTTTCAAAATTTTGGGCCTGAATAATGTATTGAATAGGTAAACCACCTCTTCGGCTAACCGAAATTGTGGGTTGCTGAATTACAGAAGTTTTTGCATCAGGATAACGTTTAACCCATTTCCCCAATTCATCAGCAATTTCCATTTGCGATTTTTCTCTTTCTTTTGGATTTTTTAGTGAAATACGAATAAATCCACTATTAACTGATGATGTTCCACCAAATCCAGGTGATGAAATTACCAAACTTACTTGTTTTTCTGGAATAGAATCATCAACTAATTGCGACATTTCTTGCATGAAGCGATTTGTATATTCATAAGATGCGCCTTCAGGTGTAGACATTCTCATGACAAATCCACTGCGATCATCTAAAGGTGCTGTTTCTTTTTGAAGAATAGAAAAGAAAAGAAAAATCAATCCAAAACAAATAATAATGATAGCAAAACTCCATCCTTTTTTAGGAATAAATCGGGTTAGGTTGGAAGCATATATTTTGTTTAATTTTTCAAAATAGGGTTCCGTTGCTAAATAAAATTTCGATTTCTTTTGTTCGCCACCTTTTATTAAATAAGCATTTAACATTGGGGTTAAGGTCAAAGAAACAAAGGCAGAAACCAATACCGCTGCACCAATAACGATTCCGAATTCTCTAAACAATCGGCCAACAAATCCTTCAAGAAATATTACAGGTAAAAATACTGCAGCTAAAGTGATTGAAATAGAAATTACAGCAAAAAAGATTTCGTTTGAACCTTTAATTGCAGCTTCAATTGGCGACATGCCTTCTTCAACTTTCTTGTAAATGTTTTCGGTAACAACAATTCCGTCATCAACCACTAAACCTGTGGCTAATACTATGGCTAAAAGTGTTAAAACATTGATAGAAAAACCAAAAAGCCACATAATAAAAAAGGTAGCAATTAAAGATACCGGTATATCAATTAATGGACGAAATGCAATAGCCCAATCTCTAAAAAAAAGATAGATAATTAATATAACTAAAAGTATCGATATGATTAGAGTTTCTGCAACTTCAGTAACCGATTTTTTTACAAAAGTTGTAGTGTCAATAGCAATGTTTAATTCAATATCTTTAGGTAATTCTCTTTTTAGTTTTTCAAATTCTTTATAAAATGCGTTAGAAATATCTAAATAATTTGCACCAGGTAATGGAACAATAGCAACACCCACTAATGGCTTTCCTGATTGGGTCATTTGGGTTTCGATGTTTTCGGCTTCTAATGAAGCATTTCCCACATCACTTAAGCGCACTATTTTGTCATTTTCAGAACGAATGATAACATCATTAAATTCTTTCTCTGATGATAAATTACCGATGGTTTTTACGGTTAGTTCGGTAGCAGCACCTGTAATTTTACCAGAAGGAAGCTCAACATTTTGTTTATTCAAGGCGGATCTAACATCAGCTACAGTTACTCCATAAGCGGCAAGTTTATTGGGGTCTAACCACAATCGCATAGCATAACGTTTTTGTCCCCAAATTTGAATACCGCTAACACCCGGAATAGTTTCTAAACGCTGACTAATAACATTTTCTGCATAATCACTTAATTCGAGTGCATTTTTAGTTTTACTTTGAACCGTCATTGAAATAATAGCTTCACTATTGGCATCTGCTTTAGATACTATAGGTTGCGAATCAATATCTTCAGGTAAACTTCTTACCGCTTGTGAAACTTTATCTCGAACATCATTTGCTGCTGCCTCTAAATCTTTATCTAAATTAAATTCAATTGTAATTATACTACTTCCTTGATTACTTGACGAGGTAATGTTTTTTATTCCATCGATAGAATTTATAGCTTTTTCTAATGGCTCTGTAATTTGAGATTCAATAATATCTGCATTTGCACCTGTATAATTGGTTCTTACAGATATTTGTGCGGGATCAATAGAAGGATATTCTCTAACGCCTAAAAATTTGTACCCAATAAAACCAAATAAAATAATGGTTAAATTTAATACAATAGTTAATACCGGTCTTTTTATACTTAAAGTTGATAAACTCATAACGATTCTGATTAATTCAAACTATTGAATTGAAATTTTTAAAGGCATTTCGTTTTTTAAACTCATTATTCCCGTGGTAATAAGCGTGTCACCTTTTTTTAATCCTTCTAAAACCAATACTTTGTTTTCAGTTCTAGTGTCTGTTATGATATTTCTTTCTGAAGCCATACCATTGTTTGAAACAAATACCTTTTTCCCATTTTGAATTGGAATAACTGCCTCGGTTGGAATTAAAATAGCATTTTTAATAACACTTAAAGGTAATTCAACATTGGCATACGTACCTGGAAATAACTTATTGTTTTTATTTTGAGTAATAGCTCTTACTTGTAAAGTTCTCGTAGTTACATCTACACTAGGTTCTAAAGCATAAATTTTAGCTTCAAATTCTTCATTCATTCCAGAAACTTTAAATTTAAAAGTTGAATTAACTTCTACTTGGGCAGCATATTTTTCTGGAATGGAGAAGGTGATTTTTAACTGATTTGTATTAACCAAATTTGTAATAATTTGACTTGGTGTTATATAAGTCCCAGGCGAAATATTTCGCAAGCCAATTTTTCCAGAAAAAGGAGCTTTTGTAGCTGTTTTTGAAATTTGCGCTTGAATCAATTGGGTTTGCGCTTTTAAACTTTTATATTCTGCTAGCGCAACTTCATATTCTTCTTGAGAAATGGCTTCTTTTTCAAGAAGTAATTTAGCGCGTCTTTCATTTTCAGCAGCTAAACCTTGACGTGTTTGCGCTTGAGATAACTGAGCGCGAAGTTCGATATCATTGATTTTTACTAAAAGTTGTCCTTTGTTTACGGTTGTTCCTTCGGTAAAATAAATTTTTTCTACAACTCCTGAAACTTCACTTTTAATTTCTACTGCTTCATTTGCCTCTATAGAACCTGATAGTGAAATTGTATTAGCATAATCCATTTCAGTGACAATAAGAGCATTTACAGCCATTGGTGATTTATTACCACCTTTATTATTATTTTTTGATTCTTCTTTTACATTTGAAAAGATGCGATATACAATCAAACCTAATAGTAAAATAACTAAAATAGAGATACTAAATTTTTTTATGTTCATGTGAGTTTTAATTTATAAAGTACAAAACTAACTTATACGTTTTAAATACCATACAAGTTACCATTTATTTAACATTGTTGTAGGTACAAATGTCTTGTTTCAATTGGATGTTGATAATAGTCAAAATGACACATTAACTAATGTAATTCCAAATGGTTTTCTTTTTACTTAATTCAATAAATGCTTCTCGAAGTTTTGCATGTTCTGGTTTTTCCATTGGCGCATCATCTTTTAAAAGTTTAATAGCATGATGGCGTGCCAATTGTAAAATTTCTTTGTCTTTAACTAAATCTGCAATTTGAAGATTTAATACGCCACTTTGTTGTTTTCCCATTATATCACCGGGACCGCGCAATTTCAAATCGACTTCCGAAATTTCAAAACCGTCATTAGTACGCACCATCGTTTCCATTCGGATTTTACTATCATTACTCAATTTATGACCTGTCATTAAGATGCAATAACTTTGTTCGGCACCACGACCAACGCGACCGCGTAATTGATGTAATTGCGATAATCCAAATCGTTCTGCACTTTCAATTACCATTACAGAAGCGTTTGGAACATTTACCCCAACTTCAATCACAGTAGTCGCCACCATAATATTGGTTTTTCCTTCTGCAAAGCGACGCATTTCTTCATCTTTATCGGCAGGTTTCATTTTTCCATGAACTATCGAAATGGAATAATGAGGTAATGGAAAATCTCTCGAAATACTTTCATAACCATCCATTAAATCTTTATAATCCATTTTTTCTGATTCTTGAATTAACGGATACACAATATAAACTTGGCGTCCTTTTGCAATTTCGTCTTTTAAGAATTTCCAAACCTTTAGACGATTAGAATCATAGCGATGAACGGTTTGAATAGGTTTTCTTCCTGGTGGTAATTCATCAATGACTGAAATATCTAAATCACCATACAAACTCATGGCTAAAGTTCGTGGTATTGGAGTAGCAGTCATGACCAAAACATGAGGTGGAATAGGGGCTTTCCCCCAAAGTTTAGATCGCTGCTCTACACCAAATCTGTGCTGTTCATCTATAATCGCTAAGCCTAAATTATGAAATTGTACTTTGTCTTCTAACAAAGCATGAGTTCCAATTAAAATATCTAAACTTCCGTTTTCAAGTGCTTCATGAATAATTTTTCGTTCTGCAGTTTTGGTTGAACCCGTTAGAATTTTTATATTGATGTTTAATTCTTTTGCCAATTCAGAAATACCATTAAAATGCTGATTTGCTAAAATTTCTGTTGGTGCCATTAAGCAACTTTGAAAACCATTATCTTTTGCCAAAAGCATACACATTAAAGCTACAATCGTTTTTCCAGAACCTACGTCGCCTTGCAGTAAACGATTCATTTGGGCGTTGCTTCCTAAATCATTTCGGATTTCTTTTAATACACGTTTTTGGGCATTCGTTAAATCAAAAGGCAAGTGATTTTTATAGAAATTATTGAAGTTTTCACCCACTTTTTCAAACGGCATTCCTTTGATTTTATGTTTACGAATCAGATTCTTCGTAATCAATTGCAATTGAATGAAAAACAATTCTTCAAACTTCAATCGGAATTGTGCTTTTGCCAATAAATCTTGGCTTTTTGGAAAATGAATATTGAATAAAGCCGCATTTTTTGGAATCAATTTTAATTCATCCAAAAGATAATTCGGAAGATTCTCTGAAAACAAAACTTGGGTTTCTAAAAACAATTGTTGCATCATTTTATTGATGACTTTGTTAGAAATCCCTTTATTGGCTAATTTTTCTGTACTTGGATAAACCGGTTGCATGGCCGAACGAAGACTGGCTTTGTGTTCTTCCAACAATTCCATTTCAGGATGTGCCATGTTGTAAGTAGCACCAAATTGCGTTACTTTTCCAAAAATAACATACGGAACATTAATTTTCAAACTCTCTCGAATCCATTTTTGACCTTGAAACCAAACCAGTTCCATTTGACCAGTATCATCTACAAATGTCGCTACTAATCTCGATTTTCCTTTCCCTTGTTCAACGGTTTTGATGTTGATAATTTTTCCAACAATTTGAACTTCTGAATTACTGTTTTGCAGTTCGTTAATTCTGTAATATCGAGTTCTATCAATATAACGATTTGGGAATAAATTTAGTAAATCGGCATATTTATGAATGCCCAACTCCTTGCGCAATAAATCACCACGTTGTGGACCAACGCCTTTGAGATATTCTATGGGAGTCTCTAATAAGTTCACAGTTTACAGTCGCAGTTTACAGTTTTTCTCTTCGAGCGGAGTCGAGAAGTTATATTTAAAATTATTTAAGCGAAGATAGTTTATAATTTGTTAATTTGAAAAACAGAGAATTTGAAAATGTTTATATTCGTACTTTATTAAATTCCATTAAAATGTTTCGTATTCTTTTAGCCCTATTTTTTATAAGCATATCTTTTGCCCAACAAACGGATAAAGTTGATTTTATAAAATGTGATGCTTCAGTTTATCCATATGCATCAGAAAAATCAATTTCTGGAACTGTTGTTTATGAATTTAAAGTAAAAAAAGCAATCGATACTATTAAAATTGATGCTAAAAGCATGGAATTTTCAGGAGTTATGATCAATGGAAAATCCGTAAAATTTAAAAACTCAGGTAAAACATTGGATTTATTTGAAGGATTTAAAAAAGGAAAAAACAAACTAACTTTCAGCTATTCAGCTAAACCCAAACAAACACTTTATTTTACGGGTCAAGATGAGAATTTACAAATTTGGACACAGGGTCAAGGTAAATATACAAGTTACTGGTTGCCAAGTTTTGATGATGTGAATGAGAAAGTGATTTTTAATATTTTAATCTCGGATGTAAATCCTTATTTAAAAGTTATTTCTAATGGTTTGTTAAAAAGAAAACCTGAGGTAATGTATATGGATTATGATGCATTTGAAATGAAAAAACCAATGTCATCTTACTTAGTAATGCTAGTCATTGGAAATTTCGAAAAGCAAACTACAACTACAAAATCAGGAACGCCATTAGAATTTTATTTAGATAAGAACGATGTTTCTAAATTTGAACCCACGTTTCGTTATTCCAAAGAAATGTTTGATTATTTGGAGCAAGAAATAGGAGTGAAGTATCCTTGGGGCATTTACCGTCAAGTTCCGGTTCGTGATTTTTTATATGCGGGAATGGAAAATACGACTTCTACCATTTTTTCACAAGATTTTGTAGTGGATTCTATAGGGTTTAATGATAGAAATTATGTCAATGTCAACGCTCATGAATTAGCGCATCAATGGTTTGGGGATTTAATTACAGCGCAATCAGGCAAACATCATTGGTTGCAAGAAGGATTTGCTACTAATTATGCTTTATTGGCAGAACGTCATATATTTGGAGATGACTATTTTTATGACGTATTAAATGATTATGCAGAACAATTGTATCGCGCTTCAAAAACCGATACGATTCCTGTGATGAATGAAAAAGCGAGTACATTATCGTTTTATAAAAAAGGAGCTTGGGCATTGCATGTGTTACGAGAAGATATTGGCGCAAAGAATTTCCAAAAAGCAGTAAAAAAGTATTTGAAAAAGTACCAATATAAAAATGTAAATACCGATGATTTCTTGAAAATTGTGAGACAAGTTTCGGGTTATGATGTAGATATCTTTAAAAAACTTTGGCTAGAAAAAGCCGGATTTGAAATGGAAATCGCTCAAAAATATCTTTCTAGAAACAAATTCATTCAAGACTATTTTGCACTAAAGAAAAGTAAAAAATCATTAGCTGAATTAACAGAAATTTTGAAATCGGACGCCTATTATCCAATCAAGCAATACATAGTATATCAAACACGAAATATTCCTTTTGAAGAGAGAAAAGTGATAATTAAAGCCGCTTTAGCTACAAATGATATTTTGGTAAGAAGGGCTGTAGCCGAGTCAACTCCAATAATTCCTGAAGCGATTAAGTCGCAATACGAAACATTGTTAGATGATAATTCGTATGTAACAAATGAAATTGCTTTAGTGTATTTGTGTATGAACTTTCCTGCAGACAGAGAAAAGTATTTATTTCAAACGAGACGCTTGTTAGGCAATAATGATAAAAGTTTACGAATTACATGGTTAAAACTAGCTTATGAAACGCCAGAATTTGATGCACAAAAATTAGATTATTATTTGGAATTATTGCATTATGCATCGGCCCAATATGAAAGTTCAATTAGGCAAAATGCTTTAGAAACCCTGTTATCAATTGATTTTATGAATACTAAAGTAATTACACAATTATTTTTAGCAACAAAACATCACAAATGGCAGTTTACACTTTTTGCAAGAACAAAGATTCGAGAATTACTTAAAAATTCTGAATACCGAGCTTTAGTTGAAAAATTAGCAGCAACCTCAGATGATTCAATGAGAGAATTATACTTGAAATTTTTGAATGAGAAATAAAATAAACCTGACAGGTTTCAAAAACCTGTCAGGTTTTATGTTTAAAACACTCTTTTTAATTCTTCTTTTAAGTAACTTATTGCAACAGTACTCGGAGCTTCAGTTTCAGTCATTTCTAACATGATGGCTTCTCTTAATTTATCAGCACTTGTGATGTCTTCTCTTGCCGCATTTTTTCGAATAATTTGAACTGTACTATTCTTGGCTTTTAACACGATATCCCAAGTTTCAGCAGTTAAATATATTTGTTGGGTTAGATTGTGTTCGTATTCCGTTTGAACATGATGTACTAATAAAGTTGCGTAATCCTCTTTTGTTTGGCTAATTGGAGCCACACGAAGTAATAATTGCGCTGGATTAATTCGTTCTAAAAATAAAACCATGCGTTCATAGGCTTGTAAACGAATGGGTAACGCTTGTTTTTGATTTTCTCTTAACAATTCAAATTTACGTTTACTTTCTTCGCTGTTGTAGAATTTTTGCATCATTACAAAAGCAACACCTCCCGTAATTAAAGCTGGTAAAGTATAAGCTGCAATTTCTAATAATTTATCTTCGATAGTCATTTTTAATAGATTTAAATAGTTCGCAAATTAAGATTAAAATTATTAAAATTCAAATAGATTTTCTTTTGTTGGTATTATCTTAAAAAGAGTTGATAACTTCTTTTGTATTAACACTAATCAAAGTGTATTTTTGTAAATTAGTAAAAAGTTATCGAATCCTATGAATGAAATGCAGCGTTATATTAGCCAATTGAATGAAGCACAACAACTTCCGGTTTTACAAAAAGACGGACCTATGATTGTGATTGCTGGTGCAGGTTCTGGAAAAACCCGAGTACTAACGGTTCGAATTGCTAACTTGATGAGTCAAGGTGTGGATGCATTTAATATTTTGGCGTTAACGTTTACCAATAAAGCTGCACGTGAAATGAAAAAACGTATTGCTGATATCGTTGGTAATAACGAAGCTAAAAATCTTTGGATGGGAACTTTTCACTCGGTTTTTGCTAAGATTTTACGTATTGAAGCTGAAAAGCTTGGTTACCCTTCTAACTTTACGATTTACGATACGCAAGATTCGGTGCGATTGATAGGTGCGATTATTAAAGAAATGCAATTGGATAAAGATATTTACAAACCAAAGCAAATCATAGGTAGAATTTCATCTTACAAAAATTCTTTAATTACCGTAAAAGCTTATTTCAATAATCCCGAATTACAAGAAGCGGATGCGATGAGTAAAAAACCGCGTATGGGAGAGATTTATCAACAATATGTAGAGCGTTGTTTTAAATCGGGTGCGATGGATTTTGATGATTTATTATTGAAAACCAACGAATTATTGAATCGTTTTCCTGATGTATTAGCGAAATATCAAGATAGATTTCGATATATATTGGTGGATGAGTACCAAGATACCAACCATTCGCAATATTTGATTGTTCGTGCGTTGTCCGATAGATTCCAAAATATTTGTGTGGTAGGTGATGATGCGCAAAGTATCTATGCTTTCCGAGGTGCAAACATCAATAACATTCTAAATTTCCAGAAAGATTACGAAAATGTTCAAATGTATCGATTAGAGCAAAACTATCGCTCTAGTCGCAATATTGTAGAAGCAGCGAATAATGTAATCGATAAGAACAAAACCAAATTAGATAAGGTGGTTTGGACCGCCAATGAGCACGGACCCAAAATTAAAGTCCACCGAAGTTTAACTGATGGTGAAGAAGGACGTTTTGTGGCATCCACAATTTTCGAACAAAAGATGCAGCACCAAATGCATAACGGACAGTTTGCAATTTTGTATCGTACCAATGCGCAATCGCGAGCTATGGAAGACGCTTTGCGTAAACGCGATATTCCTTACCGAATTTACGGAGGATTATCGTTTTACCAACGCAAGGAAATCAAGGATGTTTTGGCGTATTTACGTTTAGTAATTAATCCAAAAGACGAAGAAGCTTTAGTTCGTGTTATTAATTATCCAGCACGAGGCATTGGAGATTCTACAGTAGAGAAATTAACGGTAGCGGCTAATCATTACAAGCGTTCTATTTTTGAGGTGATGGAGCACATCGATAAGATTGATTTGAAATTGAATTCAGGTACGAAAGCCAAGTTGAATGATTTCGTTACCATGATTAAAAGTTTCCAAGTTATCAACGAAAATCAAGATGCGTTTTTCTTAACTGATCATGTTACTAAGAAAACAGGCTTAGTTCAAGAATTAAAGAAAGACGGAACACCAGAAGGAATTGCCCGTATTGAAAATATTGAAGAATTATTAAATGGTATCAAAGACTTCACCGAAGGACAAAAAGAGGTTGATGGTGCTAGAGGTTCGTTAGCCGAATTTCTTGAAGATGTTGCGCTAGCTACCGATTTGGACAAAGATACTGGAGATGACGATAGAGTAGCACTAATGACAATCCACTTAGCAAAAGGATTAGAGTTTCCACACGTGTTTATTGTGGGATTGGAAGAAGATTTGTTCCCAAGTGCCATGAGTTTAAATACTAGAAGCGAATTAGAAGAAGAACGTCGTTTGTTCTACGTAGCTTTAACTCGTGCCGAACATCAAGCGTATTTGACGTATGCGCAATCGCGTTACCGTTGGGGAAAATTGGTTGATAGCGAACCATCGCGTTTTATTGAAGAAATTGATGACCAATATTTAGAATATTTGAATCCGGTTGACACGGGTTATCGATACAAACCTTTGATGGATGTGGATGTTTTTGGCGATATTGATAAATCGAAATTACGTTTATCTAAACCAACTGCTGGAACACCACCAAAATATTTGACGCAAGACCAACCAAGTCCAACTGCAAATATTAGACGTTTGAAACCTGTTTCGAGTAATTCAGGAGGATCTAATTCGGTTGATGCCAATTTAACGGTTGGAAATATCGTAATGCACGAACGTTTTGGAAAAGGTCAAATCGTAAACATAGAAGGAGTAGGAGCTGATAAAAAAGCTGAAATTCGCTTTGATGTGGGCGGATTAAAGAAGTTGTTGCTACGATTTGCAAAATTAGAAGTTATAGGATAAAATAGATTATATGGAAGTTAAAGAATGTATTTGTTGTAAAAATCAAGTTACAGAAAATAGTACAAATTGTAAATTTTGTAATTTTCCTTTTTTAGGTACTGAAGAAGAAAAAGCCAAGCATATTGGAATGTTTATTGTAAATAAAAGAGTTATTTCAGAATCTGAAGATTCATTGGAAAAAAATCAGTATTTATTATACATTGTTTCAGCATTTACTTTCTTGTCAGCAATACTATTCTTTATAAATAATAAAGGATTTTATTTAGAAACGATTATCAATGTTTTTATAGGAACGGTTATATTTTTATGTGGCTTTTTCTTAAAGAGAAAACCTCTTTTGTTAACAATTATTCCTTTGTTATTAATATTAAGTGTTTACACATTGAATTACCTTATTAATCCAGATACCTTATTTAATGGAATTGTTTTTAAATTGCTTATAATTATTAGTTTAAGTTACAATGTTTTTTTAATTGAAAGATCAAATTCATTTAAAAAAAATCATCATATGAAAAATTAGTTATGTCAGAATTCATAAGAATATACGAAGATAAGCCAAGTGAAGCAGCTATTAAAAAAGTAGTAGATGTATTAAAAGATGGTGGTTTAGTAATTTATCCAACTGATACGGTTTATGGATTGGGTTGTGATATAACGAATTCTCGTGCACTTGAAAAATTAGCTAAAATCAAAGGCATTAAATTGGAAAAAGCGAATTTTTCTTTTGTTTGTTCGAGTTTGAGTAATTTATCTGATTATGTAAAGCAAATTGATACTTCTACTTTCAAAATCCTAAAACGTGCTTTGCCTGGTCCTTACACTTTTATTTTGCCAGGAAATAATGATTTGCCAAAAGAATTCAGAAAAAAGAAAACCGTTGGAATACGTGTTCCTCATAACAATATTGCGCTTCAGATTGTGGAAATGTTAGGAAATCCTATTGTTTCAACATCAATTCGTGATGAAGATGAGGTTATTGAATATTCTACCGATCCAGAATTAATCTTCGAAAAATGGCAAAATAAAGTCGATTTGGTTATCGATGGTGGTTACGGTGACAATGTAGCTTCCACCATTATAGATTTAACAGGTTATGAGCCAGAAGTTGTTCGTGAGGGTAAGGGAAGTTTAGATATATTGTAAAAAAAAGGACAATTTAATATTAAATTGTCCTTTCAAAAAATAGTTTATTTAGATATTATTGTCCATCAACATTAGAATTAGTATCTGGATAGCTAATTAATTTATTTTTAGCATAATTTTCAGATTTTTCTTTACTTTGACCATATAATTCTGGATGTAAGTAAGTTCCTTTGTATTCTTTTTCTTTCTCTGGGATAATTCTGTTTTCATTAGCATATTTATCTGCTCTTACAGCAGTTATTTGCCAACTCACTTCTACATTAGGTGAATTTGTTTGGATAATAAATTTATTGTCTGAAATTTTTTCTCTAATTATAGCTTGAGCAAATGTACCAATGGTAGTTAATTGATATCTAAAATCTTTATTAGCGGCTTCAAAATAGTTTGGTAATAAAACTGTTGCATAACCATTTTCATCTGTTGTAACATTACCAGAATATATATTCAACATTTCAGGTGATTCAACAAAACTGTGAATTAAATATTTGTTTTTTGGATCTAATGGATGATCAATCTTAAAAGTTCCTCCACCTTTAGCAATATTTCCCGTTATATTTAAATCTCCATTAATTGTTACATTTCCTGTAAAATCAGAATTTCCATCAACACTTAAAGTATTTAAGGCATTAGTATTGTAATTAAGGCCAAGTCTTAATTGTCTAAAATTTGAATAGCCACTTCTATTGAATCTAGCAAGAGTATCAGGAGTTGAACAAGCACCAATTAAATATAAATTATTTAAAGCCCCATTATGTTGAAATTTAATTCCACATTCACCTGCTGCATAATTAATATCCTCAACAAAAAGTAATTCTCCCGAATTTACATTGTTAAAACCACCAAGATTACCTATACCAGCTTTAGGACTAGTATTGTTAGTTACTACAAAATTTAAATTTGAATTAGTAACATTTGGACCTACTATTACACTTCCAGTATTGGAATTATTAATATTTGTGCCGTTTGTAGACCATTGTGGACCATTAACCCCAGCAGAAGTTTTTGCAAATAATGCATAAGGAACACTCAATAGTTGACTTGAACCACTAATTGTATAATTTGTCCCACCAGCAGGATCCACATCAGTCGAAATAAAATACGAACCAGTTGACCAATCGATTGTAGAAAAACTTCCAGATACAACACTTCCATTTCCAACTTCTATACTTATTAAACCATTTGCATTTGTACTTGTTGAATGAGTTTCAACATAAACTGCTGTTCCTGTTGAAGAGCCTTGTAATATGCTCACTTGTATTCCCACAGGTGATGATATGATTAACGCGTCTGAACCATCTCTAATTATTGCTTGATAACTCATCATTTCTGGAGTTTGAGCTTGTGCTGTATAGGTAATGCATATGAATGCAAAAAGAGTATATAATTTTTTCATAATTTTATTTTTTTATTAATTTAAAAGATTTGATTAATTTGTCTTTATTCATTATATTGAGAAAATAGATATTTGAAGAATAGCTAGAAACATCAATAGTAGTTTCGTTTTGTAAGTAATCTTCTTTTTTTATAACTTTCCCATTAATATCAATAATTTTAAGACTAAGATTTAAATTATTTAAGTTGATAAAGTTTATTTTAATATGATCAGTGGAAGGATTTGGATAAATTTTCAAATCACTAATTAACTCTGAATAATCTATCGAAGATAATACTTCGGAGATTTCATAAGGTTGTTGAACACCTTGTGCATTAGATCCATTAGTTCCTGAGTTTGTCGTGTAAACCATTTGACCAACTGAATAAGAAACTGATCCATTAGCTCCCGAAAGATTTCCTCCCGAAGCATTAACCGAATTTTGTGCTACAATAAAGGTTATACCAATAAAATAAACACTCAAAAAATAAAACATTAATTTTTTACATTTCATAATTTTATATTTTTTTAAGTTCTCTTAAATCTAATGAAAATAATTAGTTTACGAATGGTTTTATCGTTATAAAACAATTAAAAAGGTTAAAAGGTTGGTTTTTTTATTTATTAATATAAAAAAAAATGATTATTTTTTAATATTATGTGTTCGAAATTTACATTTGTGATGAATTTGTATAAAATTAAACACGTAGCAAATGAATAAAAAAAACACTTACTAAACTTTAGTAAGTGTTTTGATATTTATATTATTATATTTTTTGAAAATTTATTTCCCTTCTAAATTTTTCATTTCCTTTTCTAGCATATCGTAGAATTGGTCAATTTTTGGCATAATAATGATTCGAGTTCTTCTGTTTTTAGCTCTGTTTGCAGGAGAATCATTTTCTACTAATGGAACATACGAACTTCTTCCCGCAGGAATCAATTGTTTTGGACTAACTCCTAAATCTTTTTGTAAAACTCTTACGATGGAAGTAGCTCTTTTAACCGATAAATCCCAGTTGTCTAATAAAACAGCATTTTTAATTGGCACATTATCAGTGTGACCTTCTACCATACATTCAAAATCAGGTTTGCTGTTAATTACTTTAGCCACTTTTGCTAAAACTCCTTTTGCTTTGTCGCTTACTTCATAACTTCCCGATTTGAATAATAAATTGTCAGCAATTGAAATCATTACCACTCCTTTATCAACATTGATATTGATATCAGGATCATCAATTCCTACTTCACGTTTTAAACTTGTAACTAATGCTAAAGTAACACTATCTTTTTTTGTTAAAGCGTCTTGTAAGCGAGATATTTTTAAATCTTTTTCTTTTAAACTTTCTAAAGATTTTTCAAGATTTTCAGCACCTTTTGTAGTTAATGTTGTTAGATTCCCAACATTGTTAATTAAATCTGTATTGTTTTTCTTTAGGAAATCTACTTGTTGGGCTAAAGCTTCTCTTTCAGTTAAACATGTGTTTAATTTAACCGTTGCAGTGTTTAATAAATCTTGAATTTCTTTGTTTTTAGCTTCTAATTCTGTGTATTTCTTTTTTGAAACACATGAACTTAATGAAATTGCAGCTACTGTTGCAAATAGCATTACTCTTCTCATAATATACTTATTTTTTATGCAAAATTAAATGGAAATTGTTAAAAAATAGCTTTTTTAAACCTAAACTATTGTTAAAAAATATCAGCAAAGACCTTGCCATTCTTAATAAAATAACGAAAGACAATACTGTTAATTTTGTAGTAGTTTGAATTTTGAATTTTTCCTCTTTTCTTATAAAATTGATTCACAATATGATAATAGTGAAAATGTGCGGTTATTATTGCCCAACAATGTTTGAATTTCCCTTTCAAAATAAATTGAATTCCCGCCAATCCATCTAAGCATAAGCGCATAAAAATGATTGGAAATAATTGATTTTTTGGTAAATTCTTAGTTAACATCAACAATGAGTTTCTGAAATTCAAAAAAGTTTTTCTAGGATTTCCTTCGTTTAAAGTGGCTCCACCCACGTGATACACTATTGATTTTGAAGTGTATTTTATTTTATAACCAAAATTAAATGCTCTCCAACACAAATCAATTTCTTCTTGATGAGCAAAAAAATCATCATCAAAACCATTTAATTTGCGATACACTTCTTTTCTAATAAAGAAACAAGCACCTGTTGCCCAAAAAATTTCCATTTCATCATCATACTGATTTTTATCTTCTTCTATGGTATCAAAAATTCGTCCACGACAAAAGGGAAAACCAAATTTATCTATAAAACCACCAGCACCGCCAGCATATTCAAAATGGGTTTTCTTTTTGAAATCTAATAACTTAGGTTGTATGATTGCAGTTTCAGGTTGCGTTTCAAATATATTTAAAATAGGAGCCAACCAATTTTCGGTTACTTCAATATCGGAATTTACTAAAGCGTAGTATTCTTCTTCAACAAATTTCAATGCTTCATTATACCCTTTTGCAAAACCAAAATTACCTGTATTTTGAATAATTTTCACTGAAGGGAATTGGTTTTGAATCACTTCAATGGAATCGTCTGTCGAAGCATTATCAGCAACATAAATTGTAGCTTCATCTGAAAATGCAATTACAGAAGGCAAAAATTGCTCTAATAATTTGGCTCCGTTCCAATTTAGTATGACTACTGCTATTTTTTTCAAGTGATTATTGATTTAGTAATTGTTGAAATTTTATTTTTTTGTTATTTCGTTCAAATGAGTAGGTGTTTGAAATTTCGTCTGCCCAATTTAATACTTCTATTGCTTTTGTTACATAGGTTTTGGAGGTATTCATTTGAGCTAACAAATCAGCTAATTTTTCCAAGTTTTGTTCGTTAAATTTAAAATTTGAAAGATATTTTTTCATTTCATCATTTGAGAGAGAAATAAATAAAGGTAAATCAAAATCCAATTCTTTCTTAAATTCATTCGTAACTAAATCAGATGTTTCAACTGAATTACCTGCCGAATTTCCTTTTAAAAAAATGGCTAATAATCGTTGTAAAAAGAATCCTAATTTTTCAATTTCGGCTTGTATTAAATCGCGTTTTTCCATTTAAAATAATTTCATAAATCGTGAAATACAATCCAATACCAAAATACTCAAAAATAAATAGTCATTGAAAAATTTTAATTTGGTTGTAATCGAGGTGTAAAGGTATAAAATTATTGGGACGACCATTGCAATGTTTATGAAAGCAGCAAATGGCCAACTCATGAATGAAAAAAGCATTCCTAAACTTGAAAAAAATCCTAAAACAATAAAGTTTGCTTTCTCAACTTTAGTAAGATTCTGAAGTGTAATTCCTTTTGAAAATATCCAAATACAAGTAATAATATAACTAAAAATTCCAATTGTAATTAAAATTTTAGAAGTAAACCAAGTTACTAGAGTTGAAAAACACAATAGTAAAGTAACTTCTTTCTTAAAATTTGTCTTTACATTATATGTTTTTAACAGAACAAAAACTGCCAATAACGACATAAGGATTTTTATAGTCATCTTTTTTCAATTTTCTCAGTTCTAAAATCTATTAAATTCTGGAAGTTCTTTCAAGAAAACATATTTTTCATTCTCAAAATCCATTTGACAAAAGTAATGATTTAGTCCGTTGGTAACCATTAAATATTTTGCTTTCAAAACTAAGTTATATCGAGCAATTTGGTCAAATGTTTGTTGGGAAATAGGAACTTCGGGCGCTTTGCATTCTATTAATAAAAATATTTCGCCATTTGGTTCAAAAACAACGCCATCGTATCTTTTGCTTAAATTGTTAATCTTGATTAATTTTTCAACATTAATATAGGATTTTGGATACTTTTTATCTTGTAACAAAAATTGAACTACGTGTTGGCGTACCCATTCTTCTGGAGTAAGAAGAATAAATTTTTTTCTAATTTCATCAAAAATAGACACTTTATTTTCACTATTTTTGAACCGAAAGGAATAAACTGGAAAGTTCAACTTTTGCATGTAACAAAAATAGTTATTTTAAACTAACTGCCAACTGACACTGAGCACTGAATACTAAAAAAAAATGGATCAAGTAATTCAAATTACAAACGATATAAAAGCTGGAAACATCAAACCCATTTACTTTTTTATGGGTGATGAACCTTATTATATTGATAAATTGACCGAATATATTGAACAAAATGTGTTACAAGAGCACGAGCGCGATTTCAATCAAACGATTTTATATGGTCGAGATGTTACCATAGAAGATGTGGTTGGTAATGCGAAACGTTTTCCAATGATGGCCGACCGACAAGTGGTTGTAGTAAGAGAAGCACAAGAATTATCAAGAACTATAGATAAATTAGAAGCATACGCTGAAAATCCGCAACCTACAACGGTTTTAGTGTTTGCTTACAAATATAAAACTTTGGATAAGCGTAAAAAACTCATTAAAGTTTTAGATAAAGTTGGGGTCGTTTTTGAAAGTAAAAAGTTATACGAAAACCAAGTAGGCGATTGGATTAAAAGGGTTTTATCAGGTCAAGGGTATAGCATTGAACCCAAAGCGGCTGCCATTTTAATAGAATTTTTAGGAACCGATTTATCAAAAATTAATAATGAATTAGATAAACTAAAAATCATTTTACCGAAAGGACATACGTTTACACCAAAAGACATTGAAGAAAATATTGGATTTAGTAAAGATTTCAACAACTTTGAATTACGAAAAGCCATTGGTGAAAAAGACCAATTGAAAGCATATAAAATCATTGATCACTTCTCACAAAATCCAAAAGATAATCCTATGGTAGTAACTACCGGTATGGTTTTTGGATTCTTTTCGCAATTATTACAATATCACGGATTAAAAGATAAATCTCAGTTTAATGCGGCTAAAGTTTTAAAAGTGAGTCCTTATTTTGTAAAAGATTTTGAAGTGGCTTTCCGAAATTATCCCATGAAAAAAGTAAGTGCAATTGTTGCGGCTTTACGAGATATTGATATAAAAAGCAAAGGAGTTGGAGCATCCTCTATGACACAACACGATTTATTAAAAGAAATGTTGATTAAAATTTTTAATTAATTACGATTAAAAGAACAAATCTATTATTTCTTATATTTGCTACCCCTAAAATTTCAACGTTAATTTAATTACAGACAAAATGGGAATGAATAAAAATACAATTTTAGCTTGGGCCACTTTCATCATGATTTTAATGGGATTATTATTGATTGGCTTAGGTATTTATAGATATGCCGATGTAGCAGGTTGGGGATTTTCAGCAGTAGGTGTTGGTTTCTTTGCTATTGCTTGGGTTTTTAATGCCTTGAAGGGGAGGGTTTAAATTTATTTTATTAAACAATTGTTATATTTTTTTTAAAGCACCAATCTGTTTTTTAAGTTATGAATATAATAATAAACATTACACTATGTATAATTCAAAAATATTTCTTTGATAGCTTTATTTTTTCAGATATTAACGATTACTATTATTAATGCACAAAAATCAAACATTAAGTCTAAATTAAAAAAACCTAACATTTTAATTATTAACTAAATATTCACTTAGGAAAAGTCCAAATTAGTTTGAATACATACATATCTGTCTTAATTGAAATTTTCTAAAATAAATTTATATTTACAAACAATAAAAAATTAATAATAATTATTATTATATCAGACTTAATCACTTGAATTTTAAATATATAAATAGTACCATTATTATGATTAAAAAATATTTTCTTTACATTATTTTGTTATATAACACTAGTTTATATTCACAAGAATTTACATGTGGTTTGACAAATGAAACATCAACAAACTTAATTAATTGTGTTACAACTAATTTTAATTTCAATAATTCTTTAGAACTTGAAAAAATCTGTAATGATATATTAAAAAAGGTTGGCATAAATGAAAAAAATTTTAGAATTATATCATGCAATTCTGTATATAATGCACTTGCTTTCATCTATAAAGATGAAAGATTTATTGTTGCTGACCAAAATTTTTTAAATTTTTTAAACAATAGAAATGAAAAAGTAAATGATTATTGGTTTTACTTATTTATCTTATCTCATGAAATAGGTCATCATTTAAATGGACACACATTAAAAAATGTACCTAGTCTAGAAGATAAACGTAAGCAAGAGCTAGAATGTGATAAATTTGCTGGAATGATTTTGAGAAAATACAACGCTAAAGAAAGTATTGTTATTGATATTCTTAAAAAGATACCTCATCCCGAAACAGACAATTCTACACATCCAACCCTAGACAAAAGAATCTCTGCAGCACTTAAAGGTTATTATTTTGAGAATAATGAAATAGAAAAAACTATTGAATTATATAGAAAAGAGATAGAAAAAACGGCATTGTTTTTTGAGATTTTAAACTTTCACAGAAAAGCAAATAATGCAATGATTGATTATTTAGAAAACCACAAAAGTTCAGATTTAGATAATGCAATTAATTATTATGAGATTGTATTAAAGAGCCGTGAAAACCCTATGGTTTTTGAAGCATTAGCTTTTCTCTATAGTGAAAAAGGCGATTATAAAAATTCTAAAAAATACTATGATATTTTATACAATAAAACAAAAAAAGATAGTTATTTAATTGGGAGTTATTTTTGTAATTTTAAAATGGGTATAAAATTTAATTATGATTTATCTGAAATTAATTATAAAAATTTAGAAAATATTTACGATTTGGTAAATCTTAACGTATACTATTATCAAAAAGAAAATCCTGAAAAATGTGTAGAAATATTAAAATATGGAATAGAAAAGTATTCTATTATCAATTATAATAGTAACAATAAAGATAAGAAAGATTATTTAAATATGATTAATAATCTTACTTCCTTATATTTAAATTATGGATTATTTGATGATGCTAACACATATGCTGAAGTGTTTTTTTTAAAACTAAAAGAATTAACAAATTCAACTAATTTAGATGATTTAATACTAAAATATAAAAACAAAAACGATTACGAATCCATTAAAATTAAAAATTCGATTACTGATTATTTAAACAATATTAGTTTTATTACTTCTAAAAAGGAAAATTATGAATTGTCAAATAATTATTTAAAAAAACTATATGAAAATTTTCCAGATTGTAGTACGATAACTGATTTAAGATATAATTATCTTTTAGGTGAAAACTATTATTGGCTAAAAAAATATGATGAATCTGAATATAATTTAAAAAAAGTTATTTATAGTAATAGTTTTTTAAAAGATAAAGCTCTTTTGTTTTTAGGACATCTTTACAAAAATAAAAAAGATACCATCAAAGCAGATTTTTATTACAATGAGGCATGTGAAATGGGAAATGAGTATGCATGCAATAATATAAATAAAAAAGATGAAAAAAATAATTCTAATGGAGCAATGGAACTTTTAAAAAAATATAGAGGCAAATATGAAGTTGAAATAAAAACTTATATACAAAACAATGAAAATTGGGAATTATCAAATAATGAAAATGGTAAGATTTATTTAGATTTACAATGGATTTATATTTTAAAAGACGGAATGGACAAGCCTTTGTCAAGAGAATTAGAATTTAAACAAATTTACAATAATAGATATGCTTTTTATAGTGAATATGGATACACTGAAATATTTCCTGATTTTAGTTATGTATATTTTTATGATTCCAAAAACTCGAAAATTTACTATGTTTATAAAATTATAAAAAGAATAGACTAAAGGATGATTGAATATCAAAATTACATAAAATTTGATGAGGACTTTGTTATGGATAATATAGATAACAAAATTTTATGTCTTGCCATAAAAAATATTATTGATTTTAAAAAAAGACTTCCTAAAGTTGACATAAAATATATTAGTTTAACTAAAAGATTTGAAAAAATAGATGATAACATTTTAAATAGTTTGTTAAAAGATATTTGTAAATATTTTGTAAATGATTCACCACCATCAATTGAAGATATTTTCATTCAACAACATTTTGAAGTTGCTTTTTTAAATAATCAATCAAATAAATTATCAAATGATGATAAAATATTAAGACTTAAAGATTATTCACCTATACTTGGATACAAGGACAAAGAAGAAATATTTAAAAATGATGTTAATTTTTATTTATTTAATAATTTAAACTCTTAACAATAATTGGTCGTTTTTGAGAGGTTATTTTCTAAAAACTTTATGTTTTAAAGCTAAAGTACAATTTTCTTAAGAGAGTATTTAGTTAATAATTCAAAATTTAGTAAATTTGTAATTTTATAAATAAATGAAAATCAATAAATTAACAGAATAATAACATGAAATATGTCAGACGATAAGAAAGTCATTTTCTCCATGCAAAAAGTAAGCAAAGCTTACCAAGGAAGTGATAAACAAGTTTTAAAAAATATCTATTTGAGTTTCTTTTACGGAGCTAAAATTGGTATTTTAGGTTTAAATGGTTCAGGAAAATCTTCTTTATTGAAGATTATTGCTGGAGTTGATAAAAACTATCAAGGAGATGTAGTTTTTGCACCAGGATATACAGTAGGATATTTAGAGCAAGAACCTAAATTAGACGAAACTAAAACCGTAATAGAAGTAGTTCGTGAAGGAGCTGCTGAAATCTTTGCATTATTAGAAGAGTTCAATAAAATCAATGACGATTTTGGTTTGCCTGAAGTGTATGAAGATGCCGATAAAATGCAAAAACTTATGGATCGTCAGGCTGAGCTACAAGATAAAATTGATGCTTGCGGCGCTTGGGAAATTGATAATAAGTTAGAAATTGCAATGGATGCGCTACGTACTCCAGAAGCAGATACTCCAATTAATGTGCTATCAGGTGGTGAAAAACGACGTGTAGCTTTATGTCGCTTATTATTACAACAACCAGATGTTTTGTTATTAGATGAGCCAACTAACCACTTGGATGCAGAATCGGTTCTTTGGTTAGAGCAACATTTACAACAATACGCTGGAACCGTTATTGCAGTAACGCACGACCGTTATTTCTTAGACAATGTAGCAGGTTGGATTTTAGAATTAGATAGAGGAGAAGGTATTCCTTGGAAAGGAAATTATTCTTCTTGGTTAGACCAAAAAGCGAAACGTTTAGAGCAAGAAGAAAAAGTGGCTTCAAAACGTAGAAAAACCTTAGAACGTGAGTTGGATTGGGTTCGTCAAGGTGCAAAAGGGCGTCAAACCAAACAAAAAGCGCGTTTACAGAACTATGATAAATTATTGAATGAAGACCAAAAAGAATTAGATGAAAAATTAGAAATCTACATTCCAAATGGACCTCGTTTAGGAACCAATGTAATTGAAGCTAAAAATGTGGCAAAAGCATTTGGAGATAAATTATTATACGATGATTTGAATTTTGTATTGCCTCAAGCGGGAATTGTTGGAATTATTGGTCCAAATGGTGCTGGTAAATCTACCATTTTCCGAATGATTATGGGAGAAGAAACTCCAGATGGTGGTTCTTTTACGATTGGTGATACTGTTAAAATCGCTTATGTTGACCAATCTCATGCTAATATTGATGTAAACAAATCGATTTGGGAAAACTTCTGTGATGGTCAAGAATTAATTATGATGGGCGGAAGACAAGTAAATTCGAGAGCGTATTTATCTCGTTTTAACTTCGGTGGAAGCGATCAAAACAAAAAAGTCGCTACTTTATCAGGTGGTGAGCGTAACCGACTTCACTTAGCTATGACGTTGAAAGAAGAGGGTAACGTTTTATTATTGGATGAGCCAACAAATGACTTAGACGTTAATACTTTACGTGCTCTAGAAGAAGGTTTGGAAAACTTTGCAGGTTGTGCCGTAATTATTTCGCACGACAGATGGTTTTTAGATAGAGTTTGTACTCATATTTTAGCTTTTGAAGGAGATTCACAAGTGTATTTCTTTGAAGGAAGTTTCTCTGAATATGAAGAAAATAAGAAAAAACGTTTAGGGAAAGATGTGGTTCCTACCCGAATCAAATACAAAAAACTAACTCGATAGAGTATATGAAAAACGCTGGTTAATACCAGCGTTTTTTGTTTTTCTTAGAAGCATCCGATTTTCTTGATTTTGAATTGGGATTTTTCTTGTTTTTGTTTCTTAAATCAGGTTTTGCATCTGGATTTTTAACTTCGTCTTTCCATTCATACGAATGTCCGGTGATAACCTTAACTTTCATTCGAATTAACTTTTCAATATCTTGCCAATATGTTTTTTCGTCTTTTCCACAGAAAGATATTGCTAAACCAGAATTTCCAGCTCGACCAGTACGACCAATTCGGTGTACGTAGGTTTCAGAAATGTTTGGAATATCAAAGTTAATTACAAAGGGTAGTTGTTCAATGTCTATTCCTCTTGCCGCAATATCGGTAGCAACTAAAATATCAATTTCTTTATTTTTAAATTGCTCTAAAACACGTTGACGTGCATTTTGTGATTTATCTCCGTGAATAGCTTCCGCTTTGATTTCTGCTTTTTTTAGAACTTTTACAATATTATCAGCTCCATGTTTTGTTCTAGTGAAAACTAAAGCATTAGTGATATTTTCTTCTAAAATAAGTTGTTTTAACAACAAACGTTTTTCGTCTTTATTTACCAAATAAACTTTTTGCGATACATTTTCAGCCGTACTTGATATTGGTGTTACTGAAATGTATTTTGGTCTGGTTAAAAAAGTATCTGCTAATTCTCTGATAGCTAATGGCATTGTTGCAGAAAACAATAACGTTTGACGATTTTCTGGTGTTAATTTAATGATTTTCTTTACGTCATTAATAAAACCCATATCTAACATTTGATCGGCTTCATCTAAAACCAAATGATGCATGTGATTCAAATCGATAAAACCTTGTTTGTGTAAATCTAAAAAGCGTCCTGGAGTTGCTATTAAAACATCAACCCCCATTTTCAATTCATTTACTTGTGGTACTTGGTTTACACCTCCAAAAATCACTAACGATTTTACATTGGTATATTTTCCATAGGTTTTAAAACTCTCGTCAATTTGTATGGCCAATTCTCTTGTTGGTGTAACTACTAAAGTTCGAATATGTTTTGTTTTTTTTGCTGAACCAACAATTCGGTGGATTAAATTTAAAATAGGAATGGCAAAAGCACCTGTTTTACCAGTTCCAGTTTGGGCACATGCCACTAAATCTTGTCCGGCTAATATTTCAGGAATCGCTTGCTCTTGAATAGGAGTAGGGTTAGTGTAGCCTTCTTCTTCTAAAGCTTGTTGTATATTGTTAAATAATTTTAATTCGTTAAAGGTCATAAATGGTAAATTATCCTATCAAATAAGTTTGATAAGGGTACAAAGATAGTGTTATTTTAGGCAAATTGGTTTTATCCCATTTTTGCCTTCATAAAATCGGTGATTAAGGAAGCAATTAATTTTCCCGTTAAATGATTGTTTTTAGAATCATCAAGTGTTGGAGCTCCCTCACAAATATGGAAATAAGAAGCATTGTGATGTTTTCCAAAAAAGTAAGTAAAATGTCTAGCTTTGTCAACACTGAAGCCGCTCAAAGTCATAGCGCTAGATGGAATATTAGGAATAGCATCTAAGTCTAACTCTACACCAAAAGGTTCGTTTTTAATGAAGTTAAGTGCGTTTTCTAACTCGGTTTCAAAGTTTTTCTCACGTTTTACATCTACTTCTTCATAAGTAACATATTTTACTCTCGAAGTCAATTCTTTCAATGTATTGAAAACACTTTTAGAAACGAAGTTTTCATGCAATCCAAAAACAAAATATTTCTTTAAAAAACCATCTTCAAAAGCATAACTGAATCCGTTTCCAGAATGTCTTCCTTCTAATATTCTAAAATCGGTATGTGCATCAAAATTTATAGCATTAACGGGTTTCCCTTTGGCTAAAGCTAAGCCTTTGATGTTTCCGTAAGCGTTATTGTGTCCGCCACCTATAATAATTGGGATTTTTCCAATAGAACAAATTTGATGAATAATATGTGAAACCTCAATATCAATTTTTTCAACCAATTTGAAAAGTTCTTTTCTGTGTTCTTTTTTTGAATGATCTAAATTTTGAGCAATTTTCATTTCTTCTGAAACATCAAGATGCCCCAGCACAATTAGATTACTTCCTTTACAAAATTTATTATGTTGAATATTGGCTAAACTTTGTAAGGCACTTTCATAAGCGCTAGAAGTGCCTGCACGGCCTAAATTAGCACGAACACCTATGTCTTCTGGTAATCCTATAAGAACAAATTTAGCTTCACTATTACTGATAAATTCTAAAACATCTACATCTTTTGGAATGGTAATTATTTTTTCTCCAAATTTAATTTCTCCACTTCTGTGATGGGTTATTTTAGCTAATTCATTTTGGCTTAAAAGTGCTATATTCTCCATAATTGCATTAAAATACAATCCAAAAATACTATTTTAAAAATAAAATTTGGTTTAAAATTTAAAAAATACTTTAAAAATTGTATTTTTGAAAAAACTAATCAATAACCCCATCAAAATCTAAAAAATGGAAAACAAATCAAACAATTCTGGATTAAAAGCAGCAGTGGTAGTTTTAGCACTTTTACTATTAGGAAGTATTGGCTATATTTTCAAGCTTAATTCAGATAAAACTGAAATTGTAACCACTCTAACTGAAGAAAAAGATAACTTATCAAATGAGCTAAAAGCTAAAATTGCTGAATATGATGCAATGATTGCTGATAATACAGCTTTAAAAGAAGAGTTACAAGCTGAGCAAGCTAAAATGGTTGAACTTTTAGAACAAGTTGAAAAATCTAAAGGAGATGCAGCTGCAATGGCAAAATATAAAAATGAATATTTTCGTTTAAAACGCGAAATGGATAATTTAGTAGCCGAAAATAAAATTTTAAAAGAACAAAATGTTGCATTAACTTCTAGCTTAGATAGTACAAATGTAGTTTTATCAGATGCTAAAAAATTTAATGATACCTTATTAACTCAAAACGAAAGTTTAACTAAAACAGTAGAAAAAGGGTCTAAGTTAGCAGTTTTAAACTTAAAAGTATTAGCAGTTAAACAAAGAAGTTCTGGTAAACAAATTGAAACTGATAAAGCAAGCAGAGCTGATGTACTTAAAGTAAGTTTCTTAATTGCTGAAAATCAAATTGCAAAAACAGGTGCTAGAGAATATTTTGTACAAATAATTGATAGTAAAAATAATATTTTAGGTGAAAAGAAAACGATTCCTGCAGGAGATAAAACATTAACATATAGTTTTGTTTCTACTGTAAAATATGAGAATAAAACCGTTCAAGTAAACGAGGATGTTCCGGGTAAAGACTTTGCTAAAGGAACTTACTTTGTAAATGTATTTGATAAAAATGCAGAATTAGTTTCTAAAACTAGTTTTGAATTAAGATAAACTTATTTTAAAAATAATAAGAAAGTCCAATGTTTCATTGGACTTTTTTTTATAGATATTTTGATAAATAACTTCCTAAACCAACAGCTGATACCGTAAGAATAATTGAAGTTGCCATGTAAATGTATGCAGTAAACTGTTGGTTGTTTTGTAGTAAATTGTAATTTTCTAAAGCAAAACTAGAAAAAGTGGTAAACCCACCACAAAAGCCTACTATTAATAAAAATTTTAAGGGATGATTTTCAGGAAAATATTTTGCCAAATAACCAATCAAAACTCCAATTAATAAACTTCCTAGAATATTAACTAAAAAAGTACTTATTGGGAATAAACTTTGGAAGTATTTTGTGGTTATCCAATGGGTTACATATCGGAACATACTTCCGATTGCACCACCAATTCCTACTAATAATAGAGTTTTAAACATATTATATAAATTTTCCTTCGATCATTACTTTGTCAATTAAATTCGTTCCGAAAGCATAGGGCAATTGGTAAAAACTTGTAATTGGTTTTGTAATGATAAGATTTGCTTTTTTTCCTTTTGTGATACTTCCATGAGAATCTGCAATTCCCATTGCATAAGCTCCGTTGATAGTTGCTGCATTGATAGCTTCTTCTGGTGTCATTTTCATTTTAATACAAGCTGTTGCAACTACAAAATTCATATTTCCTGATGGAGTAGTACCTGGATTGTAATCGGTGGCTAACGCTAATGGTAATCCTGCATTCATCATTTTTCGAGCAGGAGTGTACGGAATACTAATAAAGTATGAACAACTTGGTAAAGCCACTGGAATGGTTTTACTGTTTTTTAATACTTCTATATCTTCATCGGTAACGATTTCTAAATGGTCTACAGATAGTGCATCATTTTCTACACAAGCTTTGATTCCGTTAATAGCAGTGAATTGATTCACGTGGATTTTAGGTTCTAAACCAAATTTTCTACCAGCTTCCATAATTTTTATGGTTTCTTCAACTGAAAAATAACCAGTTTCAAGAAATGCATCTATGTAATCAGCTAAGTTTTCGGATGCAATTTTGGGAAGCATTTCGTTGATAATTAAATCAATATAAGCCGTATGATTTTCTTTATATTCCATTGGAAAAGCATGAGCGCCTAAAAATGTTGCTTTTATCGCTATCGGATAGTTTTCTTTTAAACGTTTGATAACGCGCAACATTTTCAATTCTCCATCAACTGTCAATCCATAACCCGATTTGATTTCGACTGCACCAGTTCCTTGCTGCATAACTTCTTCTAAACGTAGTTTCGATTGCTCGTAAATTTCGTCTTCTGAAGTTTCGTTTAGTTTTTTTGCCGAATTTAAAATTCCGCCACCACGATTTGCAATTTCTTCATACGATAATCCATTAATTCTATCAACAAATTCCTGAATTCTATTGCCGGCATAAACAATATGTGTGTGGCTGTCTACCCAAGTTGGTAAAATTACTTGTCCAGTTGCATCAATGATATCAATATCAGTGCGTTTTGGACAATTTTCCATTGGACCAAAATCAGAAATAAGATTGTTTTCTATTAAAAGATAAGCGTTATCAATTTTAGGTAATATTGCCATATCTGAACCTGAAATTTTATCAATTCCTGCTTCTCTAATTTGTAATAGTTCTTTTATGTTGATGAATAAGGTTTGCATCTAAAATAATTTTTGTAAAAATACTTCTCATTTTTAAAAACTCCTATCTTTATATAAAATTTGTTTGTTTTGAGAAAAATTAAATATAAAAAAGGAAGAAAAGTACATTCGGGTGTAATAGAGTATACCGGTTCGCATAAAGCAACTCCTACTGAAATTCAATTATTTGTATATGATGCGCAAGATGTAATCGAAATGCAACAACTTGATGTTTCAGAAATTCAAAATGCTATAGATATTTCAAAAGTGAATTGGGTTAATGTACATGGATTAAATGAATCTGATAAAATAGTAGCTATTGGAGAAATTTTTGGAGCTGATCATCTTATCATATCCGATATTTTAAATACAACTAAAAGGACAAAATTAGAAGAATACCACGATATTTTATTTTTTAATGTTAAATCGCTTTTACCTATAAAAGATAGTGATGCTTTAGGTTATGAACAAATTAGTTTTTTGTTGAAAGACAATGTTTTGTTGTCGTTTCAAGAAAAAAGAAGTGACTTTTTTACTCATATTAGAGAACGTTTACGCACGAATTCAGGAGTTGTTAGGTCTAAAAAATCGGATTTTCTTTTGTATTTACTTTTAGATGCAATAATTGAAAATTTTTATATTTCTATTGAAAGTGAAGAAGATCGAGTAGATGAAATTATTGATTTATCGAAATCAAGTACAAAACCAGAAGTGTTAGAATTAATAGAGAAACATCGAGATAATTTTAATTTTTTAAAACGATCTATTATTCCACTTCGTGATTCGTTATATTCTATTAAAAGTATGAAAGATGATGATGTTTTTAATGATATTCAGCATGAAAATTATTCTTTTTTTTCGCGATTGCATCAAAAATGTTTAGAGTTATTAGAGCAAATAGAATCGGATTTAATTGCTTTAGAAAGTGCATCTAATTACTTTTTTTCGGCACAAAATCACAAGATGAATGAAGTAATGAAATCCCTTACAGTTGTTTCTATGTTCTTTTTACCATTGACTTTTATTGTAGGTGTTTACGGAATGAATTTTAAACATTTCCCTGAACTTGAGTGGGAAAATGGTTATTTTATCATTTGGGGAATTATGATAATTGTAGTTGTATTTATGTTTGTGTATTTTAAATTAAAAAAATGGTTTTAAACTTTTAAAATAATTTTGAATTCTATTGGCAAAAATAAATAATACTATTATCTTTGACGTGAATTCATAAATTCCGGAAAATATTATGTTTGAATTTCAACAGTACCTAGGTTTTTTACTTTTCTTAACCATATTAACTATTGGTTTTTGGTTGATGATTTTCTTGGTAGGATTTGTTCACTATTGGTTGGGCGGTGCTATCATGGAATTAATCAAAGAGAAAAGAGCTAAAAGACAAGCTGAATTAGAAGGATAATTTCTTTTAATTTTTAAAATAAAAAGTCCCGATTTTATCGGGACTTTTTTTATTGTTTGGATTTCAGCAATTAGGGTCTTCCCATAAAATCGCCTTCACCACCATTATCTTCTCTACGAGGTTGTCTATCTTTTTCGTTTTTCTGTTTGTTAAAACGATAAGTAAATGTCATCATAACTTGTCTTTGTCTCCATTGCATTTCGCTATACGAATTTACTACATTAGGAATATTAGTTTCCATGATTCTTTTTCTCGAGTTAAAGACATCACTCACATTTAAAGCAATTGTAGCTTTATCTTTTAGTATGTCTTTACTGAAAGCTAAATTCATAGATGCAACACCTAATGAACGTCCTTGTGCATTTGATTGAGGAGCATTATAAGTTCCGTTTGTTTGCCAATCAATTTTATATGGTAATGTTATTTTAGAATTTATTCTAGCAAACCATGTTAATGCTACATTATCAAAGTTTTGAATAACAGTATTACCTACATAATCTACATAACTATAATCACCTTGAGTTTCATTTCTAAATGCATTAAAGTTTCCATTTAATCTCCACCATTTGTAAGGTGTATAATTCAAGTTAAATTCAAATCCAGCTCTATATTCTCTCGCTAAGTTAATAGGAGTACTTAAAATTACAGGAACACCTTCAACAAACAATCCTGATTCTTTTCTAATAAATTGGAACGAATCATTAGTAATATTAATATATGCCGAAGTATTAAAAGTTAGTTTATTCCATCTTTTTAAATACCCTAAATCAACAGCGTCGGTTAATGACGGATCTAAATCAGGATTACCTTGAAATATGTTAATATTACTAGATAATGATGAAACAGGATTTAAAAAGCGACCTCTTGGACGATTGATTCTTTTACTGTAACTTAAACTTAAAGAACTTGATTGTGAAAATTCATAATTTAAAGTTGCAGAAGGGAAAAAGTTGTTGTATTTTTTTGTGTTATAATCGTTTTCAGATATTGAATTAACTTCAATATTACTATCCTCAAAACGAATACCAAAGAAATAAGAGAATTTATTAATTTTTGAACCATATTGCGTGTAAAGAGCATTTACATTTTCAACGTATTCAAGTGTGTTTGAAAAATTTGAATTGTCAGGTGTAACAGTAAAATCAGTTAAGTTGTTTAAAAAACTACCTCTATATCCTGCTTCAAAACGGCCATTTTTACCAATCGGTAATACATAATCAGTTTGAAGTAAATTACGTTGTTGCGTATTAATATTACTAGTGTTTTCTAAAACTAGTGTACTTGGATCTCCAATAATTTGATCGGAAATTGTAGCAAATTGATTTTCTCTATTCTGCGAAATAGCAATATCTACTGTTAATTTGTGATCTTCTTTTTTGAATTTTTTTACAAAATTTGAGGCATATTCAATACTAAATTCATCGCTATTTTGATCATTAAAACGGTTTCTTGTAAAAGTAGGATTAGAAGCAGCATCAAAATTATAGAAAAAAACATTGTCAGGATTTTTACCTCTATTTTCTCTAAAAGTCAAAGCATTAGTCCAAGTTAAAGATTTAGATAAATTTAAATCAATTCCAAAATTAGCATTATAACCTTCACTTAATCTGTCGTTAGTTCTTCTTTCGTTAATAAAACGATTAGTAGTTCCATCGTTATTAAAGTACTCAGAATCTACTAAAGTGTTCCCTGGATTATTTCTGTAATTGTAACCAAAATTTGAAAACAAATTATAAGCTTCACTCTTTTTGTTTAAACTAACACTAGTTCCATAAGTTTCAGGGTCACCTGCATTTACCATAAGAGAACCATTTACTCCGTTAGCTTTCCCTTTTCTAAGAATGATATTAATAATACCTCCACCACCTTCAGCATCATAACGAGCAGAAGGATTCGTAATAACTTCAACTTTTTCTACAGCATCAGCGGGTAATAATTTAAGCGCATCTGCAATATTGATTCCGGCTAAGCCAGAAGGTCTTCCATCAATTAATATTTTAACGTTTTCATTTCCTCTAAGAGCTACTGTTCCTTCTGCATCAACAGTTACTGATGGAACATTATCTAAAACATCACTAACAGTTCCACCTTTAACCATCATATCTTTACCCACGTTGTAAACACGCTTGTCAAGTTTGATTTCTACAGTAGATTTTTCAGCAATTACTTCAACCTCATTCAATTGAGCAACATCTGGTGCTAATTCAATTACTCCTAAGTTAGTATCAGAAGTAAAATCTTTCTGTTGAATTGCTACGGTTTTAAAGGAAATAAATTCAACTCTAGCGTTATATTTACCAGCATTGATTTCAAATTTAAAATTTCCATTTTCATCAGTAATACCACCAGAAAGTTGTTTGGTAGTCATATTTTCAAAAACAATAGTAGCATATTCTAAAGGAAAATCAGTTCCTTTTTCCATTACTCTACCCGAAATAGTAACTTTTTTACCTTCTGGACGTTGAGCAAATGTGGTTAAACTTAATAGTAATGTGAGTGTAGCAATAATAATTTTCTTGTTCATAATTGTTTTTTTGCAAGTAAGACTGCAAAAGTAACTTATGGTTTATTCCTTAATTGCTAAATCTTTGTTAAAACTACTAAAGGATTTCGTTAATCTTTTCTTTTGGTCTTGCAATAATTGCTTTATTACCATTAACAATGATTGGACGTTCAATTAACTTAGGGTTTTCTAACATTGCTTTTATTATTTGATCATCGCTGAGTTCTTTTCCTTTGTAGTTTTCTACCCAAATCGATTCTTTTGTTCTAACCAACTCTATGGGTTGTATATTCAATTTTTTTATAACTTCTTTTAGTTCCGATTCAGTAAAAGGTTCCTCTAAATATTTTCGAATTTTAAAAGGTTGGTTTAAGTTTTCAATTTCGCACAAACCTTCTCTTGATTTAGTGCATCTTGGGTTATGGTAAATGGTTATCATTTTGTATTTTTGTTTAGAATTACACAAAAGTAATTGATTCTATTTATGTTTATAGCACAAGGGTTAAAAAAGCAAGGTGATTTTTGGAAATATTTACTAGGTTCTTTAATTGTTTTTATTGCGTCTGTAGTTGGACAAGTTCCTTTATTAATAGCAATTTTGGTTAAAAGCATTACTTCAAATAAAATACCATCAGGAGAAAGTGATTTGTATAAAATGTTTGATTCAAATTTACTACTGTTTTTAATTTTAATATCGTTTCTTTTTGCTCTAATTGGCTTATATTTCGTAGTAATTAAAATGCATAATCAGTCTTTTATTTCAATTATTACTTCAAGAAATAAAATGGATTGGAAACGTGTATTTTTTGCTTTTGGTATTTGGGCCTTGTTTTCTTCTTCAATGATTGTAATTTCGTATTTTATAAATCCCTCAGAAATTAAGCTTCAATTTAACTTGATACCATTTTTAATCTTAATGGTAATAACGTTGGTCTTAATGCCTATTCAAACCAGTACAGAAGAATTAGTTTTTAGAGGGTATTTAATGCAAGGTTTTTTTAATTTGGCAAAGAACAAATGGTTTCCATTAGTAATGACATCAGTAATTTTTGGAACCATGCATATTTTTAATCCTGAAGTTCAAAAAATGGGTTATTTAGTTTTAATATACTACATAGGTACTGGACTTTTTTTAGGGATAATTACTTTAATGGATGAAGGAACAGAATTAGCTTTAGGTTTTCATGCTGCAAATAATATGATAGCTGCTTTGTTAATAACATCTGATTTTACTGTTTTTCAAACGTATTCTGTATTTAAAGATTTATCAGAACCCTCTTTAGATTATGAAGCATTTTTACCCGTTTTTGTAATATATCCCATTTTAATTTACTTATTTTCCAAAGTGTATAAATGGAAGAATTGGAAAGAAAAGTTAACAGGTAGTTTAATTGTAGAAAATAATTCCAATGATTCCACATTATAAAAACATTCACAATCGTTTTAAAATAAATAATTTTCATTTTGATAAAGATGCCTTGTATCAATTAGCTTATACGCTTATTAAAGAAGGTCAAGAACACGAAAAAGACTTGGGTGTTTTTTTGTTGGATTGGTTAGATGATAAAGAAACCATTCAATTAACTACATCAGGAACAACGGGAACTCCAAAAACTATCACTATTAAGAAACAGTCAATGGTACATTCGGCTATTGCAACTGGCAATTACTTTAATTTACATCCTCAAGATAAAGCTTTATTATGTTTGCCAGCTCGTTATATTGCCGGAAAAATGATGATTGTAAGAGCTATGATGTTGGGACTAGAATTAGAAATCATGCCTCCAACATCGCATTTAGATGATTTATTATCTCATAAGAATTATGATTTTGTTGCCATTGTTCCGCTTCAAGCAGAGAATAGTTTAGAGAAGTTATCTCAATTTAAAAAAATTATTATTGGGGGAGCAAAAGTATCTGATGATTTAGCAAATAAGTTAAAAGAAATAAAATCAGATATCTATGAAACGTATGGAATGACCGAAACCATAACACATATAGCTGCAAAAAAGATAGGAGAGAACTGTTTTGCTACCTTAGAACATGTTGTTATTTCTCAAGATGATAGAAATTGTTTAGTTATTGATGTTCCTAGTATTTCAGAGGAACAAATTGTGACAAACGATATTGTAGAAATCTTAGATGAGAGACACTTCAAATGGATTGGCAGATATGATAATGTGATTAATAGTGGTGGAATTAAATTATTTCCAGAGCAAATTGAAGCTAAATTGATGTCAGAAATAACAAATAGATTTTTCATAGCGGGATTACCAGATGCAGTATTAGGAACAAAAGTAACATTAGTTATGGAAGGAGATCCAATGGATATTGATTCAAAAATTTTTGAAAAATTGGACAAGTTTGAAAAACCAAAAGATATAATTTTTACACCAAAATTTGTAGAGACTGATACTAAAAAAATAAGTAGAGTTAAAACAATAGAACAACTATTAAAAACAAAAGAAGACTAATTGTCTTCTTTTATTTTTACATAAAACTGATTGTCATAGATTAGAAAACTTTTCTTGCTTAATTTCTTCAGTTTAATTTTTTGTTCTTTTAAGGTAGGATATAATCTTATTTTAGAATCTTCAAATCCAATATCAATTGGCATATTAAATTCTTCTGATACATTATCCCAATAATAGTATAAATAATCGCCTTTAACTTTATAAATAAATATTGGAAGTTGATTGGTGTATAAATATTGTCTAAAAACAGGAGTTAAGTTCATTCCAGAAGCTTTGTTAAAATAATCAATTACAGTATCTGAAGTGATTATTTTCTTTTTAAAAGTTTCGGTATAATCATAAAGTATTTTCCACCATTTTTCATCATCTGCAATTATATGTCTCAAAGTGTTTAAAAGTAATGACCCTTTATAATACATATCACCAGAACCTTCATTATTAACACCATATTGCCCAATTATAGGACGGTCGTTTCTAACATTTTTAGCCTGTCCATTTACATATTTCATTGCGTCTTCATATCCTTTAATGCATTCGATGAAAACAGTTTCTGAATACGTTGTAAACCCTTCATGAATCCACATGTCGGCAATATCCATGCTGGTAATGCTATTTCCAAACCATTCGTGACCAGTTTCATGAATCGTAATATAATCGAAAAACATGCCTACGCCAGTTCCTGATAAGTCAAATCCCATGTATCCTTTTTTGTACTTATTTCCATAAGCAACGGCACTTTGGTGTTCCATTCCTAAATAAGGCGTTTCAACTAATTTATACCCATCTTCCCAAAACGGATAACGACCAAATTTCGACTGAAAACATTCCATCATAGGTTTAACTTCAGCAAAATGTTCACGCGCTTTTGCTTCATTTTCTCTTAATACATAATAATCTAAATCCAAATCAGGCATTTTATCCTGAATGTGGACATAATCGGCAATATTTACCGTAATCGTATAATTATTAATTGGATTTTTTACTTCCCAATCCCATCGTGTATAACCGTTTTTTAAATCTTTGAAACCTAACAAACGCCCATTTGAAACATTCATTAATCCGTTAGGAACTGCAACTTTTATAGAAGCACCATTATCGGGTTCATCTGATTGAGAATCTTTTACTGGATACCATAAACTTGCTCCCGTTCCTTGAACTGCAACTCCAATAAAATCTTTTCCATTACTATCTTTTTTGAAGACAAATCCACCATCCCAAGGCGCATTTCTGGCAATTTTAGGATTTCCAGAGTAATAGAATTTTAATTTATGTTGGGATTTAGAAGTTAATTTTTCAGGGAAATCTATAAATACGGCATCAAAATCTCTATCATATTTTAATTGTTTTGAATTCCAAACAATAGAATCCACTTTCATGTTATCAAATAAATCCAATTGAATTTTTTGTGTAGGAATGAAAACTTCAAACGTAATTTCATTGAATCCAGTAATGCTTTTTTGTTCAGGATTGATAGTAATATTTAAATCATATCTTTTTACATCAAAACAAGTTCGCTCAATTCTTAATCCACCTTGTAATGAATCTCTTCGTGAAAATTGGGCATGAATTTGATCAATGCTTAAAAATGTTAAGCTAATTAATAATAACGATTTTAATGTGTAGTTTTTCATAGGGAAAATTTTCAGGTCTAAATATATAAGTTTGTTTTTTAAAAACATAAAAAAAGTATAGGAATTAAAGTATTAATTTAGAGGAAGTATTTTATATATTTCACATTTTTTAGCATTGTTTTTTAATAATTATATAAATTTTTATTTTTAAAATATTAGAACTATATTGCGAAGTATCAATCTATAAAAAATGCCAATCTCTAGTGCTAAAAATTTTCAAGATAAATTTGAAATAACTTCAATATCAATAGATAAGCTAGAAAAAAATATTTCAAATGTTTTAAATCTTGTTTTTAACAATGAATCTTGTTTTGCTCTTTCATTTCAGGTTCAAATCGAAGACAAATTACTTTCTATTAAAAAAGGTGATTTTGATTTAAATGTTAACTCTCAAAATTATACAAATAGACTAAACGAAGTAAAATCGCTCAAAGTATCTCAAACTTATCAAGAACGAATAAATGACGATTTTAGCAATATTACTATTTATCCAATTGTAATTACTAATTCAGAATTAATAGGGACTTTAGCTTTAATTTACGATGATCAACTTTCTAAAGAAGCGATGGATACTTGCTTACAGTTGGTTGAAAGTCATATTGAATTATTTGAAAATACAATTCAACTTAAAAGAGAAGTAATCAATCAAAACAAACAATTAGAATCTTTTATTGAGAATTCTAAGGAAATTCTTTACGAGCTTAATCATTTAGGGGAAATACTATATTTATCTGATAGTTGGGAAGCCGCAACAGGTTATACTATAGAAGAATCATTGGGAAAAATTACAGCTGAATATTTACATCCAGATGATATTGAAAGTGTAGGCGAGTTTCTAAGTAAGTTGGTTCCTAATGAGAAATGTAATGAATCGGTAACCTATAGAATTAAGCATAAAAAAGGGCATTACATTTGGCATTCATCCGATGTAAAATTAATTGAACGAGATAATACGTTATACTTTATTGGTAACTGTAGAGATGTAATGGATTTTATAAAATCGCAAGAAGAAATTACAAAGCAAAAAGAGTTTTATGGTAAAATTTTAGATAGACTTCCAATTGATTTAGGGGTTTGGGATGAAAATCATCGGTATTTATTTTTAAATCGTGAAGCTATTAAAAATGATGAATTACGAAATTTTATTATAGGTAAAGATGATTTTGAATATGCAAAACATACGGGAAGAGATGATGGTTTTGCAAAAAGTAGAAGAGGAAAATTTTTAAAAGCTTTAGAAAATAAAGAAATTGTCGAGTGGGAGGATCAAATTAATGACCTGAATGGAAATCAACGTTTTTTTATAAGAAAATTTATTCCCATTTATAATAGTGATGGTCAGTTTGAAATGATGACTGGATATGGTATTGATGTCACAGAAAGTAAAAAAATTAATGAAGAAATATTAAAAAGTCGTCAGTTAACTACAAGTGTAATTCAAAATGCTGCAGTAGGTATTATTGTTCAAGGTCCACAGTCTGAATTCTTAGAATATAATAAATCGGCTTGTGAAATGCTTGGTTTAACAGAAGACCAAATGATAGGAAAATCTTCTTTTCATCCGCATTGGAAAGTAGTTCATTTAGATGGTTCTGAATTTAAAGCAGAAGAACATCCGGTTCCACAAGTAATAAAAAATTTAATTCCTGTAAAAAATGTTACAATGGGAGTTCATCGCCCATTGACAAATGATTTAGTTTGGTTGTTGGTAGATGCAATTCCTGTTTTTAATAATAAAAAAGAATTGCTTTATGTTATTTGTACTTTTAATGACATAACGGCCAGAAAAAAAGCGGAAGATGCATTAATTGAAAGTAATGAACGATTTAAGTATGCTAGTGAAGCTACATCTGATGCATTATGGGATTGGGATATAGAAACTAATAAAATATTTGTTGGCGAAAGTTATAATTTACTTTTTGGTTACCAATTTGATAACAATGTAATTCCTGGTGAATTTTGTGAATCTTTAGTTCACCCCGAAGACAAAGAAGATTACGAAAATTCTATAGAAAATGCATTCATTGAAAATAAACAAAAATGGTCGCATGAATATCGTTATTTAAAAAGTGATGGTACTTATGCTTTTGTTAGTGATAAAGCCATTATTATTAGAGATGAAAATGGGAATCCCGTTAGAATGATTGGAGCCATGCAAAATATTACTCAAGAAAAGTTACTGAAATACGAGTTACAACAAAGTGAAGAACGTTTTAAAGGGGCTTTTAACAATTCTTCATTTGGTTCCGCATTGGTGAGTTTAAATGGAAATTGGATTGTAGTAAACAATAGAATGACAGAAATTCTAGGATATACAAAAGAAGAATTTAAAGAACTTTCATTTGTACAATTTACTCATAAAGATGATCTTGAGATTGATTTGGCGTATAAAAAACAAATGGACGAAGGTGAAATCTCGTACTTTCATTTTGAAAAGCGTTTTATTCACAAAAATCAATCCTTAGTTTGGGTACATTTATCGGTTTCTACTGTTAAAGATAGTAATGGTAATGTTCAATATTATGTGGCTCAGGTTGTTGATATTTCTGAACGTAAACGAATGGAAGAGGAAAACCGATTACTTGTAGAAGAAAACAATAGGAATAAAGCCCAACAGTTGATGGAAGCTAAAAACTGGTATCGTTTACTAGCTGATAATACTATTGATTTAGTTTGCTTACATAACTTAGATTCTAGTTTTAAATATGTTTCACCATCTATAAAAAATCTTTTGGGCTACACTCCAGAAGATTTAATTGGTAAATATCCTGCTGATTTGATTCATCCAGAAGATTTAGAAAAATTTAAAAGTCAGATTGGTACTATAATCAATAAAAACAAACGAATTTCTGAACAAGTTAGATTAATTAATAGTAATGGCGAGTATCAATGGTTTGAAACTAATGCAACTTTGGTTTATGAAAATAATGTTCCAGTAAGTTATCAATCAAGTACTCGTGATATAACACAACGAAAAAAAGCAGAAAAAATCATTGAAGATACATTAATTCAAGAGCGTCAATTAAACGAATTAAGAACAAATTTAGTTTCAACTATTTCGCATGAATTTAGAACTCCTATGACAACCATTCGCACAAGTGCTGAATTGATTGCGATGTATATAGAAAACAGTAATTTTGAAAAAACACCACAAGTAGAAAAACGTTTAGAAACAATAACAAAAGAAATTGATCGAATTGTTGAACTAATGGATGCAGTTTTGACTATTTCTAAAGATGATGCCGATAAAACAAGTTTTAATCCTGTAATTTGTAATCTAAAAGAAATTTGTTTAGATGTTATAGAGACAAGTTTTGCGCATCAAAAAGATAATCGTAGTGTAGAAGTATTTTTTGAATCTTCAATTTTTACCATTTATGCGGATGCTAATTTAATTAAATACACTTTGTTTAATTTATTAAGCAATGCTTTTAAATATTCTGTTGGATTTGGAAATGTAAAATTAAATCTAAAAGAAAAAGATGAAAATATAATTGTAGAAGTGATTGATAATGGTATTGGAATCCCTGAGGAAGACCAGCCTAAATTATTTAATACTTTCTTTAGAGCTAGTAATTCTAATGGTATTCAAGGAACTGGGTTAGGATTATATATTATTAAAACGTTTACCGAGAAAAATTCGGGTTCTGTAATGCTTGAAAGTCAATTAGGAAAAGGAACTAAGGTTACTTTAGAGTTTCCATTGTTTAAAAATGAATAATATGTAATTATGAAAAAAATATTAATTATTGATGATGAGGTTAATCTAAGAGAAACCATAGCAGAAATGCTAGTGTATGTTGGTTTTGAAGTTGTTTTAGCCCAAGATGGAGAGGAAGGAATAAAAAAAGTTGAAGAATCAAATCCCGATTTTATTATTTGTGATGTAATGATGCCTAAACTAGATGGTTATGGATTTATGGAATATCATGTAAAATCGAAATACGCTGCTATTCCTGTAATTTTACTTTCAGCAAAAGTGGAACAAAAAGATGAAGAGTATGGGCTCAACCTTGGGGTTAAAGCTTATGTTAGAAAACCTTTTACTTTTAAAGATTTAATTGAAAAAATCAATTTGTATTCCTAATTCAAAATTCAGCTTTTTCACAAATTGTTATTTCTTTTTTAGTTGTAGGATGTTCAAAGGTCAAACTTTCGGCATGTAAATGTAAACGATTGGCTTTTGTGCCATATAAATCATCGCCTACAATAGGCGTTTTTAAACCCAATTCATGTGAAGCGTGTACTCTTAGTTGATGCGTTCTTCCCGTAATAGGGTAGAAGTAAACCAGAGTTTTATTGTCGCGGATTTCAATTTTTTTCCATTTGGTTTGGGCTTTTTTTCCGTGTTCAAAACATACCAATTGGCGTGGACGGTCGTCTAAATCAACTCGAAGCGGTAAATCAATAAAACCGTCATTTTCTTGTAAAATTCCATCTAATAAAGCAACATAACGTTTTTTTATTGTTCTTTTAATGAATTGCGATTGTAATTTTACATACGTTTCTTCATCTTTTGCAATTAACATCAAACCTGAAGTCGACATGTCCAAACGATGCACAATTAAGGGTCCGGTTGCATTTGGATATAATTCTTTTACTCTTTGATAAACCGAATCAGCTATGATTTTTCCTGGAACAGATAAAAATTCTGCAGGTTTGTTAATTATTGCTAAAACTTCATCTTCAAAGACTATTTCAATGTTTTTTCCTTCTGCTGGATTTTCTTGAAAAGGATTGGCTTCAATTTCTAAACCCTTTAGCATGTGCGATAACAAAATAGGTTCGCATTTGCTTTTACAAGCTGGATAAAATTGCTTGTGTTTTCTAATTTCCGATTTTGGCGATTGACCCCACCAAAATTCAGCCATAGCAATAGGTTTCAAATTATGTTCGAAAGCATAATGCAATAATTTTGGAGCGGCACATTCTCCAGCACCAGCAGGCGGATTATTATTGAAGATTTCACCAATACTTTTTCGTTCTCCAAACTGATTCAAAAAAGAATATTCAGCAAAGAGTTTTTGTTGTAAAGCTCCCGATTTTAATCGGCGTTCTTCTTTTAATTGATTGATTTCATCCAAGAGCAAATTGACGTCTTTCTGAGCATTTTCGATTTGAAAATTCCAATATTTAGTCATTTTTTTGAGTAAAATGCTTTCCTTTTTACTTTCTTCTGAAAGTTCTTGTTCTAATTGTTCAATTTCAGATGCAGATAAATTAGCAAATGAATTACGCTTTTCATCGCGTTCAATTTTTAAGCGTTTGATTTTATCTTTCTGATTTTGAATATCTGAAACCGCTTCTTTTTTGGTGTTTTCTGATTTTCTTTTTGAATTTAAAAGGTCGTCTGAATTTTCTAAAATTTCAATTTGGTGATTGATAGCGTTCAATACTTCCTCTTCTTTTCTAAAAAATCCATCTTCGTGCAACATATCAAAAATAGTAGGGACAAAATAAGGATGATGATTCACACCAGCCAATTTTCCAGAAAAGGCCCATAAATAGCCAAGTTCACCTTCTTGATTCTGACAGACTAAAACGCCAAACATTTTACCTATTACCAAACCTTCTTGATTTTCTTTCAATCCAAAATTGTGTTCAAAATCAGTTTGTGTTTCCAAATACGATTGCAATTCATTAGCCGCAATAATGCTCAATTCATGCGGTTCGTAATAAAAAGGAAACGTGAATTTCTTAGGTAAAGTAATACCTGAAATGTTGGTTTTGAAGGGTTGGAATAATGATTTTGACATACTGCAAAGATAAAGTAATTGAAATAATAATTATCTTTGTGTAAATCAGTTTACTCATGAATATTGAAACACATAGAAAAAGTATTATTCATCGAATTTTGGATATCCAAAACGAAGAAGTTTTGAATAAAATTGACCAAATTTTAAATGAAGAAGGTTATATATATGATGTAACAGGAAAGTTGTTATCTGTTTCAGATTATAAGCAAGAAATTGAGGCTATTCTTAAAGTTTCAGAAGAAAATGATGTGTATAATTCTGAAGTTATTTGAAATAAGATATTCAAAAAATGAATGGAGAAGTTTGTTTCCAGAATCAGTAATAATTTTTAATTTAAACAATTTTCATTATATTGTCTAGTACCTTCAGTTTGTTCTAAATCTTTTAATTTTTTTAAACAATCACACATTTTAATTTTATCATTCAAAATAGAATAAATTGAAGCAGAATTATATAATGCATCAATATTTCTATTATCGATTTGAAATGATTTCATGAAAAGGAATATTGCTTTTTCATATTCTTTATTTTGATAAGCCATTATTCCGTTTTGAAAATTAACACCAGAAGCTCTTAAATCTTCCATTTTTATCCCATAGATTTTATCAATATCATTTACATTTTCTAGAAAGAAAAATATTGGAGTACCTTTATGGGAACCACCTTTGAATTTATATGATTCACTTTTAATTATAAATGGTATGTAAATTTTATTAAAGTTTTTAAAATCATTAAGATTCCAATTACCGTATGATTTTTCAATCGTACGTACAATATAACTTATTTCTTCATTATTTTCAATTACATTTTTATCATTACTGTTATTTATCTCTACTTCTATTTTTTCTTCCTTAGGAAAGAAAACTAAGTTTCCAATTAAATCAAAATTCGGATAATTACTTTTCTTTAAAAACTGCTTATGAATTTCTGTAATAAATTTTTTATTTAAAGTTGGGGTAAAATGTTCGTTTGCTATTAAAATAGAATCGCTTTTATGTTTATTTAAGTAATTATTTCTAATTATTGTAGATTTAACAAACCAAAGTTTTTCTAATTTATCATTTTCATTGATACCTTTGATTTTTTGAATTACTATTAAAGTGTCTGTAGTTAGTTTATTAATTTCATAACCAGATTCAGAAGATGTTCTTATCAAGTTTTTTACTAAATCAAAATCTAAGCAAGTTTCTTCAATAGAATTTACTGGATCAGAATCCATGCATATTTTTTTATTAGATATTTTCCACATTAAAAATTTTGAAGATGAAAAAGATTCTGAAAGATTTTTACTTCCATCTACCATTCTGTTTTTTACTTTTACCCATTCTCCATTTAAAAGATGAGTTTCAATTTGTGAATATACAATATTGTTAAATAATATAAGTGATATTAATATATATCTGTACATATGATTTAGATAGCGATGTAAAAAAAATTTTCTGCTCAATTAATTAGTGGCAATTCGCGAAATTCGTGTTACAAATTACACCTGAATCACTCCTAAATTAAATGGTTTCTCAATAGGAGCGTGGTTGGCCGCTTCAATCCCCATTGAAATCCATGTTCTGGTGTCTAATGGATCAATGATAGCATCTGTCCATAAACGGGCGGCTGCATAATAGGGAGACACTTGTTGGTCGTAACGTGCTTTAATTTTATCAAATAATTCCGCTTCTTTTTCTGGTGTGATTTCTTCTCCTTTTGCTTTTAAAGAAGCCGCTTCAATTTGCAACAATACTTTTGCTGCTTGAGCGCCACCCATTACCGCTAATTCAGCACTTGGCCAAGCAAAGATTAATCTTGGATCGTATGCTTTTCCACACATTGCATAATTTCCTGCTCCATACGAATTTCCAATTACAACCGTAAATTTTGGTACAACCGAATTAGAAACCGCATTTACCATTTTAGCACCATCTTTGATAATGCCACCATGTTCTGATTTGGAACCTACCATAAAACCGGTAACGTCTTGTAAAAATACTAAAGGAATTTTCTTTTGGTTACAATTCGCAATAAAACGCGTCGCTTTATCTGCTGAATCCGAATAAATTACACCTCCAAATTGCATTTCGCTTGGTTTCGTTTTGGCACCAGCTGTTTTTACAATTTTTCTTTGGTTGGCTACAATTCCTACAGCCCAACCGTCAATTCGTGCATAACCTGTTATTATGGTTTGTCCGTAACCTGCTTTGTATTCGTCAAATTCTGAATTGTCTACCAAACGTTTGATGATTTCCATCATATCGTACTGATCAGCACGAGATTTTGGTAAAATTCCGTAAATATCTTTCGCTTCTAACGCTGGTTTTTCCGCTTTTACTCGGTTAAAACCTGCTTTTTCATAATCACCAATTTTACCTACCACCGATTTAATTCGGTCTAAAGCATCTTTATCATCCTTAGCTTTATAATCCGTTACACCTGAAATTTCGCAGTGTGTTGTAGCACCTCCAAGTGTTTCGTTATCAATGCTTTCTCCAATAGCGGCTTTCACTAAATAACTTCCTGCTAAGAAAATACTTCCGGTTTTATCTACAATTAAAGCTTCATCACTCATGATAGGTAAATAAGCACCACCCGCTACGCAACTTCCCATTACAGCTGCAATTTGGGTAATTCCCATACTACTCATAATGGCATTATTTCTAAAAATTCTTCCGAAATGTTCTTTATCTGGGAAAATTTCGTCTTGCATTGGTAAATAAACCCCTGCAGAGTCCACTAAATAAATAATAGGTAATCTATTTTCAATAGCAATTTCTTGGGCTCTTAAGTTCTTTTTCCCGGTAATTGGAAACCATGCACCAGCTTTTACAGTAGCATCATTTGCTACTACGATACATTGTTTACCCGATACATACCCCATTTTAACTACAACCCCTCCAGAAGGACAACCTCCATGCTCTGCATACATTCCGTCGCCAACAAAAGCACCAATTTCAATGCTATTTGCTTTGTCATCTAACAGATAATCAATACGTTCACGAGCGGTCATTTTGCCTTCAGCGTGTAATTTTTCAATTCTTTTTTGACCGCCACCCAATTTTACTTGAGCAAATCGCTTTTTTAAATCAGTTACTAAAAGTTTATTGTGATCTTCGTTTTTATTGAAATTTAAGTCCATTTGGGTTTTGTTGTTTATTGGTGTGCTAATTTACGAAATCGTTATAGATATAAACAAATCTATTTTGAATATGATATAAAAAAAACCGAGAATAATTACTATTTTGTTAATTTGTTCTCGGTTTTAATTTTATAAAAAAAATTATTCTTCTTTTTGCCCCATCATCATTAAATAGGCTTTCAAGAAATTATCGATATCGCCGTTCATAATGCCTTCCACGTCACTAGATTCATATCCAGAACGAACGTCTTTTACCAATTTATAAGGGTGCATTACATAATTTCGAATTTGCGAACCCCATTCGATTTTCATTTTTCCTGCTTCGATATCGGCTCTTTGTGCTAATCGTTTGTTTAATTCGATTTCGTATAACTGCGATTTCAACATTTGCATCGCACGTTGGCGGTTGTCTTGTTGAGAACGCGTTTCGGAACACTGAATTTGGATACCGGTTGGTTTGTGAAACAATTGTACTTTGGTTTCTACTTTGTTTACATTTTGTCCACCTGCACCACTCGAACGAGAAGTTATAATTTCAATATCAGCTGGATTGATTTCTACTTCAATAGAATCATCTACCAAAGGATACACATAAACAGAAGCAAAAGACGTATGGCGTTTTGCATTACTATCAAAAGGAGAAATTCGAACCAAACGATGAACACCGTTTTCACCTTTTAAATAACCAAAAGCAAATTCGCCTTCAATTTCTAAGGTTACGGTTTTAATTCCAGCAACATCGCCTTCTTGAAAGTTCAATTCTTTGATTTTGTATCCTTGCTTTTCGCCCCACATTAAGTACATTCGCATTAACATGGAAGCCCAATCACAACTTTCAGTTCCACCAGCTCCAGCCGTAATTTGCAATACAGCACTCATACTATCTCCTTCATCGGAAAGCATATTTCGGAACTCTAAATCTTCAATGTGTTGTAAGGTTTTTTGATATTGCTCTTCAACTTCTTCTTCGGCAACATCGCCTTCTTTGAAGAAATCCATCATAATCTGAAGTTCTTCAGAATATTCAATTCCTTTATTGTAATCTTCAACCCATTTCTTTTTCGAACGTAGGTTTCTAATAATGATTTCGGCTTCTTTGGCGTTATTCCAAAAGTCGGGAGCGAAGGTTTTTTCTTCCTCGTTAGTTATTTCAATCAATTTGGCATCGATGTCAAAGATACCTCCTTAACGCACCAAGGCGATCAATAATATCTCTGACTTGTTCTGTATTTATCATAAATATTGTAGTTTTACACAACAAAAATAGCTATTCTTTTTTATTCTATGGAAATAAATTTAGTAAGTGATACCGTAACCAAGCCTTCTGTTGAGATGTTAAACGCTATGTTTAATGCTAAAGTAGGCGATGATGTATATAAACAAGACCCAACAGTCAATGAGTTAGAGGAAACTTTGGCGGATTTATTTGGAATGGAAGCCGCCTTATTTTTTCCTTCGGGAACAATGGCAAATCAAACGGCGATTAAGTTGCATACACAGCCAGGTGAACAAGTAATTTGCGATAAATATTCGCATATTTATCATTATGAAGGTGGTGGTGCATCATTTAATAGTGGTGTTTCGTGTTGTTTGGTAGATGGGAATCGAGGGATGATTACAGCCGATTTGGTTAAAAACGGAATCAATGACCCTGAATTTTATCACGCCCCTTTAACTTCCTTAGTTAGTATTGAGAATACAACAAACAAAGGTGGTGGCGCTTGTTATGATTTACAACCTTTGCAAGAAATTAAGCAAGTTTGCATCGACCATAATTTGAAATATCATTTAGATGGTGCGCGTTTATGGAATGCTTTAGTAGCAAAAAAACAACATCCAAAACAGTTTGGGGAATTGTTTGATACGATTTCGGTTTGTTTGTCTAAAGGATTGGGTGCGCCAGTTGGTTCGGTTTTGTTGGGAAGTAAAGCAGATATGCATCGAGCTTTACGAATTAGAAAGATTTTTGGCGGTAACATGCGTCAATCAGGATATTTAGCTGCCGCTGGATTATTCGCATTACAAAACAATATCAGTCGTTTAGAAATTGATCACAGAAGAGCGAAAGAATTGGGCAATTTATTAGTAAAAATGCCATGGGTTGCTAATGTAGAATCGGTTGAAACTAATATTTTGATTTTTGGACTGCAATCTTTTGTGGATGAAAAGCTTTTCATGGAAAAATTAAAACAAAAAGGTATTGCTATTAGTTCAATGGGACATGGAAAATTGAGAATTGTAACGCATTTAGATTACAAAGAAGTGATGCATGAATATGTGATGGAAGTGTTTTCTAAACTGACTTTTTAATTTTTTGGAACACAGATTGAAGAAATTTAAATAATTTTTAAAATCAAACTTGAAACCTGAAACAAAAATTATATGGAAATCCTAATCATATCTATTGTAGCGTTTTTAACCGCCATTCTAACCTTCTTTTCAGGTTTTGGTTTAGGAACGCTGTTAACTCCGGTTTTCATGTTGTTTTTTCCAGTGGATATTGCAATAGGTTTGTGTGGATTGGTTCATTTTGCAAATAATATTTTTAAGTTTTTCTTGGTTGGGAAACACGCCAACAAAGAAGTTTTACTAAAATTTGGAATCCCAGCCATTTTTGCTGCTATGATAGGTTCGTGGTTGTTGTTGCAAATTTCGGATCTACAACCATTATTTAGTTATTTTCTTTTTGGAAAACAATTAGAAGTTTTTCCTGTGAAATTCATCATTGCAATTTTACTAGTAATTTTTGCGCTTTTAGACTTAATTCCGTTTTTGAGTAAATTCGAGTTTGGAAAAGATAAATTGCCTTTAGGTGGAATTTTAAGCGGATTCTTTGGTGGACTTTCCGGACATCAAGGGGCTTTGCGAAGTGCTTTTTTGATTAAAGCGGGTTTATCCAAAGAAAGTTTCATCGCTACAGGAATTGTAGTTTCTATGTTTATCGATTTTACTCGCTTAAGTGTTTACGCTTCCAAAATCACGACTTATACCTTGTATGAAAATAAGGTATTACTGATTTCTGCAACGCTATGTGCGATTACTGGAGCGTATTTGGGTAACCAACTTTTAAAGAAAGTTACCCTAAAATTTCTCCAAGTTTTAGTTGCCGTTTTATTGCTTTTAGTGGCAATTGCTTTAGGAATGGGAATTATTTAAACATATCCATTCCTGGGATATTTGGCATACCTTCTTTAGCAACAGCTGCTAACTCAGTTTCGTGAACGTTTGTAGCTTTTTCAATAGCTTTATTTAACACATTAACTAAGTAATCTTCAAGCATTTCTTTGTCTTGAAGTAATTCATTGCTTACTGTAATGTTTTTGATTTTTCTGTTTGCAGTTAAAGTTACTTCTAACAAGCCATCGCTGCTTCTTTCATCGATTAAAACAAAGTCTAAACGTTTTTTTGTTTCTTCTACTTTTTGCTGGGTTTCCTTTAATTTACCCATCATTCCCATAATATCTCCAAACATAATTTTTAAGTTTTTTTATTTGGACAAAAATAGTAAATTAGCGGTTAATAATTATTGTAAAACTTCATGAAAAAATTACCATTTTTACTTCTTAGTTGCATTATTTTTGCTCCTGTTTACAGTCAAAATAAAACAAAAACAATGTCAGATAAAATTGTTCCTCCTGTTGCTAAAATTGTTCCAAAAACATTAGAAAAGCACGGTGATAAAAGAATTGATAATTATTATTGGTTAAACGAAAGAGAAAACCCAGAAGTTATTGATTATTTGAACCAAGAAAATGAATATTACCAAAAATCAACGGCTCATACCAAACCATTCCAAGACGAATTGTTCTTAGAAATGAAGAGTAGAATTAAGGAAGACGATAGTTCAGTTCCTTATTTATACAATGGTTATTATTACATCACTCGTTTTGAAAAAGGAAAAGATTATCCCATTTATGCTCGTAAAAAAGGAAGTTTAGATGCTAAGGAAGAAATCATGTTTGATTGTAACGAAATGGCAAAAGGACATTCGTACTTTAATTTAGCGGGATTAAATGTAAGTGAAGATAATAAATGGGTAGCGTTTGGAGTTGACTTAGTTTCAAGAAGACAATATACCATCCAAATTAAAAATTTGGAAACAGGAGAAATTCTTCCTGTAAAAATAGAAAATACATCGGGAGGTTCAACTTGGGCTGGTGATAATAAAACTTTGTTTTACACAAGAAATGACCAACAAACCTTACGTTCCGATAAAATTTATAAGCATACTCTAGGTACAGAAGCTGCTGCTGATGTTTTAGTCTTTCATGAAAAAGACGATACCTTTAACACTTTTGTTTACAAAGAAAAATCAAAAAAATACATAGTTATTGGTTCTAACAGTACATTAACTTCTGAATACCAAATTTTAGATGCAAAAAATCCGAATGGAGAGTTTAAAGTTTTCCATAAAAGAACACGCGGATTAGAATATTCGATTTCGCATTATGGAGATAGTTTTTACATTGTTACGAATAAAGACAAAGCAACGAACTTCAAATTAATGAAAACCCCAGAAACTGCTACTTCGGCTGAAAACTGGAAAGATTTAATTGGGCACAGAAAAGATGTTTTATTAGAAGGAATCGATATTTTTAAAGAGTATTTAGTTGTTGAAGAGCGTTCTAATGGTTTGAACAAAATTAGAATCATGCCTTGGAATGGAAAAGGGGAGTATTACTTACCTTTTAATAGTGAAACTTACACGGCTTATACTACAACTAACGTAGATTTCGATACTGAAATTTTACGTTATGGATATCAATCTATGGCAACACCCTCTTCTGTGATTGATTTCAATATGAGAACTCAGGAGAAAAAAGTATTGAAAGAGCAAGAAATTTTGGGTGGGAAGTTTGATAAAAACAATTATGTTGAAGAACGAATTTGGGCTACTGCTACTGATGGAACAAAAGTGCCAATTTCTATGGTGTATAGAAAAGGAATCAAAAAAGATGGTAAAAACCCATTCTTACTTTATGCTTATGGCTCTTACGGAGCTACAATGGATCCTTATTTTTCTTCAACACGTTTGAGTTTGTTAGATAGAGGATTTATTTATGCCATTGCTCATATTAGAGGAGGAGAGGACTTAGGAAGAGAATGGTATGAAAACGGAAAACTTTTGAAGAAAATAAACACGTTTACCGATTTTATTGATTGTTCTAAATTTGTAATTGCAGAAAAATATACTTCCCCAGAACATTTATATGCAGAAGGTGGTTCTGCAGGTGGATTATTAATGGGAGCGATTGTAAATATGGCACCAGAATTATATAATGGGGTTATCGCCCAAGTTCCTTTTGTGGATGTAGTTACGACTATGTTAGACGATACCATTCCATTAACAACAGGGGAATATGACGAATGGGGAAATCCAAATGAAAAAGTGTATTACGATTATATGTTGTCCTATTCACCATACGACCAAGTAAAAGCGCAAGCGTATCCAAATATGTATGTTTCCACTGGACTTCACGATTCGCAAGTGCAATATTGGGAACCGGCAAAATGGGTAGCAAAATTACGTGTTATGAAAACTAACGATAAGCAATTATTCTTAGACACCAATATGGATGCTGGTCATGGTGGTGCATCAGGCCGTTTTGAAGCATTAAAAGAATTGGCCAAAGAATTTGCGTTTTTGTTAGATTTAGAAAAAATTAAGAAGTAGTTAAACTTTTTTTTGTTAAATTTGCAAGGTTTTGGAATTACCTAAAAGTGATTGCAATCCAAAAAATTAAGTATAAAATACTAAAAATGCTAGTAAAGCATAGTATTTTGGAAACATTAAAACAAACAGTATCTTCATATGAAAGAAGAAATAAAAGCCTATAATAGTGTATTAGATTTAATTGGGAATACACCATTAATCAAACTGAATAAAGTTTCAGCTGATTTACCAGGTAATTTCTATGCAAAAGTTGAAGCCTTTAATCCAGGACACTCTACAAAAGACCGAATCGCGTTATATATTATTGAAGAAGCAGAAAAAAGAGGTATCTTAAAACCTGGAGATACCATTATTGAAACTACTTCAGGAAATACTGGTTTTAGTTTGGCAATGGTTAGCATCATTAAAGGGTACGATTGTATTTTAGCAGTGAGTTCAAAATCATCAAAAGATAAAATCGATATGTTGCGTTCAATGGGAGCTAAGGTTTATGTTTGTCCGGCTCACGTTTCTGCAGATGATGAACGTTCGTACTACAATGTTGCTAAAAGATTACACGAAGAAACAAAAGGATCTGTTTATATTAACCAATATTTCAACGAATTAAACGTTGATGCTCATTACAATTCTACAGGACCAGAAATTTGGGAACAAACAAACGGTCAAATTACACACTTAGTGGCGTGTAGTGGAACTGGAGGAACTATTTCGGGAACTGCACGTTTCTTAAAAGAGCAAAATCCAAATATTAAAATTTTAGGAGTTGATGCTTTTGGTTCGGTTTTAAAAAAATACCACGAGACTAAAGAGTTTGATAACGCTGAAATTTATCCATACCGTATTGAAGGTTTAGGTAAAAACTTAATTCCAACGGCTACCGATTTTGATGTGATTGATAAATTTATCAAGGTTTCCGATGAAGAAAGTGCACACACAGCAAGAGAATTAGCTAAAAAAGAAGGTTTATTCGTAGGATATACTTCTGGAGCTGCTTTTCAAGCCGTGAAACAATATGCAGAGGAAGGTGAATTTGATGCCAACAGTAAAGTTGTTATTATTTTCCCTGATCATGGTTCAAGATACATGAGTAAAGTATTTAGTGATGATTGGATGAACGAACAAGGTTTCTTTGATTCTGTAAACCAAGAAGAAGCTTTAAAAATTGAAATTATCAAGTAATTGATTTTAGATATAGAAAATCCTGAGTGAGAGCTCAGGATTTTTTTGTTTTGTGGGCACGCTAATGTGATTCCGCTCTATCAGGTCTTAAGTGGTTTTTACTTTAATCCATTATGTTTAACTTTTAGACCGTGTCCAATTGTATCATTCTTATTTTTAAAACATAACAATGTAAAAGACTTACTATTATTAAACTTTTTTGAAGGTTTTAAAACTGCAAATTTGTAAAACTCCTTATCGTTTCTTCCAAGTTTAATGTCATAAAAATAAATTGTATCGTTTTTAATTTCATACTTACCAATAGTTTCAGTCATTCCAAAACAAACACTTTTAGCTGAAATTTTTTTATTTTCTTTTAGTTTTAAAGTCATCGAACAACCAGCAACTCCTTCTCTTTCTGCAATTAATATATTTTTACTTTCAAATTTTTCAAAGTCAATTATTCCAAATGGTTTAATAAAAGTCAATATTAAAACTATTAAAAGTAGTCCAATAGAAAACATTTGCTTTTTGTTTTTAGATCTTTCTTTAAAAGCTAAAAATATATAACGAATAGTAATAATACATAGTCCTAAATAAACTAAAAATAATATTAGAGAAATAGGCAATGATATAAAGCCAAGATTGCTTTTCCAATAGTAAGATGTGTTTACTATTAGGAAGAAAATTATTGTAATTGCATATAATATTTTATTTTTTTGTTTCAATTTTTTAGTCTTTTCTTCTATTAAGCTAATATATAAAAAAATCCTCACAATTTCTTGCGAGGATTACGTATATAAGGTTGAAAAGGTTTACTCAGCGCTTTCTTGCATCGTATGATATACGTTCATTACATCATCGTCTTCTTCAATTTTTTCTAATAGTTTTTCAACATCAGCAACTTGGTCTGCTGTTAGTTCTTTGGTCACTTGTGGTATTCTTTCAAATCCAGAAGATAAGATTTCTAAACCACGAGATTCTAATTCTTTTTGGATAGCACCAAAGCTTTCAAAAGGAGCGTACATAACTATTCCGTCTTCGTCAGCAAAGATTTCTTCTACACCAAAATCAATCATTTCTAATTCTAATTCTTCCACATCTTGTCCTTCTGCTGGAATTCTAAAATTACAGGTATGATCAAACATAAATTCAACCGAACCTTGAGTTCCTAAAGTTCCATTACATTTGTTAAAGTAACTTCTAATGTTAGCAACGGTTCTGTTGTTGTTATCGGTAGCGGTTTCAATTAAAATAGCAATTCCATGAGGTGCATAGCCTTCAAATAATACTTCTTTATAGTTAGCTGTATCTTTATCCGATGCTTTTTTAATAGCGCGTTCTACGTTTTCTTTTGGCATATTAGCTGCCTTCGCATTTTGGATTACCGCTCTCAATCGCGCATTTGACTCTGGATTTGGTCCTCCTTCTTTAACGGCAATTACGATATCTTTTCCAATTCTTGTAAACGTTTTTGCCATTGCTGACCAACGTTTCATTTTACGGGCTTTTCTAAATTCAAACGCTCTTCCCATTTCTTTTTTGGTTTAAAGTTTCAAGTTTCAGGTTGCAAAAATAATAATTTCAAATTTAAACGCAAAGTTCGCAAGGTTTTACGTAAAGTTCGCAAAGCGATAAACTAAAAATCTTTTATGAACTTATATTCGCAATCTAAATCAACTTGAAACTTATATGACTTATATGTTTTAAAAGTCTCGACTTCGCTCGACTTGACAAATTGTTTTTGATTATTTCTTGTAAAATGGCATTTTAACCACTTTTGCTTTAATATCTTTATTTCTAATTCTAATGTAAATTTCTGAATCTGGTGTAGCTAAAGCCGTTGGAACATAACCCATTCCAATAGCAATTCCCATAGAAGGTGATTGTGTTCCAGAAGTTACGATTCCAACTACATTACCATCAGCATCAGCAATTTCGTAATCGTGACGAGGAATTCCTCTTTCTACCATTTCAAAACCAACTAATTTACGAGCAACACCTGCTTCTTTTTGTTTTTTCAAGTTTTCAGAATTTGTGAATTCTTTGTCGAATTTGGTAATCCATCCTAAGCCTGCTTCTAACGGAGAAGTAGTATCGTTAATGTCGTTTCCGTATAAACAGAATCCCATTTCTAAACGTAATGTATCACGTGCTGCTAATCCGATAGGTTTGATTCCGAATGCTGCTCCTGCTTCAAAAACTTTGTTCCAAATGTACTCTGCGTCTTCGTTTTTAAAATACACTTCAAATCCTCCAGAACCAGTATAACCAGTAGCCGAAACAATTACATCGCTTTTTCCTGCAAAATCACCAATTTGGAACGTATAATAGCCCATATTTGATAAATCAATTGAGGTTAAAGATTGCATAGCTTCAGCAGCTTTTGGTCCTTGAATTGCTAATAATGAATACTCGTCAGATAAATTTTGCATGTCTACACCTAAATCATTGTGTGAAGAAATCCAATTCCAATCTTTTTCAATGTTTGAAGCATTCACAACTAACATGTAATGATTGTCAGCAATTTTATAAACGATTAAATCATCAACAATTCCGCCTTCGTTATTTGGTAAACAAGAATATTGTGCTTTTCCATCTACTAATTTAGAAGCATCATTTGAAGTTACTTTCTGAATTAAGGCCAACGCATTTTCTCCTTTTAAGAAAAATTCTCCCATGTGAGAAACGTCAAAAACACCAACGCCATTTCTAACGGTTTCGTGTTCTACATTTACTCCTTCATATTGTACCGGCATATTGTATCCTGCAAACGGAACCATTTTAGCTCCTAAACTTTCGTGAATGTACGTTAACGCTGTATTTTTCATGATTTGATGTTGTATTTTTTGAATGCGCTAATTTATTGAAAATTCTTAAAAATGCACCCAGATTTGCCTTAAAATTTGAGAACTATTTATTTTTTGTTAATAATGCTGATAAATCTTGCATTTTAATAATTGTTTACAGAATTTTGGACTTTTAAAATTAACCCAATGGAAACTACACATTATATAAGTTCAGATTTATTGTCTATCGACATGATTAACGAGATTGTTTTTCAAGGAAAACAGTTGGCATTATCTGAAGAAGCGATTGTAAATATTGAAAAATGCAGAAAATATTTAGATGATAAAATGCAATCGAATTCAACACCAATTTACGGAATTAACACGGGTTTTGGTTCGTTGTGTAATGTGAAGATTTCGAATGAGAATTTATCTAAACTTCAAGAGAATTTAGTAAAATCGCACGCTTGCGGAACCGGGGAAGAAGTTCCCCATGAAATTGTAAAAATCATGTTGTTATTGAAAATCCAATCGTTAAGCTACGGGCATTCAGGTGTTCAGTTGGTGACGGTGCAACGATTAATTGATTTTTATAACAATGATATTTTCCCAGTAATTTACACTCAAGGTTCGTTGGGAGCTTCTGGAGATTTAGCTCCGTTAGCGCATTTATCTTTACCGTTATTAGGAGAAGGCGAAGTGTATTTAGATGGTTTTAGACAACCAGCTTCAAAAGTACTGGCGAAATTTGGTTGGGAACCAATCGTTTTACAATCGAAAGAAGGTTTAGCATTATTGAACGGAACGCAATTCATGAGTGCTTACGGTGTTTATTGCTTGATTAAAGCAGAGAAAATTTCGTATTTAGCAGATGTAATCGGAGCAGTTTCATTAGAAGGATTTGATGGAAGAATCGAACCTTTTACAGATTTAATTCACTTAGTTCGTCCACATAAAGGTCAAGTTCAAACTGCGGAAAGAATGCGTGATTTGTTAGATGATAGTGAAATTATTGCGCAACCAAAAGTCCATGTGCAAGATCCATATTCGTTTAGATGTATTCCACAAGTACATGGCGCTTCGAAAGATACGATTGATTATGTGAAGAAAGTATTCCGTACCGAAATCAATTCGGTTACTGACAATCCAAATATTTTCGTAGGAGAAGATTTGATTATTTCAGGAGGAAATTTCCACGGGCAACCTTTAGCTTTAGCGTTAGATTTCTTAGGAATAGCCTTGTCAGAATTAGGAAGTATATCGGAAAGAAGAACGTATCAATTGATTTCGGGATTGAGAAATTTACCAGCGTTTTTGGTAAACGATCCAGGCTTGAATTCAGGTTTCATGATTCCACAATACACAGCAGCGAGTATAGCTAGTCAAAATAAGCAATTAGCAACACCATCAAGTATTGATAGTATTGTTTCGTCAAACGGACAAGAAGATCACGTGAGCATGGGAGCTAATGCTGCAACTAAAACCTTACGAATTGTTGAGAATGTAGAACGTATTTTAGCTATCGAATTGTTAAACGGTTCTCAAGCTTTAGAATTCAGAAGACCTTTGAAATCAAGTGAATTTATTGAAAGTTTTGTAAAATCGTACAGAGAAGAAGTTTCGTTTGTATCAGAAGATCGAATTTTACATTATGATATTGAAAAATCAGTTTCGTTTTTGAATAGTTTTCAAATTGAAATGGAACACTAATTAAAACTATATTATTAAAAAGCTCAAGATTTCTTGAGCTTTTTTTATAAAAATAAAATGCTAATAATCGCAATAATGGCTGGTAACGCTTGTACATAAAATATTTTCTTAGAAGCAGAATAGGCTCCAAAAATTCCAGCAACACTAATACAACAAAGAAAAAAAAGAGCAATATTTTGGCTCCAATTTTCATCTGAAATAGCCAAAGACCAAAGTAATCCGGCCGATAAAAATCCGTTATACAAACCTTGATTAGCGGCTAATGTTTTTGTTTTTTCAAATAAATCTTCTGGAATGGTTCGGAATACTTTTTTGGCACTAGTTGTCCAAGCAAACATTTCTAGCCATAGAAAATACAAGTGGAGTAGTCCAATGGCGACAATAAGTATTTTGCTGATGATGTGCATAATTATTTATTTTCGTAAAAAGTTCGTTCAATTCGTTTATCAGGTATAAGCCAAATCAAAGCCACTAAAATGTAAATCGCTCCAGAAATTTCAACCGAATATTTAGTTAACAAAACAGCTAACACATATAAAACTAAAGATATTTTACCTTTAAAATCATTTCCTATTGCTTTAGAAAGTGTTGAGTCTTTTCCATGATCTATTAAAATCAATCGCTGTAAAATATAATAAGCAATTGCATTCATTAACAGTACAATACCATAAAGCATCATTGGGAATGGAGCAAAATGATGTTCACCTATCCAAGCTGTTGCAAACGGAATTAAGGATAACCAAAACAGCAAATGCAAGTTAGCCCAAAGAATTTTTCCGTTTACAGTTTTTAATGAATGAATTAAATGGTGGTGGTTGTTCCAATAAATTCCCACATATATAAAACTTAAGATATAACTTAAAAACTTATGCGATAATTTAATAACCGATTCAAATGTAGTATCATTTGGAACTTTAAATTCCAAAACCATTATGGTGATAATAATGGCTAAAACACCATCACTAAAAGCTTCTAATCGGTTTTTATTCATCTTATTTTTTCTTAACTATCGTGATAATTAAAGATAAAATAGCACCGGCTTCAATCAGCATACCCATAATTAAAATGATGTTTGCTCCCGGCCAATGCATTAATTTGAACAAAGCTCCAACTACAGAGATTATCATCCCTATAAGAAATAAAACCAAAGGTATTTTAAATTGATTTTTCATACTATTTTATTATTTCCATTTAAAGTTTTTTTCAATTGCCTTAATCATTTCACCTGCAATATCTTTTTGAGTAGCTCCTTCAATTCCTTCTAAACCTGGAGAAGAATTAACTTCCAACAATAATGGACCTTTTGAAGATCGAATAATATCAACACCAGCCACTTTTAAATTCATTGCTTTTGCTGCTTTTATTGCAATTTTCTTTTCTTCTGAAGTAATTTTTACTACCGAAGCCGTTCCCCCCATGTGAATGTTGGCTCTAAATTCTCCTGGTGCGGCTTCACGTTGCATCGCAGCAACAACTTTTCCATCAACTACGAAGAGTCTCAAATCTTTACCATTGGCTTCTTTAATAAATTCCTGAACTAAAATATTAGCATTTAAACTCTTGAAAGCATTAATAACGGATTCGGCCGCTTTTTTTGTTTCTGCCAAAACGACACCTTTCCCTTGTGTTCCTTCTAATAATTTTACAATCAATGGCGAACCACCTACCATTTTAATTAAATCGTCAGTATCCAAAGGAGAATTGGCAAAACCTGTTGTAGGTATATCAACGCCATTATTCAACAATAATTGTAAAGAAAATAATTTATCTCGTGATTGACTTATTGCTGCCGAATTATTTAATGCAAATACCTTTAAAGCTTCAAACTGTCTTGTTAAAGCACAACCATAATACGTCATACTAGGACGAATTCTTGGAATTACGGCATCAAAATCGTTTAATACTTTTCCACCACGATAATGGATTTCGGGTTTTGTAGCATCTAATTTCATGTAGCAGTATTTCAAGTTTAAGAAATGCATTTCATGACCTCTTAATTCGCCTGCTTCTAAAATACGTTTGTTGCTATATAATTCTGGATTACTTGCTAATAAACCAATTTTTAATCCTTTTTTATTTTCGTTAGCCGAATAGTAATATTCTTTAAGTTTTTCTGTGGTAGGTTGTCCCAATAAATAACGTTTTTCAGGATCTACCAAAACACGACCCGACATAGCTTCACGCCCTAATAACATTCGGAAACCCATCGAATCTCGGTTGGTTAAAGTAACTTCGATTTCCCAAGTTTTTCCGCCAATTTCTAGTTTGGTTTTGATTACATAACGTTGTTCTCTGAAGCCGCTAGAACTTTTCACGACTCTTTTATCAACCAAAGGAGCTTCACAATGAATTACTGCTTTAGCATTATTTTGAATTGGGTTAATATCGAACTTTACCCAACTTTCACTGTCTTTTTCAAATGTAACAATATTAATAGCGTGTAATGCCGATGTTTTGGCACCTGAATCAACACGTGCTTTAATAGTTGGAATTCCTAAAGTAGGGAAGGAACACCATTCTTCGCTACCTACGATAACTTTGTCTTGCATAGAATTATTGAAATTTAGAACTAATGTAATATTTTTTTTAATATAATTCTAAATTCACTAAATAAAAAAAACCAAGCTTATGAGCTTGGTTCTTCTAATTTTTTGATTTCAATTTTAAGTTCTTGTGAGCTTTCATCTAAATCCATATAAATTTGGTCGCCCTCATGAATTTTGTGTGTGATGATTTCCTCAGCAAGAGCGTCTTCCACATATTTTTGTATCGCTCTTTTTAAAGGACGTGCTCCAAATTGTTTGTCAAAACCTTTATCAGCTATAAAATCTTTTGCTTTTTCAGAAAGAATAAGAGTGTAGCCTAAGTCTTTCACTCGAGCATACAATTTATCCATTTCGATATCAATGATTTTATCGATATCGTGTTTTTCTAATGCATTGAATACAATAACATCATCAATACGATTTAAGAATTCTGGAGCAAACGCTTTTTTCAATGCATTTTCAATGATTCCTTTAGAATGTTCTTCGGTTTGTGCTTGTTTAGCTGCGGTTCCGAATCCAACTCCTGTACCAAAATCTTTCAATTGACGTGCGCCAACGTTTGAAGTCATGATAATAATCGTATTTCTAAAATCGATTTTACGACCTAAACTATCTGTTAAATGTCCGTCATCTAAAACTTGAAGCATCATGTTGAAAACGTCTGGATGCGCTTTTTCGATTTCGTCTAAAAGCACTACACAATATGGTTTTCTTCTTACTTTTTCAGTTAATTGACCACCTTCTTCGTATCCAACGTATCCTGGAGGGGCACCAACTAATCTTGAAATCGCAAATTTTTCCATGTATTCACTCATATCGATACGGACTAATGCGTCTTCAGAATCGAATAATTCTTTTGCGATAACCTTTGCCAATTGCGTTTTTCCAACACCGGTTTGACCTAAGAAAATAAACGAACCAATTGGTTTGTTTGGATCTTTTAAACCAGCACGATTTCTTTGAATAGATTTTGCAATTTTTTGAACTGCTTCATCTTGTCCAATTACCTTACCTTTAATTAATTCAGGCAAGTGAGCTAATTTATTACTTTCAGTTTGGGCAATACGATTTACAGGAATTCCTGTCATCATAGAAACTACATCAGCTACATTGTCTTCTGTAACGGTTACTTTATTGTTTTTAGAATCTTCTTCCCACTGTTCTTGAGCTATTGCTAAATCTTTTTCAATGCGTTTTTCATCATCGCGTAGTTTTGCAGCTTCTTCGTATTTCTGTTTTTTAACAACGGTATTTTTAAGCTCGCGAACTTCTTCTAATTTCTTTTCTAATTCCAAAATTTGCTTTGGAACATCAATGTTTATAATATGAACACGTGAACCAGCTTCGTCTAAAGCATCAATTGCTTTGTCTGGAAGAAAACGGTCAGTCATGTATCTATTTGTTAATTTAACACAAGCTTCAATAGCTTCTGGAGTGTAAATTACATTATGATGGTCTTCGTATTTCGGCTTGATGTTGTTCAAAATCATAATCGTTTCTTCAACCGATGTTGGCTCTACAATTACCTTTTGAAAACGTCTTTCTAATGCACCATCTTTTTCGATATATTGGCGGTATTCATCTAAAGTTGTTGCTCCAACACATTGAATTTCGCCTCTTGCTAAAGCAGGTTTAAACATATTAGAAGCATCCAAGGAACCGGTTGCTCCTCCCGCACCAACAATAGTGTGAATTTCGTCAATGAATAAGATGATATCATCATTTTTCTCTAATTCATTCATTACCGCTTTCATTCGTTCTTCGAATTGTCCGCGGTATTTTGTTCCGGCAACTAAACTTGCTAAATCAAGTGTAACAACACGTTTATTGAATAAATTACGAGATACTTTTTTCTTGATAATTCGTAATGCTAAACCTTCAGCAATTGCTGATTTTCCAACTCCAGGCTCTCCAATTAAAAGAGGGTTGTTTTTCTTTCTACGACTTAAGATTTGAGAAACACGCTCAATTTCTTTTTCGCGTCCTACAACAGGGTCTAGTTTTCCTTCTTCAGCCATTTCAGTTAAATCGCGCCCAAAGTTATCCAAAACAGGTGTTTTAGATTTTTTATTGGTTTTGTTACCAGAAGGTGGCGTATTGCTAAATCCGCTATCTTTTAGACTGTCATCTTGTCCTGAATCGTCATTAAACGACTCTGCTTTAGGTAAGTTTTCTAAGTAATCGTCTTCGTTTGTCATCATGGCTGTATATTGTTCTTTAACGGATTCATAATCAATTTTAATTTTATTTAATAATTTAGTGGTAGGGTCGTTCTCATTTCTTAAAATACAAAGTAGGAGATGAGCTGTACTTATTTCTGAATTATTAAAAAGTTTTGCTTCTAAAAAAGTTGTTTTTAAAGCTCTTTCGGCTTGTCTTGTAAGGTGTAGGTTTTGTTTCTCTAGATTTACAATTCCATTAGGATTGGCTGGGCTAAGAATTTCAACTTTTTTTCTTAAATGCGATAAATCTACTCCTAAATTATTTAAAATATTTATAGCTTTTCCATTGCCATCTCTTAAAATTCCAAGCATTAAATGTTCTGTTCCAATAAAGTCGTGTCCTAATCTTAGGGCTTCTTCTTTACTGAAAGTAATTACATCTCTAACTCTTGGTGAAAAATTATCGTCCATAATATTTATTACAAGTAAAAGTACAAATTATATAACATTTTTCAAAAATCATGCCTCAACAAAGTACTGTTGCGCTAAATGACAAAAAAAAATCTAAAAATGAAAGAAAATGTCTTTTAAATTATAACCAATTTGTAAACAAAATTGTTAATAAATAGTGTAAATAAGTATGTTTAAATTTGTGCTAAAATTTCAAAAATCCGTATATTGGCACGTTTTAGTACTAATATATAATTTTAATATAAATACTTATGTCAGAAGGAGAAAAGTTAATTCCTATTAACATTGAGGATGAAATGAAATCAGCTTACATCGATTATTCGATGTCAGTTATTGTGTCAAGAGCACTTCCTGATGTTAGAGATGGTTTAAAGCCTGTACACCGTAGAGTTTTATACGGAATGTATGAATTAGGAGTTCTTTCGAACAGAGCCCACAAAAAGTCGGCAAGAATTGTTGGAGAAGTTTTAGGTAAATATCACCCTCACGGAGATAGTTCAGTATACGATGCAATGGTACGTATGGCTCAAGAATGGAGTTTACGTTACTTAATGGTTGATGGTCAAGGTAACTTTGGTTCTGTAGATGGCGATAGTCCGGCGGCTATGCGTTATACAGAAGCAAGAATGAAGAAAATATCGGAAGATATGTTGGCTGATATCGAAAAAGAAACAGTTGATTTTCAATTGAACTTTGACGATACGTTACAAGAACCAACAGTAATGCCGACCCGTATTCCTAATTTATTAATTAACGGAGCTTCTGGTATTGCAGTAGGTATGGCTACCAATATGGCGCCTCATAACTTAACAGAAGTTATTGATGGAACCTTAGCTTACATTGATAATAATGATATCGAAATTGATGAATTAATTACGCATGTAAAAGCTCCAGATTTCCCAACAGGTGGTATTATTTATGGTTATGAAGGAGTAAGAGAGGCTTTTAAAACCGGTAGAGGTCGAATTGTAATTCGTGCTAAAGTAGGTTTTGAAGAAGTAAATGGTAGAGAAGCTATCATTGTTACTGAAATCCCTTACCAAGTAAATAAAGCCGAAATGATCAAAAAAACGGCTGATTTAGTAAACGAGAAGAAAATTGAAGGTATTTCTAACATTCGTGACGAATCGGATAGAAATGGTATGCGTATTGTTTATGAATTAAAACGTGATGCTGTTCCTAACGTAGTTTTAAATACACTTTATAAGTATACACAATTGCAATCTTCTTTTAGTGTAAATAATATTGCATTAGTAAAAGGTCGTCCACAAATGTTGAATTTAAAAGACTTAATTCATTATTTTGTTGAACACCGTCACGATGTAGTCGTAAGAAGAGCGCAATTTGATTTAAGAAAAGCAGAAGAAAGAGCGCATATTTTAGAAGGTTTAATTATTGCTTCTGATAATATTGATGAAGTAATTGCATTAATCCGTTCATCTAAAGATGGCGATGAAGCGAGAGCTAAATTAATCGAAAGGTTTAATTTGTCTGAAATTCAAGCTCGTGCTATTGTAGAAATGCGATTGAGACAATTAACAGGTCTTGAACAAGATAAATTACGTGCAGAATACGAAGAAATCATGAAATTGATTGCTTATTTGAAAGAATTATTAGCAAGCAAAGAAATGAGAATGCAAGTAATTAAAGATGAATTAAACGAAGTTAAAGATAAATACGGAGACGAACGTCGTTCTCAGATTGAATATGCTGGAGGAGATGTAAGTATTGAGGATTTAATTGCAGATGAAAGTGTAGTGGTTACTATTTCTCATGCGGGATATATCAAACGTACTTCTTTATCAGAATACAAAACTCAAAATAGAGGAGGAGTTGGACAAAAAGGTTCGGCTACTAGAGATCAAGATTTCCTAGAGCATTTATTTGTCGCAACGAATCATCAATATTTAATGTTCTTTACACAAAAAGGAAAATGTTTCTGGATGCGTGTATACGAAATTCCAGAAGGAACAAAAGCAAGTAAAGGACGTGCTATTCAAAATTTAATCAATATTGAACAAGACGATAAAGTAAAAGCGTTTATTTGTACTCAAGACTTAAAAGACCAAGATTACATTAATAGTCATTTTGTAATTATGGCTACAAAACAAGGTCAAGTTAAGAAAACGCCGCTTGAGCAATATTCTCGTCCGCGTCAAAACGGAATTAATGCCATCACAATTAAAGAAGATGATGAATTAATCGGTGCAAAATTAACCACTGGAAACAGTCAGGTTTTACTTGCTGTGAAATCGGGTAAATTGGTTCGTTTTGAAGAAGAGAAAACACGTCCAATGGGAAGAACAGCATCTGGAGTTAGAGGGATTACTTTAGCCGATGATAAAGATGAAGTTATTGGATTGGTTTCTATCGATAAAGATCATGTAAACGATTCTCAAATCCTTGTTGTTACAGAAAACGGTTACGGAAAACGTACCAAATTAGTTGACGAAGATGGAGAAGATGTGTACCGAATCACAAATCGTGGTGGAAAAGGAGTTAAAACCCTTAACATTACAGATAAAACAGGTCAGTTGATTTCAATTAATGATGTTACCGATGAAGATGATTTAATGATCATCAATAAATCAGGATTGACCATTAGAATGAAGATTTCTGATTTACGTGTGATGGGTAGAGCTACTCAAGGTGTACGATTGATTAACATTAAAGGAAGTGATTCAATTGCTGCTGTTACTAAAGTATTACGTGAAGACGAGTCTGAAAATGAAGAGTTTGAAGGTGATGTTGAAAATGGCACAGATATTGAAACTGAAAATAACGATTCTCAAGAATAAATTATAAGGCCCAAATATTTTTTGGGCTTTTATGTAACCTATATTATTGAACAATGAAAAAATTAATTTTAAGCGCAACTCTATTGTTATCGGTTGCTGCATTTGCTCAAAAAGATGAGCTTAAAACATTAAAGAAAATTTACAGTAAAAGTACCATTTCTGAAAAAGATTTACAGGAATACAAATCAGCTAGTGATGCCTTAGAAACTTTAGCAGTTGAAGAATCTGATAAAGTATATGCTAAGTTTTACAAAGTAATGTATCCTACAGTGGTTTTAGCATCTAAAGGTTCAAAAGCGACAATGCAAGATCAAATGAGTTTGTATAAACCCGATTTTATTAAATCGTATGGTGAAGTTATTAATGAAACTATCGAATTTGAAAAAAAATCAGGTAAAAAAATCTATACTGACGAGTTAATTGAAGAAAAAGCTGAATTTAAAAAAGGAATTTCAGCTTTGGCAATGAATTTGAATAGTACTTCAAAATTTAAAGAAGCTTCGGTATTATTTTATTCGTTATATACTTTTGATCCAAAGCAAGAAGGTAAAGCATTAAAAAATGCTTGTATTTTATCAATTCAAGCAGAAGATTTTGTTTTAGCACAAAAATTATATGAAGAATATACAACAAGTGACTATTTGAATAATGGAGTTACTTATTATGCTGTAAATAAAGCAAGTGGAAGCGAAGAAGAGTTTGATTCTAAAGAACATAGATCACAATATATTTCACTAGGTTCTCATGAAAAACCAAAAGATGTAAAAAATGTAACTCTTAAGGTAGCTGCTTTAAAATTGTTAGCATTGTTGTATGTTAATAATTTAGAAACTGAAAAAGCAAAAATTACTTATGCGGAAGCAAGAAAATTAGCTCCAAATGATGAAGAAGTAAAAAAAGATGAGTTTCAATTATATTATAATTTAGGGCTTAGTTTAATAGCTGATGAAGGAAAACTTATAGAAGAAATAAATAATTCTAGAAATAATGTTAATAAATTTAATGAGTTAATGCAAAAAAGAAAAGAAATGTTTTTAAAAGCTATTCCTGAATTTGAGAAAGCTTATTCAATTAACCCATTAGATGTTAATACAAAAAATATTTTAAAATCTGCTTATGAGATAAATGGTCTAGCTGAAAAAGCAAAAACTATTAACTAAATAAAGAGTCCCAATTTAATTTAGACTTTTTTAGAGAACAACTCAAATATATTATTGAATAATGAAAAAATAAATTTTAAGCGCAACTCTATCGTTAACTTTTAGCATCCTTCTCGTCATAAAATAATTAATAGATAATACAATCACCTTTTAGATTAAAAAAATGTGCCATTATAATACTGAAATAATTGCAAGTTTAATAAATGCAGGAGCTACTTTGTTAATAGGTCTTGTTGTTGCTCAGATTTCTCAAAGTTATAACAAAAATTCCTCGAGAATGGAACATGATAGATTATCAAAAGAACTTTTCAAGGAATTCAATGAAAGGTATGATAAAATCAATCATAGTTTAAATAAAATTTCAAAAGAATGTAAAAATCTTAAAGATTTAGAAAAAAATCCAAAACTTGAAAGCAAATTAAATGACTTCTTTAATCTTTGTGCTGAAGAATATTATTGGTATAAGAAGGGGAGAATAGATAAAGATATATGGTCTGCTTGGGAAGATGGAATGAATGATTGGTATAATAATGTTGATGTAATAAGGGAAGCTTGGGAGGCGGAAATTAAAAAAAGAGGCTGTAAATCATACTATATTAACAACAAAAATGATTTTTTCAAAAAGTCTTAAAACTGTATAATAAACTAAAAAATAATAATTAAATTTTTATTATGAATTCTACAAAATTAAAACTAATCATTCTCATTTTTCTTATTAGCTTAAAGTTTTATTCACAAGGAACAGCCTTTGATATTGGATTTAGAAAAGGTTTTAAAGAAACTTGTTACAGTCAAGGCTTTGGTGAATATGAAAATTATGGCGACCCAAAAAAATGCAATAGAGCAATTTCAAATGGTGTTTATGATATTGATTATAGAGAAGGTTATAGATGCGGAACTTTACAGGCTACAGAGTTTATTGAAAAATTAAAAAAAAACAATGAAAATTTAAAAAAAATTAAAGTTTCTGAAAGAGAATCTGTTAATCAAAATACAATTGGTGCCCCAGACCATCTAAATGTAGATATTTATAAGGATGTACAAAATAATGATTATGAATTTAAAAAACCAATTGATTATGGACACCCTGTTTCGTTAGATATATTTAATAACGATATTATAGTACCTCAGAATTATTATAATAAATCAAATAGTGAATTAATTAATGAAACCATTGAAATTAAAAAAAAATCAGAAAAAAATATCTATACAGATGAGTTAATTGACGAAAAAGCTGAATTAAAAAATAGAATTTCAGCTATGGCAATGAATTTAAATAGTACTTCAAAATTTAAAGAAGCTTCGGCATTATTTTATTCTTTATATACTTTAGATCCAAAGCAAGAAGGTAAGGCATTAAAAAATGCTTGTATTTTATCAATTCAAGCAGAAGATTACGTTTTGGCACAAAAATTATTTGAAGAATATACAACAAGTGATTATTTGAATAATGGGGTTACTTATTATGCTGTAAATAAAGCAAGTGGAAGTGAAGAAGAGTTTGATTCTAAAGAACATAGATCACAATATATTTCACTTGGCTCTCATGAAAAACCTAGAGATGTAAAAAATGCTACAAAAAAAGCAGATGCTATAAAAATGTTAGCAATGTTATATGCTCAAAATAAAGATGTAGAAAAAGCAAAAGTTACATATGCAGAAGCTAGAAAATTAGCTCCAAATGATCCAGAATTAAAAACAGGAGAATTTCAATTATATTATAACTCAGGATATGCTTTGTTAGCTGATGAAGAAAAAATTGTAAATGAAATTAATGGTTCTAGAGATAATCCAAAAAAATATGATGAACTTGTAGCAAAAAGAAAAGATATGTTTGCTAAAGCTATTCCTGATTTTGAAAAGGCATATTCATTAGATTCAAGTAATGAAAGTTTGAAAACCATATTAAAAATGGCATACGAGATAACTGGTCAAGCTGAAAAAGCAAAAACCATTAACTAAAAAAGAGTCCCGATTTAATCGGGACTTTTTTTATATGATTTTTTTGATAACTCTTAACTTGTGAGTGTGTCTATTTGTTTCGGCATTATAAATCCCTAAATGATCTAAACGGTCTATTCGTACTTTTCCAGATGCATGAATGATGTAATTGTTTTCCATCATAATTCCAACATGAATAATATTACCTTCTTCATTATCAAAAAAAGCCAAATCTCCAGGTTCACTTTCTTCAATAAAACTGAGTGCTTCACCTTGAGTAGCTTGTTCAGAAGCATCTCTCAAAAGTAGATATCCGTTTAATTTATAAACCATTTGGGTAAAACCAGAACAATCAATACCAAAAGGTGTTTTTCCTCCCCATAAATAGGGAGCATTCAAATACATAAAGGCAGTCTTAATCAATTCTGATTTTGCTTTTTGACCACAAACTTTAATTCCTTCAAAACTATATTTATTGGTGTTTATTTCTTCAATATCTAAAAAGGATAAAGATGCACCCAAAGTAATTGAAGTTAATTGATTGTTTGGAGATGTAATATATTCAACTAAATCTGCATTTAATACAACAGGAGTTGCGTTTAAAATTGAATATTGCTCTTCTGTTATAGGTTGATATTGTTTAGTGTCAATCCATCCTGTATAATTATCATAAGCAATTTCCACTTGAATCCATTTAGCGGTTATTTCAATAATTTTAAAATGTTCACCAAAAAGTAATTGCGTCACTTGTTCGCTTTTATCACTGGCTTCTGCTCGTACGGGTATAATGGCTAAATTACAAATTCCAAACATAGAGTTGGTTCAAATAAAAAATGATGAATTAAGAATTCAATTACAAATGTAATTAAAATTCAAAATTCATCATTAATAAAAGTTATAAATTATGCTCTTTCAATCACAATTGCTGAAGCACCTCCACCACCATTACAAATAGCAGCTGCACCAATTTTAGCATTGTTTTGATTTAAAACATTGATTAAAGTAACAATAATTCTTGCTCCAGAACATCCAAGTGGATGACCTAAAGAAACTGCACCACCGTTAACATTTACTTTATTATTATCTAATCCTAAGATTTTTGCGTTAGCTAAACCAACTACAGAGAAAGCTTCGTTAAATTCAAAGAAATCAACATCAGAAATTGAAATTCCAGCTTTGTCTAATGCTTTCGGTAATGCTTTTGCAGGTGCAGTTGTAAACCATTTAGGTTCTTGTGCTGCATCAGCGTATGATTTTATGTAAGCTAAAGGTTTTAATCCTAAAGATTGTGCTTTTTCTTCGCTCATTAATACTAAAGCCGCGGCACCGTCATTAATAGTTGAAGCATTTGCAGCTGTAACCGTTCCTTCTTTTGTGAAAACAGGAGCTAATGATGGAATTTTATCTAATTTTACATTCGTGAATTCTTCGTCTTTAGAAACTACGATAGCATCACCTCTTCTTTGAGGAACTTCAACTGGAACAATTTCTGCATCGAATTTCCCAGCTTCCCAAGCAGCAGCAGAACGCTCATATGATTGAATAGCGAAGTTATCTTGATCTTCTCTTGTAATATTATATTCAGATGCACATAAATCGGCACAAACACCCATTGCATTATTGTCGTAAGCATCTGTTAAACCATCTTTTTGCATACCATCAACTAAAGATGTTGGTCCGAATTTAACACCATTTCTTAAGTGAACGTAATGAGGAATCAAACTCATGTTTTCCATACCTCCAGCAACTACAATTTCAACATCACCAGCCATGATAGCTTGAGCACCTTGCATAACAGCTTTCATACCACTAGCACAAACTTTATTAATAGTGGTACAAGGAACACTGTCTGATAAGCCTGCAAATAAAGCGGCTTGACGAGCAGGAGCTTGTCCGTTTCCAGCTTGCACTACATTCCCCATTAATACTTCGTCAACTAATTTAGGGTCTAAATTGATTTTATTTAAAGCGCCTTTGATGGCAGCAGCACCTAACTTAGTAGCAGGTACACTAGATAAAGCTCCCATGAAACTTCCAATTGGAGTTCTTACGGCAGAAACGATAACTACTTTTTTGTTCATGATAGATAAGGTTATTTATTTGAATTGCGAATTTACTATTTTTATTCGAATTTTGGTAATATTATAATGGTTATTCTTATTAGAAATCCAATTTTATTTTGATTTCAATAATTTGATTGTGTATATATTAAAATCCTATAGTGTTGATTGTAAGTGTTTTTTGAAAAAAGCTAAAAATATATTTAAAAAAAACTCTAGAAATTGTTGTATAATTAAGAATGAAAGTATACATTTGCAACCGCAAAAAAGATAAGTTCTTATACAATAATAGGAGAGGTGCCGGAGTGGTAACGGAGCAGATTGCTAATCTGTCGACGGGTAACCGTCGCCAGGGTTCGAGTCCCTGTCTCTCCGCTTTTTTGTTTTCGGGGTGTAGCGTAGCCCGGTTATCGCGCCTGCTTTGGGAGCAGGAGGTCGCAGGTTCGAATCCTGCCACCCCGACCATAAGATTTCAGGTCTCGTAGCTCAGCTGGATAGAGCAACTGCCTTCTAAGCAGTAGGTCTCAGGTTCGAATCCTGACGAGATCACAAAAAGCCTTGCACTTGCAAGGCTTTTTTGTTTTTACTACTTTTCTAAGTTTTTTGTTATTAATAAAATAAATATATTTAAAAATGAATATAACTATATATTTATTATGAAAAGAATACTTCTAATCTTACTATTTTTTCCATTTTTATCTTTTTCACAAGTAAAAGTCTTAAGTGATATTGATTTTTTAAAAAATGAATATAAACTAGTCTTTACTCATGAAAGAGCTTACGATACAATTAATCAAATTTCTCATACATTTAAAGATTTTGTGATTTCAGATAAAAAAGAATTAATTGAATTACAGAATAACTGGATTGTAACTGAAGAAACAGATGAATTAATGGAGTGTGGTTATGACTATAGTATTTATTTAATTGATAAAGATTCTATAATAGGAACGATGTATATTAATATTAGTTGTGGATTTGTATTTGCAAATGGTATAGGCAAAACTTGTATTTTTGAAGGAAATCCTTTCAAAAATTTACATGTTGAAAAACCTATTTTTAAAAAGTGTTTTTCAACAAATTCTATAGAAGAGGCAAGAAAAATGGATAATAAAATAAACTCAACTAAGGGAGTTTATTATCCTCTAAAGAAATTAAATAATTGGATACATTTTGAAGGAAAGGCTTACATTGATATTAAAACAAAAAATGATTCTTTAAAAAGTTGTCAAAAAATAACAAATGATTTTGACAAAAAATATGGAAAAATAAATCAGTATATCGACTTTAGCGGATTTAGTAAGGAAAATTATAGTGGTTGGATATACTGTAATAAAACTATTTTTGATGAATTAATTTCAAGTAAATCAAAATGGGCTGATTTCGAAGTTAAAATTGAAGATGATTCATGGGTATCATTTACAAATGAAAAAATAGATTTTATAGTTTGTTTATTTTCTGAAAGTAAAAAGAAACTTGATAGATTAATAAAAAAGTAAATCTAAATAGCTATAAACCTTCATACTTTCCCTCTTTATCAACAAGAAATACTTCCTCTAAAAACCAATTGTTTTCGATTTTTACAAAGTGATATTCATAATTTGCATTTCGAAAACTGTTACTTGGGTCAACAAATTTTGTTTTAATAATTGCGCTATTTTTTTTAATGTGCACTTTGCTAATAGATTCTTTTTCAGGACAATGGTTGGAATGGCTTCCATAAGAAATTCCTTGATAGATTTTATTTGCTTGACAGTATTTTGTAATTATTTTTTTATATTCTAACTCAATTATTTCATCACTATTTTTATCATTGTTGCTTAAATTATAAGCAAAATCATTCCATTTTTTATAATCTTTAATGAACTCTAAAGTTATTTCGGCAGGTGTTTTTAAACTGCTTTCTTGCGATACTAGTAAGTTTGAAGTACAACTTAAGATAAATAAGACAATAATTTTCATGACATTATATAAAAAATTACTCTACACATTTTAAATAATCTATGAAATAACTATCAGGTTTAGAAGTTGTTTTTAAAGTTTCGGAAGTTAATTCGCTTTTTAATACGTAATCTTTGGTTTCACTCGCAAATTGAACTCGCATTAGCATTGTGGGACTGTTTTTTAGTTCATCATAATTGGTTTTGGTAAAATAAAAATAACCCGTTAGAATTCGAATGTTATTTTGCTCCGCAGAATCGTACATTAATTCACTACACGTTTCATCATTAGCGCTAATTAGAGATAAAATTTTGCCATTTGCCAATTGTAAAATAATTTTAGAATTTTTAGCAATACAACTGGTTTTTATAAAATCTTTACTTTTTTGCAATTGTTGAATGCTCAACATTGGTACACCATTATTGTTTAGTAATCCAAAGAATAAATACTCATTTGTGTTTCCAAATATTTTTTCATGAATAAGTACATTAGGTAAAACTCGTAATGAAGTAGTATCTGTTTTTTCTTCAACATCATAGATACAATCTTTCTTTTGTGCATTGATTGTTAATGTAAATAATAAGAATAGCGTTAAAAGATGTTTCATTTGGTTTATATTTTGGTGCAAAGTACTACTATTTTTTCATTTTTTAAATTCGTAGTGAAAAACGCAAAAATGGTTCCACCGTCTAAAATTTTATATTTTTTCTTTAAGTCTTCTGGTTTTATAGGGAAATTTCGTGTAGAAACATTCATTTTTTTTCCTTGAAGATGTTGCGTTATTTCTTTTTTTTGAAACGGAACAATCAAATCAATTTGAAATTTTCTTCCAGGAAAATCAATAAGTTCATCTGAAGTATATAAATGCGAATGTTGGTGTAATTTCCCAATAGCAAATAATTCGGAAACTGCTTCAAATCCACCCGATTTCATTAGAGAAGCATTGGGCTCGTATAAATATTTTTTGGGTAAACTATAAGAAACAAAATAGGATTTTGTACTTTCAATTTTCGTAATCGTTTGCTTTTCTTTTTCAAGATTAATCGCAAAAATTTCGGGCGACTCATTGAAATTTTTAACAATTTTCCAAAGCAACTCTTTCACTTCGTTTTCAACTGCTACAATGTGAATTTCGGAAACGTTTTTAAGTTCTAATAATCCAGCATGAAGGTCTAATATGGGAGCTGTTTTAATTAAAATTATATCTGTAAATTGAAAATAGAAATCTTGTAAAGCAACAACATTGGGCAAACAATCGGCTAACATGAAGACTTTGCCTTTAGCATCATTTCTTCTGGAAGGGTCGATGTAAATGCAATCAAATTTTTGATTCAATTGATTTAAAATTTCGGTACTATCTCCTTGATAACATTCTATGTTTGTTGCTTTTAAATTTTTAAAATTATGGTTAACGATTTGAGATAAATCAGGATTTAATTCACAATGAATAACCGATTTAAAATGTTTCGAAAAATAGTAATCGTCAATCCCAAATCCGCCAGTACAATCTATTAATTTTTCACCCGAAACCAATGAGGCTTTATAGTTAGCTGTAATTTCTGAAGACGTTTGTTCGATTGATATTTTTTCAGGATAAATAATATTTTCTGATAAAAACCAAGTAGGAAGTTTATCTTTTGCTTTCTTTTTAGCTATAATTTGATTGATTAGAACTGAATAATTTACTTCGGGAAATGGATTTTTCTTTAAAGCTAATTTTGTGCTATCTTCATTCAGATTTTTATTGATAAAATCTTGTATTTCAGGTTGTAAAAGCGATTCTAAATTCAAAACTATAAGTTTTTGGTAAGGGCTTTAATGATTCGATTATCGGGTAAAAATTCTTTTCCAATTACTTTCAAAGAGGTATAAAATGGAACAGCGATAATCATTCCTGTAATCCCAAATAAAATCCCTGCAATTAGTATCACTAAAAAGATTTCTAAAGGATGGGAATTAGTACTTTTTGAAAAAATCATTGGCGAACTAATATTGTTGTCAATCAATTGCACTACAAACATCCCTATTAAAACATAAAGGGTAGTGGGTAAAGTTTCAGATGCAAAATCGGCTCCAGTGCCAATGCTACTAATCATTATTAAGACGCTAGCAACAATAGTAGCAATAATTGGCCCCACATAAGGAACAATATTGAAAACGGCACATAATAGGGCAATAATCAAAGCGTTTTCAACTCCAAAAATAAGAAAAACAATAAAGTATAAAATCAATATAATAAATAATTGAAGTAGCAATCCTAAGAAATATTTGGAAAGCATTTCGTTAATTTTTTTAATCGAATTAATGGCTTTATCTTTTTGATTTTCAGGTATTATATTTTTAAATATTGTTACAAATGAAGTTCTTTCTTTGAGAAGAAAAAAAGAAATAAATAATACTGAAGCCAATCCCATTCCAATATTTCCAATTGTACTTACCATATTATTTAAAAAATTAGGAATAAATTCAAAATTTGAAAAGGAAGTAAGATTCGAACTTTTAGCAATTTGTTGTAAATCAATATTATGTGAGTTCAGATATAAGCTAATATCATTCAATAATTGATTGTAATTATTTTCAAGTGAATTAATATCTAAAAGCGATAAATTTTCGCCTTGAGCCAAAATTAAAGGAATGAAAAGTAAAATGATTCCAGAAATGAAAAGTATGACTAAAAACAGTGTTGTAATAACGGCTAGTGTATTTCTAAACTTTAATTTTCTCCTTAAAAATAAGACAAAAGGATACAACAAAAGGGTTACCACAATCGAAACAACGCCATAAACAATTACGGTTGAAATTTTATATAAGAAGAAGAGCAACAATAGAATGGCAGCTATAATCCCAACAGCCCTAACGATTCCGTATGAAAGTTCTTTTGAAGTCATTTTTAATTTTTAAAAGCGTAATTTACAATATTAGCTCCCATTCTCAAAGCTTTTTCTCTAACACTTTGTGGATTATTGTGTACTTCTGTGTCTTCCCAACCATCTCCTAAGTCGGTTTCATACGTGTATAAAAGCACAATTCTACCTTCAATAAAAATTCCAAAAGCTTGTGGTTTTTGATTATCATGCTCGTGAATCTTTGGTAAACCACCAGGAAAATTAAAAGGTTCTTTGAATAATATGTGATTTGATGGAATTTCTATTAACGGATTGTCAGGAAATATTTTCTTGATTTCTTTTCGAATGTATTCATTCATCCCATAATTATCATCAATATGTAAAAAACCGCCCGACATAAGATAATTACGAAGATTAATCACATCATTTGGGCTAAAAACAACATTTCCGTGTCCGGTCATATGAATGTAGGGATAGGAGAAAATTTCAGTACTCCCAACATCAACCGTTGCAATTTTAGTATTGATTTTAGTATTGATGTTTTGATTGCAAAATTTAGCCAAATTGGGTAGAGAAGTAGGATTGGCATACCAATCGCCACCACCAGAATATTTAGCGACTGCAATTTCTTGGGTAAAACCCAAATTCCAAATAAATGCTATGAGGATTAAAAATCTATTCATTTATCAAAGCAATTGTATGACAAGCAACTAAAGCAGCGGTTTCGGTTCGCAATCTTGTATTTCCCAAAGTTACAGGAATAAAATGATTTTCTGTAGCCAAATTGATTTCTTTTGTAGAAAAATCGCCTTCTGGACCAATTAGAATGGTGATTTTTTCGTCTTTTTTGGCTTCCATTTTGAATGATTTTTTATCCGTTTCTTCGCAATGTGCGATGAATTTTTGTCCCTCAAAATTCGATTTTACGAATTGGGAGAACGAAATCGGTTCATTGATTTTTGGAATATAATAATGAAGCGATTGTTTCATGGCAGCTTGAATAATCTTCTCTGCTCGATCAATTTTATAAACTTTTCTTTCTGAATGATCACAAATGATTGGCGTGATTTCGTGGATACCAATTTCAGTTGCTTTTTCTAAAAACCATTCCAAACGATCATTCATTTTAGTAGGAGCAACTGCTATATGTGTATAAAACTTATCCGATTCCTGAAAGGTTTCCTTTATGATTTTTACTTCGCATTTTTTCTCTGAAGCTAATACAATTTCAGATTCAAATAGATAGCCTAATCCATTAGTAATGAAAATTTTATCGCTTTCTTTTTTACGTAAAACTTTTACAATGTGTTTGCTTTCGTCTTTATCAAAAAAGAAAGAAGTATCACCTTGTTTTATATTTGAGTTATAGAATAGTTGCATAAGATTAAAATTCAATTCGTGCTTTTGAAGTTACTTCTGCGTTGCAGAAATTTTCTTCTAAATAATTATAATATCCCACAATTCCAATCATAGCAGCATTATCAGTAGTGTATTCAAATTTAGGAATATACGATTTCCATCCGTATTTTTTTTCGGCTTCTTTTAATGTGGTTCTAATTCCTGAATTTGCCGAAACACCACCACCAATAGCAATCTGATTAATACCTGTTTCTGCAACCGCTAATTTTAATTTATCCATTAAAATATTGATAATGGTATATTGAATAGAAGCACAGATATCGGCTTTGTTTTCTTCAATGAAATTCGGATTTAGCGCTACATTTTTTTGAATAAAATATAAAATTTGGGTTTTCAAACCACTAAAGCTAAAATTTAGTCCATCTACTTTTGGTTTGGTAAACGGAAACGCTTTCGGATTACCTTCTTGAGCAAATTTATCAATTAAAGGGCCACCAGGATAAGGAAGTCCTAATATCTTGGCTGATTTATCAAATGCTTCGCCTACAGCATCATCTGTTGTTTCTCCAATAATTTCCAAATCAAAAAAGCTATTCACTTTCACAATTTGAGTATGACCACCTGATATTGTCAATGCTAAAAAAGGAAACGTTGGTTTATCAAATCCTTCTTCATCAATAAAATGAGCCAAAATATGAGCTTTCATATGGTTTACTGCAATTAACGGAATATGTAAAGCCATACTCATAGATTTTGCAAACGAACCTCCCACTAAAAGCGAACCCATTAATCCAGGTCCTTGTGTGAAAGCGATACAATTTAAGTCGTTTTTAGTTATTCCAGCCTTTTTAATAGCAACATCTACTACTGGAACAATGTTCTGTTGGTGCGCTCTCGAAGCCAATTCAGGAACCACACCACCATATTCTTCATGAATCGCTTGTCGCGCTACAATATTGGATAAAACAACATCGTTACAAAGCACGGCTGCGGAAGTATCATCACAGGAACTTTCGATAGCAAGCGTATATATTTTTCTTTCTGACATTTTAGGCACGAAATTTGGAATAAGTATATTGTAATTATCTTACAAATTTCCTTATTTTTGTTGTATTGTACAGCAATCATTAATATTAAGTAGCAAATTTAAAACAAAAGAACGTATCAAAAAATTTAAAAAAATACTATTTCGTTCCTTATTAGCAATTTTATTGCTGTTATTGTTATTGGGAATTCTTTTGTCTATACCTTGTGTTCAAACTTCATTAGGAAAATATGCAACTAATAGTATTAATAAATCTTACGGAACTAATATTACAATAGGTAAAGTTGCGATTACCCCATTTGGAAGCGTAAAATTAGGAGATGTTTTAGTCTTGGATCATCATCAAGATACGTTGTTTTATATCAAAAAACTAAATACTTCAATTTTAAGTTTCAAGAAAATTTACGATCCGGGTCATCCCTATTTAAAAGATGTGGTGTTACATGGTTTGGATGTTAGAATCGTTAATTATAAAAATGAAGACTACACCAATTTAGATAAATTCATTGATGCTTTTGATGACGGAACCCCTTCGTCAGGAAAGTTTAGAATGAAAGCCAATAAAATGACTGTTTTTAATAGTCGCTTTCAGTACATAGATTACAATCTTCAAACGCCAAAAATGCTCGATTTTACCCAACTGAATGGTAAAATTGAAGATTTTTTTATCAAAGGAGCTAACGTAACTACTTTTATTGACAAGTTATCCTTCAAAGATCACAGAGGTTTGTTTGTAGAGAACATCACTGCTGATTTTTTGTATACAAAGAAAAATATTCTGCTAGAGCAATTGGAAATGAAAACTCCTTTATCTGAAATGAAAGGTAGAGTAGAGTTGAAGTACAACAGAAAAGATTTTTCAGATTTTAATAACAAAGTTATTTTTGATGTTCAGTTTGATAAAGCTTCTATTGCGTCTAATGATTTGAATTATTTTTATAATGAGTTCGGAAAGAATAATGTTTTCTATGTAGATACGCATTTGATAGGTACTTTAAATAATTTTACAACTTATAATTTAAAGCTAGTAGATAAAAATCAGTCGGAAATTATTGGAACAGCCAATTTTAAAAATCTTTTTGGTAAAGGAAATCAAGAGTTTTATATGAATGGAAACTTTGATCGAATTACATCCAATTACGAAGATTTAAAATCTATTTTACCTCGAATTTTAGGGAATAATTTACCGTCAGTTTTAGCAAAATTAGGGAATGTAAATATTGCAGGTGCTATTGAGTTAACTCAAAAATTCATCAATACCGATGTGTCAATGTTATCTCAATTAGGATATTTAGAAGGGAATTTAGCCATGCAAAACATCAATAACATCGATAATGCTTCCTATCAAGGTAATATTAAGTTAGATGCTTTTGATTTGGGTGCTCTTTTAAGTAAGAATGATATTGGAAAAGCTACATTAGATTTAGACGTAGATGGAAAAGGATTTACTCAAAAATTATTGAATACGGCTATCAAAGGAAAAATTGATGCGTTTTATTATAATGGTTATAATTACCAAAATATTACAGTTGATGGTAGTATGAAAATGCCTTACTATAAAGGGTATTTTAACAGTAATGATCCTAATTTAAAAATGGATTTTGATGGTACAATTGACTTAAGTTTGAAAGCTAAAAAATATGATTTTAAAGCCCAAATTGATTATGCTGATTTACATATTTTAAATTTCTACAAATCGGATTCGATTTCAATTCTTAAAGGAACCATTGACTTTAAAGCGGATGGAAATTCAATTGATGATTTAGCCGGAATTTTAAAAATTAATAATGTTTCTTATCAAAATAGTAAAGATTCCTACTTCTTTGAGGATTTTCAAATAACGTCTTCATTTGATGAAGAACAAATTAGAACAATTGAGATTAATTCGCCCGATATTATTACAGGTGAAATCGTTGGGAAGTACAAAGTAAATCAAGTGCAAAAAATGGTAGAAAATGCCTTGGGAAGTTTGTATGCTAATTATTCTCCAAATCAATTAGAAAAAGGCCAGTTTATTAATTTCGATTTATCAATTTATGATAAAATAGTAGAAGTATTTATTCCTGATGTTAAAATTTCTGAAAATACTAAAGCAAAAGGGAGAATTAATGGAGATGAGGGGAAATTTATTTTTGATTTTACATCGCCTAACATTATTGTTTATAACAATACAATTGAAAATGTAAGCATCGATATTGATAATAAAAATCCGTTATATAATGCTTATATTACAGTGGATTCTATTAAAAATAGCACATATAAAATTGCCGATTTTAATTTAATTAATCTTACATTAAATGATACTTTATATGTACGCTCAGAATTTAAAGGAGGTCCTAAGAGTCAAGATACCTATGATTTAAACTTGTATCATACGATTGATGAAAATAAGCAATCTGTTGTTGGTTTTAAAAAATCAGAAATTAAATTTAAAGATTATTTGTGGTTCATTAATGAGTTAGAAACAGAAGATAACAAAATTGTTTTTGATAAAAAGTTTAAAGATTTTGATTTCCAAAAATTAACCTTATCACATAACGACCAAAAGATTGATTTCTATGGTACTTTTCGCGATTCCACTTACAAAGACTTAAACCTGTCTTTTAATGATGTTGATTTGAATAAGGTGACACCTACATTAGATAGTTTGACTTTTGGTGGTAAAATAAATGGAAAAATTAGCTATAAGCAAGAAGATAATAAATACGATCCTATTTCTCATTTGACAATTGATAGTTTAAAAATCAATCAGTTTTTACTAGGTGATTTAGAATTTGATATTGAAGGAAATGAAAATTTTAATCAATTTAAAGTCAATTCCAGTTTAAAACAAGATGGAAAAGAACATTTTTTTGTTGATGGTAATGTAAATTTTGTTGGAGATCAATCTAAATTAGATTTAGAAGCAGGTTTTGACAAGTTTAATTTAGCACCATTTGGTTCGTTATTAGGATCAGTTCTGTCTGATGTAAGAGGGAATGCAACGGGTAGAACTACTATAGGAGGTTCATTTACCTCACCTGAGATTGATGGTCGTTTATATTTAAACGATGCAGGAATGCGAGTTCCATATCTAAATGTAGATTATGCTTTTGAAAAAAATGCAATAGTAGATTTGACGGAGCATCAATTTAGTTTGCGAAAAATTGAAGTAACTGATACTAAATTCAATACTAAAGGGGTTATTGACGGAACAATTAAACATAAAAATCTAGGCGATTGGGACTTAGATTTACATTTAATATCAGATAATATTCTAGCATTAGATACAAAAGATTCAGATGATACTTATTATTACGGAACTGCCTTTATGAAAGGTAAAGCGAGTATTACGGGTGAAATCAATGCTTTAGTTATCAAAGTAGCTGGAGAATCTGAAAAAGGAACTTCAATTAAAATTCCGGTTAATGATGATGAAGAAATTGGAGATAATACATTTATCAATTTTATGACAACAGAGGAATATCAAAAATCCTTAATTGAAAATATTGCCAAAGAAAGTAGATACGAAGGTATAGAACTCGATTTTAATTTTGATATTGATACCGATGCAGATATCGAAATTATTTTGAATAGAGAAACGGGTCATGCTATGAAAGGTAAAGGTGTAGGATCTATGCAGATGAACATAAATACTCTCGGTAAATTTGAAATGTTTGGTGATTTTATTGTTCAAGAAGGACAATACAATTTTAAATATGGTGGAATTATCGATAAGAAATTTGATGTTGAAAAAGGAGGAACTATTCGTTGGGATGGTGAACCTATGGATGCTGTTCTTGATTTAAAAGCCACTTATAAAACTTTTGCAAACCCTGCTGTTTTAGTAGAAAGTGCTTCTTTTAATAGAAAAGTAGATACTAATGTTTCCATATTATTAAATGGTAATTTAAGCAATCCTCAGCCTGACTTTAATATTGATTTTCCAACTGTAAGTTCTGTTTTACGAAGTGAATTAGATTATAAACTTCAAGATAAAGATTCACGTCAAACGCAAGCTTTTGCATTACTAGCAACGGGTTCATTTGTTACTGCAGAATCTACAGGAAATGCTGCTTATGGTTCTTTAATTGAAGGGGCAAGTTCAATTATAAATGGTTTATTCACTGATGCGGATAGTAATTTGCAATTTCAATTAGATTATTCTCAAGGAAATAGATTAACTGAAATCTCAGATAGAGTAGGAGTTACACTAAGTACAAGAGTAAACGATAGAATTACAATTAATGGTAAAGCTAATGTACCAGTTGGTGGGGTTACTGAAACTGTAATTGTTGGAAATTTAGAAGTATTGATTCAGATAAATGAGGATGGAACACTAAACGCTCACGTATTTAATAGAGAAAATGATATTAATTATGTAGGAGAAGGTATTGGATATACACAAGGTTTAGGAATTACCTATAACGTAGAATTCAATACATTTAAAGAAATGTTGCAGAAAATATTCAGTAAAAATAAAAAGCAAAAAGGAACATCAAAATCACAAGATGAACTTCCTGATTCTGAATTCCCACCTGAGTTTATAGATTTCATAAACCAACGTAAATCTAAAACACAAGAAACTCCAAAAGAGGAACCATTAAAAGTTCCTGAAATCGATTAATTCTTAAATTTTTTTTATAAAAATCAAAAAGTTATTAACGAAAACGTTTGAATTTGCAGCTATTGTTAAATAGTTCGCAAAAAAGCTTACTTTTTATTATTTCGTTTTATAACTTTACATAAACAAACCATAATTATGACTAATAAAATTAAAAAAGTTGGTGTTTTAACATCAGGAGGAGACGCTCCTGGAATGAATGCTGCTATTAGAGCTGTAGTTAGAGCTTGTGCTTATTATAATGTTGAATGTGTTGGTATTTACAGAGGGTACCAAGGAATGATTGAAGGCGACTTCAAAGAAATGGGACCACGCGATGTAAAAAATATCATCAATAAAGGAGGAACTATATTAAAATCGGCTCGTTCTGCTGAATTTAGAACAAAAGAAGGTCGAAAAAAAGCTTATGATAATTTGGTTGCTGCCGGAATAGATTCTTTTGTGGTTATTGGAGGTGATGGTAGTTTTACGGGTGCCGAAATCTTTAATGAAGAATTTGGTTTTTCAGTAATAGGAATCCCAGGAACTATTGATAATGATATCTATGGTACAAGCCATACATTAGGTTACGACACCGCATTAAACACTGTAATTGATGCTATAGATAAAATTAGAGATACTGCAAATTCGCACAATCGTTTATTCTTTGTTGAAGTTATGGGGCGTGATGCCGGACACATTGCTTTAAATGCTGGAATTGGTGCTGGTGCTGAGGAAATATTAATTCCAGAAGAAGATTTTGGATTAGATCGCCTTTTAGAATCTTTAAAAAGAAGTAAAGGTTCTGGTAAAACATCAAGTATTGTAGTAGTATCTGAAGGTGATAAAATTGGTAAAAATGTATTCGAATTAAAAGATTTTATCGAAGAAAATATGCCTGAATACGATGTGCGTGTTTCTGTTTTAGGTCATATGCAACGTGGTGGTTCTCCTTCATGTTTTGATAGAGTGTTAGCTTCTCGTTTAGGAGTTAAAGCTGTTGAAAGTCTTTTAGAAGGAAAATCAAATTATATGGTAGGGCTTAATCAAGATAAAATTACCTTAACACCATTGGAACAAGCCATAAAAGGTCAAAGTGAAATTGATATGGAACTTGTTAAAGTATCAGATATTGTATCGTCATAATAGTAAAATAAAAAATCAAAAATAAATTAAAATGTCAAAAGTAAAATTAGGAATTAACGGATTCGGAAGAATTGGAAGAATTGTATTTAGAGAAACATTCAACAGAGATAATATTGAAGTAGTTGCCATCAATGATTTATTAGATGTAGATCATTTGGCTTACTTATTAAAATACGATTCAGTACATGGTCGTTTTAATGGAAAAGTAGAAGTTAAAGATGGACAATTATATGTTAATGACAAGTTTATTAGAGTTACAGCAGAAAGAGATCCTAAATTAATTAAATGGGATGACAAAAGTGTAGATGTTGATGTTGTAGCTGAATGTACAGGTATTTTCACTACATTAGAAACTGCTCAAGCTCATATTGATGGTGGTGCTAAGAAAGTAGTAATTTCTGCTCCATCTGCTGATGCTCCAATGTTTGTAATGGGAGTAAATCATAACGAAGTTAAAGCTACTGATACTATTGTTTCTAATGCTTCTTGTACAACAAACTGTTTAGCGCCATTAGCTAAAGTAATACACGATAATTTTGGAATTGTGGAAGGATTAATGACTACGGTTCATGCTTCAACTGCAACTCAAATGGTTGCCGATGGTCCATCAAGAAAAGACTGGAGAGGTGGTCGTGCTGCAAGTGTAAACATTATACCATCATCTACTGGAGCAGCTAAAGCGGTAGGAAAAGTAATTCCTGAATTAAACGGTAAACTTACTGGTATGTCGTTCCGTGTTCCTACAGTTGATGTTTCTGTAGTAGATTTAACGGTAAAATTAGAAAAAGAAACTTCTTACGAAGAAATCATGAAAGTACTTAAAAATGCTTCTGAAACTTCAATGAAAGGTATTTTAGGATTTACAGAAGATGATGTAGTTTCTCAAGATTTTGTTTCAGATTCTAGAACATCAATTGTTGATGCAAAAGCAGGAATTGGATTAAATTCTACTTTCTTTAAACTTGTTTCTTGGTACGATAATGAATATGGTTATTCTAGCAAATTAATTGATTTGTCAGTACATATTGCAAACTTATAATCCTTTGTAAAGAATATAGATAACAGACATTTGAATATAGATTTATTTACTATTTTCGTCTTTTATCTGTATTCTTTTTTTTATACTCAAACATTATGAAATTATTAGTTGACAGCGGATCTACTAAAGCCGATTGGATTGCTATTGATGATAATGGTAAAGTTTTATTTACCACTCAAACATTAGGATTAAATCCAGAAGTTTTAGAAAAAGACCAAATCATTCATCGCCTAGAAGAAAAATTTGATATTTCTCACAATAAACTAAAAGCAACTCATTTGTTTTTTTACGGAGCTGGATGCGGAACAGATAGAATGAAAAATCATCTTAGCGAAATTTTCGAAGAATATTTTGTTCATGCAAAAGTAGTAGTTCATGAAGATACTTATGCTGCGGTTTATGCGACTACTCCAAAAGATGAATCGGCAATTGTTTGTATTTTAGGAACAGGTTCAAATTGCAGTTATTTTGATAGCAAAGTACTTCATCAAAAAGTCCAATCATTAGGCTACATTGCCATGGATGATGGTTCAGGAAATCGATTTGGAAGACATTTAATTCGTGGCTATTATTTTAATTCTATGCCAGCTGAACTAGCAAAGGAGTTTGAAGAAGAGTACAATGTAGATGCTGATTATATCAAACATAATCTATACAAAGAAGCTAATCCGAATGCCTATTTGGCTACTTTTGCTAAATTCATTATCAAGCATAAAGATCATCCTTATTGTAAAAAAATAATTAAAAAGGAATTAAAGAAATTTACTAAAAACTATATCATGCAATTTGAAAATTGTAGAGAAGTTCCAGTACATTTCATTGGTTCAATTGCTTTTTATTTAAAAGATGAACTTACAGAAATTCTAAATAAATACGATATTAAAGTTGGAAATGTATTGCGAAGACCTATTGATGGATTAATTGCCTATCACATTTTAAACAAATAAATCAAATAGTATTAAAATTGTAAAATCTCAAATCAGTTCTCAAGGTTTGAGATTTTTTCTTTTTATATTTGTGTAAAATCATTGAATTCATGGAAATAGCCATTATAGCACATGACGGTAAAAAAGCAGATATGGTGCAATTCTTAAATAAGAACAAAGCCATTTTATCTAAAGAAAATATAAAAATTATCGCCACTGGAACCACCGGCGGAAGGGCAGAAGTAGCTGGTTTTAAAGTTAAGAAAATGCTTTCTGGTCCTTTAGGAGGTGATGCCCAAATTGCAGCACGAGTAGCAGAAGGAAAAACCAAAATGGTGTTGTTTTTCAAAGATCCAAATTCCAGTCACCCTCACGAAGCGGATATTAATATGCTAATTCGTATTTGTGACGTTCATAATGTGCCATTAGCTACTAATGAAGCTACAGCGCAATTATTGTTATTAGGATTAGAGGGTGTATGATTAATGTGATATTAAAAAATATCATTTTGAAATTATTTTCTTTTACGTAATAATCCTATCATTTGACCAATACCAATTCCTATGTAAGTTCTGTCTTTGTTTAATTGTATTAGTGGAGAAATGGTTAATCCATATAATCGTGAAAAAGGGAACTCTATTTTTGGATTAATTATCACACTAATTGTTGAATATTTTTTGTAATTCCATGTGTAATTTTCAGCTAAAAATCCATTATTAATTCTTACCCAATTTTCTGGTTCACTAATAATTGTATATCCTATTCCTAAAGAAAGATTAGCTCTAATAGTTCCACTTGGGTTAAGTTTATATATTTTCCCAACTCCAATTTGATAATTCTCTAATTGATCATAAGGATTTGCCGATCCAAAAAGTAAAACACCGGTTAAACCAGAAGAATAATCTTCGGGTTGTGATTTTGGTTTTCGTATATTTCCTGTATAACCAATTTTAAAACTATAATTTTCTTTATAGATATAGTTTAAATTAATATCAACCCCAATATAATTACCTAAATTTAGTTCACCTGAAGTATATAGTGCGTTGTTTTCTTTAAATTGAGCATTTATTGTAGCGTTAACAAATAAAAGAAAAACTAATGTTTTATAAAATGTGTTCATTGAAGCTAAATTAAAAAAAAAATCCTCACAAGTATAAATTGGAGGATTATATAAATATTAATAAATAGTTATTATTTTACCGCTATCATTGAAATTTCAATGTTTACATTTTTTGGTAAACAGGCAACTTGTACTGTTTCTCTGGCTGGAGCTGTTGCTTCATCAAAATAACTTCCGTAAACGGCATTTATTCTAGTGAAATCGCCCATATTCATAATGAAAATTGTAGTTTTAATTACGTTTTCAAACGTCATATCAGCGGCAGCTAAAACCGCTTTTAAGTTTTCCATTACTTGTTTGGTTTCTGTTTCAATATCATTTAAAACCAATTCCATAGTAGCAGGATCCAAAGCAATTTGCCCTGATGTGTATAAGGTGTTCCCAACTAAAATGGCTTGGTTATAAGGACCAATTGGTGCCGGAGCTTTTTCAGTAAATATTATTTTTTTCATATTGTTGTGGTTTGTTTATTGTCTAAAAACACGATCTGGTAATTGACGCTTGTCATATTTAATATCGCTTAATATAGATGACGAAATTCCTATGAAGAAGCCCCAATACGTATTGGTTCCAAAGGGTACCCAGTTAAAACTCATTCTCCAACTCTCTAAATCGCGCTCAAATCGTAATTGGGTAAACGTAACTCCTTTTTGTACAAAATCATAACCTGATGAAAATCCAACTTTCCATCTTGGAGCTAATTCAATATTTCCAGAAGCCATTAAAGAGTGTGAGGCAATTTCATCTTGTCTGTTGGTATTATTATAATTTAAGGAATAAGCAATTCGTAAATCCCATGGAAGTTTGGTATTGTACCATTCCGAATTCGTATCTTCTTTTTCGCCGTCTTTATCTTTACCAAATAAACTCTGACGATTATCACTTAAATCAGCTCCTACACCAAATAAATCGTCTCCTCGTCCTCCATTTTGAACATTTTGATCAGAAGTTTTACTCTTATCACCAAAACTTGAATTTGAAAAACTATAATTTAATGTAATATTTGCTCGTGGTAAGCGCAATAAGCTTCCTCCATTGTCAATATTTAATTTTTCAATTCTTCTTCCCGTATTATCTATTGCATAAGGATCTAATATTGCAGCAAAATTAATGTTCATTTTTTGTTTGAACAATTGTGTTCCACCACTAACCGAGATTTCCTTTAATTTTAATGAATCAGCATTAAAATCATAACGAGTAGAAAAGTTTAAGTTGTTCAACAACATTACTTTTTTAGTTTCTCCTTTTTTACTTTCTTTGTCCTTTACTTTAGCTTCAAAAGTATTACTAACCGAAATATTCATTGCATTTGAAATGCTATTGGATGGAGCACCAAAAATTCCATTGTCAAACCTTGTGTAATTACCAAAATTAATTCCGGTAGCATCTAAAGCATAACGTTCAAAATATTGATCAAAACTAGGAGTATATCCATAAGAAATATTTGGTCGAACAACATGTCTTATGGCTTCAATTTTTTTATCTTCTCCAAAATTAAATGTTCCATAGATTGTAGTTCCAATTCCTACGTTAAAGTTGTAGGTTCTAAAGGCATCAAACCCTTTTTGTTCAACCGTAACTACTTTGTTTTCAGTTGTACTGTAATATTTGTCAATAGTATTTAATGTCCAAACTTCATTATAATTAGCACTTGCAGTTACACTAAAATACTTGAATATTTTAAAGTTGGTACTAATTGGAATAGAGTGTTGAAATCCTGTTCTAGCATCTCTAAACATTTGAGGTTTAAAAAATAAAGAATCGGTTGTTCTAATTCTGTTTTCACCTCGAATATTATATTGTAAACTTATGTTTCTTATGATTCCTTTTTTAATTCCATCACCCGGAGAAAATGGAAAAATACGATCTACACTTGCTTGAAATGTAGGTAATGTCATATCTATTTGCTGGGTATTTGTATTTTGTGAATGGGTAGCTGATAACGACATGTTTACCTGAGGTACTGTTTGAAATGTTTTTGAATACGAAACAGAAGAACTCAAATTGTTGTTTATAGACGAACCAATGTTGTTTAAATTAACAGATTGTCTAAAATACTGACTACTTCCTAAATTCACAGAAGCAGAAAATCTCGAATTAGGTGAAGCTTTAGCATCTTGGTTATGCGACCATTGGATGTTATATTGTCTGGATTTTAAATAATCTGGAAAGCCTTTCTCACTTTGGATGTTATTTTCAAATCGTACATTAGCACGACCATTAAATTTATAGCGTTTTGCATAACTGGTTTCAGCCCGTAATCCATAACTTCCATTGGTGTAATAATCTCCTAGTATAGCTAAATCATAATGATCGCTTAATGCAAAATAATACCCACCGTTTTGTAAAAAATAACCTTGTTGGTTATTTTGTCCTGGTGTTGGCATAATAAATCCTGAAGTACTGGTTTCTGTCATTGGGAAATATCCAAAAGGCAACCAAATAGGAGTAGGGACATCAGCAATATACATTTGGGTAGAGTTAATTACTACCTTTTTCTTAGGAACAAATTTTACTCTTTTAACTAAAAAATAGTATTCAGGATCTTCAATATTAGTAGAAGTAGTCAATCGAGCATTCTTCATAAAATAAACCGAATCGTTTTCTTTTTTAGAAATTTCGGATTTTATATGCATCTCACCTTGTTGTGTTCTTGAATTCCAAACTTTAGCGCGCTCTGATTTGGTATGGAAAATAATAGAATCGGGTTCTACCACATTATCCCCTTGTTTAAACATCGGTCGCTGAATATAATTCCCTGCTGAGTCTTTTAATCTACCTGCGTAAACTAAGTTTTTCTCATAATCTAAAACAATTCTTCCAGCTTTTAGTTCAAAATCAGTATAATATATTTCAGCTTCGTCATGAAGAGTAACCGTTTTTTTCTTTTGATCTAATTTTTCATATTCCTTTGCTTTCATGTTAACCACACCATCTAAAAAAGGTTTTTTCTTTTTTGATGAATCAACAGCAGTAGAGTCTTTAACTTTTTTAATGTCCGATTTTGTTAGGGTAACCGTGTTTGGAATAGGGGTTTCTTGTGAGAAAATAGCGTTTGTTCCTAATAGTAGAAAAATTAATGAAAAAACGATATGAAATAACTTTGTATGCAATGCTTTTAATAGTATTTTTGTAAAAAATTGGCTCACTTTTTGAAGTGTCAAACTTACATATATTTTTTTGCAAAAATAATGTTTTAATAAAATTATAACTTATAAATACAAAGGTTATTAATTATGATTCAAAAAATAGTTACAAAAAAACTCCTTTTTTTACTACTTATATTGTCTTCATCTTTTGTTTTATCTCAAAATTCAACAAAATTTAAAGTGGTTTTAGATGCGGGTCATGGAGGTAAAGACCCTGGGACAATTAGAGGAAATATTAAAGAAAAAGATATTGCTCTTGATGTTGTTTTAAAATTAGGCAAGATTTTAGAAAAAAATAAAGACATAACGGTTGTTTATACCCGAAAATCAGATGTTTTTGTAGAATTAAGAGAAAGAGCTAATATCGCAAATAAAGCAAAAGCTAATTTGTTCATTTCGGTTCATTGCAATGGAGTGAAAAGTTCTCAAGCTAAAGGAACTGAAACTTTTGTAATGGGAATGTCTCGAACTGATACTAATTTAGATATATCAAAAAAGGAGAATGGTGTAATTTTCTTAGAGGAAGATTATAATGAAAAATACAAAGGATTTGATCCTAATAACCCAGCAACATTAATGGGATTAAAAATCTTGCAAGAAGAATTTTTAAATCAAAGTATTGAATTAGCTTCTAACATTGAAAATAATTTTATTACCGAAAACAAACGTTATTCAAGAGGTGTAAAGCAGCAACCTATTTGGGTTTTAGATGCAACGGTAATGCCAGGAGTATTAATTGAATTGGGTTTTGTTTCACATCCAGAAGAAGGTCTATATCTAAATTCTGATAAAGGGAAAGACGAAATGGCACAGTCGATTTCAAATGCTATCATTTCATACAAGAATAAATTTCACAGTGCTAGTGATGTAATTGAACAACAAAATAGTACTGATGCAGATAAAGACGTAACTTTTGATTCAACATCATCATCAAATAAGAACGATAAAGATGATAAACCTACGGAAAAAGTTCTTTATAAAGTTCAAATTTGTGCTCTAAGTAAAAAAGTTGCTACAAAATCTTCTAATTTTAAAGGATTAAAACCTATAACTTACAAAAGAGAGAAGAAAATATATAAGTATTATTACGGTAAAGAATCTGATTATGATACTTGTAAATTAAAATTAGAAGAGGCAAAAAATAAAGGATTTACTTCGGCATTTATTGTTAAATTCACAAACTAATTATGATTCAGATGTTTAAAAAATCTTTATTAGGATTTTGTGCCCTTTTTTTTACATGGGGATTCGGGCAAACACAAAAGTTTAAAGTAGTCCTTGATGCTGGTCATGGAGGTAAAGATTATGGCGCGGTTTATCATGGTAATATTGAAAAGAATATTGCCTTGCAGACTGTGCTAAAGGTTGGTGCTATCCTAGAAAAAGATCCACAAATAGAAGTGGTTTATACGCGAAAATCAGATGTATTCATAGAATTACAACAAAGAGCTACAATTGCTAATAAATCAAAAGGAAGCATTTTTGTTTCTATGCATTGTAATGCAAATAAGAATCAAGCAGCCTCAGGTAATGAAACTTATGTTATGGGGATAACTCGTAATGCTTCAAATTTAGAAGTTGCTAAAAGCGAAAATGAGGTAGTTACTTTAGAAACCGATTATAAGATTAAATATGATGGATTTGATCCTAATTCTCCTGAATCAGTTATTGGAATTTCTATACTTCAAGAAGAATATCTTGATCAAAGTATTGAATTAGCAGGTAGAGTTCAAGAATTTTTTACCAAAAAAACAAGTAATAAAAATAGAGGTGTAAAACAAGCTGGATTTTTAGTTTTACGCCAAATTACAATGCCTCGTGTTTTAATAGAAATGGGTTTTGTTTCCAATAAAGAAGAAGGTGAATTCTTAAATTCTGAGCAAGGACAAAACAAATTGGCTGAAGCTATTGCAGGTGCCATTTTAGATTATAAAAATGAATTTTTTAACCCTACTAATAGTAATAGTGTTAAGGAGGAAATAAAAGTAGTTGAGGAAAAACCAGAACCTACAATTGAAAAAAATATTCCAGCAAAATCAAATGACAAAGGAATTGTTTTCAAAATTCAAATTTCTGCGAGTTCTAAAGAATTGGCAACAGTACCATCTAATTTTAAAGGATTAAGTCCAATTTCAGTTGAAAAATCTGGAAAGCTTTATAAATACTTTTATGCAGCTGAAAATGATTACAAAATTGCTAAGCAAAAATTAGAAGAAGCAAAAGAAAAAGGATATACATCAGCATTCATAGTTGCTTATAAAGACGGAATAAAAATAAGCATAACTGATGCAATAAAATAAAATAAAAGTTTATTTTTGTTAAAAATTATAACGCTTTGAAACTAACAAAAGAAATCAAAACCGCTATCCTCGTAATTACTTCCATTTTACTTTTCATTTGGGGATATAATTTTTTAAAAGGAAAAGACTTATTTGATAGTAGTACTCGAGTTTATGTAGAATATGACAACGTTGCAGGTCTTGTAGATTCTGCTCCTGTAACATTAAACGGATTGGCTATTGGAAAAGTAAATTCTATTACTATTCAACCTAATGGAAAATTATTAGTTGAAATGCAAATTACGACGGATTTTCCTATTGCGAAATCAAGTATTGCCGAAATTTATGATTCAGGTTTAGTGGGGGGAAGACAAATTGCTATTAAACCAAATTTTCAAGATAAAGAATATATCAAATCAGGTGATTATTTAAAAGCAAGTAGTAAATTAGGAATAACTGATGCTTTAGCACAACAATTAGAGCCACTTCAATTTAAAGTGCAAAAGTTATTAGATAATGCTGATGTTTTGTTCACAAACATTAATGAGATATTAGATGAAAAAACAAAACAAAATCTAAAAAATAGTATAGCTGAATTGAATAAAACACTTTCAGAATTTAGTGAGGTTTCAAAAAATGTTAATGAAATGCTTGCTGATAATAAATCAAAAATCAATTCAACAATGGCTAACTTAGACAAAACGTCTGCAAATTTTTCTAAGATTTCTGATTCTTTAGCCCAAGCTAATTTAGGTCAAACAGTTAAAAACTTAGAAAAAACATTAGCTAGTGTTGATAAAATCATGGCCGAAATTGAAAAAGGAAACGGAACCATGGGCAAATTGTTTAAAGACGATGCTATGTACAATAATTTCAATAAGACTTCAAAAGAATTAGAATTGTTGTTACAAGATTTAAGATTAAATCCAACACGCTATGTTAATGTTTCTCTTTTTGGAAAGAAAAACAAACCTTATGTAGCTCCCGTAAACGATACAATTAAAAAGTAAATTTTATACGATGCAATTTTTAGATAATATTTTCTTCGCATTGCTTTTAGCAGCAGGTATTGGTTATTTTGCAATCAATGTTAAAAAACTAATTCGTAATATTAAACTAGGTCAGGATGTAGATCGTAGTGATAATCCATCTGCAAGATGGAAAAACATGACGATGGTTGCTTTAGGGCAATCTAAAATGGTAAAACGTCCTATTGCTGGATTTTTACATATTGTAGTATATGTTGGTTTCGTAATCATCAATATTGAAGTTATTGAAATCATAATTGACGGACTTTTTGGAACACACCGAGTATTATCATTCATGGGCGGATTTTATGACGTATTAATTGGTTCGTTTGAAATTCTTGCCTTCTTGGTTTTAGTAGCCGTTGTAGTTTTTTGGATAAGAAGAAATGTTACCAAATTAGCTCGATTTACAAGCTCAGATTTAAAAGGACAACCTAAAAATGATGCCAACTATATTTTATATTTTGAAATGGTATTAATGACGTTGTTCTTAGTTATGAATGCGGCTGATTTCCATTTGCAAAACTTAGGAATAGGACATTATAATCAAGCGGGTAGTTTTCCTATTTCTCAATTCATTGCTCCAATGTTCAATGGTATGAGTGAAGGTTTGGTAGTAATAATTGAAAGAACTGCTTGGTGGTTACACATTGCCGGAATCTTAGTTTTCTTAAATTATTTATATTATTCAAAACATTTACATATTTTACTTGCATTCCCTAATACATTTTATGCTGATTTAAACGCAAAAGGGAAATTAAATAACTTAGAAAGTGTTACAAAAGAAGTAAAATTAATGATGGATCCTAATGCTGACCCTTTTGCGGCTCCAGCCAATCCTGATGCTGTTCCAGCAAAATTTGGTGCTTCTGATGTTCAAGATTTAAATTGGGTACAATTATTAAATGCATACAGTTGTACAGAATGTGGTCGTTGTACTTCATCATGTCCGGCAAACCAAACAGGTAAAAAATTATCGCCTCGTAAGATTATGATGGATACTCGTGATCGTTTAGAGGAAGTAGGAAGAAATATCGATTTAAATAAAGGTGTTTTTGTTGATGATGGTAAATCATTATTGAATGATTACATCACTCCAGAAGAATTATGGGCTTGTACTACTTGTAATGCTTGTGTGGAAGAGTGTCCAATAAACATTAGTCCATTATCTATTATTATCGAAATGCGTCGTTATTTAGTAATGGAACAAAGTGCTGCACCAATGGAATTAAACAATATGATGAGTAATATTGAAAACAATGGTGCTCCTTGGCAATACAATCAAATGGATCGTTTAAATTGGGTTAATGAATAAAAAATTAGATGTAGTGAAATCACGTCTAATTTTGATTTAAAAATATAAAACATGATGTCAGAAAATTTAATAGTGCCAACAATGGCCGAAATGATGGCTGAAGGAAAACAACCTGAGATTTTATTTTGGGTAGGTTCTGCTGGTAGTTTCGATGACAGAGCAAAAAAAATAACCAGAGCTTTTGTTAAAATATTAAATAAAGCAAATGTAAATTTTGCAGTTCTAGGTACCGAAGAAAGTTGTACAGGTGATGTAGCAAAAAGAGCTGGGAATGAATTTTTATTTCAAATGCAAGCTTTGATGAATATTGAATTGCTAAATGCATACGAAGTAAAAAAAATTGTTACTTGTGATCCACATTCTTTTAACTGTTTAAAGAATGAATACCCTAGTTTAGGTGGAAATTATGAAGTTATTCATCACACACAATTTATTCAACAGCTTTTAAAAGAAGGGCGTATCAGCTTTAATAAAGAAACGTATAAAGGTAGTCGTATTACATTTCATGATCCATGTTATTTAGGTAGAGCTAATAATGAATATCAGGCGCCTAGAGAAATTCTATCACAAACCAATGCTCAAATTGTTGAGATGAAACGTAGTAAAAGTTCTGCTTTATGTTGTGGAGCTGGTGGTGCTCAAATGTTTAAAGAACCTGAAAAAGGAAATATGGAAATTAATGTTTTAAGAACTCAAGACGCACTTGAAACAACTCCAAATATTATTGCAACAGGTTGTCCTTATTGTAATACAATGATGACAGATGGTGTAAAATTTGCACACAAAGAAAACGAAGTTAAAGTACTCGATATCGCTGAAATAATTGCTAACGCTCAAAATTTATAAAATGAAAAAATTCTTATTACTATTAATCCTAGTTGGAAACGTAACTCTTGCTCAAAAATTAACAAAAGATCAGTTAGCAGAAAAATTAGGTGATAAAGCATGTGAGTGTGTTGGAAAACAAGAAATTACTAAAGAAAATTTCGAATTAACTATTGGAATTTGTCTTTTAGAAGCCATCAGTTCGTATGAAAAGGACGTAGAAAAATACTACGGTAAAGATATCATTACTAATGAAGCTAAAATGGAAGAGTTAGGATATGATGTAGGAAAAAAAATGGCATTAAAATGTCCGAGTGCTTTTAAATTTATGTTAGGTGATGATAGTTCATCTGATGAAGATACAACAGAACCTGATTTATTTGTTTCAGGAAAACTTTCAGAACTTCATTTTGATCAATTCTTAACGTTTTCAATTAAAGAAGATTCAGGAAAGAATAATCAATTTATCCTTTTAAGTAGTTTTGAAAATTCATTCTTATTAACAGATAAAGTATTAAAAGTAGCTGATGCTGTTGAAGTTTCATATTATGAAATGGAGTTGTTTGATGCTAAATTAGGCAAATTTGTTACGTATAAAATAGTTACTGATATTATAAAAAAATAATCATGTTTGTACCATTTGAGACCTTACCAGAAGAATCAAAAATTTGGATTTATCAATCTAATAGAAAGTTTTCTGATGAAGAAATTCAAGAAATTGAAACGGAATTAAAGATTTTCTTGGATAATTGGTCTTCACACGGTCAAAGTCTTGAAGCTTCATTTATAACACGATACAATCGTTTTATAATCATTGCAGTAAATCAAAATGTGCAAGCAGCAACAGGTTGTTCAATAGATGCTTCAGTTCAATTCATACAAAGTTTAGAACAAAAATATAATGTAGATTTATTAGACAAAATGAATGTTACATTTAAAGTAGGAGAACACGTTGCTTTTAAACCACTTATCGAATTTAAAAAAATGGCAAAAGAAAAAGCCGTTTCGGAAAACACGATTGTATTTAATAATTTATTGAATACGTTAGGTGAGTTAAACGATTTTTGGGAAGTTCCTGCAAGTGAAAGTTGGCATAATCGATTTTTTTAATACTTCTTACATTAACTTTCATGGATAGCGAGATTTTTTTGTTGAATATTTCGGGTCAAGATAAACCCGGATTAACTTCATCTTTAACCGCAGTTTTAGCTGAATATGATGCTAAAATTTTAGATATTGGTCAAGCAAATATTCATAATACGTTGTCTTTAGGGATATTATTTCAAATAAAATCGGGTAAAAAGTCTGCTGCTGTTCTTAAAGATTTATTATTTAAATCGTATGAATTAGGTATTAAAGCTAAGTTTACACCTGTAGCATTAGAGGATTATGAAAACTGGGTAAATTTACAAGGTAAAGATCGCTACATTGTTACACTTTTAGGAGATAAATTAACCGCTGAGCACATTTCTCAAGTTACAAAAGTTATATCTGAAAAGAATTTGAATATTGATGCAATTAAACGTCTAACTGGAAGAACTTCTCTTGTAAAGGAAGACGATTATCCGAGAGCTTGTATTCAATTATCTATTAGAGGTGCTATTCAAGATAAATCTGAATTCACTTCTAAATTCATGCAAATTTCAAGTGAATTAGATTTAGATATTGCCTTTCAAGAAGATAATATTTTTAGAAGAAACAGACGTTTGGTTTGCTTTGATATGGACTCAACACTTATTCAAACCGAAGTTATTGATGAATTAGCTGAACTAGCTGGAGTTGGAAAACAAGTAAAAGCAATCACCGAATCAGCCATGCAAGGTGAAATTGATTTCCAAGAGAGTTTCAAACAACGTATGTTGCTTTTAAAAGGCTTAAAAGAAGAAGTTTTAAAAGAAGTTGCAATTAATTTACCAATAACCAAAGGAGCTAGACGTTTAATAGATACTTTAAAATCATACGGATTCAAAACCGCAATTTTATCGGGTGGATTTACTTACTTTGGTAAATATTTACAAAATGAACTTGGTATTGATTATGTTTATGCAAATGAACTAGAAATTAAAGATGGAGTTCTAACTGGAGGTTATGTAGGCGATATTGTAGATGGTAATAAAAAAGCCGAATATTTAAAAGAAATTGCTCAAAAAGAAGGTATTCACATTAACCAAACAATCGCTGTTGGTGACGGTGCTAACGATTTACCAATGTTAAATTTAGCAGGTTTAGGAATTGCGTTTCATGCCAAACCAAAAGTTAAAGATAATGCGCAAAGTTCAATTTCGAGCATTGGTTTAGATGGTGTTTTATATCTTCTAGGGTATCACGATCGTCATATCGATTTATTTCAATAATCGTATCAATTTTTTAGTTGATAAATTTCTCATAAATAATACTTAAAAATGGGTTATTTAATTTTATCTCAAAATTATTTAGCCTAAATTTAAACCCTTAAATTCAAAGTTTTATTTATGCGATATTTATACTTGCTATTATGCGGAATAGCAGCATTAAACATAGCCTTTTCTCAAAATAATACCCATCAATTTAAATCGTCTAAACTAGAACAACAAGTTTGGGTAGATAGTGTGTACAACCAATTTTCTTTTGAGGAAAAAGTGGGACAATTGTTCATGGTTGCTGCTTATTCAAATAAAGACGAAGCGCATAATAAATCAATAGATAAACTAGTTGAAGATTACAAAATAGGAGGATTAATCTTCTTTCAAGGCGGACCAGTTCGTCAAGCGAAGTTAACCAATCGTTATCAAGCAAAAGCTAAAGTGCCTTTGTTTATTGGAATTGATGCCGAATGGGGTTTAAGCATGCGATTAGATTCTACTTATCGTTATCCTTGGAACATGACTCTTGGTGCTATTCAAGACATGAAGTTGATTGAAAAAACAGGAAATCAAATGGGTAAGCAATCAAAACGAATGGGAATTCATTTTAATTTTGCCCCTGTTGTGGATATCAATACCAATCCAAAAAATCCAATTATTGGAAATCGTTCTTTTGGTGAAACAAAAGAAAATGTAACTGAAAGAGCCTTAGCATTAATGAAAGGCTTACAAGACGAAGGAGTTTATGCAACAGCAAAGCATTTTCCAGGTCATGGTGATACTTCAACGGATTCACATCATACATTACCAGTAGTAAATTTCGACAAAAATCGAATAAACGAGGTAGAGTTATATCCGTATAAAGAATTGATTAAAAACGGATTAACTAGTATTATGGTGGCTCATTTGAATGTGCCAAGTTTAGAACCTAGAGCAAATTATCCAACATCCATTTCCTATCCAGTTGTTACGGATATTTTGAAAAAACAACTTCAATTTGAAGGGTTAATTTTTACCGATGCCTTGAATATGAAAGGCGCTAGTAATTTTAAAAAACCGGGTGATATAGATTTAGAAGCCTTTTTGGCCGGAAATGATGTGCTACTTTTTGCTGAAAATGTTCCAGTTGCAGTAAAAAAATTCAAAGAAGCTTATGATAAGGGGACAATTACCGAAGAACGTTTAATGTATTCGGTAAAAAAGATATTATCTTATAAATACAAAGCAAATCTTAATCAATATCAACCAATTAATTTAGATAATTTATACCAAGATTTAAATGCTGTTGAATATGATGCATTAAATTATAAATTATATGAAAATGCAGTAACTGTAATTAAAAATCACGATAAATTAGTTCCGGTACGAGATATTGAAAAAGAGAAAATAGCTTACATCAAATTAGGAAATGATGCATCTGATACTTTTTTGACCCATTTAAGAAATTATGCATCAATAAGCGAAATAACGAATAAAAATTTAGATTCGGTTTTAGTCCAATTGCAAGATTATACAAAAGTAATTATAGGGTATCACAAAGCAGATGGAGCCTGGAAAAATCATAATTTTAGTTTTAAAGAAATGTTGTGGATTAACCAAATTTCGAAGCAAAATGATGTGATTTTAACCTGCTTTACCAAACCATATTCTTTAACTAATTTAAAGAACTTTGAAGATATCGAAACAATTATTGTGGCTTACCAAAACAATCCAATTGCTCAAACTATTGCACCTCAAATTATCTTTGGTTCTATGGGAGCAAAAGGAAAATTACCTGTTTCAATTGATGACGAATTTAAAGTTAATGAAGGAATTGAAACTTTAGAAATCAAACGTTTAGGATTTACAATTCCTGAAAATGTGGGAATGAATTCTAAAGTATTAACAAAAATTGATTCAATTGCTAATTATGCTATTTCAAGAAAAATGACACCTGGTATTCAGGTAGTTGTAGCTCGAAAAGGAAAAGTAATTTACCAAAAGTCATTCGGAAATCACACCTATGAATCCAATCAAAAGGTAAGTAATACTGATGTGTATGATATTGCATCCTTGACGAAAATTATTGCTACATTACCAAACGTAATGAAAGAATTTGATCAAGGGCATTTGACTTTAGAAACGAAGTTAAAAAACATGTTGCCTATAGCTAAAAATTCAAACAAAGCTAATGCTACAATTTTAGATATGCTTACACATCAAGCACGTTTTCAACCTTGGATTCCATTTTACAAAGCCACTTTAGATAGTTTAAACCGACCAAGTACACATTTTTACAGAAGTGAATTTTCTGAAGAATTTCCAACTCCAGTTGCCAATAAATTATTTTTAATTAAAGATTACAATGACACTATTGTAAAAACAATTATAGACAGTGATTTATTACCCAAAAAACAGTATAAATACAGCGATTTCTCTTTTATTTTATTCAAAGAATATTTAGAATTTCACAATAAAAAAACACTAGATGAATTAGCTCATACTAACTTTTTTGCCCCTTTAGGAGCTAATTCAATTATGTATAATCCGTTGAGAAAAATAAATATTAATCATATCGTTCCAACAGAGAACGATACCTATTTTAGACATCAATTAATTCAAGGACATGTTCATGATATGGCAGCCGCTATGCAAGGTGGTATATCGGGGCATGCGGGATTATTTGCTAATGCTTTGGATGTTGCTAAAATGATGCAAATGTATCTTCAAAAAGGAACTTATGGTGGCAAAACGTATATTTCAGAAAACACAATAAATACTTTTAATACATGTTATTTCTGTAAAGATGGAAATAGAAGAGGAGTTGGGTTTGATAAACCCCAATTAGGAAATGAAGGGCCTACATGTGGTTGTGTTTCTTTAACAAGTTTCGGACATACAGGATTTACGGGAACGATGACTTGGGCCGACCCAGAAAAAGAAATTGTTTATGTTTTCTTATCCAATAGAACTTTTCCTGATTCTAACGCTTCAAATAAATTATCGAAGGAAAATATTAGAGAAAATATTCAAAAAGTTATTTACGAAGCGATTGTTGAGTAATTTTTGTAAATTTAGACTATAAACGTATTAACATGACATCAAAAGCAGTAACAGTAGAACAATACATCAATGAAGCTCCTGAAGATAGAAGAGAAGCATTACAAAAACTACGTCATATTATTTTAGAAAATCTTCCAGAAGGTTTTCAAGAAGGAATTGGATATGGAATGATTGGGTATTTTGTACCGCATTCAATCTATCCAGCAGGTTATCATTGTACTCCTGAGTTGCCTTTGCCATTTATGTCTTTTGCAAGTCAAAAAAATAGTATTAATTTCTATCACATGGGAATTTATGCCAATCCTGAATTGTATGATTGGTTTGTAACTGAATACCCAAAACATTCAAAACAAAAATTAGATATTGGTAAAAGTTGTTTGCGCATCAAAAAACCAGAGAATATTCCGTTTGAATTAATTGGGGAATTAGTAAAAAAAGTTACTGTTGCAGATTGGATAGCTACTTACGAAGCAGCTTTTAAAAAATAATTTAACGTATGTTTTAGAGTTACCAATATTAGAAATGGTAATTTTATTTCAAAATTTATAGAAATGAAAATCGCTATTGTTTGTTATCCTACATTTGGTGGAAGTGGAGTAGTGGCTACAGAATTAGGTTTGGAATTAGCCAAAAGAGGACATGATATCCACTTCATTACATACAGTCAACCTGTGCGTTTGGCATTGTTAAATCCGAATGTACATTACCATGAAGTTCACGTTCCTGAATATCCATTATTTCATTATCAGCCTTATGAGTTAGCCCTTTCTAGTAAGTTAGTTGATATGGTGAAATTGTATAAAATAGATGTTTTACACGTTCATTATGCTATTCCTCATGCTTATGCAGGCTATATGGCTAAGCAAATGTTGGCAGATGAAGGCATTCATATTCCAATGGTAACTACACTCCATGGTACCGATATTACTTTAGTGGGAAATCATCCATTTTACAAACCAGCAGTGAGTTTCAGTATTAATAAATCAGATATTGTTACTAGTGTTTCTCAAAGTTTAAAAGAAGACACCTATCGATTGTTTGATATAAAAAAAGAAATTGAAGTTATTCCAAATTTCATTGAGCTCAACAAAGAAAAATTAAAAGAAAATATTCCGTGTCATCGTTCTTTAATGGCAAATGAAGAGGAGAAAATAATTACGCATATTTCAAACTTTAGAAAAGTAAAACGAATAGAAGATGTTGTACGAATCTTTAATGAAGTTCAAAAAGAAGTACCCTCAAAATTAATGATGGTTGGTGAAGGACCAGAAAAAGAAGGAGCTGAACTTTTGTGTGAACAGTTAGGTATTCAAAACAAAGTGATTTTCTTTGGAAATAGTAATGAAATTGATAAAATTTTGTGTTTTTCAGATTTATTTTTATTGCCATCTGAAACAGAAAGTTTTGGTTTAGCAGCTCTAGAAGCAATGGCTTGTGGAGTTCCAGTAATTTCCAGTAATTCTGGTGGTTTACCTGAAGTTAATAAAGATGGTTTTTCGGGATATTTAAGCAATGTTGGAGATGTAACTAAAATGAGTAGCGATGCTATTTCACTATTAAAAGATGAAAATCAATTATCTCAATTTAAAGAAAATGCTCTGGCAACAGCTAAACTTTTTGATATTCATACTATTTTACCTCTTTATGAAGAGATTTATTTTAAAGCATTAAATTCAAAATAATGATTAAATTTTTACCATTCCTACTTTTATTTATTTCTTGTAGTGTAAAAAAAGAAGTAACGGATACTTCTTATTCAATCATTTTTAATAGTGAATTTGGAGGAACTGAGCAACCGGGTCATTTAATTATTGTAGATAATGAATCCTATATTCAATTTATAGATTCGTTAAAATTAGATGAGTCACAATATGCTAATTTCTTACAGGTAGATTTTAAGCAACATAATGTAATTGTATTGTTTCAAGGTCAAAAAAACTATGGAGGTTACCAAATAAGTATAGCTTCAATTACTAATGATAATCAAACAGTAGTGGTTAAGAAAAAAGAAACAGGACCTAAAAAAGGTGAATATGCCACCACGGTTATAACAGCGCCATATTGTATTGCTTTAATTCCAAAATCTAAAACTACAATTGTAGAATAAAAAAATCGCCTTAATGAAATTTCATTAAGGCGATTTAATTTTTATAGTATCAATTATTAATTGAATTTATAACGAATTCCTAGAGCAATATCTGGACCAAATCCATCTCTGAAATCAGCATAATCTCCACCAAAATAAATTTCTGGTCTAAAATCTAGAGATAACTGTAAAGGAATTTCAGAAAAATTGTACTCAATTCCAATATCTCCAGCTCCTAGAATAAAACTTCCACTTGCTTTTTCTCCGTTTGCATTAAAGCTCCAGCTACCAACACCTCCACCAACACCAGCATACCAATTAAAACCACCATCAATGTTCCATACCCATTGGTATAAACCTACGATTTTAAAAGCATCAACATCTTTACTGTTTCTCCATCCTAAATCAACTTCTAAACGATTATTAGAACCTAATCCTCTTTGATATGAAATTTCACCACCAAAACCATCGTTGTCTCCTAAACGTAAACCTAATGCATTTTTTGAAATGTCTTGTGCCTGAGCGCTAAATGCTAAACCTAATAGCATAAAAGCAGATAAAATTAATTTCTTCATATAATATGTTTTTACAAATATAGCTATTTACTACAATAATTGTGCTAGATTTTATTAATCGATTTTGTTTAACTTCATTAATTAATTTCATAAAGATCTAAATATTCATCTTGAAATTGGGTATCTGTTTCTTGTATAGATAGTTCTGTAGCAATTAAACTATTTACGCTATATGATGTAACAGTATGCGTATGAACAACTCCAATACCATCAGATAAATACATTGTAGCAACTAATACATCTTGAGGAGCTAATGCTGTGATAGTTTGAGATGATCCTAATACAGTAATTTCGGTAGTAATATTAAGATTCAGTTTTATTTTAGTAGATTTTACATCGGTGTAAACAGTTCCATCTGGAGAAGTAAACGAAGCCAATGTTTCGCCTCCATAAGTTTGAAGAGAATAATTAATGGCTAAAGGATAACCATTGATAGTTTCGTTAATAGTTCCCGTTTTTGGAGTAGCATTTAACGTTTGATTGTTAGAGGCATTTTTGTCAAAAATCACAAAATCATCTAATGATAAATCAATAGTAAAAGGAAAAGTTTGATTAGCTGCAATTGCTAAATCACCAGTTAAAAGAAGCTTTCCGTTTGCCTCTCTAACTTTATTGTTTCTTAAAGCAGAAGAGTAAAATCCAGTTGCAACATCATCTCTAGTTTTAAAAATTTTATAGGTTGAGTTATTAATTGTAGTTTCACTATCAATAAAAAGCGAATCTCTTGTAGTATTTCCTTGTGAAACAACATCATATGTCCAGTAGCTTCCTAAAGTTAAAGGTGTTGAAAAATTACTGGTATTTCCGGTACTTTCATTGTCATTTGAGCAAGAAAAAAGTAAAAATGCAACTAAAATTGCAAAGTAGGAGTTTGAAATTTTCATTATTTTATGTTATAAATGATTTGCTAATATAAAAAAAGAAATTATTAAATATTTAATTTATTGAAACTAATGTGTAATAATGAATAAAGTGCTAAATTTGTTTATATAACATAATTTAAATACATATTAGCTAATATGGCTGGAAACACCTTTGGAAAATTATTAAAATTAACCACTTTTGGAGAATCTCATGGTGAAGCATTAGGAGGAATAATTGATGGTTGTCCTTCTGGAATTGTTTTGGATTTTGAAAGAATTCAGAAAGAATTGAGTCGAAGAAAGCCTGGACAGTCTTCAATAGTTACGCAAAGAAAAGAAGATGATGAAGTGCAGTTTCTATCAGGTATTTTTGAAGGAAAAACAACGGGTACTCCTATTAGTTTTATTATTCCTAACACCAATCAAAAGTCAGATGATTATTCTCATATAAAAGATACATTTCGTCCAAGCCATGCTGATTATGTTTATGAACAAAAATATGGCATTAGAGATTATAGAGGTGGAGGAAGAAGTTCAGCGCGTGAAACTGCTAGTAGAGTAGTAGGTGGTGCAATTGCAAAACAGATAATTTCTAACATTAAAATAAATGCCTATGTGTCTTCGGTTGGTGATTTGTTTTTAGAGAAACCTTATCAACATTTGGATTTCGCAAAAATTGAAAGTAATGCTGTTCGATGTCCTGATGAGGCTACAGCAGAAAAAATGGAAAACCTTATCAAAACAATAAAAAAACAAGGTGACACAATTGGAGGAACAATAACATGTGTAATTCAAAATGTTCCAATAGGTTTAGGCGAACCCGTTTTTGATAAATTACATGCTGAGTTAGGTAAAGCAATGCTGTCTATAAATGCGGTAAAAGGTTTTGAATTTGGAAGTGGATTTTGTGGTGCACGAATGAAAGGAAGTGAACATAATGATTTGTATAACGAAAATGGTACTACAAGAACAAATCTTTCGGGAGGAATTCAAGGAGGAATTTCAAACGGAATGGATATTTATTTTAGAGTGGCATTTAAGCCTGTAGCAACCTTGTTACAAAAACAAGAAGTGTTAACTAATACTAATGAAATAATAGAACAGCAAGGAAAAGGGCGTCATGATCCATGTGTTGTTCCTAGAGCTGTTCCTATTGTTGAAGCTATGGCAGCATTAGTAATTGCTGATTATTTTTTACTAAATAAAATATATTCTTAAATTTTTAAGTAATATTTAAGATGCTTTTTGTTGAATATATTTCAAGTAAATTTTATTTGAAATGTTTTCTTCCAAACCTTCTTTTTTCTCAATTTTTCTTAACATATTTTTGAATTCAATAGAACTATTTTTTGAATATGGACTTTCAGAAATTTGTATAATTAATTGAATTAATTTTTTTTCAATATAATTTAATTTGAATACTTTTTTGTATCTTTTATTGAAAGCATTATAATTATGTAAAACAAGTTTGTAATTTTTTAATTCAAAATGAATAATTAAATTTAATATTTCTGTCTTAATAAATGATTTTGGACGTTCTTCTAATTTAAACTCATTTAAAATTAAATTTACATATTTTAAGCATTGAGAAAAATGTCCATTTATAAGCTGAATACATGCAAATTGATAGTATAATCCTATATAGTAATAAGGTTCAATATTGTATTTGTTTTCTTTTAAATTCTTAATAACTAGAGTTTTTATCTTAGTAGCTTCTTCAAAATTATTGTTATAAATTAAAAATTCTAATTCTGAGTGATGTGTATGAAAAAATATGCGCTCCTTTGCTACACTTTTTTGAAAATCTAGTATGTTTTCAAATTTTCTTAGCGCATCAATTTTGTTATGAAAGGTTGTGTCATCACTTTTCTTATAAATATCAATAATTCTTGTATACACTGAAATGTAATCTAAAGGATTTTCTTCTTTATAAAAAGGGTTTTGGTCAAAAACTTCAATGGTTTTTTCTAAATTAATTGTTTCTTTTTCTTTATTGTTGACAACATTAAAATAATTCGCAATCGTAAGAAAATAAAATATTTTTGATTGAACAGAATGTAATTCAAAACCATTTTTTTTGAAAATAGGATTACCAATGATACGATCAAAATCTTGTATGATTTTTTCATAATTCATTTTTCCTACATTGTTTTTTAAAAAATAACTATGATAATACAAATCGGTAATTTCTCTATTTTCTTTAATGTGATTAAAATAGGTATCAATTTTTTCATTAACAGACATAGCGCCATAGAATCCTTTTGAATACCCCATGCACTTTTTCTCCCAATTGAGAAGTTCAAGAATTAAAATTTCATTCTCATTTTTTAAACTCAATTTTTTGGCTTTTCGAATAATTTTTAGGCACTCATCATACAATCCTTTGTAAAATAAAATTTCAACAGATTTAATATGATTTTGAAGTTTTAGACTAATAGTTTTATCATAATGAAACTCATTTAAAGAACGTAAAATTATTTTGTTTAAATAATTGATATCATATGATATGTTTTTATCAGAATAATCTTGTTCTTTTACGTATTTTTTTAGCGTATCTTCATTAATAGTACTATTGCTGTTAATAATATCAAAAAGTAGTAAGTATTTATTCTGACTTCCAAAAATATTTTTATTTATAAATATTTTGAAATACCTTTTTTCATTCATAGACATTGATTCTATGATTCTTTTGCATTCTTCTATTACCATAATATTAGATTCTAAAGTCCAAAAATACACATTTTTTAAATTAAATCTTGTTTTTTTTTATTTACTTTTGAACTGTTGATTAATAAATAGTTAACTAATTGTGAAATTATGAAATTAAAATTACTCTCTCTACAAACGTCTTTTTTTATAATTTTTTTCTTTGTTACTGCAATAAATGTATATGCAACCGATTATTATGTTAACGATGCATTTACATCAGCTGATATATACACTACAGCGGCGGGTAATAATGCTAATGACGGTTTATCACCAGCAACTCCAAAGGCAACCTTAGCTGCAGCTATGACAGTAGCTTCTAATGGTGATAGAATATATATAGATTACGGAAATTATAATGAAGTAGGACTAAATATCAATAAAAGTTTAGAAATTATTGGTGTTGGTGAAGAAATGACTGTCTTTAAGAGAATTTCAGGTGTAAATAGATGGGGAGTTATTTCTGCTAATAATGTAAAAATTTCAAAATTAACTATTACTGAATATAATTTAGCAAGTGATGGTATTGCTATTTCTATAACAGCCGGTACAGGAATAGAATTTAATCGTGTTAATATTTATGCAAATGTTGGAAGTGCTGGTCAAGGTGCGGTTTGGGTAACGGGTGCTTCTACTAGTGTAACATTTAAAAATTCTGGAAGCCCATGTAATAGAGTTGGAGCTGCTAATTATGGAGGTGCTTTTAAAATTGAAGATGCTACTGTAGTTATAGACAATTGTAGTATTAATAACAATATTATTTCAGCTCTTTATGGAGGAGGAGTTTTAGTAGCTGGTAATAATTCTAATGTTTCAATTATTAATACAACTTTTGATGATAATGAAGCTAGTAGTGGAGGTGCATTAGCAGTAACTGGATCTAATGCAACTGTAAATGTTTCAGGTTCTTGTTTTAATAATAACAGAGCAACTATAGCTGTATCAAATGAAGGTGGAGGAGCGGTATTCATTAGACCTAGTGTAAATTCTTCAACTTCAACTATTAATTTTTCAAACTGTAGCTTTAATGGAAATACTTCAATTGGAGCTTCCTCTGATGGTGGAGCAGTATGTATAACTAATTTAAATTCTCCAAATATAAATATCAATTTTACGACTTGTTCGTTTTCTGGAAATAGTACAAACGATGATGGTGATGATATCTATTTTAGAAAAGCATTATCAGCGATATATAATATAACATTCAGAAATAATACTTTTTTTGATGTGTTTGCTGGGGCAAAAGTGAATTTGTATAATAATAATCTTTCAGCTTCAGAAATTAAATTTGAAGGCTTAATTACTCCTTCTGGAATTAGTGCAAATGGTAATATTGTTACAAGTCCAAATGGAATAGCAATTGATCAACCAGAAATGTTTGGTAATTATACGGAATCATCATCTAGTTTACCGACTACTTTGCCTGTTACTCGTTGTATTGATAGATTTGATGGTGTTTGTGGAACCGCAACAGCTACTATTGCGTGTGTAACTGAAAATATTTGGGATGGAAGTACTTGGTCTAAAGGAACTCCTACAATTTTTCAGCATGTAATATTGAATGCTAATTATAATACTCAAACACATGGAAACATCAATGCTTGTCAAATGACGGTAAAAACTGGAGTAACTCTTGATATTGTTGATGATGTAGATGGAACATATGTGTATGTAGTAAATTCAATTTTTAATAATGGTACAATTAACGTAAGCTCTAAAGCAAATTTAGTTCAAGTTAATCATCCTTTAGATTTAAATGAAGAACCTATTGTAACGCCTGTTATTAATTTTTCAAAAAATACAGGGAATAAAATAAGATGGGATTATGTTTATTGGTCAAAACCAGTGAGTAATGCTATTTTGCCAGTATTTAATTCAAAGTTTGATATTAAATATTATTGGGATCCTGATTTTTGTGTTAATGGTGTTAATTTTAGTTATGAAGGATGGAGAAGTTTATACAGCGAGCCAGCTGTTGGAACTGGTTTTATAACAAGAGTAAAAACATCTGCCGGAATTATACCAACAAATATCACATTAAATTATTCTGGAACTTCAAATAATGGCGATTATAATGCAACAATTAAATATTACGATGATGAACATCACGCATTCAAAAATTATACTTTATTAGGTAACCCATATCCAGGTGCTATAAAATTTGAAAACTTTTATAATGATAATAAAGATAAAATTTATGGTACTGTTTATTTGTGGTCTTCAAACACTCCTTATCCAGGTAGTGGTCTTTATCAACAAGCCGACTATGCATCTTTTAATCTAACGGGTGGTGTTGGTGTCCCAATGGCATCCACTCAATCCCCTAATGGGTTATTACCAAATGGATATATTGCTTCTGCTCAAGGTTTTATGGTTAGACCTAAAGTAAATGGAACAGTTTTATTTACTAATTCTCAAAGAACAAAAGATATTCCTAGTAATAATCAATTTTACAGAGGAGAATTGGAACAAAAAGATAGATTTTGGTTGAGATTAACGGATGCAAATGGTAAATACAATGACTTATTAATTGGTTATATAAAAGGAGCTACAAATGGTTTTGATGAAGCATACGATGGTCCAATTAACTCAGTATCAAGAATTAAATTTTATTCAATTTTATTAAATAAAAAACTAATCATACAAGGAAGAAGTGAGTTTGATGATTCTGATAAGGTTGAAATTGGTTATTCTGTCCTTAATCCGACAACTATGTTAACCATTAGTTTAAATAAATCGGAAGGAGTTTTTGTTAATCAAAAAATTTATTTACACGATAAAAAATTAAATTTTTATCATGATTTAACAGAGTCTGATTATTTCTTTTATAACGACGAAACTCAAAATAGATTTGAAATTGTTTATAAGCTAAAATCTCAAGAAAATAATGAAATTATCTCTGATGAAACTACGGTAATTTCTTATTTTAATAATGGATTATTAGGTGTTGAAAGTAATATTAATATTGAAAAAATTGAATTGTTTGATGTTTCAGGTAAAATGGTGTTTTTTAATAATATTAATACATCATCTAAATTTTTTCAACAAAATTTAACGCTATCAAATGGAGTATATATTCTAAATGTGGTATGTGAAAACGGTGTAAAAAAGTCAATTAAAATTTTAAATTAATTATCTAAAGATGAAAATATTTTTCAGAATTGTTTTTGTATTGTATGTGTTTTTTTTGGGTGGGACAGAATCTTTTGCTCAAATTACAATTAATAATACATTATACACTCCAACGCAATTGGTTGATGGTGTATTAGTTCCTTCTACAAGTGGAACTATAATCTCAAATGTTCAATTTAGGGGTGTTTATAATAGTTCAAATCGATATCAAGTTGGTTATTTTTCTACAGCTACTACAACATTAGCCCAATTAGGATTTTCCAATGGTATTGTGTTGTCTACTGGAAATACGTCAACAATTCCCCTTGCTTTAGGTTCAAATCCTAGAGCAACTCAAATGGCTACAGCATATACTTCAGGCACGCCAGGAGAATTGAGACAAACAGGAACGCCAGCACCTCCAATAATTCAAGATTTAGATGTTTTAGCAGGGGCAAGTAATTATTTCAACGGTGCAATTTTAGAATTTGATTTTATACCTGTAGAAAATTCGGTTTCATTTAGATATGTTTTCGGATCTGAGGAATATAGTGATAATTCTGGATCAATTAATTATCAATGTTCAAATTATAATGATAAATTTGGATTTTTAATCAGTGGTCCAGGGATTTCAGGTGGTCAAGGCTTTTCTAATGATGCCAGAAATATTGCTCGATTAGGAAATGGATCTGAAGTTTCTATCAACTCGGTTAATTCTGGAGTTGTTGGTTCTAGTGGAGGAGCTCCTAGTGCATCAAACTGTTTAGCAGCTAATGCTTCTTGGGTTCAAAATACACCTACTCCTGAATTTTTAGGTACTATTGATGGAACACAATTAAATGGTAATACAAGAATTCTTACTGCTACTCAAACAGGCTTAACTCCAGGTCAAACCTACCATATCAAATTAATTATTACTGATGTAGGAGATGCTACCTATGATAGTGTTGTTTATTTAGAAGCGGGAAGTTTTACTACTGAATTTTCTTGTGATGCAGGTGCTAATCAATCGTTATGTGATGTAACTTCAACTACTTTAGCTGCTGTTTCTCCAGCAACTGGTACATGGAGTGTAATATCTGGTTCAGGTACATTTGTATCAAATACAGACCCAAATACTATTGTTAACGGACTTGCTCCTGGGGCAAATGTTTTAAGATGGACTGCATCTGATTTATCATGTTTTTCTGAAGTTACAATAAATGTGAATTTATCTCCTGCAGTTCCTACAATTACAACAACCCCAGCGGATTGTTCATCAGCAGGAGTATCAACAATCACAAATTACAACGCATCAAATACCTATACTTTCTCACCAGTTGGACCAACAGTTGGAGCTGGTGGAGTTGTTTCTGGCATGACCGTTGGAACAATTTATACTGTAACTGCTTCATTAAGTGGATGTACATCTGCAGCATCAGCTACTTTTAGTATCGACCCACAATTACCTCCAACAACGCCAACTATTTCAACAACAGCACCAACATGTTCATCTGCTGGAGTGTCAACAATCACTAATTATAGTGCTTCAAATATTTATACGTTCACACCAGTTGGGCCAACAGTTGGAGCAGGAGGAATTATTTCAGGAATGACCGTTGGAACAAGTTATACAGTTACAGCTGATAATGGTATTTGTTTGACCCCTCAATCAGCTAGTTTCAGCATTGCGGCACAATTACCGACACCTGCAGTTCCTGCAATTACAACAACCCCAGCGGATTGTTCATCAGCAGGAGTATCAACAATTACAAATTACAATACTTCGAATACTTATACTTTCTCACCAGTTGGACCAACAGTTGGAGCTGGAGGAGTTGTTTCAGGTATGACCGTTGGAACAATTTATACTGTAACTGCTTCATTAAGTGGATGTACATCTGCAGCATCAGCTACTTTTAGTATCGACCCCCAATTACCACCAACAACGCCAACTATTTCAACAACGGCACCAACATGTTCATCTGCTGGAGTATCTACAATCACTAATTATAGTGCTTCAAATATTTATACGTTCACACCAGTTGGGCCAACAGTTGGAGCAGGAGGATTAATTTCAGGAATGACCGTTGGAACAAGTTATACAGTTACAGCTGATAATGGTATTTGTTTGACCCCTCAATCAGCTAGTTTTAGCAATGCGGCACAATTACCGACACCTGCAGTTCCTACAATTACAACAACTCCAGCGGATTGTTCATCAGCAGGAGTATCAACAATTACAAATTACAATGCTTCGAATACCTATACTTTCTCACCAGTTGGACCAACAGTTGGAGCTGGTGGAGTTGTTTCAGGTATGACCGTTGGAACAATTTATACTGTAACTGCTTCATTAAGTGGATGTACATCTGCAGCATCAGCTACTTTTAGTATCGACCCCCAATTACCACCAACAACGCCAACTATTTCAACAACGGCACCAACATGTTCATCTGCTGGAGTATCTACAATCACTAATTATAGTGCTTCAAATATTTATACGTTCACACCAGTTGGACCAACAGTTGGAGCAGGAGGAGTTATTTCAGGAATGACCGTTGGAACAAGTTATACAGTTACCGCCGATAATGGTATTTGTTTGACACCTCAATCAGCTAGTTTCAGTATTGCTGCACAATTACCAACACCAGCTGTACCAACGATTACTTCAGTTGCAGCTACTTGTTCTGCATCAGGAAGTTCAACAATTTCAAATTACAACGCATCAAATACGTATACATTCTCACCTGTAGGACCAACAGTTGGCGCAGGAGGATTGATTTCAGGAATGACATTTGGAACAATTTATACTGTTACTGCTTCATTAGGTGGGTGTATTTCAACAGCATCAGCTAGTTTTAGTAATGCACCACAATTGTCAACACCTGATGAGCCAACGATTACTTCATTAGCGGCTACATGTTCATCAGCAGGAAGTTCAACGATTTCAAATTACAATGCATCGAATACATACACATTTTCACCAGTTGGACCAACAGTTGGAGCAGGAGGTTTAATTTCTGGAATGACATTTGGAACAAGTTATACAGTAACAGCAACCAATGGAGGATGTACTTCATTAGCATCAGCTAGTTTTAGTAATGATGCGCAATTACCAACACCTACAGTTCCTACAATTACAACAACTCCAGCGGATTGTTCATCAGCAGGAAGTTCAACGATATTAAATTATATTGCATCTAATACATACACGTTCACACCAGTTGGACCAACAGTTGGAGCAGGAGGATTGATTTCAGGTATGACAGTTGGAACAAGTTATACAGTAACAGCAACCAATGGAGGATGTACTTCAGCAGCATCAGCTAGTTTTAGTAATGCAGCTCAGTTACCAACACCAGTTGTACCAACGATTACTTCAGTAGCGGCTACATGTTCAGCAGCTGGAAGTTCAACGATTTCAAATTACAATGCATCGAATACATACACGTTTTCACCAGTTGGACCAACAGTTGGCGCAGGAGGATTGATTTCAGGTATGACAGTTGGAACAAGTTATACAGTAACAGCAACCGATGGAGGATGTACTTCAGCAGCATCAGCTAGTTTTAGTAATGAAGCACAATTACCAACACCAGCTGTACCAACAATTACTTCAGTAGCAGCAGATTGTTCAGCAGCAGGTAGTTCAACGATTTCAAATTACAATGCATCGAATACCTATACGTTTTCACCAGTTGGACCAACAGTTGGCGCAGGAGGATTGATTTCAGGTATGACCGTTGGAACAAGTTATACAGTAACAGCAATTAATGGAGGATGTACTTCAGCAGCATCAGCTAGTTTTAGTAATGCAGCACAATTACCAACACCAGCTGTACCAACAATTACTTCAGTAGCAGCAGATTGTTCTGCATCAGGAAGTTCAACGATTTCAAATTACAATGCATCGAATACATACACGTTCACACCAGTTGGACCAACGGTTGGCGCAGGAGGATTGATTTCAGGTATGACATTTGGAACAAGTTATACAGTAACAGCAACCAATGGAGGATGTACTTCAGCGGCATCAGCTAGTTTTAGTAATGATGCGCAATTAGAATCACCATCTGTATCAATTACCCATGGTTGTAATGGTTTAGATTATGAATTAATAGCTTCTGAAACGATTAATGCAACTTATCAATGGTTTGATGGTAATGGAAATTTAATTGGTTCATCACCAATTATAGTTATTGATAATTCAGATACTTATGAAGTGCAAGTAACTTTAAACGGATGTATGACAAATGAATATGTAACAATAAACAATTCTTTTTGTTCTATTCCAAAAGGTATCTCTCCAAATAATGATGGAGATAATGACTCATGGGATCTTTCCAATTTAAATATTCAAAAAGCTCAAATCTTTAATCGTTATGGTGTAGAGGTTTATACAAAGGATAATTATACAAATGAGTGGGAAGGAAGAACAAATTCAGGAGATGAATTACCAACAGCAACTTATTATTATGTTCTTACATTTTCAAATGGAACTGTGAAAACTGGATGGGTTTATTTAAATAGAGTAAATTAAAAAGCAATAAAGATGAAAGAAAGAATTATTCAGTTTGTTATTTTATTTGTAGGTATAATTGCTTTTGCACAACAAGATCCACATTATACGCAATACATGTATAATATGAGTGTAATGAATCCTGCGTATGCTGGTAGTAAGGAGAATTTATCTATGGGATTGTTATATAGAAAACAATGGGTTGAGATAGAGGATGCTCCAACGACTGGTACGTTTTTTGGGCACACTGCAGTTGGTAAGAATGTTGGATTGGGATTAAGTTTTATTTCTGACAAGATAGGTCCGGTAGAGGAGAACAATGTGTATGGGGATTTTTCATATACATTAAATTTAGGAGGAGATCATAAGTTAGCATTTGGATTAAAAATGGGATTAACCTTTCATAATGTAGGTTTGTATAGCGATATTAATTATACTTTGCCGCAACCAACAGACCCTGCATTTAGTGAAGATATCAGCAATACCTATTTTAATTTAGGATCAGGATTTTTCTATTATACCAATAAGTATTATTTAGGATTATCGGTTCCTAATATGTTAAAGTCAAAACATTTAGATATCCAGCGCACTGGAGATGAGTTAGAGTTTGGATCAGAGGTATCACATTATTTTTTAACAGGGGGATATGTTTTTGATATTAATGAAACCGTAAAGTTCAAGCCATTTTTCATGATGAAATCGGCCTTTGGCGCACCAACATCATTAGATTTATCGGCTAACTTTTTATTCAACCAGAAGTTTGAAGTAGGAGGAACTTATCGTTTAGAAGATAGTTTTGGTGCTATGTTAAATTATGCGGTTACACCATCAATTCGAATAGGCTATGCGTATGATCATATTGTTTCTGATTTAAAGGTAACTACCCCATCATCACATGAGCTTATCTTGTTATTTGATTTGAACTTCCCAAAGAAAGTATCGAGTTCACCAAGATTCTTCTAACCTAAAACACCAAGGACACAATGAGAAATTTATATATAACATTAAGTTTTGTGATGGCTAGTGGAATTATTAGTGCACAAAACCAATACACAAAGGCAGCCGATAAGTTATTTGATAGATACGAGTATGTTGATGCGGCAAAAGAATATTTAAAATTAGCCGAAGGTAATAAAGCAGATAGTTACGTTTACAAGCAATTAGCAGAGAGTTACTATAATGTATTTAATACCAAAGAAGCGGTAAAGTGGTACGCAAAAGTAGTGGAGCAAAAGCAAGATGCTGAGACGTATTACAAATATGCTCAAATGCTAAAAGCAGAAGGGAATTTTAAAGAAGCCGACAAACAAATGCAACAATTTGCACAGTTAGCTCCAAATGATCAAAGAGCAAAAGCATTTAAAAGCAATCCAAACTACCTTCCAGAGTTACAAGGACAAACTAAGTTGTATGATGTAGCAAAATCAGATGTAAGTAGTGATAAGACTGATTTTGGAGCCGTACTTACAAATGACAACAATGTGTATTTTTCAAGTTCAAGAAACACATCAAGAAAAACCAGTGGATGGAACGAAGAGCCTTATTTAGACATCTATAAAGCTACTTATAATGCAAATGGTACTATTAGCGATGCTGTAGCAGTGGATAACATCAATACCAAATGGCATGATGGACCAGTGAGTATATCAAGCGATGGAACTACAATGTATTATGGTAGTGAGAGTTTTAATGAAAAAGAGTTTACAAAAGATAAAGCAAAGAATGCAAAATTTGGTAAAATATATCTTTATAAAGCTACAAAAGAAGGAGATAAGTGGGTAAATGCAAAACCACTTCCATTTAACAATAAAGAGTATGATGTAAGAAATCCGAGTATAAGTAAAGATGGAAAAACATTATACTTCTCATCAAATATGCCAGGCGGATTTGGAGGAGAAGATATTTGGAAAGTATCGGTAAATGGAGATGAATACGGAACACCAGAAAACTTAGGAGCTAAAGTAAACACAGAGGCAAACGAGAGTTTTCCATTCATTACAGATGACAATATTTTGTTTTTCTCATCAAACGGAAAAACAGGATTTGGAGGATTGGATGTATTTAAGATTGATTTAAATAAAGGTACAGAAGCCATGAATGTTGGTGAACCAGTAAATACATCAAAAGACGATTTTGCTTTCACTTACAATACAACAAAGAAAGTAGGATTCTTCTCAAGTAACAGAGAAGGAGTAGATAACATCTACAAAGCAGATCCAGTTTGTAATGTACAAGCATTGGTAAGAGTAAAAGATGCAAAGACAGGAAATGTTATCGAAGGAGCTATGGTGATGTTAGTTGATGAAAAACAAAAAACAATTTCAAATCAAACATCGGCATCAAACGGAGAAACAATTACGGGAGTAATGTGTAACACAGCATACAGTGCTCAAGTATCTAAATCAGGATATGAAAGTGGTGTGTTTGATGTTAAGAAAGCAGAAAACGAGCAAGTTGTAGTAGAGGCGTTATTGAATCCAATTATGCCAGTAATTACAGAAACAGAAGTAATCTTACAACCCATCTATTTTGAGTTTAATAAGAGCAATATTACCGCACAAGGAGCAGAAGAGCTTAACAAATTAGTTGTGGTTATGAACGAGCATCCAGAGATGGTTATTTTTGCTAAATCGCACACAGATAATAGAGGTAGCGACAGTTACAATATGAAGTTATCTGACAGAAGAGCAAAAGCAACAGTTCAGTACTTAATAAGCAAAGGAATTTCAAAAGAAAGAATATCAGGACAAGGATTTGGAGAAAGCGAACCTAAAGTAGCTTGCAAATCATGTACTGAAGAAGAACACGCACAAAACAGAAGAAGTGAATTCTTAATTGTGAAGAAATAAAGATAGTTTATAGTTGATTTTTAGTTTGAAAAGGCATTACTTATTTTTAAGTAGTGCTTTTTCTTTTTGTTTGAAAATCTGTTGGAATTATAAAAAAATGATAAATTAAATATAGAATATCTGTATATTATTGTTTTAAAAATCATTTTTGATGAATATAATTTAAAATAATTACTGAAATACATTATATTCTTATAATTTATGTAATAAAATCAATAATTCATGTATTAATATTTTTAATCTGAGATACAAAAAACAACTATTTTTTGATATTTTTTATCTGTATGGATTTATAAATTTGAAATCAAAATAGATTAAGACTCATCTAAAAACTCAATAAATAAATGAATTCAATCGCAATAAAAAGAGTAAAGAATATCTTGTATTTAGTTACATTGATGATAGGAATTTCAGGATGGACGCAAAATATATTAATCAGTCAAGGAGGTACGGTAAATGTAACGGGTGGTGAAGTTTTTTATGATGCAGGTGGTGCTGCAGGTAACGACGGAAATACGACGTATACAATTACATTAATGCCACCAGCAGGTCAAAGTGTATGTGTCGATTTTACATCTTTTAGTTCATACGAGTCTTTAGATATATATGATGGAACTACAGTTTCGGCAACTAATATAGGTACTTTAAAAGGGAATTATGGAACAGCATATAATGCAGGTGGAGCGCCATACAATACAGGTCAACCTGCACTTGGAGGGGTTGTTCAAGCTGAATTAAAACCAGGTATTTTTTGTGCTAATAATGCAACGGGAGCCTTGACATTTAAGTTTACAAATTCTAGTAGTTCTCAATCTACCGGATGGGTAGGGAATGTTATAACTTATGCAAAGCCAACATCTGGATGTACCATTTCTATTTCTGCAAATCCATCTACAATTTGTTTGGGTGGTTCCACAACATTAACTGCAACAGGAACAATTGGTTCAGCTTTAATAAATAATGATTTTAACTCAAGTTCTTTGGGAGCTGGTTGGAGTGCAACTCCAGGAGGTGTTGCATTTGTTAATGTATTAAGTTGTCAACCTAATTATGGTTATAATACACAAAATACAGATAATTCAATTTTTGCTTGGATGCAAAATGTTGCAGCACCTAGAGTATTAGAATCAAATTCATTTGATGTATCTAATGGAGGAGTGTTGAGTTTTGATTTTAGAGAAGCTTCTGATGATAATGGTGGAAATGGTTGTGAAGCAATGGATGATAAAGAAGGGGTTTATATTCAATATTCTACAAATAATGGAGTATCATGGGTAAACATGAAATTATTATTTCCAAGTGTTGAAAGTAATTTCCCTTCTGCTGCTAATATTGGTTGTGGAACTTATGTATATAATTGGAATACCACAACTGTTCCAATCCCAGCAGCAGCAATGACTGCTAATACAAAATTCAGATGGTATCAACACCAATCTACATCTGCAACTCAAGATAGTTGGGGTATAGACAATGTAAAAATTATAAAAAATGTTTCTAGTACAATAACAATTACAGATTTATTAACAAATACTGTAGTTGCAACTTCTACTAATACTTCAGTTAATGTAGCTGTTTCTCCAACTTCATCAAGAACGTATAGAGCAACTATTTCAGATGGAACTTCATCTTGTAGTCAAGATATACTTGTAACGGTAAACGGAAGTACTGCAACTACAATAGCATATTCGGGTACGCCTTTTTTACCTAATGCTGGCCCAAGTAATGTAACTGTTACTAACGGACCAGTTTCTGGGACTTATTCAGCTTCTCCAGCTGGTTTAACATTAAACACAACTACCGGCCAGATTACACCTAGTACAAGTACGCCAGGAACTTATACTGTTTCAGTTCCTACTTCTTGTGGTACAGCTACAGCTACAGTTGAAATATTATCTTCATCATGTGGAAATTGTGCCACAGCAAGTTGTCCTGTAATTTCAATAACTGAAACAACTGCGGCACTTGGTCAAACTAATATTTCTACGGCACTTGGAGTTGCTGGAGATCAATTAGGTAATGCTCCGTTAGTACCTGGAGAAACAATTACTATTTGTGTTCCTGTAACTGTAGTAGCGGGTTCAACTATTTTAGGATTTAAACAATTAACTTCTTCAAGTCCAGGAGGATGTGGAAATGTTACAGAAGAAATAATTACATATCAATTAACCAGTACTTCATGTGGAGCTCCAATACTTCCAAATAGAACTAATGCTTCATCTGTTGCTAGTGGATTTAATCCAGAATGGGATGGTTTAGCTGCAGGAAATTATGTCCTTTGTTTTACAATGAGTGTTACCAATACTGCATTATGTACTTCGGTTGATATTCAAGGTTTGGGGTATTACAATGTTGTCCCAGCACCTGTTCCTTGTCAAGATTATCAAATACAAATGTATTCAGATGATTTATTATTAAATCCTATAACAAAAACAGCATTTGCATGTTCTGATGCTTCAGTTTTTTTAGGTCCTGATTCATTTTCAACCACTTTTGATTCTGGTTTACCTTACAATTCTGTAAATATTAGTATAACTGCTAATGTTGGTAATTTAAACAATTTAGTTATTTATAGATATAACTCGGCTAATGTATTAGTAGAAACATTAACTGTTCCTGCTGGAGGTGTTACAAACAATTATTTTTTAAGACCAACAGGAGCTTATTATTCGTTAGATAAAACAAATTTAACAAGTGGAAATTATAGTTATACAATTACAGATAACATTTCAGGAGCTGTATTAGCAACAGGTACCTGGATTATTACTGCAGGTGCTGAATCACTAAAAACAGGTCTATTATTATTTCAAGGAACTGGAAGTTATTCAGGTCCTGGTGTTTCAAATGGTTTTGATCCAGCTCCAGCAGGTTCTGGAGGTGATGATTATACAGATGATAGAGGAATCGGAGTTTTTAATCCACAATTAGCAGGTGTTGGTACTCATACAATTACTTATACTTGGGATAACGGTTTACCTGCACCAAATCATTGTACTTTAACAAGATCAATGGTAGTAACGGTATCTGGACCAAATGCACCTACAGTTACAAATGTTTCAATTTGTTCTGGACAAACTGCTACATTGACAGCTTCTGCTGTAACTGGAACTGTTAATTGGTATTCTTCTGCATCTGGAGGAAGTTCAATATTTACAGGTAATCCATTTACGACACCAGTTTTAACTGCAGGAACTTCTTACTGGGTTTCTCAAACAGTTGGTGGTTGTGAAAGTGCAAGAACACAAGTTGATGTATCCATTTCTGCAGGTACTCCAGCAACATATACTACAACTTTAGTTAATTGTGAACCTGGTTCAATTAATTTATCTTCAGTGCTTCCAACTGGTACAACTTTCAATTGGGTAAGTGGACCTTCTGGATATACTTTTCCAGCTGGTTTTCAAACCCCATTAACAACAAATACTTCATTAACAGGTTTACCTGCAGGTACTTATTGTGTTGATGTAACTTCTCCAAATTCATTAGGTGGCGTTGTAACTCAGACATTATTTACTGAAACTTTTGAATCTGGATTAGGGAATTGGACAATAAATAATTCAGGAGGTCCAAATATTTTTGTATTAAACAATGATTACTTAGGTGGAAGTTGTGTAACAGGTCTAGGAACATTTACTGTACCTGCTGTTCCTAATCAACCTGTAGGTGTTACTTCTGGACCTAATAGTAATTATCTTCATATTAAAGCCACTACTACTACAGGTGCAACTTGTGGTGCAGGTTCAGTGAATTTCATCCCAAATAATGCAAATTTTGACGGTCAAGTATCAGATCAAAAAGCAACCATAAATACAGTTTTTAATACAGTTGGAAAAACGAATATAGTTTTTAATTTTTATTGGTTAGCTCAAGGTGAAACTAATGCAAATGGTGCTGATGATTTCGGTAGTATTGAATATAGTATTAATGGAGGAACGACTTGGGTTCAAGCAGGAGCAAAATTAAGAAGACAAACTACATGGTTATCTGATTTTAGAACTGATCCTCTTTGGGATAACCAAGCAGATCTTAGATTTAGAGTTAGATGGCAAAATGATGCTAGTTCTAGTATTGATCCACCTATCTCAATAGACGAAATAGTTATTACAGCTGATGTAATTACTACAGCTTCTTGTGGAACGACTGTTCAAGAATGTTTTACAATTTTACCAACACCAGCTGTACCAACAATTACATCAGTAGCGGCTAGTTGTTCAGTAGCAGGAAGTTCAACGATTTCAAATTACAATGCATCGAATACATACACATTTTCACCAGTTGGACCAACAGTTGGAGCAGGAGGTTTAATTTCTGGAATGACATTTGGAACAAGTTATACAGTAACAGCAACCAATGGAGGATGTACTTCAGCAGCATCAGCTAGTTTTAATAATGCAGCACAATTACCAACACCAGTTGTACCAACGATTACTTCAGTAGCTGCTACATGTTCAGCAGCAGGAAGTTCAACGATATCAAATTATAGCGCATCGAATACATACACCTTCACACCAGTTGGACCAACAGTTGGAGCAGGAGGATTGATTTCAGGTATGACAGTTGGAACAAGTTATACAGTAACAGCAACCAATGGAGGATGTACTTCAGCGGCATCAGCTAGTTTTAGTAATGCAGCTCAGTTACCAACCCCAGCTGTACCAACGATTACTTCAGTAGCGGCTACATGTTCAGCAGCAGGAAGTTCAACGATATCAAATTATAGTACATCGAATACCTATACGTTTTCACCAGTTGGACCAACAGTTGGCGCAGGAGGATTGATTTCAGGCATGACAGTTGGAACAAGTTATACAGTAACAGCAACCAATGGAGGATGTACTTCAGCAGTATCAGCTAGTTTTAGTAATGCAGCACAATTACCAACACCAGCGGTACCAACAATTACTTCAGTAGCAGCTACATGTTCAACAGCAGGAAGTTCAACGATATCAAATTATAGCGCATCGAATACCTATACGTTTTCACCAGTTGGACCAACAGTTGGAGCAGGAGGATTGATTTCAGGTATGACCGTTGGAACAAGTTATACAGTAACAGCAACCGATGGAGGATGTACTTCAGCAGCATCAGCTAGTTTTAGTAATGCAGCACAATTACCAACACCAGCTGTACCAACAATTACTTCAGTAGCAGCAGATTGTTCTGCATCAGGAAGTTCAACGATTTCAAATTACAATGCATCGAATACATACACGTTCACACCAGTTGGACCAACAGTTGGAGCAGGAGGATTGATTTCAGGTATGACCGTTGGAACAAGTTATACAGTAACAGCAACCGATGGAGGATGTACTACAGCAGCATCAGCTAGTTTTAGTAATGCATCACAATTACCAACACCAGCTGTACCAACAATTACTTCAGTAGCTGCTACATGTTCAGCAGCAGGAAGCTCAACGATATCAAATTACAACGCATCGAATACCTATACGTTTTCACCAGTTGGACCAACAGTTGGAGCTGGAGGATTGATTTCAGGTATGACAGTCGGAACAAGTTATACGGTAACCGCAAGCAATGGAGGATGTACTTCAACAGTATCAGCTAGTTTTAGTAATGCAGCTCAGTTACCAACACCAGTTGTACCAACGATTACTTCAGTAGCGGCTACATGTTCAACAGCAGGAAGTTCAACAATATCAAATTATAGTGCATCTAATACGTATACGTTCACACCAGTTGGACCAACAGTTGGAGCAGGAGGATTGATTTCAGGTATGACAGTTGGAACAAGTTATACAGTAACAGCAACCAATGGTGGATGTACTTCAGCGGCATCAGCTAGTTTTAGTAATGCAGCTCAGTTACCAACACCAGTTGTACCAACGATTACTTCAGTAGCGGCTACATGTTCAGCAGCAGGAAGTTCAACGATATCAAATTATAATGCATCGAATACGTATACTTTCTCACCATCAGGACCAACAGTTGGAGCAGGAGGATTAGTTTCAGGTATGACAGTTGGAACAAGTTATACAGTAACAGCAACCAATGGAGGATGTACTTCAGCGGCATCAGCTAGTTTTAGTAATGCAGCTCAGTTACCAACACCAGCTGTACCAACAATTACATCAGTAGCGGCTACATGTTCAGCAGCAGGAAGTTCAACGATATCAAATTATAGCGCATCGAATACATATACTTTCACACCAGTTGGACCAACAGTTGGCGCTGGAGGATTGATTTCAGGTATGACCGTTGGAACAAGTTATACAGTAACAGCAACCAATGGAGGATGTACTTCAGCGGCATCAGCTAGTTTTAGCAATGCAGCTCAGTTACCAACACCAGCTTTACCAACAATTACTTCAGTAGCAGCAACATGTTCAGCAGCAGGAAGTTCAACGATATCAAATTATAATGCATCGAATACGTATACTTTCTCACCATCAGGACCAACAGTTGGAGCAGGAGGATTGATTTCAGGCATGACAGTTGGAACAAGTTATACAGTTACAGCAACCAATGGAGGATGTACTTCAGCGGCATCAGCTAGTTTTAGTAATGCAGCTCAGTTACCAACACCAGCTGTACCAACGATTACTTCAGTAGCAGCTACATGTTCAGCAGCAGGAAGTTCAACGATATCAAATTATAGCGCATCGAATACATATACTTTCACACCAGTTGGACCAACAGTTGGCGCTGGAGGATTGATTTCAGGTATGACCGTTGGAACAAGTTATACAGTAACAGCAACCAATGGAGGATGTACTTCAGCGGCATCAGCTAGTTTTAGCAATGCAGCTCAGTTACCAACACCAGCTTTACCAACAATTACTTCAGTAGCAGCAACATGTTCAGCAGCAGGAAGTTCAACGATATCAAATTATAATGCATCGAATACGTATACTTTCTCACCATCAGGACCAACAGTTGGAGCAGGAGGATTGATTTCAGGCATGACAGTTGGAACAAGTTATACAGTTACAGCAACCAATGGAGGATGTACTTCAGCGGCATCAGCTAGTTTTAGTAATGCAGCTCAGTTACCAACACCAGCTGTACCAACGATTACTTCAGTAGCAGCTACATGTTCAGCAGCAGGAAGTTCAACGATATCAAATTATAGCGCATCGAATACCTATACATTCACACCAGTTGGACCAACAGTTGGCGCAGGAGGATTGATTTCAGGTATGACATTTGGAACAAGTTATACAGTAACAGCTTCAAATGGATTTTGTACTTCTGTATCATCTCCTTCTTTTGTTAATCAAGATATTAGTACACCTAGTATAACGAATATAGCATTCAGTTCAAATATTTGTGATGGAAGTAGTACAGACATAGTTTTAAGTAGTAATTTTCCTGGTATTACAACATATACTTGGAGTGCAACAGTATCGAATATAACAGGTTCATATGTAACAAGTGGAACAGAAGCTGATATTAATCAGATTGCGACATTGAACAATCCAGAAACTATAGGAACTATAACTATGACTATAATTCCAAATGCAAATGGATGTGATGGTACGCCAAGAACAATAGAAATAACAGTTAATCCAAATCCGGTAATTGAGAGTGTAAGCGTATCGGATACTGCGGTTTGTTCAGGATCAAATATTCATGTAGATGTTGTAGGGAACATTAGTGGAATAACTTACACATGGACAGCTATAACAAGTGGAGTAAATATAGTAGGCGGGACTACTTCAGGAACAATTGCGGCAACTTCAACAACTACAAGTTTTGATATACAAGTGGTTACTAGTAACCCATTAGTAGCAGGAACTATTTATTTTGAAGTAAGTTCGGTTCGAAATGGATGTACAGGAAATACACTTTCAAGTGCTGTTGTAACGGTTAATCCAAATCCAGGATTACCAATTCCGTCACCAGTAAAAACCATTTGTAGTGAAGAGGGAACAGATTTAATAGTAGATGTTTCGCCACTTATTGCAGGTACAGAGTTAACATGGGAAGTATTAACAGTAGTTAATGTATCTGGAGCAACACCAGGAACAGGAGTAGCACCAGTTACGATAAATGATATTTTAACTGCTACTACAAATACTCAAGGATATGTTATTTACCGTGTGAGATCGAGTTTAGGAGATTGTCAAGGAGGATATACAGATTATAGAGTTAATGTAAACCCTTCACCACGACCAGTATTATCAGATGGTAATATTTGTATTACGGCATCAGGAGAAGTATATCAGACATATACATTGAATACAGGTTTGAATGATGTGGATTATGATTTTGAGTGGTTTGATACAAATGGAAATATTATACCAGGAGCAACCAATGCAACATTGGTAGTTGATGAAGCAGGAACTTACAGTGTAATAGCAACGAATTGGTCAACAGGATGTTCATCAGATCCAATGTTATCAACCGCTACAGCAACAGTTACGGCTACAACTCCAGCAACATCAATGGCAATAGTTCAAAGTGAGTATTTTAGTGATAATGCTACTATTACAGTTACAGTACCAGATGGTTCAGGAAGTATAATGTATGCATTAGATGAAGGTTCATTTCAATCATCAAATGTGTTTACAGGAGTAAGTGCAGGGGAACATACAGTAACGGTTATAGATACCGAAGGCTGTACGTATATGACACAAACAGTATTGATAATTGATTACCCAACATATTTTACACCAAATGGAGATGGAATCAATGACACATGGAATATCATTGGTTTAAATCAAGCGGATGCTAAATTGTACATTTTTGATCGATATGGAAAACTATTAAAACAATTGAGTACAACAGTTGCAAGTCAAGGTTGGGATGGTACTTATAACCAAGAAGAATTACCATCTACGGACTATTGGTTTACATTAGATTACACAGAAAATGGTGTTGCTAAACAATTTAAAGCTCATTTTTCATTGATAAGATAATATGAAGAAAAACAATTTAAATATGTGTAATATATTATTGATAGTAATTAATACCATTATTTCAATTGGATTATTAGTATTAATAGTTAAATGTAGTTAATAATATGCAAAATATTCAAAATCAAATTATTATAATTAAAATTATTCGTAGTTATTAGACGGATTGGTTTATTTTTTATTTGCCTTTCCTCTAATAACATAAGGAAAGGCTTTTTTTATTTTAAATTTTTAAATTATGTATTACAACGAAAACACCACCATTTTTTTAAACGGGCAATTTGTAAAAGTTAAAGAGGCCCCAGTTAGTATTTATAACCAAACAATGCATTATGGTAATGGCGTATTTGAAGGTATTAGAGCCTATGATACTCCAGATGGTGTCCGAATTTTCAAGGCAAAAGAGCATTATGAAAGATTGCATTATTCGGCTGAAGTAATGCATATTAATTTACAATATTCAGTAAAAGAATTAGAATTAATTACCTATAAACTATTGGAATTAAACGGATTAAAAGATGCGTACATACGTCCATTAGTGTATTTAGGAGATAATATGTCATTAACTCCAACAAATGAAGTTCATGTAGTAATAATGGCTTGGGAATGGGGTAAATACTTAGGGGATAAGTTATTACGAGTGATGCTTTCTTCTTTCCAACGTCCAAATCCAAAATCATGTTTTGTAGAAGCTAAAGTAGTGGGACACTATACCAACAGCATTTTAGCTACAACAGAAGCAAAATCAAAAGGTTACGATGAAGCCTTATTGACCGATATGAATGGTTATGTTGCTGAAGGTCCAGGTGCCAACTTCTTCATTGAAAAAGATGGAAAATTATTCACAGCACCATTAGGAAATATTCTTGCAGGAATTACACGTCAAACTGTTTTAGAAATTGGAAAAGAATTAGGTTACGAGATTGAAGAAAAATATTTCACACCTGATGAAATTTTTACAGCAGATAGCGCTTTCTTCTGTGGAACTGCAGCAGAGGTTATCGGAATTGAATCAGTGAATGAATATAAATTCCCTCTAGATTGGGAAGATTCAATAGGAGCTGTAATTCAGAAAAAATACAAAAGAAGAGTTGCTCATAATGAATATCAAAACGTGTACTTGTAATGGAATTAAATAGACATAGTAAAACAATCACTCAAGATCCAACGCAACCCGCAGCACAAGCGATGTTGTATGGAATAGGATTGTCAGAAAAAGAATTGAGTCAGCCCTTTATCGGAATTGCTTCAATGGGATATGATGGAAACACCTGTAATATGCACCTAAATCATTTGGCTTCTTTGATTAAAAAGGAAGTCAATAAAAATGAAATGGTGGGTTTAATTTTCAATACCATTGGAATTAGTGATGGTATTACAAACGGTACCGATGGAATGCGCTATTCCTTAGTAAGTAGAGAAATTATTGCCGATAGTATTGAAAGTGTTGTTTCAGGACATTATTATGATGGAGTTGTAGCAATACCTGGTTGCGATAAAAACATGCCAGGAAGTATCATCGCTATGGGAAGATTAAATCGTCCGTCTATAATGGTATACGGCGGAACAATAGCTCCAGGAAAATACCAAGGAAAAGATTTAAATATTGTTTCTGCTTTTGAAGCATTAGGAGAAAAAATTGCAGGAAAAATTTCGGAAGACGAATATAAAAACATCATTAAAAACGCTTGTCCAGGTGCAGGAGCTTGTGGTGGAATGTACACAGCAAATACCATGGCTATTGCAATAGAAGCTTTAGGAATGAGTTTACCCTATTCAAGTTCTAATCCTGCTATAAGTAATGAGAAGATTGAAGAGTGTGAATCCGTTTCATTTTATATGAAGCAACTTTTGGAAAAAAATATTTGTCCTAAAGACATCATGACTTTTGAAGCTTTTGAAAATGCACTGACGGTTTTAATTGCCCTAGGAGGAAGTACCAACGCCGTTTTACACATGATTGCAATGGCAAGAAGTGTTGGAGTAACCATTACTCAAGACGATTTTCAACGCATCAGTAATAAAACACCATTGATTGCCGATTTCAAACCTGGAGGAAATTATTTGATGCAAAACCTTCACGAAAAAGGAGGAGTCCCAATGGTTTTAAAATATTTATTGAGTAAAGGAATGTTGCATGGCGATTGTTTAACGGTTACCTCTAAAACACTTCGAGAAAATCTTGAAGGTGTTCCAGATATCGATTTTGAAAGTCAAAATATTATAAAACCAATTGAAAGTCCTATTAAGCCAACTGGACATCTTCAAATTTTGTATGGAAATCTCGCTCCTAAAGGTTCTGTTGCTAAAATAACGGGTAAAGAAGGCGAATTTTTTATGGGGAGAGCAAGAGTGTTTGATGGCGAGAAAGAACTGATTAAAGGTATAGAAGATAAAAAAATAAATGCTGGCGATGTCGTAGTTATACGATATGTAGGTCCGAAGGGGGGACCTGGTATGCCAGAAATGCTAAAACCAACATCCGCATTAATCGGGGCAGGTTTGGGGAAAAGTGTCGCATTAATTACGGATGGACGTTTTAGCGGTGGTACTCATGGTTTTGTTGTAGGTCATATTTCACCAGAAGCCTATGATGGTGGCACCATTGCATTAGTTGAAGATGACGATGTAATAGAAATTGATGCAATAGAAAACACAATTCATTTGCATGTTAGTGATGAGGAATTGCAATATAGAAGAAAAAAATGGGTACAGCCCAAATTAAGAGTTACTAATGGTGTCTTATTGAAGTATGCAAAATTAGTAACCGATGCATCAAATGGTTGCATAACAGATGAATATTAAAAAAATGAAAATTGTAGAATTAAATCAAATAGAAAGTAAGGAAACTTTAAAACAAGTTTCTGGAAGTGTGGCAGTTATAGAAGCCTTATTAGCCGAGAATGTTAAAACTGTTTTTGGTTATCCCGGAGGAGCCATTATGCCTATTTATGATGCATTATTTGACTATAAGAAAGATATCAATCATATTTTAGTTCGTCATGAACAAGGGGCAATTCATGCAGCTCAAGGTTTAGCAAGAGTAAGTGGTGCAACCGGAGTTGTTTTTGCAACAAGTGGTCCGGGTGCAACTAATTTAGTTACGGGTTTAGCGGATGCGATGATTGATTCTACACCATTGGTATGTATAACAGGACAAGTTTTTGCGCATTTGTTAGGAACTGATGCTTTCCAAGAAACGGATATTGTAAACATTACTTCACCAGTAACCAAATGGAACTATCAAATTACGGATGCTTCTGAAATTCCTGCTGTTTTAGCAAAAGCATTTTACATTGCTAAAAGTGGAAGACCTGGTCCTGTTTTAATAGATATTACCAAAAATGCACAATTGCAATTATTCGATTATAACGGGTATGAAAAATGTGAGTTTATTAGAAGTTATAAACCCCAACCAGATATCCGAATTTCCTATATAGAGCAAGCAGCTGAACTTATCAATCAAGCTAAAAAGCCATTTGTAATATTTGGTCAAGGTGTGATATTAGGGAATGCCGAACAAGAATTTATAGAATTCATTGAGAAAGCAGGAATCCCTTCCGCTTGGACCATAATGGGAATGAGCGCTATTCCTACTAATCATCCTTTAGCAGTAGGTATGTTAGGGATGCACGGAAATTATGCACCCAACTTATTTACCAATGAATGTGATGTGTTAATTGCAATCGGAATGCGCTTTGATGACCGAGTTACAGGCCGATTGGATAAATATGCAAAACAAGCCCAAATCATTCATTTGGATATTGACCCAGCCGAAATTGATAAAAATGTTTTGGTAGATGTTCCAGTTTGGGGGAATTGTAAAGAAACCTTGCCTTTGTTGACTGAAAGAGTAAATCAAAAAACACATCAAGAATGGATTTCTAAGTTTCACCAAGCGATAGCAGTTGAAACAGAAAAACTTATTGCGCCTGAGTTATTTCCAAAAGAAGGTGAATTAACCATGGGAGAAGTTATTCAATTGATCAATGAGTTAACTAATGGTGAAGCTGTAATGGTAACCGATGTAGGGCAACACCAAATGGTAACGTGCCGCTATTCGCATCAAAGCAAAACTAGAAGTAACATTACCAGTGGTGGTTTAGGAACTATGGGATTTGCTTTACCTGCAGCAATTGGTGCCAAATATGGAGCGCCAGAACGAACGGTAATTGCTGTCATGGGTGATGGTGGTGCTCAGATGAATATTCAAGAGTTAGGAACTATCATGCAATTCAAACCGAATGTAAAGATTTTGATTTTGAACAATAGTTTTCTTGGAATGGTGCGTCAATGGCAAGAATTATTTCATGAAAAACGCTATTCTTTTACAGATATTCAAAGTCCTGATTTCGTTCAAGTTGCAAAAGGATATGGTATAAAAGGAAATAAAGTAACAATCAGAGAAGAATTGAAATCAGCACTAGAGGAAATGTTACATCATCCTGAATCTTATTTGTTAGAAGTAGCTGTTCGAATGGAAGACAATGTATTCCCAATGGTACCGCAAGGAAAAGGCGTTTCGGAAATTGTTTTGTGTAAAGAAGATATAAAAATGTAAGAAGATGAAAAAAGAATTCACCTTAACCATATATACCGAAAATCATGTGGGTTTAATAAACAAAATCGCCATCATGTTTTCAAGACGAAAAATAAGTTTAGAGAGTTTTAATACATCACCAAGTGAAGTGCCTAATATTTACCGATTCACTATAGTAGTAATTGAAGCTGAAGCAGTTGTTAAAAATTTAGTTAAACAAATTGAAAAAATTGTAGATGTTTTCAAAGTGTATTGCAATACGAATGATGAAATTGTTTGGCAACAAATGGCTTTGTATAAAGTTCCTACATCGGTAATTATTAATGAAGTAAAAGTTGAGCGATTGCTAAGAGAATATGGAGCAAAAGCAGTAGTTATTCGAAATGATTATACTGTTTTTGAAACAACAGGACAAGGCGAAGAAATTAATAATCTACTAAAAAAATTAGACAAATTTGGTTTAATAGAATTTGTAAGAAGCTCTCGAATAGCTATTATCAATGCAAGTGAAGGAATTCATAAACAAGTAGTGGAAATGGAACAAAAAAATCCTGCTTTGCAAACGATTAATAACGAATTTTTAGATAAAAAAGATCAAGTATTTCAAATGTAAAATCAATAAAAAAAGAAAAAAATGGCAACAATAAATTTTGGAGGAGTTAACGAAACTGTAATAACAAGAGACGAATTCCCATTAGAAAAAGCAAAAGAAACATTAAAGCATGAAGTAATTGCTGTAATTGGATACGGGGTACAAGGACCAGGACAATCATTAAATTTGAGAGATAACGGATTTAATGTAATTGTCGGACAACGAAAAGGAGGCAAAAGCTGGGATAAAGCGTTAGCAGATGGTTGGGTAGAAGGAGAAACTTTATTTGATATTGATGAAGCTTGTGATAACGCTACTATAATACAATATTTACTTTCAGATGCAGGTCAAATAGAAGCATGGAATAGTGTAAAAAAATATTTAACAGCAGGGAAAACATTATATTTTTCTCATGGTTTTGGAATTACCTTCAATGAGAAAACAGGAATTGTGCCTCCATCAGATGTTGATGTAATATTAGTAGCACCAAAAGGTTCAGGAACTTCATTACGTCGTTTGTTTTTAAAAGGTGAAGGAATTAATTCAAGTATTGCAGTTTACCAAGATGCAACAGGAAGAGCAAAAGATAAAGCAATTGCATTAGGAATTGGAGTTGGTTCGGGTTATTTATTTGAAACGGATTTTAAAAAAGAAGTGTATTCTGATTTAACTGGAGAAAGAGGAATTTTAATGGGTGCATTAGCCGGATTATTTGAAGCACAATACAACGTACTTCGTAAAAACGGACATTCGCCATCAGAAGCTTTTAATGAAACAGTAGAAGAATTAACCCAAAGTTTAATGCCTTTAGTTGCAGAAAATGGTATGGATTGGATGTTTGCCAATACATCGGTAACAGCACAACGCGGTGCGTTAGATTGGAAAGGAAAATTTAGAGATGCCACTACACCTGTTTTTGAAAATTTATACGAAGAAGTAGCTTCTGGAAGAGAGGCAAACCGTGTGATTTCAGAAGGAAGTAAATCCGATTATCGTCAAAAATTAGAATTAGAACTTAAAGAAATCCGTGAATCAGAATTATGGCAAGCGGGTGCAGCAGTTAGAAAATTAAGACCAAGATTAAACTAATGACACTATTTGACAAAATAGTCCAAGCGGAAGAAAACTTGAATGGAGTGGTGGTTAAAACACCACTTCAATTCAGTATGAATTTATCAGATAAGTATCAGGCTAATATTTATTTAAAACGTGAAGATTTACAACAAGTACGTTCCTACAAAATAAGGGGAGCTTATAATAAAATTAGCCATTTGAACACTACACAAAAAAACAACGGAATTGTTTGTGCTAGTGCAGGAAATCATGCCCAAGGAGTAGCTTATTCGTGTCAGGTATTACAAATTCAGGGTAAGATTTATATGCCTAAAACAACACCCAAGCAAAAGATAAAACAAGTGCAATTGTTTGGAAAATCGTTTGTGGAAATTGTTTTAACTGGTGATACTTTTGATGATGCTTTTCATGCTGCAAAACAATTTGCTACTGAAAATCAATTGGAGTTTATTCATCCATTCGATGATTTAGAAGTAATTGCAGGTCAAGGAACCGTTGGTTTAGAAATTTTATCAGAGCAAGTTCCTACAATTGATTATTTATTACTACCTGTTGGTGGTGGTGGTTTAGCCGCAGGAGTTTCAACAGTTTTTAAAAAATTGAGTCCAGCAACCAAAATCTTTGGAATTGAACCTGAAGGAGCACCTTCAATGCAATTTGCTTTAAATCAAAATGAACCAATAGCCTTAACTTCAATTGATAAATTTGTTGATGGTGCAGCAGTTAAAAAAGTTGGAAAAGAAACATTTGCCGTTTGCAAAAACACTTTAGATAATATGGTTTTAGTACCTGAAGGTAAAGTGTGTTCTACTATTTTACAATTGTATAATGAAGAAGCTATGGTTGTAGAACCTGCTGGAGCTTTATCCATTGCCGCTTTAGATTTTATAGCGGATGAGATAAAAGGAAAAACAGTAGTTTGTATCGTAAGTGGTAGTAATAATGATATTGAACGTACCGAAGAAATAAAAGAACGTTCTTTAATCTATGAAGGATTAAAACATTATTTCATGATTCAATTTCCACAGCGACCAGGAGCGTTAAAAGAATTTGTAAACGATATCTTAAACGAGTCTGACGATATTACCTATTTTCAATTTATTAAAAAGAACAATAGAGATGTTGGTCCGGTAGTGGTGGGATTAGAAGTAAAAAATGAAGCTGACATATCATCAGTTAAAAATAAAATGCATGATAAAGGATTCCAATTTCAATATTTAAACGAAAAAGAACCTTTGTTATCTTTATTAATTTAGTTAGTTAAAAAAATACTGATTGTAGTACATTTTCTTCACTTTTTTGTAAATTCGCACGGTGAAAAAAATAGTAGTATTTATCAGTATTTTTATGTTGGCTAGGCCAGCAATTCCTTTTTTGGAATATATTGTTAATTATGACTATATTGTAAAAGAACTTTGTGAAAACAAAGAAAAGCCTGAACTTAAATGTAATGGTAAATGTCATTTAAAGAAAGAGCTTGCTAAATCGGCTGAAGCTGACAAAAACACTTCTTCCGATAAAAAGCAAAATGTAAAACAAGAAATCGAAGTTTTGTTTTACGAAGATTTTAAATCGCTAACTTCTTTCAATGGTATTGTTTTCACAACAAACAAAATTAATTCTGATTATCAGAATTTGTATGCTCTAACTGCAATACAGTCCATCTTTCATCCTCCTTCAATTTTAGTTTAATTTATTTTAATTATTGTTTCTTATGTAAGATTCAATAGGATTTTTATGTCCAAAAAAGAATGGGATAGCAAATGCTATATCTACACCATTCCTATTATAAAATTTAAACTAAAAATATCAAATAAATGAAATTACAATTTAAAAATATTGCCCTTGCAATGGTTGCTGCTATTGCCTTAACTTCTTGTTCTAATGATGATAATAACGAAATTACAGGAGAAGGAAACTTAAAATTAGAATTCGATAACGTATATGGAGATGCTGATTTTGCTTTTAGTACAGAATACACAAATAGTAACGGTGAAAAAATAAAAGCAACCAATGCTATTTATATCGTAAGTAATATTGTTTTAACTAAAACAGACGGTTCTACTTATACTGTGCCAAAAAGCGAAAGCTATTTCTTTGTAAACGAGGCTAATGCAGAAAGCACCTTATTAAACTTACCAAACATTCCAGCTGGAAATTATAACAAAATTACATTCGGAATTGGAGTTGACCAAGATCAATTTAACGCAGGTGCTAACGGTCAAGGAACTATGTGGACTGATGCTCAGGCTTTAGGAATGACATGGTCTTGGGCTGCAGGTTACAAATTTGTAAAGTTTGAAGGAACTACAACAACCGTTTCAAGAACTGATGCTAATTTTAGAGTACATACAGGTAAAACAGGTGATGTTTATAATTATGCAGAAATTACTTTAGATTTACCAGATAACGCATTGGTAAGAACTAACATTACACCACAAGTTCACATTATGGCTGACTTAAAGAAAATTATCGATGGTACAACTGTTATTAATTTTGAAGAAGCAGTAGATGTAATGGGTGGAACAAAAGTGCAAAACATTTCTGCAAATAATGTTCCTACTATGTTTGAAGTACACCACGTTCACAACGATTAATTTCATTAGAAGCTAATCCAGCTGTACATTTCAAGTCCACAGGAAAAACAAAAATTTTGTAAGCAAAAAAAGAAGCTTCTTAGGTCGCTCTTTTTTAGCAACAAAATCAATTTGTTTTTCCTTTGCGGGCTTTTCATTTCCATCTGGGCTAAAAAATAGTAGTATGAAATCGCCATTCATAAAAAGTTTGCGAAAGCAACACCTTAAATAAAGAAAAGCGATACCATATGTTACAGCTTATAAATAAAATTTGAACATATGAAAACAAAATATTTAATTCTGTTGGCAATGGGTATTTTCATCAGTTGCTCATCAGATGATTCCGATGAATATCAAAATATTCCAATTAATTACCAAGTTCCATCTAATTTTCCACCGCTAGCTTATAATATGGCTAACAATCCTATAACCGAAAAAGGATTTGAATTAGGAAAAAAAATATTTTACGATGGTCGCTTGGCTTCAGATGGAGTAGTGGCTTGTGGCTTTTGTCACATTCAAGAAGATGCATTTACCCATCACGGACACACGTTTAGTCATGGTGTTGGGGATGGAATTGGTACTCGAAATGCACCTCCAATTCAAAACATGGCGTATCAAACCCAATTTTTCTGGGATGGTGCAGCTGATCATATCGAATTGTTATCCATGGCACCTATTTCAAATGAATTAGAAATGAACGGTAATATTATCAATATTATTGCCATGATGAAAAACGATTCGGAATACAAAAGATTATACAAACAAGCTTTTGAAGATGGCGAAATCAATTCAGAAAATATGTTAAAAGCATTGGCACAATTCATGACGATGTTAACCTCATCCAATTCTAGATTTGATAAATACCGAAGAAGTGAACCGGGAGGAATTTTATCCTCTGACGAACTTGAGGGCTACCAAATTTTCAATCAAAAATGTGCTTCCTGTCATGCCACCGATTTATTTACTGATAATTCATTTCGAAATAATGGATTGCCAATAAATCCTTCAATACAAGATGTAGGTCGCTATCGCCTTACCGAGTTAGAACATGATAAATTCAAATTCAAAGTTCCTAGTTTGCGAAATATTGAAAAAACAGCTCCTTACATGCACGATGGTAGGTTCTACACATTGGAAGCGGTTTTAAATCATTATGCATCAGGAGTTGCTAACACACAAAATTTAGATCCTACTTTAAACAATTCGGGAACTTTAGGCATTCCATTAACTGCTGCAGAAAAGACAAAGTTAATAGCTTTTTTAAAAACGCTTACGGATACCGATTTTTTAACCAACCCAAGATTTGCCGAATTTTAACATGAAAAATATAGTTACATGCTTTTTAGTCATCACTCTTTGTTTTGGCTATGCAACAGAAAAAGACAGTTTAACAAATGACTCATTTTCAAATTTACCTCAATTTTCAACAAGCCTTTTCGAAGAGTGTGATGCTTGTGGCTGTTCGGCAAGTGGCGGTAGTATGGGATTTGCTTCTATGTTAACTACTAACTTTATTGGAATTCGTTATTTCAATCAATCGTATCAAAGTACTGATGGATTGTATTCTAATTCTTCTTGGTACGATGAAAATTTTAATACTATACAAGTTTGGGCACGAATTCCAGTTGTGAAACGAGTTCAAATTTCTGCACAAATTCCCTATCATTTTCATAATCGAGAAACCAATACTGGCAATCAGAATATAAATGGGTTAGGTGATATTACGGTTATAGGATTATATCAAATTTATCAAACGCATAAAGACAGTACCCTATTTATTCATTCTTTACAAGCGGGTGCGGGCGTTAAAATTCCTGTGGGTAAATTTGATGAAACGAATAATGGGAGTGTAAATCCAAGTTATCAAGTAGGAACTGGAAGTTGGGATTATTTAATAGCAACGGAATATGTAATCCGAAGAAAACAATTGGGTCTGAATGCCTTATTGAACTATGTTATTAAAACTGAAAACGATAAAAACTATCAGTTTGGTAACCAATTCAATTATGCAGGAACTTTTTTTTATTTGTTTGAAAGTGCTTCATTTACAGTTGTTCCGCAGGTTGGATTTGCAGGAGAGGTTTATGAGAGTAATTATCAGTTAGGACAAAAAGTTAGAAATACTTCAGGTGATATTTTCATGAGTAAATTGGGTTTTGAAATTGGAAAAGAAAAATGGTCTTTAGGAGCTAGTTTTATGTTACCCATAACTCAAAATTTAACGGGTGGTAATGTAGAAGCTAATTATCGATGGAGTTTCAATCTAAATTATAGTTTATAAATAAGTTTATTTTTTCTATACTCAACTCCATTAGTTTTATAATTAATGGAGTTTTTTAATAGTTTATTCTTATCGTTTATAAATAACAACAATCAATAAAATCTATAATTGAATAAAAAATAACATTCTACAGCCTCAAAAACCGATTGAATATTATTCGAAATTTGAAAAAATTAAAATCAAAAAATCGTTAATATGAAAAATGTTTTACTAACAACCAGTTTATTTCTTGGGTTATTTGCAATAGCGCAAGAAACGGCAATTTGTCCGGTTACAGGCAAAACAATGAGTGTTTTTAAAGAAAATCCTCATGGTGGACCTCATGCTACGGAAGTGAACAACAATAGTGCTGTTAAGACTACACCAGCGGCTTTAGGAACCACAACAGTAGATAGAAACAAACAATGGTGGCCAAATCAATTGAATTTGAATGTATTGCGTCAGAATTCTGAGAAGTCAGATCCTATGGGAGCAAAATTTGACTATGCAAAAGAATTCCAATCGTTAGATTATGAAGCTTTAAAGAAAGACTTACGTGCTTTAATGACGCAATCTCAAGAATGGTGGCCAGCTGACTTTGGACACTATGGAGGATTGTTTATTCGTATGGCATGGCACAGTGCAGGAACGTACAGAACAGGAGATGGTAGAGGAGGAACTCGTGCAGGACAACAACGTTTTGCGCCTCAAAACAGTTGGCCTGATAATGGTAACTTAGATAAAGCTCGTCGTTTGTTATGGCCTATCAAACAAAAATATGGAAACAAGATTTCATGGGCCGATTTAATGATTTTAACAGGTAATGTGGCGTTAGAAGACATGGGCTTTAAAACCTTTGGATTTGCTGGAGGTAGAGAAGATGTTTGGGAACCAGAATCGCATGTGTATTGGGGACCAGAAACCAAATGGTTAGATGATCAACGCTACTCAGAAGGAAGAAAATTAGAGAATCCATTAGCGGCTGTTCAAATGGGATTAATTTATGTAAATCCGGAAGGACCTAACGGAAATCCTGATCCTGTTTTGGCGGCAAAAGATATTCGTGAAACGTTTGCTAGAATGGGGATGAATGATGAAGAAACTACTGCTTTAAATGCAGGTGGTCACACTTTTGGTAAAACACATGGTGCTGGCCCTGCTCATAATGTTGGTCCAGATCCAGAAGCAGCAGGTATTGAAGAACAAGGTTTAGGTTGGAAGAGTACATATAAATCAGGTAAAGGTGCTGATGCCATTACTTCTGGTTTGGAAGTTACTTGGACAGGAAATCCTACAAAATGGAATTATGGATTTTTCAAAATTTTGTATGATAATGAATGGGAATTAACAAAAAGTCCAGCTGGAGCACATCAATGGGTAGCTAAAAATGGTAAAGCTATTATTCCAGATGCATTTGATTCCAATAAAAAACATTTACCAACAATGTTGACAACCGATTTATCATTTCGTTTTGACCCTGAATATGCTAAAATATCAAAACGTTTCTATGACAATCCTAAAGAATTTGAAGAAGCATTTGCTAAAGCATGGTTTAAGTTAACACACCGCGATATGGGACCTAAAACTACTTATTTAGGACCAGAAGCTCCAAAAGAAGATTTAATTTGGCAAGATCCTATTCCAGCGGTGAATCATAAATTGGTAAACGAAAAAGATATCAAAGGATTACAAGCACAAATCTTATCATCAGGATTAAGTATTCAAGATATGGTTGCGGTGGCTTGGGCTTCAGCTTCTACTTATAGAGGTTCTGATAGAAGAGGAGGTGCCAATGGAGCGAGAATTCGTTTAGAGCCACAAAGAAGTTGGGAAGTAAACAATCCTGTACAATTAAATCGTGTATTATCAGCGTTAGAGAAAATTCAGTCAGATTTTAATGCAAAATCGAAAGATAAAAAAGTGTCTTTGGCAGATTTAATTGTATTGGCTGGAAATACAGGAGTAGAACAAGCAGCTAAAAATGCAGGTTATACCGTTAATGTTCCTTTTATACCAGGTAGAATGGATGCTTCTCAAGAACAAACTGATGTTAAATCGTTTGCAGTATTAGAGCCACAGGCTGATGGTTTCCGTAACTATTTAAAAACAAAATACACAGTTTCTACAGAAGAATTATTAGTGGATAAAGCCCAGTTATTAACATTAACTGCTCCAGAAATGACGGTTTTAGTAGGAGGAATGAGAGCTTTGAATGCTAACTACGATGGTTCTAAACACGGTATTTTTAGCACTTCAAAAGATAAATTAAACAATGCATTCTTTGTTAATTTATTAGCAATGGGAACTACTTGGAAAGCAACTTCAAACGATCAGGAACTTTTTGAAGGTCGCGATATGAAAACCAACGAATTAAAATGGACAGCTACTCGTGCGGATTTGATTTTTGGTTCTAATTCTGAGTTAAGAGCAATTGCGGAAGTGTATGCGCAAAACGATAACCAACAAAAATTTGTGAACGACTTCGTTGCAGCATGGACTAAAGTAATGAACTTAGATCGTTTTGATGTAAAAAAATAAGTCCTTATTTACCCAAATAGGATGGCCTGCAGATGTAATGTTTGCGGGCCTTTTTTCTTTTAAACACATTGGTACATTGTTTTTTACACCGAGCTGCACAGAGTTTCTTTTTCCCGAAGCTTCGGGATGGATTGAGTTGAGAGAGCTGCACAGAGCGTTTCACTTTTGATCTTGCCAGTCTGCGACTTGAAAGTTTTTACTTTGTAAAAGAATAGAATAGCAAGTTTTTTCGGTACTATATATTCTTTTAATAAAAAAACCGATAGTAGTGAGTGTACCATCGGTTTTCTGTGGAGTCGGAGAGAATACAACATTTCTCAAAACTTCATATTTTAAAGGAGGTGTGAGAGGTTACTAAATTAGGGTAACCGATTTTACCACCTTTTTAAACTAATCAAATTATCTTAAATCGTATACTGTAAATTTAAGCATAATTTTTTGAATATCAACACTAATTTTTGAACTAGTTACAAGTTTTTTCAGTGATTTAGCAGTCTTTATAGCTGTTTAAATTTTATCCTACTATGCAACGCACTACGTGTTCTAATTTAAGTCCAGTATACTCGCAAAATTCTTCTATAGAGATTAGTTGGTGTTGTTCTTTATTAAAGTGTTTCTTAATCTTCAATAGATATAATCTTGCTTGAGCGTATTCTTTTCCCATGATGCGCTGCACGTCTTTTGGATATATACATACCCTGGTGCTGCTTGGTATCACTTCTTTTAGTTTTAATACTTTATCTATGCCTTTGACTAGGCTTTGCCTAACTTTCAGCATTAGACAAATTTAAGTAAAATTTGAATGATTGGTATAATTAAAATAGTTGATTATTTATGTTTTTGTATGTTTTCTATAAGAGAGTGTTTGAAATATGAATTTAATAAATGAAACTTTGAATAAATCATTCCGGATTTAGTTGCAACGATTATCGAAATGAAAGTGAAATTTGAAAAGGAGTATTAATCAAAAACTTTAGAAATTATGGCTAGACAGAAAGGCATAATTAAATTGAAAGGTACTATCGGGGATATTACCTTTTATAAGACGCAGGATGGTCACTTAGCTCGTGAGAAAGGAGGAATTGATGCTAGTAGAATAGCAAGTGACCCTGCGTTTCAGAGAACGCGTGAGAATGGCTCTGAATTTGGTAGAGCAGGTAAGGCAGGAAAAATGCTAAGAACTGCTCTTAGACCATTGCTTTTAAACTCTGCAGATGGTAGAATGGTTAGTCGATTGACACAGGCAATGATGAAAGTAATTCAAGCGGATACAGTAAGCGTTCGTGGTTTGCGTAATGTTATTGATGGTGAAGCCGAGTTATTATTTGGTTTTGAATTCAATATTCGTGGTAAATTGGGAACTACTTTATTTGCTCCGTTTGTGGCATCAATTGATCGTGTTGCAGGTGAGATAAAAGTAGATTTGGCTTCTTTTATTCCTGCGAATATGATTGCAGCTCCAAGTGGTACGACGCACTTTAAGATTATTTCTGGAGGGGCAGAAGTTGATTTTGAGGCTGAAACGTATGTGGTAGCAACTTCTGAAACCGCAATCTTGCCATGGGATGCAACTGCAACTGTTCCAATTAATCAGGTAAATGCAGTTACTGCTAACTCAACTAAGCCCTTATTTTTGGCGTTAGGTGTTGAGTTCTATCAAGAGATTAACGGTCAAATGTATCCATTGAAAAATGGTGCTTTTAATCCATTATCGATTGCAAAAGTTGATAGTGGCGTTTAATCTGAAGTTAGAAATTTGAAATCAGAATTTAGAAGAATGGTTTTATTTTTAACTAGAACTTATTTCCCTGATGGAACGAATGGTAAACTCGAAAGCGAGGGTAAATTGATTTGTCATACAATTGAATTGCCGTGGAAGATGAACGAGACGAAAGTTTCCTGTGTTCCAGAAGGGAAATATTTTATTAGAAAGCGATACAGTGCGAAATATAAGTGGCATTTAGAATTGTTGGATGTTCCCAAAAGAAAGTATATTTTAATACATCCAGCCAATAATGCTAAAAAGGAATTACAAGGCTGTATTGCTCCTGTTACACAACTTTCTGGACCTGGATTAGGTTTAATGTCGAGAAAGGCTTTTACTAAACTTAAAGACTTTGTTTATAAAGCTTTGGACGAAAATGAAAGTGTTGAAATATTTATTCAATCTTAAACATAGATTATGAAAAAAATTATAAATAGAGCTACAGCTCCCACACCAAAGTTTTTTAAAGTGCTTCGAACTGTTGGGTTAGCATTGGCAGCAGTAGGAGGAACTATTTTAGCAGCTCCAATTGCTTTACCTGCAATTATAACTACTATTGGTGGTTATGCAGCTGTTGCTGGTGGAGTTTTATCAGCTGCAAGTCAGCTTACTACAATTGATGATAGCAAATAATCCTACTTTGGTAGGAACTGCAGGAGGAACGTTTTTAAGTATTGTACCGAATATTCAATCTGAAGATATTACACGAACTATTATTTTAGCTAGTGTTGGAGCAGTTGTCAGTTTTACGATTTCGTTACTACTTAAAAGCTTAAATAAGAAGCGCAAAAAGTAAGTTTAGCCTATGTTGTGGTGACCTGTGGGTTAAACAAAATTAAAGCCAAGTCTCGCGACTTGGCTTTTTTATATTCTATATGGGACATCAGATGGAGAAATTTTAACCTCTAAATATTCATTCTTTTTTAAAAAATCTTTTATTGAATGTTTATTTAGTTCAAAATCAAGAGATGGACCAATTATGATATCAGTTATGGGTAACTGTTTTATTTTGAATTATTTATTTTTTTCTAAATCATCAAGTTCTATATTATTCTTTTCTCTAAATTCTTTTTCAAGTTTATAATTTGTTTTGAGTTCAAGATAAGGAACTAATAAATTGTTTTTACTAATTCTATATGAAATAATATCATCAGATTCATTGTAATCTTTATCAATTGATAAATCAAACCTAAATTCTTTCTCTTCACTGAACGAGCTATGTTTAAATTGACCGACATATTTATCAATAATTTCATTAATTTCTTGAGCAATTACTTTATATAAATCTAGTTCATTAAGAATATTTAGAACACTTAATTTAGATAAATAAAATTCATAACTCTTATCAATTATTTTTTCTACTATTTCTTTTTGATTTTCAAGACTATATTCAATAAACATTCCATTAGCTTTAGGTTGAAAACCTTCAATTAATTTTTTTAAATCAAGTCCGATTGCAATTCCTTTACCATCATCAGCATAAGCTCTCCACTGGCTTAATAGATCACCATCTAATGAAAAACAAGTAACATAGTGATTTGAAATTAATTTATTATCCAATTCTTTTTGAATGGAGTTTATTATATTTAAGCCTTCTTGGTTACTAATTTTATGTTTCTTTTCTTCAATACATTTTTTAAATAATTCTATACCATAATAATACTCCTTTTTGTCATTTAAATATGCAGAATTACTTGAAAAAAAACATTGATTTTCAACTATTGCTTTTAAACCAGATAAATTTGTATAATGGTAAAGTGTTTTATTACGTCTTGAAGTTTTTTGAAGTGAATTATTCTCAAGTAAATCACTAAGTTCTTTTTCTAAACTTAATTTAAGAGCTTCAAATACAGGATTTTTTCTATTTATTTCCTCTACCATTTTACTTTTCTTTTTTGCTTGTTAAAGCACCCAACAACAGTATTGCAGCACCCACACCAAGTAAAATCTCTAAACCACTCACTCCTTCTTTATTTTGAGTCTTTTTATCTGAAGAAATTCTTTCAAACAAATCAATTTTAAATTTTTCCAGACTATTTAAATCATAATCATCAATATACATTTCAATAGGATTTTTACCTTGAAAATCAATATTTTTCCCATTATGGTTAGAATATATTACAATGACTTGATTATCTTTTTTTGATTTTAACGCATATTCTATTTCTTCTGTTACTGTTTTAGATAAATTAGTGGTTGAAAAAATTACAAACCAATTTGAAGAATCAATGTTTGCTTTAGTTTGTGGAGAAAGTCTATTAAAATAATTTCTTTCCGGTAAATAAATAAAGTATCCATTTTGTCTACCTTTTCGAAAAAGATCGATAGCAATATTTTTTTCGTTTATTGAATCCGGATTATATGTTATGAATATACTATTTTGCATTAAATTATATATTTTTACAAAGCTACTAAATGTTGTGAATAAAAACTATTTATTGACATATCTATGTGAAATAACTCTTCTTAAATCATTGATTAAAATTAAATTTTCGTGAAATTGTTTTTCTTTTTGAGCTAGTAATTTTAAAGCTTCCACATGTTTTATATGTACCTCATATTCTTCCATTAATTGTGCTGATTTTGAGAAGAATTCTTTTTTAAAATCAGGTAGTCGTAAAAATGAAATTACAGAACCTACTAAATGTTGGTGCCAAAATTTTGATTTCCATAAACTATAAGCAACCCAAAAGATATTTTCACAATCTTTTTCATTGTCAAATATGATTACAAAGCTGTTTGTGAATGCTTCATTTTGAGGTTTTCCGCTGTTCATTCCTTTGTTTAAAATAAAGAAATGAGGTTTGTTGTAGCTTGTGCCTACTTTGTGAGATTTGATGATGTAATTTTGCATAATACAAGGATTTAAAGCGTTAACTTCCTTCGTATTCCAGTTTCGGTTCCACGAAATGTGAACAATAAGCCAAGATGCCTCACACACATTTTTGCAAAAGAAAAAGGAAAAAAAGAAAGCCACTTTGCCTTGTGGAGGGTTTCAAAAAAGCAAGTTTTTCGGGTAAAATACTACCCTTATGAGTCATTAGTAATAAGTAAAAAGTGAAATGTCGGGCTGGAAATGTGAGGGTGGAGATTTTATCCGGAACCGAAGGCTTGAACTTGCTTTTTTGAATGCCTGGAACAAACCTTTGGTTTCTTTTTTTTTTTTTTGTAAAAATGTTTTTTTTATGTTTTGAAATGGGTAAGTCTTCAAAGGGTGTGGTTTTCTTTTTTACATAAGGCGACCTCGACTACGCTCGATTTCACAATAAGTACTTTTGAAAATTTAAAAAAAAGAAAACCACATGCTTTGTGGGATTTGATTTTTGAGGATGCCTGATTAGTCAGTTAACAGTCGCAGTTTTCAGTTTGCAGTCAAAGTCTAATGGAAATGGGAGGCATTTTCAAAAAACAATGCAAATACTACCGAGTGCGATGGGGCAGTAGGGCGGGCAAGGGTATTATTTTTATTTGCTTACTAGGGTTTTGCTATTGCTATTATGATGGATAGATGCCTTTTATTAGTGTTCAGTGCACAGTTTTTAGTAATCAGTTTTTTGGAAACTTGAGGCATCTATCCATCGTGAAAGCAATTTACTGGGATTGTTTTAGCAAAAAAAAATGATACGCTTGCTGGGATTTTGGTTTTGTGGGTAATAAAATGGCTTTTACCATTGGCAAATTAACTGAAATTAAAAGCCATTTTATTACTTACAAAAGCAATGCAAATACTACCTATTTAAACACAAAGCTGATAAAAACAGTTACCGTGAACGTTTATAAAAGCGATGGTAACCGATTATATTCCTATGAAATGGTGAACGTTGTTAAAGACAGTGGCGAAGGACGGTGTTTTTTGTAGCAGGGTGATGCGATGGGAGCTGCAAAAAATGTTGTCCTGGAGCCACTGGCAAGCGCGTTGGGTGAGCGGCTTTTTTACATAATGTTATTATAGTGCATCTGATTTTTTTTTATTTGCAACATAGTTCTTTATGCACTATAATGCCACATTATGTAACTAAGCTTTGGGAAAAGTTTTTGTTGCTTTGTACTATTTATCTATTGGAATGATAAACTACTGGCATACAAAAACTTTTGGAGTGATGGGAAGGAGTGGGTTATAGTTTTTTATTTTCTTCACGTATAAGAGGTTCAATCCATTGATGCATTTCGTATATATCGTTAAATTCTGGAAAAGGGTTATCATCCCAAGGACTGTTCATTAAATAGGCATCAAAAAAGGCATCTGTACTTCTTCTTGGATGATGCCACAAATAACTTTCTTTAAAATTATCTATTACAGAATAATGGTGACTATGTATGAAATCGTGCCACGTTTCTTCAACTTCTTCTTCAGGTTTTATGTCTATGATTTCTAATTCATAAAATTCACGAGATCTATTTTTCATAGATGCATCAAGCATTAGTTTTTTTGCATCGATATCTGAATTGGGTGCACTATATCCAAAAATTGTAACATATAATGAAATTTCGAAGTAATGTCTTAACATTTCCCATTCATCATTAATTGTTTTATCAGCACTATAATTTTTATTTTCAACTGGAAATAATAATCTCATATCATCATAAGGCCTATTACAATGATGACAGATATTATTATATTTATAACCTTTTAAATTACAGTATTTACATACACCGACAGCAACATTTCCATGTAGAAAAGCAACATTTGGTAGGTTTACTATTTTAGAATGCCTTCTCATCGTTTTAAGTAATAAAGGATTCCAATTAAATGTAGCAATCAAATCTTTTTTTCTTAGAGATAAAATTAAGTAATCATACAATGTTGGCTTATTTGGAATATTCATTTCATAAAAATATTCATAGACTTTTTTATCAATAATTTTTTTAACAGATAATAATGAATCATCATTAGAAATATTGCTATATAATTTTTCAAAATCAGTAATTAATCCTTCGAATTTATCTGGTATGTGATTATATAAATCCAGTTTTTCTACTAACGAGTTCATTAGAGGAAGCTTTCTACCATGTTTATCTCCATTTGGAAATGAAGCTAAACTTGCCCCAGCTCCCAATATAACCAAGTGAGGCATTTCTTTAGACGGCAATACACTTTTCATTTTTTATTATTTAAAAGCAAAGTAGAAATTACTTTAAATTGTTAATCAAAATTTTTAATGAGACTAAAGCTGTATTCAATATTGCTTTAAAAATTTCCTTTTCATCGAAATCTTTATAGCCTAAATTGTTTAGTACCTTTTTGTAATCTGAATTTTTACGATGTGCAGAACCTGTTGATCTTAATTTTTGCAATGTTTTATAAAATGAAATAACTTTTTCGAGGTTATCAAATTGGTTCAATTTAAGAAATATTTCAAATTTATCTATTGATCTTAGGTCTTTTTGTTCGGAATTTAAGCGCTTATTTATTTCTTTTATGTTTAAATAGTCAATTAAAACCTTACATAAATTCAAAATTAGAATATCTAATTCACAAGGTTCATTTTTTAGAGGAAGTCTAATAGTCTTAAAACAATGAATATCATCCTTATCAAATTCAGAAATAAGGTAAAAGCCAAACTTTTTTAGCCACAATTTATTTAGACTTGTAAATTCATTTTTAAATTTTAAATCTTCTATTTCAGGATCATAATATGAAGACAGAAAGTCAATACTAAATCTGCGTTTATTTATTTCTGATTGAGGTTCAATATTAAAACTTTTCCAATATAATTGCTCGGAGTGAGATAATATTCTCAAATCACCTAAGTAGACAACTATAAAGTCATAATTGTTATTGTCTATGCTTAATCTCCAAGAGCCTTTCATGTTTATAAAACCATCATCAATTGCATATAAATTAGGGCTATTGTAATATTTTAATAAAACTTCTCTTTTAAAAAATACTGGTGTGTAAAAATGATATTCAGATTTTTTAAATTCACTTTTATTACAGTTTTCATAAATAAAATTTCCACTATCTTTGTTTATATCTACTATAAAATCCTCACATTTTTCTGAATTAAATTTATCATAATCTGTTTGAATATTTTGACTTTCATAACCGCGAAGAATAGCTTTTCCTAACAATCTAGAATCACTGTAATCTTTATCTTTTAGACAGTAATCTTTAAAGCAGATACTAAAATTGTAATGTTGAGTAAACTCATCAAAAAACATATTTTCATTAAGGTTTTGTTCTGCTAATGTTTTATCTAATTTTCTAAAATAATCCAATTGAAAACCTAAAACTAGTTTTTTTGCATAAAGAAATTGCCTTAAAAAATGTGTTCTTATTTTAAACTCAATTTTATCTCCTTTTTTTATAATTTTAACTACTTCACTCTCCTCGGAAGCTATATCAATACCAACATAAGTATTAGTTTTATTATCAAAATATAAATTGAAAAACTGCTGAATTTCTTCAATCAATTCATATTTTGTGGGATAAATGTTGTTATAGAATTGTTGATAAACTAGAGGTTCATATTTTGACTCAATTCCCCATCTGTAATACTTAGACTTATTTTCTGAATAATGAACATAATTAGGTTGTAAATTTGTAATGTTTAAACTCCAAGTCGGATGCTTTATAAATTCTTTAATTAATTTTTCAGGAAATAAAAGACAATATAAATATTCACGAGAATTGTTATCTTCCCATTGTTTATATATAGTAGTCCAATTTGATATTCTTTTATCAGACTTTAACCAACTCACTATATCATTAAAATAAAAATCAAGCATAATATATTATTTTAAATTGCAAGATTAAAAAGGAGCCATAAATAAATTTCCACCTTTACTAATTGAGTTAAATAGTCGATTTATTTCTAAAACTTCATCTCTAGTATTTTCTTTAAATGACTGAATTTTTACATCTTTATCTTTACTTTTTTCTTTGTTAAATTCAATTTGAGATGAAGTATCAAATTCATATTCAATAATTGCTTCAGATGCATCTAATCCAATATCAATATTAATTTGAATAGCTTCTTGTTTTCTTTTATTTAAGATATCATCCAATTCATCAATCTCTAAAGTGTTATCAATCCCATAAGCATCTGTCATATAATCATTTGAAAGTTTTTCCCAGGAAATATCAATGTTTTTCTGTATTTCATTATAATATTCGTTGTTTTTTATTTTTGATTCACTAATAAAATCAGTATAGCATATATTTGACTTGATTAGATTTGAAAAAGTTTTAATAAGATAATGAGATGGTATGTCTTTAGAAAGTGCTTTAATTAAATTTGGTAAATTATTGATTTCTTTAATTAGGTTGTTTTCAGCTATATATTTTAAAATTTCTATTAAATTATCTCTATCTTCCCAACTTAAATAACTAATATCTAAATCATTTATTCTCTTTAATAATTCTACTTCAATTTCACTTTTGCTAAATAATCTAATAAGAATAGATATAATGTTTAGGCTAGCATTACTATGAAATCCCTTAAGAAAATCTTTCTTTTCGCTAAATGTGTCGTATAATTTTTTTCTGCTATTTTTATTAGAAAAGCTTATTCTTTTTTCACCTTTAACTACTGTAGTTGCTATTCGATATTTGAATTGCTCGAAGTATACAGATGATTTAAGTAGTTGTAAATATTCTTCATTAGAATTTTGAAAGTATGTAAAAATAAAGTCATCTATTGATGGATTAAAAAAACTATATCTAGTGTCATTTTTGTCAATAGTTCTAATAATGAAAGCACCTACTAATTCTTTTAAAGCAAAATTATATTCATTTCCATTTTTTTGATAATTATTATAAACAACTTCGTGGTTTATTCTACTATTAAAAGCTTCTTTTAGTCTTTCATCTGTGACATAATAAATTCCACCACTTAATGAGTACATCGTAAGTAGCAACAATCTGGAAACATTTGAAATCTGTATATTAAATGGCTTTTCCCATATTTTATTTGGATCATTTAGTATTTCTAAAACAAATTTTTCTGAATACTCTGTATCAACTAGATTACTTTTATTAGTGATACCTTGGATTAATCTAGGATTATAGTATCGATGCTTAATTACTTTCCAATGAAAATCATTCTGAAAATAAATTAACTTTTGTTCATCTGATAAATCAGAAAGATATATGTGATTATACAAAATTCTTGCTTTATCCCAATTTGTGTAGTTTTCAATTCTAACTTCATAATTTGAAATATCAATGTTAGAATTTTCAATTTTATCAGAAATATTTTTTGCCTGATTTAAAATTGTTGTTCGACAAGTTAATATTAATCTTTTATGTTTATCATCTCTTACTCTCTCAATAAAATTCACAATTGCAGAATCGGCATTCCTTGAACTATATAAATCCAAAGTAATTGCACCTAAAAAGTCATCAAAATAAAATATTTGTTTCTTTTCAGGAGAAAAAGCTTCTTCTGCTTCAGTAATTTCCCTAACATATACTAATTCAAAATCTTCAGCTAAAAATTGATAAGTTAGCATATTGGCTAATGTTGATTTTCCAATACCTGGAGCACCAGTAACTAATATGAAATGATTTTTGTTTAGAGCACTTACTGCTTCACTGTGTGTCTTATTTGGGACATATACTGTAATTTCTTTTATTATTTTTTCTTTATAAAATTCTGATCTTCCTTTGATACCATTTTTGACTATTTTTTTAATTATATCAATTGACGACAGCCAAAGTTTAAAATGTCTTTCTTGAATTTCAGGATAATCATCTAACCATTTATTTAGGTCTTCTTTGCCTATAACATCTGATGTAGAGTGTATATAAGGATTGAAAATGTTTTTAATATCTTCCTTGTCTTGTGGAGATAATGGTAATGAAGTACAGAATATATATCTTTTAGGTTTTAAAGTAACTACTTTTTGAGTTTCGTTATTACTTAAATCTAACTTTAATTTTGAGATACCAGAACCTAAGTAATGTTTAACTTGAACTACTATTTCATTTTCATCATTTACTGTTGAATATCTTAAATCAATACCTTTATCTTTTCCTGGTTTGAATGACTGAAAATTTACATTCAGTACTTTTGAAAGTAAATCTCTTGTCAATTCCTCTAAGTCTCTATCATTTAAAGTTGAAAAATCGTAATTAGCCATTGTGATTTACGGAATAAGATTTTAAATTAATCCTTTTTTGTGCCAAACCATAATTTTTGAATTTATACCTCATATATGCTGAAGCCATATCCTCATGGGTTGAAATTATTAATTGATTTGAATAAAATTCATTTCTTAGTAATTCTATGAATCCTGCAATATTGATTTCATCCATAGTTTGAACTGGGTCATCAATCAAAATAATCTTGTTTTGAGAATACTTTTTATGCAATGCTAGAGTAAAAGAAATAATCAATGCTGATAGTTGACCGGAACTCATAGAGAAAACTGCATCAAAAGTTTTGGATGGATTAGTTTGAAATCTTATACCATCTTTATCAGAATAAATAAATAATCCTAAACCTCCTTGAAAATCCTGCATAATTCTTCCTGAGTATATATGAAAAATAATTTCAATGTCTTTTATTACTTTTTTCTGATATTCTTTTAGAGATTTTTTATAGATGCTATTCAGATTTTTCAAATTATCTTCTAATGTTTTCGCATTATTGAATTTACTTTCTTTGTTATGTAACTCTTGTTTGTTTTTATCTAGAGTTTCGTTTTGTAATAATGAATATTTATACTTTAAATAATTTTCTTTTTTGATTAAATTTTCTATTTCCATAGAATTCAATAAATCAAACTTATTATCGAAATACTGAGTAAAAAACTCTTTAAAATATGTTTCAACACTATCTAATTCTATTTCTAATTTGAGTGAATTTAATATTGGAGTAATATTTTCTATATCAATTACACTTTCACTGCTTAATGTCTCGTTCAAATAATCTTTAAAATCAAAATCAATATTTTCAAGTTCCTTTTTTACTTTAATAAAAAAAGTTTCATCAATTGATAAAAACTTATTTATAAAGATTATATCAACTTTAAGTTCAGTGATTTTTTGATTTAAAATTTCTATAATTGGAAGTATAACATCTTCCTTAAAATTAATTAATTCCTCATTAAAAATTCTACTTTTTGATGAAGTAATTCCCTCCAAATTAACTGATTGAATTTCTATCTTTTCTAATAAATCATCAATATTGTCCCAATCATAGCCACATAAAAAACAAGTACCAGTTGTTTCTATATCCTCCGCTTCTTTTAGGTTTTTAATATTATCAACTAATTTTTCTCTAGATTCTTTTATTTTAGAATAAATACTTTCTAATTCATCTAACTCTTTGAATTTAACTTTAAGTGATTCATGCCCTTGATTTAAATTTGAAATTAAAACCTCCTCAATAAAATCAAAGTCTTCAAGTTCAAATACAAATGAATCATCTTTAATATTATCAATGGAAAATTCTGTTAGAGTATCAATAATTTTATTGATGCTTAAGTATTCATTTTTTTGAATTCTTAAAGCTTCTCTTTGTGGAAGAAATTTATAATAAAGTAAGAAGCTTTCAATTCCTTCTGTATCTAAAATTATACTACTAATCTTTTCATTTCGAATATAACTTCTAAATAATCCCTTGTTTTCAATTAATTTTTTTAATCTGGTAATGGTTCCGTCTTCATTAAAAAGATTTTCATAGCTGATATTCTTATAATTAAAATCTTCTAAATCCCAATTAATTTCTCTATCAGAAAATAATTTTATGTACTCTGTATTATTAAATTCTGATGCTAAAAAATCTTCAATTTTTTTTATTGAATCCTTTAAATTGTCAATTTCATCTTTTTTGTCACCGTTACATAATCCACTAATTTTATTTTTTAACTTATCAATTTTACTAATTTTATTTTCAAATTCATAAACATTAAATAAGTGAGATATATGTTGCTTTCTATTTTTGTCTTGGCTTTTTAATAAAAACAAACTGTCCTCTTGTTCAATATAATTTAAAAACTGAAAATTCTGTTTATAATTTGAACCTAGAATTTGGTTTAAATATTCCTCTTCATTTTGAATTAAACTTTTTTCATCAGATGTAAATTCGTTTTTAAAGTATAGTTTATAGAAACTAAAATCTACTGAATTTGTTAATTCGTCTCTATTCGCAGCTCTCTCTAAGATATGTGTTGAATCATCTTTTAGAAATTCAATTTTTATCGATATATCACCAACAGCGTAATCGCATAGAAATGGATGTTCGGAAAAACTTTCTCTGCCATCAATTAATCTACCTTTTAAGTCATCAAATCGTCTTATTTTACCCGTAAATAATAATTCTATTGCATCATAAATTGATGTTTTTCCAAATCCATTAGGACCATCAAAAACTATTAAATCTGAAGATTCAAAATCGATAATTATATTTTGAAAAACTTTAAAATTATGGATTTCTATTTTTTTAATTTTCATCTGAATTCAATGTTGGTAATAAAATGTCATATATAATATCTGCGTTCATTTCATCAATATTTTCAACATCTCTATTGAAAAAGTTTTGATCAATTAAATTGTTTAGGCTTCCAAATGAACCACTTTCAATTTTCTGTCTATTATTATCAGTTAAAGCATCTAATCCATTTTCTTGGACAATATTGAGGTTTATTAATGGGATTTTATGAACTAGACGATAAAGAAGTGATTCATAATCGTTATTATTGATATTCTCTTTATGTTTTTTAAATACTTCTTCCTCTAAAATTTTATTTTCAATAAAACCTTTAATATTTTGTTGTTGCTGCACTAGTGCTTGATTTAACTTTTCTACTTCAGAATCATTATATAAAACAATTTGCTTTTTGAACAAATATGGGTCTTCCTCAATCTCCAAAACCAAACTTTGAAAATTTTCAAAATTTTCAACTCTGTGTAAGATTAATAAATTTACATTCTTATCAAACCATTCATTATTTATTATTTTTTTTGCTTCTTCAAAATAATTCACCTGATTTTCAATAACATTAATTAGGTTATCTGTTTCTATTATTAACCAATAAGATTTTTTATTAATATCATCAAATGAATAAAAAGAACCTATTTCCAATTCAGTATTAATAAGTCCTAATTGAGAAAATATGCTGTTAATTATTGTTTTCATTTAGTTTTTGTTTTGCTTGTTCTAAATCAATTAATGAAATCTTTTTCCATTTTGTAATTTTATCATATTCAGAAGAAGTTGAATTATTTAAAATGTCAATATCCGATTGGTTTATTCTAGTTGATTTATTTGCTTCTTCAATAATAGATGACACATTACATCCTTCTGTAATTACATAATCTGAATTAAAAGGCACTTCAATCAGTGTATCTAATGCAGTGTTTAGTATATCTATTGAAATATTTTGTTTACTTGCAGATGAATTTGAAACAATTATACTTGAAGGAAAATATTTTTTACTTTGACTATCTGTCCAACCTATTTTATTTATTTCATCTGGACTTCTAATCCCATGAAGGATACTTAAAAAAGCAGTTTTCACTTCATTTATTAGCAGGGAATTATCTTTGTATTCTTGAAGTGTTGAAAATTTTACATGTCTATGAGGCATTATTTTTTGCAGAAATCCCTCAAATTGTAGATTATTCAAACTATTAAAATATACCAAATATTGATGTAGTTTAATTTGAGCATCATTATCAATTTCATCCTCGTGTTCAAGGCAAAATTCTTGGTAATATCTGTTTAAGTCAATCTTAAGTTTCTTAATAAAATAGTTTTTATCTTGCTGAATACTTGTTAAGTCAGCGATAAGAATATCTCTAAATCTATTCAATGAAATTGTACTATAATATGCAGATTTATTTATTGAATCTCCGTTTGGTGAATGATTTTGGGCATGAATTAAAACAATATTATTGGTTATTAAAGATTCTAGTTCATTACATAAAATTTCCAAGTAATTATCATTTGATAAATGTATTAATCCTAATTTATTCAAACAATTGCTAGCTTTAACTTTTATTTTGTCTTGCAACTCTTCAATTTTACAATAAGGATTACCATCATACTCATAAATTTTAAGCTTTGCATGCTTAGCTTCAATATCTGCTTTAGTTTCTTCATTCTCTATTGCTAAATGAAAATAGGCTTCATCATCACAAGGGAAATTGTCTTTCCTTTGTTCTAATTTTTCAAAAGCTTCTTTATATCTTGAATAATAATGGCTTTTGACAGCCTTTACTTGATGTAGCGTTATTGGTTTGGGTTCGTTATTTTCATATCGTATTATCGCAAAATCTTCTAATGAATCAAGCTGTAAATGCAATCCATCAACACTATCTTTTTCGTTTATTAATTTTAATACATGATATAAAGCAACTTTACCTTGATATATAAATCCATTCCAAGTATCAGCTGCTGAATGAATATCATTAGGATTTATTAGTTGAATCATAAATTATTTTTTATTTTAAATTATTTAGCTCTAAATATTTCATTTAGATTTTTTAATTTACCAATCAATTCTTCAAACTCCAATGTTTCTCCATAAATCATAAATTCCTGCATGGCTTGGTAGTCTTTTTTCCAAAGTTCAGTTACTTCTGCTGGTGGAATAAAATTTATTGTTTGTGGTGTGTGTAAATCATAAGAAATTCCTCTTATAGGTGTGTATTTACTTCGGTGTTGGACTAGTGTTTCGAATAGCTCTTTATTTTTTATTGCTTCTTTTCCATAATCGTGGTCCATTAGTTTTTCTATATCGTAAAGATGTCTTGACATTCTGTAATGTCTTATGTTTTCAATTGGCTTAAGAAATTCTTCATGCAGCAACATTATTTTTTCTAAAAAGGTTTTAGTTGGCACTACAACAATTACTTCAAATGGTTGAATGGTAAAAACTTGTTCTGGATAAATCTGACCAATAATTGATTGAATTGTTTTCTGTTCGTTTGGTTCTAGTAAAGCTCTTGCTCCTAATTCAATGATAACTCTTTGCGGAATGTATTCTCCTTGTTCAACGATTGACTTGTATTCTAATTCTATACGATGCGGATCACTAGTATCATCTATTTCATCATCAAAGATTAAATTATAATTTTCTTTATTTACTCCCAGCTTTTCTAGTTCTGAAATCAATTCTTCTTTAAATTCTCCGACTATAAAATTACCTGAAGCTTTACGAAGTTTTTTTATTTGTGTTTTTGATAATTCACCCTCAAATCCTAAGATTGTTCTATCAATTGATAAGTCAATATCCTCTGAGAAACGTTCTATTAAGTTATAAGCTTTGCTTAGAGATGTGCCACCTTTGAAAACTAAATGTTGTGCAAATTTTGATGAAAATATGGCTTTTAACGTAATGGTTACCCACCAATCTTTTTCAATTGCATCTGTAGGAAGTCCTGTTTGATTATTGACTTGGTTTAGTATTTCAAGTCGTCTCTTTTCGGATAGTTTTAGCCACTCGTTCATATTAGTCTTTATTTATTAATTCAAGGATTGTATTTCTAATCCATGTTGGTGCTGCAACACTATCTTCTTTTATACTCTCAATCGTCATTTGTTGCAATACTTTCTTAATTTTTTGTTTCGCATTTTCATCTACATTTTCTTTGCCTAACTCTTTTAATGCTTGAATTACGATGTTCAGTTTTTTATCTTTAATAGTCAGATTTTTAGGAGTGGTTTTTTTGAATGTGATGGTTCTTTTACCTACTTTAATTTTTCTTGGTGCTCCATCGGTCAAATAGACCACGTTCATAGGTACTTGTGTGGATAAACCCAATTGTTGTAATGCTTGTACACCTGTAGAAATAATTCTTGCTTTATCTCTTTTGGCAATAGCTAAAGCTATTTCTTCTGTTGAAGGAAATAGCGTACCAAGTACTTTATCTTTTTTTGGATAAAGATAAATACCGTGTGCTAATCGAGTTATGACTTCTTTTTTTTCTAGTCTTTGCATTACTTTTTTTATGTTTTCAGTTGTTCCAAATTCTATGAAATCTGAAATGAATAAAATACTTCCCTTTTTTAAGGATTCAATTTTTTTTTCTATTTGGTTATGAATAGAATACATGGTGTTAGTGGTTAAATGGTTGTCCCAAATTTAGTAAAAAAAAGGGACAAAATGAATTTATATTTCTTTATCAAATATAAATATCTGTAATAAGAAGAAAGAACATAAAGCAAAGGTTAAATTTAGATTTTACATGTTTATTCTTTTAACAGTAAACTTATTTTTAATTGGTTACCTATAGCGTTCTAATAATTCAAAACCTTCAAAAGTTTCTTTTACTGGAATTTGAAAACACTTTCCAATATTTTTAAAATTTTGAATATTTAATTTATTTTCTTGAATCCATTCAATTGAAAACATTCTTAAATTATTGGAATTTGGTATGTTATCGATGTTTTCATATACCGCAATTATGATTGGTGTTTTTGTAAAATCCATCATATTTTTATGCATGTAATAGTGTTGGACTTTAAAATTAAAAACTAATTGACCATTTGCCTCATAAAATTTTCTGCACTTTACGTCTATTTCTAAATTTCTAATATTTCGGATTAAGAAGTCACCTCTTTTTATTGGAACTTTTTTTGCTGTTTCTGTATAGGATTTAAAACTTTCTTGGTCTTGGAAAAGTTCTTCTAAGATTAGATTATTTTTTTTTGCTTGTTTTTTGAAGATTTCTTGAGCTTTTATGCCAGCCCTATACCAATCGTTAGCCCAAATTGCATATTTTTTTGAGTCTATAACTTTTTCAGGTATCCAATGTGATTCACCTTGGTAAATGATAGTATCCTCTCTAATATCTAAAACTGCTAATTCATAGTCATTTTTTGCATATTGGTGAACGAGTTCATTATTATCTATGTTTATGATGTGAAATCCCATTGTTAATTTTTTAAATGCATTTACTAAAATCTACTAAGAGTAGTACTATTTCAAAAGTAGTATTTTTCTATTTTTTTCTAATTAAGTATAAATACGTAATTTTAGATAGATAAAATTATCATGGTTTAATGAAAATTAATAAGAGAGAATGAATTTTCTCCAGTTTAGTAAAATAAATTCTGTAGGGGGGGGGTGTAATTAAAAATTAGAAATAATATAAGAAGCCTCTCTTGATTTAATGGTTAGTACCAGATAATAAACCCACCTTCTTTCTTAATTGTGTTTTAAATGGTATCAAATATCTCTTTTTTGACTCTTCTTAATTGTCTTTGTCATTACTTTCCGAACCGTCTCTATTTTTTGTGCTTGTTCTTCTGATGTCATTAATTCCCATTTTAATTTATGGGAGATTTCCATAATATTACTCTATCTCAGCTTCAACGGTCTTACTATGTTTATGTAATTTTTCTTTGGTCTCAAATCCTACAAAAATAATTAGGATACAATTCATCATTTCTTTTTTCTAATTGATATAATTTACCCATGATAATGTTATCATTCGAATTTGTCAATTAATTGTTCTGACTTTAGTAGGTTATATTTTTTTTAAGCTTATAAGGTCTTTTTTAACGAAATGGAATAATTGCTTAATATTTAAAAGTATAAATTTTTGTAAATTCTCTGTAAGTTGTATCTTTTTTTATCAGTAAATTTACTTTAAGTTCTTTATGTTCATAGGTCTCTTTATAGATATTTTGATGTTCAGCTTCAAATTCTTTAATACTCTTATAGCGTATTGTATCATTAAAATATTTGTTGCTTTCTTTGCAATTTGCCTTAATAATTTCCAACTCTTTTATTAATGATTTTGCAATAGTATCTCTTTTAGGATAAAATTTGAGAAGCCTATATTCAATAACTTTGTTTAGATTAGGATTTTCTTCAAAATAATCTGGTTGTAAAAGTTCAAAAGTTTTTATGTTGAAAATAGGAATTTGTGACGGAGTTCCTCCTTCTGCATTAGCGTATATATGTGATGTTATACCTGAAATTATTTCATTTTTTTGTTGCTTAATTTCTATTTCATAAGGAATATATAATAACAAAGCATCCGTATCTAAATGCGAAGTTAACAGTACATCTTTATTTGGTAATTCATTTACAGTTATTATCGAGTCATCTGCCTCTTCATCTAAAATTGTATTAAAATTTTTTACTCTTCCGTTACAACTAATCAAAACTGATGATAATAAGATTATTACTATTTTTAAGAAAAATTTCATAGTTTAAAGTTTGGTTAATTTATCAGCAATAAAGATACATTCAATTATTATTCTAGGGTCTTCTCTATAATTATCTTTTTCTTCTCTATAAAATATTGTATGAATCCATTCAGAAGTTGAAATTGAATTTTGATCTCTAAATTTAATTAAATTATCAATAGTTAGAAAATCTCCTTTTAATAATTTATTTAATGTTTTGGTTGAAACGGCAATGTGTTTCATTTTTAAAAAATCTTTTCTAATAAGTGTAGATTTATCAATATATTCAATACATGCTTTTAACCCTTTTTGTTTTGCTTTTTCAAAGTCTACAAAAGCCGCTTTTTTTAATTCAGATATAATTTCATTAAAATGCGGAATAATAACAAACTGAGTTAGAATATCTACAGCCCAACCTACTGGAGTAGGGTTAGGAATTGTCCCAAATCCATCTTTAAACATTATATCAGTTAAAGAAGTAAAATCCCAAATATTTATAATTTCCTTACTTAATTTTAAGGTATTGTTAAGAACACCATTATTTGTAAAATAATCAATTTGACTAATTCCTTTTGTAGTTACAACTTTACCATTATTTACGTATTTATTTTTAAATCCAAAATTTGAAGCTTTAATTATATTTACATTTGTACCTTCATTATTGTAAATATGATATTGATATAATCTAGATTTTTCTCTTTTAATTATATCTAAACTATTGGTAACCAGATTACCTTGTTTTAGTGTTCGACAACCAATAAAAAAACGTGCATCATCAAGTTTTTCAGTAACTAAATCATTTACTTTTGATGCATCACCTATTGCAAAAATTATTGTTTCACCCATTGAAGTTAATAGTTCAGGTAGACTATATCCATCAATTGGTGTATTTAAATAAATATATCTTAATGACCTACTAACATTTAGTGTACTATATAATCGTTCACCTAGAAATAAAAAATCTTTTTGATAAGCAACCCAATATAACTCTATTTCAAATCCAAAATCTTTATCTAAGATACTATCCCATATATTTAATAGTGATATTTCTATTGTTGCTTTCTGATTTTTAATTTTTACAGTTTTGATATATTCCCTTTTAATTAGATTTTTTTTATCATTTGATATTGCTGGAAATTTTTCATCAGGTTTTCTTAAATCACCATCGTCTTCAAAAAGCTTTAGTTTAATTTCTTTACCTTCAAACTTCCTTGATGTTTTGATGTTAAAATAAACTAACTCATCTAAATTAGCTTTAGTGATTGGTTGCATACCATTTTTATCTGAACTCCAATAACCGTTAATAATATTAATATCATCATCAGAATTAATATTATTTTGTTCAGTTTTTAATCCTAACCTATCAACTTTACTTATTTCTGGATTTTTCATGAATTCATTTTAATCTATATTAAAAAATAAAAAGGTGGTGAATTACACCACCTTTTGTTAATTACTTAATTAGGATACAAAGTTGTATCGCTTGTGCCTGTTCCAATAATGCGAGCATCTTCTTGTAATGTGAAAGATGTTGTGGTTTCAAGTTCATCAGGATTTTCACAATTTTCAGGTTCAGTTTCTGGGAATATTGGTAAAGGTTGATTAGGGTCAACATTTAGTCCTGTAGAATGCGCCTGTAAAATGGTTAGGGTAGTAGGTATTCTATTAATCCAATATTTACCTTGTTTTATTCCGGTTGGCTCTATCATTTCTGCCGCTATACTCATGTATAATGGGTCACCAATTACTGGACTTTCTCCACCCATCCAAACTTTTCCTGTTTCTAAGAAATATTGTACCGCTTCTTCAAAACCAGGTCGAACAGTAACAATTACACGTGCCATTCCCGCTTGTAAGAAACTTCTAAATAAAGGATCTACATTTTCGGTTAAATAAAGTTCTTGCCATTGGCTTCTTTCTGCCCAAAAGTAAGGGTAGAAGGTATAATCTTTAATACTCCACTCAAAGGCTTGCTCTAAAAACTTAGCAGTCGAAGTATATTTATCAAGATTTTCACCTAAATAAACTTTAAATTCATCCATTTTAACCCCTTCATTGTCATAGTCAAAGTCTTCACCAATTCCAGAAAGATAATTTTGAAGTAAATAAGCAATACAGTTATGTTTTAAAACATCACCTTCGATGATACGGTAAAAATTGCCCATTGTATCTTTTTGTTCTTCTTGTTTGGCTTTTTGTTCTGCTTCAATTGCTGCTACCTCTTCTTTGTACGCATTTAAAGCATTTGTATAAGCTTCAATAATTAAATTGAAATTTTCTTGTTTCCAAGCGTGATAAAATGAAGCTTTAGGCTGGCATTGTAGTTTTATTTCTATATTAAAACTCCCAATATTTCTTCCATGAACTTTATAATTAAAGACCTCTGACAGACTTAAACCACTAATTGGAGTACTACCATTTTTTGAAGAGTCTTTTGTATTAAAATAAAGAAATTGACCTTTTAAATTAGATAAATTAAAATGTGCGGTTAATACATAGTTCCCCTCCCAAAAACCTGAACGATTTCTTTGTTTTGTAAAGTGCCAATTTAACATTGCAGATTTAGCCTCATAATTTTCTAAAATCTCTAGATTAGAATCAAAAAACACTCCTGTGCCTTCACTTTTTGGAGAACCATTTGCATTTAATATTTGTTCTTTATTTTTTGGCTCTTCTGTTAAATTAACACCATAAACATTTGCCCAATATTCTAAAAGTTCCTTTGTTGCAGAAGTAGCATTAGGCATTTTGTATAGAGCATCCGCTTTTCTTGGATCTGTTGGTGCAACTAAAGTATTTCCTGCTATGGCAGTAGCAATTCTATGCAATCTTGCAGGTTCAGGAATCATGAACTCAAACATAGTACGTTTACCATAATTATAGATTTGGTTTTTCATTTTTTTATCTACCCATCTATAAACACCTGTAATATGTTGTGGTCTTGCTGCGTCTGGATTATCAGTTTCAGTTACTTTACCGCGATTATCATACTCATGAACATTGGTTAAACTTACTTCATTAATAATTTTACTAATTCTTTCCTCAGAAATTTTTGTTTGGACTCTCTCCAGCGCTCTCTCTGTAATTTCTTGCGATTTAGTAACGGCTTGCCTGTTGCTTATATGCTGTGAGTTTGTTGTAGCAAAGGCTGTTCCAATTTCCATTCTATATGCTTTAGCGTCATAAGTAAAATTAGCATGAGCATTGAAAGTTGTTTGTCTGTCAATTTCTTTAGCTACTTCCGTTTGCATTTCTGAACGGTTCACTTTTGTAGTATCCGAAATTTTCTCAACTTCTTGTGTTTTGTTCGTAGTGATAGTATCTTCTGTACGAGTAAGTTCGCTTATTGATTTATGTCTTAACTCACTCGCCATTACATTTTCGATATTTGAAACTTCACCAGGTACATAAGCATGAACAGTTTGTACTACTTTCATGTATTCAGCAACACCGAGTCTTTTTAAACCATAATGTTTGCCAAGTATAGGAGACTCATTTTCGTTAGGTAGTGTGTCTACAGGTTCACCAACACTAATTGGTTTTAATATTAACATTCCTGTTGCTGTGAATGAAGTTTTACTATCTGGAATAAATTGGTTATTATCTGTTGGTAAATTAAGTGTTGTTTCTCTACCATTTGTAAAAAATATTTGAAACTTCAAATTACTTATTGTATTGAATAGGTTTCGCAATATTTGAGGAAAAGAAATACTATTATTAAGAACCTGAATACTATTTATCGTTTGAGTTTGAATGCCACTATTTGTTGTAGCAGTAACAACAGCATGACTAACAGACCATGATGTATTTTCAACATTTACTTGAAATGAAACATATCGATTCGTTACAAACCATGATCTTTGAAGAACAGCTCTTAAAACATAAGAAAGATGAGGTAGATTGGTACTTATAACACTTGTGTTATTAGAAACTGGGATTAGAACCCCTCCAACATTTGTGAATTCGTCTTGAGTTAGCGTTGCATCACTTAATACTCTTTGACTAATTGTGGAATTTTTACTTTCTATTTCATTAAAAATTTCATCATAGCTATCATTTTTAAAAGTAAATGTAAAACCATCAATATCTAATTCATCTTCACTAATAACGCTTAATTTGGCATTCTCAAGGTCAATTTCATTTTTGTAATTTTCATTGGTAAAGTATTCTAAAAAATAAGCTAAATTTTCTTTGTTTAAATTTTTTATAATGTCGTCCCAATTTAATTCTTTTTTATAATTAAATTCAAAATTAGGCGTTTCATATTTCTCCAATTCTTCATATGCCTTTATAATTTCTTCTTCAGGAGCTTTATCTTCTTCTAATTTATTAATATATTCCAATTGATTGAAATATGCCTGTATTGTTGCGCCAAATTCTGTATTGTACTTTTCTTGCGCTTCTTTTAATGCCTTTTCATAATTTTTACTGTAATTATTTCTTAAATTTTGTAATTCAATTTTGAGTTGGGTTAAACCTTCTTTTTCTATGATGCTATTTTGTTCCTTTTCAATTATGTCAGATTTTAAATTTAAAAGAACACTATTTTTTTCAGAAATAGTTTGAGAATTAGCTGTAGATTTGGCATTTGAATTAGCTATATTTTTGTTGAAAATTGCTGAAGGAATTATAATTATGGCATTTAATGCAGATGTAACAAAATCTGTCCCACCATTGATTTTTTTACGTTCAACAGTAGCATTCAACGTTTGTACATAACCAACATGTAAAGCTTTTAAAATATAGGCTAATTCTTCCTTTATATAAAAATCCTTTTGTGTGATATATTGATAAATGAAGTTATCCCAAATGTTTTTAATTTTATCGGGAGTTGCATTAATGCTATCATAGTCTTTTTTACAAATCTCTAATTCTTCGGTTGTAAGTGTTTCTTGTTTAGAAATTGATTTTCCTATTTTGGCTAGGTTTTTAAAAATACCAGATTGTAATTCCTCAATATTTTTTATTGCATTGGGTTCAAAAGTAATTGCCGCCTCTAATAGGGCATTGTAGCGCGCTTGATTTTGGGTAGTGGTTACTTGGTCGAAAACCCCTTCCATTTTATCAGGACGTTGAATAAATTTGAAGTTGTCTCTGTTTGTTTCTACAAGATTTGGATTTCTAAGGCTTACAAATCTGAATAAAGTTTGTGGACTGTTACTGGTTGACATAATTTGAGTATTAATTAATGACTTATATTATTACTTCAAATGTAATTACCAATGTTTTTTTATTTAATAGGTAAAAACACGTAATTCACTACGTGTTTTTACAATGCTTAATTAAAAAAATGAGAACTTGAATTTTGCAAAAGCCACGGCTGTTAGAATAAACTTTCTAATTGCAATCACATGAATTTCCAAATAGTAACCTAAATAAATAGGTTTCAAATATTTGATTAAGATTATAACAAATAAATAGGAAAATTGTTGTTAATCCAAGAATTGATACAATTGCAATCCACATTATGCTATAAATCCTCTTTTTTTTATCAATGAATTCTACATCCTCATTGAACTCTTTATCATTATTTAAAATTCGGTTTATATCATCTTTATCTAATAAATCTGTGTATCTAATTTTTAGATTGTTATAGCTACTAACAAATCTCTTTCGTTGTTCTTTTAATTCCCATCGAGAAACCCAAAAATAAATTAAAGATCCTAATAAAAATGATAATGAAAGGATTGATGCGTCAACTGAAAATATACTTGTAAATTCTCCTTTCCCAAGAACTTTAATTGCTATGGCAGAAATGTAAAAACTAATTAGAGCCAAAGAACTTTTCTGAAATCCGCTTGCAAATGTTTCGATAATTTTATTTGCTCTATTATTAAAATCAATTAATTGATCAGAAATTTTATTTCTAATCTCTATATATTGTTTAATATTCTGCTTTTCGTAAACTTTATAACTAGATTGAATCGCTTGAAAAGGATTTCCTTGTATCTCTAATTCTCCTTTTTTTAAAAAATGAAGTGATATAATATTTCGTGCAAGCCCAATCTTATCATTTAAATTTCCTCCATTATATACCCATTTATAGATTTCAAAGTATTCTTCAATTTTATTAAAATCTATTTGATTTAACTCTATTATCCCTTTAATACTTTTATAACCATTTATTTTATATTCGAACTTGTTTTCGTTCAGATTTGTAATATCAAATAAATAAATAATAGAAAGAATAGTTGAGTATTTTTTAAATATTTCATTAAGTTTTACTAATGATTCGTCTACTTTATTTAGATAAAAATCATTTGGTATGAGTCTTAATTTATCACTTTGACTGAAATGACAAATACTTTTAAAGTTTTCAATTATTTCATTACGGTTTTCAAAAGCATCATTTTCATGATTGGAGTTTAAAGAATAAAATGAAATAGTTTTTGAATAAAAACTATTTATTTGATTAAAAACTTCAAAATTAATATTATTAGATAATTCAAAAAGTTTTGAATAACTACTGATAAATTCGAAAGTATTAAGCTTATTTAATGAACAAGTAAATGTTTCTAAATCATAAATTGTGCATTTTGAATCTTGAAAGACTTTATTGATTGTTAAAACAATATTTATTTCTTCATCTTCAAGAAATTTTGCTTCATTATCGAGTAATTGTTTGTATTCCTCGATTGATGAAGTATTACTGCTCTTGAATACGTTTGTATCTCTATCACCAAATTGTATTGAAATATGTAAGTTATCTCTACTTTGTAGAAATGATATTAATTCTATAATTGCAGGGATAGGCTTTTCATTATACTTTTTTGCAACAAAACTTGCTTCAAATACTTTATAAGATTCCTTTTCTTGAATTGGTGAAATTTCAGAGAAAAATGCATTTAGAAATCTGTCATAAAATTTCATTGATGTTTATTTTTAATTTTTTTTGAAATATTTGTAACCTTCTTCTGATTTTATACTTATATATTTTTCACCATCTTTTATTTCGGCAATAATAGTGTTATCGGCATAATCACCTTTAATATTTAGATCTATTTCTGGCGTTAGTTTTATTTTGTTAAGGAATTTTGCTTTTACTTTTTCTTTAATAATATTGAATTGATTATCAAAGGGGGCTCTCTTTTTAGCTGGTAATTCTTTAATCTTTGATTTAATGCCATCCACATCTAAGTCATGATTTTCGGGTAGATAATTGCCAATTGCATTATCTAAAAAGTGTTGCATTTCAAAACGTTCAGTTGCACGAAAGTATCGAACTACTGAATTTCTTATGTGTGTATAATCTTGTGGGTATTTTTCTTTTATATTTTTTGTGATTACATTGTCGATTGCTCCAAAAGCATTTTCAGTATTGTCTTCATCTGTTATTATCATTTCTAATTCTAAAAGTTCTTTCCACCAATATTTAGTATCGCTTGGATTCGTATCATAAACTAATATGCCTGAATCAGAATCGTCATCATTTAAATCACAAACAAAAGCTTTGAAAGCTTTCTTTTTTGTTGGCAGACCTTTTGAAAGAGTAAAATCCACTTCGTTTAAGAATTCATTATGATCAGCTTTACAAATTATGAATTTATTATTTTTATCTTCAGATATTTGTGCTTGAACGAATATACCTTTTTGAATTGTTACTTTTAGTTTATCCATCTTCTTTTGAGCATCTACTTCAACTTTAAGTAACCTTTCAGATATTACTTTAGAACAATTGTTAAAATCTTGACCATTGTTAATATTGGTTATTTGACTTCTAACCTCAGTTGTTTTTCTTTCAAATTTAAATTGTCTTCCACTACTACCTGAAATTATTGTTTCGAATAACTCTAAAAGATAATTATCTAATTCTTCTCCGTAAGTTTTTGAATCAATATTGCTAACTTCTTCTTCATCAATATCAATTTTGAAAATTTGAATTTTTAGTATTTCCATAAGTTTTTATAAAAAGGTTATTACAAGTATGTTATAAATGACGAATATTTTGGATGTCTGAACAATTGTTCAGTATCCGTTATTATCGGTTTGATATTCTTTATATCATTAGTGTTTTTAAGTGTCTGCATTTATTGTAGTTTCTAAGAACATAAACAATCATTGAGTCAGGATATTCAGTTTCAATAGTATTTTTTAGTTGTTCTGTGTATTTATCTGTAAGTGCAGGCAAGGTACTATTGAAAAAGTCATCAAAATTAGGGTAACTGTCCGCCCAGATACTTTTATTAATTTTTTGACAAATTATATGAGTAACAAATGAATTTCCATAACGAAATATACTTCTTTCTCTTCCGTCAGTTTGCCAAGCCAATTCGTCCATTTTTTTTGAAACATATCTGTATATCTTTAATGCCTTAATTATTTTTTGTGCAGAAGTGTTTTGGTTAAATAAGTCTGTATATGGTTGTTTTGTGACATCCTCCCACAATTTTCCTGATTCTTTTTTAACCATAGTTGAATAATCAACATTATCAAATAAAGATGCAAGACAAAATCCTACTTCTTCTAATAAGAAATTATTTTCATCTGCAACAACTTTTTCATTAGTTCGCTTATAGTGATACTCAATGTTTTCAAGTTTAAGTTCAATTTTAATTCTTGCTTGCTCTGTATCAAGTGAAACAAAATCTTTTTTCTCTACTTTGTTTTGAGTATTTGTTGCAACTGTTATTCTCTGACCAAAGCCCACCGGACTATCTTCAAGTGAAATAAATTTTACTGTAACTTTAACCTTGCCTAATTCGTCAGGATTGGTTGTGTGAAGCGAACCAATAGAACCAAGAGTTTGTGCACCATTAACAACAGAAATACCATTGCAAGTAAAAGCACCAATTGATTTGTCAGAACCACCAAGAAGTTTCTTTTTTATGTTTTCACACAAAATAGTTATCCCGTTGTTAAAGTAAATAAAGTTGTCAGGTTCTGTTTTAATTGTTTTAATAATTTCATCATTTACTGTTGATGATCCTAAAAAATTTCTAATATTTTCAGTAAAAAGCCTTCTTCCGTATTTTTCCCATAGGATTCCTAAATCAGTTCCTGTTATTTGTCCATAATAAGATTTAAAAGGTTCTTCAATATGACCCCAATTTGAGATAGTAATATCTTCATTTATTGGTGCTACACCAGCACCTATTTCTAAGCCTTTGTAAACTTTATCAATATTAAAGTCTGTAAAAAACAAAACTTCTTCAGTATCATTTTGTTCTTCTAAGAGATCATTTACAGAATCCCAATTATGAGTTGAAAGTTGTTTTCCAGTATATGCGAATAGTATTTGAATTTTTACTGTAGCATCGTCTAATGCTTCAAGAATTTCATCTTTTCTGTCGTTTATTTTTTTATTAAATCTAGAAAAGTCAGCATCAATTAATTTTTTTACACCTTTAGTGAATTTTTCTACATCGCCATTGTCAATTCCTCCTTTACCATTATCTATAAATTTTGACTGAACCAACCAAAGAGTTTTTGCAGATCTATCGAAATAAATTGCATCTATTCCATTGTCGTCAAAACCGTCAGTAATTGACAGGGCGGCGGTTTCTACATCAGCAATAGCTTCAATAGTCAAAGAGTATGCAGATAATGCTCTAGATAGAAAATTTTTTTCCTTGTCTTCTTCTGATATTTTAGGGTTTAAATCAGATATGTCAATTTTACCCTTGAACGTTTTGTCAAGATAATTCTTAATTCTGTTTACAATTAGTTTACTCATATATTGTTTTGTCAGTTATTTTATGGTGATTGTTTACGGTTTGTGCTTTGCGTTCGGGTGGGTTTCGAAGTAAAAACTGTCCGCCTGTACTAAACCTGAATAAAGGCTTAAATCTCCAAGTTTGCACGACAAACCTTGTTTTAGTTGTAAAACTACAATTTCAATGAATTTAGTTATTCTGTTTGAAATCAACTTTTGAAAATTTATTGATTATCAGCACTATACAAAATGTGTTTTTGAATTTTAATCTAATTTTTATTTTTACTAGTTGTGCTATAACTACACGTTATCAATAGCTTTTTAATCTTTAACTTCTTCAAAAACAATCTTATCTGCTAATATGTAGTCTTTTGGTCTTGTTAACGTAAGGAGTTCTTTTTCAGATTTTAAATTAGATTTATTTCCTTTCATTACACTTTCAATTGATTTTGTTGCTTCATTCATAAATATTGTCACATCAATAGTTTGTATGGTAATTAGATTTTTCTTAGTGAAGTCTTCTGTTTTATTATAAATTTTACCGCTTCCTTCGGCTTGATAATTAAACCCAACTTGTACATTACCTTCTTTAAATACCCTTGATGTCAATTTGTTAACATTAACCTTCCATACAAACTCAACTAAGTAACCTGCATCTTTTAGCGGTTTTGAAAACTTTAAAACTTGTTCGTAAAGAGCCAAATCTGTTAGAAAAGATTGAGCTTCAAGTGAATAATCTCTTAGCAGAATTACTTCTAATAAGTGTTGATTTGTAACTTTTGTGTTGAAAATTCCCAAAAACTTTGCGCTTGCAACTTCTTCTCTAGTATGCATCTTTTGGTAAAGAATATCATCAATAACAGTCCTTACTATTGTGCTATCATTTGGTTTAGTTATTTTAAGAATTCGAATATTCTTTTGATCTCCTGGTTTGTAATAAATAAGAGACCCTATATAGTCTTTAGCTGCGTAGTCTTCGTTGTAGGTTATAACACTTGAGTTTCTAAAATAACTTTGAGCCACATCCATTTCTGAACTAGTAGTAGTCTGAGCATTTAAGTTTGTCAAAAAAAGAATTGACAGACATAGTGTGATTACTTTTTTCATATTTGATTATTTATTTGGTTTTTTAAGGTTACACATTTATAATCATAAAAATTAAGATAGGTTTAAGCATGATTGTTTGATAGGCATTAAGTAAGAAGAATTTTTTAGGAGTGTAGTTTATACTCCGTATTAAAGAAAAGACTTCTTTTAATTTTTTGGATCCAAGTTTTGTTTTTACACTGTTTAAAAGCTAATTATTTTTAAAGTTGCTTTTATCGTTTATTTCCAAAACCAAAAACTATTCCCAGTGCAGCAACTAGATTACCATCTTTAGTGGTTGTGCCGTCGTAGTTTTTACCGAAAGAGAAAGTTAATTTTTGATTTTTGAGAATAGCATAATCAATGTTAAACATTAGACGCCAAGAATTGTCAGCTTCACTTTCTGTGAAATAACTTCTGTAGATTGCTTCTAAACTAGCATTTAGTTTTGCTTGTGATTCTCCTAGGATATATCGGAATCCAGTATCGAACGTGGCAACACTATTAAATTCGTTAATACTATTATCTAAAGCAAATATTCTTTCTGGGTTGTATAAGTACCTTACTATCCCTAAAAAGGCACCGGATTTTTCAGTAGTGTAACCCATTGTTGTCCAAATTCCAGCATTGTATATTTTGCCTTGGTCGAAACTTTTGTTGTAAAATTCGCCACTAATTCCACCGGCAATGTCCCAAGTGAATCCAGTTCTGGTAAGTTGGAATTTACTTGCTTCTTTTTTTATTTCCTCATCTATTGTTGTTATTTCTTTATTCATTTCACTAGTGCTTAATAAAGCTTCCATTTTTTGTTCTATTTCTAGATTCATTTTTTCAGCTTTTTTATTCAGCAATTCTATTAGTTTGAGGTTGTCTTCCGATTCGTCATTAAAATCGATTCCGTTAAAAACATCTTTTCGCGCTTTTTCTAGGTCAGCAATTTCCTCAGCCAATTTTTCTAGCGAGTTGTCTAGATTTTTATTCATTGCTTTTAGTTTGACTTCTTGTAAGTTTTTAATTTTTGCCAAACTTTTTTTGGTATCGGTGTCGTATTCTCCTCTATAAATAGAAAACTTGAATCCGAAACCGGCATAAGTGTTGTCTTTATTAAAGTTAAGTGAAGTTGAGTCCACATTTTTTATAGCGAATGATAGTACTAAAGATTGTGGAATTACATTTTTACCAGATGAAGAGCTGAGACCGCTTGTTGTAATGTCTCCTAAGTTTTTACTTTTTAATAACCAATAGGGTGCAATGTCAATGGCATAGTTTGAAGGAAGTTGTGTATAGCTATTTGATGCCGATTGAAGAGATACCATGAATTCAGACACGTCTGTTGGTTTATCGATTTCGCTTTGAGCAAATCCTAATAAGTTTGATGCAGGAGAAATAGGCGCTTTTAGTAAATCATATTCTTGAGCAGTATTCGGTGTTTGGTTATTATTTTGAGCAAAAGCAATTGTCTTTGTAAGTAAAATGGCAAGTAGAATTATTATTTTGTACATGATTGATTAGTTTAAGGTTTATAAAATTCAATAACAGCGTAATAATTAGCTGAATCTCCCTCGTTTTCAACTGTTTTGTACAAAGGATAGCTTCTAGCTAAAACTCCTCCAGACATTTTAATGTTTAGAAATGTCACGTTTGTTTTTCTAGAAGTATCTGTAATTGTGGCTGTTATTTTTAGGACTTTACCATTGAGTTCATTGCTTTTTCCTATTTCTAAATTAGATAAGTTTCCAGAATGATTTTCCAGAATGATTTTTCTACCTAATCGAACAGTTAGTAATGCTGTTTGCCCTTCTTCTCCCACAGTAATTTCGAGACTTACTTTTTTAGTACTATCGTTTACTAAATAAAGAGTGTTTAGGTTGGTTTTAGTGGCCATAATGTTTTGTTTATTGTTAGTATGTAAAAATAGGGTATAGGCTTTGTGTTTGAAATACGTGGAAATACTTAATTTAAGGGAGAAGGGAGAGGGGGGGAAGGGAAAAGGGAAAAGGGAAAAGGGAAAAGGGAAAAGGGAAAAGGGAAAAGGGAAAAGGGAGGGTGTTAAGTATACCGATTCCAAGAGGTTGTGATGGGCAATCGCTCGATATGACAGAAAGAAAGTTTTATGTTTACGACTGTTTAATAAATTAAGTTTAGTGATGGTTTATGTTTTAATTCAATTGACAATACTGTAGAATTAGTATTATTGCGTAAGTGTTTGTGAGTTAGATTACTATGCTTGTTTCCTTGCTACTATGTAGATTAAAACAGTCTTGTTCGTTTTACCGCATTTTTTGTACGTGTAAATACTTATTTTTTACTGATTTTGTATGGCTGATTCTTTTTTAGGTAATCTAACCAATGGGTTTTCAATTGATAATTAAGTATAAATACTTAATTAAAAGTAGTAAAAACACGTATTTTAATACCTATTTTCAGCCGATACTTTTGGTTTCATAACATTAACAAATTATTTATGAAACTAGATGTAAACACAGGTAGTATTATTACACAAGAAGAAGCAAAAGTATTAATTACAGCATTTAAAACTAAGTTTCCTCAAGAGGTGACTTCATCCTTTATTGGGGCTAATAATGTGAAAAATATTTTAGATCAAGAAAATTGTATTGGTCTTAAAATTCATAATGGATATGATGTTGAAAATGAAAGAATAAGTTTGATATTACTTGGGTTAGATGCTGATGGAAAAGAGATCTTGGAAAATGGAATTATTTATGATAGAATTCTTACTAGTCCTCCTTTTGGTTTTATTGAGAGTCTTTAAATCAAATAAAATTATTACTTTTGAAATAGGCCTACTTCTTTAGGCTTATTTCAAATTTTATTCTATGATATACATTTTCTCCATAACCATATTATATGGATTATTTCCTTTTTCTTTATACTTATTGATTAATAAAAATGATAATAAAATTAGAAATGTTATACCTTTTGTTATATTAGTTTTTTTATCATCAATTTATGAGTTCATATTTACATTAATATTGAAATTCGATGTAAGTTATTGGTTTTTAGTTTATTGTGTAATTTCGTTCTTAACTATATACTATTTTTTTAATACACTATTATATAAAACAATATTAAATGTTAATTTGTTAAGTCTATTATTGTTTGTTTTTTTGTTCATTAATTTATTATCTTTTTTTGAAATAAAAGATGTATTAATAACATGTTCATTACTTGATGGTTTTACAACTATTTATATTTTTATTTTTTCAATTTTATGGTTTAGAAAAATTTTTCAAGATTTAGAATATGAAAGTTTATTGTATTCACCTCAATTTTACTTTATTTCTGGATTAATTTTATATTACTTTGGTAATTTTTTTCTCTTTTTATTGTCTAATTTAATTAATGAAAGAGAAAATAAAATGTTTCAATATTATTGGATGCTAAATGTTGTTTTAAACTTAGTTCTACGAACATTATTAATTGTTGGAATATGGAAGGCGCGAGTGAAATAAAGTCGGTTTTTTGGATAGGGACATTTGTAATGTTGTTTTTAGCTTTTGGGCTTTTGGCAATGGTGTTGTTTTATCAGCGACATTTTGCTAAGATGAAGCAGAAAGAAACGGAATTGCTTTTGAAAACGGCATTAGAAAGTGAAAAGCAAGAGCGTCAGCGTATCGCTAAAGATTTGCATGATAGCGTGCAAGGAGATTTGAGTGCGATACGTAATTATTTTTTGTTGTTATCGCGAAAGATTCATGATAGTCAGAATCAATTTTTATTAGAAGAGACCAAAATTGCGTTAGAGCAAACCATTGAAAATACTCGATTGATTTCGTATAAACTTATGCCTCCTTTATTAGAGAATGGAGGCTTTATAATGGCTGTTCAAGATTATTTTGAAACCTTGAGTAAATCAACAGGTAAAATTTTTACTTTGCAACAACACTTAGAAGATTTTGTAGTTAATACTGCTATTGGATATGAATTGTTTAGAGTAGTTCAAGAGTTTACTTCTAATATGTTAAAGTACGGAACCATAAACGAATGTAAGTTGTTTGTTTATGAGACTGTTGAAGGTATTAGTTTGGAGTTAGTTGATGATGGGGTTTCATTTGATTTTAAATCGAGTTATGCTCAATCTAAAGGTTCTGGTTTGCAAAACATACAATCCCGTTTGAGTAGTATAGGTGCTAAACTTGTTCAACGTGAAGTTGCAAGTGGTAACCATTTTGTTATTTATTTACCTAAAGAAATATGATTAAAGTAGCTTTAGTTGATGATCATCAACTTTTTAGAAAAAGTTTGTCCTTATTGTTGTCTTCATTTGAAGGAATTGAAATTATTCATGATACTAATGATGGATTGGCTTTTTTAAAGTTTGCTGAAACAGAAGTCATTGATGTTGTGTTACTTGATATTCAAATGCCCATATTGGATGGTTATGAAGTATGTAAACGTTTGAAGTTGATTAATCCGGAAGCTAAAATTTTGATTATTTCTCAGCTTACTTCTAAAGAAGCAATACACCAAATAATGGAGTGTGGGGCTAATGGTTTTTTTACCAAAAATTCATCACCTGAACTATTGGAAAGTGCCATACGAAATGTAGTTGAACGCGATTATTATTTTGATGTTGAATTGGGTGCCGTAATTAGAGAGGCTATTTTATGGGAGAAAAAAGTGCATTATAACTTGGACTTGACTATACATGTTTCTTTAACCGCTAGAGAGATAGAAATCATTAAAATGGCTTGTATAGAAATGAGTAGTAAAGAAATAGGGGATAAGTTATGCATTAGTACTCGAACTGTAGAAAAGCACAGAAAACGCATTATGGAAAAAACAGCATCTAAAAACTTTATTGGTGTTATTTTGTATGCATTGAAAACTAATGCTGTAAGTTTGAGTGATATTTAGTTACTACAAAATAAAAAGTATGCGTTAAAAATAAATGGATTTTAAGTACAGTTATTTTTAATGCATACATTTTTTAGGATAGTGTCTTTTGTTTTATAAATTTTATATTTCAATTCATATAATAATTATTTTCTTAATACCATTTTGGATTGTTTTTATTTTTGTCTAAATATCTTTCTTCATCAACAGTAAAATAGATTTTACTAAATCTTCCTTTTTCTGTAAGAAGGCAGCATTCTTCCCTGTAATCAGGAAACCAAAAAGTCACTTCAATATCTAAATTAATATCAATCTCAATACTTGAATTATTTTTAATTTTTTCTATTTTTTCATTATTGTACCATGAAAAAGAGATTGAAGGCTTGTAATTTAGTTTAGGATATTTTTCTAAAATTTTTAAATTTGGAAAATCCAGAGTTTTAAAAAGCTCACCTTTATCATTAAACATTTTAATGTATTCACCTAGATATTTAGATTTATCCATTATCAATAGCGTTATTAAACTGAAATTTTTGTTTGGTAAACTAAGAATTATATTTTTATCCGAAATAGCAATACTTCGATCGTTGTACTTCCATTCTATTGATAAATATGTGTCAGTTGGTCCAAAATGTTTAGACCTATTGTAACCAAATTGCAGCACATCATGAACTTCAGTTGAAACAATAGAATTATTATCTAAATCTATGTAAATATTTTTTAACTCTTTTATCATAAATATTTTGTTTAAAGTCTTTGTATCAATTTCTTTATTCACAGGTTTTAAAATTTCATATTGTTGTTTTACAATACAATAGTTTATATATACCTCTTTTAAGAATTCTCTACTCGATGGTAGCTGGTCTCAATAGTAACTAAATTATTATCAATATTTACATCAATATTTTCTAAGTTTTTATCATAAGGTTCTATAACTCGCTAAAATTATTTTATTTATTAAGGTTATTTATAACTTTCCATCTCTTTTAAGTTTCATTTTTTCTAGAAGTTCTTGTTTGGTTTTTTTCTCTTCTGGGGTCATTAATTCCCACTCTAAAATCTCAATTTTTTCTTGATTATCATAATATTCATAAATTTTTTCTTGATTTTTTTTGGTGTAATTATTGAGTTCTTTTTCGGTCTTAAAAGATTTAAAAACTAAAGGATTTAGTTCTTCATTTCTTTTTTTTAGTTGATCTAACAATTGTTTTTTATTTTCCATTTTATTTTTCTTTTAATATTATCTCTGCAATTTTTTACTCATATCTAAAGGGTGTCTCGCTCCATATATTTACACTTTCTATAACAAACGTCGTTTTTGATTTGAAAAAGATTAAGGATATTTCTTGTGTAAATAAAAAGCAGTCATTTCTGACTGCTATAATTTAAACCCATTTATACGCTTTCATAAACGCATCATAATCATCTTGTATTTCTTTAATTTCGGATCTTTTCAAGGTTTTGAGATGGGCTTTTACAAGTTTAATAAGTTCTTTTTTCTTCTCTGAATTTTCTTGCTCCGAATCTTGCCATAATTCAGAAATTAATTTACCTAGGGTGATAATATGCCAATTTTTATAATTATTTTTAGCATATTCTATTGCACGATTTTCATTATATGAATAGTAAATAGAAATACCAACACCTTTATCAAATTCATCAAATTCACCTCTTTCAAATACTACTTTACAAAATTCTTCTGTTCTTGGGTGTTTTCGGGTACTTAATTCACTTAATGCATGAACTGCGTCATTTTCATCCCAAAAATTAATAAAAACATCTATTAACTCCTCATTTGTATAATCTTTAATTTTATTTATCATAACTTTTTATTTAACAATTATAGTCGACATGTAATATTTACCATTGGGCAATTTTACCCAGTATGTTTCTAAAATAATCTTGCCTTTTTGAGTTTTCAAAACCGATCTAATAAAATTGTTTGGGTGTGGTTGTAATTTATTAACGCTTTTGTTTAAATCTGCTAAAATCAATTCAAATAACTTTTTATTATTGGCGTCAGTATCTGGAAAGTTCATTTTTTCAAAACGTTCTTTTCTTGAAATGGCTTTTTTTGCATTCTTAATCAATACATCATTTAATTCTTTCAATCTCTCAGCATTAGCTGGATTTTTATCAAAAACTTTTCTTGCTGTTTGTCGTAGATTTCTCAATTCTGCTAATTCTTTTTCCAATTTAGCTAAATCTTCTACGCCTCTTACTTTTCCTCGGGCATACATCAAAATTTTATCTACCGGTACTAATGCTTTTCTAAAATTTACACAAAGAATCTCTACACCATTAGCCGCTATAATAATTTTTTCTGTTTTAAAATATTTTGCTAAAACCTGCCAACTGTCTAATAGAGCTTTATCGTAAGAACTCATCAGAAGTTTTTTATTTTCAATAAACCAATCTGCAATTTTTTTCCAAATGTTTTGAAGAAATTCTTCGATTGCTTTAGCTCCTTCTTTAAGTAATGATATGATATCGTCAATAAGTTTAAGAGCGGTTTCAGAGGTTTCTTTGCCTGCTTTTACAACAAAGTTAGAAGTTTTTGTTGTAGCTTGACTTACTTTTTCTAACAATTCTGTAGGAACAGCTGCTTTTTTAAGCTTGTTTATCACATTTAGAGGCTTGGCAAAAGCAGTAAATGGAATAAACATTGTTGCAATAAAAGCTATTACAAAACCAGTAAAATAAGCTATTTTATCCTGATTATAATCATTTTTAGTATCATCTTTTAGATAATTTATGACTTCATCATACACTTTACTAAATGCTTCAGTAACATCCTCTATTTTTAAATCACTTACAACTTTACAGAAACTATCAAAACGCTCTAAATAATCCTCTAAATTAGAGCCAATGTTATTTTGTAATTGCGCAATTTGTCCAATAAAAACCAATAAACCACCTATGAAATCAATTAAGCCATTCCAAACACCACATAATAATGCAACTTTTTGAGAAATTTGATTTTGTATATTGGCTACAATGACACCTATTTCAACCTCATCATATAAATTATTTATAGTAGTTATTACATATTCATTGTATTGGTATATTAAATTTTCAACGGAGGTTAATCCAAGATTTATATTGTTAACTAAAAAATCAGGAATTAAATCATTAATTTCTATTTTATTAGGGTCATTTACCAATGATTCTCTTATTTGTGATATTAGTTTGGGATTAACTGTTAGTGTTTCTAATATGTTTTCTCGTTTTAAAAAATAATCTGGACTACTTGTATTCCAAACGCTTTCTGGCAAAGACAAGTATTCGATAATACCTTCTCCTAACTTTTCACAAATCCAACCCAATGCTTTCATTGGTAATCCAATGTAAGCCATGAAATTGTAAAAGCCTGTTACAAAAATTCGTATGATTGAAGATTCTTCTTCATAAATACCATTTTTTATAAGTTCTTTTAAAATATTGTCATCTAAGCCAGTGTATTTTTTTAATAATGACTCTGAGCTTCTTTCGCTAGTGATGTTTATTAAATTGTTTTTTAAAACTTTTGAACCAAATTTAGCATACATTTTCGCTTTACTAACATCACCTGTGTTGTCCTCAATAAAAAAAAGAGCTTCATCATCAGCTACTTTACATTCATAGTAAGCTTGTTTAATTACTTCGCCTCTTGTGCTAGTATAAATTTTTATTTTATATAAATATTCATCTTGACCTGCCTGATAACCTTCAATATTATTTTTAGGATTGTAAACAGTAATTTCTTTAGGGCTAATGTTGCAACTACATCCTGGTTCTTGAACTAATGTTAAAGAATTTTTTTGGGTAACAATATTGTTTTTAAAAAATAATTTTTCAATTTCGAGGGAATTTCTTTTTAAATACTGCCATTTATTTTCTGTTAATGGACTTACTCCAGTTTCATTAAAAGAATTTTTATTTATTTGAATTTTTTCAAGTGGATTATTAATCACATCTAAATTGTTTTCATAATCTGAAAAATCTAAAATATTATTCATAGAGATTTTTTTAATATTAAACCTCCAGAGATAAAATGTCTCTGGAGGTTTTATTAGTTAGAATGATCCATTTAATGCAAATGTTATTTCAATTTCAAGAGTTTGATCATCTTCTAGTTCTATTGTTTGTTGTTTAGAACCTACCATAACTATATAGTTATTGTTTGCGTATTCATCATCCTTATCAATAATTAATTCATAAGTCCCTGCAGGTAAATTGTTTATTTCCCAGTCGCCATTCATATCATTAAAAGTTCTGTCTTGGATAGCACCATCTAATCTATTCAATTGAATTTTTGACATAATGATAGTATCACAATTAATTTTACCAACAATTCTTGCAGTTCTTGAATTACCGCCGCCAATTTGCGCATTATTAAAGTCAATTTGAGAAGATTGTGGAACTTCATTAGGGTTTTCAAAAGACTCCAAATCATCATCATTTGAAGGAAGCGCTTTTGTTACATTTAATCCTATACTTTGAGCTTGTAAAATTGTCATTGATGTTGGAATTCTTGTGGGCCAAGCTTTACCTACTTTTTCTCCTTCAGGTTTTTGAAGTTCATCTACAATAGATAGGAATAATTCATCTCCAATAACTGGTACTTCACCACCATTCCAAATTTGACCTGTTTGCATGTAATAGCGAACTGCTTCTTCAAAACCTGGTCTTACCGTTACAATTGTTCTTGCCATACCACTTTGCATAAATGCTTTAAATATATGGTCATGAGTTTGGTCATATTGATACATTTCTACCCAATTACTTCTTTTTCCCCAGTAGAATGGATAAAAAGAATAACTCATAATATCCCATTCAAAAGCTTGTTCCATAAACTTTACAAAAGAAGCGTAATCGTCTAAATCTGCATTTTGTTTTATAATTGCATTTGAGAAATTTAATTTTGAATCCGAATTGTTTTTAATATAAAAATCATTCCCGAAAGTTCGGTTTGAGTTAGGGTTATTTGAGATTAAATATGAAATACAATTTTTTCGTAAAATTGTATTTTCAATTTCTCTGTAGAATCCAGGATTTGTTCCTAAAATTTGAACTCCATTCGTTTGTTCTGTTGCCAGAGCTTCATTATACTTTTGTAAAGCATCTTCGTATGCTTCAATGATTGCGTTAAATGTTTCTTGTTGCCATTTCGTTTGCGCTTCAGAAGACAATTGACAATATACCGTAGCATTTATATTTCCATGAAAATGATTTGCCATAGTATATGAAAGTGGAATTTCATTTTTAAAACCCGCTAAAGTAAAAACATTCGTGTTTTTTTGTAAGCTTCTTGTAGCTGTAAAAACATCATTGTAATAACCTAATGAAACCATCATACCTGAATAAACAGCACTGTCATTATCACTTGATGCATTGTAAATAAGTTTTCCTGACGTAGACTCATAGCCTTCAGGAATTTTAATCATAACTTTACCTGAACTTCCTTCGTGTCTACCTATAGAAGTTCCATCATGAACTGCATTTATCGTTTCTCCAACAACAATATTGTTTTGAAGCTTTAAAGGTATTTCGACATTATATTTTCCTGACCAAAATTTTAGATTAATGTCATTTAACTGAGAATAATTTTCTAATTTATTAGATGTTGCAGTTCTCGGATCTTCTGGTTTTGTTAAAGTAGTAGCCTTTTTTTCATTAACAAGAGTTTCCATTGCAAGTTTATGTAATCTTGCTGGCTCAGGAATCATGAATTCAAACATTAATCTTTTACCATAATTAATGATTTGGTTTTTCATTACCTTGTCTACCCAACGATATACTCCAACTACATGTTTATCTCCTTTTCTATTGTCAAATCCGTGAGAATTATTTTCTTCAAACTCTTCAATGATTTTTTCAATACGCTCTTCTTTTACTTTAGTTACAATTCTTTCTAATGCGCGCTCTGTGATTTCTTTAGCATTTGTAACTGCTTGACGTGTACTTTGTTCTGTTGAATTATGTGTTGCAAAATTGGCATTTGCATTGATTATTAATTTTTCAGTTGGTTTATATGTAACTCCGACTCCTCCAGAAAGATCTTTACTATTAGCAATTACCTTGGCTACTTCACTTTGCATTTCAAAACGGTCTACAGAAGTAGTATCAGTAAGTTGCTCTTTCTCTGTTTCAGAGGATATCGTTTCTGTGATTTCACTTCTTCTTAGTCTACGGGTAGATTTTTCTTTGAACTCACGAGCCATTACATTCTCAATATGAGCCACTTCACCTTCAACATATCCGTGAATACTTTGTTCTACTTTATTGTAGTCAGCAATTCCAATTTGTTTTACTCCAAAACCAGATGGAACAAATACGTTTTCAGGAATAACAGTTGAATTACCACCAGGTGTGTTATTTCCATCAGTAAGTTCCGGATCTAAAATTTCTTCTGGAAGAGTTATGAAATTTTTATAAACTGAGTTTAATGAAAAATTAGTAATTAAGACAGTTGCCACTTTTCCATTAGCAAGTTGAAAGGAGATAGCTAATTCTTTTAAATCTGAAGTAATTCCATTCATGCTTAAATTAAGTAAAGCATCATAACCTGTAAAATGATTGACACTAGTTGATGAGTTTAAAATGAAAGTATCATCAAACTTTGTCATTTTGTATTGAACTGCATTAATTTTCCAAGAAGGATCAGGAATTCCTACCATGATTTGTAAGTATCTTGTAGAAGAATCAATAAAAAATGATCTAAGTCTTGTTTTTATTTCATATTGAAAAGGCTCAAGAGGAATTGTAGTATTTGGAACGCTTATTGTTGTTCCGCCAATTACAACTGCGGTGTTTCCATTATCTATACTATTATCTATAATTGTTTCATTTTCAGCATCAATTAATTGATTAATACCACTGTATACTGAATCAAATGATTCAAAAGTTATAGGACTTACATAAGCAGTTCGACTTAAATTATTAAATTCTATATTATTAGAATTTGTTTGATTTTTATTTAAATTCTGATATACCTCATAACTTTCAGCACTTAATTGTTCACTTATAAAAGTATCATCTAGCTCGTCAATGTATGAAAATTCAAATTCAGGAATTACAGGCTCAGGGACTAAAGGAGGTTGCTGACAAGGATCTGAAGAATCATAAGGAAGTGTACCTGAAGTTGGGCTTAAACTACACCATTCTTTCTTAGCTGCTTCAACATCTTCATTGTATTTGTCTACTATAGGTTTTATTTCAGCTTTATAAGTTTTATAATCTTTATTGAATTGTGCTTCGTAGGATTTTCTATAAACTCTTTCTGATGCTTCAAGTTCCATTTTTAGCTTTGTTAAAAGCCTAATGTTTTCTTGAGATGTAGCTTGCTTTTCTAAATTGTTTAAAATCGGAGTAGAAAAGTCTACTTCTGATGATAAATTAATCCCTTTAGACAATACGTTTATTTCTAATCCACCACTTTTATTATTCTCAATGAATAACTCTTTAGGTAAAACTACTTTAGCTAATGCTCTTTGTTTGAATGTGCCTTTTTCTGAGTTACAAACGTGGTATGCAACCAATAACTGCATTACAGTTTCTTTTGCATAAAAATCTTTTTGTGTAATTATTTGATAAAAAAGATTATTCCAAATAATTATGAGATTTAGAGATTTATCAGTAATATCTGCTACACGAATACTGATTTCAGTTTCTTTCGCACGGTTTTTATTTTTTGCCAACCAAACAGAAAAATTATATAATTCTGCGTTTAAATTTTTTAAGCCATCAGTATCTAATGCACTTTCAGAAAAATCTAACGCTTCATTTTGTAGTGCTGACATTTTTGTAGTTCCTTCTGGTAAGTTTTCAACGGCTTCGTTAAACACTCCTTTGTTCTCCAAACTTTGAGTTATAAAATTAGGTTTTGTTTCGTGGTCAGAATTTAATTCTGGTGCTTTCATATTCACAAAACGAAAGAGTGTGCTTTTGATTTCGGTGTCCATTTATTGTTAATTTTTAAGTTATTAATTTTCCAAATTTATATGTATGAAAGTCTATACTCAATTCGTATTTATACTTCTTTTGATAGGTATTATTACTCTTTTATAAGGCCTAGTGCAATCAGTTTTTAAAACTTTTTTACGTGAATAATAATTACGTGTTTTCACGTATTGAAAGTCAGGATTTACTCTATTACTTTTATTTTTTTAAATTTTGACTTATGGAAAACAAGTATGGTTTTATGAAATTAACTCCAATTGAGTTTGAAAATTGGATATCAACTATTCGAGTTGGGAGAACTATATTAAAAATTCAGCAACATCATACTTATATACCTAACTATTCTCATTTTAATGGTTCTAATCATTTTGAGCGTCAATTGGCTATGAAGCAATATCATACAGTTCAGAATGGTTGGCAAGACATTGGACAACATTTTACTATTTTTCCTGATGGGAGTATTTTAACTGGACGAAGTTTAGAAAAATCACCTGCTTGTATCACTAATCAAAATGCTCATTCCATCTGTATTGAGAATTTCGGGAATTTTGATAGTAATGGAGATAAAATGACTGATGCCCAAAAGGAAAGTATTTTAATTGTTACTGCAGTTTTATGCAAGCGTTTTAATTTACCAGTTGATTCTAATTCAATAGTATATCATCATTGGTTTCGATTGGATAATGGATTAAGAACAAATGGTGGCGTAAATACTAAGTCATGTCCTGGAACTGCTTTTTTTGGAGGTAATAAAGTTGTTGATTTTGAGCAAAATTTTAAGCCACTGGTAATTGCAAAACTAAATGGAACACTGACTAAAACTGATTTAGGTTTTGTTTTGCGTTTCGTTTGTGTTACTGCTTCAAAATTGAATGTTCGTAGTATGCCAAATGCTACTAGCTCAATTGTTAAAGAACGTCCAAGTTTGTCTATGGGAGCCATTTTGAGAGTTTATGAAATACAAGATGGATGGTATAAAATTTCTTCTTCTCAATCACATTGGATTTATGGAAAATACACTAAAGAAGTAAATAGAGCAGAGGTAAGTACTTCTACTTTGAATGTTAGAACTGGACCAGATGTAAAATTCATGAAGCAATATAGTATTCAAAAAGGTGAGATTGTTTTTGTTTTTGAGGAAAATAATGGTTGGTTTAAGATAGGTTTAGAAGATAAATGGGTTAGTGGAAAATATTTAAAGTTTTAGATAATTGAACTATGAACAAAATTGGAATTTATATCTCTGGATTAGGTCAATCTTTTCATCAAGAAAACGTGTTGAAATATGCTGAGCGCTTTAAAAATGAACTATTATTTAATGAACGAGGAACTTCTTATGATTTAAAAAGTGAAATTATTACTTATTCAGGTAAGAATACTTCTAAGGTTGTTAGAGTAGTTAAACAAGGACAAGAAAGTGATGAAGTTATTTATACCTTTTATGAATTTGAATATCATCAATTATTGACTGAGCGATTCAATAAGCGTAATATTTTATTGAAAAATTTACTACTTTTTTGGTTAGTGTTCAAAATGTTACCACAACTTTTGAAACGTGTTTTTGTTCATGATCATTATAACCGTCCTTACCTAACATTTTATGCATTTTCGATTTTGGTTTTAGTATCGTTAGCGGTTCTTTTTTTAATACCAGCTTCAATTGATATGGTAAATGATTTTCAAGTGGCTAAAAAAGCATTGGCTTTTATAGAAAGTTCTACAGGAAACTTACCAAATTATATTAAAGAAGCTTATAAATGGACGGTACCTTTGACTACTTTTGTTTTACTTGTAATTCCGGAATCGAAGACAATTGTCACCTCAATTGCTACTGAATTTGCTTGTGCTGACCAATATTTAAATGATGGAATACAGAGTCAGTTGATTTCCGGTAATTTGGATTTGCTTGTTGAATATATTTCTGAAAATGAACCTGAGTCTAAAATTCATTTTCATTGTTATAGTTTTGGTTGTTTGATTGCAACCGATTATTTATTTCCTTTAGGCACAATGCCTTCTAAAAACGCGAAATTATTAACTGATGTTTTAGTTACTATAGGTAATCCATATGAGTTTATTAATTCATATTACAATAGCTATTTTAAGAATCGAAATTTAATAATGGAACAGAAAATTAAGTGGATAAATATTTATTCGATTTCAGATGCTTTATCTTCTAATTTTAGAAATGATTCTACACGAGGAGAGGCTTTGAATGGCATTCGAGATTCTTTATTAAAGCCAATTAATTTGAATTATGAAATCTCTCCAGACAAATCTCAACACTTTTTTAATTTTATTACAATGGATGGTATTCGTATGCATCGTTTGTATTGGGATACTGAGACTAATGGTCAAAGTTGTCTTCGTATACTTTTTGATAAAATGGTTGAATTAGAAATTATTAAGCATGGATAGTAGGAGTTTACATCATAGATTAAGTACTAATTTGGGTATTTTAAAAAACAAAATTGAATTAGAAAATGCTTCCAATAATTTAAGTTTAAATATACTATTAGAATCAACTTTTCTTGATATATTGAATTTGATTTACGGTTTTAACTGTTCAAATACGAATTCACGAAAGTCTAATTTTGCTGGTATAGATGGAGTTGATGTTGAGAATAAAATAATGGTACAAGTAACATCTACATTCAGTCTTGAAAAGATAGAGAGCACAATAAAAAAAATAAATGATAATCAATACTATGATTCTTATAATCGTTTAATTTTTATTATTCTAAAGGATAGTGGAAAAATTAGAAATGAATCTAAAGAACGGATTAATAAACTTATTGATGGTAAATTTACACTTGATTTTGATAATGATATTCTTTGTGTAAAAGATATTTCTCGTTTGCTGATAAATGAAAATGATCTATATAAAATAAATGAAATTAATAAGTTATTAGAGTCTGTTTTTCTAGATGTCAATTTCAGTGATAATTCTGATTTAATTGGAATTTCTTTTCATGAAGAAGAAATTATTAATGTAAGTAAACTTTCTCAAATCATAATTGATTTGGGTTATAAAATTGTTGTAGATTCTAAAGAATTATATCATAAGCTTGTAAAAGAAAATTCAAACCATAGTTCTTCAATTTTAGTTTTTAATTCTAGAATTATTCGTGATAACTTTAAAAAGTTTATTCTTATTGTTTCCAACTCACACATTAAAGACACTATTGATAATTCAAATCCAAATTCCGATATTTTTAAATACTTTGATGAGAAAGGGGCAAGACCCTTGTCCTTACTTTTTAGTGATTTTATTTATCCAATTTCAAATAGAAAATATAAAACACCAAGGTCTGTAAATATTTTAAATCATGGTAAAATTGAACATTTAATAAAAGATTGTTTAAAGCCAATCTCCGTGCTTAAATATAATTTTGAACATATTAAACAGGTTCTTCAATCATTATTTCCTGCACATAGTTTTAGAACAATTACCAATGATGAAGAAAAGCATTTTTGTATATGTAATTTATCGTATAAGAATTCTGTTATAAATTTTTTAATTTTTAGTCATGATTTTAAGAGAAATGAAGTTTTAAAGCAATTTGATGAGAAATATTTAAAAGGATACTCATCAAACTTAACCATTTTAGTTCCTAAAGATTATAATCAGCCAACAAATTTGAGACTAAAATACATTAAGGATAAATATAAAAATCGACATGAAGTTCATTTTTTAGATGAGTTTTTGTATGAAGAAAGTTTAAAAAATATTCGTCAAGATCTATTTCTTACTAATGAGGTTTTTATTTCTCCATATTTTAAGATTGATAACGATTTTGAAAAATTAGATGACATATTCGAATGGTTAAAAAATGATGAAACATCAGTAGCATTTATAATAGGACCTGGTGGGGATGGAAAAACTACAGTTTGTCAAAAAATTCATGATGTTATTATTAATGATTTTGATAATAATATTGTTATTTTTTTAGATGCTCAATCCTATATTGAACAAATTAAGCAAAGGGATAGAGTAGATAATTGGCGATTTGATTTACAGACTGTATTTGAAATATCTAATACAGAAGTAGGTGATTTAGATATTAATACTTTCAAGTCCAATTTTGCATTCGGCAACATTACAGTAATTATTGATGGTATTGACGAAATTATTTCAACATTGCCTAATTTTAGTTTGGCTGATTTTTTAGCTGATTTTACAATTCTTGAGGAAACTATTGGTAAAGGTAAATTAATTATAAATTGCAGAGATATTTATATTAATGAACTTTTGTTTTCAGATAATGAGTTTCAAAAGAGACATAAAATTTTTAATCTTTTAAAATTTAATAGAGATTTAGTAACAAAATATTTTAAAGAGTATTTTAACAATGATGCAAAAAAGGTAAATGATTCTATAAAATTGTTAGATTATTTTTATGAAGATATAAATGGTGAAGAATTTATCTATTCTCCTTTTTTATTAGAAATAATATCCAACATAGTTGAAAATAATTTTGATTATGATGAAATTGAAATATGCTTTGATTCAAATATTCTAGTTAAAAAAAATAGTAATGATTATTTAATTTACAAGATTTGTAAACGTGAAATTGCAAAAAAAGAAAATCATGGATTTACTATTGATGTAGATGATTATGTTCGTTTATTAGGATTGATAGCTGTTGAAAAGAATGGCGTTTTTAATGATGATGATTTTTGTTTTTTATTAAAAAAATTAAATATTGATTTGAATTCGGAGCGTGTAAAAAATAGTTTAAGGGATAATCCATTCTTCTATTTGAAAGATAACAATTATCATTTTAGATTTGATTTTTATAAACTCTTTTTCAAGAATAATGTACTTTATTCAAAATTAATTTCTAGCGATTCTTTTGATTTAACAGACACCTTTATAACTGTTATTTCTAAAGAATTGAAATATAATTCCTTATTATTTGGAGGACTTAAAAATAAAATTAAAGATTCAGATTATAGCTTTGATATTATACTTTCAAAGTTTAAAAATTTGATAGATGAAATTAAAGTTTACAATGAGAAAATATCAAATCACGGCTATGAATTTATAAAGCAAAAAGCAATAAGTAATATCATCATTTTCTTAAATGAGATAAAAAGCAAAGATTATACAATTACTGATATAATATTAATACTATTTTCGGATAAAGAATTTAATCGCGAATCAATTATTCCGATAAATAATTTATACTTAATAGAAATTCCATCTAGTTTAAAAATTGAAATTGACTTTCGCAACATGTATATTTCAAATTCAGTTATAGAAAGTTTCTCTAGTTTTTTAAATTGTAAATTTAATGATTCCACATTTTTCGATAATACTTGTAAAATTAGTAATATTCAACACAATGATTTTGATTTAAAAAAATGTTCTGCTACAAAAGATAATTTTGATGATTGTATAACTTTAAATGACAATTCTTTATATGCTGCCTTAAAACTTGCTCAATCAGGAGGAGAAGATATTGTAGGGTTTTTAAGAAAATACTTTAGAACTTTTTTAAAAGGAGGTAGGATCGTTGATAACATAAGTATTAATTTTTTGCCAAAGAATATTTTACATTCTGTAGATTTTGACTCTTTAAATACAATTTTATTTAATCATTCTATATTAATTTCTATTGACAAGTCTAGTATATCGATAAACCCAACTAAAAAAGCAAAAGTCTTAAAATTCATTAATCAAAATATGACTTTTTTAGAACTTAATCAAGTAATAAAACAAATACAAAAAAGCGAAGTAAATGGAAAAGTATAAAATATTTAATACTCATACCCATATTTTCACCATAGACCATGTGCCTAATAAATTTGGTAAACGTTTGATGCCATTAGGTTTGCATCATATTATTACCATGCGATTAGTAAAATGGTATTATAAAAATTTTACTTCTAGAGGCAATTATAATTATAAAGTTTTTAGGAACAGGTTAACGTCTATAAAGTATGGTATTAAAGAGTTTTTTAGAAAAACTATAGTTATTCATCTTTTATTCGGAATATTATTTTTTATTTTAGGATGGCTTTTCAAGATTATAGTTAATTTTTTCAAGTTAGAAGTTGTATTTAGTAAATCGACAAGAGAAACATTTAAAAGATTTTTGACTTTAGGCCGCTATTCATTATATCAAGATCAGTCTAAAATTTTTGATTTGCTTTCCAAAAGTTATGATTATGATACTCGTTTTGTTGTATTGTCAATGGATATGGATTTTATGGAAGGAGGAAAGCCCGCTAAGCCTTATCTTGAGCAATTAGAAGAATTGCGATGTTTGAAGTTGCGAAAGCAAGAAAATTTGCTTCCTTTTTTATTTTTGGACCCGAGAAGAATAGCTGCTACTCGGAATGATGTAAAGCATAAAAATTATGAAAATTATGCAAAGCATTTATTGCACTCACAACAGTTTGATGGAATAAAACTTTATCCAGCATTAGGCTATTATCCATTTGACAAAGATTTGATCGAAATGTATCTCTTTGCTCAAGAAAATGAAATCCCAATCATCACTCATTGTATAGAAGGAACTGTATTTTATAGGGGTAAGAAAAAGTCGGAATGGAATCATCATCCTATTTTAAAATACAATAAGAAAGGTGGTATTTATGAGCCTATTCCTTTACCTCAAAGAGAAGGGTATGAGTATACAACCAATTTTACACATCCATTGAATTATCATTGTTTATTAAATAAGGATATGTTAAACACTTATTTAGGTAATTCTCCATCTGAAGCTATAGATTTGAGTAAATTAAAAATTTGTTTGGCTCATTTTGGAGGGGAAGATGAATGGAAAAAGTATTTGAATGATGGTTGGAATAATTACAATAAAAATATTACTCATGATAGCGTTGCAGATTATCATATGAGAAAAAACACATTGAATCACGGTAATCCTAGAACTATTTGGTGGAATGCTAGTTGGTTGTCTGTCATTTATGATTTAATGGTTGAATATGATAATGTTTACGCTGATATCAGCTTTATACTTCATGATGAAAGTTTATTTCCGTTGCTAAAGTTTATACTTGAGGATGAAAAAGTAAAGCACAAAGTTTTATTTGGTTCTGATTATTATGTAGTAAGTCAGAAAGATACCGAGAAGGATTTGCATTTAAACTTGAGAGGTTATCTTGGAGAATCTTTGTTTGAGTTAATAGCTAATACTAATCCAAGAAAATTTTTGAGTACTAAGTTTAAGCAATATTAATTTTGAATATAGGTCATATAGTCTTTCAGGTGATAAAGTTCGATTAGTTGATTTGAATTTGTTTCTATTTGTTTGATTTTAAACTTTTGGATATTATTGATTGCTAAATCTTCACCCAAAAGATGTTCTATAATTATGTAAATTGATTGTTTTAGCTCTGGAATGTTTTTGTAAGCTAAGTAGTTTTTTATCCAAATAATGATTGTTATTTTTCTTTTTTTATGATTCCATTTAATCGGAGTGAAGTACATTTCACTAATTTTTAATTCCATTCCAAAAAAACGAAATGGATTGTCATTTCCAGATTCATATTTCTCAATATTTAATGTAGGTTTTAATAAAGCGGTGATTTTCCATCGTTCGATTTTTGGTGCATGTCTTACTATTTCAAAAGCATTTTCATAGGCTTCTTGATTTCCATTTGCAGTAATAATTAGTTCGCCTTTGTTCTCTTTGGTTTTGATGATTATATCTAAGTTTTTATCGTAGTCGTGTAAAAGACTTGTAACTTTATTAAAATTAATTTGTACTTCTTTGTGAGTAATTTCAAGTATGAAAAGGAATATGAAATTATTTTTTTGGAAGTGGTTCCAGAAGTTGGTTATTGTTTTCATTTTGTTACTTGTTATTAGAACGCGGATGAAACGGTTTCGCCTAAGCGAAACGCAGATTTAAACGGATTTTACTATTAAATGTTCTCGATATATTTCAATAAAATAACTGATCACTATTTTATTGAAACACTCGAACTGACGTTAGCGTTTGTCTTGTGCTGATTTTTCGAATGCAATTAGATTTACCATTTGTCTTAGTCGACTTCTAACTCTGTTTCCGTAATGTTTTTCAATTTCAGAGGCTGATAGGTTAGTGGTGATGTGTGTTTTTAGTTTTTTTGAAATGAATAGATCATATCTGCTCAATAGAATCTCAGCCATTACGTTACATTCGTTGCCGAAATATTTTAGATTGTTTTCTGTTCCTAAATCGTCAAAACAGTAGCTTCTTGGTCCAGATTGGTCTAGATTACCATTACTATATTTATGTATTATTTGGTAACCGTCCTGGATGAATTCAAAACTTATATCTCTACAAGGTTTTAAAAAGAATTTTTGTTCGGTAGGAGCGAGGTATTTCATTAAATTCATTAATGAGGTTTTACCGCAGCCGATTGGTCCAGTAAGTAATAAGCCTTTGTTGAGGTTTATTCCATGTTGAAAACAAGTTGGCTCGTCTTTTAGAAAATAAGCAATGAGTTTGAAGACAATTGGATAATCGGCTTCAAGGATTTTGAAATGATTGCCATATAATTCGACTCCTTTTGATTCGAGCCATATTATAACTTCTGAATAGTTGTAGTGTGATTTTATTTCGTTTTCCATATTTTATTTTTTAACCACATAGAAGCATAGATTTATAGTTTCTTTGGATTGAGTAAAAGACGCTTCACTTTAGATAGATTTCATAGATTTAACCGCAAAGAGCGCAAAGATTATCGCAAGGTTCGCAAAGTTTTATAAATACCTGACTGCCACTGATAGTTCTCCTCTTAATATCAAATGCTCAGTGTGACAAAGTAAGGTTCGTAGAGGATTAGAGATACTGAAAAAAGTTCAGTATGACAAAAAGGCTATAATGGTTCTGAATAGTTTTTATCGGTTGTTGTATTGAGTTGTTTTGTTCTGTTTGGTTGTTCTGCGTTTGGAATAAATTTTGGGGCGTTTAATATCCAATTTTGTGCTGCGGCTTGCCAATCTATCATGGGCGTTTTACCACCGACTAGCCAGCCAACGCTTTTGAAGTAGTTGAAGAATTTTTGAGCTTCGAGTTCTGGAAAGTGGTTTTCTTGGAAGTAGGTTTTGACTTCTTGAATTGTAGGTTCAAACTTTTCTTCTTTTTTAACGGAATTTTTTTCTTCTTTTGACATGTCGACTTCGCTCGATGTGACAATTTTATCAGATGAATTATTTATTTCTTCAAAATTTTTTGCTTGATCTTCTAAGTTTAAAACGTTTTTTTCGTTTAAAATGTTTGTATTGTTTATATAGTTTATAGAAGGTACTACTGCTTGTTCACTACCTGTTTCACTACTAGTACACGACTTGTTTACAACTTGTTCAGAAACAAGTTCAATAAGCGGTTCATTTTTTGGTTTTCTCTCACTTTTTGGAAGTGGTTTCAAATCTTCTGAAAAGTTGAATAAAATAACGTGACTACCTTTGAACGGATTATATGATGGTTGGTAGTTTATGTAACCTAAACTATGCAAATTCTTCAAGCATTTATGATAGGTAGCTTTTGAGCTTATTTTGCTTATTCGCATTACCTCATCGCGATTGATACTGATGGGGTTTTTGAATCGGTTGCAATTCCAGAATTGGAATAAGGCTATGTATAAGCTAACGTGTGTAGGATTGAGGGTTCTATCTATGGCTACTTTTTCGAAGAAGCCGGTTAGGTGTTTAATGTAGTTCATTATACTAGTGATTAGTGAAGAGTGAAAAGTGATTAGTATTGCTTGAACTTTGTTCAAGGATTGACCTGTTGGTCAGGAGATACTTTGGCAAGCTCAGTATGACAACTTTGAGTGTGAGATTTACAGGTGCAAACCTCACAGGTGCCGTTGCAGGTGTTTGTGTTTTCTTCCATGTTACTTTTCTAACATTTTTACAATATCATCGTATTTATAGTAGTTGATGCCACCTATTTTAGTGTAGGAAAGTGTACCGTTGATGCGGAGGTTTTGAAGTGTACCAGGGGAGATATTCAATAGTTTGCGGACCTCATTGGATTTGAGCCACTGTTTTGTTTTTTGGGAATTGGATTGAATGATTTCTTTCAAATCATTTAGAAGAAGACTTCTAAATTCGTTTAAGTCTTCACGAGTAATAAGTTCTACTACCATAACGATTGATTTATTTTGTTATGGAGCAAAAGTGGAATGTATGGTTGGTTTTATTTCACAACTGTTTCACAAGTTGTGATGAAAAAATATAAAAATATACCTAAAAAGAATTAGGACATTTCATTTATTTTTTGGACAAAGTATGTAGGAGAAATATCGGTTCTGTTTTTGAATGCTCTTGTGAAATTTTGTGTTGAACCAAAGCCAACTTCTTCTGCTAGTGCTTTATTCGTATAATTTCGATATTTATTTTCCGTTTTTAATAACTCAATTACATAATCAATTTTTAAATCATTAATATAATCTATTGTCTTTTTACCTCTGTGTTTTAAAATTATTTTTGAGGCGTATTTGGTATTGGTTTTTAGATAGGCTGCAATCTTACTTAAATTCATATCTTTTTCTAGATATTTTTTTGTTTTTTCAAATTTTTCAAGATTTTTTAACGCTGTTTCAATAATTTCAGGATTAATTTCAAAGTCATTATCTGTAGTTTTTGATACAAATGTTTTTTCAATATTACTAGCATTCATGACTTCTTCAAATTTTTGCTTATAGTATTTACTTTTTCGTCTATGTTTACGAATGCCAATGAAACTAACAACTAAGAGAATTGTAGCCATACCATATGCAACGCTATTTCTCCAAATCATTTTATTTTCTATCTCTGTCTTGGCTCTAATTAACTTTTTAGCATCATATTCTTTAAAAATTTTTTGAGAAAGGTTTTTGTAATTGTGGTTGATAATACTGTCAACTTCCAATAATCTATTTATGTATAGCAATTGTTTATTTGTATCCCCTTTGTCTGTATAATATTTTATTAAAAGTTCGTAGTTTTCTCTAACATCTGGACGCATGTATTTTTTCTCAAGAAAAGTTTTATCCACTTCTAACAAATAGGGAATCGCTTGATTCTTTTTGTTAAGCATCCAATGCGATTTTGCTATATAAAAGTTTGCTAGGGTGATATTGTCAAAATCACTTTCTTTGGTTAATAAAGGAATTATTTTTGTTAGGTTTTCTATGCAAGAATTGTATTCTTTTTTATGATATTTATTTATAGCTTCCGAATGTTCAAAATATTTTATCATTTCTGGAATTTCCCAATCATGACATAACTTTAAACCCAATGAATTGTAGTAAGTAACTTTATTAAAATTGCTTATTTTCATGTTACACAGTCCAAGTGCATGAATTGTATTCAGGTATGCTCTGTCATTTTCTTCGATAAAAAATGCTTCCAATTCGCTGAAAATAATTATTGCTTCATCATAAAATCCTAAATAAAACTTAGTTTGTGCAATAGCATATTTTGCCTTATTTGAATCATATTGATTTTGCGATTTTTCTAAATAGCTTTCTGCTTTAATATAGAAGTTTAATGCTTGCACTAATTCTTTATTTTCATAGAATACAATACCTTTATTTAAATAGGCATTTCCAATTGTGTTTAGATTTTTAGTTTTAAGGGCAACAGTTATTATAGAATCGGCATAAATTTTCTTTATTTTAATAGGCTCATTGATCATCAATTGGCGGTAAGCCTTTATTTGTTCTGCATGATTTTCTTCATTTTTAGCTTTTAAAAGCCATGCCTTTTTAAACTTAAGATTCTTTTCGTTTTCATTCACTTTTCTTAAGAGAAATTCATAATCGCTTTTACTTAAATGAATAAGAGTACTATCTAACACAGGTGTTGCTTGTAGTAAGGCATAGTTAGTTATTACACTTATAATAGCGATTAATTTCTTCATTTTAAATAGGTTGTATTGTTTAATCTGCTGGTGTTGTAGATTAGTAAATTTAGTAGGCTGTTAATAGCAAATTTAGTTTAAAAAAATATAAAAACTAAACAATAGTTAAAGTTGGAATGAAAAATTTGATTTTGTGTGTTTGTTCAATTCAAGAATTGACATTGTTTAATTCGGGAATTGAAATTATGATGGTTTGTAGGGGCTGGTTTTGTGAGATAGTTTTGCCTCGAATTCAAAAGGATTTATTAGCTGTAAATCCAACCTAGTTCAGCTTACCCGGGCAAGATGAACTGATGAAAAAAGTAATCAGTACAATCTTAAAAAACAAAATCATGAAACCATTTTATTTATGCATTCTTTCTTTATTTCTTTTATACTCGTGTGATGAAACTGCAGATTTAGAATCTAAGTCTCAAACACCATCCAATTCATTATTAACTCATAGAACAACTGGTGAAGCTATGTATTTTGATTTACCAATAAATCAGAATAATCCCTATGATTATGTTGGACAATTGCATTATGAACTTTATCAAGATTATTATGCTACACAACCTGATAGCTTATTTTCTTTTGAGCAAGTTTTATATGATGTAGAGAGTATAGCTAATAAAAACTCAAATTTTACTTCTCTTGCTGGGATAAATTATTCCTTTTCGAATGTGATAGCTTTGGAGCAACTTTTAGGTTGTAAAACATTGTGTTTGGATACTGTTTTAGCACAATCTTCTTTATCGTTCATTGCTCAAGATAAAACAAAGGATTTCTTTACAAATTTTAATGTGCTTTTTGAAAAGAATCTTGAGAGTGCCCCTGTATTGGAATATATCATCCAATTTGAAAATGAAATTATTACTTCATCCACTTTATCAGTATCTGACAAATCCATTATTTTGAGTGCCACATCAATTGCCCGATATAGTACATATGAAAGTAAGCGTAGACCAAAGAAGAATACTGACCCTGATTGGGATTCTTTGATAACAAGTCTTTATGGAGCCTTTTTAGGTGATGAAAATAGTGTAGGGGATAGAATAGTAGCTTCATTAGTTTGTGGTATTAAAACTAATGAATAATTAGATGTAAGCGGTTCTTCTAAGATAAAAGATAGCAATAGTCTATTGAAGTCGTTTATTTAGTTTTAGAAGAGCCGCTTATTATTTATCCAATTGTATTATTTTTTTGTTTAGGTTTTCTTGAATTGTTTTTAAGAAATTTGTTTTTTCAATCGTTTTACGATTTCTTATTTCTAAAAATATTCTATTGTGTTGTTTAATTTCTGTGTTGAAAAAAGTTTCTGCCACCTTTACCAGCTCATTTAGACTAATATCTCCATTGTTTATTACTCTTTCATTGTGTAGGGCATAAATGAGTTCTACTAAAGCTACTTTACTAGCTGTCCATTTAATGTTTTGATTTACAATGTTATCTGTTTTATTTTTCAACGCTTTGTTGAGATTCTCTTTTAAATAAGAAATGATTTTTTCATTGGCTATAATTTTTGCCCATAAGTAATCATGAGACGTTGAAAAATTGTTGTCTGATTGAAAATAATAACTTTCAAGAGTGAGTTTAATATCGTACTTTCTGATAGTAAAATATTTTTTGTCCAAATAATTGTTATTTGTTCTGTAGTACTTATATATTTCTGCATTTTTAGAAAAGAAGTTATATCTTTTTCTAATTTCTTTCTTGTAGAAATTTTTTATTTGCTTTTTGTCTTCTCCTGTTGGTTTGTTGATTTCTATAGTATAGATATCATTGTAATAAATTAGTTTACTAGTAATTTTTGGTTTGATTTCTTTGAAGAATTCAATCTCTTCTTTTTTATCTGTTATTTGATAATTTTTGAAGAAGGATTTTAATTTTTCTAATGCTATAATGGTACAATTTATAGCTTGCTCAGAATATTTGACTGGATCTTTTTCTACTTGTTTAATGTTTTCTACTTGTTCTTCTAATTCGGATATTAATTTACTTGAAAAATTTTTCATTTCAATTTTAGTTAGATTTGGTTGTTTCGCAAATCTATGTTTGATAATTCATTAAAAGAAGTTGTTTTGTGTGTAATTCCCGAATTGAATACTAAAATTCCCGAATTATATTGTCGCTTTATTTGGTGTTTTATGGTTGAAATTTAAATATTTAGCTTAATTGCCTTTTTAATTATTAGCTACTCTCTAAAAGATATTTTTATTTCTACATTTGATAGCGTTTAGGAGTCTATTTTCTGTTTTACCAATTTAAAATTTGGACTACTTCTTTTTCTTATAACGATAATATCCGTTTTTATGTTCATAGATTTTGCCTCTTAGATAAGCTCCAACTATCACAAAAATTATTATAAAAGCTACTTCATACCATTTCATGATTTACTAATTTAGTTTACTAAATTAATACGTTTTTCTATGTAATTAAATAGGTATTTTTACTACTATTTGCTGTTTGTTATTAATTGGGTGTAATTCTATAAAATTTATATACAATATTAATTTTCGTTTCTACAGTTCTCGATACATTTTGCATTTGTAATGCCCTGGGCTTTACAAATGCAAAATACTCGAAGTGACGAAGCTGGAATTGTTTTAAAAAAAATATAGTTTAAAAATTATCCACAAAACTGTTGCTATTTAACATCTAATTTGTAACAAATGTTTAAATAAATACGTTAAATTAGCAATAGGAATATATTGTTTAGGTGTTATTACTTATTGTTACTATTTCAGTATATTTGTATTGTCAATGAAGTTAAATTCAAACTGTATATTATGTCAAAAATAGTTTTTAGAAAAGATGTATCTCAAACCAAGGCTTTAGTTAAAGCAGCACGAGTTTCAGCTAAAAGAGCCTTTAGTGGTTCAAAGGCATTGGGTTTGTCTGTTTCCTATATTAAAGATGGTATAGTATATGAAGAAGATGCAGATGGTAATACTACTATTAAAAACCATATTGAGTCTTCAGTTGACACACCGTTTAAAATAGAGAAAGGTTTAGTATTACATGCCAAGTAATAAAAAAATACGCATTTTTGCAGGGCCAAACGGGTCTGGAAAAAGTACACTTTTTCATGAGTTCTCTAAAAATTACAATACTGGTTTCTTTATTAATGCTGATATTTTAGAAAAAAGATTAGCAGAATCAGGTTTAATTGATTTGAAAGAGATTGGCTTAGACGCTACCCAAGATGATTTAGATGCTTTTATGACTTTAGATTCTTCCCAAACATTATTTAATAAAGCTGCTGAAGAAGGTCATGTTATCGATGTTTTTGTTAAAGAAAATTTTATAGTAGATGCTTCCAAAGAAACACATAGTTATGAAGGAGCGTTTATAGCTTCTTTTATTAGACATCTTTTAATAACTCAGAATAAGTCGTTCAGTTTTGAGACAGTAATGAGTCATACTTCAAAAATTGACGAAATTAAGCACGTTGTTTCTTTAGGTTACAATGCTTATTTGTATTTTGTTTGTATAGATAGTCCAGAGGTAAATGTATCCCGAGTAAATAATCGTGTTGAAAAAGGAGGGCATGAAGTTGCTGAAGATAAAATTATTGATCGTTACTACAGAACTCTTGAAAACTTACATTTAGCACTTCCACATTGTTATCGTGCTTATCTTTTTGATAATTCAGGTAAAGAACAATTATTGATTGCAGAGGTTTATAAAGGCAGTATGGAGTTAAAAACAGATAAATTACCTAATTGGTTTATTAAGTTTGTTTTGCCTTATTATACGAGATAATATTAATTTAATTCCTACTATTTAAGTACGAAAAACAGTGAAAAGTCTATCAATAAAAGTAGTTTCACCTAATGAGTTTACAGTTGTTTGATCAAATGGAAATGCATTTACATATTCTGTATTAACTGGTGGTTTGTGTCTGAAGATATAAGCGGCTTCTACTCTGAATCTATCATCATTAACTACTTGACCAACTGAATAACATAATTCCTGACCTGGTTGTAGATACATTTTCCAAATATCATATTTTTCATGATTTTGAATTCTTAAATTCACATGATCAGATTCTCCAATATAAATTAAATTGTGAAGTGTTACTGTGTTTTGTTGCGGGTTGTAAGTTGATGTATATACAAAATACACACCCTCTAAATTTGGAATTCCATTTTTTTTAGAGTCTCTGTAGTACCCATTGATATTTACATTAAATGTTGCTGCTGCCATAATTTTTTTTAAATAAATTTAATTAGTTATCTTATAAATTACAATACGTGTTTTTACGTAATTTAATATTTTATGTATTGCTTTCAAAATTGTATTTTTACTTATAATTCCCAACATGGAAAAGATTATTACTTTGAAAATAAAAGTTGTGAATTGCTTTCAAAATTGTATTTTTACTTATAATTCCCAACCGGCTCCATTAGAAAAAATGCAGCTTACTGGTTGTGAATTGCTTTCAAAATTGTATTTTTACTTATAATTCCCAACCCAACTCTTAAAAATCATTTCGCAGTAAGAGTTGTGAATTGCTTTCAAAATTGTATTTTTACTTATAATTCCCAACCGCTTTTTCAATCGGTTGTGTAAATCTACAGTTGTGAATTGCTTTCAAAATTGTATTTTTACTTATAATTCCCAACACTTCAACAAAATACAAATCCAGAAGAAAGTTGTGAATTGCTTTCAAAATTGTATTTTTACTTATAATTCCCAACAGCCATTGCGGAAAAATTTATAGAATATCAGTTGTGAATTGCTTTCAAAATTGTATTTTTACTTATAATTCCCAACTACTATAAATGTAGGAATGGCGACTATCGAGTTGTGAATTGCTTTCAAAATTGTATTTTTACTTATAATTCCCAACAAGCCGTTAAAGTTTATGTTTAACATGTTGTTGTGAATTGCTTTCAAAATTGTATTTTTACTTATAATTCCCAACTTGGTTTTGTGCCATTGTTGAGCCAACTGCGTTGTGAATTGCTTTCAAAATTGTATTTTTACTTATAATTCCCAACTATCCAGATGTAAGCGCAAGTGCTGGTTTAGTTGTGAATTGCTTTCAAAATTGTATTTTTACTTATAATTCCCAACTTTGTATAACGATGCCATAAGTATAAACCAGTTGTGAATTGCTTTCAAAATTGTATTTTTACTTATAATTCCCAACTTTACCACTTTCAGGCATTATCAAATTGGTGTTGTGAATTGCTTTCAAAATTGTATTTTTACTTATAATTCCCAACTCGGGAACAATGGTTTTACGTTCTTAGACGGTTGTGAATTGCTTTCAAAATTGTATTTTTACTTATAATTCCCAACAGTTAACTGATAGCTTTTGATGTGGATGTCGTTGTGAATTGCTTTCAAAATTGTATTTTTACTTATAATTCCCAACTTGGAAGTGGAATGAAGCTACAAAGCGAGCGTTGTGAATTGCTTTCAAAATTGTATTTTTACTTATAATTCCCAACAATAGGAAAAATAGTTTTATACGAGCCTTGTTGTGAATTGCTTTCAAAATTGTATTTTTACTTATAATTCCCAACTGTTAATTGGCGACCATTATTCCAAATTGAGTTGTGAATTGCTTTCAAAATTGTATTTTTACTTATAATTCCCAACATTGTTTTTGATATAATTATCAAAAGAACCGTTGTGAATTGCTTTCAAAATTGTATTTTTACTTATAATTCCCAACCAATGATACAAGTAATCAATTTCCCACCAGGTTGTGAATTGCTTTCAAAATTGTATTTTTACTTATAATTCCCAACTGTTCCTGCTTTTGGATTTCCTTGTGCATCGTTGTGAATTGCTTTCAAAATTGTATTTTTACTTATAATTCCCAACAAACAAATTGCTGATGAATTAGGAATTACAGTTGTGAATTGCTTTCAAAATTGTATTTTTACTTATAATTCCCAACCTTTGTTTTTGGCGTTACTCCGTCCATTGGGTTGTGAATTGCTTTCAAAATTGTATTTTTACTTATAATTCCCAACTCAGAATCATCAATAATAAACCAAGCTGCCGTTGTGAATTGCTTTCAAAATTGTATTTTTACTTATAATTCCCAACGAATTGCTCCTCAAATGTTTGACCGCTTACGTTGTGAATTGCTTTCAAAATTGTATTTTTACTTATAATTCCCAACTTTCTCTGAAGTTTAATAAAACTAATGATAGTTGTGAATTGCTTTCAAAATTGTATTTTTACTTATAATTCCCAACTCTATAAGCTCGTCTTTTCCTGTTCCTCCGTTGTGAATTGCTTTCAAAATTGTATTTTTACTTATAATTCCCAACGGGATTTCTACCTGTAAGCCTGTAAGCTCAGTTGTGAATTGCTTTCAAAATTGTATTTTTACTTATAATTCCCAACTGTATTACTTCAAGCATCTGCTCGTAAGTAGTTGTGAATTGCTTTCAAAATTGTATTTTTACTTATAATTCCCAACCCAAATAGAAGGAGGAATGGCAAATATTTAGTTGTGAATTGCTTTCAAAATTGTATTTTTACTTATAATTCCCAACCTACTTTCGCTTTAGGACTAAACAAAATAAGTTGTGAATTGCTTTCAAAATTGTATTTTTACTTATAATTCCCAACAAGAGCGAGAAGAAAACGACTTTTACGCAAGTTGTGAATTGCTTTCAAAATTGTATTTTTACTTATAATTCCCAACACGAAAACGCAGAACCAAGCGATATCAGTAGTTGTGAATTGCTTTCAAAATTGTATTTTTACTTATAATTCCCAACAAATTTTTCAAAAGGATTGTCAAATTTAAAGTTGTGAATTGCTTTCAAAATTGTATTTTTACTTATAATTCCCAACCAAAGTATTTCAAAAACAAGTTAATGACGGTTGTGAATTGCTTTCAAAATTGTATTTTTACTTATAATTCCCAACTTGTTAAAGGAGAACCACTTGTGTAAGTTGTTGTGAATTGCTTTCAAAATTGTATTTTTACTTATAATTCCCAACTCACAAATAGGAATACTAACAACTCCCTTGTTGTGAATTGCTTTCAAAATTGTATTTTTACTTATAATTCCCAACTTTTGTTTTGAGGGGTTCGGACTTGTTTCTGTTGTGAATTGCTTTCAAAATTGTATTTTTACTTATAATTCCCAACTTTTTCCCAATATTGTTTTGCTATAATATCGTTGTGAATTGCTTTCAAAATTGTATTTTTACTTATAATTCCCAACTTTAAAACCTAACGACTCCAGGGCGCGGATGTTGTGAATTGCTTTCAAAATTGTATTTTTACTTATAATTCCCAACTGATATCAACTACCAATGTTTTAGAACCTAGTTGTGAATTGCTTTCAAAATTGTATTTTTACTTATAATTCCCAACTGCTTTTGTATTAGGATTATTATACATACTGTTGTGAATTGCTTTCAAAATTGTATTTTTACTTATAATTCCCAACAGGGTAGAAATTAATAGAGGCACGTCCATAGTTGTGAATTGCTTTCAAAATTGTATTTTTACTTATAATTCCCAACTCGGGTACGCCGTTTATATATTTTACGTCAGTTGTGAATTGCTTTCAAAATTGTATTTTTACTTATAATTCCCAACGTGGTGGTTCTGCACCAACACCGGCTTCTGGTTGTGAATTGCTTTCAAAATTGTATTTTTACTTATAATTCCCAACTGTTGTTATTATTTTTTAAAGTTAGGTTTAGTTGTGAATTGCTTTCAAAATTGTATTTTTACTTATAATTCCCAACGCTGCATTCGTAGGTATGGCTGTTAAACAAGTTGTGAATTGCTTTCAAAATTGTATTTTTACTTATAATTCCCAACCTACTAATGCCGACATAAATCCCTCAGCAAGTTGTGAATTGCTTTCAAAATTGTATTTTTACTTATAATTCCCAACAACAGGGATTCTAGATTTAACTACTTACATGTTGTGAATTGCTTTCAAAATTGTATTTTTACTTATAATTCCCAACAGCTATATAACTCAACTATGTTAAGTGGTGTTGTGAATTGCTTTCAAAATTGTATTTTTACTTATAATTCCCAACAAGCTTTAGAAGATGCTGGTGCTAATGCAGTTGTGAATTGCTTTCAAAATTGTATTTTTACTTATAATTCCCAACACTTTTGTTCGTGTTCTCGATGCCAATCAAGTTGTGAATTGCTTTCAAAATTGTATTTTTACTTATAATTCCCAACGTAATACGTTTTGGCATATCTTCTTTACGGTTGTGAATTGCTTTCAAAATTGTATTTTTACTTATAATTCCCAACTTGTATGTTGAAGGTAAAACAGCACAAGAGTTGTGAATTGCTTTCAAAATTGTATTTTTACTTATAATTCCCAACGCCGAAGCCGAAAACAAAGCTTTAAAACTTGTTGTGAATTGCTTTCAAAATTGTATTTTTACTTATAATTCCCAACGCAAGATGCCGACATCATTCAGTTTATTTAGTTGTGAATTGCTTTCAAAATTGTATTTTTACTTATAATTCCCAACAGATTTATTGTATTTGTATAATGCGTATTTGTTGTGAATTGCTTTCAAAATTGTATTTTTACTTATAATTCCCAACTTATTCTTACGAATGGAAGTAATATCAGAAGTTGTGAATTGCTTTCAAAATTGTATTTTTACTTATAATTCCCAACTCGTTTGCGTGCTTCTGCTTCCATTTCAAGTTGTGAATTGCTTTCAAAATTGTATTTTTACTTATAATTCCCAACTGTTCATATTTGTATTTGGTTTTTGATTAGTTGTGAATTGCTTTCAAAATTGTATTTTTACTTATAATTCCCAACTTCGCTATCTTTCAGCGATGCTAAACGCTCGTTGTGAATTGCTTTCAAAATTGTATTTTTACTTATAATTCCCAACTTCAAAACACTACCAACACACCACTCAAAAGTTGTGAATTGCTTTCAAAATTGTATTTTTACTTATAATTCCCAACTCTTACGCCTTGAGTAGTTCCACCGCTTAGTTGTGAATTGCTTTCAAAATTGTATTTTTACTTATAATTCCCAACCTTTTTTACCTGCTTTAGCTGAATCAATTAGTTGTGAATTGCTTTCAAAATTGTATTTTTACTTATAATTCCCAACTCCATTTCCATATCGAAGGACATGCAGTATGTTGTGAATTGCTTTCAAAATTGTATTTTTACTTATAATTCCCAACGAAAAGATTATCACAATACACAGCGGTTAAGTTGTGAATTGCTTTCAAAATTGTATTTTTACTTATAATTCCCAACAATGTGGCTTTAATTCAGTTGCGGGGTGTGTTGTGAATTGCTTTCAAAATTGTATTTTTACTTATAATTCCCAACCGCAAATCACTTAGCAATGGTCTTTTACTGTTGTGAATTGCTTTCAAAATTGTATTTTTACTTATAATTCCCAACATGAAAACCTACGATACGCTGCATGGTATAGTTGTGAATTGCTTTCAAAATTGTATTTTTACTTATAATTCCCAACTGGCGGACTTGGAAACTCGATAAGCTTTGAGTTGTGAATTGCTTTCAAAATTGTATTTTTACTTATAATTCCCAACTGAAACCACACGAAAAAAGGACATTGGATAGTTGTGAATTGCTTTCAAAATTGTATTTTTACTTATAATTCCCAACTTGAACATCATGGTATATTTTTCCAATTGCGTTGTGAATTGCTTTCAAAATTGTATTTTTACTTATAATTCCCAACCGCTTCACCTTTTGCAACTAATGCATCTTGTTGTGAATTGCTTTCAAAATTGTATTTTTACTTATAATTCCCAACATACCGCGATATAATCGTTTGATATGTTGGTAGTTATGAGTTTTTTTGAAATTAAAAAAGAGTAGGTTTTATATGTTGGTAATTAAGTGGTTATGAGTTTTTTTAATCCTGATGACTAAAATAATTCCAATTGTTGAGAAGGTTTATCTGTTTCTATTTGTTTTTTTCCATAGAAAAGCTCCATCATTCCAAATTGCTTGTCGGTGATTTGCATTACGCCAATTTTGCCATGTTCGGGTAATTTATTTTTTATTCGTTTGGTATGTACTTCTGCATTTTCTTTACTAGCACAAAATCGCATATAAATTGAAAATTGGAACATAGAAAAGCCATCGTCCAATAAGTTCTTGCGAAATGTACTGGCAATTTTACGCTCTTTGCGTGTTTCGGTTGGTAAATCAAAAAATACTAATATCCACAAACTCCTATATTGATTTAAACGGGTATATTGTTCGTCATACATAAATAGGGTATAAAATTTTCCTTGCTTTTCCTTCAAAACATTCGTGTAAAGAATGTGTAGTTCTGCTCATCGCAACCATCAAAGGACTATTCTTTCCGTCTATATACACATCTATGGTTGCAATGCTTAATAATTGTTTTTTGATTTCGATTGTTAATTCGTCATAATTATCCTCGGTTTGCATAATGTGACAAACAATTAAATCCACATAAGGACGATAAGGCTCCATAATGTCATCTGCCAAACAATACGCATTGTATTTGTTGCGATGAAAAATGCCTAAAGTGGGTAACATTCCGGAACTAACAATTGCTCTTGCGGTAATCGCCCTAAGAATGGCATAACCATAATTCAATAAATTATTGGGAGGGATTCCTTTTTGTCCTCGGGTAAAATTTTCTATCTGGATGAGGTTTTGCCAATAAAAAACCGCTGCTCTCGATTCGTGATTGAGTGCATCTCCTGATGTTACTTCTTTTGCCCAAATTTCCATTTTACGGCAGGGAATTCCTTTTTCTTTTAATAGTCCAGCTTGGTTACTGATTTTAGAACTAATAGTTTGTTGCCACAAATTCTTTTTCAGCGGAACAGAAGCATTAATTTGATTTTTAAAACGCTCTGTTTGTTCGGTATGTCCGCTTAAAGGCATCAATAAACCAATAGGCAAATGATATTGATCACAATTGATTAAGGCTACATTATTATTGGTCAGTTTTTCTAACAAACCATTCGTAATAGTGATTTGTTGATTTTCTAAAACAATTACTCCAATATCTTCAATAGCGACGGTTTTTGTTTCTTGTTCCTTGTCGGGATAAGAGATTACAATTTGCTCATTTTTGGTACTCAAATAAGCGGGATTGCCAAAAAAAAGAGTTCTTTTTATCATAGCTAATATTCGCCTAGTTGAACAATTTGACCTAAATGATTGATGCGGATTTTTAATAACATTGATAATTCTTTTGGACTTCTTATTCTCTTATAAGCTATATTGTTTAATTGATTATCATCTAATAATTGCGTTTCCAAATGATGTCTAAAGGTGTAATCTTTTGAGCCTAACTTCTGAACTCTAAACATATTAGGACTAATCAAATGATAATTTTCGGGATTAAATAAATCCATTTCTTGCGGATTAAAACTATCCGAAGGGAAAACAAAATATTCGTTTTGTTTCATAGTAAATAAGAATTCCCAGCCTTTTTCGTGAGATTTATTAATTATCGATAAACCAAGATTCTTTCGAACTACAGCATCATAAAATGAAACTACCTCTTCTTGTAAATTCCCTTTTACATCTCTGTAGATTGCTACGTGATGATTGTTACCTGTACTCACAAAATCTACAGGAATTGGATTTTCGTTTTCGTCTAAAATTTCATTACCAAAATGGTCTTTTTTAGTGTGTAAAGCTTGCGCATTACTCACACCACTTATTGTCACTCTTTTTATAGCGATACCTTTTTCTTTGTTTTGCCAAATTGGATTTTCGTCTAGATTGACAAATGCTTTTTTGGGATCTCCATTAAATTCATTTAAGCGATTTTGAAGTGTCATTTTTAAACCAATATCAATTACTTTGTCAATTTTTAAATCAGGTGTTATATCTTTTCGAATGGTATAATCAGGTTCTAACCAAACTATTTTTACCTTTTCAGGAACTATAATATTGTCTTTTAAACTAATATAAATAGGCGTTTTATTTAAAGCATTCTTTCCTGTAAAGGCTTTTTTAGGATTATTATCATTTTCTGCCAATCGTTTCAAAAGGGCTTCTCGATATTCTTTTTTAGCTACTTTTTGAATAATTTCTTCAGTGAAATTGGCATTTACCTTTTCTTCTTTGGTGGCATATTGTTGCAATTTCCCATAAACTGTTTCTTTGTGCAATTGTCCTCTTGGTGTCAATTGAATTTTCTGATTCGTTCCGCCACTTTTTTTAGTCACATTTTTGTTTTTGGTAACTACTTTGTTCTTGGCTTTATAAGAAATCAAAATACTTTCGAGTTGTTTTTTGGCTTCTTCTCTAAGATTTGGCATTGGTTCGATGAATCGAAGCTTATTATTTTTATCTCTTTTTAAGTATTTGTTTTCAATTCCAATAATCGAATTTCCTTTTTTATCGTTATTAGCTCGGGCATTCAAGTTATTTAAATATTGAATATAAGCGGGTTTAGTAAAAGCAACAGTTATTGCATCCATAGCGTGATGGCGATGGTCGTTTCGTTTTGTCCAATCTTTAATTTTATATAAGCGTTCTCCGTTTTTACCTTCTTCAATATGGGTCAAACCTAACTTTTCATATTTCTCCCAATTGAGTTCTTTCATCACATCTACCAATTCCCAATCTTCACGAAGTCTATCAGTAACACTACCAATGGTTGCGGTTACATTTCTGGAAACTTCTAATAGGATTTCTTTGGCTTTCTTTGCAATATATTGTGTTTCCCTTAATTGTCTGTCAATAAATCCTTCTGGAATTTCATTATCAGCCATCAATAATTTGTTTTGCTTGGTTCGGCTAATCTTTCCAAATAAATTTTTTACTCTTTTTTCGAATTGGTCAAATTCTTCCGGAGTCAACTTTTCTTGAAGAAAAGAATAAGCAGTTTTATTGCTTTTATCGATGTTCAATTGACGCTCACAAATCGTTTTATTCGAAAAGCTATCATCGAATAAACGAGATTTTGGAATAATATGTTCAATGTCATAGTCTTTTGTAAATAGTTTTGAGGGTTCTATTGGTTTACCAGTATAAATCGAAATACCATCGCATTCTCTCCAAAGTTTATAACGAATTATGTCATTTCTAGTGACGCGATTAATTCCAAATTCAGTGTGTAATAATTTTCTAATCTGGTCGTGTTCAGCTGTACTTTTATTGATAGCTTTTGTCATTTCGCTACGCTGTTCGTTGTTGTTTTTCAACTCACGAGCCAATTCTACTCTAATTTCATCGGGTTTACCCATTATAGGGTCTTTAATGATGGCATTAATGACATTAATCATCTGATTTAGAATTTTTTCTACTACAGGATTTCTAAGGCTGTTTTTCTTCAGTAATTCAAGAGTGTCTTTTAGAATTCTATCGTTATTTTTCTCGGTTGTTAATGATGATGAATGATTATAACCTACCAAAGTACAAGCCTTGTCATAAACATGACCGTCCATCAAATGAGGTAAGACTTTTTTGATAGCTTTTGCACTTAGGCTTCCATAATCAGCTTGTAAGCTAAGGTTTAAAAGAAAAGGTATGTGACTTTCTTTAAAACCAAATTTGGTAATCAAGTTTTTTTTTAGGCTTTCATCTTCTTCTGCAGAATAAAGTAAATGCCATAATTGATAATAGGGCTGTTTGTCAAAATTATTTCCTTGAATAGTTGAATTAAATTCTAAAATATCAGGATTTATACCCGTAGCTTCAAAAATTTTAGAAGTACTCTTTTTAATTTCAGATGCATTCATTTTAGAAAAATTCAAGTCATAACCTTCTATTTCAATAATTTTTTCAAAAGCTTTATAGAGCGCTGTATTCGTTCTGTTTCCTTCTATTTTTTTAAAATTCACAGAATGGCTCCCTTTTTTCAGTTCACAAAAATTCATTAATTGAATATCAGTTAAATTATCATTAAACTGAAGCTCATCTGCAATTTGCTGTTTTAGTTCATCACCTAATAAAAAAGTTTCTTTTGTTATCTCGTTTTTAATAACAATATTATTTAAATTTTGCCAAATTCTAAATTCCTGAAATAGAGGAGAAGATTTGGGAATAGCTTTATGACCTTTTTCAAATTCACAATTACTTATTAAGTGTTTTTGTGATTTTAATTTTCTTTGATAGAAAATCGTAATATCTCTGATATCTGATTTAAGTTTATCATTCAATTCAGGGTGAAATTTTGATTGCATTTCCCAAATTTTTTCGAATTCATCTAAATAATCTTGACGGTAAAACACTTGGTTTTTAAGTTTGGTATGTGCATCATCTTGTAGTTGTTTGTATAAAAACTGACCAACCGTTTCTTGATTAAAGTATAATTCTTTACTTCGGTCACTAATAGCGCCTAGATATCCACTAGATTGGTTTATTTGATTGTTGATTTCGGTAATAATAAAGGCTAAAGCGTTTAAGTCTACTTTATTGTTTAAAGCTTCATTTCTCCATTTATAATGTTGTAATTTGGTTTCATCTCTAGTTCCTTTGTTTTCAGCTAGAGGTATATTTAAAATTTTTGAAAAATATTGTGATGTGACTGTTCTAGATTTGTCTTTAATTTCATTTAATAACTTTTCATTACAAATTTCAGGATAAAATTTATTTTGAAATTTAATTATTCTTTCTAGTTCTTTTTGTAAATCAGAACGATAAAAATCTGGAACAAATTTTTTACCCTTAAGTAAAGAATTATAAATCCATTGGCCAGGAGTGAGATTGTTCTCGAAAATTTCTTTTGCAATTTTCATTCCGTCGATAGCATCACCTTCATCTGCTGTTTTTGCTTTTCTACTACTTTTATAACCTCTTTTTTTATTAAGCATTAACAAGACTTGAACCAGTTCTTCTTTGGTTACTTCTTCTACAGCTGCTTTGGCTCTTAACTGATAAGATGAAAAAGTGGATTTCTTGCCTGTTTCTGCATAAACATAATTTGATGAAATAAAATTTACTTCTCTAAATGTTTGCAATAATGCACTTCGTCTTTGTTTAAAACGTTGTAGGCCTCTTCTAGCGCCACGCTTTAAAGTTCTGTTCGCATTTATTGAAATTGTATTTCCTTTTTTAAAATCCGCTTCTTCATCAGTAGTAAGAGGAACAATTCTAACTCCAGCACTTATTATTTTTGATGTTTCATTATCTGTTTCGGCTTCATTAATAAAAGCCCATCCTATTGATGTAGTACCTAAATCTAGACCTAATATTTTTTTCATTCTATTTATTTTGGTTTTAAACTTAATTAAAATAAAATAATTTATTTTACGGAAAACCGTATTGGGATATTAAAAATTATTTTGTAATATTGTATTATAATTTTGAAGCAATTCACAATAAGGATTATTCCGTTGTGAAAACATTCAAAGCGGCATCCATAAGTTGTCGCTTTTTTTATTTAAAACAGTTTCATGTTTATTAAATTATTTTCATTAGAGTTTGATTATTCTTTTGTTTATTTTAAAAATAGAATTTCAAATTACTATAGCAAGAAGGAATTTAAGGAAAAGCTATTTTAATAGCTAATTTAGCTTTAATAATTTAAATTACAATTACGTATAAATACCTATTTTTAATTTATTTGAACTAACTTAGCACATCTTTATCTCTTTGAGTTTTTTAAAATTTAAAAGTGATTTTGATATCAACTTTATTCGTAAAAAATGCTTCTTTTTTAAGTTTATCAATAGGAATGTTGTTAGGGGAGTCGTTAAAAAGAATATTTACTTAAACTATCAACATCTGATTGATAATTTTGGGATTTTATTAATATGCCTTTTAAAGTGTCAAAGATTCTTTTTTGATTCATACGTTTTTATGTTCTATAATCAAACCATTTTCCGAAAAAGAAAAGGTTCGCCCTTCAAAAATAGATTTTATTAATAACCACACTTTATCAACAATAGTATACTTTAAATTTCGATTATCATCACTTTCAGTAATTTGACCCGAAAACAGTATTTCATCTAAATCTAGGTTTTCTCCGGTTTGATTATTAATTAACTTGCTACCTGTAATTTTATACTTTTTAATGAACGGCTTAGTTTTGTCATTTATACGATTAATTTCTTTTCTGAAATCATTTACGTAGTCATAAAAAGGAATCAGATTTCCACTCTCAAGCATTACTATATAAGGGAAATAATCGAATTCGTGTTTAATTTCAATTTTCCTATTAGCACCTATGGCAATACTTGTTATTTCTGGCCGTGTCCTATGTATCTTGATGTTCAAATCAAGAGTTGCAATATCAATTTGATGACTATTACCCTGCAAATCTTTCTCTTCATATTCCCGAAGGTGAACTATCCCTATATTTTTATGTTTTGCGTATTGAATACCATCACGTGTGAAACCGCTTTTTGAAACAATAATTCCTTTACTAATTCCGGTATCTTCAAGTATCTGTGCTAGCTTCATCACGACATCCTTGTTGACTTTTTCCTTCCAAAATTTACATTCTATAGCAGTTTCATAAGTATTGCTACCATCTGCATGCGATGTAATAACATCGATTTGATGATTTAAACCAGATTTCCCTTGGACTTTGCAAGTACTACCATAACCTTTTATTGTAACTCCAGATTGCCTACCTAAAGTTTCATAGATATATTTTGTAATTGATTCGTAGGTTTTCCAATCTAGGTTATTTGTTGTTGACATCATTGTTTACTTGTAATGTGCTTAAAAAAACATTTAAATTTCTTTAAATGAGTTTTTTATCATTTTTGAACATTTTTATAAAATTTCTATTTTATTGGGTGAAAAAATAATTATTTCTGCTCTTTTTAAAAAATCATCACTAAATCTTTTCAATTCTTTTGCTAAAACTTCGCTAGCTTTATCATACATTAGAACGTCTGAACACCCTATTACTAGAACTGGTTTCTGTTTTTTAGCATCATTAGCAGTTTGAATTGAAAACAATTTAAGTTTATCTAAATCTTCACCTATTTCTGAAAGATTAAAATTAGGCTTTGCAAATTTCAACATTATGGCTAGTGAAATGTCATTATAATAATAACCTTTATTATTCATTGTTGCATTTCTGAATTCTAAATTAAAAATTGATTTTTTTAATATTGCTAGATCAAAATAAAATTTAACTTGTTTATTTTCTGAACTTTCGTCATACCACGGAACTTCTGGTTTAATCAACATATCATTTTCTTCTGAAACATTATGAAGATTTTGTCTGATGCCAAATTTTAAATCATCTTCGTTAATTATTGTTTTATTATCAAGAGAATAATTTATTTGTAATTTTTCAACTGCATTTTTCAATTCAGATGTCCATTTATTTATCATTTATTTCAGTTTTTTAGAGGTTGTTACTAACGTTTTGTAGCGGATATATTAGTACAAAACCCTCAATACATCGCAAAAGTTGATTCGAGGTAGAATGTTTAATTAATCTCGTCACCCGTAATTGAGCCAAACGTTTGTGCTTGTTGCACAACTACAATTTCAATAAATTTAATTATTCTACTTGAAACCAACTTTTGATAATTAACTAATTATCAATATTTTGAAAAACGCATTTTTTGGATTTTAATATAATTTTAATATTTATTAGTTGTGGAACATCCATGCCTGTTAGGCAATCGTGCTTCTTTTTCGTTCGTTTTTTTCGTGAGGTTTGACAGACACATTCTTCGCCAAGCTTTGTTTGATCGTTGGATCGTGCGGCTTGGTAACGTGTATGATTGTGAAGGGTTGACATTATAGTGAATCAATAAAGTCTTTAATATTGTCCCAAGTCCAAACTCTCGTGTAAACACCTTCTAAGTCCGTACGGTCGTCTGAGTATGCCCAAATTCCTCTAATTTTCTTTCCTTCTTCTCTCGCACATTGAATTTCCCATTTTTGACCGCTAGATTTTAAAGAGTTCTTACTTACCAATACAATCACTCCATCTGAGCGCTTTATTCTTGTTCTCACTCTATCCTTCCAGTCTTTGTCATATGGTTCTTTAACCGACATGTCGATGTACTCAAATGGTGATTTGGTGTTTAATGATTGACCTTTTAAAAAGTCTCTTTGTCTTTCGTCTTCAATTGCAAAGGCAATGAATATTACTTTTTTTTCTGCCATAATTCCTTTATTTAATGTTTAAATTCTTTTGTCTTTTACAAGTCTCCAATAATGGTAGCCCAAAGCTGTTAATCTGCAACTTTTCGAATGCATAGCAGCAAAATACATATGCTGCTCGTCAACTGGAACAACTAATCCAACACTAGCCAACTTTTGTAAATCTTTGAAAATAGATACATTTTTCTCGTCTGCATATGGCTCAACAAATTCGTGTTCTATCGAAGGATCGTTTGTAAATTCAAAAGAAGGGTCAAGTGGAAAGCGTTCTTCTGGGGAAGAAAAATATTGATTTAATTTCCTTAAAATTTCTGGGGATACTTGTGCCGATACTGTTCTTAATGATGTAAACCTTGTGATATTGGTTTTAAAAACTGGTCGTTGGTCCCAAGGCCCAAGTGCCTGGTCGATGTATGAATAAATGCTTCCTGGCGTAATGTGCCCTCTCAAGTCTGCTGCTCCGCCTTGCATTGCATCTAAAAGAAGATTTGTGAATACACCATGACCATTGATTTCAACGGAAGCTTCATCTGCTTTACTTGCGGTTAATATTGAAACACCTTCTCCAATCTGTGCATTTTTTCCACCCGTTATTTTTGGATTTCCAAAAGAACCTGAATGACAACAGTCTAAAATGATTACTCTATTTTGAGCCTTTGACTCATTTGCAATGTGAAGAATATCATCCATAGAGATTCCTTCGTCATTGGCAGTGAAATCGGGTGTTACAATAATTCCGCCTCCTGTTTCATCAAAGAATCCATGACCTGAAAAATAAAATAATGCTGTTTCACAATCTCCTGAAAATAAATCTTTAATGTGTCCTTTTAGTTCACCTTTTGTCTGAACATCTGTAAGGAGTCTGACATCAAAATTTGGTGAGCCATCACCATTGGTTTCTAATGTATTCCCGAAAGCGGCTGCATCATTAATACAACCATATAATTCCGCATTGGGATAGTTGTTAATTCCTACGACAAGTGCTTTTCTCATATATTGAAAATATTTACGTTACGGTTTTCCATAATTATACCTGTACTTAACCAAGACTCGAATTGAGAATAAGAAAATTCACTTTCGATTACCCATAACTTATCTTCCTTAGTGTCTTTCAGTGGTAATTTTTTTATAAACGGGTAGAGTACTAGATATTCACTGCCTTTAAAAGATTTAGGCGGAATGCTATCTTTGGATACTGGAATTATGGCACACTTATTTGTATTTCCATCAACATAACCTAATTCCCATGGTATCCATTTAGACAATGTAGCATTTGTTGAAATAGCAAGTAGAAGTGTTTTGGAGTTTTTCATTCGGCTTCTAACAAGAGTCGCAGATTCCTTGGTAACATTAGCCCTATCAAGTTGTGGATCAACTATCCAATCAACATAAACCGAAAATCCAAAATCTGTTAATTCTTGATATAACCCTTTAACCTCTTCTCTATCTAAAAAACTATGAGATAAGAAAATATCAAATTTTGTTGTTATTGGTACGTTGCGAGCATTAAACATTTTAGTTTCAAATAACTTCTGCTTTGTAGCTGCCAAGTTTTTCAAGTATGTACTACTATAAATTCCCATTTTATATTTTTTTTATCACGTTTGCTAAGTTGTCCCATGACCATGTAATTAACTTTTTTCCTTTCAATTCGGGTGGGATAGAGCCTTGGTCATTCTTTTTTATATGCATACCAATAACTGGAATTCCTTCTTCCTTTGCACATTTTATTTCCCACCTTGTACCACTAGAATGCCAAGTGTTTTTGCTCAAAAGTACTATCATACCATCACAAGTTTTGATTTTGGTGCGGCACTTTTGTTTCCATATTTTCTCGTCCCAAGGTTGTTTAACTGACATATCTACAAAAGTGAAGGGTGAACGCTCGTTTTTTGCTTGTGTCACCAAAAAATCTCTATATTACTCATCTTCGATAGCAAAACTGATAAAGATTCGTTTCTTTATCTCTCTATTTGATTCTTCTTCGTCTTCAAATAGTGCTTTGAGAAGAAGAGCAACTATACCCGATCCAAGTATTACTGGCCACATATTTGATTTTTTTGTGTTGTTCTCATACATTTTATTTTTAGTCAGTGTTGGCAAAATTCAAGCTCTCTTTGTTTTTTGTTTGGACTTTGCGTGTCGGCAAAAAACAAATGTGCTTGAAAGTGTGTAGGCTCTTTTAGTATGTTGCCTAACTATTAAACATCATCAAATATATATAACTTTTTTATGGCATCTATTTTAATTCTATGACATTCGTTACTATGTATTTAATCATTTCTTTTTAGGTACAGGTGGTTTTAAAGAAGGAGTGTTACCAGGTGTATTTTTATTATCTCGTTGTCTTTTATCAGGTTGTCCTGTAGAAGTAGCAATTCTTTTAGGTCCAGGTTTTAGTGCCATAGTATTTTAGATTTAAATGGTTAAGGATTTTTTAAAATTTAAAGTAGATACTAAATTAAATTATTCAAATCAAATTGTCAATACGTATAAATACTCATTTTTTAATTTGATTAAAATAAAAAATGATTCCCATTTCAACTCTTAATATCAAAATAGATATAAATCAGCTGTAAAATAAGAATAACTAAACCAATGAACATGATTAAAGCATACGTTCTTGAACTATCCCATTTTTTCATATTTTTCAAAACTTTTATTTTTTATTTTAAATGATTAAAACATCGGTATTGTTAAAAAAATCAACTTTGTTTTAATAGTTTTCTATCCGCGTATCATGACTTTAAAATATCCCTACGTTCTTATATTTTAAATCTCATACAAATGTCTGTAAACCTGTAATAACTAAACTAATTACTTCCATTATCAATATAACATGTTCATTTAAAAACTAAGCTAAATTAGTTACATCAATTCTTTTTTGGTATGCGTTTTTGGAATTTTACTATGCAAAAGCGAAATTATATAGTATTTCTTGTTTTTGTATAATAAAAAAAAAGATGCCAATTGGCATCTTTTAATATTGATTGCAATAAAATTATATTACTCTTACTGAAAAATATATTTGTTTCATTTTTCCATTTTTTTCAAGATTCGTTACCCTTATGTCAATTTCTTCGTTTTTGACTTTATGAAAAAATAAGTTATGACCTCTTTTAACGTAACCTATACATTCAGAATTTTTGAAAATCTTTACCGCTGATTTATCAACTTGATTTTCTGGCTCAAGTTCAAATCTTAATTTATCACCTATGTTTACGCAATCTGAATCTAATTTTAAATGGGATAGGGCAGCTATGTCTGAAACAAAATTAACTCCTACACCATTGTGTTTTTTTGGATATTCAGCAAGAAATTCAAAGGTGTCAGTTGCTAACTCTCCTTGTGTAAACCCTAATTCATCAAACCAATCTAGACCTTCAATGTTAGCGTTCCAAAAAGATAAATAATTGTTTCGATCCGCTCTAGTTTTTGGCATCAATCTCAAAGATAAAGCTGTTTTTAGATTGGTACGATATTCTTTGTCAAAGTCTGGAAACTCGGGATAGTTATAAAATCCTTTGTTACTAGCTTTCTTGACTTCATCGGATTGATATTTAAATACAATATCGTCCCCTGATGAATTTTCTCTTGAAAAGACACCTACTAAAAATCGACCATCTCCTTTGCCTGGTCTCCAACTTAAATAGATTTTTTTTAATATCATATTACAAGAATTCCTGTAAAAGTTTTTTTGTTCTGATTGTTATTAATTTACTTATTAATTCCTTCCTTTTTGGTGAAAGGAAGTATTTTTCATTTGCAAAGATAATACCATTATCTATGTTTAAAACAATATCGTTAATTATATTTTCGTTAAAATTTTCATCAACTTTTTTTATAGAATTAATTACTGCATCTGGATAGATTTTTGCTATATGTTTTAGTAATTCTATATGTGGCATTGCAGCACCAAACCATTTTAGATGGGATACAGCTTTCTCTCCAAATAAATACTTTTCTAATTTATAATCATCATTTATAAAACTATCTAAATTTTCTTCAATAATATTATAAGCTAAACAATTGCCATTATCAAAAAGTGGAGAAAATCGAACAGTTCTAGTAATAATGGGTGAGTTTGTATCTTTTTTTAACCCGAAATATTTATTTGGTCTAATTTGTATTTTGATTTCTCTTATAATTGCCCAATTTTGTTGATGTCTGTCCCTATTCCCTATAACTGAATCAAAAACAAGCATATTTATAAAATCGTTTATAATTAATTTTTCCTCTTCTTTTTTTAATGACTTAAAGAAACTCTCAACTAGTTGAAAAGTATGGTCTGTTCCTCTTTTTGTTTCAAACTCTGGATAAATTCTTAAAAGGACTTGTTGTCCATGAATTAATTCTTGAGTGAAATCCTCCGTCATTGATTTTGAAAGACATCCGCCGATACCGTCTAAAGTAGCAACTTCATATTTTAGTACATTAAAACCTAACTTATTTCCAACTTCATATGCAATAATTTCATTCCAAAATTCCCATGGATATTTTTCTTTTGGTTCTTTAAAATAAAACAAATCATAAGTTTCGGGATGTAATACCACTTTTTTAATTCTCTTCCCAATAGGAACGAACCTTTGATCGCCAGAAGGCCATTGTGATATATCAATTAATCTCATATATTAAAAGTTCTTGGCTGAGTTTGACTTTCAAAAGTCTTTTATATACATTTTGTATTTTAATAATACCTTTGAATCTTAGATAAATAAAATTATTCCTTGTCTAAATCAATTTTGAAATCAAATAGCTGGTTTGGTTGTAATTTTAATCCTTTTGATAATTCAAGAATAGTATTTAAGGTGATATTGATTTCACCCTTTTCAATCTTGCTAATGTTACTATGATCAATATCGCATCTTTGAGCTAATTGTCTGTAGCTTAGATTTTGTTCAATTCTATGCTTTTCTATAATCTTTCCAAAAAGAATTAAAAATTCATCTTTATCAATCATTACTCATTTTTAATGGCAATTTCATTACATTTTGAAAAAATATTGTAGGTTTATAAAACCACATTCAGTTTTTTTACTTATATTTGTTTAATATTTTTAATAAATTTGCGATTCTTCAAAAAAAAAATTGAAGCATTCGCTTAGAATCTCGTTATCAAAAACTGGTAATTTTTAAACACACGAGATGATAAGTCAGATGCTCACGTCAATACTGGCGTGGGCTCACTTATTCGTGTGTTCGGTATACCAGTACCTTGATAGCGGATTTGTTGAGTTCCATGCCTTTTTTTTATACCTAAAAGTCACTTCTCAACATTCATTCTTAGCACTGCTTTTTTTACAAAGTTTCGCAAATAACTCATTTAACATTTTAATTAGTTTGGAAGGGCACTGCCTGCGCTGTACTATTTTAAGCAACGGCAGTTTCACTTTTCAACTTAGAAACCTTAAAAAAAATGCCTATGATGTAAAACAAAATAGTATGTCAAATGATTACATGAATTCAAACATGATAATCAATGCCTTCGTGGCTAACAAAAAAGTCCCCTGAACCGTCGGCAAACAAGCTAGAGGACTAAAGCAAACAAAACCAATGTTTCATTTAACCAACACAAAAGTATGAATAAAAATGCATTCTTTAGGTATTGGGCATCACAACTATTGCCCAAACTTATTCTCTCACTAGCTGTCTTTTCAACAGCTATACTACAAGCACAAAATACGGTTGTCAAAGGAACTGTTTCCGATAACGTGGGTACGCTTTCGGGTGTTACCGTTGTTATCAAAGGAACCACAACTGGAACGTTAACCGATATTGGTGGTAACTTTCAAATTACTGCTCAACCCAGTGATGTCTTAGTGTTTTCCTATTTAGGATATCAAACACAAGAAGTACCAATTAACAACAGGACTATAATTAAAATTAATCTACAAGAAGACACAACAACACTTAAAGAAGTGATTGTAAATGCAGGTTATTATACTGTAAAAGACAAGGAGCGTACAGGTAGTATTGTAACTGTAAAAGCTGCAGCTATTGAACAACAACCCGTAACCAATGTTTTGGCTACATTGCAAGGACGAATGGCTGGGGTAAATATTACGCAGGCTACGGGTGTTCCAGGAGGTGGATTTAATATACAAATTCGTGGAGTGAATAGTATTCGAACCGAAGGCAATCAGCCGTTGTATTTGGTTGATGGTATGCCATTTTCATCGGAGAGTTTGGGAAATGCTGCTATATCAGGTTCTATTATGGGAGGAGTTTTAAATCCTTTGAATGCTATTAATCCTTCCGATATTGAAAGCGTTGAAGTATTAAAAGATGCTGATGCTACTGCTATTTATGGTTCTAGAGGAGCTAATGGAGTAGTACTGATTACCACTAAGAAAGGAAAAAAAGGCAAGACACAATTTACTATTGACACTTATACTGGGGCTGGTACAATCAGCCGAAGACTGGATTTATTGAATACTCCGCAATATTTAGCCATGCGTGAAGAAGCCTTTGCTAATGATGGCATAAGTAGTTATCCGTTTTGGGCGTATGATATTAATGGTACTTGGGATCCTAACCGTTATACTGATTGGCAAAAAGAATTGATAGGAGTAACAGCTCTAACGAGAAATATTTCGTTAGGTGTTTCAGGAGGAACAGGAAATACTCAGTTTATGGTAAGAGGGACACACTTTAATGAGACCACGGTATTTCCAGGTGATTTTAGTTATGGTAAAAGTGCCGTTCATTTCAATATTGCCCATCAGTCTGATAACCAAAAGTTTCAAATGAATATGTCGGGTAATTATGTTGCGGATAAAAACAACTTGTTTAGTACCGATTTGACTCGATTGGCAACAACTTTAGCCCCCAACGCACCTGCTTTATATGATGCTGATGGGAATTTGAATTGGGAAAACGGCACTTGGGATAATCCTTTGAGTTTGTTGAATGGAAGATATTTAACAACTACTAAAGGTTTAACCGTTGGAAGTACCCTTTCTTATGCTATACTTCACGATTTAGAATTGAAATCATCTTTTGGTTATAGTGATACCCGAGTAGCAGAGTCTAGTACAAGTCCGTCGACTATTTATAATCCCGCTTATGGATTAACCAGTGCTATTTCGTCTACCATGGTTAATCAATCTCAACAGAATTCTTGGAGTATAGAACCCCAAATACATTGGCAAAAGACCTTAGGTAATGGGAAAGTTAGTATGTTGCTTGGGAGTACTTTTCAAGAGCGAAGTGCGACTCAGTTAGCGGTTTATGGTGCAGGATTTTCGAGTAATGCTTTGTTAGACAATTTGTCGGCTGCTTCATTTACTCAAATCATGAACGATTCCGAAATCAATTACCGTTATATGGCATTGTTTGGTCGTTTGAATTATAGCTTACAAGACAAATATTTTTTGAATTTAACTGGACGTAGAGATGGTTCAAGCCGTTTTGGACCTGGTAACCGTTTTGCTACATTTGGAGCTGTAGGTGCTGCTTGGTTGTTTAGTAAAACCAACTTTTTTGAAAACCAACTTCCGTTTATAAGTTTTGGAAAATTACGAGCTAGTTACGGTACTACGGGCAGTGATCAAATAGGGGATTATCAGTTTTTAAATACCTACACACCAAGTGGTATTGGTTATAATGGTGTTATAGGTTTGGTACCTGACCGTTTGTTTAATCCTGATTTTAGTTGGGAAGTAAATAAAAAATTTGAAGTAGCATTAGAAACTGGATTTTTAAATGACGCTATTTTTATAACTGCAGCTTATTTTAAAAATCGTTCTTCGAATCAGTTAGTTGGAATTCCTTTACCCGGTACAACAGGTTTTAATTCCATGCAAGCTAATTTAGATGCCACTGTCGAAAATAGAGGTTTAGAGTTGACTTTTCGAAGTGTAAATTTTTCAAAGAAAGATTTCAATTGGACTACATCTGTCAATTTAACATTACCTAAGAATGAGTTGATAGCTTTTCCCGATTTAGAGGGTTCGGTATATGCGAATCAATATGTTATTGGTCAGCCTCTAGGAATTTATAAGGTCTATGAATTTGCTGGGGTTAACCCAACTACTGGAATTTATGAATTTACAGATTTTAATGGTGATGGATTATTGACTGATTTAGAAGATCGTCAAAAGATTGTAGATACCTCACCCGATTATTTTGGAGGATTGCAAAACAATGTGCGTTATAAAAATTGGGAACTGGATTTTCTATTTCAGTTTGTAAAACAGATTGGGGTTAACAGCAATGCAATTTCTGCTTTACCAGGGTCTTCAAGTAATATGCCTAACTCTGTATTGAATCATTGGCAACAAGTAGGCGATACAGGACCCACACAACTCTACACGGCTGGTTTTAATGGTGCGGCTGTAAATGCTTTTTATTCTTATTATACACGAAGTGATGCGGCTTATAGTGATGCTTCTTATGTACGTTTGAAAAATCTATCCTTTTCGTATACATTGCCAAATTCTATTTTGAAAAATTTTAAATGTAAACTTTACTTTCAAGGACAGAATTTATTGACTTTCACACGATTTAACGGAGCAGACCCTGAAAATCAATCTAGAGGTCAGTTACCTACATTACGTGTATTGACTTTAGGGATGCAATTGACTTTTTAATTTTAAAAAAAACAATTATGAAAATAGTTATTCAAAATAAACTATCCTTTTGGATTTGTTTCCTTTTTATAGGATTTGCTTCGCAAAGTTGTGAAGAATTTGTAGCTGTAGATTTGCCTTCAAATCAATTGACGGGACCTATAGTTTTTGAAGATGAAGCTACTGCTGATGCAGCCTTGATTCACATTTACACCAAGTTGCGAAGTGAGCAGTTAGTTACGGGAACGTCTAATGGATTAAGTTGTTTACTAGGGAATTATGCTGATGAATTGGATTATTATGGAATAGGAGGTTTGCCCGCATTTGAGTTTTATCAGAATAATTTACTTCCTTCTAATTCAACAGTAACGCTCACATGGAATGCTACCTATAATTTGATTTATGCAACTAATTCTATTATTGAAGGAGTTTCTAATTCAACAGGAATTAGTTTGAATTCTAAGGAGCGTTTATTAGGAGAGGCCTATTTTATTAGGGCTTATTTGCATTTTTATTTAGTTAATTTATATGGTGAGATACCTTATGTTATAACAACTGATTATCAAGTAAATAGTAATATAGAAAAATTAGCTGTAATGGATGTTTATGCTGCTTTGACTACTGATTTGCAACAGGCTGTGACTTTGTTACCAGAATCCTATTTTGTACCTGAGCGAATTAGACCTAACAGAAGTGTAGCTTACGCTTTGTTATCGCGAATAAAACTTTACAGTGAGAATTGGTCACAAGCAGTTTTGTATGCAGATGAGGTTTTAAATAATACTTCGCTTTACACAATTGAAACCGATTTGAATTCTGTTTTCTTAAAGAATTGTGCAGGGACTTTGTGGCAGTTATTGCCCCAATTTTCAGGTTCCAACACTTTAGAAGCACAAACATTTATATTTAGTAGTGGTCCGCCACCTTCTTTTGCGTTGACCTCATCATTACTTGCATCGTTTGAAACAGGAGATTTGCGTCGTGCGAATTGGATTGGAACGGTTACCGATGGTGCAAATAGTTGGTATTATGCTAATAAATACAAAGAACAAGGCAATACAGGATCTTCTGTTGAATACTCAATTTTATTTCGAATAGAGGAGCTTTATTTAATTCGTGCCGAAGCTAAAGCGCAATTGGGTGATTTAGTAGGAGCGCAGGATGATTTGAATGTGATACGAAATAGAGCAGGACTACCTAACACAACAGCTGTTAGTCAAGCAACTTTATTGAATGCAATTTTGGAAGAGCGAAATAGAGAATTTTTTACCGAGTTAGGACATCGTTGGTTTGATTTGAAACGTACTGGATTTGCATCTAGTGTTTTGAGTGTTAAACCGGGTTGGGATGCAAAAGATTTACTTTGGCCTTTACCCGCTTCAGAACTACTATTAAATTCTAATTTATTACCACAGAATCCAGGTTATTAATGCAGTTGCTACCTTAGATAATTGAGGGGGGCTGGTATGTAAAAGGTAAAAAGGGGTGGGTTAGGGGAATTTTAAAATAATTATTATGCGGTATTTTATATTATTATTTTTTATGTTGATAACGACCGTATTTTCGCAGCATAAAAAACAATTAACAGAAACGGATTATAGTTTGTGGAGTAAGTTTAATCAAACTTTAATGAGTTTAGATGGTCGTTGGGTAAGTTATGGGTTGGAGTATGAAAAAGCCGATACTCTTTTTTTAAAAAATACTACTTTCAAAAAATCGTTTTGTTTTCCAAAGGCAAATTGGGCTACTTTTTCATCAAAAAGTGATTGGTTTTCCTATTATAAAAAGGATAGTTTGTACTTGTTTGATTTAAAACAGGAACGAAAGCTATTTATAGATAAAATGATTGTTGATTATTTGTATTCGGGTGATGGTTCTTATTTGTTAGTTTTTAAAAAAGAAGAAGCGACTATTAATTTGCGGATATTAAACTTGAAAAACCAAAGTTCGGTTTTCATTCATGATATAGTTTCTTATAAAGTAAGTCCCGATGCCAAACGCATTGCTCTAGTTACTAAAGAAGGCTCATCACAAAGCGTTAAAGTTGTTGCATTGAAATCAACCCTTGCTGAGGTAATAGTTGTAAAGGATTCTTCTTACTTATATAGTTTTCTCACTTGGGATGTTTCAGGAACTCGCTTGGCTTTTTTTAAATTTGAACGAAATCTATCTAATGACTTGAAAAAACCTGTTGCGATTTGTTGGAGTACAGGATTCGATAAAAAGGTTAATAAATTTACTTTAGAAGCTTCGGAGACTTTACTACCTAAAGGTTATGATTTGACCACTATAAATTTGTATTTACCAGAACAAAGTGATGCAGTATTGTTTACTTTACAGCAACCACTGGAAAATTTAGCAGCTGTATCCAATCAGGAGGTTCAAATATGGAAGTCGGGAGATTTGACAATTCCGCCAAAAAGTAATAATGATGCTTATTATCGTTCGTTGAAGTGGTACAAATGGGATATCTTAGCGAATAGGGTATATTCAGTTGAAGATTCTGCACATCCCAATTCTATATTGACTGGTGATACAAAACATGCTTTGGTATACCATCCTGATGAGTTGGCACCCATTTATAAATGTAGTAATGAGTTGGTGGCACTATATGTAAAAAATATAGCTACTGGAGAGAAAGATTTATTATCTGACCGTCAGACCACATTAGAAAATCAGGTTCTTATTTCACCTACGGGAAAATACATTACTTATTTTAAAGACAAAGCTTGGTGGATTTATGATATTTATAAAAAAACACATTTGTGTTTAACATGTAATTTATCTTACCCTGTTCATCAAATTACCTATGATCGTGCTGGGCAGTTTCCTCCAACATATAGGACATCGTGGACAATGGATGGTTCTAAAGTTATTATACATGACCAATATGATGTTTGGTTTATAGCGCCAAATGGTACTTCCAAGAAGCGTTTGACAAATGGTGCAGTTACAAAAACTATTTATCGCGTTTATGAGCCGTATTCACCTGCTTCACCTAATTACTATTCTTTTGGGTTTTTGTCAATAGTTCATGACCTTAAGCGTCCACTTTTATTACAAACTGTAGACGAAGAAACCTTTGCACAAGGTTTTGTCTTATTGTATCCGAACGGTGTTATTAAAACATTGTTTAAACGAGAGAGTAAATTTCATTTAGTATCAACAACAAAGGATTTTACATCTTTTTTGTTTTTAGAGCAAAATTTCATTTTACCACCAAGGTTGTTTGTTGTGAATAGTGATGGAAGTGAACAATTAATACATCAATCGAATACACAACAAGAGACATTTGAATGGGGTAAATCAAGATTAGTAACCTATACCAATTCAAAAGAAAAACCATTGAAAGGAGCTTTGTTTTATCCTGAAAATTATGATGCCGAAAAAAAATATCCTTTGTTGGTAGTCATATATGAGAAAAAATCGAAAGAGGTTTTTGATTATTCATACCCGACGGTTTTAAGTGATTGGGGTTTTACTATTTCTAATTACGTAAGTTCGGGCTATTTTGTATTATTACCAGATATAGCTTATGGGTTAAATTCACCTGGTGATGATGCATTGGATTGTGTTAGTGCTGCTGTTAATTCTGTTGTACAACAATATCCTATAGCTTCTGATGCTATAGCATTGCTAGGTCATTCTTTTGGGGGATATGAAACGGCTTACATTATGGGAAAATCGAAACTTTTTAAAACAGCAATTATAGGTGCTCCTCTTATTGATTTGCTCGATCATTATTTGACAATTGATGGTCATGGAAAATCTAATATGTGGCGTTTTGAGCATGATCAAATGCGAATGCCTATACCTTTTTATAGTAATGAATTTGAAAGGAATTCGCCTTTAAAAAATGTGCAGCATATTTCTTCTCCCATTCTAACATGGACGGGTAGTGGTGATTTACAATTGGATTGGAAAAATGGAATGAAATTGCATAATGCATTATGGCGTTTGGATAAAAAGAGTACTTTACTACTATATCCGGATGAAGGTCATGTATTAGCGGATAAAAAGAATCAAGAAGATTTGTCAAATAAAGTCAAGGATTGGCTGGATTATTATTTGAAAGGTAAAAGTAAAGCGAGCTGGATGGAGTAGGTGTTTTACTTGATGTTAGTTAAGGTAAAGGTGTCGCTTTTGCGACACCTTTATTAATGATTAAGGTATTTTGTAAAGTACCTTAGAACAAGTAAGATCGTTTGGATTTACTTTTCCATACGCTTGTCTTTCTTGTCCTAAGTGGAACATTGTGCACACAGGTCCTATTTCAGTTCTACAAGAAACTGAAACATTACAAGGTGTTGGATAATTAATCCAACCTGTTTCAGGAGCTAAAACTTTGTTGTCTGCTTTTTGCGATGCAAAAGCTCCCACAATTGCCAAAGCAAAAACAGCTATTGGCAAACCGAATTTTAAAAACTTAGTTCTCATAATGTATAAAATTATAGTTGTGATCTACTCTGTTAACAGGTTTTCGATCTTCCCCTGAAACTGGCCAAGTATGTTTTTATTATTTTATTTTGAAGTATTTTGGTTTTAATTTTGTAACAATAAGATGCTTATTGGTTAAACCAATTAGGAGGTTATTATAAATTTTAAATGTTTTTATTTCTTCATTGTTGTAGTGGTAGAAGTAAAAACTGAATTCGTAAGTTCCTTTTTCAATATCATATACATCTATAATACTAGCTTGTTTGGCAATGATTTCGGATTCATACTTTCCAAGTCTGTCAGATTTGATAAATATGTATTTCCCAGATGTTGCAGCGTATATGTTAATTGTATTTGGTTGCTTTGCTAATTTTTTTTCTGTGTTTTCCTTTGTGTAGGCAAATTCAAGATTGGATTGACTCACAGTATCGATTGTTTTAATTGTTTTAGTTTTGTTTAAATGATAATCTGTGATGATGAATTGATTTCTATAGTAATAAGTGTAAATAATTTTATTAAGCTGTTCATTGTAAAGTAGTAAACCATCTGTATCAAATATGCCGTCTATTCTTTTTTCTAATACATTATTTGTTTCAATTATTTTGTAATTTTTGGATGTACTAAGTTGTCCTAATATATGTTCACCCGATTTTGAATGACTTCCTCTTATTATGAAGTCGATAGGCGTAATAGGTTCTAAAAGAGAAAAATTGCTGGATTTGGTAGTTAATATTTTGGCATTCCAATTTGAAGTAACGCCTTTATAAATTATTGGGACTGATCCATCTACTAGATAAAAGTTAGGTGATTTTATTTTTAATTGAATAGAGGAGAACTGAAAATCTTTATTGTCAGAAATAGTTATTTTTACCTCCTTGATACTTTTTAATGTTGTATCAATTTCTAGCAAATGTAAAGGCGCAGTACTATTTCCAAGAATTATTTTTCCTCTGTCAAATCCTGCAATATAGTAGGAATTGTATTTTAGAGGAATTCCTTTTAAATCGTCAACAGGATGATGAGGATATCTTCTTACGAAGCTATTGTTTCTATGCATTTCATTCTCTGATAAAAGATATAATCCCGTAACAGAAAAAGCACTTAAAAGGCTTACACTCATTAATTGAACGAATTGCTTTTTTATTGAAAATTTTAAATCCGTATCGAGAATAATTCCTATTCCACCAATAGCAACGAAAGTAAAATTAAAAATAAGATGTTCGTTCCAATCCATTTCCGAGAGTACACCGCCGCAGGCACATGGAATAAAATCACTATAATTTAAAATTATGATTATGTAGGTGGAAAACATCATCATTAATCCAAAGGCTAGAAATAGTCCAATATATCTAATTCTAGGAACTAATAGTAGAATCGAAATTACTATTTCAATTGTTGGGACTAGGATTCCAATCCATTTTGCATAGGCACTTAACAATGGTGATTGTCCCAATTGGACAATAAATGTTTCGAAATCTAGTATTTTACTAATTGCAGCATACACAAATAAAAAGACATACAAGTAGCTGATGATGATAACTAAGATATTTTTTAATTTGTTCTCCATAATACTTTTTTTTGTTGTGTAAAGTTTTGAAAAACAAATAATTGTAAGTAGTTAAATCGGGATTTAGTTTAGTTGAAAAAGTATGGCTTAATAAATGCTAATCTTCTTCATGTAGACTTCTTTGCAATTCACTAGGCACATAATTGTACTTTTTTTTGAATGCTTTGGAAAAATTATTGTAATCATTGAATCCGCTTATAAAAGCAATTTCTTTCAATGGAATGTTCGTTCTTTTAATGAGATAAGTTGCTCTTTTTAATCGTTCATTTGTATAACATTTATAAATACTAATATTGAAATGCTTTCTAAATTCAGCTTTTAGTCTAAAATCGTTTGTTCCAAACATTTTTGCTAGTTCATTTACAGAAGGTAGAGGTTCTTCAAGATGATTCATTATATAATTATAAACATTTTGAACTATAGTATTACTATCAATTTTTTTTGAGGATGCTAAATTATTATTAGCAATATTATAATTTGTATAATCTTCAATATTTGTAGTGATTCCAGAAATTACAATTTTGTTAGAGTTTAATAAAGATGAAATTGTAAAATAGGAGGGGTAGATTTGATTGTTTTTATCTAATAAGTGTAATTGAAGTGTAATATGAAATATGTTGTTAGTAACAATTTCATTTTCTATTGTTTTCCAATCATTAATAGATTGTTTTGCAATTATTTTTGAAAATTTAAGTTTTGAAAGCTCTTGCTGACTTAACTTTAAAGTGTCTAGTACACTCGATGAAAAGCTCAAAATGTATAATTCTTTATCTAAAATAAAAGTATGTTGTACTAAGTTTTGATATGTAAATTGAGGAATTACATGACCGAGTTTAAGGAAGGTATTTTTTATATTACTTGAAATTTCATTTAGCTTAAGAGCGATTTGATCAATTTCATCTTCTTCATCTAAATTAGCAATTTGAAATTGAAGATTTCCAGAAGCCATTTCAAATAGCATTTGGTATATTTTTCTAATTCGTTCTTGCTTATTTTGCTCTGACATGATTTATTTTTCTGTAACAAAACTATATAAGCTTTTAAAAGGAATCAAATAGTTTAGTATTCAATTCAAGAATTGAATACTAAACTTATTAGAATGTTATTGAATGAATTAAGAGCTTTTTAATTTTAATTTGTTCGAAAATTTCTCTTTTAAAATTTTCATGTCTTCACTTACTTTTCTGTCTAAAACTTTAGCGTAATGTTGAGTTGTTCTTAAGTTTTTGTGACCTAGCATTTTGCTCACACTTTCTATTGGAACTCCATTAGTAAGTGTTACCGTAGTAGCGAATGTATGTCTGGCAATATGAAAAGTTAGCTCTTTATCAATTTCACAAATATCTGCCAGTTCTTTGAGATATGCATTCATTTTTTGATTTGATAAAATAGGTATAAGTCGATTTTCGTTAATACATAGTGGATGATTTTCGTATTTATCAATAATCATTTGTGTAACAGGAAGGATTGGAATTTTTGAAGCTGTTTCTGTCTTTTGTCTGTGAGTTGAAATCCATTTTTCGCCATCTATACCAATTACAACATTAGATTTTGTTAAATTGAAGACATCAATATACGCAAGACCAGTGAAACATGAGAAGATAAACATATCGCGAACTAACTCTAATCGTTTTATTTTAAATTCTTTATTAAGCAAAGATTCAATTTCATCTTCTGATAAATAAGTTCTTTCAATTTCTTTTACTTTACCTTTATAATTTAAGAAAGGGTCTTTTTCAATCCAACCATTTACATAACACTGCTTAACTATTTTGCCAAAGTTTCTAATATATTTTATTGTAGAATTGTTATTGCAGTTTTTTGTGTTTCTCAAGTAGAAATCAAAATCATTGATAAATGCAATATCTACTTGTTTTATTGAAATATCATTAAGGTTATATTGATGTTTTAAAAACTCTTTGGTGTGGCTTAACGCTGTTTCATACTTCTTATAAGTGTTAATAGAGAATTCTTTTCCAACTAGTTCTTTCATTCGTTTGTTATGGTCTTCAAAAATAACCATTAGTTTACGTTGTCTTTCCTCAACTCCTAAGAATTTATTTTTGAAGGTTTGAGCATTAATTTCCTGGTTATTGTTTACCATCCATTTCTCAGTTTCATATGCTTTTGCATTTAAAATATCAAGGTAACTATTAATTAGTCTAGCTTCTTCAGAATTACCTTTTATTTTACCTGCTGCAGTATTCCATTTTGTTTTTTCTACAAACTTTGAGGTACTTAATTCAATACGAGTGCCGTTAATTGTTATTCTTTGATAAATGGGAAGTAAACCATTTTTTGATGCTTTAGAACTTTTCACGTAGAAAAGTATTGACATTTTGTGTTTCATTTTGTGGTGACTTTAATGTTATTCAAAATAATTATTTAATCCTCATTTGTCAAGATGTTCATCTTTTGAACTGCTTGCTATCATTGGTTTTGCGAGAAAATCGGTTACCCTAATTTTACTTTTTTTCGGGTAACCGATTTTACCACCAATGGTTTGAGATTTAATAGATAATTTGAATAGTACCAAAAACAAAAAAGCCTGTAAATCATACGATTTACAGGCTTTTAGTCTGTTTTGAATTTGTTTTAGTGGAGTCGGAGAGAATCGAACTCTCGTCCAAACAAGCAATCAAATAGCTTTCTACACGCTTAGTTTTCTGTTGAATTTTCGATTTAAAGCAAGGCTGAAAACCGCCACTTTAAACTTAGCTTTACAGTTGTCAAGAAGGATTCAAAGCATTACCTTCTCTAGGTTTACTTTTACGGTTCCCCTAAACCAAACGCCATAAACCAAGGCTTTTGAGGAGAATCTAGCTTTCCAACCTTGTTGGAACTAGGCAAATCGTACTATAATTCGGATTAAGCAGCTAAAGCGTAATTATTTTCGCCGTTTATAAGTTCGTACATTTGGATTTACGAGCTAAACATACAACGCTCGACGTGCTTACTAATCAATTCCACTCGCTGTCAAAACCAGTCGACCCCTTTTTTGAGTTTTCAGTCGCAGTTTTCAGTGTGCAGACTTTTATTACGTATCAAAAAGTGGTTCAAAATTACTACCATTTTTTCAATTAAAAAAGAGTTTGTATAAAGTCTTTTAAAATGTTATATTTGTAACATTAACACAACGTTTGGTTACAACAATAAAAATACTATGAAATTCGGAATTATTAAAGAACGAAAAAATCCCCCAGATCGAAGAGTTGTTTTTACACCTGAAGAATTAGTACGCTTACAATCAGAACATTCAGAAGCAATAGTTAAAGTTGAGACTTCTGATATTAGGGTGTTTTCAGACCAACAATATTCAGATTTAGGAATTGAAGTAACTTCAGATTTGTCTGATTGTGATGTTCTTTTTGGAGTAAAAGAAGTGCCAATTGAGGCATTAATTCCTAATAAAAAGTACTTTTTCTTTTCACATACCATAAAAAAACAACCTTACAATCGCAAATTGCTTCAAGCTATATTGGCTAAGAATATTGAGTTGTATGACCATGAAACTATAGTAGATGCTGAAAACAGAAGATTGATTGGTTTTGGTAGATATGCTGGAATCGTAGGAGCTTACAATGGATTTAGAGCTTTTGGCATTAAATACGATTTATTTACATTGCCTAAAGCTGAAACTTTGCATGGTAAAGATGAATTGATTTCTAGATTAAGACGTCAAACACTTCCAAATATTAAAATTGTTCTTACTGGACATGGAAAAGTTGGAATGGGAGCCAAGGAGATTTTGGATGGTTTTAAAATCAAACAAGTTAGCGTTGACGACTTTTTGAATAAAAAATACACAGAACCTGTATATACCCAAATAGACGTTTTAGATTACAACAGACGCAAAGATGGTCAGGTTTTAAATAATACAGATTTTTATAAGAATCCTCAAGAATATATTTCAGATTTTGAGCGTTTTACTAAAGTTGCCGATATGTTTATTGCAGGTCACTTCCACGGAAATGGTTCGCCTGATATTTTAACTCGTGATATGCTTCGTGCCGCTGATAATAAAATTCAAGTAGTGGCCGATATTTCATGTGATGTAGATGGTCCTGTTGCTTGTACCCTAAAAGCATCCACTATTGCAGAGCCTTTCTTTGGCTATTTGCCTAGTGAACATAAAGAAGTGCCTTATACACATCCTGCTTCAATAATGGTAATGTCGGTTGATAATTTACCTTGTGAATTGCCAAAAGACGCTAGTGAAGGTTTTGGCGAAATGTTTATGAAACACGTTATTCCTGCTTTTTTTAATGGTGATAAAGACGGAATTTTACAAAGAGCAAAAATTACCGAAAACGGACAATTAACAGAACGATTTAAGTATTTACAAGATTATGTAGACGAAAAGCAAGACGTTCTTCTAGCCAAATAAATTTAAGCCCGATTTTACATCGGGTTTTTTTATTAGTTAACACGAAAACGTTTTCGTAGAAAAAAAAGATTCAGATGTTTTTAAATTCAAGTTGAATAAATGTATATTTAACCCTATTATTTGATTTTTTCAAACTTTAACCAACAAACTAAACCAACTTAAATTATGCAAGTAAATCAAGTGAAGACGAATTATCCCGCTTTGTATACACTAATTACAGTGTTTTTCTTTTGGGGATTTATCGCAGCTGGAAACAGTATTTTTATTCCTTTTTGTAAAAGTTATTTTTCTTTAGATCAATTTCAATCTCAATTAGTTGATTTTGCTTTTTATACCGCTTATTATATAGGTGCTTTATTATTGTTTGCTTTAGGTGATTTGTCAGGTAATGACATTGTTGGGAAATGGGGATATAAGAAAAGTATTGTTTATGGATTATTATTTTCTGCTTTAGGTGCTGGAGCTATGATTATTGCTGTAGAAGCAAGTATTTATGCAGGAATGTTAGTTGGATTATTCATAGTTGCATTAGGTTTTTCATTACAACAAACTGCAGCCAATCCTTTCGCTATTTTACTAGGTGATCCAAAAACAGGGGCAAGTCGTGTAAATCTTGGAGGAGGAATTAACTCTTTTGGAACTACTATTGGACCTATCATTGTTGGATTGGCATTATTTGGAACTGCTGCATCTGTTTCTGATGAACAAATAAAAGCTCTTGAACTTAATAAAGTTGTTTTATTGTATGTTGGTGTGGGTTTATTATTTGTAGCTGCGGCTGCATTATTTTGGTTTTCTAAAAAAGTACCTAGTGGAATTGCAAATGAACCTATGGAAAAAGCAAATAAAGCATTGAGAACATTAGTTGTAATGACTGTTCTTTTAGCAGTTTGTTTTGTGCCAATTTTTAAAACGTATCAATTAGATACTACAAATTATACTGAAGCTGATTTTTCTGATTTGGAAAAATACAGAATGTTATGGCTTTCAGGGGCTTTATTAGTAGTTATTGCTGGTTTGATGTTTTCTTATACATCTGCAAAAAAGAAATCAGAAGGTTGGGGAGCAATGCAATATCCACAATTAGTTTTAGGTATGTTAGCTATTTTCACCTATGTTGGTGTTGAAGTAGCTATTGGTAGTAATTTGGGTGAATTGTTAAAATTAGATGAATTTGGTGGTTTACAATCTTCTGAAATTGCACCTTATATTTCTATGTATTGGGGAAGTTTAATGATTGGAAGATGGGCAGGAGCTATTAGTGCTTTCAATTTACAAGGTATGAAGAAAACATTAGCTTTACTTTTAATTCCTATTATTGCATTTGGTATCATTTTAGGAGTAAATATTATAACTGGAAAAGATATGAAACCTTTATATTGGTATATCGTTTGTGTTATTATTCAAATTATTGCTTTCTTTTTAAGTAAAGATAAACCTGCAAGAACATTAATGATTTTTGGCACATTTGGTATAACTGCAATGTTAATTGGATTATTTAGTACCGGAACAGTTGCTATTTATGCATTTTTATCAGGTGGTTTGGCTTGTAGTATTATGTGGCCTTCTATTTTTAGTTTATCTATTATTGGTTTAGGTAAATATACTTCACAAGGTTCAGCATTTTTAGTTATGATGATTTTAGGTGGTGGAATTATACCTCCATTACAAGGTAAATTATCTGATATTATAGGTATTCATCAATCGTATATTGTAGCGGTTGTTTGTTTTGCTTATTTAACTTTATTTGCAATCTTAGTTAAAGGAATTTTAAAGAAACAAAATATTGATGTTGATGCTATTGAAGTTGATGGAAGTCATTAATAGAACAACTATAATTAAAATAACTCCGACAGTGTTCAATACGTTGTCGGAGTTATTTTTTTAAATTCTAAATCATTTATTCCATTCAATCTTTCTTGAAAAATACATTACGGCAGCTAATATTAAGAATAATCCAATGCTTCCTACTAATAACGCATAATCTTCTAATTGAATGATTACGTAAATAAAAGTATACAATACACTCAATGAAACTCCTATAAACATTGGAAATTTTTTGTCTTTCAATATCGATATGGAATAAAGGGAAATCATCGCAATTACAGATGCTCCTGCTACTAAATAAGCAAATGAAAACGAACTGTGTTCGGTTATGGAAATCAATAATGTGTAGAACATAATTAATGCAATTCCAATCATCGAATATTGAAAAATATGAATGTTAATTTTACTTATCGATTGAATCAAAAAGAAAATTAAAAACGTTAATCCAATAACTAAAAAGCCATATTTAGAAGCGCGTTCACTTTGTTGGTATTCGTCAACTGGTGTAATAAAATCAACTGCAAAAGCATATTTACTTAATTGTGGTAATACTTCAAAGTAGTTTTGAGCAAATGGTCGGTTAAAATGCAGTATTTTCCAATTTGCTTCAAATCCGTTATCGGTAATTTCTCTTGAAATAGGTGAGAAGTTTCCATTAAAATTAGGCGAATTCCAATTTGATGTCATTTTAGCATCCGTAGTTTTTCCAATTGGAACCATTTTTACTTGCTTGCTTCCGTTGAACGAAATGGTAAAGTTGAATTTTGCATCATTATGTATACTTTGGTAATCAAAATAATGAGTTTCTAAACTCTCAATGCTATCATTTGCACTATTCGCAACCGATTCAAAAGCTAAATTCTGATTTCCAATTTTCATTTTTACTTCGTCTTTCAAACTTTTTAAATTGGTTGTACGAATTAATATTTTAGCACGATTCCAATATATGTTTTCAGCAGGAATACCTTTTGAAGCAAAATTTGGATTGGTATAATTACCATCAAATTGCATTTTTGTGGTAAAGACATTCGATTTGTAAATGCTTCGTTCCAAAGGTTTTACCATGGTAACTTCAGTTTTATTATTCAAAGTTTCTGGAAAGAAATACGCGTAATTGTTGGCTCCCGACATAGGATCTTTATACGGCACTTTTAAAATGGGGCCATAAAAATAAACCGAATTTCCCCATTTGGACGTAGTTTCGGTAATGACTTCTTTTTGGCGTTGGCTTCTTTCCACAATTAAATCTTGTACTAAAGCGAGTGGAATGATTAAAACTAGAGTTAGAATTCCAACCATGATCATTTTAGCGGTTGTGGTTTGAAAAAACGGTACTTTTGGTTCTTGTTGAAAATGTGTTTCCATAATTTTTAGATTAAAAAGGTGATTTTGATAGTACTGAATAGATGATAATAGAATAATAAGTAAGCGCAATTGGAATATTTGCAAATACAATTACCGCTTGTGTTGTAATACTCTTTTTATTTGAATACACTGAGAAAAATTGGATAACCAGATTAATTATTACAATTGTGTTGAATATAAATGCAACTAGTACATAAAATAATCCAATAAATAGTAGACTATTCCAATTGGGAAAAATGAAATAGCTTAAAAATAACAATGTGCCAATTAAAAATGATAATAAAGCAATTTGAATTGAATAGGGTAGTTTAATTGTTTCTTTTTCCATAAAACATTAATTTTTCTTTGCCTGCTACTAATATGTTTTTAATAATTTCTTTTCCAATAAAGAATAAAATTCCAATGGTCATACTGATGTTAATGAGTTTGTTCATGTTATTTGATATTAAAAGTTTCTTGAATGTGATTTAGTGGAATTGAAAGCATATTATAAAAATTCAAGCCATAGAATTCATGTGCTTGTTTTCCTCTTTGATATTGGTGTTTGAAATACAAAAATCGAGTAGGATAGAAGAGTGTTCCTGTTATAACCACCATTAGTAAATACAAACTTCGTTTACCATTACCATACAAATAATATTGCATGCCTATTTCGTCAATAACTGAAATTCCGGTGTTGGTTAACACGTGAATGACATCATGATCTTCTAATTGGGGTTGGATTTCAAAATTGTATTTCAGTAAAAAGCATCCCAAATGAAATCCTAAGCTATCGTTAGGAAATTGTATCAAATGGTTGATTTCAACATCCCAAGCTTTACCTTTCTTAAATAATTTTTGATAAGGTTTCTTACTCATTTCGTACATTTTTTCTATAAATAAATCTCTCATTTCTAATTTTAAAAGTACTTTGAATTTCAAAGTAAATAGATAAAAAAATAGGTTTAACTTTTCTTGATTAATTTTTCAAGTGCTTCAATATGGGCCGTAAAAGCATCACGACCTTCTTTTGTAGCGCTGTATTTTGTATTGGGTTTTTTACCAATAAATTGTTTTTCAATTTGAATGTAATTTTCAGCTTCCAAAGCTTTAGTATGCGAAGCTAAGTTACCATCAGTTACACCTAATAACTCTTTCAACATATTAAAATCAGCACTTTCATTCACCATCAATATCGACATAATACCCAAACGAATTCGGTGATCAAAGGCTTTGTTGATATTTTGGATAATGTTGAGCATTAGTTTGTTTAAAAATTAAGGTTTATGGATTATAAAGATTTTTAATTGAAAATTAATTTAACATCTTTTCTCTATTTTCTGTTTTCTGAATTCTAAATTGAATTTACTTTCTCTCGTATTTAAAATACATTAAACTTCCGTATAAAATATGGCAACCTCCAAAACCTAATGCCCAGAATAATAGACCATAACCTAAGAACCATGTCGATAATAAACCTAAAGCAATCATGGTTATTCCTAAATAGCGAACATCACCAATAGTATATTTGCTGGCATTTACACATGCTAGGCCATAAAATATTAAGGTTAGGGGAGCAATAAGACCTAAAATGTTTTTTTCAATCAAAAAGATAATGAAAAACCCACCAGTTGCTAATGGTATCATGAAATTGATTGCTAATCTTCTTGAAGCCGTATTCCAAACCTTCTCATTACTTTTTCTTGCTTTTCGTATGCTTAATCCGATTCCCGTTAAAATGGATAAAATTAAAACAGTAGCAGCAATTACCAATAATCGAATTACCGCTTCTTCCGAGATGATTAAATCACGATAAGCGCCCATGGTAGAAGTATCAAAGTATATGGTTTTGTACGCCATATAGGCACCAATCAAAGCATAAACGCCAGCTAAAATTCCCGACAATCCACTCAAAGAAATAAAACGTGATGATTTGTTCATCAAATTTTTTATCTCGCTAATGTCATTTAGATATTTCTCGTTTTCCATTTTAAAGTACTTTGAAATACAAAGTAAAAGATAAATAATTTCTTGACCAAACATTTTTTGAGTTATTTTTGAAAAAAAAATCAAATGAAAATAGTAGGTTATTTTTTAAAAGGTCTAAGCTTGTTCTTTTTTGTTGTTATTATATTGAGTGTATCCTCCACATTACTTCAAATTGGCGAATACAAAAAGGAGGGAACCTCATTTATAATGGGTTATTTGTTTGGAATAGTATTTGTCGTTGCAATTTTAGGTTGGATGACCTATAAATTGTTTCAATATAGTAACCGATTGATTAGAGAAAACAAGTAGTCGTATGAAACCTACAGAAGCTTATATTCTTCGCCAACCAGAAAAGTTCCAAGCCATGATGTTGCATGTAATTTCGGTTGTTGAATATGAATTAGACGCATGTGAACTCCTTTATAAATGGGGGATTCCTTATTTCTATTACAAGAAAAAACCGTTTTGTTATTTAGCTCCTAATCACAAAAAAGGGTTTTTGGATGTTGGTTTTGCTAAAGGTTTTCAATTGAAAAGCAATCAGCATGTTTTAGTTGATGAAAAAAGGAATACGGTGAAATCGTTGCGTTATTTTGCTATTGAAGAAATTGATAATAAGATACTTATCGATGTGATTTCTGAAGCCAAGTTATTGTATAACTAACTTAATATTAGCTTAATTTAGGTTTATTTACATACCATCCAACTCATTTTCTCGTTACATTTGGTATAAATTTAAATGAAATGAGAAATTTACTTTTTTTAATTGCTTTTTCCCTTACTCAAATTTCGTTTGCTCAAGATTGGAATTACAATTTTGAGGAAGCTAAAAAGTTAGCCTCAGAACAAGATAAAAATATTATCATTGTTTTTTCAGGTTCTGATTGGTGTGCGCCATGCATTAAGTTAGATAAAAATATTTGGCAGTCAGATGCTTTTAAAAAAGAAGCAGGAGATAACTGGATTATAGTTAAGGCAGATTTTCCTCGAAAAAAAGCAAACACCTTATCAAAAGAACAAACAGAACACAATAGAAAACTGGCTGAAAAATTTAATTTAGAAGGTAGTTTTCCATTAGTTGTTGTATTAGATAAAACAGGTAAAGTTTTAGGTAAAATGGGTTTCAAAAACGTTTCTCCTGAAGAGTATATTAAAATGATTCATGCATTAGAGAAAAAATGAGACAATTACTAATTTCAATATTCGTATTAAGCTGTTCTGTTTCTTTAGGCCAACAAGTTTTTAAGAAAAAACAAAGTTTGTTGGGTAGTCCTTTTGAAATTACAGTTGTAGCTTCTGATTCCATTCTAGGCAATCAGTACACAGATATGGCTATTGCAGAAGTAAAACGTATTGAAAACTTAATTTCAGATTGGATTCCTACTTCTCAAATTTCTAAAGTAAATCAAAATGCAGGTATTGGGCCTGTTCAAGTAGATAAAGAAGTTTATGATTTAGTGGAGCGAGCAATTACGATTTCTAAATTAACTTCAGGAGCTTTTGATATATCGTATGCTTCTATGGATAGAATTTGGAAATTTGATGGAAGCATGAAAGAAATGCCAACACCAGAAGCAATTAAAAAATCGGTTGAGAAGGTAGGATATCAAAACATTATTTTAAATCCTCAAAACACTTCCATTTTTCTTAAGAACAAGGGAATGAAGTTGGGCTTAGGCGGAATAGGACAAGGTTATATCGCAGATAAGATTAAAGCATTACTTCAAATAAAAGGATGTAAATCAGGCTTAGTTAATGTTTCAGGAGATATAAATACTTGGGGAACACAACCAGATGGCAAATCTTGGACAGTAGGTATTGTAAATCCAATGAATAAAAATAAAGTATTTGCTACTTTTCCTTTAGAAGATAGTGCGGTAGAAACTTCAGGAAGTTATGAAAAATATGTAACCTTCAATGGTAAGCGTTATTCACATATTATCGATCCGAGAACAGGATATCCAGCAAGTGGTATTATTAGCGTATCTGTTTTTGCTAAACAAACGGAATTAGCAGATGCATTAGCCACTGGTATTTTTGTTTTGGGAATTGATGTGGGATTGGATTTAATCAACCAATTAAATGGAATAGGTTGCATCATAGTAGACGACAAAGGAAATATTCATGTTTCTAAAAATATAGACATTAAAAAATATCAATAATGAGAAAAGTAATTTTAGCAGGGTTAGTAATTTTAGGAATGGCATCTTGCAACTCGGTAAAAGAATATGACAAACAATATATCAACGATCCCGATATGAAACTATCTGCAAGAAGCTCGGAACGCTACGAAACTACTTTTCAAGTGTATCGTGAAGCAGCTTCTGGTGCTAATGGAGGAAAAACCGGTGGTGGTTGTGGATGTAATTAGGTGATAGGTGATGGGTGATAGGTGATGGGTGATAGGTGATGGGTGATGGGTGATGGGTGATAGGTGATAGGTGATGGGTGATGGGTGATGGGTTTACCAAATTAAATTTTGAATACAATTTTATGAAAAATATAAGTCTAATAGTTTTTGTTTTAATAACTACATTGGGTTTTTCGCAACAGAAAGATTCAACCGAAGTTGTCTATAAAAAACGTGTTTTAGAATCAACTGAAGTTGACTTTTTATTGAGTTATTACAAACAAGATGGTTTGCATTCTGCTGTTTCGGGTGGTATTGGTTCTGAAAAGTTAACAGATTTGGCTTCAAACATTGTAGTGGCTATGCCATTAAATGATGATGCTGTATTAACAATTGATGCTGGAATATCAGCATATACTTCGGCATCTTCTAGTAATATCAATCCATTTAATGCTTCTGGTGCTTCTGGTGGCAGAGGAGACGATGATGATGACAGAGTAATTGGTGGTCCTACAGGTACACCATGGCAAGCTTCTTCAGGTGCTTCTGCTTCAGATGTTTATGCTTCGGTGGTAGCTAATTATAGTCATTCAAGTGATGATCGAAATTTAGTTTGGAATGTTGATGTAGCTTTTTCTAATGAATATGATTATACTTCAATAGGTTTTGGAGGTGGAATTGCTAAACTTTTTAATGATAAAAATTCAGAAGTTTCTTTCAAAGTCAATGCTTATTTAGATCAATGGCGCCCTATTTACCCAACAGAGTTACATGAATATGCAAAATACGGTTCTAACTTTTTAAATAGCGGATTTTTTACAGGTGTAACCGTTTATGACCAAAATGGAAATGCATCAACTTCTTATTTACCTTCCGATTTTACAAACTGGAATGGTACCAATAGAAATTCTTATGCGGCGTCTTTTGGTTTTTCTCAAGTAGCTACTAAAAAAATGCAATTTTCTGTGTTTTTAGATATTCTTTCGCAAACAGGAATGTTGTCAACGCCTTATCAAAGAGTCTATTTTGCTGATAAAGCCAATTATTATATTGGTCAATCTGCTTATATACCGTATTATTTGAATTCGTCTATTAATTCGGGTGTATATCAATTGGCAGATGATATTGAAAGATTGCCAGGAACGCGTTTTAAAATTCCTTTTGGTACTCGTTTGAATTATTATTTAAATGAAAGAGTGACTTTCCGAACGTATTATAGATATTATTGGGATGATTGGGGAGTAACTTCTCATACCGCTAGCTTAGAAATTCCGGTTAAATTGTCAGATAAATTTACTGTTTTCCCTTCGTATCGATATTATACACAAGGTAAGGCTAAATATTTTGCCCCTTTTGAAACGCACGTTTCAACAGAGCAATATTATACATCAGATTATGATTTGTCTACTTTTAATGCTAATCAGTATGGTTTTGGAATTAGTTACACCGATATTTTTACGAGTGCTAAAATTTGGAACTTCGGGTTAAAAAATATCGATTTCAGATTCAGTCACTATGACCGTAATGATGGGTTAAATGCGAATATCATTACCTTTGGAATCAAATTTGTGGAACAATAATTTAAGATTCATGCACATACTTATTATTGAAGATGAAAAAGGAATTGTAGACTTTCTTCAACAAGGTTTAGAGGAAGAAGGATATATCATTTCTACTGCTGCTAATGGTGAAGAAGGGTTAAAAAAAGCAATTGAGTTATCAGTTGATTTAGTACTTTTGGATTGGATGTTACCAAAAATGCAAGGGATAGATGTTTGTAAAAATATTCGTTTAGAAAAAATTAATTTGCCTATCATTTTTTTAACGGCAAAAGACACCGTTCAAGAAACAATTGAAGGCTTGAAGGCAGGTGCTAATGATTACATTAAGAAACCTTTTTCGTTTGAAGAATTATTAGAGCGTATTAAAATTCATTTTAGAACTAAAGATGAAATTAAAATATTAACGCTGGGAAATATTACGATTGATAAGTCAAAATTTCAAGTGTTTGTTGACAATAAAGAAGTATCTTTGACACAAAGAGAATTTGAACTACTCGAATATTTAATTAAAAATAAAGGTCAGGTTTGTACCCGAACTAATATTATTGAAGACGTTTGGGATATTCACTTTGAATATGATACCGGAGTTATTGATGTTTTTATGAATGCAATTCGAAAAAAACTCAACCTTTCTAAAGATCAAGAATTAATTAAAACCATAAGAGGAGTAGGGTACATCGCAAACGAAATTTAGCATGCCGAATACAGAAAAAGCCATCAAAGCGACTTATTTTAGTATCATAGGAAATACTTTATTAGCACTTATTAAAGGTATTACAGGATATTTAGGTAATTCCTATGCTTTGATTGCAGACGCTATTGAATCTACAGCTGATATTTTTGCTTCGTTTTTAGTCCTTTTTGGAATCAAATATTCAAATAAACCAGCTGATGAAAATCATCCTTATGGTCACGGTAGAGCCGAACCACTTGTTACGTTTTTAGTAGTAGGTTTTTTAATTTCTTCTGCCATAATAATTGCGCACGAAAGTATTCAAAACATTCAAACACCACATGATTTACCTAAGCCTTTTACATTATTTGTATTAGGTGCAATTATTTTATGGAAAGAGATTTCATTCCAAATCGTAATGAGAAAAAGTATTGAAACCAATAGCAGTTCTTTAAAAGCCGATGCTTGGCATCATAGAAGTGATGCTATTACGTCTGTAGCAGCTTTCATTGGAATTTCTATTGCTTTGTATTTTGGAAAAGGGTATGAAGCAGCAGATGATTGGGCTGCTTTGTTAGCCTCAGTTTTTATATTATACAATTGTTATAAGATTTTCAGACCTGCATTAGGTGAAATAATGGACGAACATTTGTATCATGATTTGGAAGAAGAAATTAAAAAGATTTCAAATACCGTTGCTGGTGTAATTTGCATCGAAAAATGTTTTATTAGAAAAGCAGGCATGAAATACCATGTAGATTTACATGTAATGGTTGATGGTGATAAATCGGTTAAAGAAGGCCATGATATTGCTCATTTACTTAAAGATACTTTAAGAAAAGAGTTAATTGAATTAGGTCATGTTTTAATTCATATAGAGCCTAATTATGAATCTATTTCGCGTTAAGTATGTTTTCATTTTCATTTAAAAATAGAATTGCGTTTAACTATATTGTAAGTAGTTCAATACTTATAGCTATTGTTTTTATTTCTATTTTTTCAATTGTAAACTATCGTGTAAATCAGCATATTAATGAAGAAATTCAGGAAGAATTATATAAACATTTAGATGATGTTTCTACTGATTCTAATGATACGTATTTAATTCAAGTGGATCAATGGCGTGCAAGAGAACACAATTCGTTTAGCGTAAATCCAGTTTTTGTTGAGTTTTATGATACGAATAAATTACTAATTGATAAATCACCAAATCTTAAAAATTCAAATATTAATTTATTAGAGAATGTTAAGAACAACACTTTTACGGATACTAAATTAAATGGTATCCCAATTAGACAAATTCAAACTCCAATTATAAATAAAGAAAAAATTGTGGGATATCTTGTAGTGGCTATGTCTTTAGAAGATTTGGAAATTGTGCAAATATTGAAGCATATTTTACTTATTTCGTATCCTTTAATCTTAATTTTACTCTATTTATTTGCCCGTTTTTTTGCTGGTAGAAGTATTATTCCGGTAAGTACTATTATTGAAACATCTGGAAAAATAACAAAAGACAATTTAAAAACACGAATTCCGTTACCCAATAATAAAGACGAATTGTTTGCATTATCTCAAACGATAAATAATCTTCTAGATAGAGTTGAAAACGCAATTGAAAGAGAAAAACAATTTACTTCTGATGCCTCTCATGAATTACGTACACCATTAGCGGTTATTAAAGGAACAATGGAAGTATTAATTCGAAAACCTCGAAATCAGCAAGAATACGAGGAGAAAATACAATTTTGTATTTCAGAAGTTGATCGCTTGAATCATATGGTTGACCAATTATTATTGTTAGCTCGATTTGAAAACCAAAAGCAAAATATTAAAAAAGAAACCATTTATTTAAATGCTTTAATCTTAGACAATCTTACCCGTTTTTCTGATAAAATTGACAGTAAAAAATTAAAAGTGATTACTTCATTTAATGAAGATTATTACATAGAATCAGATAATTATCTAGTTTCAATAATTGTAAGTAACCTAATTTCAAATGCTATAAAATATTCCAATAATGAAACCGAAATCAATATTACAATCTGGAACGATAATGAAACGGTTCTGTTTTCTATTTCAGATAATGGTATTGGCATAGCATCTGAAGATATTGAAAAAATATTTACTTCTTTTTATCGTTCAAATGTTGCCAATCATACCCAAATCAAAGGAACTGGATTAGGTTTATCTATTGTAAAAAGATTATGCGATTTATTAAAAGTAGATATTAATTTAACCAGCCAACTCGAAAAAGGAACAACCTTTGTTTTAAGATTTCCAACATTCAACATTAAGTAGTTCTTAAGATTATTTCTATTTTTATTCCTTAATTTTGTAGTGTAGTTTTTTACTATCTTTATCAACTACTTTAATAAATTATGAATAAAATAATTGCCATAATATTAGTTTCTATCTTTATGTGTGCTAACACATCGATTGGGCAATTAGTAAAAGTTCCTAATTTAATAGAACACTATATTGATCATAAAAACGATTGTACTTCAAAATCCATTTCTTTTATTGATTATCTCGTTTTACATTATTCTAAAAATGCAGAGAACAATTTAGAGCATCAAGATTTACCTTTCAAAACATTTGATACCTCAAGTAGTTCTTTGTTTGTGTTTTCTCATTTTAATTATCAAATTTCACCTGTAAAAACGTTGGTTTCAAACTCCAAATTGTTTTTATATAATGAATCATTTCAATCCAATAGTATAGCTGCTATTTGGTTACCTCCTAAGATTTCCTAACATTTTGATGTGATTGATTTCCATTGAAATCAATTGTTTGTATCGTTTCAGATGCTTTTTATTAATTATTATAAAATACTAAAATGTTAGAAAAAATTATTGCTTTTAGTTTAAGAAACAAGCTAATTGTTTTATTGTTTACCTTGGGGGTTTTTGGATTTGGATTATTCTCCGTATTTCAAATTTCAATTGGAGCTGTTCCTGATGTAACAAATAATCAGGTGCAAGTAATTACTACTTCTCGAAATTTATCAACTCAAGATATCGAACAATATATTACGTATCCTGTTGAAATTGAAATGGCCAACTTGCCAAGTGTAAAAGAAATACGTTCCATTTCAAAGTTTGGATTATCTGTAGTAACCATTGTTTTTGAAGACGAGATAGGTACGTATTTACCACGTCAGTTAATAGCCGAAAAAATCAAAACGGCTTCTGAAAAAATTCCTCAAGGATTTGGAACTCCAGAAATGGGTCCCATCACTACAGGATTGGGAGAAATTTATCAATATACTCTAGAAGTTAAACCCGAATTTAAAAACCAATATACCGTAACCGATTTAAGAACTATTCAAGATTGGATTGTTAAACGTCAGTTGTCAGGAATCAAAGGTGTGGTTGAAATTAATACTTGGGGTGGCTATTTAAAACAATATGAAATTGCTTTGCATCCTTCAAGTTTGAAAGCAATGAATATTACTACTACTGATGTTTTCAATGCATTAGAGAAAAATAATAGTATTGCTGGAGGTTCGTATATAGAAAAAACCAATGAAAGTTATTTCATTCGTGGAGAAGGAAAAGTAAATTCCATCGAAGATATCCAAAATATTGTGGTAAAAAATGATTTTGGTACTCCAATTTACATCAAAGATGTTGCGCAAGTTCAATTTGGACATGCTAATCGTTTTGGTGCTATCACTGGAAATGGAGAAGGAGAAAAAGTGTTAGGGCAAGTAATGATGCTAAAAGATGCCAATTCCAAACAAGTTATTGATGATGTAAAACACAGAATTGCCGAAATTGAAAAATCCTTACCCGATGGAGTTTACATAAATGGTTTCCTTGAACGTAGTGAACTTGTAGGAAAAACAACTTTTACAGTAGCAGAAAACCTAATTTTAGGTTGTTTAATCGTAATTTTTGTGGTGGTAGTTTTACTTGGAAACTGGCGTTCAGGATTAGTGGTGGCCTCTGTTATTCCGTTATGTTTGCTTTTTGCCATTACTTTTATGAATATCTTTAAAATTGATGCCAACTTAATGAGTTTAGGAGCTATCGATTTTGGAATTATCATTGATGGGGCTGTAATTATTGTAGAATTTATTGCCTTTCAAATTGTTAGCAAATCATCACATTTGGTAGGTTTAAGCAAAAAAGATCGTCAGGAAGAAATTGATCAAATTACATATAAGAGTGCTTCAAAAATGATGAACTCTGCTGTTTTTGGGCAGTTGATTATTCTTATAGTATTTATCCCAATTTTATCACTTTCAGGAGTAGAAGGTAAAATGTTCAAACCTATGGCAATGACATTCAGTTTTGCTTTATTGGGTGCTATGTTGTTTTGCTTTACCTATGTTCCGGTGGCGGCTTCCTTATTTTTAAAACCGCAAGAGGAAAATCCAAATTCATTCTCAAATCGTTTAATCAATAAATTGAATTCATGGTACTTACCGGTTATCAAATGGGCGTTGCAAAACACTAAAAAAGTGCTTTCAGGTGCTGTAGCTATTTTGGTAATCGCGTTGGCTTTGTTTTCAACTATGGGTGGCGAATTTATTCCGCAGTTGGACGAAGGAGATTTCGTAATTCAACCCGTTTTAAAAACAGGTACTTCATTAAGTAAAACCATTGAAACCACTACAAAAATTGAGAAAACCATTTTGAAAAATTTCCCAGAAGTGGAACAAGTAGTGAGTAGAATTGGTGCTGCTGAAGTTCCTACTGATCCAATGAGTATGGAAGAAAGTGATGTTATTGTGAAATTAAAACCAAAATCGGAATGGGTTTCGGCGCATACTAAAGACGAATTGGCAGATAAAATTAAAGTGGCAATCGAAAAACAAATTCCTAATATGGAAATTGAATTTACGCAACCTATTGAAATGCGTTTTAACGAATTAATTTCAGGTTCACGTTCCGATGTAGCAATTAAAATTTTTGGTGAAGATTTGGATATTTTAGCTAAAAAAGCACATGAAGTTGAAAAAGCCATTCGAAATGTTGAAGGCGCTTCTGATATTATCATCGAAAAAACAGAAGGTTTACCTCAAATGTTTGTACAATACGACCGTAGTAAAATTGCTCGTTATGGTTTAAACATTGCTGATTTAAACGAAATTATTGCTTTAGGTTTTGCAGGTAAAGTTGCGGGAAATGTTTTTGAAGGTGAAAAACGCTTCGATATGGTCATTCGCTTAAATCAAACGAATAGAAAAGATATTGAAGATTTACGAAATTTATATGTACCAACTCCTAATGGCGAACAAATTCCATTACGTGAATTAGCCAATATCAGCTATACCGAAGGACCAGCAAAAATATCTCGTGATAATACCAACAGAAGAATCGTTGTGGGAATTAACGTTAGAAACAGAGATTTACAAAGTGTAGTTGACGATGTAAAAAAAATCATCAATTCTAAAATCGATTTGCCTCCAGGATATCGAGTTACTTATGGAGGACAATTTGAAAATTTAGAAAGTGCTAAAGCACGTTTAATGATAGCCGTTCCTATTGCTTTGTTCTTAATTTTCATCATGTTGCATTTTGCATTTGGTTCTATCAAAGAAGCTATGATGGTGTATACAGCCATTCCATTATCTGCAGTAGGAGGTGTTTTATTTCTTTGGTTGCGCGATTTACCTTTTAGTATTTCAGCTGGAGTAGGATTTATTGCTCTTTTTGGTATCGCGGTTTTAAACGGAATTGTATTAATCGAACATTTTAAAGAATTAAAACATAGTGGAAAATTTACCGATATGAACGAACTCATCTTAAAAGGAACTACCGATAGACTTCGACCTGTTTTATTAACAGCCGCAGCTGCAGCCTTAGGGTTTCTACCAATGGCAATTTCGTCTGGTGCAGGTGCCGAAGTACAAAGACCTTTAGCAACAGTTGTAATTGGTGGTTTAATTACAGCCACTTTATTAACCTTGATTGTTCTTCCTATTTTGTTTAAAATTTATGATGAAAAAGAGGAGAAAAAATTAAAATTCAAAAATATTAAACTAACAACACATATTATCATTCTATTCTTTGGTACTACTTTATCTTATGGTCAAGAAAACAATACCGAATTAGATAGTTTGGTGGCTGGAGCTTTACAAAATAATAGAAGCATCAAATCAGGTCAACTACAAGTAGATAAAGCAAAACAAGCTACCAAATTGGCCTACGATTTTAACAAAACGAATGTATATTATAGCTATGACGAAAACAATTTAGCAGTTAACAATTTGCCATTAAAAGTTTTTGGAGCCCAACAAACTTTTTCTTTCCCAACTGTATATGGAGCTCAAAGAAAAGTTTACATGGCGGAATATGAAAAGGAACAAGCGGGTTTTGAAATACAAAAAAACAAACTAACGCTTGAAATTTCTAAAGTGTATTATGAGGTGGTGTATTTAAATCATCAAGAAAAATTATATCGATATTTAGATAGTTTGTACCAAAATTTCTCTAAAGCTAGTAATAGAAGATTTGAATTGGGAGAAACTAATTATCTAGAAAAAATCACGGCAGAAGCCAAGTTTAGACAGATTAGAACCAAGTTGTCTCAAATTGATAAAGCAAAAGCGGCTCAGTTGGAATTGCTACAAGCATTAGTACAATTCGATACTAAAGTTGATGTAAAATCTTCAGAAATTAAACCTTTAAGCACTTTGAATAATAATTCAAGTAAAGATTTATATACATCTTATTTAGAAACATTTACAAAAAAATATAAAGCTAATGAGAGTTTGCAAAAGCAAAATTGGTTACCTGATATTAATTTAGAGTATTTTCAAGGGAATAACACCGGTTTATCTCAATCTTTATATGGTTTCCAAGTTGGATTATCGATTCCGATATTGTTTAATGGAAATATAGCAAAATCGAAAGTAGCTAAGTTAGAAACGCAAGCTTGGGAACAACAAAAGCAAAACGAAGAAACTAAAATTGAGGCGTATATCAATCAAAAGAATAATGAGTTAATTCAGTTTCAACAAGCAATTGACTATTATAACCAATACGGTAAAAAAGTATCGGATGAAATCATTAAAGTGGCTAACAATAGTTACAAACACGGAGAAATTGACTTTTTTCAATATATCTTAAGTTTGGAGAATGCAACCACTATCCAAGTAGAATACTTAGATGCTGTTATTCAATACAATAAAACAAAATTAGATTTACAATACATTAATTTTTAATATCCATAAAAATGAAAAATATATTCAAATTAATCGCCTTATTTGCTTTAATAACTTCTTGTAAAAACGAAGTAGTAGAGGAGCCACAAAAAGAAGATGGATTAATAACAGTAACTAAGGAACAGTTTCAATCTACTCAAATGGAGTTGGGCACGCTTGCTTCACAAGATTTCAATGTAACTATCAAATCTTCTGGAAAAATTGATGTACCGCCTCAGTATAAAGCTAAAATCACTCCTTTTATTGGCGGTTATGTAAAAACTACAAAATTATTAGTAGGAGATAAAGTAACTAAAGGTCAGGTATTACTAACATTAGAAAATACGGAATATCTTGATATTCAAAAAGATTACGTTGAAGTGGCGGAACAAATTAACTATTTAAAATCAGAATTTGAACGTCAGAAAACCTTATACAACGAGAAAATTACGTCACAAAAGAATTATTTAAAAGCAGAAAGCGAATACCGTCAAGCAAAAGGAATGTATCAAGGGCTTCGCGAAAAATTACTGTTATTAAATATCAATCCAGCTAATGTTGAGAAAGGAAATTTTACATCTGTAATTACGTTAGTTGCCCCAATTTCAGGAGATGTAACGGTTTTAAATGCTAATGTGGGAATGTTCATGTCACCATCCGATGTTATTATGGAAATTGTTGATACTAATTATTTGCATTTAAACTTGAGCATTTTTGAAAAAGACATTTTGAAAGTAAAAGCGGGTCAAGACATTAATTTTACTATTCCAGAGGCAAGTAAAGATAACTTTTTATCAAAAGTACAATTGGTTGGGAAATCAATTGAAAATAAAGACAGAACAATTTCGGTTTTTGGTGTTTTGAATCCTACTGATAAATCAAAATTATTATCAGGAATGTTTGTAGAAGCCAATATTATTATCGACTCTAAAAAAGGTTTTGGTATTCCTATTGATGCTTTAATTACAGAAGAGAACAAAAATTTCGTACTTTTATTACAAGAAAATGCAACTAATGGTGACTATATTTTCAAGAAAACACTTGTCAATATTGGAGAAAAGTCAGAACAATATGTTGAGATTTTACCTAACAAAAATATTAATGAAAACTCTAAATTATTAACAAAAGGAGTTTTCGATTTAACTAATTAAAACTTTATAAATTATGAATCAAGCACATTTGCACATGGTTTTTAACCATTTTCCAATCATCGGATTATTCTTCGGAATTGGAATTTTAGCATACGGAATCATCAAAAAACAAACCATTTTAGTAAATACAGCATATGTAATTTTCATAGTTTGTATGATTATGGCAAAAGCCACTATGATGACTGGAGAAGGAGCAGAGGAAATTGTTGAAGAATTAGGTATATCACATGACATCATTCACGAGCACGAAGAAATTGCTGAAACCTTCATGAAAATACTTTATGCCTTAGGAATTCTTTCAATTTTAGGCTTAGTTGCTAATGTAAAAAAACATGCAAAAGCAGCGATTGTTTCTTATGTTGTTTTAGTTTTAGCAATTGGCGCTGCAGTTTTGTCTAAATCTGTTGGAACTTCTGGTGGCGAAATTCGTCATACTGAAATTCGTGCTAATGCTAATGTGGGTAATGCTTCGGAGACAAATAGCGAACAAGAATCTCACGACGATGACCACTAAACAAAAAATAAAATTTCAATAACATTTTGTTTATTCGAAAAATTAGTTGTTAACTTTGCAACGTTAAATAATAACAGAAATTATGTTTTTAAATCAATTACATCATCATCATCATACCTCCGCTCAAGCGAAGTAATGATGCTATGTAATTAAATCATATAAATCAGAAACCCGTTTGAGTACATCAGGCGGGTTTTTTATTGTTTAGCATTTTCAAAATCTTCTTGGTGTACTCATTTTAAATCAAATTAAATTTAAAATGAAAACGTTAAAAATTGCGATTCAAAAATCAGGTCGGTTACACGATGAAAGTATCCAAATCTTAAAAGATTGCGGAATTTCAGTGTATAATGGTAATGACCAACTCAAAGTTACCGCTTCCAATTTTCCTCTAGAAGTGTACTATTTACGAAATTCAGATATTCCACAATATTTGATTGATGGAGTGGTAGATATTGCCATCGTAGGGGATAATTTATTGGTAGAAAAAGGACAAAACATTCAAATTGCTGAGAAACTAGGATTTTCCAAATGCAAAGTATCAGTAGCGGTTCCAAAGAGTTTTAACTACAACTCGATTCAAGATTTAAATGGATTACGCGTTGCCACTTCCTATCCAAAAACTGTGGTGGATTACTTTTCTTCGAAAGGAATTACTGTAGACATTCACCAAATCTCAGGTTCGGTTGAAATTGCCCCAAACATCGGACTTTCCGATGCGATTGTAGATATCGTTTCTAGCGGAAGTACTTTATTTAAAAACGGTTTAAAAGAAGTAGAAGTCATTCTGAAAAGCGAAGCCGTTTTAGCGGTTTCTCCTCAAATTTCGGAAGATGCCAAACAAGTTTTATCCAAACTTCAATTCCGAATTCAAGCGGTTTTGCGTTCGAGAAAATCGAAATATATTTTGATGAATGTTCCCAATGATAAAATCTCAGAAATCAGTAAAATTCTTCCTGTATTAAAAAGTCCAACGGTTATGCCATTAGCAGAAGAAGGTTGGAGTAGTGTGCATTCTGTAATTGATGAAGATAAATTTTGGGAAGTCATCGACCAATTAAAAGAAGCTGGAGCCGAAGGGATTTTAGTTTGCCCAATTGAGAAAATGGTATTGTAAATGAATTAAACACATAGGTACAAAGAAATTTTGATAATTAAGAATTTAAAAAGCATTGCATTTTACACATAGCTATGTTAACTATCTAAAGTGAAACGCCTGAAGTTTTAGACAAAAAAATAAAAACTATGTGACTATGTGTTTCAAAAAATAAAAATAGGATCATGAAAAAAATATACAACCCACAACCCGAAACTTGGTCAGAAATTTGCAAAAGACCCACCCAAACATTCTCTGATGTAGAAGAAACGGTAAAACAAATTTTCAAAGAAGTACAACAAAAAGGAGATAAAGCCATAGCAAAATATGCCTCTTTCTTTGATGGTGTAACTTTAGAAAATATTCAAGTATCACCAGAAGAAATTGAAATTGCTAAAAAGGAAGTTTCTTCCGAATTAAAAGAAGCCATTCAATTGGCCAAATCAAATATCGAACAATTTCACGCTGCTCAAAAAACGGATAAGATTGTAGTTGAAACGACTGTCGGAGTTACGTGTTGGCAAGAAAAACGTCCAATTCAAAAAGTTGGATTATACATTCCAGGAGGAACAGCTCCTTTGTTTTCCACAGTTTTGATGTTAGCTATTCCAGCAAAATTAGCAGGTTGTCAAGAAATTGTATTGTGTTCGCCATCGGATAAAAATGGGAAAATAAATGCTGCAATTTTATATGCTGCTGATTTGTGTGGCGTAACTAAAATCTACAAAGTGGGCGGAATTCAAGCGATTGCCGGAATGACATTCGGAACAGAAACCATTCCACAAGTCTATAAAATTTTCGGACCTGGAAATCAATTTGTTACCATAGCGAAACAATTTGCTTCACAAAACGGCGTAGCTATCGATATGCCAGCTGGTCCAAGCGAATTATTAGTTTATGCAGATGAAAAGGCCATTCCAAGTTTTGTAGCTTCTGATTTATTAAGTCAAGCCGAACACGGAAAAGATAGCCAAGTAATTTTGGTTACTACCAATAAAAATATCTTAAATGATGTAGAAGAAGAAATCTACAAGCAATTAAAAGAACTTCCAAGACAAGAAATCGCCCAAGTTGCCATTCAAAATTCAAAATTAATATTCGTTGAAACCGAAAAAACGGCTTTATCATTAATTAACGAATACGGTCCAGAGCATTTTATCGTATGTTCTAAGAATGAAGATTATTTCGTTGACGGCATTCTAAATGCGGGCTCGATTTTTATTGGAAATTATACCCCTGAAAGCGCTGGAGATTATGCTTCAGGAACCAATCACACGTTGCCAACAAATGGTTATTCAAAGAGTTATAGCGGTGTAAATCTAGATAGTTTCTTAAAAGCGATGACCTTCCAAAAAATATCAAATGAAGGAATTCAAAACATCGGAAAAGCGATAGAAACAATGGCGGAAGCTGAAGGTTTACAAGCTCACAAAAATGCAGTTACAATACGATTAAAATAACAATTATGATATTAGAAAACTTAATCCGAGAAAACGTTAAAAAATTGAGTCCCTATTCCTCAGCACGAGACGAATTTGAACAGTTTACAAAACCCATGATTTATTTGGATGCGAATGAAAATCCGTTTTCCAATGGAATGAATCGTTATCCAGATCCACAACAAAAGGAACTGAAAGCCATTATTGCAGATAAAAATAATGTTTCAAAAGAAAACATTCTTTTAGGAAATGGCAGTGATGAAGTTTTAGATTTGATTTTCAGAGCTTTCTGTGAACCGAATCGCGATAATATCATCTCTTTACCGCCAACATATGGAATGTATGGTGTTTTAGCCAATATTAACGCTATTGAAAATCGTGAAGTTTTGTTAAATGAAGAATTTCAACCAAATGTAGAAGCCATTCTTAATGCTGTCGATAACAATACGAAAATCATCTTTTTGTGTTCTCCTAACAATCCAACAGGAAATTCTTTCACAGATGCATCGGTAATTAAAATTCTGAATCAATTCAAAGGGTTGGTGGTAATTGATGAAGCCTATATCGATTTTTCAAATGAAGTGAGTTGGTTAACGGTTTTAAAAGATTTTCCTAATTTGATTATTACCCAAACGTTGTCAAAAGCCTATGCAATGGCGGGTTTACGAATTGGAATTTTATATGCTTCTAGAGAGATTATTGCAGTTTTGAATAAAATCAAGCCACCTTATAACATCAATGGTTTGTCGCAAGAAACAGCAGTTAAAAAATTGTTGCAAAGTACCATGCCAACACAAGTAAAGAAAATATTGGTGGAGAAAAACAAACTCATTGAATCACTTTCAAAATGTGAATTTGTTGAGAAAATATTTCCTTCGGATGCCAATTTTATTTTGATCAAAGTAGATGATGCCAATTTTAGATACCAACAATTTATAGAAAATGGAGTAGTGGTTCGGAACAGAAGCAATCAACCTTTATGCGAAAATTGCTTACGAATTAGTATAGGAACTAAAGAAGAAACCGAACAAATTATTGAATTATTAAAAACCTTCAACAATGCCGAAAAGAGTATTATTTATAGATAGAGATGGGACTTTGGTTTTAGAGCCAGAAAATTATCAATTGGACAGTTTAACCAAATTAGAATTCTATCCAAAAGTGTTTCAATTCTTGAGTAAAATAGCCAAAGAATTGGACTTCGAATTGGCAATGGTGACCAATCAAGATGGTTTAGGAACTGAAAGTTTTCCTGAAGAAACGTTTTGGCCAACCCAAAATTTTATCTTAAAATCATTTGAAAATGAGGGAGTAACATTCAATGAAATTTTTATCGATAAAAGTTTTCCAGAAGAAAATGCGTCAACCAGAAAACCAAGAACTGGAATGCTAACCAAGTATTTGAATAATTCAGATTATGATTTAGAGAATTCTTTTGTAATTGGCGATAGAATTACCGATGTGGAATTGGCAAAAAACTTAGGTTCTAAAGCAATTTTTATTAAAAACGAAGCGAACTTAGGTGGAAATGAAATCGCAACTTCTTTAGAAGAATTACAAAATGTAATTGCGTTGCAAACAACTGATTGGCAAAGTATTTATGAATTTCTAAAATTGAATGAAAGAACAGCTTCTATTTCTAGAAAAACGAATGAAACAGACATTGTTATCACATTAAATTTAGACGGAACAGGAAAAAGCAATATCAACACTGGAATTTCCTTTTTTGACCACATGTTGGACCAAATTGCGCGTCATGGACAAATGGACTTAGATATTCAAGTCAAAGGTGATTTAGAAGTTGATGAACACCACACAATCGAAGACACCGCAATTGCTTTAGGCGAAGTGTTTGCCAAAGCGTTAGGTAATAAATTAGGCATCGAACGTTACGGTTTTTGTTTACCAATGGACGATTGTTTGGCGCAAGTAGCAATTGATTTTGGTGGAAGAAATTGGCTAGTTTGGGAGGCAGAATTCAAACGCGAAATGATTGGTCAAATGCCAACTGAAATGTTTTTTCACTTCTTCAAATCGTTCACCGATGGAGCAAAAGCGAATTTAAATATCAAAGCAGAAGGCACAAACGAACACCATAAGATTGAAGCGATTTTTAAAGCCTTAGCAAAAGCCATAAAAGTGGCTGTGAAAAGAGATACAGAAAAAATGATATTACCCTCAACTAAAGGAATGATATAAAAAAAGTAATCAGTCACAGTCTCAGTTGGCAGAAATAACTCGTTTTGAACTGCGACTGCGACTGAAAACTGCGACTATATAAATATGAAAATAGCAATAATAGATTACGGAGCCGGAAATGTACAAAGCGTTTTATTTGCTTTGGAACGACTTGGTTTTGCGGGAATTGTTTCAAATGATTGGAACACGATAAAATCTGCGGATAAAGTCATTTTCCCAGGTGTAGGCGAGGCGAGTAGTGCTATAAAAATGTTGGTGGATAGTGGTTTAGATATATTGATTCCAACTTTAAAACAACCGGTTTTAGGGATTTGTTTGGGCATGCAATTGATGTGTAAACATTCGGAAGAAGGCAATACCAATGGTTTAGGAATTTTTGATGTTAATGTAGTGAAGTTTTCAAACGAAGTGAAAGTCCCACAAATGGGTTGGAATACGATTTACAATTTGAAATCGCCATTATTCAATGGAATTAAAGAAAACGAATTCATGTATTTGGTGCACAGTTATTATGCGTCATTGTCAGAAAACACCATTGCTACTACGAATTATGAACAAGAATACAGCACAGCATTACAACGTGATAACTTCTTCGGAGTACAATTCCACCCAGAAAAGAGTGGTATTTTCGGAGAACAAATTTTGAAAAACTTTCTCAACCTATAACCTATTAACAATTACCCAAAACCTAAAAAAATGAGAATAATCCCAGCTATAGACATCATCGAAGGAAAATGCGTCCGACTTTCCAAAGGTGATTATGAAACAAAGAAAATATACAACAAAAATCCGCTTGAAGTGGCGAAATCCTTTGAAGCACATGGAATTCAGTATTTGCATTTAGTGGATTTAGATGGAGCAAAATCAAACCGAATTGTGAACTATAAAATATTGGAACAAATTGCTTCTAAAACGAGTCTAAAAATCGATTTTGGTGGCGGTTTAAAATCTGATGCCGATTTGAAAATCGCTTTTGAAAGTGGCGCGAATCAAATCACGGGTGGAAGTATTGCTATCAAACAACCCGAAGTTTTCAAGAATTGGTTGCAACAATACGGAGCAGATAAAATCATTTTAGGAGCTGATGCCATGAATGAAAAAGTGGCCATTTCAGGTTGGTTAGAAGAATCGAAAGAAGAAGTCATTCCTTTTATTCAAAGTTACCAACAAGAAGGCATTCAATACGTGATTTGCACCGATATTTCTAAAGATGGTATGCTAGAAGGACCAAGTTTTGAATTGTATCAAAGAATTTTAGATTTCGATTTGTCAAATCGAGCAGGTCAAATCGAGCGAAGTCGAGAAGCGAGATTAAAACTAATTGCCTCTGGAGGCATTTCAACATTCGATGAATTACCAAAATTAGCCGAATTAGGTTGCGAAGGCACCATCATTGGAAAAGCCATCTATGAAGGAAGAATTACCTTAAAACAATTAGAAAATTACATAATAAACCTGACAGGTTTTTGAAACCTGTCAGGTTTAAAACAAAAAAATATGCTTACAAAAAGAATTATTCCTTGTTTAGACATCAAAAACGGTCGAACTGTTAAAGGTGTCAATTTTGTGGATTTAAAAGATGCAGGTGACCCCGTAGAATTGGCAAAAAAATATGCTGAAACCGGTGCTGACGAACTTGTTTTCTTAGATATTTCGGCTACGGAAGAACGTAGGGCTACTTTAATCGACTTGGTTCGAAAGGTAGCGGCAGCAGTCAATATTCCGTTTACGGTTGGTGGTGGTATTTCATCTGTTGCTGATGTAGATGTGTTGCTTCGCAATGGTGCAGATAAAATTTCTATTAATTCTTCAGCCGTTAAAAATCCTGATTTAATTGATGAAATTGCAGCAAAATATGGAAGTCAGTGCGTGGTTGTTGCTATAGATGCCAAACAAATTGATGGTAATTGGATCGTTCATTTGGTTGGCGGAAAAGTGCCTACGGAATTGAATTTATTCGATTGGGCAAAAGAAGTTGAGTTACGTGGTGCAGGAGAAATCTTATTCACTTCCATGAATAACGATGGCACTAAATATGGTTTTGCTAATGATGCCTTAGCCAAGTTATCGGAAATCGTAAACATTCCCATTATCGCTTCTGGTGGTGCGGGAACTATAGAGCATTTTGCGGAAACTTTTATTAATGGGAAAGCGGATGCTGCTTTAGCGGCTAGTGTTTTTCATTATCAAGAAATCGAAATTCCGGAATTAAAACAGTTTTTAAAAGAAAAAGAAATTAGTATTCGATTATAATTTTTTGCCACAGATTACACTGATTTGCACGGATTAAAAAAGTGAATTCATATATTAGATAATCCGTAAATCTATTGAATAGAGCATAGAAAAATAATTATAAACTTATAACAAAACTCTGTGAAACTTCGTGCTTAACTTAGTGGAACATTGTGTAATAAAATATCATGAAAGTAAACTTCAACAAAACCCCAGACAACCTAATCCCAGCTATCATTCAAGACAATGAAACTAAAAACGTCTTAATGTTGGGCTACATGAATCAAGAAGCATTAGACCAAACCTTGACAACCAATAAAGTAACTTTCTTCAGTCGCACTAAAAATAGATTGTGGACAAAAGGTGAGGAGAGTGGTAATTTCTTAGAACTGATTTCTATCAAAGAAGATTGTGATTACGATACACTATTAGTGAAAGTAAAACCAGTAGGTCCAACTTGTCATACAGGTTTAGATACGTGTTGGCAAGAATCTAATAATCAGGAATTTGGGTTTTTATCAAAATTAGAGAACACCATTGCAAAACGTAAAGAAAATGTCGATGCGGAGAAGAGTTATGTAGCTTCTTTATTTGCAAAAGGAATTAATAAAATAGCACAAAAAGTAGGAGAAGAAGCCGTTGAAGTAGTCATTGAAGCTAAAGACAATGATAACAATTTGTTCTTGTCTGAAAGTGCCGATTTATTGTTTCACTATTTGATATTATTGCAAGCGAAAGGGTTTCAGTTAAACGATGTTGTGAACGTTTTGAAGGAAAGAGAAAAATAAATTATTGGTTCTTTCGCTTTCCGGTTTCACGTTCGTATTGTTTTGCATGATATTCCTCGATTTCTTTTTGAATGGATTCGTCTTGAGGGTTTTCTTGTTGTCTTAAATACAACTCTTTTAATTCGGGTTGGGTAGAGTAATAGTGATTGATTATTACACTATTGGGTAAAATTAAACATCCTACAGATAACACTAAAAACACCACTGTACGAATAAGAAGGTTTTTATAGTAATTTTTTAGAAGATCTGTTGATTTGGCAAATAAAATTACTGCAACCCCAGCCAGAATAAAAGAAGTGGTAGCCCCAACAATTAGCATAGGAGCAGCCCCAGGCCAAAACATTAATTTAAATAATATACCAATTATGGATATGGAAAGCATCCAGCCAAAGACAATAGAAATTCCAATATTTTGAGTTTTAAAATTTTTATCACTAAAGAAATAAAAACCAAAAGGAAAGTAGCAAAAGGCTAATCCTAAAAGCGATATTATCATCAATGGACCTGCACCCGGCCAATGCATCAGTTTGAAAATAAGTGAGAGAATGAATATAAGGGATAATGTTTTTTCTGTTTTCATTTTGTTTTATATTTTTGTTAATAACCAAATGCCTTGAGAGGCAATTTCTTCATTACTTTCTGACATTATGTACCAGTTTCCATAAATAGAATTGAAATTTTCATCTAAAATGCCCTCATATTCAATTTCTAATGTCTTATTTTCATAAATTATTATTGAAGAATAATCATCAGAAATTACTGGATATTTAGGATAATGTTTTACAAAAGAAATGAAACTATCTTCTGTAAATCCTTTTATAGTAGCTTTTAATTTAACAGAAAAATCAGAACCATCTTCTTCCATTTCACCAGTAAAAGAACCATCTACATCAGTTATTGAAGCTTTAATTTGTACTCGTTGTCCAAAATAAGGTAGATCGTAACCTATTCCATATTCATAAAAGCCTTGCCAATTGCCTGTTAAATTCATTTATTAATTCTATTTTAACTTTACTAATTAAATAATCTATTATTTTAGACGGATGCTTTCCTTTTAAATTTATTCAAATATATCCAAAATTCTCCAAAAATTCTTACCTTTAAAAGAAAAAAAGGAACTATGCGATTTCACACAAGAAAGTGGGTAAAACCAGAAGATTTAAATGCCAATGGTACTTTATTTGGAGGCAAGATGTTGGCTTGGATAGATGAAGAAGCGGCTTTGTATTCGATAGTACAGCTAGAAAATTCTAGAGTTGTAACAAAGTATATGAGCGAAATCAATTTCATGAATTCGGCTAAACAGGGCGATATAGTAGAAATAGGGATTGATGTGGTCAAATTTGGAACCACGTCTTTGATACTCAAAAGTGAGGTGCGTAATATGATGACAAGAGAAACCATTATTTCTATTGATAACATTACGATGGTAAATTTAGGTGCTGATGGTAAGCCTGAGCCACATGGAAAAACAAAAATTGAATTTGTAGAAGATCGATTGAATAAATAAGAGTAACATAGTAATTATTTGATAATGGTTCATGGAAATAGATACAACTGGCCTTTGTAAAGGGCTTTGTTTAGTGTTGTTTGTTCTCGTTTAGGGATTGATTTATGGGTGTTCCAATAAAAATTAATTAAAGCGAATTGTTTTTTTTACGATTATTAAAAATATTTATTTACTGACATTCAAATGGTTGTGAAAGTTGATGTAAAAAATGTTTATTTTTTTTACTTTTTTCTTTTGAAAACGTTTGCAGAAATAAAAAATCGTTCTATATTTGCACTCGCAATACGGAAGTAGTGCACGACTTATTGGAGAAATGGCAGAGTGGTCGAATGCGGCAGTCTTGAAAACTGTTGACTGTAACAGGTCCGGGGGTTCGAATCCCTCTTTCTCCGCGGAATAGCTTATCAAAAGTTATCAAAACCTCGAAAATCTTAGGAATTTCGAGGTTTTTTGTTTTTACTACCTTTCAAAATATTCATTCTTTTTCAAAAATCAAGAGACCCCATCGAGACCCTAATTAAAAACTGATTTTTGGGTCTCGCTAAATTGAAAAATTAGTAGCAGCAAATTTCAACCAATCCACTATTGGTAAGCTGTTCAATAACCTTTTCAATTTTCAAACATCTTGATTTGTGGCAAACTTTAAAGTAAATTAATTAATAACTTAAAGGTTACCAAAAATGAATTCAAAAGTCACATTGCATTTCTATGCAAAATCAACCAAAGCCAATGGTAATGGATTATTACCAATTTATGTGCGATTAACAATCGATGGAAAGCGATTTGAGTACAGTACTAAAAAATTTATTGAGCCATCGAAATGGTCAACTGAATTAAGCAAAATGAAGGGTAATTCAGAAGAAGCTCGTTCAATAAATAACTTACTTGATTTTACAAGAAATCGAATAAACGAAATCCAATTTGAATTATTAAAAGATGGCGTATCATTAAACATCGATGAATTTAAAAATCGTTTACTCGGTATCAAAGAACGCGAACGTCTACTAATCTCAATCTTCACAGAACACAACCGAAAAATTAAAGAGTTGGTTGGAAGCGAGTACGCTCCAGGAACACTAGAACGTTACGAAACATCTTTAAAACACACAAAAGACTTTCTTCAATGGAAATTCAGAGTTTCTGATATTGATATTGAGAAAATAGATTATGCTTTTATTACAGAGTATGAATTTTATCTTCGTACAGAAAGAAAGTGTGCTAACAATACAGCTGTAAAGTATATTAAAAACTTCCACAAGATTATAAACATTTGCTTGGCCAATGGATGGCTGACAAAGGACCCATTTGCAAATTACAAAGCAAAAGTCAAAGAAGTAATTCGTGAATTCCTTACAGAACAAGAAATTCAAAGTTTGATGGAAAAAGAATTCGTTTCAGAACGATTGGAGTTAGTTCGTGACATATTTGTTTTCAGCTGCTTTACTGGATTAGCATATATAGACGTGAAACAACTAACACCGGATAATATTGTTTTAGGAATTGATGGTGATAAATGGATAAATAAAAACCGCCAGAAAACCGATACAAATTCAAAAATTCCTTTATTACCAACCGCCCAATATATCATGGATAAATATTCTGATTATCCTGTTAATAAAAATAAAGGTACCATACTTCCAATATTGTCAAACCAAAAAATGAATGCCTATCTTAAAGAAATTGCAACTGTTTGCGGAATCAACAAAGAACTAACATTCCATATAGCGCGACACACTTTTGCAACAACTGTAACATTGAGTAATGGAGTTCCAATTGAAACCGTAAGTAAAATGTTAGGACATACCAATCTAAAAACAACGCAGCATTATGCTAAGATTTTAGACAAGAAAATCAGTGAGGATATGCAGGTCTTAAAGGCTAAATTTAATACTAATTTGCAAACTCAAAGTAAATCAATGAATTACTAAAATATTATAAATATTGTAATATTTTTAAGATTTTATTTACATTTAATTTAATAGATTTTAGTTTATTTTGGCAAACTAAAATCTATTTTTTTTATGATAACAGCTATAAAAAACAACTCCCTATTAGATTTTGAAAACGAATTATGTTTAATCCTTAACACCTATTCTAATGAAATAGAAAAAGCAAAAAAGATTATTATTTTCATTGAAGATGTTCTCAAGCAGTTAACCGACTGGCTAAAAAATCATGTCTTCGAAAGCATTCAAGAAGAAATCAAATTCTTTAAAGAAATCAAACCCAATATAGTAGCCAAACTGATTTTCTATAAAGAAATACTTTTACTCGTTGCAACTCTTCCCCTAGACAAAAACAAGAAAATAAAACACTTTGAAAAAAAAATTGATGCAATAAATCAATTCCACAGAAGGAACAGAGAATTCATCAAATACATTAAAAGTCAATCTACTCATTTTGATGAATTATATTTTACAAGGAAAAAGTATAAAGACCTGTTCTTAAATGATTGTTCAGTTATAATTCATGATGCTAAACTATGCACATCACATGACTATTTGTTAGCAGAAGTAATTGCATTTGAATTATTAGCATTACACATCGAAAACCGAATTGATAATTTAAACCAATCGTGTGCAATCACCAACAATCAATTCCATTCCAATCTACACTGGACAGCAAAAAAAATCGATTTAATCGAACTCATTTATGCGTTACACGAATCTAAAGTGTTCGATAATGGTCAATCCGATATCAAAGAAATTACCCACGTTTTTGAAAAAGCATTTCAAATCGATTTAGGAGACAACATTACCAGAAGCTTTATCGATATCAAAAACCGCAAAACAGATCAAACGCGATTTTTAAATCAGTTGCAAGATGCACTGGAAACCAAAATCGAAAATGATTTAAATTAAAAACAACGAATTCCACTCAAAAAGTATAAAAATCGTTCCCAAGTTGGTACCAACTTGGGAACTTTTCTTTTTCAAATGCAATTGTTTTGTACCAAATAACTTCAAAACATAGCATTATGAACTTCAATCACAAAACCCTGTTCCCAGAAACGGACAACATTGAATTACTTAACCACCAAATGGTAACGAAACGAGATTTACTAAACTTTGGAAATCTACTACTAAACGAAATCAAAAACTCCACCACAAAAACAAACACATCGGACGATTTACCCAAGTCTTGGCTCAAATCAGCCGAAGTCCGTGAAATCCTAAGAATCTCTCCAGGAACATTGCAAAACCTCCGCATCAACGGAACACTAAAATACAAACGTATAGGTGGTATCATCTACTACAACTACGAAGACATCGTAAAAATGCTAGAAAAGTAATATGGAAGGAAACACAAACACCTGTAACGGCACCTGTGAAGTTTGCACCTGTAAATCGGACAAACAAAGTTGTCATACTGCGCTTGCCAAAGTATCTCCTACGAAGTAGGTTTTAACTTTTAAGCGCAGCTTAAAACCACAACCTGAAACTTGAAACTTTAAAACCATGAATTACATAAAACACCTAACCGGCTTCTTCGAAAAAGTAAGCGCCGATTACGACCTCAACCCAACCCACATAAGCCTCTACATGGCTATTTTCCAACTATGGAACCAAAACCGCTTTCAAAATCCAATCAGCATTTCACGAGACGAACTCATGCGCATCAGCAAAATTGCATCGACCGCAACCTACCACAAATGCATGAAAGATTTAACAGAAAGAGAATACGTTATTTACAAACCATCTTTCAACCCATTTAAAGGTTCTATTTTGGAAGTCTGCAACTTGGATTTTTACACCAAACCTGTTCCAAAAAAAGAGCTAAAAAAGCGTACAACCAAGTCAAAAAATGACCAAGTCATTGAACAGGTTAATGAACAGGTTACTAAACAAGCTCTAAACAAGCATCAAACAAGCTCTAAACATGTACCTTATATAAACAATATAAACAATACAAACATTATAAACTTAGCTAAGCAAGAAATTTCAAAAAATGAAAAAAAATTAATTTTTACAAATTCATTTTTTGATGAGGTTGAAGAAAAGGATTTAAAAGTTGAACTCAAAGAAGAAAAAAAGTTGCGCGAAAAAAAGAAGAAAGTTGAAATTGAGAAATCAAAACCCACTTTGGAAGAAGCACAAATCTACTTCCTCGAAAAAAACTTCACCGAAATCGAAGCACAACGGTTCTTTAACTATTTCGAAAGCAACGGCTGGTTAGTCGGTGGTAGAACCAAAATGAAAGATTGGAAAGCAGCAGCAAGAAATTGGATGCTTAACACAAAGAAGTTTGGAAACAAACCGAATAATTCTGTTAGAACAGAAACCAAAACAATAAATCTTAATCCAAACCACCTCCACGTAACAAATCAAAAAAACTATGGAGAAGCACTTTAACACCGTCAAAGACACTTTCGTTATTCAAAACGGATTCAAAGTTTACAACTTCAATTGGTGCTTAAACTACATCGAGTACCAGGGTAAACTCATCTACGGTCGCTCTTTCAAAATTGAAGTGGTTGACCATCAAACCATTCTCAAATTGGTAATTTATGCTATTCGAGACGAAAAAAAGGCTTTAGAGCTCAATTTAGACCTCAACAAAGGCATTTTGTTGTCGGGGCCAATTGGATGCGGGAAAACGTCAATTATGGCGTTAATTCGACCATTTTTTTACCACAAACACGACTACAAAATCAAGACATGTAGAGAAATATCTTTCGAATTCGCAAAAAACGGCTTCGAATCACTCCATCATTACACCCAAAAAGAACACACGCAATCACGTTTAACCGGCTACTGTTTCGACGACTTAGGAGCCGAACAAAACATCAAACACTACGGCAACGACCTCAATGTAATGGCAGAAATCATTATTTCACGCTACGAAGACTTCGTTCAAAATCAATCCATCACCCACATCACCACAAACCTTTCCGCAAGCGAAATCGAAGCCCTCTACGGCAACCGCCTCCGCTCAAGGATGAGATCAATGTTCAACCTCATCACCTTCAGCAATGAATCTAGGGATAAAAGATAATTTTCAATATTTCTAAAGAATTGAATTGTCATACTGAGCTTGTCGAAGTATCTCCTACGAAGTAGGCATTCCCTTTTAAGCGCAGCTTAAAACAAAACCTGAAACCTTAAACTTGAAACAAAATGAACAAACAATTAAACCCTCGCCAAATAAAAACCATCCAAAACTTCTGGAACTGGTTCCAAGACAACGAACAAGCCATCTACAACGCTTGCAAACTGGAAATCAACAAAGAAGAAGTGCTCTTTCACCTCGAAAGAAACCTCAATTACGTCTCAAAAAGAATTGAACATTTCATCACAAATCACCCACAAAACGAGAACAAACTCAAAGTATTTATTACAGCTCACGGCTACAGAAAACTATTCCCTAAAATGAGAGCTTTGGAAGAGAAAATCCCCATTTTAGAATACTTTTCAATTCAGGTATATATAGCACCATTTAACACGGAAGAGCCAACAATTCCCTACAATATGGTAGAAACAATCAAAAACACATTTATTAAATTAGAAGATTATAATACAGCTACTAAAAAAATAATTTTGACGCTGTATTGCCATGAAAAAATCATGCAGCTGAATATTAAAAAAGTTGAGCGACATGCCTATCTTTTATTACTATTCACACTCGGTGAAGTCAAATACAAAAAACATATCTATGACTTCAATTGCGAAGTAATTCCTCAAAACATTAACGGCTTACTCTCACTATCCGAACTCCCAGAATTCATTGACTACCTTGCAAAAATCAACTACAGTAGAAAACTAAAAATCTTCTTCGAATAACTCTAAAAAGTCCCATGTCATGCTGAACTCGTTTCAGCATCTTTTTTTTACTTGTCATTCCGCCAAAATAGGAATCTCCTACAAAGTAGGTATCAAATTTTAAGCGTAGCTTAAAACAACAACCCAATCACCAATCACCCATCACACAAAAAGAATCGCAAAGGCAACAGGCAAACTAGACAAACGTCAACGCGATAACAAAAACACACCAAGCCAAGCATACACCATCCTTAAAACCTCCAAAAAAGAAGTCATAAATATAAAAAAGCATAGAGTGGAAACTACTAATTATATTTTGTACTTACTTTTCTGCAAGTCAAAAAGCTAATAAATAACGAATAACTTGGAAAAATGATTGTTATTTCAAACAAAAATAGTAATTTTGTACAGAATAACAATCATTTTGTATGAATACTAAAAAGCAAACTATTTTTCCTAAGTACAATTTAGTATTGGAAAAAATGGGAGAAAATATCAAAATTGCCCGAAAACGACGCAAGTTAACCACAATGCAAGTAGCAGAACGTGCTGCGATTTCTCGTTCTACGTTGTATTTAATAGAGTCGGGAAATCCTAGTGTGGCAATGGGAGCTTACTTTAATGTATTACGAGTATTGGGGCTTCAAGATGATTTTTTAAAGTTAGCAGCTGATGACGAGCTAGGTAGAAGATTGCAAGATCTAGAACTTTTAAAGTAATAAGAAATGGCACTCAATAAAACAGATATTTATGTATATGCGCATTGGTTGGGTATGCAAGAACCGAAACTAATTGGCGTATTGTCTGCTCAACAAGCTAAAGGAAAAAAAGCATTTAGTTTTGAATATGATACCGCATGGCTTAAAACCGGACAAAAGTTTTTACTAGATCCAGATATCAGTTTGTTTTCAGGTGCGCAATACCCAAATCAAAAAGATAATTTTGGTATTTTTTTAGATAGTATGCCTGATACTTGGGGAAGAACACTTATGAAACGAAGAGCAGCACAATGGGCTCGAGAAAATAATACAAAAACGCCAACGCTTTATGATATCGATTTCCTTTTAGGAGTTTATGATGCAAGTAGGATGGGAGCATTGCGTTTTAAAACGGATCCAAATGGAGATTTTTTAGACAACAATAAAACAACTCCAACACCACCTTGGTCATCAATTAGAGAGCTTCAAGTAGCTGCTGAAAGCATAGAAGACGATAAAGACAATGATGAGGTAAAAAAATGGCTTTCTATATTGATTGCTCCGGGTTCTTCATTAGGAGGAGCCAGGCCTAAAGCCAATATCTTAGATACAGATAAAAACTTGTGGATTGCAAAATTTCCATCAAAGTCAGATACAATAGATAAAGCAGCTTGGGAATATTTAGCTTATGAATTAGCCATTCAAGCAGGAATCACAATGGCACCGTGTAAAATAGAAAAAATTAAGGGAAATTACCATACTTTTTTTACTAAACGTTTTGATAGGGAAAATGGAGAACGAATCCATTTTGCCTCAGCCATGACCATGACAGGAAATAACGAAGATACAATAAAAGACAATCATCCAAGTTACTTAGAAATAGCTGAATTTATAAGTAATCATGGTGTGAACATTGAAGCGAATCTACATCAACTATGGAGGAGAATCATTTTCAATATTAGCATTTCAAACACAGATGATCATCTTAGAAATCATGGTTTTATATTAACCGATGAGGGTTGGATATTATCTCCAGCGTATGATTTAAACCCTTCCATTGATAAAGACGGCTTATCATTAAATATCGATATGGATAATAATGAATTGGATTTCGAATTAGCCAAAAGTGTGGGAGCGTATTTCAGATTAAATGAAACACAAATGAACACCATAATCGATGAAGTTACAAGTGTGGTAAGGAATTGGAAAGAAGTGGCGAATAGAATTGGAATCACAAGAAGTGAACAACAATTAATGGAAAAAGCGTTTCGTTTTTAATGGATTAATCTAAAATTTAATAAACCTATAAAATAAAAACGGATAGGTTATTTTATTGCAATCGATTATTAAAATTAGAATCTAAACTAGAAGTTACATTTTCATCATTTTCAAATCTTCAATGAATTTTGTATTAATTTTTCTAAAAATTAAGAAAGACACTATAATTCGATTTTAATTTAGAACTATTGTATAATTAAGTATTTATACTGAGTTTAGTGCAAAAAATCTAAAGTAAATTTGAAAAATATATTAAACTATTTTAAAAATGAAAAAACTAACTACGATTTGTTTATTGGTACTTACTTTTTCAACAGCTATTGCACAGAAGAAAAAAGTAGCTGTTGTTACATTTTATGCCAATAAAATGGTTGAATTTAATGAATTAGGAGCCGGATTTGACTTTCTATTACAAGACATTTTGCAATTGCGTGACGATCCAAATTTTAATCTAACCCCTATTCTTAACACGTATCACGACAATTTTTTTAATGACTATTCAAAAGAGTTTCCATTTGAGTTACTTCCTGAATCTGAGGTTTTAAGTAATACTGAATATCAAAATTTTACACCAAAGTTTGATGTGAAAAATTATGACGCCGCTAATTATTTAATGCATAGCAATTATAAATACATATATGAAGGTTTTATGGGGCAAGCAAACGAGGTTGCAATGGCAAAAATGTTTGCAGATAAAGCAGACGGAGTAATGTTTGTATATGTCAATTTTGCATTTGAAAAGGGTTTTGGTATTGGAAGTACAATGACAATAAAAATGAGAGCTACAACTAGAGTAGCTTTATATAATAAATCAGGTGAAAAAGTTTTTGCATTCTATGAAAACGAGCGTTCTAAGAAAACGGGTGTAATGGTTGGAGGAGTTCCAGTTGTAAAACCAGAAAAAATCCTTCCAATGTGTGAAAGTGCTTTAGAAGAATTAATGGGCGATTTAAGAAAGCGAATAGCTAAGATTGTTAAAAAATCTGAAGTTAAATTGTAATAAAAAAAAGCCCTAAATAGTAAACTTACTTTTGGGGCTTTATTTATGAGTGTATATTATCTAATTTTTATATTTTATTAAATACTATTATTCTAGCGACACCTCCACTTGCATATTTTACTTTTAATGTAGTTTGATTTAAGACTAATATTTCATTAATAGTAGTGGAACTATCAAAAGTAATACTTAGTTGATTAGTTCCTGAAAGAGACCAATTACCTGAGTTTAAAAAATTCATACAATTGGAATTAATATCGGTATCATAAATATATTCTTTAATTTCTGAACTGCTTCTAAATTCAACATAATCAAAGCCACATTGTGGTGCAGCATTATCATAACTATCTAGAACTTCTTGTCCATTTATTATTGATCCTTCTTGTGAGAATCTCCAACTACCTAAAATTAATTCATGTTGTGAAGCTGAAGAGGAGTTGTCGTCATCTTTCGAACATCCAGTAAAACTAATGCTTAAAATAGTAGCTACTAATAAAAATAATTTTTTCATTTTTAAAATTTTTGAATTTTGAAAGGTAAAAGTAGCTGTAAAACAACTTGAAGTCAATACGTGTAAATACGTAATTATTGGTTTTTATGGTGCTTAATGATTTTCCAAACACCAACGATTAATAAAGTTCTGTTAACAATATTTAGCAAAAAGTTTAGCATCCAGGAGGTGAAAAACAATTCTTTATTGGTTAAATACAGATTATTAGCGTACAAGTATAAAATTATGGTACCACCATACATGAAAAGTAAGCCTACTATGAAGTAGACGTTAGGATTTTGTTTTCTTTCTTTTTGTATTGTTTTTCTCTCTAATTGTTTGAACCAAAGAATAGAAAAGGTAATGACTAAACATGTCGTAATGGCATTTAAATAAGCGCTAATGTCTAAAAAGGTCTTATCATTAAGATGTTGAAGATTGTAGACAAAAGTAGCTATAAAAAGGGCACTAAAAACTATAAAAAGCGCTTTGTATTTTTTATTAAGGATGTGATAAAAGTAATATTGTAAGGTGGTTATAGCTAAGATTTTGTACACCATAAACCAGTTGGTTGCATTAATTTTCAGTAAGTAAGTTCCAAAATATTCATAAAAACTGGCAATAAATACTACCACAACATAAGGGAATATTGGATTTTTTTTATCAAATTTAGTGTTGTTTTTCCAAATGAGTAGGAATGGAATTGTTCCTAAAATTAAGGCCGTATAAAACAGAAAGGCATATAGCGGAGACATGTACATCTTGAAGTATTTTTTTACAAATCAACAATGCTTAATTCAAAATTCCTAATAATTATAAATATATTTGAAAACTATAAATTAAAGATTTTATGCGATTACTTATAACAATAACAGTTCTATATTCATTAATCCCTCTTTTTGTGTATTGGTTTACAAAAAGTAGATTGAATAAAGAAATTAAACCAATTTTTCCGTTCATTGTTTTGTGTTTTATAGCAGGTCTTTACGAATTTATTTTTACAACTATTTTACGTTTTAATACGATTCCGTGGTTTTACACCTATGATTTATTAGCTTTTTTCTCCATTCAATATTTTTTTTATAATGTTCTCGATAAAAAAGTAAAGAAGTTGGTTTGGATTAGTTCTTGTTTGTATTTGATATTATTTACGTATGCAGTGATACATCATACCATAGAAAACTATTTGAATTACTTATCGTATATAACTTCATTCACAACTTTGTTGCAACTGATATACTCCATCAAGTGGTTCAAAAAAGTGTTTATGGAAACAACTTTAGTGTCTTTAGCTGATAGTCCTACATTTTATTTTGTTACAGGATTCTTGTTTTATTATTCAGGTGTAGTTGTTTTATTCTTATTGGCGCATTCAATTTATCATAATAATAATTCTCATTTACAATATTATTGGTTAATCAACTTATTCTTCAACATTTTTCATAAAACGGTTTTAATTATTGGAATATGGAAGGCAAGAAAAAATTAATTTTTTTCTTGTGTAATTTCAATTCTTAAAGATTATAAGTTAAACCTTAAATTAATTTAATTTTAAATGCAAATAGTAATTTACATAGCACTTTTTCAATCCTTATTGCCTTTATTATATTATGGGTGGATTAGGAAAAAAATAATTCAAGATAGTAAACCTATCTTACCTTTTATTATTTTATGTTTTATTGCTAGTTTGTATGAATTCATTTTTACCTTTACACTTTACATTAGTTCAACCATTTGGTTTTATGTATATGATTTTCTTGCTTTTTTTACTATTCAATATTTCTTTTATTACATTTTAGAACAGAAAATTAAGAAAATAGTATGGGGAAGTTCAATTTTATACCTCTTCTTGTTTTTGTACATCGTATTGCATCATACTAGGGAAAGGTTTTTAAACTCTATATCTTTTTTAGGAGTTTTAACCACAATTATCATCATTTATTATGCTATAACATGGTTTAAGATTACGATCACCGAGAAGGCTTATTCTTCATTGACTCAAAGTTCAAACTTTTATTTTGTTTCTGGTTTCATACTTTACTATACAGGTACTATTATTTTGTTTTTAATGGCCAATACAATATATGTAAATCAGAGAGAGTTCATATCCCATTATTGGATGTTTAATATTTTTTTTAACATTGTTCACAAAACATTTTTATTGGTTGGAATTTGGAAGCTTCAAAAACAACTGACAAAATAATTACGTGTAATTACTTACCTTTACTCTTCAGTTTACAACTATTTTAGCCAATTAATTTCAATTTCGAATGGATGTAGTAAAAGACATTAAAATTGCCTTTATTTTAGGAACTGCCATAATGCTTTTTTTAGTTTTTGGTTTATTGTTTTTAGTGCTTTTTTACCAAAATCATTTTATGAAAATGAAGCGAAATGAAGCAAATCTATTGCTAAAAACAGCTCTTGAAAGTGAAAAAAATGAACGAGAACGCATTGCTATTGATTTGCATGACGGCGTTCAAGGCGATTTAAATGCTTTGAAATTTACATTAGCAGGATTAGAAACTGGGGTATTAGATGAAAAGTTTAAAGCGCATATACAATTACTACAAAATACGTTACAACAAACAACAGAAAATGTTAGAGTAATTAGTCAAAAGTTAATGCCACCTTTGTTAGACCAAAAAGGATTGAGACCAGCACTGGAAGTCTATTTCGAATTTTTACAAACACATTCAGATGCAAAGCTCGATTTAAAGGGCGATCTAGATAATTTTGAGTTAAGCTCACACGAAAAATATGCCTTATTTCGTTTAATTCAAGAATTGATTCAAAACATGTTTAAACACGGACAAGTTTCAATGGTGCAATTAATGATAGAAAGTCAAACAAAAGAGCTACAAATCAAAATAACAGATAACGGTATACCGTTTGATTTCTTCTCTACTTTTGAAGCCAATCATAGTGGTGGTCTACAAAATATAATGTCGAGAATTAAAAGTATTGGTGCAACTATGAAACAATTATCTGATGATAAATCCAATACTTACATCATTCAATTAAAAAGAAAATAAAATGTTTAAAATTGCCCTTGTTGATGATCACGAATTATTTCGTAAAAGTCTAATTTTTGTTTTAGAACAAATAGAAACAATCGAAGTTGTTTTTGATACTAATGATGGTACTTTACTTTTACAATACTTACAAAACAATACGGTTGATTTGGTTTTATTAGACATTCAAATGCCAATTATGGACGGGTTTACGTTATGTAAAAAAATAAAACAACTAAAACCCGTTATTAAAATATTAACTGTTTCTCAATTAACAACAAAAGAATCCATACATCAAATCTTCGAATCGGGTGCTAACGGTTTTTTCTCCAAAAATTCTTCAACGGATTCTTTTAAAGAAGCTGTTTTGAGTATGATAGAGAAAGATTATTATTTTGATATCTCTTTGTCAGATGTAGTAAAAGAAGCAATGCTTTGGAAAGCGACACAAAATAATGATGACCAACAAATAAACAAAGACTTACTTTCACCTAGAGAAAAAGAAATCATTTTTTGGTCAGCTAAAGGTCTAACATGTCAGCAAATTGCAGACCATCTTTTCATCAGCAAAAGAACAGTGGAAACCCATAGAAAAACCATTATGGATAAAACCAGTTGTTTGAATTTTATTGAAGTAGTAGTTTACGGTTTAAAAGAACGTATTATCACACTTGATGACTTGTAAATAATTTTATATTAGGTGTTTATACGTATTGTTATATGAATTGAATTAGGTTACTTTGTTTTTATTTAGTAACTTTTGCTAATCTATCTAATAATATGGCATAAAAGTTGTAAAATTTCGCAAATAAACACATTGTGTGCTATTTTATCCAAAATCGTACAAATACCAAATTTCATGAAAATCTTAATTTACATAATTACATTTTTATTTGCAACATCTTGCCATTCGCAAGAAAAAAACACGCTACAAGCAACACAAGATGATGCTTTAACCATTGGCACAACAGGTGGAATGAATGGTGGATGCAAATTTTTAGAGCAACCTGTTTATTATGTAAACGAAAATTATATAATATATCAGGATTGTAATACCCGAAAAATACTTTATGCAGATATTTCCTCTTTTGAAATAGTAAAGTATTATGGTCAATATGGAATAGCTTTGGATAAAAATGGAGTATATGTACAAGGAAATTTTGTTGCTACAGATACTACAGGATTTACTTTTTTAGGCATAAATGAAAAAGATTTGTTGTGGAAAACCAATACTTCGGTTTACAAAAACACAACTGTTTTACCTAAACTTAATGCGAGTGAATTTACAAGATTATCTGACCAACAGAAAAAAAGTTACAGCGGAATTTATTTTAAAGACAACTCCAATATTTATTATTTCGACAAAAAAATTGAAGGTGCTGATCTTGCAACAGCCGATTTAATATACAACGACAATCGAATGTTCTATGATAAAAATTATATGTACAAAGATGGAGAAATTGTGTTCTTGGAAGCCGAACCTTTACTTTATGTGAATAACTCCTTGAAAAAAACAGCTACAAAGGTTCTTTATCACAATAAAGTAATTTCCAATATAGATACCAAAACATTAGTAGGGCTTTCTCGACATTATGCTAAAGATAAAAACAACGTATATAGTTCTTCATTTGGTGACGATATTAAAACATTACCCATAAACAAAGCTGACTTTAACAAATTAAAAGTTTGGGACCATACCAATTCTGCCTACATCACAGACGGAAAAAACTTATTTCGCTACAATGAAATTTTATCAAAAAATGAGTTTGACGTGGCGACCTTTGGTACTTTTGGATTTACAGATTTTGTTTATGACAAAAATGGCGTTTACACAAGACGTTATGACAAAGAATTAGATAAAGTAGTATATGATAAATTTCCCTTTAAATATACTGATGATGTAAGTAGCAAAAATTTACAAATTACAGAAGGCAGTAGCTTGTATGTTTATTATAACAATCAGGCGTATGAAGAAAGTACCAAAACACTTTATGAGAACTTAACACCTGAACAGATAGAAATTAGCAAAAACAGACCACATATACCAAATAATATGGTGCGTTTAGGTAAACTTAATAGCAAAGTTATTTTAAGAACACTTTACGACTACAAACTATCCAAAGATAATAATGCTGTTTATCATGATGGTAAAAAAACAAGTGCAGATCCAGTTACTTTTAGAAAGCTCGACAATAATTATTACATAGACAAAGACAATGTTTACCAATACAACCGAGAAAAAGGATTACTTGTAATAAATTACATTGATGTTGAAACCACAAAATACTTTAACGGTTTTATTATGGACAAAAATTATTTATATAGTAATGGAACACGAATCATCAAGAGCTATAAGTTAGAAATTTTAGCTTCATTTCCTGGTTATCGTTTGGGTTGTGGATTAGACGAAACACCAGGTTCTGATTTTTACTTATTTAGAAATGCTGAGGGATTTTGGTGGGTAAAAGTATCAAATGAAATCACAATTAGGTTTTTAGGAAAAACACTGAACAAGAAGTTAAGTCCTTTATTTGAAAATTTAGAGACACCTCAATAATGATAAAACTCCTTTACATAGTATTATCTCTTTTTCCTATTTTATCTTTTGGACAACAAACTTATAAAGTTACCGAAGGAGAATTGAAGTTTATTGTGCCAGGAAAAGGAATAATTATTAAAAAAGACAATCAATTTTTTGAAATGAAATTGAATGTTCTTTTTAATAAGTCAAAGAAATCTATTGAAACAAAACTCCAACCTATTTCAGAAGAATCATTGAAATTGTTTTGTAAAGGAAAATCTTTAGTTTCTTATTCGGATATTAAAGAAAATCATCATTTCAATGATTTACAGAAAATAAGTTTCAACTATACATATCGTTTAAGTAATGATGATAAAAAATACGATGAATATAAATTGTACTTGATAAATAAGAATTTCTTTGCCTATTTTACAAATAAGTATGAGGACAAAAATAAGTATACTGATATTGAAGAATACATGCCATTTATTATCATTGAATTTGAGAATAAAAAAATTATTTATACTTATGATAATGAAGAAATATTTATTATTCCAACCAATAAATTATATAAAATAATTCATCAATACGATTCGGAAAGCAAGGAATTTAAAACTGAAAAATTAAAAATCTCTAATGAAGAAATCTATAAATTTTCGCAACATGCATTTCATGATTTAGAAGATGAATTTTTTGTTGTTGATACATTGCCGTCAAAAAAAGTTAGGTTGAAAAACATTCATAATGAAATTTTAATTTCAGAAGCATATGATTCAATTGTATTAAGTTCGATAATTAAGTGTTTCAACAAAAATAAAATGGATTTATATAATTTATCATTTAATAAAATAAACAAGTTTCCTGTGCAAGCTTCTAAAGGACATTTAGGAAGTATCCAAATTCTTGAAAAGAATAAATTAAAATGGATAGATTGGACAGGTAAAGAAATAAAAAAAGGTTTTTCTTACCCAATAGTTTTACTTCCTGAAGCTCCGCAACATGAGTATAAGTATGAATTGGCTATTTCCAAGTCAAATGAAAAATTCATTTTGAAAGCAAGAAATATGGATGTTTTCGGATTGGAAACTAACACAACCGAAATAGATACTTTATCTTTAACAAATGCATTTGGGATTAAGAATTTCTATTTTGAAAATAACAATTCAAAAGATACAATTTCTTCTAATCAAGAATTTTATCATTTTGATAACTTTAAAACTAGAATTACAGAAATGGTTGATTTCAGTTATAATGTAATTTATTTTCAAAGAGATAATGGAACATTTGGAATGAGTTACTTAGGAAACTTTTATGCAAACAATGCAGATTTCAAAAAAAATATCGCATCTTCAGAATTCAATAATTTTAATGAATATCAAGAATTACAGTTTGTTGAGTTCAAGTATCCATTTTATAAGATGAAGAAAAATAATTTATTCAAGCTTTTTCCATTACATAAAGAATTTAGATACAAAAAACTCGAAGATTTTCAAGGAAACTTTGCTCGTTTTGAATTGCCTAATGGTAAAAATGGTTGGTTGAGTAAAGAAGGAAAGGAATATTTGGATGACTAAATCAAATACAAAATTTAAAATAAAAAAAGTAACAATAATTGTACTTGCTATCTTTAGTATGTCTTTTGTTAAAAGCGAATCACCTCTGGCTGTTTCTCAGAGTAGAGCAATACTAACTGCTGATATAATTTTTGAAGGACAAGTTATAAAATACGACAATACAGAAGTAACCATCGAAATAATAAAGCCAATTTGGAACGACTTAAAGAATAAAGCAATTTTAAAACAATCAGAATTAGTATTACCTCGAAGTAGTAAAACTCATTATTCATTGAGAGGACAAATTCCAGATGTCAATCAAAAAGCAATTTTTGCTTTAAAATTTGATCCCAAAACCAAAAAACTGAAGCATTTTTTTTATGATTGGTATATTACAAAAATACAATACAGAGCTACACAATATTATATTGCTGGGAAATATAGTAAAGCTGAACAACAATACATTTCATCAGAAGAAGTAATTTTAGGAATAAAAATTTTAAGAAATAGTTTTCATAAAATTGAGGAACTTTTCCCCGAACGCGCTCCAGTGAATTCAAAAGTTACATTAAAAGCAATTGAACAAGCAAAAGAGAGCAATAACGCAGTAAAAATTTGGATAGATGATATAGAAGCCTACAATGCAGCTTTAACCGAGTAAACACATATTTCACATGAAACAACTTCTTTTACTATCATTTTTTCTTTTTTCTATTATATCTTTTGGTCAACAAATTACAGTAAATGGAAAAGTAACCGACGGAAAAACAGGAGAACCACTTCCTGGAGCAGAAGTTCGAATTTATAAAACCAACAAAGGTTGTAATACTGATATAGATGGAAATTATGTTTTAGAAGTTTCTTTAAATGATACTTTGGTATTTAGTTTCACGGGTATGAAATCCCAAAAAATAAAAGTAGATAAGCAAGAAATTCAGGTGAAATTATTTGAAATTGATCCGATACATGAATCATTTGATCCAGCATATTATATTCGTAGAATTAAAAAGTTGGAAGCAACAACAATGGTCACTAAAGAAGACATTGAAAACGCAAATAATCCAAAATATAAATTTAAAAAGAATGCTAAAAATAATGTTTTTGTAATTTTTGTTTCAGAATTGACTTCGAATGATTTAAACGATGAAGATTTAAAATTTGAACAAAAATATAATGTGAAATATTCTTCAATTGGTAATTACAAAAACGATTATTTAAAAAAATACAACAAGCTAACTTTTAAACACCTTAAAAAGAAATTCAAGAAATCTTGGCTTTCAGAAATCAGAAAAGATGCGGTTGGTTTAAAGAAAGAATAAATACAGTACACAAAAGCCATTTATATAATTTCTGGGGGTTTACCAAACTAAAACTTTCGGCTTAAAATAATCATTAATAACAACTGGATAGTGATGGGCCTATAATCTACAACGACCCTCTTAACATAAGGTTTCTATTGAGTAGATCCTAATTGCCTCGCCCTAAAATAAGGTCATCTCTTGATGTTTTATACTACAATAGAATTCCAAAAGACGTTGTTTTACTTTTAAAATTTACGTGTTTATACGTATTGTAAGTAATTTTTGATATTGGTTACTTTGTTATAAACAATAAATAACTATTTATCATGATTAAAATTTTACCATTTGCCCTTTTATTTTCAACCCTCAATATATTTTCACAAGGAGGAAGTCTAGATACTTCTTTTGGTACAGGAGGAAAAGTAACAACATCAATAAATTCTGGTGCTGATATTGCTTATGCTACTGTTTTACAATCTGATGGAAAAATTCTTGTTTCAGGAACTACCAATAGTAGTATTTCAGGAAAAGATTTCTTTTGTATTAGATATAATACGGATGGAACATTAGATACTTCATTTGGTACAAACGGAATTGCTACATTTGATTTACAAGGTGGTAGTGATGATGTTGCTTATGCTATGTCACTTTTATCAGATGGTAATATTCTTTTAGCTGGTTTTTCTGATGATGGTAGTAATAAAAATGCCGCTATTATCCGTATTACATCTAATGGAACTTTAGATACAACTTTTGGAACTGCAGGAAAAGTTTATACTGAATTTATTTCGGGTAGAGCTGATGAAATTAAAGTAATTAAAATTCACGCTTTAACAGGCAATTTAATTGTGGGCGGAACATCTTCTGCAACTTCTACAAATTCTCAAGGTGTTATTGCAAGATATACAAGCAATGGTGTTCTTGATACTAATTTTAATACCACTGGAATTGTTACCTTGCCTAATGGTTCTGGTAGTGGGACTTACTTTCATACAATTGAAGATTTAGCAGTAAAATCAAATGGTAAAATTTCAGCAGTAGGTTGGATCAATCAACAAGGTTTATCTTGGAGTGCTAATCATTACGGATGTAGATTAAACAGTAATGGTTCCTTAGATACAACATTTTCAACGGATGGATTAATTGTAACAAATGGAGGCTTTAACGGAGATGATAAATCATTTTCAATAATTTTGAATTCAGATGATAGTTTTTTATTTGCCGGTGGTGGTTATTTAACAGATTTGCAGTATGATTATTTTTTAGGTTTATATAATTCTTCTGGTTCTACTGCTCAAGGTAAAGCATCATTTAATTTTGCTACACTAAATAAAGATATTATTTATGGCACGGGTGTAGATAGCACAGGCAAGATTGTTATGGTCGGTTCAAGTGTTGCTTCAGTTAGTAGCTCAACTTTTGGCTTGGCTAGAGTGAATTCTGATTATACTGTAGATACTTCATTTGGAACTTCTGGTAAAGTAACAACTACTTTTGGTACCAATACAACAAATGAGGCTTTTGATATGGCAATTCAATCGGATGATAAAATTATTGCTGTAGGTTACACAGGTAATGATATTGCAATAGCTCGATATAATAATGCAACTTTATCAGCTAATGATTTTGATAAAAATACAATTACAATTTATCCAAATCCAGTTAAAAATACATTACATCTAGATTTATCAAATCATTCTGAAAATTTAGGAAAAGAATTTCAAATTTTTGATGCTAATGGAAGAGTTGTTTTAAAAGGTAAAATAGATGAAATTAATAAAGCTCTTGATGTTTCAAGTATGCAAAATGGATTATATTTTATAAAAATTGGAGAAGTTTTAAGTAAGTTTGTTAAGCAATAAACACTTGAAAAAAAGTAACTGTAAAAGTTGCTTTTTTTTTTACAACATAAATTACCAGTTATAATAAATAAAAATTACTTTAATTCACTAGTTATGGATAATGATAAATTGATTGAAAAAGTATTTGAAATGCTCAAAAAAAATGAACTTTCTTATCGTATTGATAATTCTTTAAAAGCTTATAATCTCACTACTTCAGAAATTTCTATTATTAGAGAAGAAGCTACAAGAAAATATAAGTACTATGTTGTTGAAACCCTAAAAAAGCGAAATAAAATTTGTTTTTACATCGGTGTAGGTTTAATCGTTTTGGTATCCATACTTTTCTTTTTTTATTTACCTACAACTAGTATAGTTGATAACGTAACTTTAATATCAATTTTTGGTGCAGTTTTATTGAGTTTTTCTATCTATTTTTCATACGTTTTTTATAACTCATGGTATCCTGAAAATATTTCCGAAAACGCTACTCTTGATTTTGATCTTGGTGGCTTTTTCTCTTTTTTTGTTCCATTAGCTTTTATTCCAAGTTTTATTTTTTTCTTTTTAATTCAAAATCGTATTGAAAATGGAGCTAAAAAAACACTTATAGAAACTAAAGTTGAAACAGTAGGGGTAATAACGTCAGGAGCTTTTTATGAGTCAAGAAGCTTAAAAGGGAGACGTTCTAATGATGCTGAGATTACGGTTAAGTTTATAACAAAAGATAAAGATAAAAGAACAATAAAAAAGACTATTGAAATTATGCCTAATGAGTTTAACAATTATTACAAAGGGCAAAAAGTCAATTTAATTTACTCAAGTGTAAACCCGTATAATTTTATGCTTCTGAATTCTGATGAAGAAGTAAGGGCTATTTTTAAAACAGAAGAAAGAGCAATAGTTTTTGATGATTTAACTGCTTTTTTAGAAAAAAATCAAAAGCAAATTTCGGAGAAACTTAATACTATCTCTTATGGTTGGAATTACGATTCAAACAAGAACTCATGGATCAATTCAAGCAGAGAATCTTTAATAATGAAGAAAGATTCCGATATTTTGTTTTTTCCTCGAAAAGGGATGGAAATGTTTTTAGATAATTATTTAAGAAAAAATCAATATGTAAAAGTTAACGAAGATATTCCAGGGGTAATAGATTGTTATGAAAAATCAAATTTTAGAGTTGAAAAAATGTCGTTAAGACAAGGTACTGAAATTCAATTTTTCTACAGAATTTATAAAGTTAATTAGATGATTTTAGGATTAGTCACAATTAAACCATACAAGAAGTTGAATAATCAATTTATTGGAACTCAATTTTTTGTTTTAGGAATTCCGTTGTTTCCATTAAATAGCTATTTTTTTATTGATAATAACTCAATGCAAAGTATAGAAATAGGAATTCATAACGGACACATTATTAAGATATACTCTAGTATTTTAGTTTTTATTTTATCAGTCCTATTATTTATACCTCAATTTATTGAAATTGAAACTATTTTTAAGTTTTTGATTTTGTCAATTATGATGGGGCTTCTAGTTGGTCTTTTCATAAAATATGACGCTGATTCAGAGGAGGAAAAAGATTTAAGATTAAAAATTGGTCAAATAGTTGGAATTAATCTTTTACCTAAAGAAATGGATATTAGAACTTCAATTTCTTTAAAAAATCAATTTATTAAAACACTTCAAATAAAATGTAATACTATCAAATATTTCAATGAAATTTTAGATACTGAATTATACACTAAGAATGATTTGGCTCTAATTTTTATTATCTTGCTTTATGAGTATCGAATAAATCCTAATTTTAAGAACAAAGAAAGAATGGTTTATTTTTACAACAAAGCATACGGAAATCCATTTCCAAATATTCTCATTAAACATTAAATTAACGATATGAATTTTTTTAAAAAACTTTTTTCTTCAAAACAGGAAAAACAAGAAACTACAAAAGCAAAAAATCACGATGCTCCAAAATTTGATGCTATTTATACAGATGAATATTTTAATAAAAGATATCAAGAGGAAAATATTTATGATGAAAACGGAATTCTAGATGGTTGTTTAAAGATGATTGAGGGATATTTTATAGACAATAAAATAGAAAAATTAAATAAAGAGATTAGCAATCACCCTGAGAATTTAGATCAAGTTGTTGACGAAGGTTTTGGATTCAGTTTATACTGTAGAGCCTTTGAATTAAGTGATAAAGAGGCTACGTTGTTTTTAAGTCATGCATTTAGCGATTTTATAATAAAAAAATACGGTTTTAAATTATTTAGCGATAACGAACCCGAATTTCCTTTACGCTTTTTAACATTAAAGTACGATAATAACGGAGCAGTTGTTTCAATATATCCCTATGAATATGCAGCTAAGGTTTTAAATTATGAAGCTAAATTCGTTGATTTACATAACCGTATTGAGGCAAATATTGGTAATCTACCCTCTGTGAAAGATGTTTTAGATAGCTTCATTAATTCAGCAAAAGAAGAGTAATAAGTTCACGATATGGAAATACATCCATTTTATATCTTTTCAGTTTTCATAATTATTTTCATTTTAGTAGTTATGAAACGCTTTTTTTCTGTTCCAAGAGCCGAACGTAAAGCTTTAGCTCAATCGGAGGAAGGTAAAAAATTAAAAGAGTTTGCACTTCATCATTTTAATGAATTAAAAAAAATAAATCCATCAGCTACTTTAGAAGATGATTTTCCTGAAAATGTATTTCCTTCGGCATTAATAAAAATTCTGAAAACAGAAAATCCTTCACGTGAGGAACAAATTGAGGCTATTACTTCAATTAATATGCATTTTACACAACAACAAAAAACAAATGACATTAATTACATTAATAAGAGGGTCAAAGTTCAACGCAATTCTATTTTCATTGATAACAGTTTTTCATTAAGAAACAGACAAATTGAAATTGAACCTATTATCGAATTAGAAGGAGAAATTCCATCAATTTCAATTTATGAAGGCAGCAAATTAATTCGTAAATTTAGTATTGAACCATTAAAGAGTAATTCTAATTTAAATGGTCAATACTTACATAGTTCCATAAGAATAAATGCTAATTCTTCAGTTCAAATTGACGGTATAATTTCTAATTCTAGTAGTGAATTTGATAAAAATGGAGAAGGAATACGATTCCAACCTTTCTTCTTATCGGATAAAGAGGAAGAAAATCAAAAGTTAAAAGGATTAGGAATGTTTGATAGAGGTTTGCACTATGTGGGATTGGTTACTCCTTCAAACGTTCGATTAGTGTGCACTTGTGATGAATGTTCTAAAAGTTTTGGCGTAGAATTTATTCACGCTGGTTTCGCTGAGGTACAATATTTCTATTCTTCGAATTCAAAGGAAACCTTAATTGTACCTTATGATAATAAACTTAGTCCAGTTCCACATCAAACCCAAAAAGATTTTGATGAAAATCTATTAATTGAAATAGAAAGTAAATTGCCAACAACAATTGATGGTAAATTTGAATATTACAATGCGTTCAAATGTCCTCATTGCTTTGCAGATTTTATTAATTTTAGAAATAATAAAGAATTAAGGCAAAAAGAATATTATGCAAATTATTATATTAATAACAATCTAAGAAGGTTAGGTTAGGTTCGCAATTCAAATTTTAATGTATTCAATAAACAAATGAAAAAGATATATTTAGATTCCAATTTGTTTTGGTTAGCTTCAAAATTCATTTTCACCTTTTTTTTGATATTCTTTCCCGGATATGTTTTATTACTCGGGGGTTTAAAAATAGAAGAGTTGTTTTACACTCTGTTCTTGTTTTTTGAAGGTATAATTTTAGCAATCACACTAAAAGAAGTTTTTGTTAAAAATGCCGATTTATCTGGCTTAAGAAAACTTTCAGGGGGTATTTTAATGCTCTTCGGACTGGGATTAATGATTTTTCTCCTTACTTTGTCAAAAGGAAGTAGAAATGATTTATACGGGTTAGGACTGTTTTTATCGTTATGGATGTTCCTAGCAGGTATTTATGATATATTGGGTGTAAAAAAAGAAGAAGAGAATTAATTTTAGAATAGATGGGACATAATATTTCGGGTATTGCAATAAATATAAATTTTGAAAACAATGTAGAAGAGTTGTCAAAGCTTTTAGGTGTAGAACTTCAAATTGAAAATGAAATTATTTTTGAAGAAGCCAGTGAAAATTGGAAAGAGGAAGGATATTTTGATGTGTATTTTTCCAAAAACGGAACTTTAATTTTCGCTAACATAGATTATTGTTTAGAACCTTATTCTCATAAAGAAACTAACATACTAACATTTGCACTATCCGAAACATCAATGACTTTTAACATCGGCTATACTGAAAATGATGTATTAGTTCGAAGCATTATGAAAGTTAACGATGACATATTAGATGAAGAAGGAGCGCCACTACAATGCGAAATAGATAATGAGGATGATATGACCGAGGCTATTTTTGATCAAATAGGAGAGGTCATCGGAACACACTTTTATGAAATTGAGTTAGATGAAAAAGCATATCGATTTTCATTAAAAAATACAGCATCAGTTGAGCAGCCAACGCAAGTTCAAGTGGAAGATGAATCAGCAATTTCTAAATTAGAACCAGAAGTAACAAAAGAAGTTCCACAGCAGTTGTTCAATGCCAAAACAAATAATCCAGAAACAGCAAATAAAGGTATTGGTATGGAATTAATAATTGGTGTTGCAATTGTAATCATTGCAATGCTAATAGGCTTAATCTATGTAATAGTTTCAATAATTAATCTTCCTTAAAAACAAGTTCAATCTTTTATTTCATGAATCAAAACATCAAAAAAATACTGGATTTAATTTTACTGAACAGATAATGAAAAAATATAACGGATACATAAAGTTAGCAGCTATAACACTTCTAATTTTAGCTTTAAAGGAAATAGAACAATTGAATTTTACAGCTCAACAAATGAGTGAGTTTGACTTGCAACAATACAACATGAATTTTGAAGTAATAACAAATAGAATGTATGCCCAATTAGCAGTTATTTTAATTGCGTTACTAGTATTAATCCTTTCATTCCGTAAAAATTATGCAAAATAAAACTGCAATTAAAATAGGGTTTTTAATGATACTATTTTCCGTTTTAAACAGTATCATTCTTTCATTTACACTCATAATAGTTTTATTATGTTTAGCTTACGTAATCATAAATACCAAAATAGTAGAAAAACTTAAGCTAATCAGTAATACTGAAGAATCAGAAGATATTGATATTCTGTTTTCCAAAGGATTAAAAAGCTTCTTAATAATAAAACTTTCAATTACCATTTATCAAGTAATAAATACGCTAATAATACATTTCACAAAACTAAACATAAGTGATTCTAATGATGCATTACAAAAGTATATTTCTTATCATGTTATGGATATAGTGATTGCAATTATTGCTTATTTTTTAGTAATGAAACTATATGAAAATGGTAAAGCTAAATTCACCAATACATTAGTAAGCGCTATTTCATTCATAATTGCGTTTTATCTACTAAGTTTTAAAATTTCTAATTTAGTAATATTGAAAATAGAAGAAGTAACCTATGCAACAAAATTGTTATTATATTACTTTGGTTTAGTTACAATACTATTATTTTTATCCAATAAGATTTCCGTTTGGTTCGATAACTCAAATGATAATGAAAAACAATTAAGTACAGGAATTAAATTAACAGCAGCTGCTTTATTTGTATGCTTAGTATTCGATTTTGAAATGTTCAGTTACATGTTACATGATGGTTTTAACATGCTTGATTTCTTCTATTATACAATTACATTAATAGCTTTAGCTTCGTTTGTTTTTAATAAAAAACTGGCTAAAATTATTTTGAAGTAGTTGTAATTTATAATATTAAAATAGTTGTGTGCTCCATATATAAAAAATCAATTCCATGAAAATAATAATAATTTTAGCGACTTTTTTCTCCTCTGTAGTTTTTGCTCAAGAGCTTATAACAAAACGTAATTTTGAAAACATTCAATACGTTGAGGATATAGAATGGTATGGTGATGAGATCTATTGTTCAGGTTATACGTTTAATACAAAAATTAATGACGGTAATGCAACGGATGCTTACTTAATAAGATATGATAAAAATCTAAGTCCTTTATGGACTCTTAAAATTAGCGAAGAACACACCAATATTGTTTACTCGTTTAAAAGACATAAAAATAAAATTTATGCATTGGTAACTCAAGGAAATGTTAAGCCTTTAGAACAAGATGTTTTTATTAGTTTATTTATAATTAGTTTAGACGGAAAAATTGAAGACAGGATCAATTTGGGAAAAACATTTCATAGCCCATCGAATATTGAATTCGTAGGTGATGATTTAATTTTCGGGAATAAAGTTAGTGATGGTGTTAGATATTCTAGCAGCTCTCTATCTGAAATAATAAAATATAACATTAAAACTAAAAAAGTTTCAAGGCATAAAAGTAGCAGATACATGGCTAGACCAAAAAAGATAATAGTTGACAAATCAAATATCTTTTTGTTTGGAATTTATTTACACAAAAACCAACCCAATATTTTAGCTTACATAAATGGTAAATATTCTGAAATATCCTTAAATGTAAGTAAAGAAGAGTATTTTTTAGACAGCTACATTGACAATAACATCTTAACTGTTGTTTGTCTGTTTCCAGGAACATATCATGACAAGGAACAATATTTAAAAATTTATAGTTATAATATAGTAGATAAATCAATTAAGTCTAAGAAAATTTCATATGCTGAACTAGATTGGTCAGACCAAAAATTTGACACATTTACAACAAGTGAGGGGTCTTGGTTAATCATGCAAAACAATACAACTAAAGAATTAAATTTTGAATTATTTAATAAAGACTTAAAGAAAATTAAGACAATCAAATACGATTCAAATAATGGAAATGGCAACTGGGATAGATTTATTTTTAAAAATGGGTATTTATTAAATGCCAATACATATGGTATTATGTTATATAAAATGATTAACAAATAATTAGATGAAAATGAAAATGAAACTAAAACTAAAACTTTGCTTTGTATTTATTTTATTACACACACTTGTGAGTTCTCAAGAAAATGTAATCATTAATGATTTAAAATTTTATAACTATTCAGGTAATCCAAAAAAAGTTACAGAAATAATTACTTTTTCAAATCATGATATTGACAAAAGTATATCCTATTTTGATAAAGAAGGATTTTTAGTAAAAGTCGAATACTACAATTTAACCAAAAGTGAAGCTCCTAATAAAAGATTCTTAAATAAAGTTATTAATTATAATTCAAAGAATAAAGAGAAGCGTTATTTTACAAGTGTTTTAACAGATAAAAATAAAATTGAAGGAGAAGGATATTTTGAAAAAATTACAGATTCATTATACAAGAGAGTTTCAAAATTTAATGTTTACAATATATCGCTCAGTAAATTGATTTATTTTGATAAAAGCAACAAAATTATAAAGACAGAGGAAACCGGTAATTTTAGAGAAGCTAAAATTAATACTACTATTACTTATTCATATAATAATTCAGAAAAAGAAGGTATGGTTGTTGAAGATTTTATTAATAATACAAAAACAATTCTTTTTTATGACAACATAAAACTTGACCATAATTTTAATGCTGTCTACGAAGAATTATTTGATAATGGTGGAGTTCTTCAACAAAAAATAGAACGAGAATTTGAATACTATTAATTAGCAAGACTTCTGCGAATCGAAGTATGTCAAAAAAGTGGGTCAGGTGCTAATTTAGTTTAGACTTTTAATAATTACTTTTAACAAATCTCCCGCACGAATCCTTTCGCGTGGTTCTAATAAAAAAATCATTTTATTATATTTGATAAAAAATCAAATATAACTAGAAATTATGATCCTAACTGGCAAAAATGGATTGTTAGACAACGTTTATGTTTTTCAAAATTTTAAATTGTAAAACCAAGCGAAAGGATTCGCGCAGTAGCGAGGGGATAGCGGGGTTAGTAAAATTTAAAAATAGGTATAATATATTTTGCCATCTAAAATTATAATTTATGATTAATACTAAAGATTTATTAGGAATAGGAATTGTTATTCTAGTAGCTTTTCTAATTGTGAAATCTATTTCAAAATGTGTTACTGAAATTAGATGGAAGTTGGAAATTAAAAAAGAACCCAAAATTAAAAAACTCAGTTCTGTTGAAAAAGAAATAGCAAGCAAAGAATTACAAAAACAAATAATTGATTACAATAATAGATATTATGAGAAAATGTTTGAAGGTAAAGAATTTATTAATAAAAACACTACTACTTTGTCTAAATTCATAATCAACAGTGATATCAATAGTTATGACTTACATAAGTTAGCTCAATTGAACGGAATTAAAATTGAAATGTTCGAAGGATGGAATAATCTAGTTTTAGACTTAATGATAGAACTTGACAAGGTTGGTTGGAATAGAAAAGTATCTGCAATAAAAGAAAAATTTGGCGAATTGAGATTTTATGCTGGGCCAGATTATGAAGACATCATTGAAAAGTATACTGAAAAATCAAAAACTATTTGTGATGTATGTGGTAATTCAGGTGTTCACTTTAATAAAAACGGATGGGATTATACAAGATGTGATAAACATTAAAGTAATGCTCTCCCTTGCGAATCCTTTCGCGTACAATTTTAAACATCAAAATCATTTTGTCGAAAGGTTAATATAACTATTTTTTCAACATTACTATTTTCTAAAACAATACTTACTTAATTTTGTGGTATCATGAAGTTAAGAAGTTTACATACTACAACAATACTAGATTTTTACGCACCTGATTACTCAACAGAATTGGAGCTTCCTTTTGTTGATGTAGGTATTAGTGCCGGTTTTCCTTCTCCTGCAGATGACTTTATCGAATTAAGAATCGACTTGAACAAAGAATTGATAAAACATAAAGACAGTACATTCTTTGCGAAAGTAAAAGGTAATTCCATGAAAAACGCAGGTATTTTCGATGGTGATTTATTAATCATTGATAAGAGCTTAGAACCGCAAGATGGTAAAATTGCTATTTGTCAAATAGATGGAGATTTTACAGTTAAAAGAATCAAAATAGAAAACGAAGTAGTTTGGTTAATTGCCGAAAATGAAGACTACAAACCCATAAAAGTTACAGAAGAAAATGAACTAATGATTTGGGGAATCGTAATCCATAGCATTAAAACATTTTAGTTAGTTATGGATAGATTTAATTTAATTATCAATCATTTAGAAAGAATAAAATCCAAAACAGCTAGTAAAGAAGATTATAAATTTATTGAGGATATTATCAAAATAGAAGCAGCAAATTACAATACATTTTCAAAGCTTGTTTACGATATTTTTCTCTTTTTTATTCAGGATGTAAAAGATTCAAATTACACATTTGAGGCTTATAAATCTTGGTATATCAAAACGAAAGAATTAGAAATGTTTTGGGATGGTCGAGATAGTTATCTTATACTTTGGGATATTAGTAACGGAGATAGAAAAACTCTCAAAATAGAAAGTTCCGATATTACTAACTTTAAATTAATTGAAGAATACTTAGAAATTATTTCCAAAAACTGAACACTAGTAACTGAACACTGAACACTATATAAAATGTTTGCCTTAGTAGACTGCAACAACTTTTACGCCTCTTGTCAAAGAGTATTCGAACCACATTTAATTGGAAAACCTGTAGTAATACTTTCCAATAATGATGGTTGTGTTATTGCGCGTTCTAACGAAGCTAAAGCATTAGGCATTCCAATGGGAGCTCCTGCATTCGAATTCAAAAAACTATTCGAAGACAATAATGTATTTGTCTATTCTTCAAACTATGCCTTGTATGGTGACATGAGCAGCAGAGTAATGAACATCCTTGCAACCTACACACCGGAAATAGAAGTCTATAGTATTGACGAAGCTTTTCTAAAATTCGAAGGTTTTGAATTCTTTAACCTGGAAGAATACGGAATTAAAATTCAAAGAACCGTAACTAAAAATACAGGTATTCCAATCAGTGTAGGATTTGCACCAACAAAAGCACTAGCTAAAGTAGCCAATAAAATAGCAAAGAAGTTCCCTGAACGAACCAAAAGTGTCTATGTGATAGACAATGAAGAAAAGAGAATAAAAGCTCTTAAATGGACTAAAATTGAAGATGTTTGGGGTATTGGTAGAAAACACGCTAAACGCTTACAGGCAGTTAATGTTTTTAATGCCTATCAATTCACTCAATTACACGATGATTGGGTAAGAAAAGAAATGGCAGTTGTAGGACTGAGATTAAAACACGAATTGGAAGGAAAACCAACATTGGATTTAGAAACTCCAAAGAGTAAGAAAATGATTGCTACAACAAGATCATTTGAAAAACCAATGACAAAATTGGAAGATGTTTCAGAGCGTATTGCAACATTCACAACTTCCTGTTCCGAAAAACTAAGAAGACAAAACAGTCATAGCAACATGATAATGGTTTTTCTTCATACCAACTATTTCAGAAAGGACCAACCACAATACTCCAGAAGTATTGTAATCAACACCGATTTCCCAACAAACTCAACAATAGAGCTAAACAAGTATGCACAAATAGGGCTAAAAGCAATTTTCAAAGAAGGCTACAATTACAAAAAAGCAGGCGTAATAGTAATGGGTTTAACACCAAACGACCAAACTCAATTATCACTATTCAACACCTCAAATCCAAAGCATCAACCTTTAATGTCAGTAGTTGATAAACTTAATAGAGCATACGGCAAAAACAAAATCAAGTTCGCCAATCAATCCCTCGGCAGACAATGGAAAATGAAACAAGAAAAATTATCCAAATCATATACAACTAGAATTGATGAAATAATTACAATTAAAATATAAAAAAGTTGTATATATTTGATGATATTTACTAGTTGTGTGTAAGCTGAAAAAAAATACTGTATGATAAAAAACTATATTCATCTTAAGGATGTTAATAAAACAAAATTAAATTCTACAGTCACGGAATTGGTCGATTCAATGAAAATTGAACAGTCCGATATTTACAGTAACAATTCTGAAACTGAATTTATTGTAACCTTTCCGAGAGGTATCTCAAACGAACTTTTCATATTTTTTTATTGTGCGTTAATGGCACCTGATTTGACTAATTCTAGAAATCTGAATGGATGGTTCTCTGCTAATGATGATATGACTCTGAATTTAAAGAATGGAGATTTTAGCAAATTTCAATCTTCTCAGTACTCTAAGCTAATAATGATTTTGCCTGACGGAGATGATAAAGGAAATATGCATCAATATGGAATTACAGAAAACGGAAAAGAAATACATTTTGGGATGGACGGAACTTATAAGGTTATGGAGAGTACAGAATATAAATATCAAAATCCAATTTCAAATCTATATGACTTTGAGAAAATTAATAGTATTGAGCGGAAAAAAGGATTTTTAGAAAAATTGAAAGTTAAATTAGGAATATAAAAAGCCTACACACAACAATGTATAACCGCAATTACGGCCCCGCTCGTGCGCGAATCTTTTCGCGTTCTTAAATATTTTCCCACTGTCAGTTCGCCAATCAATCCCTTGGCAGACAATGGAAAATGAAACAAGAAAAACTATCAAAATCCTACACAACAAGAATTGATGAAATCATTACTATAAAAATTTAAAAAAGTTGTATATATTTGATGATATTTACTAGTTGGCAGAAATATTAAAACACGAAATGTGAAAAGAACAAATATAGAAGTTAAAAACCAATTTGATTTTTTCAATGAATTGGTTTACGAAGAAAAAATAATTCGTGAAAAATCGATAATTCTACAGCCAAAAAAGAGCAATATTTATTGGTCTGTTGGACAATCCGATATTCAACATAATACAATTAATGAAGAAATTGTATTTATGATTGAACAAAGTAAAAGAGACAATAAATATGGTATAAAGCTTCGTTGTCAAAATTTCATCAAAGAGCCTTTCTTTAGATTTGACTCTGATGGTCCTGCTCACAGAAATGAAAATCCGAAAATTCCTCTTGAAGAACAATCAGTCAAAACACCACATTTTAATTCGTTTGACGAGAATGGAAATTACATAGCATACCAAAACGAAACTTTAAAAAATGAAAATGAAGCTCAAATTATAGCAAATGATATAAATTTTGGTATTTCATTATTTTGTATGGAAACAAATTCAAAGTTAAGTGATAGAAATTTTCCGAATATAATTGATTCAATTCAAGAATTAGAATTTGTAGAAAAAAATAATATTAACTTTGACAATATTAATTTTGAATAATGGAAAATAAAATAGTCATAGAGCAAATAAAAAAATCTTTTTGCAACTTAACAAGTTTCAAAGAAAGAGAAAATGCTCTTGAAATAATAACTGCATTTTCAACAATTAATAACAAATTTGTTTCAGTTTTTATAACATTCACAAATCAGAAAATTGTTATAACTGATAGTGGTTGGATAGACCAAAACTATTATGAAACTCCTTATTTTGAAGAATCAGAAGATTTAATACGCAGAATAATTGCTTCTTATGCTTCAAATTTTAGAATAAAATCTACGCTTGATAAATCAGGCGTCGAATTCTATTACAAAATTTGTGAGAAAATAGAAGAAATTCCAAGTGCAGTTTTTGATTTAGCTAATTTTATTGTCGGTGCTGTCAATTCGTTTTGCATACAATACAAAGACGAAAAAGAAGAAAAAGAAAGAGAAACTTTTAGAAGTGACGCAAATACATTTTTAAAAATAAGCTATAATGAAGATGTAAAATTGAGACATTTTTTAGATGACTTCAAAAACATTAAGTTTAATGCAATTATAACAAGAAAATCAAAATTGAATTTGATAACTTATGTTACAGGCTCAACACCAAATTATTTTGAAAACGACCTAAGAAAATCAATTGTTAACTTTGAGATTGCGCAGAAATCAAAATATTTAGATTATATCGATGAAAGAATCACAATAATAAATGATAAATCTGAAGGATATTCTCCAGAAAAGTCTTCATCAATATTTCAGCTTTTAAATGAAAAAACAACACGTGAACCAATTAAATGGTCTGAAAAAGAACGAATTTTGGAATACATATAAAATACTTCTGCCAACACACGTTTGGCGCAATTGCGAATTTTTCGGTAAATTCACGATTACATTTCGCAAGAAATTTTATCTTTAACAGAAAATAATCAGTTCCGAAGTTCGCAACTGACGCCAAGCGTGGGAACGTTAGCAGCAAGTTGACAAGAAACCCGAATCAAATACACGAAATGAAAATAACAGATGGATTCAATTTTGGGATATCAACTTATTTTTAAAATAATAGCTCAATTTGTAATTATTTTTATTTTTTGTAAAAATATACTACTTTTACAACGATGAAAATCTTAAACATCATATTATCAATATATATAATTATGCTTACTGCCTATCCTTGTGCAGATGAGCATAATGATGTTACTACTATTTCATCGCATTCACAAGCTCACTCACAACACAATCATTCGCACGATGAAGAAACAGATTTATGTTCTCCCTTTTGTGTTTGCAATTGTTGTGGTCAACAAACATTAACTTTTTTTGAAGTTCAATCTTTTCAATTCTTAGTTCGATTTCAAGAAATAAAAACTTCTATTTCTTTTTATAAGTCAACTTCGTTTTCAAATTTCTACGGAAGCATTTGGCAACCACCACAGTTAGTGTAATGAAGCCCGATTAATTTCGGGTTAATAAGTTGTGTCTTTTAAGCAACTAAAAAAAATAACAGTTCTCTGTTTATTAATTCATTACACAAAATAAAATGTTAGATAAAATCATTCATTTTAGTATCAATAATAAATTTATTATTGGTCTTTTTACTCTCGTATTAGTCATTGTAGGCAGTTATTCGTTATATAATTTGCCAATAGATGCTTTACCAGACATTACAAATAATCAAGTACAGATAATTACAAGTTCACCTACTTTAGCAACTCAAGAAGTAGAGCAGTTTATAACATATCCAATAGAGCAATCAGTTAAATCAATTCCTAATGTTGTGGAGCTTCGTTCCATAAGTCGTTTTGGTCTAAGTGTGGTTACCGTTGTTTTTGAAGAAGATGTCGATATTTATTGGGCAAGAGCACAAATAACAGAACGTATTAAAGAAGCAGAAAATACCATACCAAAAGGTGTTGGAACTCCTGAAATGGCTCCAGTAAGTACAGGTTTAGGCGAAATATACCAATATGTAGTATATCCCAAAAAAGGGTACGAAGAAAAATACAACGCTACTGATTTAAGAACCATTCAAGATTGGATAATAAAGCCCCAATTAATTGGTACAAAAGGTGTAGCTGAAGTAAATACTTTAGGTGGAAACTTAAAACAATATGAAATAGCTGTGGTTCCAGACAAGCTAAGAAGTATGAATACAACCATCACTGAAATATTTGAAGCATTAGAAAATAATAATGAAAATACAGGTGGTGCATACATAGATAAAAAACCTTATGCTTATTTTATTAGAGGTGTCGGAATGGTTAGCAGCATCGACGATATAAATAAAATAGTGGTTAAAAATCAAAACGGAATACCTATTCTTATTCGTGATGTAGCCAATGTTCAAATAGGTAGTAGTATCAGATATGGAGCAGTAACCAAAGACGGAAATGGCGAAGAAGTTTCGGGAATGGTTATGATGCTTAAAGGTGAGAACAGTGGTGAAGTAGTTAAGGTGGTTAAAGACAAAATGGAACAAATCAAAAAATCACTGCCGGAAGGGGTAGAAATTGAGGCGTTTATGGACAGAACCGTTTTAGTAAACAAAGCTATAAGTACAGTTCAAACTAATTTAATTGAAGGAGCATTAATAGTTATTTTCATTTTAGTATTACTTCTTGGTAATTGGAGAGCAGGTTTAGTGGTTGCTTCGGTTATTCCATTAGCTTTATTATTTGCCATTTCTATGATGAAACTTTTTGGAGTTAGTGGTAATTTAATGAGTTTAGGTGCTATCGATTTTGGGCTAATTGTAGATGGTGCGGTTATCATTGTAGAAGCGATAATACACCGACTCCAAGTTAGTAATAAAGGCAAACTCACCACTCAAGAAATGAATGACGAAGTATATCAAGCATCATCAAAAATTAGAAGTAGTGCGGCTTTTGGAGAAATAATAATCTTAATTGTTTATCTTCCTATCTTAGCTTTAGTAGGTATCGAAGGAAAAATGTTTGGTCCAATGGCACAAACGGTTTCTTTTGCCATATTAGGAGCATTTATATTGTCTTTAACGTACGTCCCTATGATGTCGGCTTTGGCATTAAAAAAACAAACAGGACATAAAAAGAATTTTAGCGATAAAATTATTGATGCCATCTATAATTTTTACACTCCAATTTTAGAAAAAGCACTACAGGTTAAAGCAGCAATTATTGCGGTTGCCATTGGTTTATTTGTTGCAAGTTTATTTCTTTTCAATTCGTTGGGTGGTGAATTCATTCCTACATTAGATGAAGGTGATATTGCAACGCATTTAATCATAGCTTCCGGTAGTTCATTATCTCAAGAAGTGGAAGCAACTACAAAAGCAGAACAAATTTTAAGAGCAAAATTTCCAGAAATTAAAATGATTGTAACCAAAATTGGCTCAGCTGAAATTCCTACTGATCCAATGCCTATTGAAGCAGGAGATATGATTATTCTCTTGAAGGATAAAAGTGAATGGACTTCCGCAGAAACTAAAGAGGAACTAATGGAAAAAATGGAACATGCTTTGTCAGATATTCCAGGTGCGTTTACGGAGTTTTCCCAACCTATTCAAATGCGTTTTAATGAGTTAATGACTGGTGTAAGAAGTGATGTCGCCGTTAAAATTTTTGGTGATGATATTGATATGTTAGTTAGCAAAGGCGAGGAAGTTGTGCAATTAATTAATGGTATTGAAGGTGTTTCAGATGCTAAAGCAGAACGAGTTGCAGGTTTGCCACAAATAACAATTAGATACAATAAAGATAAATTAGCATTGTATGGTTTAAAAATTGGCGACTTGAATAAAGTAGTTCGTATGGGATTTGCAGGTGAAACAGCAGGTGTTGTCTATGAAGGAGAAAAACGTTTCGATTTAGTAGTGCGTTTAGCAAATGATAGCCGAAAAGATATTGAAAACTTAAAGGCGTTATTTGTAACATTACCATCAGGCAATCAAATTCCGTTAGAACAAATTGCTGATGTAAAGTATGAAGATGGACCAATGCAAATTTCTCGTGAAAATGGAAAACGTAGAATCGTAGTAGGTTTCAATGTTCGTGGTGCTGATGTAAAAACAGTGGTAGAAACCATTCAAGCTAAATTAGACGATAAACTAAAATTACCTGAAGGATATTACACTACTTATGGCGGACAATTTGAAAATCTTATCGAAGCAAACAAACGACTTTCTGTTGCTGTTCCGGTAGCATTAGGTTTAATTTTAGTCCTACTTTATTTTACATTCAAATCAATTAAACAATCGTTATTAATATTTACAGCAATTCCATTATCTGCTATTGGAGGTATTGTTGCGTTATGGTTACGCGATATGCCGTTTAGTATTTCCGCAGGTGTCGGATTTATTGCTCTTTTTGGTGTAGCGGTATTAAACGGAATTGTTTTAATTGGTTATTTTAATGAACTTAAAAAACAAGGTATGGATAATGTATATGACCGAATAAAAGAAGGAACTAAAGTACGTTTAAGACCTGTTATATTAACTGCTGCTGTAGCTTCACTTGGGTTTTTGCCAATGGCAATAAGTAGTAGTGCTGGTGCCGAAGTTCAAAAACCTTTAGCTACAGTAGTAATAGGTGGTTTAATAACTGCTACTTTACTAACATTAATAGTTTTACCAATTCTGTATTTATATTTTGAAAAAGGAATAAAAATCAAAAGAAAAACCATGAAAAATTCAGCTATGCTACTTGCATTTTTATTTAGTTCATTAGCAATCAATGCACAAGAAAAGCAAAAGTTAAGTTTAAATGAAGCATTAGAAATGGGGCTAAAAAACAACTTAAACATTCAAGCGGTTACCTTAGAAACTAAAATGCAATCACAATTAGTTAAGACTGCATTCGAATTGCCTAAAACAGAAATTTCAGGAACTTTTGGACAAATAAATTCGCAAGCTCAAGATAAAAATTTTCAAATTAGTCAGAGTTTCAATCCTTTTCAAATAAGTGCAAAAAGAAAATTGTTGCAAGAAAATAGTTCGGCTAGTCTAAATAAATTAAGTGTATCAAAGCAAGAAATAACATTTTCTATTCGTCAATCTTGGAATACCATTCTATACTTTGAAAAGCAAAATGCATTATTAGAAAAGCAAAATGAACTAATGCAAAAATTTGTAAAATCAGCAACATTAAAGTTTCAAACAGGTGAAACTAGTGCTTTAGAAAAAACAATTGCAGTAGCTAAACAACAAGAATTAGAACAAAAAATAAAACAATTCAAAACGCAAATTGCTATCGAAAAATCTAAACTTAAAACACTTTTAGATTTAGAAAATGATATTGAAATTTCGGATACAACTTTTGTGCCTATGCCTTTTATTGCAAAAATGGATAGCACATTAGTGAAACAAAATCCGGTAGTTCAGTTAGCTAATCAACAAGTAAAAATAGCACAAGCCAATCATAAATTAGAAAAATCAAATTTATTTCCAGAGTTTTCAGTAGGCTACTTTTTGCAATCCATAACAGGGAATCAAGAAGTAGATGGTGTAACGAAATATTATGATAATTCACCACAATTTCAAGGTTTTTCTGTTGGACTTTCAGTACCTATATTTATGGGTAGTACTATTAAAAAAAGTAAAGCAGCACAAACAAATATAGAAATGGAGCAAAAAAATGCTAACTATATAAACCAGCAATTTAAAAGTCATTTAGAGCAGCAAATGGAGCAACTTACAACCTATCAATCATTGATAGATTATTATAAAAATACAGCGATTCCTAATGCTGATTTAATAATTAAAAATGCTACAAAAAGTTATCAAAATGGAGATATTTCGTATGTAGAATATGTACAAGGTATTGAAACGGCTACCGAAATACTAACCAATTATAATGAAGCTATAAATAACTTTAATCAAACTATAATAGCTATACAATATACTATCAATCAATAACATAAACAGAAATGAAGAAATCAAATATCATATATGCATCAATAGTTGGAGCAATAATCCTTGCTATTATTTTATATTTTTCTTTGCGTCATACGGAAGGTGATGGACATGACCATGCTGATGGCGAAACACATACAGAAGAAAGTCATTCAGATGAAAAAGAGCCTACAGCTATAAAAGAAGTAGAACTAAACGAAGCACAGTTTAAAGCATCAAGTATCGAATTAGGTACTTTTTCAGATAAAAATTTAAGCGAAGTAATAAGTGTTAATGGCTATACCAAGTTACCACCACAAAATCAAGCCGATGTTTCTGTTTATACTTCAGGAATTGTAAAAACTATTAATGTGTCAGAAGGACAATATGTAAGCAAAGGGCAAACCATTGCAACTATTGAAAGTCCAGAATTTACTAAATTGCAAGAAGCCTATTTAACTTCAAAGAGCAATTTGGAGTTTTTAAAATTAGAATTTGAAAGACAAAAAACATTAAGCGATGAAGAAGTAAATTCTAAAAAAACGTTTCAAAAAACAAAGGCAGAATACGAAATTGAAAGTGCACGATTTAATTCGCTGCAAAAACAATTAAATACTTTAAACATTAGTGGTAATGGAAACGCAACAGCAACCGTTCCTGTGCTTGCTCCAATTTCTGGAAACTTAACCGAAATTTATATTAAAATTGGAAGTAATGTAGAAGCAGGTAAACCACTAATGAATATTGTGGATAATTCAAAAATGCACGTAGATTTATTAGTCTATGAAAAAGATTTATTTAAAGTAAAAATTGGTCAAAATGTACGTTTTGTTTTAGTGAATCAAGATAATTCGGAGGTAAAAGGAAAAATATTTAGTGTGGGTAAATCTTTTGAAAACGATACAAAATCAGTAGCTGTACATGCAAATATTTCAAACAACCAACAAAAATTAATACCAGGAATGTATGTAAATGCGCTTATAGATGTAGGTTCAAATAACGTAAAAGCATTACCAAATGAAGCTATTATTAAGGCTGATGGACGCGAGTTTATTTTTGTTTTAGAAGAAGGACATAAAAAAGAAGCTCACGATGAAAAAGAAGGGCATAATCATGAAGACGGACACGAACACGAAGAAACAGAAGGTAAAACATTCCATTTTCAACGTATTGAGATAAAATCAGGTACCACGCAATTAGGATATACACAAGTTACTTTATTACAAAAAATCGATGCTAATGCAAAGATTGTTTTAAAAGGAGCGTATTACATTCAAAGCCATTTAATTAAAAACGAAGGTGGTGGTGGTCATGAACATTAATATTTTTAAATAACAATTAATATAAATAAACTAAATTATCATGAAAAAATCAATTGTAATTATGGCACTTGCCATTGCTTTAGGTACAACGGTTTCTTGTAATAAAAAAGAAGAAACTACAAAAACAGCAACAGAACACGAAGGACACAATCATAAAGAGGGTGAAGAGCATAAAGTAGCTTATGAATGCCCAATGGATTGTGAAAAAGGTAAAACTTATGATGAAAAAGGAACTTGTCCTGTTTGTAAAATGGAATTAATAGAAGCGAAAGCTGAAAACCACGAAGGTCATGATCATGCAACTGAAAACCATGAAGGACACGACCATTCTGAAGAAAACCATGAAGGACATAATCATTAATATTTGAAATATTAAATCTATGAAAATAAAATCTAACATAGATAAATTGGGGACAATAGGGCTTTTTATTACAGCCTTTTTCTCGCCTTGTTGTTTTCCATTATTTGCTTTTGGAGCATCTGCACTTGGATTAGGAAGTTTTGAGCTTTTTGGAGGTTGGACAATGTGGGTATTTATGATAATGGTAGCTATTTCTTTAATAGGATTTTACATTTCTTATACAAAACATAATTGTATGTATCCTTTAATTATTGCAATTCCAAGTGGTGGGTTAATCTTTTACGGTTTCTTTGCTAATAATTACATATCACTTATTTATATAGGAATGTTCGGAATTTTAGTGGCTACAATTGTAAATTATTATCAAAATAAAATACAAAAAAACTGTAAAACATGTACAATTTATGAAGGCAAAACAGTCGAATTAAAATCAACTTTAACTTGTCCAAATTGTGGTCATAAAAAAGACGAGTTAATGCCAACAGATGCTTGTCAGTACTTTTACGAATGTGTAAAATGCAAAAAAGTACTCAAGCCATTAGGAGGTGATTGTTGTGTTTATTGTAGTTATGGTTCTGTAAAATGTCCACCTATTCAAGCAGAAATAAAATGTTGTTAAAATATAATAAAAATAATCAAAAAATAAATAAAACATGAAAAATTCAGTATTAAAATCTATCGTATTAGTTGTATCAATATTTTTCTTTTCAAATTTTACTTCAGCTCAAAAAACAACCCAAAAAGCAGTTATCAAAACTTTCTTACATTGAGACCATTGTAAAGAATGTGAAACCTTCGGTCAAAAATTCAAAACAGAAATGCTTAAAATAAAAGGTGTAAAAATGTATGAGTTAGATGATGAAGCTATGACTTTTACAATTTATTATAATTCAAAGAAAACTACTTTACAAGCAATTAAAGAGGGTATTTCTAAATTAGGATATGATGCAGATGAAGTAAAAGCTGACCCAGAAGCTTATAAAAGTTTAGACGGTTGTTGTAAGGCATAAGTATGAAGCTTTATATTAAAATGCCAAATAAACTTATTCCTTTTTATCAAAAAGAGTTAGAAATGGTTAAAGACAATTTAAAGCAAGATAATTTGCAAAATGCTTGGCTTCATTTAGAGAGAGCACACATCATCGGACAAAAATATCCTTATGAGCATTCCTTTGTTCATTGGAAAATGTTACAATTTGGTATTAAAATAAAAAGCACTAAAGAAGTAGTTGGTCAAATACCAAGATTATTGGTAGGTGGAGTAAAATCATTTGTTGGTCATATTCCAGTAGGTAATACAGGTGGTGCGAATGTACCACCTTTAAAAACAATGGAAATACCAGAGGATATTCAAGAAATTTTAAAGTTGAACGCTTAATTTATATAGTATGGAACATAAACACATTTATGACAAAGATGGAAAACAAATTTGTTGTTCATTAGAAGATAAGATTAATAATGATAGTGAACATCATTCTGATGGTGATGGTCACGACCACGACCATTCTAACCAAGAAAAATCTACGTTTCAAATGTTTTTGCCAGCAATTATGAGCTTGGTGTTATTGATGTTTGCCATTGGATTGGATAACTATTTTACCCCATCTTGGTTTACAGGTTATATTAGAATAGGTTGGTATATTTTAGCGTACATTCCAGTTGGTTTTCCTGTTATAAAAGATGCATTTGAAAGCATCAAAAAGGGCGATATTTTTTCAGAATTTCTATTAATGAGTATTGCTACAATTGGTGCTTTTGCAATTGCCGAATTTCCCGAAGGTGTAGCAGTAATGTTATTTTATGCCATTGGCGAAATCTTTCAAGCATTAGCCGTAAAAAGAGCTAAAGCCAATATCAAAACCTTACTCGACCAACGACCAGACGAAGTAACTATTCTCGAAAATAATGTTGCTAAAACAATCAAAGCATCAAATGCAAAGATTGGAGATATTATTCAATTAAAAGCAGGTGAAAAATTAGGATTAGATGGCGAATTACTTTCAGATACTGCTTCTTTCAATACGGCTGCATTAACAGGAGAAAGTAAACCAGACACAAAAGCAAAAGGCGAAACTGTTTTAGCAGGAATGATAAACTTAAATTCGGTTTGTCAAGTAAAAGTGACTGTTGCTTACACCGATAGTAAATTGTCAAAAATTCTCGAAATGGTGCAAGATGCTACTGCCAAAAAAGCACCAACCGAATTATTTATCAGAAAGTTTGCCAAAATATATACACCAATTGTAGTTGCTTTAGCTATCGCAATATGTGTTGTACCGATGTTATTTGTAGAAAATTACCAGTTTAGAGATTGGTTGTATCGAGCTTTAGTTTTCTTAGTTATTTCATGTCCTTGTGCATTAGTTATAAGTATTCCTTTAGGATATTTTGGTGGAATTGGAGCAGCTTCTAAAAACGGAATTCTTTTCAAAGGAAGTAACTTCCTTGATGTTATGGCTTCGGTTCAAAATGTTGTAATGGATAAAACAGGTACAATGACGGAAGGAGTTTTTAAAGTGCAAGAAGTTATTTTTAATTCCGATTTCAACAAAGATGAAATCTTACAATTGGTAAATGCTTTAGAAAGTCAAAGTACACACCCTGTAGCAACTGCCATTCATCAATTTGTTGGAAATATTGATAGTACTATAACACTAAAAGATGTAGAAGAAATATCAGGACACGGATTAAAAGCCTATGTAAATAGTAAAGAATTATTAGTGGGTAATTTCAAACTAATGGACAAATTCTCTATTTCGTATGATATTGATCCATCAAGTATCGTTTATACATTAATTGCTGTAGCTTACGATAAAAAATTTGTTGGATATTTAACCATTGCAGATAGTATCAAAGAAGATGCACAAATCACAATTGATAAATTAAAAGCATTAGGAGTAAAAACCACAATGTTAAGTGGTGATAAAACCACAGTTGTCCAGTTTGTAGCTCAAAAACTCGGAATCACTAATGCTTTTGGAGATTTATTACCCGAAGATAAAGTAAATAAAGTAAAAGAAATCATTGCAAAAAAAGAAACAGTTGCTTTTGTTGGCGATGGTGTAAACGATGCACCAGTGGTCGCATTAAGTAATGTCGGAATAGCAATGGGTGGTTTAGGAAGCGATGCCACCATAGAAACCGCTGATGTTGTCATTCAAGATGATAAACCAAGTAAAATTCCAATGGCTATAAATATAGGCAAGCAAACCAAGAAAATTGTTTGGCAGAATATCATTTTAGCATTTGGTGTTAAAGCAATAGTTTTAATCCTCGGTGCAGGTGGATTAGCCACCATGTGGGAAGCCGTTTTTGCAGATGTCGGTGTGGCGTTATTAGCTATTTTAAATGCGGTTAGAATACAAAGGATGAAGTTTTAAAGTTAATTATATAGTTATAAAAAGATGTTTACTAATTTAAGTAAGCATCTTTTTTTTGTATATATTCATTACCTCATTCATATGCACAAAAATCGCTCCTATGCCTGTACCGAAAACAATCGGTATCCAAGTATTCCTAGCATCAATGCTGCCGTTTGCTTCATTTCGTTAATAACTATTTTTACAACATTACTATTTTCTATTACAATACTTACTTAATTTTGTAGAACTATGAAGTTAAGAAGTTTACATACTACAACAATACTAGATTTTTACACGCCTGATTTCTCAACAGAATTGGAGGTTCCATATGTTGATGTAGGTATTAGTGCCGGATTCCCTTCTCCTGCAGATGACTTTATCGAATTAACAATCGACTTAAACAGAGAATTAATAAAACATAAAGACAGTACTTTTTTCGCTAAAGTAAAAGGGGATTCCATGAAAAACGCAGGTATTTTCAATGGTGATTTACTAATAATTGATAAAAGCTTAGAACCACAAGATGGTAAAATAGCTATTTGTCAAATAGATGGAGATTTTACAGTAAAAAGAATCAAAAAAGAAAACGACATAGTTTGGTTAATAGCCGAAAATGAAGACTACAAACCCATAAAAGTCACCGAAGAAAACGAACTAATGATTTGGGGAATTGTAATCCATAGCATTAAAACATTTTAGTTAGTTATGGATAGATTTAATTTAATTATCAATCATTTAGAAAGAATAAAATCCAAAACAGCTAGTAAAGAAGATTATAAATTTATTGAGGATATTATCAAAATAGAAGCAGCAAATTACAATACATTTTCAAAGCTTGTTTACGATATTTTTCTCTTTTTTATTCAGGATGTAAAAGATTCAAATTACACATTTGAGGCTTATAAATCTTGGTATATCAAAACGAAAGAATTAGAAATGTTTTGGGATGGTCGAGATAGTTATCTTATACTTTGGGATATTAGTAACGGAGATAGAAAAACTCTCAAAATAGAAAGTTCCGATATTACTAACTTTAAATTAATTGAAGAATACTTAGAAATTATTTCCAAAAACTGAACACTAGTAACTGAACACTGAACACTATATAAAATGTTTGCCTTAGTAGACTGCAACAACTTTTACGCCTCTTGTCAAAGAGTATTCGAACCACATTTAATTGGAAAACCAGTAGTAATACTTTCCAATAATGATGGTTGTGTTATTGCGCGTTCTAACGAAGCTAAAGCATTAGGCATTCCAATGGGAGCTCCTGCATTCGAATTCAAAAAACTATTCGAAGACAATAATGTATTTGTCTATTCTTCAAACTATGCCTTGTATGGTGACATGAGCAGCAGAGTAATGAACATCCTTGCAACCTACACACCGGAAATAGAAGTCTATAGTATTGATGAAGCTTTTCTAAAATTCCAAGGATTTGAATTCTTTAACCTTGAAGAGTACGGAATTAAGATTCAAAAGACCGTTACCAAAAACACAGGTATCCCAATCAGTGTAGGATTTGCACCAACAAAAGCATTAGCTAAAGTAGCCAATAAAATAGCAAAGAAGTTCCCAGAAAGAACAAAAAGTGTCTATTTGATAGATACAGAAGAAAAAAGAATAAAAGCTCTTAAATGGACTAAAATTGAAGATGTTTGGGGTATTGGAAGAAAACACGCTAAACGCTTACAAGCATTAAATGTTTTTAATGCATATCAATTCACTCAATTACACGATGATTGGGTTAGAAAAGAAATGGCAGTAGTAGGGTTGAGGTTAAAACACGAATTGGAAGGAAAACCAACATTGGATTTAGAAACTCCAAAGAGTAAAAAAATGATTGCTACAACAAGATCATTTGAAAAACCCATTACTAAAATTGAAGATATTTCCGAACGCGTAGCAACGTTCACAACTTCTTGTGCCGAAAAACTAAGAAGACAAAACAGTCATTGTAACATGATAATGGTTTTTCTTCACACCAATTATTTCAGAAAGGACCAACCTCAATACTCAAGAAACATAGTAATCAACACCGATTTCCCAACAAACTCCACAATAGAGCTAAACAAATACGCTCAAATTGGATTAAAAGCAATATTCAAAGAAGGCTACAATTACAAAAAGGCAGGAGTAATAGTAATGGGATTAACTCCAAATGACCAAACCCAATTATCACTATTCAACACCTCAAATCCAAAACATCAGCCTTTAATGTCAGTAGTTGATAAACTTAATAGAGCCTACGGCAAAAACAAAATCAAGTTCGCCAATCAATCCCTCGGCAGACAATGGAAAATGAAACAAGAAAAACTTTCAAAATCCTACACCACAAGAATTGATGAGATTATAACAATTAAAATTTAAAAAAATTATTATATTTGATAATAAAATAAATCAATACAAAACTTTCGCCAATCTTGCCAATTTGGAATAAAAGTAGTCTGAAAGTTTCGCATATAAACAAGTTGTAGGCTATATTTGCCCAACTAACTTAAAAAAAATGTAACCTAAACAACGTTCAAAATGAAAATTAAATTAAATCAATTAAGTAAAATTACTTTATTTTTATTTTCTTTACTTCTGCTGAGTTGTGAGAAAGACGAAAATTCTCCTTCCAATATAGAAAAAAACATTAAACGTGAAGTAAAATTATCTGAAATTCCTAATCTTTTTAATTCAATTCAAAACAGACAACATAACATTAATCATGCAAAAAATTCTACAGACTATTTAAGCCTTATAAACACCGAGAGCATTACAGAGATTTCTCAAAGTAATGGTAATAAAACTTATACTTTTTCTCTAAATATAAATGAAACTGACACCTTAACAAACCTTGTTGCAATTGAAAACAATAATGGTTTTGATTATCATTTGGTACAATATTCTTCATCTCAATTAGAACAATGGAAAGATGATATTCATAATCATCAAAATACAAATGTATTAGTCGATGTTAATAACATTCCTTTAAGTAGCTATACAAACTCAACAGAAAACATTTGTACTGAAACTGGTTGGACTTGTCCTTCTGGTCAACATAATTTAAATAGCTTAGCTCATTGTGTTTATCCATTTATTGAATGGAGTATGTCTACTTATACAGTTCCTTGTGACGATAATTCAGGTGGTGGAAGTAGTTCTGGCAGCAATAATCCTAATCCTATACCAGAACCATACACTGAACCTGTATTTCCAACTTTAAGTCCTGAAATTGCTATTTTTATTGCTAATCTTTCTCCTACACAAACTATTTGGTGGAATAATGCTGATAATAACGTAAAAAATGATATCCTAAATTATTTAACACAAAATATAAAGAATGGCGAAATTAAAACCGAAGCGCAACAGTTTATAAATGAGTTGATTGGAGTATTAGCAGCTAATCCACAAACTATATATACATCAACAGATTATCCAGGAAAAAATAATGGAATGCCTTTTGAATGGTGGAAAGATAATGATTATATGACTTCCAATTTTGAAGTTTTAGAAGAAGACCCAAATCCAGCTGAATTACTCGCTTTTAGCTTATTTCCAGACAAAGCATTATTACATATTCAGAATTCTACAACTGCTCTTAACAAAACTCAACAGTTAGTTCTTAATAACACTCTAACAGGTATTGAAGACGGAAGAGCCGACGCATTTAGACATGCTTATTGGAATGCATTAGGTACTGCTGAATTTGGTTCAAATATTACTCAAATATTTACTGATGCTCATGAAGCATATTCAAGTGGTTTACCAAGACAAATGGATTTACATAATAACCTAAAAGGTCGAGAAAAAGCTTTAATAATGTCATTTAATTTTCTAACAAGTGATTCCGTTATAGCTGATTCAATTTTAATTGAGGTTTATGTTGGACATTTACTTTTTATACTTAATGGAGTTTTAACACCTACTGACTAATCTAAAATCCTATGAAAACAAAATTTATACTATTATTTGCAGCAATTCTCATTATTATTCTTTGCTTCTTTTATTTTTTAAAACCTGATTTTTCAAGTAAAGTTTATAACCAAAAAGAGTGGAACAATAATCCAAACATTAGGATAAATATGGCTAACAATATAATTGAGAGCAGAATGCTAATTGGTAAAGATTCTATTGAAATACTGAATGAATTAGGCAAATACCATAATGTACCAATAAAGAATAAATGGAAATATTTATTAGGATATAAAGGATATTTAAGGGCTGAATTCTATTTTTTAACAATAAGTTTTAATAATGGTAAAGTGGATGAAGTTGATATTGAAACAGTAGAAGAAAATTAATACAGCCTACAACAACAGTTTGCTTCAATGGCTACTTCCGGATTTTCCTACGGAAAATCCTCTGCTCAATGGAATGTTTTGTTATATTTGTAATGGCTTGGTGTTAGTGCAACGCCACTGAGAGCAAGCCGCAGAACGTTAGTGGCAATGACAGGACGACTACCCGAACCGACACTTCGACACCTGACCAGACAACAGTCCGACACAGAAAAAAATAAAAAATACCCAACGCACAGGAAAGGAAATTTTTTGCCAACGCATTTGGCACATTTGGTTTTTCCCGACACACAAACCAACGCTTCAAAAAACCAAAAGAGCCAAGCCGACCAAAGCCCACCCACCACCCCAAACTATTTTTAAAACATTTTCTAACTTTGTAACGAAATAACGTGAGTAAGAAATAAATATGACAACACTCTTTATTAAAAATATGGTTTGCAACCGTTGTATTATGGTGGTGCAAAATGAATTGGATAAATTGGACTTTGATGTAAAGAATATCAAATTAGGGGAAGTTATGCTTGCCAAAGAACCCACACCCGAAGAAAAAAGCAATTTAGATAAGGTTTTAATTCCATTGGGTTTTGAAATCATTGACGATAAAAAAAGCCGTATCATTGAGCAGATAAAGAATATAATTATTGACTTGGTACATCATCAGGACAACGATATTAAAACCAATCTTTCAGATGTATTAAGCAGTAAGTTATACCACGATTATAATTATTTATCCAACCTTTTTTCAGAAGTAGAGGGTACAACCATTGAAAAATATTTTATTGCCCAGAAGATAGAAAAGGTAAAAGAACTATTGGTATATGATGAATTGTCTTTGAGTGAAATTGCCTTTCGTCTGAACTATTCGAGTGTGGCGTATTTAAGCAATCAATTCAAAAAAGTAACAGGGCTAACACCGAGCCATTTCAAACAAATAAAGGTAGATAAAAGGAAGCCGGTAGACAGTTTGTAAATCTTACAAATCAATCCCAAAATTCCACAATAGCCACCACTATTATAATTGCCAACTTTGCAGTGTTAATTAAAACAATCGCAAAATGGCAGCAAATAATAATAAAGAAATCATCTATCTTCCGTTAGAAGATGTCGAAAGCGAACATTGTGCTTTAATCGTTGAAAAAGGATTGGCACAGGTTAAGGGAGTAGAAACCCACAAAGTAGAACTAAACAACCGCAGAGCAGCTATAACAGTAACAGATACCGAAGCAGTAGGTGAAGCGGTTAAAGCTATAAAAGAGTTGGGTTATGGCGTTTCCACTGTAAAAAATTCCTTTCCTGTTTTGGGTATGACTTGTGCATCTTGTGCAGGAAGTGCCGAAAGTATTGTAAAGTATCAGGAGGGCGTTGTAAATGCTTCCGTAAACTTTGCAACAGGTAATCTTACCGTTGAATACCTGCCCAATATGACCGATGCCACCAAGCTACAAAAAGCGGTACAGTCTATCGGTTATGATTTGCTGATTGAAGATGAAACCAAACAGCAGGAAACATTAGAAGCAATCCACGAAAAGAAATTCAAACAATTAAAGACGAAAACCATTTGGGCAGTTGTCTTATCCTTACCTGTTGTTGTAATTGGAATGTTTTTTATGGATATGCCTTATGGCAATGAAATTATGTGGGCATTCTCTACACCCGTTGTATTATGGTTGGGCAGGGACTTTTTTACAAATGCGTGGAAACAAGCCAAACACCGTTCTGCCAATATGGACACGCTTGTAGCGTTGAGTACAGGTATTGCCTATATTTTTAGTGTGTTCAATATGTTGTTTGCCGACTTTTGGCATCAGAGAGGATTACACGCACACGTTTATTTTGAAGCAGCGGCTGTCATTATAGCTTTTATTCTGTTGGGTAAATTATTGGAAGAAAAAGCCAAAGGAAATACATCATCAGCCATTAAAAAACTAATGGGATTGCAACCCAAAACAGTTATCGTAATACAAGCAGACGGAACAGAAAAACAAACTGCTATCGAAGATGTGAACACAGGCGATATTATCTTGGTAAAACCAGGTGAAAAAATTGCAGTGGACGGTATGGTTACTTCAGGTAATTCCTATGTTGATGAAAGTATGTTGAGTGGTGAACCTGTACCTGTATTGAAAAAAGAAAACGAAAAAGTATTTGCAGGAACGATAAACCAAAAAGGCAGCTTTCAGTTTGAAGCCGTTAAGGTTGGAAAGGAAACAATGCTTGCTCAGATTATCAAAATGGTACAAGATGCACAAGGAAGCAAAGCACCTGTACAAAAATTGGTAGATAAGATTGCGGGTATCTTTGTCCCCGTAGTTATCGGCATTGCCATTCTCACATTTATATTATGGTTCTTTTTAGGAGGCGATAACGGAGTTGTACAGGGATTATTAGCAGCCGTTACCGTATTGGTTATTGCTTGTCCTTGTGCGTTGGGATTGGCTACCCCTACGGCAATTATGGTAGGCGTTGGCAAAGGTGCTGAAAAAGGTATTTTAATAAAAGATGCTGAAAGCCTTGAATTAGCCAAAAAAGTAGATGCAATCATATTAGACAAAACAGGAACAATTACAGAGGGCAGACCACAGGTAACAGGCATTCAATGGCTCAACAATGATGATACCGCAAAAGATATTCTTTTGAGTATCGAAAAGCAATCAGAACACCCTTTGGCAGAAGCCGTGGTAAAACATTTGGACGGTGTTACAGCTACTCCATTATCAGACTTCGATAGCATTACAGGTAAAGGAGCAAAAGCCAATCATAATAACGAAACCTATCTTGTAGGCAATAAAAAACTATTGGCAGAAAACAACATCAATATTCCAAACCAATTACAACAACAAGCCGATGAATGGGGCAAACAATCGAAAACCGTTATTTGGTTTTCAGACAGCAAACAAGCTCTATCTGTAATTGCTATTTCTGATAAGATAAAAGAAACATCGGTAGCAGCCATAAAGGAAATGCAGGAAATGGGTATTGATTTGTATATGCTTACAGGCGATAACGAAGCCACAGCAAAAGCCATAGCAGAGCAGACAGGCATCAGACACTATAAAGCCGAAGTATTGCCACAACACAAAGCCGATTTTGTAAAAGAATTGCAACAACAAGGCAAAACTGTTGCAATGGTTGGGGACGGTATCAATGACAGTACCGCATTGGCAACAGCAGATGTGAGTATAGCGATGGGTAAAGGTTCGGATATAGCAATGGACGTAGCCAAAATGACAATCATTTCATCAGATCTTACCAAGATTCCACAAGCAATTAGGCTTTCAAAACAAACTGTAGCTACTATTAAACAAAACTTGTTCTGGGCATTTATCTATAACCTTATCGGTATTCCAATTGCAGCAGGTATTCTCTACCCGATAAATGGATTTTTACTTAATCCAATGATTGCAGGAGCAGCAATGGCATTGAGTTCTGTGAGCGTGGTAAGTAACAGTTTGCGGTTAAAATGGAAAAAGTAAAGCATTGAACCAAAATAGTAACGGATAAAAAGAAAAATATGGGACAAGAACACAACCATTCGCACAGTTCGAACAAAAAAACCTTAACCATCAGCCTTGTTATTATTACGACTTATATGGCAGTAGAGGTTATCGGTGGTTTGATTACAAACAGCCTTGCTTTATTGGCAGATGCAGGGCATATGCTGAGCGATGCTATTTCATTGTTCATTGCCTTAATGGCTTTTAAATTCAGCAGTAAAGTAGCCGATTATGGTAAAACGTATGGATATAAACGGTTTGAAATATTAGCTGCGATTATCAATGGAGCAACGCTGATACTGATTTCAGTTTATATTATATATGAAGCAATCGAACGTTTCCAAAATCCGCCCGAAATTCAATCCTACGGAATGCTCATTATTGCATTTATAGGCTTATTGGTCAATGTGCTTGTAGCTTGGATAATGATGCGTGGAGCTGATGTAAAGGAAAACCTCAATATGCGTGGAGCGTACCTGCACGTCATCAGTGATATGTTGGGTTCGGTTGGTGCCATCATCGCAGCTTTGCTCATTCTATTCTTTGGTTGGAGTTGGGCAGACCCTCTAGCAAGTGTTATCGTTTCCATATTGGTATTGCGAAGCGGATACTTAGTTACCAAATCATCGGTACACGTACTTATGGAGGGTACACCCAATAATGTAGAAATAGAAAAAGTAACGGACAAAATCTTAAAAACAGACGGTATTCAAAACATTCACGACTTACATATTTGGACAATTACAAGCGGACTGAACGCTTTGACTTGCCACGCAGTTGTGAATGAAAAAATGACGATTGAAGAAAGCGAAAAAATGCTTCGTAAAATAGAACACGACTTGGAACACTTAAACGTTCATCACGTAACCATTCAGTTGGAAACACCTGCACACAAACACGATAATTCAATATTGTGCAGCGTAAAGGCAGAACCAACAGCACACGAACATCATCACTGATTTCAGTAAATCTCACAAATCAAACAATAAATAACACAACAACGCAGAATGATAATGTACTGAAATTTGCAGTATCAAATATCAATTAAAATTTTAAAAAATGATAGTAAGAAAAACAGCAATAGCAGCACTTGCATCAATAGCGATGTTTGTTGCATCTTGTGGAAACAGTAACAACCACAACCAACACGATGGCCACGACCACGCAACCGAAACAGCCGTAAGCAGTACGGAAACACAAAAAGCCAATCGTAATGAAAATGGCGAATTGATTGATGCAGAAGGTAATATCATTACAGGTTGTCCCGGACATAAAGAAATGATAGGCTCGCAAGGCGATATGTGTCCGAAATGTGAGTATATGACAATGATACCTATCACTTGGGATATTGACGGAGTAGATACCGTAAGAGTTACAAGTTTGCCCGACTATAATCCACCTGCCGACAAACTCAAAAAATAAAAACAATCATTAAATAACAATTCAAAATTCAATAAAATGGAAAATAAAGAATTTCAATTCAAAACCAATCTCAACTGTGGAGGTTGTGTATCAAAAGTAAAGTCAGATTTAGATAATGCCGAAGGAGTCTGCCATTGGAAGGTGGACACGGATAATGCCGATAAAATCCTTACCGTGAGTTCAAAAGGAATTACGGAAGAAGAAGTAATTGCTATCGTTAAAAGCAAAGGTTTTAAAGCTGAACCAATAGCGTAAAGACTTTTGAATATCGGGTAGTCAAAATAGTTATTCCGATAATAAATCCAACACACAGGCAAGCACATTACGCATTTTGGCAACCACACAAAGCCAATAAAAATGCGTAAAGAGCTTGCCTTTTCCCAACCCGAGAAAAAATTTCCTTCCCCCTCTTTTTTTTTTCAGCCGACACACAACCCAATAGACAACGGACGACCAATAGCCACAGCCACTAACATCAGTTTTCCGCAATGCAGGCTGACGTTGAGTTTTGAGCATTTGTAATTCTAATGTCGCTATTTGGCGTTTGATGTTGCTGAAAAGATTAAATTAGCAAATCAAACGCCAATAGCTTGCAGTAGTGCTTGGTTGAAAATTTGTTTTTCAAACACCTGCACTGCGTAAAGCTGGTGGGCGTTATAGCCAATGGTAGGACGACCGTTCACAAGACGACTGACCGACCAAAATTTAAACATAAACACAAAGACATACCATTTTGACAAGTGACCAACATACAGACCATATTTTAAACGAGCAACGAGTAAGCCGACACTCTTTGCCGACCCTTCTGTATTTTTTATTTTTTCCTACCACACTTTTTTTTAATTCAATTATAGCCAGACACACATTGCACACATTTGTCTTTGCCTGCCATCACACAATGCCAGCCCGAAGGCAAAGCCAAAAGAGTGCAATCTTCCACGCTCTGTTCAAGAAACGAGTTACTTAACTTGACAGCAATCATTAATTACTTTGATAACCATCAGTTTATTAAGGTAACTTTATAAACATATTAGTAAATAATTCAAAAATGGAACATTCACATCATAATCATACCGAAAGCCAACAATCACACGACCATCATGCCACAAATGATGCAGAAGGTCACGACAAACACGCAGGACACAATGTTGCGGATTTTTGGAAGCGATTTATAATCTGTTTGATTGTATCCATTCCTGTGCTTGCATTATCGCACATGATACAACAGTGGTTAGGATTTGAATTCACATTTGTAGGCGACAAATATGTATTAGCAACTCTTTCCACTTTCATTTTTGTTTATGGTGGTTATCCCTTTCTGAAAGGTTTATATGACGAAGTAAAAGATAAAGCCATCGGTATGATGACACTGATTGGCGTAGCAATTACGGTTGCATGGGCATACAGTGTAGCTATTACTTTCGGTTTGCAGGGTATGGATTTTTATTGGGAAATGGCAACCCTGATAGACATTATGCTTATTGGGCATTACTTTGAAATGAAGTCGGTCATGGGTGCTTCCCGTTCGTTGGAATTGCTGGTTAAGATGATGCCTTCTACTGCTCATCATCTAAAAGACGGACACATTCACGATATGCCGGTCAGTGAATTGAAAATTGGAGATATGGTGATGGTGAAGCCGGGTGAAAAAGTTCCTGTGGACGGCATTGTGACAGAAGGGGAAAGTTATGTTGACGAAAGTATGCTCACAGGCGAGAGCAAACCTGTGAAAAAAGAAAAGGAAAGTAAAGTAATTGGCGGAGCAATTAACAGCAATGGTTCACTCACCATAAAAGTAATTAGTACAGGCAAGGACAGTTATCTGAATAAAGTGGTGAAACTGGTAGAGGACGCACAGAAAATAAAATCCAAAACTCAAAATTTTGCAGACCGAGCCGCAAAGGTTTTAACATTTGTTGCTTTAGGTGGTGGTGTAATAACGCTAGTTGTTTGGCTACTATTAGGGTTTCCATTTGTGTTTGCATTGGAAAGAATGGTAACCGTTATGGTTATTTCCTGCCCTCATGCTTTGGGTTTAGCAGTGCCATTGGTGGTAGCTATTTCAACTTCAATCGCTGCACAAAAAGGTTTGCTCATTCGCAACAGAACAGCTTTTGAAAATGCTCGATTGATTTCAACTATCATTTTTGACAAAACCGGAACACTAACCAAAGGTTCTCATGAATTACAGGAAGTAAAAGTGTTGAACTCAAAATTTAATGACAAAGAATTACTCCGTCTGGCATCAGGCATAGAGCAACATTCTGAACATTATATCGCAGCGGGTTTATTGCGAAAAGTAAAGGAATTGAACATTGCAATTCCAAAATCAGAAAATTTCAATTACCTGCCGGGTAAAGGATTGGAAGGCATTGTAGAAGAGAAAGAAATTAAAGTAGTAGGTCCGAATTACCTGAACGAACAAAACATCAAGATTGCTGAAACGATTGATGAATTTACAGGCACAGTTGTTTATGTTCTGATTGACAAAAATGTTGCGGGGTATTTTACTTTTTCAGACCAGATAAGAGAAAGCTCTCTTGAAGCCATTCAAATTTTAAAAGAGGCGGGAATTAAGAACCTGCTGCTTACAGGCGACAACGAAAAAGTAGCCATGAAAGTAAGCGATGAATTAAAAATGGACGGCTTCATAGCCAATGTATTACCGCATGATAAATTAGAGAAAGTAAAAGAACTTCAGGAAAAAGGTGAATACATTGCCATGACAGGCGATGGCGTAAATGATGCACCTGCTCTTGCACAAGCAGATGTTGGTATTGCAGTTGGTTCAGGCACTGATGTAGCAGCCGAAACAGCAGATATAATTTTGGTAAACTCAGACCCGAAAGATATCGCCAACCTGATATTATTTGGAAAAGCTACCTACAACAAAATGATACAAAACTTATGGTGGGCTGCGGGCTATAACATTCTTGCTATTCCATTGGCAGCAGGTGTATTATACAAATGGGATATTATGCTCAGTCCGGCTATTGGTGCAGTGCTGATGAGTTTAAGCACAATTGTGGTTGCGATAAATGCACAACTTTTAAAAAGAAAAATTTCATAAACTAAAAACAATTCATCATGAAAAAACAAATCATCACAGCAGCATTACTACTTACTGTATTGGATAGAAAAGTAAGTGATGATATGCGAATTTTAAAAGAAAAATATTTAGGCAAAAATGTACAGTTAAATCATAAAACAAATTGATTTTAACATTTTTTTTAAAATATTTAATTTATTTTGATTAACTTTGATACGTTTTTTAACAAAAAATGAAAAAGTCATACATCATAATAATATTGCTTTTAGGTATATTTTTTATTCCTAACAGCTCTTTTGCATGTGGTAGTGACAATCAACAATCTTGTGAAAAAGAAGTTTCTACTTCTAATACAAAAGAAAAAAGCTGTTGTGACAACAGCATGGATGATGAAGGATGTAATGGAAGTTGCGGACACTCAAATTGCACAACAACTTCTTCTGTTAGTTTCATTGCTTTTTTCTTTAATGAAATAGAATTTACAAATAATAATTTTGATTTTTCTACAAGTAAAACAAAATTTTACCATACTGTAAACTTACCGTCAGATGGTTATTCTTCTATATGGCTTATACCTAAAATAAGCTAAATTTAAAATTTGACAGCCATACTTATGTCAAATTTATAGCATTTGCTATTTTTTTATAACAGTTTTGAATCTTAAATTATACATGTTTAACATGTGTATTTAATTCATTATAGCTGCTATTCAATTTAAATTTATTTCAAAAATTCATTCAAAAAAAAATCTTTTTGAATACTAAAATCATATAAAATGAAAAAATCATTATTAAAAATAATGATAGCAATCACTGTATTGTTATCAACCACAATGAACGCACAAACAAAAAACACAAAAACAGAGGAAGTGAAAGTTTCAGGTAATTGTGGAATGTGTAAAAAAACGATAGAAAAAGCAGGAAACATCAAAGATATTGCTACAGTAGTATGGAACAAAGAAACTAAAATAGCAACAGTAACTTATGATGAATCTAAAACAAATAAAGAAGAAATAGCAAAGCGTATAGCTTTAGCTGGATATGATTCAGAGCTTGTTAAAGCAAAAGATGAAGATTACGACAACCTTCCGGGATGTTGTCAGTATGACCGCGAGTAATTGTACTTTAATAAATTGTAATTAACCTATTCCTCTAAAGTATTTTCTACTTTAGAGGAATATTCAACAAATATTCATCAAAAACCTTGATAAATATTTTTTGTTGGTTGTAAATATTATATTCAGATGTTAAATAAAATAATAAAATATTTCCTAGAAAATAGATTAGTAACTGTACTTATTCTAATGGTGCTAATTTTATGGGGTATTGCTACAGCTCCATTTAACTGGAAAATACCTTTCCTGCCTTCTGATTCAGTTGCGGTAGATGCTATTCCTGATATTGGTGAAAACCAACAAATTGTTTTTACACAATGGCAAGGCAGGTCACCTCAAGATATTGAAGACCAAATCTCTTATCCTTTAACTACTTATTTATTAGGTATTCCAGGGGTAAAATCAATTAGGAGTAATTCTATTTTTGGTTTTTCAAGTATTTATATAATCTTCGATGATGATATTGAATTTTACTGGTCTAGATCCAGAATATTGGAAAAATTAAATTCATTACCTAATAGTTTATTACCCGAAAATGTAAAACCATCACTTGGTCCAGATGCAACAGCATTAGGGCAAGTATATTGGTACACAGTTGAAGGAAGAGATAAAGACGGTAATCCTACTGGTGGATGGGATTTACAAGAAATAAGAACAGCACAAGACTTCTATATTAAGTACGGTTTAAATGCTGTGCAAGGAGTTTCAGAAGTAGCATCTATTGGTGGATTTGTCAAAGAATATCAAATTGATGTCAATCCAGACGCATTGAAAGCTTACAATATTAGTTTGATGCAGGTAATGACTGCAGTACAAAAATCAAACAAAGATGTTGGTGCAAAAACCATAGAAATCAACCAGGCCGAATATTTAGTTAGAGGTCTTGGTTATGTGAAAAAAGTGGAAGATATTGAATTAGCAGTTGTTGCTGTTAAAGATAATGTACCTATTCGTGTAAAAGATATTGGTGTAGTCGCTTTAGGTCCAGAAACTAGAAGGGGTATTTTAGATAAAGGTGGTGCTGAAGCTGTTGGTGGTGTTGTCATTGCCCGCTATGGTTCTAATCCATTAGAAGTCATTAACGGAGTAAAGGCTAAAATTAGTGAAATTGCATCTGGTTTACCTAAAAAAACATTGGCTAATGGTGTAGAAAGTCAATTAACAATTATTCCTTTTTATGATCGTACAGAATTAATACAAGAGACTATTGGAACTTTAGAAACAGCTCTTTCTCATGAAGTACTAATCAGTATTATTGTTGTTTTACTTTTGGTTTTAAATTTAAGAGCCTCTTTAATTATTTCCAGTTTACTTCCTGTTGGAGTATTAATGACTTTTATTGTCATGCGATATGCTGGAGTAGATGCAAACGTTGTGGCTTTATCAGGTATTGCAATCGCTATTGGAGTGATGGTAGATGTAGGAGTCGTTTTTGTTGAAAATATTATTCGACATCTCGAAATGCCAGAAAACCATGGAGCAAAAGGTGCAAAATTAATGCAAGTAATTTACGAGGCAAGCACAGAAGTAGTTTCTGCAATTACAACTGCTTTAGCAACTACAGTTGTTAGTTTCATTCCAGTTTTTGCTATGGAATCAGCTGAGGGAAAACTATTCAGACCTTTAGCATTTACTAAAACATTCGCTTTATTAGGTGCTTTTGTTTTAGGGTTAGTTATCCTACCATCTTTAGCTCACTATATTTTCGGTATTGATTATGATAAAAAAAGGGTAAAACGTTTCTGGTCATATGTATTTATTTCAGGAGGTATTTTATTAAGTATTTATTTTAAAATTTGGATTCCTTTAGGATTAACCTTAATGGGTTTATATGACCTGTTTAATCATAAAATTCCTTTGAAATTTCAGTCCTATACAAAGCATTTCAATTTAATATTGGTATTATTTATTGTTTCTTTTTTCCTTACGGAAGAATGGATGCCGTTAGGCCCACAAATCAGTATTATAGGTAATTATCTATTTGTAATTGTTTTGTTAGGAATAATATTAGGTATACTTCTATACATTGTAAGCTCATATGAAAAAGTACTGCGTTGGTGTTTGGAAAATAAAGGTAAATTTATGTTATTACCAATTCTTACGTTGCTTTTCGGTTTGTTGGTATGGATAGGTTTTGACAGTACTTTTGGCTTTGTTGCTAATGGATTGGATAAAGTAGGCTGGAATATTAGATCCTCGAAAATTTGGTCAGTTTCGTCACATGCATTTCCTGGAATTGGTTCCGAATTCATGCCAACACTTAATGAAGGAAGCTATCTTTTAATGCCAACATCTATGCCTCATGCTGGTGTAGAACAAAACAGAAAAGTGGTTGGTCAATTGGATATGATTCTTAATCATATTCCCGAAGTCGATATGGCAGTTGGTAAATTAGGACGTGTAGAAAGTGCGTTAGACCCTGCTCCTATTTCTATGTATGAAAATATTATCAATTATAAACCAGAATTTATTTTAGATACTGATGGTCATCGAATGCGATTTAAGACAGACAATAAAGGGCGTTTTATTACAAAATCTGGTGATAGTCTTACCCATGATGAGGCTTTAAAACAGGCTATTTCGATTAAAAATCTTATTCCAGATGATGATGGTGCTTTCTATAGAAATTGGCGAGATATAATTCAATCACCAGATGATATTTGGAATGAAATTGTAAAAGCATCAAAAATACCTGGTGTTACATCAGCTCCTAAACTACAACCTATAGAGACTCGATTAGTAATGCTTCAAACAGGAATGAGAGCACCAATGGGAATAAAAGTTTTTGGTCCCGATTTAAAAACGATTGAAGAGTTTGGTTTAGAACTAGAAGGAATAATTAAAGAAGTACCTTCTGTAAAACGTGAAGCTGTTTTTGCTGATAGAATTGTAGGAAAACCTTATTTACATTTAAATATTGATAGAGAAAAAATTGCTCGATTTGGCTTAAATATAGAAGATGTTCAACAAGCTATTGAAACAGCAATTGGAGGAATGAAAATTTCTTCAACTGTTGAAGGAAGAGAACGCTATCCTATAAGAGTTCGCTATCCTAGAGAATTAAGAGATAGCCCTGAAGCATTAGGAAAAATATTAATAGCTACTCCTACTGGCGCACAGATTCCGTTAGGTCAATTAGTTCAGTTTGAATATAAAAAAGGACCTCAAGCCATTAAAAGTGAAGATACTTTTCTGGTTGGTTTTGTCTTATTCGATAAAAATGATGGCTATGCCGAAGTTGATGTAGTAAATGATGCTCAAAAAGCAATTCAAACTAAAATTGATTCAGGCGAATTGGTAGTGCCTCAAGGTGTAAATTATAAATTTTCAGGAAGTTATGAAAATCAAATAAGAGCAATGAAAAGACTTTCAATTGTAATTCCTATTTGTTTAATCGTTATCTTTTTATTACTTTATTTTCAATTCAAGACTGTTATTGCATCGTCAATCCATTTCTCTGGAGTATTTGTTGCATTTGCAGGAGGATTTATAATGCTATGGTTATACGGACAAGATTGGTTCATGAATTTTGCTGTTGCAGATGTAAACATGCGCGATTTATTTCAAATGCATCCCATCAATTTAAGCGTTGCCGTTTGGGTAGGTTTTATTGCATTATTTGGTATCGCTACCGATGATGGAGTAATCATGGGCTCTTATATTCATCAAGTTTTTGAAGAGAAAAATCCTCAAACCATCACTGAAGTTCGAAATGCAGTAGTAGAAGCCGGTAAAATGAGAGTTAGACCTGCTGTTATGACAGCAGCGACAACAATTATTGCTTTGCTTCCTGTTTTAACCTCAACAGGGAAAGGTTCAGATATTATGATCCCAATGGCTATTCCAACTTTTGGAGGAATGACCATTCAAATTATGACCATGTTTGTAGTGCCAGTATTACAAGCGTATTGGAGAGAAACAGTAATTAAAAATAAAGAAAAGAGAAATGCGTAAAATACTAATAATATCAATTCTATTTATGGCATATAATGTTGTAGGGCAATCTATAAACGACTATTATACTATTGCGGCAGAAAATAATCCTGAATTAAAAGCAAAGTATAAAGAGTTTGAAGCAGCCATGCAAAAAATACCACAAGTGAGTTCTTTACCAGATCCTAATCTTTCTATGGGGTATTTTATTTCACCCGTAGAAACAAGACTTGGCCCTCAAAACATGAGGTTTTCACTAACTCAAATGTTTCCTTGGTTTGGTACTTTAAAAGCTCAAAAAAATGCAGCAACTTTAATGGCAGAAAGTAAATACCAAGCCTTTTTAAATGCTAAAAATCAATTGTATTCTCAAGTTGCTACTGCTTATTATCCTTTGTATGAGCTATTAAAACTAAAAGATATTGAACAAGAAAACATCAAAATTCTAGAATCATACAAAAACATTGCCAATGCGAAATTTGAAAATGGTAAAGGAAGTTTAGTAGATGTCTTGCGTGTGGATATTATGATAAAAGATGCTCAAACTAATTTAGAAATTTTAAATAAAAAAGAACCCGCATTAACATCTTGGTTCAACAGTATTCTAAATAGAAAGTATGATGAAAAAATTGTTGTTTCTAAAAAAATAGAAACAATAGAATTACCCATAGAATATCGTAAAGATTCAATAGCTACTAACCCTATACTACAAGAACTTGAATTAAAAAAGCAAGCTTCGGAAGCTACAATTGAAGCAGCCAGAAAGCAAGGTTTGCCAAAATTAGGTATTGGTTTAGATTATGTTTTTGTAGGTAACGGAATGAATAATTTTCCAGATTCGGGTAAAGATGTTATCATGCCTATGGTTACAGTTAGTTTGCCCATTTTTAGAAAAAAATACGACGCAGCAGTTACCGAAGCAAAATTAATGCAGGAAAATTATTCTTTTCAAAAAGAAGCTTATGAAAACAAATTGAACGGAACCTATTACAAACTTGTTTTTGAATTGCAAAAAGAAAGAGATTTGTTAAAATTATATGAAGGACAAGTAATAACACTATCCAAAAGTTTAAGTCTATTATTTGCCTACTACAGTAACGCCAATAAAGATTTTGAAGAAGTATTACGTATGCAACAAGAGCTTTTAAAATATCAAAAATTGCAATTGTCAAGTATAAGTACTTTTCATGTAAAATTAGCAGAATTAGATTATTTAACCGCAAAACAATTTTAATCATGAACATAGATAAAAAAACAAAAATCTTATTAGCAATAACCTTATTAGTTGGGCTACTATTAGGAGCTTTGTTATTTGGTGGAAGCTCTGAAGAAAAAGATGAAAATAAAACAGATGCTTCATCAAAAGCAGAAACATGGACCTGTTCTATGCATCCACAAATTAGACAGCCAGAACCAGGTGATTGTCCTATATGTGGAATGGATTTAATCCCTTTGGAAGCAGGAGATGAAGATATAGATCCTGATGCAATTAGCATGTCGGAATCGGCCATGATTATTGCTGGAATCTCTACTTACAAAGTAGGAAATACCGATGGTGTTAAAGAAATTTCACTTAATGGAAAAGTTGAAGTTAATGAAAGAACCGTTTATAGCCAATCATCACATATACCAGGTCGAATCGAAAAAATTCAAGTTTCGTTTGTGGGCGAATATGTAAAAAAAGGTCAAGTGGTTGCTTATGTGTATTCTCCTGAATTAGCCAGCACACAACAAGAATTAATTGAAGCATATACTGTAAAAGACATTCAACCTGAATTATTTGAATCGGTAAAAATGAAATTGAAAAATTGGAAAGTTTCAGATGCTACTATTAACAGTATTATTTCTTCAGGTAAAACCCAAGATAGATTTCCTGTTTATGCCGATGTATCGGGATATATTATCAAGAAAAATGTTGAGTTAGGCGATTATCTTCAAAAAGGACAAACATTATATGATGTTGCAGATTTATCAAACGTATGGGTTCTTTTTGAAATTTACGAATCAGATATGAGTTGGGTTAAAAAAGGAGATAAAATCAACTATACAGTGGCATCTTTTCCAGGAGAAACATTTTCAGGAACAATTGCATTTATTGACCCATTTATAAACCCACTGACACGAATTGCAAAAGCAAGAGTTGAGGTAGCTAATTCTGGATTAAAATTCAAACCTGAAATGTTTGCAACGGGTACTTTAAAAACTAAAGTAGTTGGCAATAAAGCGACATTAAGTGTTCCTAAATCAGCTGTAATGTGGACAGGAAAACGCTCTATTGTTTATATTAAAAATGAAACCGATAAGGGAATAACATTCAAACTACGTGAAGTGACATTAGGACCATTATTAGGAAATGACTACATAATTGAAGAAGGTTTAAAAGTTGGTGAAGAAATAGTAGCAAATGGTACTTTTAATGTGGATGCAGCTGCACAATTAGCAGGAAAACCAAGCATGATGAATTTGGAAGGTGGCAAAGCAAATACAGGTCACAATCATGGAGATTCTTCTATGCCTATGAATGAAGATAAAAAAGTAGTATTAAAAGCAGAAAAAACAACGATAAGTTCTGAAGCTAAAAAGAGTTTACAACCCTTATACAAAGAATATTTTGAATTTAAAGATGCCTTAACAAAAGATGATTTTAATTCGGCTAAAAAAGCCTTGTTAGCATTTGAAAAATCTTTCAATAAAATAAACATGAGCGTATTTAAAGGAGAATCTCATAAAGTATGGATGAATTATCAAACAGAGCTGAAAAAGCAGACACTTCATGCTTCACATATTAAAAACATTAAAGAATTAAGAATGTCTTTTGAACCAATATCAAATGTAATGATAGCCATGACAAAAGCTTTTAATCCTTTAAATGAGAGTGCATACGTTCAGTTTTGTCCTATGGCAAATAGTGATAAAGGTGCCAATTGGTTAAGTAAAGAGAATAAAGTAGTTAACCCATATTTTGGAGCTTCAATGATAAAATGTGGAGAAGTTAAAGAAACAATTAAATAAATTAATAAATTTTTAAATCATGAAAAAAGTAATCGGAATTTTAGCAGTAGCGTTATTAAGCGTAACAATCTCTTGTAAAGACAACAAAGAACAAGAAGAAGGAACAATGCCTAACGAAGGAATGCAAACGGAATCGCATGAAGGACATGAACATGCCGCAGGTACAGAATCTACCGAAAGAGAAATTAACCAAAACAGCGCAAAAAACCCTGAAACAGCAGCAATTTTAGATGCTTATTTCGAAATCAAAAATGGTTTAGTAGCAGACGGTAAAGAAAAAGCTGCAGAAGGTGGTAATTCTCTTATAGCTGCTATTGAAAAATTTGATATGTCAAAATTAACTGGAGATACACATACAAAGTATATGGAAATTGCAGAAAGTGCTAAAGAACATGCAGAACATATCGTAAAAAGCCCAATTGATCATCAAAGAGAACATTTTGAAGCATTAAGCACTGATATGACTGATTTAGTAGCACTTCTTGGAACAGACAAAGTAATTTATCAAGACTATTGCCCTATGGCTAATAACAATAAAGGAGCAAATTGGTTAAGTGAAGTTAAAGAAATTAAAAACCCCTATTTTGGTTCAAAAATGCTAAAATGTGGAAGTGTAAAAAAGCAAATCAACTAAATGAAAATTTCTAAAATCATCTTATTGATTTTACTGATTGTGTTTGTGGGAATTCAATTCATTCCCACAAAACGCAATCTAAGTGAAATTGTACCCAATACTGATTTTATGATAGTTAACAATGTGCCTAATAGTATTAAAAATACATTACAAACGTCTTGTTACGACTGTCACAGTAATAACACCTATTATCCGTGGTACAATAAAGTGCAACCAGTTGCTTGGATTTTAGAAAGTCATATTGAAGAAGGCAAAGCAGAATTAAATTTTAGTGATTGGAATACTTATTCTAATAGAAGAAAAAAAAGTAAGTTAAAATCCATTGTTAGTCAAATTGAGGACGATAAAATGCCGCTTATATCATATACATTAATCCACAAAGATGCAGTTCTTACACAAAAACAGAAAACAGAAATCATAGATTGGATAACCAAGTTACAAATGGAAAATGAATAACCTTAATCAAATACATATTCTTTTCAGAATTAAGAGATAATTGCGATGCCATTTGCAACTAATGGCAGAAATTCACAACACAAAGAAAAGAATGCCAATCATTCTAAAACCAGAAGACGAATCCAAATGGTTACAGCACGAACCAATCAATAATTTTGCCTATCCCTATGAAGTAAATCTAACAGCAACTAAATTAGATAATTCTCCACAAGGTCTTTTGTTTTAGTACTCATATACAGAATATTATGAAGCGAAAGGCTCGGGCATTCTTGGTTTCCATATTCCCGCTGTCCGTTAAACACGGTATCACTCCCATCGGGGCTAAAAAGTAAACAAATGGCTTTCTTGGTTTCTTTGTTTTTAATAGGAACGCTTCGCTAAGTTATTTGCGCCCACCCAGTCCAACGCTCCCCAACGCTCCTGTGGTATTTTGTGTGTTTTTAGCACTTGTTTTCCCTATAGTAAGTCAATAAAAAAAGGCTCCCTGTTTTCAACTAAAAAGCACAAATCCGTTAACCGTCATCCTGAGCTTGTCGAAGGGCCCTCGCGCACAGTCCGCCTTTTTTTATCCACTTACATCCAATCCAAAAAACAAACGCTAAAAACACACAAAAACCACTCCCAAGCTATGTTTACATAATAAGTGTTATAATGCCTTCCATCTCCCAATGCTACGCCAACGGCAGTCATAACAGTTATTATGTAAAATATCCTCGCCCAGCCGCACCCACCCGAAAGATAATAGGAACGCTACCGCTGACGTAGTTTGCATTGTTTTTTGAAAATGCCTCCCATTTTCATAAGACCTAAACTGCTAACTGAAAACCGCGACTGCCAACTAAACTATCAGGCATTATCAAAAATCAAACCGCTACAAGAGTGTGTTTTTATTTGCAGAAGCACAGCATTCAATACGATTACAAATAAAACCACACCCTTGTTTACGAATCCTGATTGAGCTCCCCCAACCAATCACCCAACACCCATCATCCATCACCAGACAATAGGAAAACATTTTTACAAAAAAAAGGATAAAAAAGAAGCCAAAGGTTTGTTCCGGGTATTCAAAAAAGCAAGTTCAAGCCGTCCCGGTTATTTGAATTTTTTTTCGAGTGAAAGCCTGCAAAACAGTAAATCAAACAAGAAAAAAAAATTCAAAAAAAACTTGCTTTTTTGAAACCCTCCACAAAGAAAGACGGCTTTCTTTTTTTTCCTTTTTTCTTTTGCAAAAATGTGTGTGGGGCATCTCGGTTTTCAATCACATTTTGTGCAATCACGGAGGAAAGACGAAGGAATTTAACCTTTTAAATCCTTGTTTTATGGACACAATTTTTATCAAAACCCACCAACCTGGGGCGAAGTATGACAAACCGCATTTTTTCGTATTATCAAAAGGACTAAATAGCGGAAAACCTCAAAACGAACCTTTTACAAACAGCTTTGTATTAGTATTCCAGACCGAAGAGCAAAAAGAAAACATTTTCTATGTAGCGTTAAGCTTATGGAAAACGAAGTTCTGGCATCCGTTCTTAAAAGGTTCTGTAATCCCTTTTATTACCCTTTACGACTTCAAAAAAGAGTTCAATCCAAAAGCCGCCCGAATGATGAGAGAACACGAGCAGCACCTGAAACACATTCAAGCACTCAAGCTGCTGCAAGAACAAGAAAACCACCACCACAAAAACATCCACCTCATCAACGAACTCAAAAACGCTATTATGATGAGGTATAGAATGAAATGATAGTTAGCCTTGACTAATATGTCGAGGCTTTTTTATTAAAATTGTACAGATAAATTAAATAATGTATAAATTTGAATGGTAGTCAAAAATTAAGAGTAAATACACCCAAAATGTTGTGACTATGGAGATTTTACACTAAAAGCAAATAATCAAAAACCAAGGTAACTTAAAAATAACTTTGTGATAATAATAGATTACTAATTTTGAAAAAAATAAAAAAGATATGAAAAAAATTTTATTACTCTTGCTCACCACTTTTACTTTAAGTTGCTGCAACAATGAAGATGACACCCCACAAAACCCTATTGACCAACTACCACCAGCTACACAAGATGGTGCAAACACTTTTGGGTGCTTAATTAACGGTGAACCTTTTGTAGTATTAAACACATCAAACCAAACTGCAATATATCAAGGAGGTGTTTTACAAATTGGTGGAAGTATTGATAATTCGGACATGGATGTAAATATAATTTTAAGGATAAGCGAAAGCATTTCTATAAATACAAGTTATAGCTTAACTAATATACCATTTAATCAATCTTTATTCATTAACAACGGAAACGGTTGTTATTATGACTTTGCTAACACTATATCTGGTTCGGTAACTATAACAAATTTTGATCAAACTAACTTTATTATTTCAGGTACATTTAATTTTTCTACTCAAACAAATGAATGTGAAAATATAAATATTACTAATGGTCGTTTCGATTTACAATACATACCCTAACTTTTAAAATCTATAAAAATGAAAAGAATTCTATTATTTCTTGTGTGTTTGGCTACATTTAATATACAAGCTCAAAACACGTCTTATGCCAATCGTATGCAATATATTTTTGGTAACATAGACAAAACCAAAGTAACTACAGGTTATCTCAAAGAATTTGGTATCCGTTTTTGCGATGTAGAACTGTACAACGGAATTATTACACCAAACAATACTGTTGACAAAACACGTTGGCAATCGCTCTATTCATCGCTTTATACTATGCGTGTGGGTACTGTTGCCCAGAATATGATGGCACCTAGCATTGTAAATACTAATTTAAAAACGGCACAAAGCAATTCAAACGATATTCTTTTAGCTGTACAACATTATAATTATCAGCAATATAAAACCAATGCATATACTAATGGTGATGTAACTATCACAAACGATAAAATTTATGATGTAACAGGTAGAAATCCTTACGATAGTAAAACATTATTTGCTATTACACCATTAAAACAACAGCTACAAGGTAGTAATTTCAATTTCAAACTACCAAGTAATTTAATTTACTCTAATGTTGGAATTACAATAAGTCAAATTACTGTTGATTTCAGCAATGGACAAGGATATCAAAATGTAGCTGTTAATGAAGTTAAAAATATATCTTATACGTCAGGCGGAGAAAAAACCATAAAAGTAAAATTCGAATATACCAATGGAACTATTGTTGAAAGTCATTCTAAAATTTGGGTAGATTATGTAGATTCAACTCAAAATGCACAAGCTCGCTTTAACGGTTTTGGTAGCGATATGTTTTGGGTAAACCATGCGGTTACAGGAAACAATTGGAATGGTAGTGCTGCTACGGGTCTTGTAACTATTGAGTTAGCACCAGGACACACACAAGTAACCAAACCATTAATTATCATTGAAGGTTTTGATCCTGAAAATAGTTTCAATTATTTGGATTTAATTAATGATGATGGTCTAGGAGGTTTAAATATCCAAATAAGTCAAACTGGACAACCATTTTTAACTCTCAACCAAGCCATAGAAGATGAAGATTATGATTTAGTTTTTGTAGATTTTGTAAACAGCACCGATTATATTCAGCGTAATGCCTATATGGTAGAAGAGGTTATAAGACAAATTAACCAATTAAAAGTAGGCAACGAGAAAAATGCCGTTTTAGGTATGAGTATGGGTGGTTTAGTTGGTCGTTATGCTTTGAGAGATATGGAAATTAATGGTGAAACTCATGAAACTAAACTTTATATAAGTCATGATAGCCCTCATCAAGGAGCAAATTTACCTTTAGCATATCAGGCATTGGTACGTCATTTAGCTGGCGAAGGTATTAGTATTCCTGTATTAATGGGGTTATTTAATATCGATTTATTTGAATTGACAGATATTATTCCTGAACTAGAGAATGGGTTGAACTTATTACAAAGTCCCGCAGCACAGCAAATGATTAGTTATCAGTTACAAGGCACTGGTACCAATACAACAAACATTTCCACAACACTTCAAAATAGCTTTATGACAGAATATGTAAATATGGGAATGCCACAACAAAACGGAATACGAAACATTGCCATTGCTAACGGCTCTGAATGTGGTACACCTTTAGACTTTAACCCTTATGCAACACTTGTAGATATAAACGAAAAAATTGATATAGGTTGGTTTACTTCTATGGTTTATTATGGTCTTACACTAAACCCAGTAGGGTATCTAACGGGTGTACTATCTACAAACACCGATATTAAAGGTGAATTTAATTTAAAAGCACTACCTAACCAACAATCACAACAAATTTATAAAGGTAAATTATATGTTAAGAAAAAAGTGCTTGGTTTCATAAATGTAGAAGAACAAATAATTGGACAAAAAACAATTAACTCTACCACAAATATGTTGCCACTGGATAATGCCAGCGGTGGTGTTTATAATCTAGAACTTTTTATTCCTGCATCTTCTGGCATTGGTCAATATGTATTAGAACCAAGATTTAATTTCATTCCTACATACAGTAGTTTAGATGTTGGTAGTGGTAATACAACAATTATTCCAAGTGATTTAACAAAAAAATATAACCCTCAATCACCACCTCCAGCTCCAAAAAATGTGCCCTTTCATAACTTTTTCACAAATTCAATAACAAGTGAAGCTCATATTCAATTTACATTAAACAATGGATTTTGGTTAAGAAATGAAATTGCAGGAACACCAGAAATATTTTCTTGCTCTTTTGTTTGTAGCGATAAAGTTAATAACATTTCAGGTACAAGTATTATTTGCAATTCAAATACAGCTACTTTTACAGCACCAACTGGTGGAGCATTTTACAATTGGCAAATTATTGATGGCTCTCATTTAATTGCTTCTTCCACTGGTAGCAACGCACAGAATTTTTCATTTACCACACTTTCAACTGGTTATGGTCGTGTAAAAATACAAGTAACCATGGGCGATGACCCAAATAATACGGGCAACGGTCGCTGTGGAAATGCCATCTTTACAAAAAATATTTGGGTAGGCAAACCTTATGTTTTTGGTGCAAATCCTAACCCTAATGAACTTGAATATTTTGTAGACGACACTACTTGTCCTGTTGAATCAACAACACTATGTGCAGGAAATTACCGTGAAGAAAACAGCAGAACAATTTGTGTAGCAGGTTTGGACAGTAGTTCACAATGGGAAATAGTAAAACTATCTGGATATTTTAGCTACAGTCATTACAATGGTATCATTACTATAAACCCTTCTATTCCTGGCACATTATCATTCAAAGTAAGAGTTTCCAACACTTGTGGAATTTCTGATTGGAAAACATTTACCTATAATGCGATTAATTGTAATTCAAATATAGTATTAAGAAGTACAGAAACTTCAACCTATGTAGTTTATCCAAACCCTTCAAAAGATATTGTCAATATAGATTTGAGAGATAGTAATAATCAACCCGAAAAAGACGCCCAAATATCGGGTGAGCTATTCGATTTAATGGGATTATCTAAAGCAAGAGTTGAAATAATTAACAACAAAGCTGTTTTTTCAGTCACGGATTTATCAAAGGGAATTTATGTTTTAAAAATTTACATAGACAACGATGTTGAAAGTCATCAAATAGCTGTAGAATAAGTTACAAGTTTTAGCTTTTATTGTACATTTAGTTTTTCTAATGTATTGATTATTTTTAATCAATATGTTACATATACAACATTGCTCAAGTTAATACAAAAAAATGAAAAAACTTAAAAAGCCTAATCGTAAATGATTAGGCTTTCTAATACTCAGTAAAGGTTACCAATCAAAACTGAGCTTATTTCTTTTTTGAGGTGAGGCGTTTTAAAAACACCGTAACACCAAAACTCACTACTGCTCCAATAAAGGCTAAAACTATTGTTTTCAAGACATCTGCTGAGGTTAAATTAGGTATAACACTCAAAACAAATCCTCCAAAAGTTCCTGCCTTCAAAGTTAAAGAATTATCCATTCCGTCCAACGTCAGTTTCGGGTTTTGCCTCATCTTTTTTGTTGCCTCGGGTGTCATCCTGAGCTTGTCGAAGGGTGTCATCAACCGTAATCTGGCTCACTGCCGATAAAACACCACCTGCAACGGCTGCATAACCCGCAACGGTTACAACAACAGCAGGTAAAGCTACTGGAGCAGCTACAATGCTTCCACTTACTGCTAATAAGGCTAATCCAATGGTGCGCAACACCTTAAAAAATTTCGGAGTGGGTGCCTTAGCACGTTCTACTACATTCATAATCTTTCTTTTTATAATCCTGCAAAGGATCTATTGTACAATCAATTCCACACTTTCTTTGTTATCCAAAGCTTTATAAACTAAGTCTTTCAACTTTGTAAAAGCTTTTCTAGACATCAAACCTAATCCAGGTCCAGAAAGTTTCGTAACAGGAGCAATACAGCCACGCAATTCCTTTTTCGCATTATTGGCAGGATGTATCAAAATATACGTTCTGTTTGGCACATCCACCAATTCCAAATGCCATTTGTACTTCGCACTATATCGCTTTCTAATAAAATATTTCCCTTCCGGAATACAGGAAATTCCACGTTCATTTCGCTTCCACGGCAATTCAATTGTATAACAAATTAATTTGCCCTCACATTCCAATTTTCCATTTGTTCCTTCAGGGAAATAAGTTCTTGTCAAAAACAGTATCATACTGACCACTTAAAACTGATCACTGACCACTATTAAACGCCTCCATCAACCGCCACAATCGATAACGGGTTAAAAGCTCCATTTTTCAACGGATACATTTGCCCATTAATTTGTTGGTAGAACTCCACACCAAGTGCCAAAACAAGTGGGTGAGTAGAGTTAGCTGTTACAGTATTACTCAAGTTAATTACAGACGTAGCCGTAGCATCCCATGGTAAAATTGCAGTTTCAGAAGTATTCACTTCATACGATTCCGCAGTAAAGTCAATCGCAGCACCACCAGAGATCACTTTAAAGTGAGTAGTTCCACTAGGAGCAGCAATCATATTCGCAGGAATAAAAGAAGGAATACTTACATCCAAAGTACCCGCCACTCGGTCAATATCCGTTGTAAAAGGAGCAAACAATGAAGTACCTAATTTCCCACGAATATTAAATTCGAATCCAAGAACCAATGTAATTTCCCCATCAATTACATTACGTAATCCTCTCTCACTCACAGCATCCATCTGGATAACTTTAACCATTTGTTGCGTCAAACGACTCACCATTCTACCATCGGCAGAATTCAATAACAATGGGCGTAAAGCCGTTCTCAAAAGCTTACCTGCTTTCCCAGCTCTACCAAACTCAGAACCGTTTTCACGCGTTCTTTGAAACGCAGGGTCACTAGCAATTCTACTAGCATCAATACCACCTTTTTCACGAGCTAAATGCCCATCCTGCGTCTTGTAAAAAGTAATATCCCCGATAGTACCTTTTAATTTAATTATGCCTTTCTGTCTAGCCATAACTTCAAAATTTTAGTTCAACATTCATTCACTTTCATAAATCATTCAAAACTCGGTTGCAACACTTTTTGAAATAATTACAAGGCAAATTTCCCACACAAAACCCATCAAAAAACAACACCCCATACCAAATGTCCTAAATCGACATATTTGTCGTTAAACGTCCTAAAACAAGTCAATTCATCCATATCAATCGACGTTAAATGAAAAGATTAATTAAGTACCTTTAACCTATCTCAAAGCCAACTTAAAAGCAAGGTTAAAGTATGAATCAAATATCAAAACGAGTTTGTATCTATCCAAAGGACATACAACGTATTACAGGTAAAAGCTATCGTCAAAGCACAAGAATATTAAATGAAATAAGAAAGTCGCTTAGAAAGCCTAAAAATAGCCTTGTAAGTATTGAAGAGTTTTGTTTGCATACTGGCTTAAATATCGAACATGTTTTACCACTAATTGATTAGCAAAATCAACTTATTTAATTTTTAAACTGCTTAATAAAAGATTTTTTATTATATTTGCATTATAAGATTTGTCAGAAAAACGAATGCTTTTTTGAGGTTTAAAATCGAGACCCAAGATTTGAACAATTGAAAAAACTTTTAAAATATAGGCTTGACGAAAGAGATACGAATCCCTCTTTCTCCGCAGGGTAAAACCGGTTCAGAAATGAATCGGTTTTTTTTATGCTTTTTTTTAACACATAGGCTCATAGTTTTTACACCGAGCTTCACGGAGTTTCTTTTACTTGTATTGCGTTGAGAGAGCCACACAGAGCGTTTCACTTATTTGTGTTTTCTAACCACACAGTTTGTCATGCTGGAAAGCATCTTTTGGATAAGTGATTGATGATAGGTGATGGGTTGGCTTTTGCTTCGTAAAGCTTTGTGTTCTTTGTGCTTTCTTAGTGCGCCTTGTGGTTAAGATTTTACACCGAGCTTCACGGAGTTTCTTTTTATTTTGATTGCGTTGAGAGAGCTACACAGAGCGTTCCACTTATTTGAGTTTTCTAACCACACAGTTTGTCATGCTGGTAAGCATCTCTTTTGATTTTTACTCTTGTTTTTGTTCTTGAACTTGCCTTTTTTTATCCTCGTACGGTTTTCCTCATTTCTATTTTTTTTACTTTACGTATCTTAGCTGTTGTATTTTCCTACGTATAAATACTTGGTTTGAAAATCAGGTATTTTTACGGGTTGTAAATGACCTTTTTTTTCGCTATGTTTGGGGATTAAGGAGCACTTGTATATAAAATAAATTTTAAATGGGTTCAAAATTTTCATTCCTAAAATCAAACTATCCTGAATTATTTACAATCAGTGAATTATCTGAGCGTTTGTTAGAGATTGATTCAAACTCTTCTTTAGCTAAGTCTCGTTTATTTTCTGAAAAAATAGCTCTATTAATCTGGGATTTTGAAGATTTAGAGGATTTCAATGGAAATCTAGCAGAACGAATCAATCAACTTTTTTATAAAAACTGTATTCCTGAGATAGTAAAAGATATATTACACACAATTCGTAAGTCAGGAAACAAGGCAGCTCATGATGGTAATAGTAATAGACATGAAGCTTTATTCATATTAAAAAAATGTTTTTCATTAGCCAAATGGTTTTATGAGACGTATGAAAATGATTACTTAGGAGACATTGAATATGTATTACCTATTCAACAGGAAGCTATTGATGTTAAAGCTTTACAACAACAACTAGAGACATTATCTAAACAAGTTTATGATTATAAACAAAAAATTGAAAGTCTAAATAGCTCACCAGAGGTTGTTGAAAACAGAAAGCAACGTGGTTTTTCTAATGCCAATAACATCCATTTAGATGAAGCGGATACACGTATAACTTTAATTGATAAACAACTAACTGAAGCAGGTTGGGAGTGTGATACCAACACTATTAATTACAAGAAAAATAAAACCTTACCTGAAAAAGGAAAAAACAAAGCGATTGCAGAATGGCCCTGTAATGGCAAATGGGCAGATTATGCTTTATTTGTTGGAACAGAACTATACGGAATTGTAGAAGCTAAAAAATATGCTACTGATATTTCAACTGATTTACATCAATCTAAAATTTATGCTAAACTTGTTGAACCAAACGATTTTTCTACTTTTTTAGGAAAGTGGGAAGATTACAAAGTTCCATTTTTATTTTCAACCAATGGAAGAAATTACCTAGAGCAAATAAAAACAAAAAGTGGTGTTTGGTTTTTAGATGTTAGAAATTCGAGAAATAAATCACAAGCTTTGCGCGGATGGTTTTCTCCTGCTGGTTTAGTGGAGCAGTTTAATAGAAATATTGAAAATGCTAATAGTAGATTAGAAGAAAGTGAGTATGATTATCTACAAAACGCTAATGGTCTGGGATTACGCTACTATCAAATTGATGCTATCAAAGCTGTTGAAAGTAAGATCATCAATAATCCAGATGATAAACGTTCACTGTTAGTAATGGCTACAGGAACGGGAAAAACAAGAACAACAATTGGTTTAGCTTATCGCTTGATAAAATCAGACCGATTTAAAAGAATATTATTTTTAACCGATAGACGTTTATTGGCTTCACAAGCTTTAGGTAGTTTTAAAGACAATAAAGTGGAAGAGATTAATACTTTTGCCAATATTTACAAAATGGAAGAAATGAAAAATGTTTTTCCAGAATCTGAAACGCGTTTGCATTTTGCTACCGTTCAAAGTATGGTGAAAAGATTATTTTATTCTGATGATAAAGTTTTACCTATTGATACTTATGACTGCATTATCATTGATGAAGCACACCGTGGCTATAATTTAGATAAGGAAATTAATGAAGAGGATTTATCCTTTAAAGATGAAAATGACTACGTGGGTCAATACAAAAGGGTTATTGAATATTTTAACGCATACATTATAGGTTTAACAGCAACTCCAGCCTTACATACTACTGAAATTTTCGGAAAACCCGTTCACAATTATTCGTATCGTGAAGCGGTTATTGATGGTTTTTTAACCGATCATGAGCCGCCGTATATTATTAAAACAAAATTAAGTGAGGAAGGTATTGTTTGGGAAAAAGGAGAAAAACCAAAAGTTTTTAATCCTGAGACTAATGGAATTGAGGAGCTTTCAGAATTAGAAGATGAATTGCATATCGAAATTGAACAATTCAATAAATTGGTAATAACCGAGCCATTCAACAGGGCGGTTATTAAAGAATTGGTTAAAAACTTAGACCCTGAAGGTGATGAAAAGACCTTAATTTTTGCAGTTAGAGACCATCATGCCGATTTAATTGTACAAATTTTGTTTGAAGAATTTGAAGCTATTGGAATTGATGTGCCTCAAGGTGCTATTCAAAAATTGACAGGAAATGTTTATGATGTAGAAAATTTAACGGCTCGTTTTAAAAATGAGAAATTTCCAAACATTGTGGTAACCGTTGATTTATTAACTACTGGAATAGATGTTCCCCAAATTTGCAATCTTGTTTTTTTACGAAGAGTGCGTTCCCGTATTTTATTTGAGCAAATGTTAGGACGTGCTACTAGATTATGTCCTGAAATTGATAAACAGTTCTTTAAAATTTATGATGCCGTTCGCGTATATGAAGCATTGGAAGATTTCACGCAAATGAAAACGGTTTCCAATCCTTCTATTTCTTTTCAAAAATTAATTGAGGAGTTAGAATTCATTGATACTCCTGAGCGTGCTAAAAAGCAAATAGAACAAATTGTAGCTAAGTTGCAACGCAAGAAGAAACAAATTAACAATGGGCAGTTAGAACAGTTTATGTATTTGGCAAAAGGGGATACCCCAGAGGAGTTTATCGAAAATTTATTAGCTATTGAAGGTGATGAGGTAAAAAGAGTACTCACTAATTATTCTAGTCTTTGGGATTTTTTGGATACAAAAATATACCAACCCAAAATGCAACTGGTTTCAGAACATATTGATGAAGTAATAGGTGTGGATAGAGGGTATGGAAATGCTGAAAAGCCTGAGGATTATATTGAAGGTTTCAAAAACTTTATTGAAGAAAATAAAAATGAGATTTTGGCTATCAAGACTATTTGTACAAAACCAGCTGAATTAGACAGAAAATCTCTGAAAGAATTAAAATTATTATTAGACCAAAAAGGATACAATCAAGTTACTTTATCTACGGCATGGAAAAATGCTAAAAATCAGGATATTGCGGCTGATATTATTTCTTTTATCAGAACTTTAGCTTTAGACACTGTTTTAGTAAGCCATGAAGACCGCATTAAAAAGGCAATAACTAAAGTTAAGGAAATGAAGCCTTGGAATATGCACCAATTAAAATGGATTGACCGTTTTGAAAAACAATTATTATTGGAAGATATTTTCGATAGAAATTTTATAGACCAAACCTTCAAAGAAGAAGGTGGTTTAAATCGTATTCAAAAAATATTCAATAACGAATTAGACGATGTTATTCAGTTATTGAATGACAACTTATTTACAGCATAATGAGTGAAATAATTTTATATAAATCTGCTGATAATCAAACTGAAATTGAGGTGCAGTTTGAAAAGGAAACGGTTTGGCTTTCATTAAATCAATTAGCTCAATTATTTGGAAGAGATAAATCGGTAATTTCTAGACATTTAAAAAATATTTATAATTCTCAAGAATTGGATTTTGAAGCAACTGTTGCAAAAAATGCAACAGTTCAAAATGAAGCCAACAGAGAAGTAAAAAGAACAATCGAATATTATAATCTTGATGCCATTATATCTGTTGGTTATCGAGTAAATTCAAAACAAGGAAAACCAATGTCAATGGACAACATCATTTATAAATTTCAAGAATTTTAACTAGTTTGCTTTATATGAAAGATATTGTTATTTATAAAGGACTTAATAATGAAACACAAGTAGATATTTTATTTGATAATAATTCATTATGGTTAAATCAAAAGCAAATAGCTCAAATTTTTGGAACTGAGGTACCTGCTATTAATAAACACATAAAAAATATAATAAAAGACCTGGAACTGCAACCCGAGGCAACTATTTCCAAAATGGAAACAGTTCAAATTGAAGGAACCCGAAAAGTATCCAGAACGCTTGATTACTATAACCTTGATATGATTATTTCAATAGGTTATAGAGTAAATTCCGGGAAAGCTACACAATTCAGAATTTGGGCAACGCAACGTTTAAAAGAGTACTTAGTAAAAGGATATGCCTTAAACGAAAAACGATTAAAAGAATTAGATTATAAGTACACTGAAATACAAAAGGCATTGCAATTGGCAACAAAAGCAGCCCATATTGAAAATTTAACTTCTTCTGAAGCGAAAGGCATCTTAAAAGTGTTAGAACAATATGCCTATGCTTTAGAAACCTTAGATAAATACGACCATCAAAAGCTAAGTATTGAAGCTACTTCTAAAACAGAAAACGTATATCGTTTATCGTATGAAGAAGCAATAGAACAAATTTACATTTGGAGAGATTTTCAAAAGGCGGGTGCTTTATTTGGTAATGAAAAAGACCAATCGTTTAAAAGTTCATTAGAAACTATTTATCAAACCTTTGATGGCGAAGATTTGTATCCTACCATTGAAGAAAAAGCAGCCAACTTATTGTATTTCGTAGTAAAAAACCATTCGTTTTCTGATGGTAATAAAAGAATTGCAGCCGGATTGTTTGCCTATTTCCTAGATTTAAACCATAAACTTTTAAACCAAGAGGGGAATAAAAAAATAGCCGATAATGCTTTAGTAGCTATCACCATTATGATTGCCGAAAGCAAACCCGAAGAAAAAGACATGATGACCAAATTAGTTGTAAATCTAATTAACGATAAAAATTAAAACTGAATACTAACCACTGAATACTGAACACTAAAAATATGAGCGCACAAGAAATAGCTAATAAACTTTGGAACCTTTGTAACGTATTGCGTGACGATGGTGTAACCTATCACGAATACCTAAACGAGCTTACTTATATTTTATTCTTAAAACTAAGCGAAGTAAAAGGATTTGACCAACACATTCCAGAGGAATACCAATGGCAATACTTTGTAAAAGAACACGATAACAACGAAGCTTTTGCCAGATACCGTGAGTTTTTAGCTACCGTAAGTAACAAAACCGATAGCGTAAGTATTCAAGAAATTTACAGCAATGCTTCTACGAGTTTACGTAAGCCGGTTAACTTTCGCTCTTTAGTTACTGCTATTGATAAATTAGATTGGTACGAAGAAGACGACCGTGATGTAATGGGCGATATTTACGAAAGCTTATTACAAAAAAATGCAGGCGAAAAGAAAAGTGGTGCGGGACAATATTTTACACCTCGTCCATTAATTAATATTATGGTGGATTTATTGGCACCAAAATTAGGCGAACGTTGGACAGACCCTGCAGCTGGAACTTTCGGATTCATGATTTCGGCAGACCATTACTTGCGAAGCAAATACGATAACTATTACGATTTACCAGAAAAAGACCGTAAATTTCAAATAGAAGAAGCGTTTTCAGGTGTTGAATTAGTACCTGATGCCCACCGATTGGCTTTAATGAATGCACGTTTACACGGAATGGAAAGCACCATTCATTTAGGCGATACTTTAACCGAGTTTGGTAAGAGTTTAAAAAATTACGATGGGGTATTAGCGAACCCTCCTTTTGGTACCAAACAAGGTGGCGAACGCCCAACACGTGATGATTTTACCTTTCCTACAAGCAACAAGCAATTAAACTTTTTACAGCACATTTACCGTAGTTTAAAAAAAGACGGAAAAGCTAGAGCCGCTGTAGTATTACCCGATAACGTTTTGTTTGAAGATGGTGACGGGCAAAAAATACGCCGTGATTTATTAGACAAATGCGAGTTACACACTATTTTACGTTTGCCTACAGGTATTTTTTATGCCGCTGGTGTAAAAACCAATGTCTTATTCTTTACCCGTGGCAAAACCGAAACCGGTAATACCAAGCAAGTATGGTTTTACGACATGCGTACCAATGCACCAAGCTACGGAAAACGCACGCCTTTTGAAGAAAAAGCCTTTGCCGATTTTGTAACCGCTTACACTGGTGGTATTACCATAGACCAAGTAGAAACCGATTACGATGGCACAGTTGACCACGAAAAACGAGCAACAATTAAAGACGAGCGTTGGCAAAGCATTAGCGTAGAAACCATTGCTAAGAAAAACTACAGTTTAGATTTAGGATTGATTGCCGACAGCAGTTTAACCAACAGTGACGATTTAGGCGAACCGATTGATATTGCCAAACAGGCTTTACATGAATTAGAAGCCATTACGAAGGAGTTGAATGCCATGATTAAAGAATTACAGTAATGGAAAAGCAATTGCAGAAAAATTGGGTTGAAACCGACTTAGAACATCTATTTAATTTAGTTTATGGAAAAGGACTTTCTGTTGGTGAATTATTAGATGAAGGTTTTGATGTTTATGGAGCAAATGGAATAATTGGTAAATATGATAAGTTTACTTATGAAAAATCTAAAGTAATTATTTCTTGTCGTGGTGCAGCTAGTGGAGTTATACATAAAACAAAACCTCAATCTTTTATCACAAGTAATTCAATTGTTTTAGATGAAGTTTCAGATGAACTATTGAATTTAGATTTTGTTAAATACGCAATGACAATTGCAGATAAGTCCGATGTAATTACAGGAACTGCTCAACCTCAAATAACAATTCAGCTATTAAAGTATTTGCAATTTCCCCTCCCACCATTAACTGAGCAAAACCGTATTGTAGCCAAGTTAGATGCTTTATTTGCCCAATTGGAAACTATCAAAACCAGTATGGCAAAAGTACCGTTATTGCTCAAAGATTTCAGACAACAAGTCTTAACACAAGCGGTTACCGGGAAGTTAACAGAAGAATGGAGGAAAGGGAAGGAGTTGGAGAGTGGATTAAGCACTATTTTACAAAATAGAAATAAGTATTATGAAAGTTTAGTAAAAGAGAATAAAAAATATGGGTTAAAAGTTCCAAAGAAATTAGATTATTCTGAATATGAAGAATTTGAATTATCAGATTCTTATAAATTGCCCGAATATTGGAAAAAATCAAATTTAAAAAATATCGCTGATTTAATTACAGATGGAGAACATGCAACTCCAAAAAGAACTGAAGATGGTTATTATCTTTTATCTGCAAGAAATGTACAAAATGGTTTTATTAGTCTCAATAATGTAGATTATGTACCCAAAGAGGAATATGACAGAATAAAAAAACGATGTAATCCTGAACATAAAGACATTTTAATATCATGTTCAGGAACAGTTGGAAGAGTTTCCATTGTTCCTGAAAATTTAGAATTTGTGATGGTTAGAAGTGCAGCTTTAGTAAAATTTCAATCAAATACTGAAATTTCTAAATTTATTGAATATACTTTAAGATCAGATTTTGGACAGTCACAAATATTAAAATTACAAAAGTCAACAGCACAAGCAAATTTATTCCTTGCTCCAATCGGTAAAATAGTTGTACCAATACCATCTATAATTGAGCAACAAGAAATTGTTTACCGTGTAGAAAGTTTGTTTGCTAAAGCAGATGCTATTGAAAAGCAATATGAAACTTTAAAAGCTAAAATAGATAGTTTACCACAAGCTATTTTACACAAAGCATTTAAAGGCGAGTTAACCCAGCAGTTGGATAGTGATGGTGATGCAAGGGAGTTGTTACAACAAATACAGGAGTTGAAGGTGACAGCTAGTAAAACAGTAAAAAGTAAAACGAATAAAACAGCAACCAAAAACGTGAAATCGTATTCTGAACAAGATTAGGTTTTGGGATGGTGGCGGAGTTTGATTCTATGAATTTTAAAAACTGAGATGGTAGATATTTTAAAAATATGCACTAAGGTTTTAGAACGTTTAAAGTCTATGGACTGCGAACTTAACGGTGGCAATTCCGCTGAACAACTTATATTCCCTTTAAATAATCAGACTAAAGGAAAAGTTGATAGAATATCTGAACAAGAACTTCGATTTCTATTTGTAGAACAATTTAAAATTGAATATCCAGAGTTATTTTATTCGGTAGAAACACCTACTGAAAAAAAATATAAGTTTGGAGACACTTATGAAGATATTGTTAAAAACAAAAATACCCATAAGGTTTCAGCCTCGACTGACATGTGTGTATTTAAAAGAAATGAAGTTGATTTTAAATATGAAAGAATCTTAAATATTGAATTTAAACATGAAAATGGTGCACTTAAAAACACAGCCAAAGACATTTTAAAATTAACGCGAGAAAAACAAGATGGTGTATTTATCCATCTACTAAAAAACACAGCAAGAGATACAGTTTGTAATGATGGCAAAACAGGAGTTTTTGATAAATACTTAAAAGCGTTTTTAGCATTTAATGACGAATGGATTGATGAAAATAAATCTATTCAGCTAGTACTGATTTCTCTAAATGAAAACACTATAATATATCGTAAAATAAACAAAAATGATAATTTTAATAGTATTTTTTCTTTTAATAGTGCTAATGGAAACATTACAGAAGTAAATAAAAATGAATGGAAAATAGAAAATGTAGAAATAAAATAGCTTAAAACTATTTACAAACATTTTACTTATTCTAATAATAAGTTTGAAAATATATAACAATGAAAAAAATTACTTCTGATAATTTAGAATGCGAAAATAATATTATAGATTTTATTTCTTCATTTGATTTAAAAATTTCTTCATTTGTTAATGAAATATCAAATAAAATAAAAGAAATATCCTTTGATCAGGAGCAAGCTATCACTTTTGTTTTGACAAATGATTTGGATAGTAAAAGTGTATTTAATAACCCTAAAAAGCAAGGTATTTATCTTTTTGAACTCAATTTAGAAAGTGCTAATTTAACTGGTACAAAAAGGGAAACAAAAATTAAAAATTTTGCTGAAGATTGGTCTAATAAGAAAAATAATCCTTTATTTTCTTCTGGTGTCATAAAAAAACGTTTGGAACTACGAGCAAATTTCAACGAACAGTGGTTGCCTTTGTATGTTGGTAAAAATAAGGATGTTTATAAGCGCATTATTGAGCACATCGATTTGTCTTCAATAAAGAGTACTTATGCTATGAAACTTAAAGAAAGGACTAACCTACATGGTTTAGAATTTAGGGTGTCAATAATTGAAATAGATGTCAATAATTACGATTTTATTGTACCACATATTGAACGATCTCTCAGAGATATTTATCATCCATTGATTGGAAAGCAATAAAAAAAGCGATTAAAAAGTAAAACGACACAGTTTGTCTTTCTAACAAAATAATTTTACTACATAATAAACTCAAATAAATAAATACCCATGGTTGAAGTTCAAAGTATAAGCTTACAAAGTTTATTTGAAAAAAAATTAACAATACCAGAATATCAAAGACCTTACGTATGGACTAAGGTAGAAATAGATAAACTTTTGTATCAATTTAGTGAGCATATAAATAGAAATGTGGCTACGGGTGATAAACCTAATTTTTACTTGGGTAGTATTGTACTTCATAAAGAAGGCGATCATTTCAATATAATTGATGGTCAGCAACGAATTACTACGCTTCAAGTTTTAGGATTATTAAAAGAACTTCAGTTTAACGAAACGGAATATTCGCATCCCATTACTTTAAAAAATATAAAAACCAATTATGATTTTTATAGAAGTCAAGAGTTTCAACTAATTAATTATGAGTTAATTAATGTAACTGTTGTTATTACAGAAAGCGAAGACATGGCCTATAACTTTTTTGAAACTTTAAACACGGGAGGTAAAAGGCTAGGAGGTACCGACATTTTAAAAGCGCATCATTTACGTTGTATTGATTTGGTTGAGGAAAGAAATTCTTTCGCTTTAAAATGGGAAAAAAGACAGAAGAATTTAGAAGTGGTGAATAGAATGTTGAGTAAAATAAGAAGATTAGATTACTTGAATAAACATTATTTTATTCCTGATAAATTCACAAATGACAGTACATGGAAAAATGTATTAACAGAAGATTTTGCAGATAAAACCCACAAAAAAAATAGAGATATAGGTTATTCCTTTGTGGAAATTGAAGAAAACACGCACACCATCACCGCAGATAAGTATGCCATAAGACAACCTTTAAATCAGGGAATTAATTACATTAACTATTTATTGAACTTTACTAACGATTATAATTTCTTATTTGACATTGATAAGAATAAAATGGATAAATATGCAAAGTTTAACCATGACATCATCAATGTAATTGATGGAACAGTTGATTTAAGACATTACTATCAGATAGCCTTACTTTGTTTTGTGGATCGATTTGGAAGAAAAAATGTTACTGAGTTTTCCTTGTATTTATTTCGTTATATCTACAGTTTACGATTAAAAGATCAATCAAGAATCTATGAAGCAACAGTTGTTAATTTTATTAATGAAACTAAAATTCTTGAGCGAATTCTTAATGCTTTTACCTACGAAGAGATTTTAAATTATTTCAAAAATTACAAAGTTGAAATTAATACTAATGATTTAAAAGGAGTAAAGTTGCGATATTATGAAAGAGTAAATCTTTTCTTTAGCAATACTATTACTAAAGAAAACTTTGATGCCGATTTGAAAAAAGCAATTGTAAATTATCTAAATAAATAAACAAATGAATTTCACAACAAAACCTATTGCAATAGAAACTATAGTTGCTGATAATTTAGAATTTCTTATTCCGGTATATCAACGACCTTATGTATGGGATGATATTGAAATTAAAAAGTTATTAGAAGATTTAAAATATAATTTTGAAAACAATACTCCAGAGTATTTTGTGGGTAATACTTATGTTATAAAATCCTCAAAAGATGCTCGTCCTAAACTTTATGAAGTAATTGATGGTCAACAACGATTTACTACGTTTTGGTTGATTTCTTATTGCTTTAAAGTGTTGGGAGTGAATACAAATCTTTCAAACTATCTCAACAAGAATAATGACATACGTTTTGATTTTGATATTCGAGTTGAAGTATATGATTATTTGAAAGGATTGTTAGATGGTACTGCTGCAAATCGATTTCATGATGTAAGTAATTTCGAATTTTTAAAAAATATAGCAGCAGGAATTGAGACCATAAAAGGTTATTTGAATCAATTGAATAGTGAAAAGGAACCTTTTGATTTAGAAAAGTTTGGTGATTTTATTTATAGTAATGTTGTATTCATTTTTAATGAAGCTCCAATAAATACCGATTTGAATGCGCTTTTTGTGGCATTAGGGACTAGTGGTATTCAATTGCAACAATCTGATATTTTAAAAGCTAGACTATTAGATAAATTGGAGAAAAATTCTAGAGTTCAATATGCTAAAATTTGGGAGGCTTGTGAAAATATGAGCAATTATTTTGAAAGTAATGTTAAAGACTCTTTCTCATTTGATACCGCTGTAATAAGTAAATCAGATTTTAAAACATTCAACCCTGCTATTTTTTCAACAACGAATATCAGTGCTGATATTGAGAGTAATAAAAAGTCGATATCTCAGATTATAAAAGAAGAAATCTCAATTTCGTTTAATGAAGAAAAATCAAATCGTAACTCACAATGTCGTTCAATTGTGAACTTTAACATGTTTTTATTGCATGTCCTTCGTATTTATAAAAAACAAAATAATCAAAAAGACATCGATTCATTGGATTCTAAAAAGTTGTTAGAAACATTTAAAATTCAAGATATTAAAGATATACCAGCCTTCTTTGAACTCTTGTGGAAAGTTAGGTATCAATTTGACAAGCATGTGGTAAAATGGTTAAAAGATGAGGACGAAAGTTATGATGAAGAAGAAAAATTACTTTTATCAGAAATTAATACGGGTACTAAAGAGGGTAAATCTTATTTTTCTAGAAGTGAAAGAGCATTGTCTAATTTACAAATGTTACAGTCAATTTTATATTTTAATAATATACCTAATCAAGTTTGGTTAACTCCTTTCTTAGATTATCTACTTAGTAATGATATTGATAATTCAGATGATGAAAGGCTTTTAATGGAATTAGAGCGAATCGATAATATTTTAATTCCTGGAGATAAAAAGCAAACTACTTGGGATATTATAACCGACAATGCAATTTTTCCAGAATTTAAAACAATTCATTCAATATTAAACCAAGATTCAGGTACCAAGTTTAATCATTATTGGTTTTATAAATTAGAATATTTATTATGGAAAAATTGGGATAAGAATACTGATAAAAATGAATTTAAACGTTATAGAATTACCTCAAAAAATTCTATTGAACATGTTTTTCCTCAAAATGACGAATACAAAAACAGATTAGCAAATGAAAACGATAACCGAGATTGGTTAAATTCTTTTGGTAATTTGGCCTTACTTTCTGTGGGACAGAATTCAGAATATAGCAATCAAGATGTTGCCAAAAAGAAGATAGATTTTCAAAGAAAAAACACTTATGATTCGCTTAAATTAGCCAAAGTTTATGAATTTGAAAATTGGAATACAAAGGAAATAATAGAGCATCAAAATACTATGTTTACTATGTTTGAAAATCATTACTGTAAATAAATAAGAAGATGCGCTTCATTTTTTATACAACGACACACTTTGACAGTGTGTCGTTTTAGTTTTGTATTCAATCTTAATATTCAGAACCATGGAAAATGCAAAACTAAAAATCATAACAGCCTTAGAGCAAGTATTTTTACAAGCTAAAGATTCTAAATTAGAACGTAATTTTTTTAAAACGGTTGATGAAGAAATTAAATTAATTAACAACTATTTTCGAACTAACGACCTAGAATCTATTATCATTACTTTAGTAATGAATACTGAAAATTTAGAGAGTGTACGTTTAAAAAAATTAGCCGAATATGTTGGGTTAAATAATTTGAATTTTCTTCCTTTTACTAAATATTTAGTGTCACTTCATAAACGAAACATCCTACATTCTGAAGGTCCATATTTTAAATTAAATGAAGAATATGCGATTGATTATAAATTGATTCCTTACTTCTCGAATAATGAAGCTATTCCAGAAGAATTAATAATGAGTGCTGAAAAGGAAAATACATTTCATGAATTTTTAAATGAGATAGATGAATTAAGTGAAAGAAAAGATAAAGGACTATTGAATGAAATATATTTTTATAAACAACTTCGAGAAATTTTTGAAAAATATGAAGATTTTAAGCTGGTGGCTTATGCAAAGAAAAATCTAAATAAAATAGATCAATTTGTATTTTTTGACACTATAATAGATGCAATATCTACTTGTAATAATGACTTTAATACGGGTTTACAATCTACAGTAGAAGATTGTACTTTTAGAAAAAGAGATACATTTGAGTATGTTCAAAAATTTTTGTTAGGTAAAACGAGGTTAAACAAATTAAAATTAATTGAAAAAGATAATGCTACTTTTTCAAATCGACATTACATTCGGTTAACAACAAACGCGCTTAAAATGTTATCTGAATGGGAAGGTATTACAATACAAATTCAAGAAGAAAAGAAGAATAAAAAACTCCTTTATCCCGAACTTATTAAAAAAAATAAACTCATTTATAATACTGAAGAACTAGAAGCTATTTCAAGAATTGACCGAGTTTTAGTAGAGAGTACTTATCAAAAATTAAAGTCAAATTTAACATCAAATAATTTACCTGAAGGCATAACCTGTTTGCTATATGGCGAACCTGGGACAGGTAAAACAGCTACCGTATATGAATTAGCTCGTAAGCACAAAAGAGCAGTTTTTAAAGTGGAAATATCAGAAACGAAATCCATGTGGTATGGCGAAAGTCAGAAATTAGTAAAAAAGATATTTACCGATTATTACGAAGCCAAAGAAAAGGAAAAACGATGTCCTATTTTGCTTTTTAATGAAGCGGATGCCATTATTGGAAAAAGAAAAGTAGGAGGGAACGCTTCTACATCAGAAACCGAAAATGCGATTCAAAATATTTTATTAGAGGAATTAGAAAACTTTAAAGGAATTCTTTTTGCAACTTCCAATTTAGTGATGAATTTGGATTCGGCTTTTGAACGTCGATTTTTATTTAAAGTAAAATATGCTAAACCAAGTTTAGAAAATGCCGCTGCTATTTGGAAGATTAAATTACCAAGTATAACAAAAGAACAGTCTATAGAATTAGCGTCTTACTTTCAATTTTCTGGTGGTGAAATTGATAATATTGTTAGAAAATGTTTCATGGAAAATGTTTTACAGGGGAAACAACCATCATTTGAAACCATTATTTCGTTCTGTAATCAAGAGAAATGGGAAGCTTCAACAAAGGGAAATAAAATCGGATTTTAATTTAAAACGACACATTTTGTCGCTATAATTAATTACATTTGAACAAACACTTTTATCATGGCAAAAAGAGAATACATCCAACGACATTTATTAATCATTAAAAGATTAAAAAAACGTCCTTCTTCATTTGATGATTTACACTCTTATTTATTACAACAACAAGAACTTACTAATGAAAATTATGATATATCACAGCGTACATTCCAACGTGATATTAAAGATATTTATACTATTTTCGGAATTGAAATCAAGTTCAATAAAAGTGAACGTAAGTATGAAATCATAGAAGAGGATTTTGAAAAAGAATACGATCGAATTTTCGAATCTTTTGAGACCCTTTCTGCAATAAACATTTCCAATCATATTGGAAAAAAAATGATTTTAGAACGAAAAGCAAATAAAGGTACAGAACATTTACACGGATTGTTGTATGCTATTGATAATGAATATTTAGTTAAATTTCAACATCAAAGTTATTGGAAAGATGAACCAACCAACCGTAAAGTTCAGCCGTTGTTAATCAAAGAAGCCCAACACCGTTGGTATTTGGTTTGTTGGGATGTAGAAAAAAGTGAAATTAGAAATTTTGGATTAGATCGTATTTCAAATTTAGACATCACCCAGAAAAAAGGAAGAAAAATGGATATTGATTTATCCGAATTTTATCATCATGCCGTTGGGATTGAAACCTATGAAAAAGCAGAAAAAGTAGTCTTGGTTTGTTCATCTTATCAAGCCCAATACTTAAAATCGTTACCCATTCATCCTTCACAAAAAATACAGAAAGAAACAAAGGATAAATGTTATTTTGAACTCTTTGTACATCCTACTAATGAATTTATTATGGAAGTATTCAAATACAACAATACATTAGAAGTGAAGGAGCCTAAATGGTTGAGAATTGAAATAAAGAATAGAGTTCAGGATATGATGAAAAGCTACAAGTAATTCACTATGATAGCAACCGAGAATAAAAGATTAAAAATCAATTTCTATGGAGAAGGAATTCGTATTTCTAAAATTGAAATTCCAGAAGCGTTTCAAGTGCAATGGAATGACAAGATTCAAAGTTCCAAACAATCTATTGAAACATTACTATTAGATCCTTTTTTCTATTACAATTTAAAAATTCCTAAGGTTAATTCCTATCACGATGTAACTTCAAAATCATGGCAAGGTATTCATTGTAGTCATCAAAGTGTTTTCGAAATCTGGAGTCAACGTAAAAAAGTATATAAAGACACATTGAACCATATTGCCACTAGTCAGACTTTATTTCCACTTTTCAATACAATTCAGGATAATTGGAAATTTGAAGAAAAAGGAATCTATGTAATTGAGCATGAAAAAGGACTTATACAAAGTACAATTATAGAACATCAAAACGTAAAATTGGATATTAATGATTTTAGATTTCATGTAGCACAATGGAATAAATCGTTTTGGTTAGACAAACTATACTTTTTAGAGCAAGAATGTTGTTCATCTAGTTCAGATACCATTATTACCAAACAATATGTAAATATATTTTAAGACGTCATGGTTTGATATTTCACTAATTTAAAATCGATTGAATATCAATATTTTTTTTTTTTAATTCTCACACAATAATTATTTGTTTTTCACCCATTTATTAATCATGTATTTTGTTATTGGTTTAAGTGGTTTTCCTGTAATTGGGTGGAATCCATGTGTATTGAAAAATTCTGGTTTTCCGTTTACTTTAGCATACCAAACTACAGGTTTGTCATTTACAAAGAAAGTAGTATGTTCATTTACTTCAATTTTTTTAAGTTTTGCCTTGTTCTCGTCTGCCGGTTCTAAAGGAATTTCTAAAAATTCTTCTGTAGTCTTGGAATTACATTCTACATATTCATAGTGGTCTACTTGCCATTGCATACATTCTTTATCCTCAATAATTAGATCTTTTGCGGTATAGCCCGCTGAAAATAAACCAGCTACAGATAATACACCAATCCCTATTTTCTTTTTCCAATTATTCTTTTCATCTAGTTTAGGTGTAGGAATTACAATATGATTTCGTTTTTCTACATTTTTATCATCCTCAACTTTCGTTAATTCTTCAACTGTTTCTATTCCTTTTTGTTTTGTGGCAAATATTCTAAATGGTCTTAACTTATAATCTACTAGTAATGCTGCAATATTTATTGTCTCAATATCTGTTAAATCGGTTTCCCCTTTCAAAAAGGTTTCAATTGGTCTGAACTTATCCGTTTGATTTTGTAGTTTGAAACGATTCCCTGCTTCATACTCAAATCCAAAGACCAAATTAAAACTTATTTTATCTTCTTTTTCAATTGATTCTTTTAATCTTTCCTCACACAATTGACGCAGTTTTGCTCTTGATGGTGCAATCAAGAAGCTTGAATATTTTCCTAGTTTTTCTATTTCATATTGTTCTTTAATGGCTTTTTTGTAGGCTTCTAAAGCAGCTGTTCTTGTTGTCATAACGGATTAATTAGGAATCTTTAGGAATAGTAGGAATTTTAGGAATTCCTTATAAACACTCACTTAAAAACGTAATTCCTTTGCCTCAGAATTAGTTCTTGTTTTAACTAGCTATTGAAACAAATGTACAAAACTGATTTTAAAATAGTGTTGCTATGCAGAACCGAATTTTTATTCGGGAAGTATAAAATGCAAGTTCTGTTGTAGCACGCTAACACTTCCCACACAAAATACTCCATCAAGGAGCATCGATTTTAAATCGAAGTTGTTTTCGGATCCATTTCCGAACAGCCTAACTCATGTTCAATTTTAAAAATTATTACAATGAAAAAATATTTAGTGGTTGCTTTTATAGCATTAGGAAGCGTTTTAATTTCTTGTTCAAATGATGATAATGAGGCTTTATCAACTCCACAAATAGAAATAGAATCACAGGAATTTGATTATACTTTGAGTCAAAAGGAAGGTGATTCTACAGGAATTACCGATGGCGATACTGGTGGTCAAGGAGGAAATAATCCTATTAAACCTTAAAAATTTATAATCTTTTATTAACGGGAGTGTTTTTAAACACTCCCTTTTTTTTGTCCGTACGGATTTCCGTATGGATTTAAAGTTTCAAGTTTCTAAGTTTGAAAAGAAATTGTTGAAAACGATTTTATTACTGCATTGAGGTTGCAGTAGTATAAAGTATAATTGTAAAGGTTTGGATATACGTATCATCATAAAGATTCACGAGCTGATTGAGGTTGAACTAACGGGAAGTCCAAAAGACTTTGCGAAGAAAATCAATGTATCTGAGCGTACGATTTACAATTATTTAGAATTCATGAAAGCAGAACTTCAAGCTCCAATAGTATATAATGGCTCTAAAAAAAGTTATTGTTATGATGGGGAGTGTAGATTGAGGTTTAGGAATAATGAAAATAAATTATGAACCATTTTATTTTAATAATTATTAATTCAATAATACTCTATTTTAAAATTGGGATAAGTTTTTTATTGATTCTATTTAAAAAAGATAAGCGACTTATTGAACTTTATTTTGATAGTGGGAATGAAGTTTTATTTGAAAATAGTTTTTTAATATTAAATTATCGTTTTAAGAATGCTATTTTTTATAGCATCAACAACAAGCTTACAGTAGAAAACAACATTAAAATTTATAATGTTAATAATTTAAATGAAGTTATTCATTTCGTTGTTTATGGATGGTTTGAAACCAAGCATTATGTTATTGAAGTTAAACCCCAAAAAAAAATTAACAAAGAAACATTTATTACAGAAATTTCAAATTTAAAAATATCAATTATTCCGCTTGAATTTCTGAATTTAACTGCAAAAGATGTTAATCTTAAAAGTAAGACTATTTCTATAAATTTTTCAAAAGTATTAATAGAAAAAAATAATATAAATATTAAAACGAATTCATTCACTCAAAACGACTTTTTATGACACGCGATTATTATCAATTACCAAAAGCTGGAAAAGTAATGCAATTTCTGTGGAAATGTGCAGGAGGAGATAAATACCTTTTAGAACGAGCTACTTATTCAGACCAAATTAAATATATGTGTTTAGGTGGTATTGTATTTGCCACAGGCGCAATGGCGGGATTAGCTGGTGGATATGCATTTTATACTATTTTTTCTCCAAAGTCTTCCAATGTAATAAATAAAACTAAAACAATTGTAGACACAATTGATAATGTTTCAGTAGACACAACTACTCTAATATTATCAATTATTTTTGGTATTATTTGGGGATTAATAATATTCAATATAGATAGATTTATAGTTACTAGTACTGGTAAAGGTGATGGTACGGAGGAAATTACTTGGTTAGAATTTAAAACTGCAATTCCAAGAATTTTGATGGGTATGATTATCGCTATTACAATTTCAAAACCTATTGAGATAAGAATGTTTCAAACTGAAATTAATTTAGCCGTTCAAAAAGAACAAGAAAAAGAAAAAAATTCTTTAATAGCACAAGCTAATTCAAATTATGAGGCGAAAGTGAAGGAAATTAAAGTGAAGTTAGGACAGTTACAAACAACAATTGATGAAAAAAATAGACAAGTAGCGGATTTAAGAATTGAAATATCTAAAGAAATTACCGGAAAGAATAATAATGGAGATGGCTTTGGACCAAGAGCTAGAGAATTAGAAAGACAAGCAGATTTATTAGAAACACAAATAAAAGCCTTAGAAAATACTGAAGAGTATAAGAACTCCTTGCAAGACAGAAGAAGATATGAACTTCAAAAACAAAAAGATATTGAAATTGCAGAAAAAAAAGGAGCTTCATTAGATGGGTTATTAATAAGAATTCAAAAAGCTCATGAAATTGCAGGCTTTTGGATTTCTCTTTTCATTACATTACTTTTTATGGCAATTGAGTTAACCCCAATATTTTTCAAATTAATGTTAACCAAAACAACCTATGATTATTTAGCTGAAAATAGAGATGAGTTAATTAAAGCAGATTATGGAATTGAAGTACAATATGATAAATATAAAGACAAAGAAGGAGTTGAAAGACACCTTGTTATTAATCATGAAGCTGAAAAATTAATATATGAAAAAATAAAAGTTACAGAAATCCAAAAAGAATTAACCGATTATGCTGTTCAAAAATACAAGGAAAGAGAAATGAAAAAAATTGATGAAAATTTAGACACTTATATTTCAACAATTAATAATGGAGAAAAGAATTCATAAAAATATTTTTAGATTTCTACTCACTTGTTCAGGTGAAGATATGCTGATACTTGAAAAGTGTAATCAACGTATTAGAAATAGGTTTGCGTTGTTGGGCTTTTTTGTATTGCTAATTTTTATTGGTTGCTTTTCTAGCGCTTCTTTTTTTGTTTATTCAATGTTTGATGGCGCTTACTGGATAAGTTTACCAGTTGGAATCATTTGGGGATTTATTGTAGTAAATCTATATTTATTGTTATTGCATACTATATCACCTCCAATTATTCCTTTAAGTACAAAAAATAAGAAATCAAAAACTATTTCTTTTAATTTTTTTAATCTTTCAATGTTATTACGTATTGGGTTTATGATGTTATTAGCTATAATTATTGCCCAACCACTGAATGTTTTTTTGTTATCCAAAAGTGTACAAGATGATATTGCAAAGCATAAAGTCATTGAAAGGGTAAAAATGTTTTCACTCACTAACAAAGGATTGATAAAAAATGAATTACAAGCATTAAATGAATTTAAAAGTAAAGTATTGTTTTTTTCAAATCCAAGTGAAGAAAATGATTTAAATAGTAAAATAGCTATTATCGAATCTAAAGTTATAAATGATAGCCTATTTTTGAAAGAATCATTGTTTAAAATTAGAAGAATTAATCAATTAGATGAACAATTATTTTTAAACAATAAAGAGCAACAAGAAAAGGAATTGTTAATTAATGACTTAGAGATTAATTTAGACAATGAACTAAATTCAGATAATCAATTCATTGCAACTATTTCAACAAGTTCTAATTCAAATAGTTATTATCAAATGTTTAATACATTTGTCTCAAATTTTAAAAATATCCTCATTGAAAAAAACGAAAATTATCAAAATTTAAATTCAATTCTTGATAAAAGTAATTTTTATGTTAAAACGATTCAATTATTATTAATTAAAAATCCTTTTTCATGGATTTTAACAATACTAGTTTGTTCTATTTTTTTAATTCCAATCTATACAAAATACAAAGTAAGAGATTTATGTGCTAGGTTATTTAATATTGAAAGTAATAATTCAGATTTTATTAAATTAAGAGAACAACTTATTCAAACCACTAATTTTAGTTGGTTATCAAATACCATTTTAAAAAGTAAAATTCAGGATTATCATACATCGGATTATTATTTTCATAGAATGCTTATAGAACATAAAATCATTTTAGAGGAATATGAAATAATGAAACGAAAGTTTTCGATTGTTCTTTCAGAAAGAATTAAAGAATACAATAAAGAATCGTTAAAGCGAATATTACCCTTATTGGAGAAATTAAAAGATATTAATCCACAGAAATACAAAATATTAGTAGAAGATATTAATAATGAATACTCTTTAACTCATGTAGAAAAATTTGAATATTGGTTGGATTCTCCATTTAGAACAATTAGACCTTCAATCAATGTCGTAAAAAATAATGAAAAAGAGTTTTTAGATTTCATTTATAATTTAGAAGAATAACCAACAATGGAAAATACAATTGAAAATATTTTGAATATTGAGTCTTTTGTTGGTGAAGACGGGAATAGCTATGTAAAAATAACTAAAGAGATTCTTACTCCAAGAAAAACCTATTTAAAAGGTACTATCTCTGGAAAATATAGAGGAACTCGATTAGTTGGTTATTCTAGTTATGAAGATTTATTTGATTTCGAAATATATGAAGCTGAAGTAAATTGTAAGTCAAAAGACGATGTAAGGAAAAATAAATCCTTTGAATTTCCTAATGATTTTAAAGGAATAAATGTTGATTCAATTTCTGGAAATGTTTTCCCAAAAGACAAATTACCATCGACGTTACCTGTACAAATGTTATCTGATGGTAAAAGCTTTGGTATTAATTTGTTAGAACCAAAGCTTTATGAATTTGAAATAATTCGAAAATTACATCAAACTGAAGGTGATGAAGTATTTGGTTCCTTTAATGCTTATGTAACGGGGTATGTTTTTGATTATGAAAGTGAAATAGTAGAGGAAATTAAAGAGCAATTAAATAATGGAAGAGATGAAGACAAAGATGAGAATAATGATTTAATAACGGATAATAAAGTTTGCGAATCAAGTAAAGTTCCAACAGGTAGAACCAACAGAAAGGGAGATTATATAAGTAAAGAATATCGTTGTAAGCATCACAATGATACCGTTTGGGATGATTATATTTATAAACCAGAAAAGCCTATTACAGAAACTGGTGGCGGATGCTTTTCGAGCATTTTTAGTATTTTATTGTTAATCATAGGACTCTTTTTATTGATTAAATTTCTTCCAGGACTTTTATATTTAATAGGCTTCTTTATAATAATTTCTTTAATTTCCTTTTTAGAACCAGTTCTTAGATGGATTTTTAGGATTTTAGGTCCATTATTATTAATTGCATTTATAGGTTCATTAATTTACAATTTTAGTAAGAGTGGAGGAGGTAGAAATTTTTCTCCTATACCATCAAGTACAGATGTTCCAAGGGAAACAACACCTATAGTTGAACCTTTACCAGTTGTTGAAAATGAAACAGATAATTACAACCCAATTGATTCTACTCAAGTAGTCCAAGAAAAAAATGACAGTATAATAACTCGATATAGACAATGGAAAGATTATAAAGGAAATGTTTACGAAGGAACCTATCAGATTAAATTGAGTGACTATAGAAAAGCTTCGTTTTTTAAAAATAATTTGGGCTTAAATGACCAAAGCATAAAAAATTATGATCAAATAATACATAATTTAAAAGAGAATGATAAATCTAAATTAAATGGTTTGTATCGCATGTTTGATAGTATTCAAAATGCTAATCAATTGAATAAAAATCAATTTGCAGAAATGGTTGTAACGTTTGTTCAGGATATACGCTATGCTTTAGTTTTATCTGATGGGTGTGATCCATCATTGTATAACGACCGTTTTACAAGAAACTACCTTTTAAATAATAAAGGTTTTTGTGATGGAAATCAGAGATTTGGAATTAATACTCCAGTTGAATTTTTGACGAATTTAAAAGGAGATTGCGATACTCGAACACTTTTACTTTATACAATTTTGTCACACTATAACTATGATGTGGCAGTAATGAGCAGCGAGTTTTATGGTCATTCCATTTTAGGTATTAATTTGCCCTATAATGGTTTAGCCTATAATTATAAAAATCAGAAATACATTTTGTGGGAAACTACAGCATTGGGAGCAAAACCAGGTATAATTTCGAATGACATTTCAAATACTAATTATTGGAGAATATCCTTAAAATCAAAATAATATGAATAAACAAAGTCTTTTTTTTACTTTTATTGTAGCAATAGTAACATTACTTATTGCATTGAACCTAATTTCTATTCTAGCAAAAAAGAAAAATATTAATACAACTAATTTAAGACTAAATACTAGCTTATCCTTATGGTATTTATCAATTTTATTACCTTTTTTCTTGTTACTAAAGGTTTCTTTAGAGATGATTGAAAATTCAATTGAAGTACTTATATATTCTGCTACATCTGAAAATACATTTTTAGCAGTAATGGAAAAAATACTTGTCTACGTTGGTTTGTCTTTTGTGTTTTCTGTTATTGTTTATTTGATTACTGAAAAATTAATCACATTCTCTTTTGGTAAACGACAAGATTCTATTGAAATTGAGAATAATAATTATTCTTATTTCATTTTTAAATTGAGTTTAGCAACATTATTAGTTTATAGTCTTTTATCAGTTTATGAACATTTTTTAAGATGGTTTTTACCTGTAGTTGAAACTCCTTTTTATCATTAAATAATGAAAAAAGTAATTTTAATATTATATTTAATTATCCCACTTATTTCATTTTCAAAGAATAGTAATGGTGTAAAAGACACCCTAAAGGTTGGGGTTTATGTTGATAATATTTATGATATAAATTACTTAAATTCAAGTTATAAAACTATTTTCTATGTTTGGTTTATTTCAACAAAAGAACTTAAAACAGATAACATTAATAAAGATATTTCAAATTTTTTAGATGTTGATAAATTAATAGAATACAATTCATTACTTGTTGAATCAAATTTAATAAAAGATAGTACAAGTAATAAATATTATTATTTAAATAAGATTAATGCCACAATTTTAAACAATTTAGATGTTTCAAAATTTCCATTTGATAATCAAAAGCTTACTATTTATTTAGAGTTAAATACACATTATAAAGGAGATTTTGTTGTTTTATTAGATAAAAGAAATTCTAAGATTAAACCTAATTTTATTGATAAATGGGAAATAGGTAAAGTTGATTTTAAATATGATTCTAAAAATTGGGATTCAAATTTTGGGGATATTTTAAATGAAAAATACGAGTTAGATGCTATTAGTATAAATATTCCTCTTTACAGAGAATCATGGACTATTTATTGGAAGTTATTTGTAGTACTTTTTATTTCTTTTTTCTTGACATCTATTAGTGTTTTTATACCAAATAAGAATAGTGAACAAAAACTTTCATTGATAGTAGGTTCTCTTTTTACTGCGATAGGGAATAAATATATAACAGAGTCTTATTTACCAATATCTGATCAATTTAATTTGTCAGATAAATTACATTTAATTACTTTTATTTTTATTGCTTTTTTTTCAATTTATGCGATATTTGAACAGAGAGCAAGATTAAAAGATGATTTTAAAAAAGATTTTTATGTATTTGTAATATCAATAGTGATTTATATATTATTTATTTCGATAACTACTTATTCTTATAGTGATAATTAATATTTTATGGAAAAACTTTTAAAAATATTCTTGTTTATTTTCCTCTTCGGTTGTCTGATCGACTTTCCTTACGGCTATTACCAATTCGTTCGTTTTGCTGCTTTAGTTGGGTTTGGTTATTTAGCTTTTAACGCAAATGAACAAGGGTACAAAAATGAAGCTTTTGTTTATTTGGCATTGGCTGTATTATTTCAACCTTTTATTAAAATTGCTCTTGGTAGAACTATTTGGATTATTGTGGACGTAATGGTTGGAATAGGATTGATTGTATCCTTATTTTTCCCTAAATCCAAAACTAAATGAAAATATTTTTAGTCCTAATTCTTTTCATAACAAATCAGTTTTACTCACAAGTTAAGTTGATTTCTTGGAATATTGAGAATTTAGGAAGTTCTAAATCACCAACAGATTTAGTATACATGGCCAATCTTCTTAAAGATTATGATGTTGTGGCCTTACAAGAAGTAGTTGCTGGCAATGGTGGAGCTCAAGCTGTTGCCAAATTAGCAGATGAACTTAATAGAAAAGGTTCTAAATGGGATTATGTAGTAAGTAATCCTACAAGTAGTAGTGCTTACAAAACAGAACGCTATGCTTTTATTTGGAAAACCAATAAGGTAAAAAAAATAGGGGAGGCTTGGTTAGAGAAAAAATACCATTTAGAAATTGATAGAGAACCTTACTATTGCACTTTTGATTGTAACGGAAAGCAGTTTACCATTGCAAATTTTCACGCCATAACAAAAAGCAGACAACCCGAAACTGAAATCAAATATTTTAAGTTTTTACCCGAGCAATATCCAAAATTGAATTTACTTTTTGTTGGTGATTTTAATTGTCCACAATCACATTCCGTATTTAATCCTTTGAAGAAAATGGGATATGTTAGTGTTTTTGTCAATCAAAAAACTTCATTAAAAAAAGAATGTACTAATGAAGAATGTTTGGTTTCTGAATTTGATAATATTTGGTACAATAGTTCAAAAATAACGATAAGTAATCCCAAAGTAATCCATTTCTATTCATCTTTTGCAACATTAAAAGAGGCAAGAGAAATATCAGATCACATTCCAATTACAACAGAAATTATTTTTAAATAGTAGATAGTTTACAACTTGTTGTTTTTACATAATTACATTGAACTAATAAAATTTAATCGTCATTAAAATATAAACGACACCTTATGACGTTATGAGGTTGTAACTTAGCAAAATGAAATTCAAAAGTGTAGAATAACAATTAAAAAATTTCATTTTTATGGAAAAGAAAACATTATCGATTTTTTTAGAGGAAAAAATTTTGCAAACCCCCGATTATCAAATATAATATGCATGGGAAGCAAAACAATAGAAAGGTTTTGTCCATGATATTGATTCACTAATAAAGTATAAAATCATTAGCCATGCTCATTTTAGAAATGAAATGATTGAAGAAATAAATAAGTTGAAAAACATTTACAAAAATTAGTTTATTGAATATCGTTAAAAAAATTAAAGCAAGATTAAAATGAAAAATATTAAGAAACTTGAAGACATCTTCAATGCAAATAAAATAATAGTTCCTCCCTATCAAAGAGCATATGCTTGGGAAGAAAAACAACTAAATCAATTTATCAATGATTTATTAGATATTGATGGAAAGGAATACTACTATGGTCATTTTATTTTTGAAGAGGGAAATGATGCTAATTACGAAGTTATTGATGGCCAACAAAGACTTACAACTTTTATTTTGTTTTTAATGATTTGTGGAACGTATGATATAAGTAAAAACGAAAAAATTAAAACATTAATTTCAAAATTTGATACTGTTGCGTACGATAGTATCAATTTTAATTTAATGAAAGAAAACATTCATTATAAAGAGGATAATTATGATTTTACTGATTTTAATATAGATAATTCTGATTCTAATCACACATTATCTATTGAAAGAATGTTATTTGCATTGAATTTTTTTAAAAAAGGATTTAAAGACGAAAAGTTAAAAACAGATAATATTGATAGCTACTTAAATACTTTATTAAATGCACATATTTCAGTACATTCAACAAAAAGTAAAGCAGTAGCAGTTCAAATATTTGAGTTGCAAAATACAAGAGGTATAAATTTGAGCCTATTAGAAAAAGTAAAAGCTAAACTTATGAAAGCTGTTTATTTAGAATTGAATGATGATTCAAAAATTATAATAGATAGGATTCAAAGTGAATTTTCAGAAATTTTCAAATACGAAGAAAGTTTAGATAACAATAATTTTAGAGGTGATTTACACTTGGATGAAATCTTATTGTATCATCTCAGAATTATTGACGATGGTTTAAAATTAGAAGAAAATAACCCAGATTTTTGGAATCCAAGCACTAATAATAAAGAAGAATCGATATTAAATTATATAGATAAAAAATTGACTGATAATGCGGTATTTTACGCTGAAAATCTTGTCAAAAAATTATCAAAAACGGTAAAGTTTTTAAGTCAAGATATTACATTACTAGACAGAGAAAATAGACTCATAGGCGATACGATAATTCTTAGTAAGTTTTATAGTTTAGAATTGTTTATTTTATTTTTTCACAAATTTGAAAATAATTATATCGATATTTTTTCGAATTCAAAAATACTAACTCTTTGGGAAAAACTATTATTTACTTGTGATTTTCATTGGAAATACCATGGTAAAGTTTATAGAAATAATTTTGAAGCCTTATTTTCTGCAGTATTAAGTTGTGTTACTATAGATGAAGTAGAAGAGAAGTTACAATATTATGTTAATTCAGGGTTTAGACCTGAGTTATTTGAAGATAGAAATTTACAAAAAACAGTTTCAGAATTTATTGCTAACCACAGGGAAGATATAATTAATAATGCTTTTCATTTTTTTAATGGAAAAATGGTTTACACACTTTATAAATATGAGATTGAAAAGTTTGATAATGATCAAAAAGTAGATTTGTTAAAACTAAGAGAAATATTAAAAAAAGGTCGTTCTGTAGAACATATTCTCCCACAAAGTTGGGAATGGAATTGGATTTGTGCCGATGAGAATAATATTAGTGAAGAAGAAAGAATATTTAATGCTAAAATTCAAAAAATTATTAATGGAATTGGAAATCTTCTTTTAATATCTCCTACTGAAAATTCTTCTTTAAGTAATAAGCATCCAAAAAATAAAATTTATAAATCGTGTAATGGAGGTTCCTATGAATTACATAATCAAACATTGATAAATTGGGAAAATTATGAAAACTGGGAAAATAATATTTTGGATCGAGGTAAATTAATATATAATTTTATGAATGAGTATTTTGATTTTAAAATTAAAATTTAAGATTAATTAATCAATGCAAATCACCACCCTATCTGACACACACGGTCTTCACCATCAGTTGCAATTACCTGGTGGTGATTTACTTATTCATGCTGGAGATGTTTGCAATAGAGGTACACAAGAAGAAGCTACAAATTTTATCGATTGGTTTGAAAAGCAATCGTATACTTACAAAATTTTTATAGCAGGAAACCATGATTTCTTTTTTGAAAATTTTACCCAACAAGAAATTCAAGATATTCTACCTAAAAACATTTTCTATCTAAACGATACCGGAATTGAAATCGATGGAATTAACATATGGGGGTCGCCTATAACTCCAGAATTTCACAATTGGGCATTCAATAGAAAAAGAGGGGAAGAGATAAATAAGCACTGGCAATTAATACCAAACAATACAGATATATTAATTACTCATGGACCCGCTTTTGGCATATTAGATAAAACAATGCATAATCTAAATGTTGGTTGTGAAAAATTACTAAAAGCTGTAAAAAATATACAACCTAAATATCATGTTTTTGGTCACATACATGAAGCTTTTGGCTCATTGAATGAAAAAGAAACTACCTATATAAACACTTCTTCTTTAGACTTGTTTTATAAAATAAGAAATACCCCTTTTTTTCACTTTACTTTTTAAACGTCGTCTTTTGGCGCTTTCTCAAATTACTTTTGAAAAAGTAAATTTAAAAAGATGAAATTAGTATACCACTTACCACACCATTTAACTTATAATCATTCGACTAAAACTTTTGTCGAATTATCATTTGAAGAAGTCACGAGCTATTTAAAGTTAATTTACAGGGATATAGAAGCTTTTCAAAAATATTTTTTGAGTAAAATGGAGTTTATACCCAATCTAAAATGTATTGAACTCGAACTTGGTAAGAAATTCAAAAATGCATCCCCATTAACAAATGAACAAATTAATAATTTAAAGAATGAAGAAATTCAATATTTAGCAAGTTTTTATTATAAACATTCTTTCCCTGAACAAGTTAATAACTACAATAAAAAGAAGCTTCAGCATAAGATTGCTATGAATTTAAGCAAAGACCAAGACAATTATCATCCTGATTTTTATTGGATCGGACCACCAGCATCTTTATCTGAATTAGTGCAAAACAAACATCCAGTTACCATTAATAAGATTGAACTTTATGAAATAACCGAAACCTATAACTACATTGAAATTGAAATTAAAAAAATTAAAAAATTAAAACTGCATCAGAATACTGAATTTTTAATCTGTAACAGTTGTAATATCGAAAGTATAGAATTAAACAATAAGCTTAAACTTTTAGAAGCCAATGAAAATGAAATTAAAGAAATTGAATTTAATAATGAGCTGATAGAAGCAACCTTATGGGAAAATCCATTAGAATACATAAAAATTAATGAAAGTTTAAAATCACTTTGGCTTTCACATCCAAATAATTACAATGTAATAATAGATAATTCAATCAACAATAAAGAAGTAGAAATCAATTATAATATTAATTAAACATAAAAAATATGGCAAATCTTTTTAGAATTACGGCAAAACGAAATGACAAAACAACAAAGGTTAATTTAACTAAAGGTATGTATGTAGAAATTGCAACCACTACTGGAAAACCTTACAGTAAAAATCATTTAGATAAAATATGTGAATTATTTGAAAATAAATACGGAACTATGTGCACAAAGGGGTATGTGAGTTTTAGTGATTTTGAAATTGTGAAAATTAATTGATAATAATGTTGTAATATAAAAATATCAACTACCCCAAATAGTGTCTAACTTTTTGGGGTAGTTTTATATATCTCATATTTTTTTGAAATGTTAAATTTAAATTAATGTTTTTTTTAACATTTTTATTCGTAATATATTTAAGTTGGTACCACTCCTGAAAATTTTTACAAATATGAATTCCAACTATAAAATCATCGCTTTAGACCTCCAAAACGCCACACTTGAAAATCTAAATCATTGGTTTCTTACTACTGATTTTATAACGGCTGAAGCAACAAAGGATTACTTGCGTTATCGAGTAAAAGATGAGGAAAATACTATTCATTTAATTTATATTATCAACGACTTTTTATTCGGTACTACTAGTAAAGAGGATTATCCGTTGATTGATATACCGGAATATTTAATTAACGATATTGTTGAATATTGTATACCCATCCAATTAAGTGAAATCGAATCCTATCGTTCTCTAATTATTGATTGGATTTTTAATACCGATACAACCAAATCAAAGACGGCATTCGAAATCAAAACCTTTCAAAAATATACCGTCGATTTTGATGAAATGATCTTTCCGCATTTCATTTCATGTGTTACTTGTATAGATGTGGAAGAACTGGGTTTTAATTTGAAAGAGTTTTTCCAACCGCTGAATCAAAAGTTCAAAGCCATTCATACGGAGTTCAAAAAATACTATCCCAGCACACAATATTTACATGAAGTCAAACTAACAAAAATTTATATCCTTGAGAAATACATTTTAGGCTATAGTTTCCGTTTAGAAAATGAACCTTACGAGCATTTCTTTTATAACATCCATTTGGAAAGTTTGCTGCACCAAATCATTCCTTTTCAATTTGATGATAAAGCAAAACTTACTTTAGATAGTATATTGGAAAAAATTAACCGAGTAGGTATTGAAAATTTAACCAAAGAAGAACAAGAATTTTTAAACAAACAAAAGTAATATGGTAAGAATTTCTCATCCCTTAATTTATCATGGTGAACTAATCACTCATTACAATGGCTACAACAGAAAGATTAACCAATCAGAACAACATTTAACAAGCCAACGAATTAAATTTATAACAAGCCAAGCACTGAATGGTGGCGAAGAAGCCAATTATTGTTTTGAATTTAAACTTTTAAACAGGAAATTTTTAATGGTATTAGACCAAGAAAAATTATATGAAATTTTAGAAGACGGAGAAGACAAAGTATATGTTTTGCTCACAGAATCTTGGTTTTACATTTTAAAGAGCTTTGAAGAAGGTAAAAAATATGTAACCCAAATTACGCTTACCTTGCATTATGAGTACACCCCACAAGCAGAATTTCATGAAAATTTTGACGTGCAACTTAATATGAGGAATGAACTAGAAGTTAAAAATTGGTTCAGTCAAATTAGACCTCGTGAGGAGGAAGAAATGTAATAAATAGTAACTTTAAATTTTTAAAATTATGCCAGTAGAACACAAATTTTTGAATCACAATAATTGGAAAAACGGCTTTTGGACAGAAAATGCAATTTTAAAAACTGATCATTACAAACCTGAAGTTTTATTTTTGGGTACTTTTAATCATGGTTTTGAATGGAATACTTCTGATTTTTTTTATGGAAGAGGAATGTATATGTGGACAATTATGTCAAATTTATTCATCCACAATGAAAATCATTTAATTCAAAGAAGATCAACAAATAACAATATTCCATCATTAGATCAAATTTTTGAAATCTGTAAAAAAGGAAAAATTGTTTTTGCAGATTTAATTAAAGGTACAAAAGATGGTATTCAAACAATTGTAAACCAAAACCAAAAATGTGTAATTGTACAAAAAGGCGATAATCAATATTGTTGGCATGATTATAAAGATAATTCAATACTTGACTTGATGAACCTTGGTTTTATAGATGATAATGTTGAAGAAATAATAAATTACATTAATAATAATCAATCGATTAAATTTGTTTATTGTACTTTCAAATCTGGTGAGTTATTTTTAGAAATGATTGAAAAGATTAGGAGAAGTATTAGACCTGATGTTTCAATTGGACATATATTTACACCAACAGGTAATGGATTCGGTAAAAATTTGCAAATTCCATTTAATGAAAGAGCTTGGTCCATATCTCATTGTTGGGTAAGGAATAATTTGGGAAATGATGTTTTAATTAATAAAGAAGGGTATTCACATTTAAACCATGATTGGTTAAGAAGTTGTGGTGTAAATCCATTAAATTTTTAATTCACTCTACATGAAAGATTTTATTTTAGAAAAAAAAGCTACAAATTCTCACTTAAAAGGAAATATAAACATTAGTAAAGTTCCAATTAATTTATTACCAAAAGTAAGTGAAATAGTTAAAATTGTTTTAGGTGATGATATTAGCCATTCAAATTTTGTTTATGCAAAAGGATATAGAATTAATAATGTTTTAATTGGTAATTGGTTACAACAAAACAATATTGGTGTAGGAAACACTTTTTATATTAGAATTATTAATAACAATACTTTTGAATTTTTAATTAATGCTTAACCACCTCCAAACCATCCTCATCGGCACCGCAGTAGGTGATGCACTTGGTGTTCCAGTGGAATTCCAACCACGAGGTTATTTAAAAGCAAATCCAGTAACCGATATGCGTGAATACGGAACTCACGAACAACCAAAAGGTACTTGGTCTGATGATACGTCATTAATGTTGTGTTTGGCAGAAAGCATGGTGGAAGGTTTAGACATTAATAATCTAGCCCTAAAATTCATCGCTTGGAAAAATGATAATCTTTGGACACCCCACGGTTGGGTATTCGATATTGGCATAGGAACACGTATCGCCATAGAGCGTTTAGAAAACGGAATGACACCGGAATTAGCAGGCGGTTTAGATGAAAGGGACAACGGCAACGGTTCGTTAATGCGAATTTTACCTTTGGTACTTCATATCAAAGACCTAGATATTGAGGAGCGTTATGATTGGACCAAAAAAATATCTTCTATTACCCATGCACACGTTCGTTCCGTTTTGGCTTGCTTGTATTATTTGGAATTCGCTAAAAAAATCATTGAAGGAAAAGATAAATTTCAAGCCTATAATGAACTACAATCGGAACTAACACAGTATTTCGAACAAAGGAAAATTAATCCCATTGAAATCCATAAGTTTCATCGTTTGCTAAACGAAGACATTACAAAAGTGAACGAAGACAATATCAAGAGTTCAGGTTACGTTATCGATACATTGGAAGCTGCTATTTGGTGTATACTAACTACCAATAATTATAAAGATTCGGTTTTAAAAGCAGTAAACTTAGGTCACGATACTGATACTACAGGAGCAGTAACAGGTGGGTTAGCTGCTTTAATTTATGGAATGGATACAATTCCAACAGAATGGATTAATACGTTAGCTAGAAAAGACGATATTATTAACTTAACCTATTAACTTATGAGAGCAATTTTTACAGTAACAACAGTTCTTTTGTTATTCTTATTATCCAGCTTCACTGATAATAATGTGACATTTTTTGAAAATAAAAAGGTTAAAATTTATTCGAATAATAATGGTATTCGCGTCAATTATAAATTTGAAAATTTTGAAGATAGTGAATCTATTAAAGTTGATTTTTTTCTTTATGATGCTTCTAAAAAAGTAATAGGTTCTGAAAGTTTCACTAAAAACAAATCATTAATTGACGACTATATTGCAAAATACATGAATAAAGCAGTTGAATTACATAAAGGAAAACATGATATTGAAGTAAATGAAGAGAACTTTAAGATAGTTTATGAGAATAAGAACAACAGATTGGTATTCTATTATTACAAAACAAAAATTCACGGTTCAAAAACATTAAGTAAATCTGGAAATTATGAAAAGAAGCGAGACGGAAGCTGGTATTATCATGGTGAAGGAAAATATTTGATAGATATTTACATTAATGACAAACAAGTTCTTTCAAAACATTTTATTGTAAATTCTGATTAAACTTAAGGGTAGAGGTACTACTTGTTTTAGAATGGGAAATGTGTAGTATACTATTATAAAAGGAAAATATTTATTGAATTTCCAGTATTTTCAATAAATTCTCCGCAGGGTAAAACCGGTTCAGAAATGAATCGGTTTTTTTTATGTTTTTTTTTAACACATAGGCTCATAGTTTTTACACCGAGATGCACCGAGTTTATTTTGAATTGGATTGTGTTGAGAGAGCTACACCGAGCGTTTCACTTATTTGAGTTATCTAACCGCACAGTTTGTCATGCTGTAAAGCATCTCTTGGATAAGTGATTGATGATGGGTGATGGGTGATGGGTTGGCTTTTGCTTCGTAAAGCTTTGTGTTCTTTGTGCTTTCTTAGTGCGCCTTGTGGTTGAGATTTTACACAGAGCTTCACCGAGTTTCTTTTTATTTGGATTCCGTTGAGAGAGCGACACAGAACGTTTTACTTTTTTTGGAACGCGGATGAAACGGGTCCGACTAGGTGGAACGCTGGTGGTGACGGATTTTTTAGTTACCTTTTGCCTTCGAGAGCCTCAGGTAACGGCTAGAGTAGTTCTAATAGCATACTGAATGTTATAAATATTCTTAGAAGGAATTGTCCCTTTGAGGGTTCCGACTATTCGGAATACAGGGGTGTTTGACTTATGATTTTACACCGAGCTTCACAGAGTTTCATTTTTTTCGGATTGCGTTGAGAGAGCTACACCGAGCGTTTCACTCTTGAAATTGAACTTGCCCTTGTTTTGGAACGCAGATTAAAGAAATTGAAATAATCTTTAAAATTTTAATTACTACATTATTTCTTAGTAGGAATTGTCCCCTTGAGGGGACTTTAGGGGTGTTTGACTTATGATTTTACACCGAGATGCACCGAGTTTCTTTTTATTGGATTGTGTTGAGAGAGCTACACAGAGCGTTCCACTTATTTGTGTTTTCTAACCACAAAGTTGACAAGTGATAATTTGTTACATACTTTTTTACACCGAGCTGCACTGAGTTTCTTTTACTTGGATTGTGTTGAGAGAGCTACACCGAGCGTTTCACTTTTGAAATTGAAATTGAACTTGCCCTTGTTCTTGTTCATGTTCATGTTCTTGTGCTTGAAATTTTTGCGTTAGCTGTTGAAAACTATGTGCTATTTTTTTACAAGTTATCTTTGTTTTGAAAGCATTTTTTAGCACTTTTGTCAAAAGCCAAAACAAATTTATAAGTGAAAAAATAATAGTCGTTTAACAATTATAACCCTACATGCCTGTGCGATCAGAAGTTGAAATTTTACAAACCCAAGTAGAGGAATTAACTAAAACAGTTTTACAATTAAAAGAACAAGCCAATAACGATATTTGGTACGATAATGCAGATGTCCTAAAATTGTTTAACATTAGCGATTCTACTTTGTTGCGTTATCGTAAAGAAAAGAAAATTCCTTTTACTAAACTAGGAGGGCGCTATTTGTATCCAAAAGCTTTCTTTACTAAATCTCTTATGGAGAAATTAGAAAACAAGCATTTGCTTTAAGTTTTCGTATTCTTGCTTCCCCAAGCTTTTTTTCTAATAGCAATTAGAACTCCTTTCTTCAATTCATACGTGTAAAATATTTTACATTCTTTCCTTTCTATAGTACTTATTTTTATTTGCTTTCTATATTTCTCTATACAATTTTCAAAAGCAAAAATTAGCATTTTTCCTTTTAAAAATCACTCAAAATGACGGTTGTGTTATCTCGTTGCTAATGTCTATAAGCTACTTTCATGCGTCTTTTAATTCATAATTCCACTAGCGTCAATTCGAGTGTTTTGTGTTAGTAAAGCCATAGATTTACAAATACAAAATGTATCGAGAACTAATGAAAATGTATCGTTTCTACAGTTCTCGATACAATTTTCAAAAGCAAAAATTAGCATTTTTACTTTTAAAAATCACTCGAAGTGACGGATGAGTTATCTCGTTGCTAATGTTATAAGCTACTTTCATGCGTTTTTTATTTCATAATTCCACTAGCGTCAATTCGAGTGTTTTGTGTTGGTAAAGCCATACCATAGATTTACTAACACTAAATGTATCGAGAACTAATGAAAATGTATCGTTTCTACAATTCACGATACAATTTTCAAAAGCAAAAATTAGCATTTTTACTTTTAAAAATCACTCGAAGTGACGGATGAGTTATCTCGTTGCTAATGTTATAAGCTACTTTCATGCGTCTTTTAATTCATAATTCCACTAGCGTCAATTCGAGTGTTTTGTGTTGGTAAAGCCATAGATTTACAAATACAAAATGTATCGAATACTAATGAAAACATATCGTTTCTACAATTCACGATACAATTTTCAAAAATAAAAACTAGCATTTTTCCTTTTTAAAATCACTCGAAGTGATGAGATTGAGTTGTACTGTTTCAAGAGCTTTTTTCTAGTACTGGTTGTTTCATATTTGAGTCTTTAATTCATAATTCCACTAGCGTCAATTCGAGTGTTTTGCGTTTGTAAAGCCATAGATTTACAAATACAAAATGTATCGAGAACTAATGGAAACATATCGTTTATATTGGAATATCGTTCCTTTTTTTCATTTTCCTTCTTATCTTATTTCTAATTTGTTCGAAGAAACTGCTGTTTTTACGAAGCGTGTTCGAACAACGTTCGAACAAACTACGAACAAAACCCCCTTAAAATCACACCCAAGCTATCATTGACTAGCAATTCCTATCAAAACACGTCAAAAGACGTCAAAAACCGTCAAAAGGTGGCAAAGAAGGGCATAAGTTGGCATACCCTAGCAAAACGTATCAAATACTTTTAAATAACGTTAATTCATTGCAAGTTAATAAGTTAGCTTTGTTTATAAAAAGCCTTACTTTATCTTTGTACTCGTTCTTTGATAGCGCGCATCAAAAACAAAATATTTAATAATAACAATTAAAATTTTTAAAAAGTATGGGTACATACAACAAAGGCATCTTAGGTGCATTTTCAGGAAAAGTAGGTCCGGTGGTGGGCGCTACATGGCGTGGTAAAGAGGTAATGCGTAGTTTACCTAAAAAGAGTAATCGTTTGGCAACAACGTATCAGCAGCAACAGCGAAGTAAGTTTGCCATGACTACCGAATTTCTAGGCGGGGTACAACCTGTAATTAAACGCTATTTTGGTAGTAATGCTGGTTTGAAAACGCGACGCAATCAAGCAATGTCGTATTTAATGAAAGAGGCTATTGTGTTTAATGATCCTAATTATGAGTGGGATTACACTAAAGTCTTAATTAGTAAAGGCGACTTGCTAGGGATTAACAACGGAGCTGTTACCGCTGGAACCGGGCAAAACTTAGATTTTAGTTGGACCGACAACAGCGGACAAGGCGAGGCAATGGCAACTGATAAGCTTGTAGTAGTGGTTTACGAACCTACTTCTAAAGCTACGGTGTACAGTTTGAATGCTGGGAGTAGAAGTAGTGGAAGCGCTACTCTTGAATTGCCCAACTTCTTAAGCGGATTGGAAGTACAAGTATGGGCAACATTTGTTTCTTCTAATGATGCTTTATATGCCACCAGTTTGTACTTAGGTGCCGTAACCGTGGGTTAATCTTAGTTTTGATTAGTGTTCGTACATGCGATTAACAAACACCCTGCTAGTGATAGTGGGGCGTTTTTTTATTTTCAAGTTTTTGGAACACAGATTGAAGAAATTTAAATAATTTTTAAAATTTAAATGGATAGAAATCTCTGAAAATGTTTTGACTCGAGTGTCATCCTGAGCGAAGTCGAAGGCTAATGAAAATGTTTTACACCGAGCTGCACCGAGTTTCTTTTTCCCGAAGCTTCGGGATGGATTACGTTGAGAGAGTTGCACAGAGCGTTCCACTTATTTGAGTTTTCTAACCGCATAGTTTGTCATGCTGTTAAGCATCTCTTGTATAAGTGATTGATGATGGGTGATGGGTGTTAGTTGATGGGTTGGCTTTTGCTTCGTAAAGCTTTGTGTTCTTTGTGCTTTCTTAGTGCGCCTTGTGGTTAAGATTTTACACCGAGCTACACGGAGTTTCTTTTTTTGGATTGCGTTGAGAGAGCGACACAGAGCGTTTCACTTTTTTTGGAACGCGGATGAAACGGGTCCGACTAGGCGGAACGCTGATGTGACGGATTTTTTTTATTGCCTTTTGCCTTCGAGTGCCTCAGGCAACGGCTAGAGTAGTTATAATAGCATACTGAATGTTATAAATATTCTTAGTAGGAATTGTCCCCTTGAGGTCCCGATAGCTATCGGGATTAGGGGTGTTTGACTTATGATTTTACACCGAGCTACATGGAGTTTCTTTTACTTGTATTACGTTGAGAGAGCTACACCGAGCGTTCCACTTATTTGTGTTTTCTAACCACACCATTTGTCATGCTGGTAAGCATCTCATTTGATTTTTGCTCTTGCTCTTGCTCTTGAACTTGCCTTTTTTTATCCTCGTACGGATTTCCTCATTTCTATTTTTTTTACTTTTTGTATCTTAGCTGTTGTATTTTCCTACGTATAAATACGGGGTATGAAAATCAGGTATTTTTACGGGTTGTAAATACCCTTTTTTTTCGTTAAATTTGAGGGTTTATACCATACAAATTATATTAAGAATTTAGTAAATGTCAAAAGAAAAGATAACCCTTTCACAGTTAGAACAATACTTGTCTAAAGCAGCTTGGATATTGAAAGGTCCTGTTGATGCATCGGATTTTAAAATCTACATATTTCCGCTTTTATTCTTTAAAAGATTATCAGATGTATTTGATGAAGAATATCAAATTGCATTAACTGAATCAGGAGGTGATGTAGAATATGCCTTGCTTCCTGAGTTTCATAGATTCATTATTCCAGAAGGATGTCATTGGAATGATGTTAGAGAAACTACTTCAAATGTTGGATTAGCTATTGAAAAAGCCTTGCGTGGGATTGAACAAGCCAATCAGGAATACCTTTATGGGATTTTTGGTGATGCTCAGTGGAGTAATAAAAATAAGCTTTCCGATAGATTATTAACGGATTTAATTGAGCACTTTTCTCAATATTCGTTATCCAATTCATTGGTTAATCCAGATATTTTAGGGGAAGCATACGAGTACTTAATTAAACATTTTGCTGATTTAACCAATAAGAAAGCAGGTGAGTTTTATACACCTCGTTCTGTAGTGCATTTATTGGGTTTAATATTGGATCCTCATGAAGGAGAAAGTATTTATGATCCAGCCTGTGGAACAGGTGGAATGCTATTGGAATGTGTTGACCATTTAAGAGAAAACAACGAAGATTACCGTACATTAAAATTATACGGACAAGAGAAAAACCTAACTTCTAGTTCCATCGCTAGAATGAATATGTTTTTACACGGCATTGAAGATTTTCAAATTGCACGTGGCGATACTTTGAGAAATCCTGCTTTTTTTGAAGCAGACGGATTAAAGACATTTGATTGTGTCATTGCTAATCCTCCTTTTTCATTGAAAGATTGGGGCGCAGACATTTGGGTGAATGACCCTTTTGGAAGAAATATTGCGGGTGTACCACCACAAGGCAATGGCGACATGGCTTGGGTACAACACATGATAAAATCTATGAATGCAAATGGTAGAATGACCGTAGTTTTGCCTCATGGCGCATTGTTTAGAAAAGCTTCTGAAGGTAAAATTAGAGAAGCCTTACTGAAAAAAGATGTTTTAGAAGCTGTGATTGGTTTAGGACCAAATATTTTTTATGGCACTCAATTAGCGGCTTGTGTATTGGTATTTAAGCAACAAAAAGAAAAGCACAAACAAGGTAAAGTCTTGTTTATTGATGGTTCTGAACAAGTGCGAGTAGGTAGAGCACAAAACTTTTTAGAACCGAATCATGTGAAACAGCTTTTTGATTGGTACATTCAATTTTCTGATGTAGAAAACTTTGTGAAAGTAGCTTCTATTGAAGACATCAAAGAGAATGATTTTAACTTAAACATTCCGCTTTATGTAGAAAAAATCATTGAAGATAATTTACCCTCTGTAGAAGAAGCGTTAGCCGATTTAAAAACAGCTTGGGAGGAAAGTTTGAAAGCTGAAGAAAAGTTTAAAAGAATATTAAAAGAATTTATCCATGAATAGAATGCCGTCAAGTTCTGCTCAAGACAGACAAATTGCTGTATGGTTCCAAAAAATTGAAAATGGTGAAATAAAATTACCTCGTTTTCAAAGACCACAAGCTTGGGATAGAAATAGAGTATGCAGTTTGTTAGATACTGTAACTAAAAATCTTCCTCTTGGCGTTACATTGCTTTTAAATGTTGACCAAGAACAGTTTGTGTCAAGGTTTCTTGTTTCTGCTCCAGAAACTGGCAGTAGAGTTACAGAACATTTATTAGATGGTCAACAAAGGCTTACTGCATTATGGAGATCTTTACATAACAATTATGATGATTCAAAATACTTTTTATATATCAGAAAATTTGATAAGTATTTGGATGAAAATAAAATTGATACAGAAGATGAATCAAGTGTTTATTGTAGAACGCGATGGGTGAATAAAAATGGAATTAATATGCCTTTATGGGCTGATATTCCGTCAGAAAGTTTTAACAGAGGCTTAATTCCACTTGAATTATTACGTCCTGGAGATATTGCATCAGAATATGAAAAATGGGTAAATGACGCTATTAACCCCATTAAACCTCAATCAGGTATTGAAAATTATGAGGAAAAATTATTTGAATGGATGAGTTTGAAGAATGAAATATTGACAACTATAAGAGATTATAGAGAGACTATTTCTCATTTTAATTTACCTTATTTAGCCTTACCATCACAAACATCCAAAGAAACTGCTTTACAAGTATTTATAAATATGAATACTAATAGTAAGCCGTTGTCACAATACGATATTATCAGAGCAGAGATAGAAGGGGTTAAAGGGGTATCCTTAGACGATTATCAAAACAAATTAAACTCTTTATATCCAAATGTTAAATATTATTTTGAGCTACCATTTCTAATTTTAGCAACCTCTGCTTTAATGCAGGATAAACTGCCTAATCAAAGAGGTATGTGGGATATGAAAAAAGATTTGATGGTAGAAAATTGGGATAAAATGTCAATAGGTTTGTCAAAAATGTCCATTTTCATGGAGTCTCAAGGGGTTTACGACCAAAATAGATTACCTACCAATGCTGTTTTATCTGTTATTGCTGCTTTATACACTTATATTCCTGAAAATTTAGATGCTAGAGGCTCATTTGAAATTTTGCTAAGAAAATATCTTTGGTCAAGTTTCTTTACTGATCGATATGAAAACTCAGCGGCTTCTAATGCTTATAATGACTTTATGGCTTTGAAGAACATAATTACAGGAAAACTAAACGATAAAGGATTGAAATACACTGAAAATGATGTTCCTGTTTTAGATCGTACTAAATATCCATTAGCTTCAGAAGAAGAATTAATGAGAGTAGGTTGGCCAAAAAGGGAAAATATTAGAGCACGTGGAATTATGGCTGTTTTTACAAAATTAGGAGCATTCGATTTTGCTGATGGTTCACAATTAAGTAGACAAGTTTTATTAGAGAGTAAACGTCATTATCACCATGTTTTTCCAGATGCTTTGCTTAAAGAAGCAGAAGTTGAGAGTTTCTTAGCTTTAAATTGTGCATTAATTACCGATAAAACCAACTTAAATATCAGTAATAAAGACCCTTATCGTTATTTAATGGAACGTTATGAATGGACGAGTGAAGATATTGTACATTCAAGACTAAAATCGCATTTAATACCCATTCAAGAACTTAAAAATGGTGGTTATGAAGGGTTAGATGATGAAAAACGTATCGAAAAAATAAAACTAGATTTTGAAATTTTTATTACCAAAAGAGCAAATTATGTTGTTAAAGCTGTTAATGAACTAGCTCAAGGTAAAGAAATTTCTGCTAACGATATTATAAATAGTATTTAATATTAAAATGACCCAACAACAATTAGAAAAATACCTCTGGGGAGCTGCTACTGCATTACGTGGTACTATTGACGCTGGAGATTACAAACAATATATATTTCCGCTTTTGTTTTTCAAGCGCATTTGTGATGTGTATGATGAAGAATTTGAAAAAGCATTAGAAGACAGCGATGGCGATTTAGAATATGCCGCTTTTGCCGAACACCATCATTTTTTGGTGCCTGAACATGCCCATTGGAAAAAAGTACGCGAAACAACCGTAAATATAGGCATGGCCATACAAGAAGCCATGCGTGAAATTGAAAAAGCCAATCCTGAAACCTTATTTGGGATTTTTGGCGATGCCAGTTGGACCAACAAAGACCGATTGTCTGATGCTACTTTGACCAATTTAATTGAGCATTTCTCTCAACACCAATTGAATCTTAAAAGTGTACCCGATGATAAATTAGGAAATGCTTACGAATATTTAATTAAAGAGTTTGCAGACGATAGCGGACATACAGCAGCAGAATTTTACACCAATAGAACTGTAGTAAAATTAATGACCATGATTATGGACCCACAACCAGGGGAAAGCGTTTATGACCCAACCTGTGGAAGTGGTGGTTTGTTGTTAAACTGTGCGTTGCACCTAAAAGAAGAAGGTAAAGAATACCGTACGTTAAAATTATACGGACAGGAGATTAACCTAATTACTTCTGCTATTGCCCGAATGAACATGTTTATGCATGGTATTGAAGAATTTCAGATTGCTCGTGGCGATACTTTGGCGCAACCTGCTTTTATTGAAAATGACGAGTTGAAAAAGTTTAATGTTATTTTAGCTAATCCTCCGTATTCTATTAAAGCTTGGGATAGAAAAAGTTTTGAAACCGACCCTTACGGACGTAATTTGTGGGGAACACCACCGCAAGGTTGTGCTGATTATGCGTTTCAACAACACATACAAAAGAGTTTAAATACCGATAATGGACGCTCTATTTCACTGTGGCCTCATGGTATTTTGTTTAGAGATTCTGAAGCTGAAATGCGCCGTAAAATGGTAGAGCAAGATTTGGTGGAATGTGTGATTGGTTTAGGGCCTAATTTGTTTTATAATTCGTCAATGGTTTCATGCTTATTGATTACAAATAACAATAAACCAAAAGAGAGAAAAGGAAAAGTTCTCTTAATTCAGGCGGTAGATGAAGTAAGGAAAGAAAAAACAATGAGTTATTTAGATAAAAAACATATTGATAGAATACATGCTGCTTATTTAAATTTTAAAGATGAAGAAGGTTTTTCTAAAGTTATTTCGAATGAGGTTGTTGTTGCTGATAAGAATGCACGTTTAAACGTTCAACTTTATGTAGAGGAAAAAGTAATAGAAACCGATTCTTTTTCTACGTTGCTTGAAAATTGGAACGAAAGTTCAAAAAAATTAAAGGATTCTATGCAATCTCTTTTTAAAACAATTTAATAATGACAATACAAAACAATATAAAATCACTTAAACTAGACAAATCAAAATGGAAGCTAACTAAACTAGGTGAGCTTGCAGATGAAATATCAGTAAGAGTTGATAATCCTTCAAAATCTAAATACGACAGATTTGTTGGATTAGAACATTTTGTTTCTGGTGATATTAAGATTAAAAATTGGGGAACCACGGAAAATTTGGTTTCTTCAACAAAAGCATTTCAAAAAGGCGATATACTTTTTGCTAGGAGAAATGCTTATTTAAGAAGAGCTTCATTAGTTGAATTTGAAGGTTGTTGCTCAGGAGATGCATTTGTAATTAGAGAAAATCATAATAAAGTTGTACCGGGTTTTTTGGCTTTTTTGATGAACTCGAATGCATTATGGGATTTTGCTAATTCAAATGCTGCAGGAACCATGTCAAAAAGGGTAAAGTGGTGTGATTTAGCAGAATACGAATTCCTCCTCCCACCCAAAGACCAACAAGCACAATTAGCAGAGTTGTTGTGGTCGATGGATGAAGTGATTGAGAGGGAGAAGGAAATGTTAAAAAATCTTGAAATAAATTTAGATTCTTCAATTGAAAATGAAATTCATGGTATTGAAATTTCAGGTAAAACAATAAAGATGATTATTGAGGAATTATCTAAAAAAAAGAAAGTAGTTCCTTTGGACTCATTAGGAGTTTTTTTGAAAGGAAAAGGAATAATGAAATCTGATGTTATTGATAGTGGAATTCCTTGTGTTAGGTATGGAGAATTATACACTAAACATCACAGAATAATAAGAAATTATTATTCATTTGTTGATAGAGCAACAGCCAACCAAAGTTTTAGATTAGAAAGAAATGATATCCTATTAGCCGGTTCTGGAGAGACTATAACAGAAATTGGAAAATCAGCTTCATTTGTGGATGACATTGAGGTATACGCAGGGAGTGATACTCTTGTGTTTAGACCTTATGAAATGGATGGTTATTATTTGGGATATTTAATGAATTCTGAACTTGTAAGAAAACAACTTAATAAATATGGAACTGGAGCAACAGTAATGCATATTTACCAAAGTGATATTAAGAAAATAAAAGTCCCTTTAATCAATCTTGAAAATCAATTAAAGATTTCAAAAAAACTTGAACAATTTGCTTCAAATATTGAAGGATTAAAATCAAAAATTTCAAGCTCCCAATCATTACAAAAAAGTTTAATTAATCAGGTGTTTTAATGGTAAATATAAAAGATTTTCATACTTCAGTATTTAATTACCTAAATGATTTAAGAAGTAAAAAAAAATATGATCCTAACTTAACCTTCACTTATAGAAAAAGTAATTATGGAGGAAGATTAGAAACTGGTTATTGGTTTTATGGTAATGATGATTACATATGTATTTCATTTTGGTCTGGTATGGACTGGAAAAACAGAACACCTAATATTGGTTGGTTCTTTTATAAAAATGGAGAATGTCAATTAGAAATTAATGTATCGGATTCTAATGAGAAAGTGAAATTTGTAGAAAATGAATTACTTGATATTGTTTCTGATTTACACCTTGATGGTAGAAAATATATAAAAAGATATGGTATTGAAGAATTTGCTGGAATAGATTTTTTAGATTTATTTATCAATGGTGACAATTTTAGTCTTGAAGTTTCAGATAAAGAAAAAATTGATTTTGCAATTACTATGTCAGCTTTAAGCTATTTTAATGAAAATGATGCAAACAAAATTGGATTTATATCAGAGAAGGAGTTTAAAGAATCAGAAAAGAAAGTGGTTTTTTATAAAAATATCTTAGATGCTGATAATGAAGAGTTATTTTATCAATCAGAAAAAAGTAATAGATTAAAAAAAATACAAATTAATAACTATTTTGATATTGATAATGTAAATATTCAAAATATTCCTAGAACAGCTCAATGGATATTTGTCATAGGTGAAAATGGTTCTGGTAAAACTACCTTTCTCAAAGCTTTGACTACAATTTTAGGATATAGGACATTAGAAAAGGATGAATTGGAAAAAAATCCAGATTTTGGTGGAGAGTTTGAGTTTTATATCAATAAGAAATCAAGCGATTCTATGTTAAATTCTAGGACCAGAAATGAAAATTGCAATTATAGGTACCCTATGGTTTCAGGTTTAGTTGTACTAGGTCCAAATAGATTAATTAGTTATCAAGATTCTAATAAAAATAGAAGCAAATTTGAAATTCAATTAAAAAAAGAATACAGATTCAAACCATTATGGGACTATGAGTATAGAATGTTAGATATAGAAGATCAATTAGATATATGGTTTAATGATTCAAAAAAGAATAAAATTGATTTTGATAAAAGAATGTATTTTATTCGTTCTGCATTTGTACAAACAGTACCAGGATTGTATGATATTAGATTCAGCAAACAATATCCAGGTGGTAGAAAAAGAAAAAAACTTAAAACTTCGTTCTTTCTAGAATCTGATGAACAACTTGAAAAAGGATGGAGGGAACTTCCTTCAGGAACTAGAAGTATTTTTGCTCTAGTAGGGGAAATTATTATTAGATTGTCAAATTTTCAAAAGAATGTGGTAGATCCTTCTGAGTTACAAGGCATTGTTATTGTTGATGAAATTGATTTGCACTTGCACCCAAAAGCACAAAGAGAATTGATTCAAAATTTGTCTGAAACTTTTAGAAATGTACAATTTATAGCTGCCACACATAGTCCTGTACCTGTTTTGGGATATAAAGGAGAAGGAGTTATTCTTAATATTCATAGAGATAAGTATTCTGGTAAAGTTGAAGTAGATAGGTTAAAGCATATTGAATCAGAATTAAAATTTATGACTCCAAACCAATTATTATCATCTGAACTTTTTGGTGGAGTAAGCATAGTTTCAGAAAAATTTTCCATTGAAGATCAAATTTTTACTTTCAATAATTACAAGGATAAAGAATTCGAAACAAAAGTCATAGAGCGTTTAAGTTCTGAATTAACTGAAGAGCAAAAAAATGAACTTTCTAAATTGCTAAAAAAAAATGAGGGAGAATAATAATAAAAATATAATGAATCCTCCTTCTAGTTTACAAGCTTTATATTTAGAGCAAATTTCAATTGCTCAATATATAGATTTAGAAAGTATTGGAGAAAAATATAAAGGAGTAATAATTTCAATAACTGATCAGAATGATCCTTATTTTAATCAGGATGAATACGAAGTTCGTTATGAGTTGAGAAAATTATTTTATAATAAGTGTGCTTATTGCGAAACGAAAAGTTACAAACCAGATGTCGAACACTATAGACCAAAAAAATCAGTCAGTAATGATCAACAAAATAATCATGGTTATTACTGGTTATGTTATAATTGGACTAATTTACTTCCAGCATGCAGTGGTTGTAATAGAGAAAATGGAAAATGGTCTAAGTTTCCAATAAATGCAGTAAGAATTACTCAACCACCATTTGACGAGAATATGCATTTAATTGAGAGTGAATGTTTTTTAAGATCAGATTATCTTAATACAGAAGAACCGTTACTATTAAATCCAGAACTTGAAGCGCCAGAAATTTATCTAGAATTAAAGTGGAACGGAAAATTTGAAGGTACTGACGGACCAAATGGAAAAGGGTGGAAATCAATTAATACGTTTGACTTAAATAGAGGTAATTTAATTGATGCACGCGCAACAATTATTGATAATTATAGAGATAAGATAGGAGATAATCTAGTTTTATTTCGAAACGGAAGATTAGATAATTTAGGTTTGAAAGAGGCCCTAGAATTACAATTTAATTTTTTAAAAGAGAGAACTTCTCCAAAAGTTGTACACTCATTTGTATACTATTACATTTACAATAATTTCTCAGATTTTGTGATTACTAAAATTTCAGGAATAAGTCAAATCGAACAAGAAGTTATTATTAAACTTTTTGAGGAATTTAAAAATAGTTAAATTATGTCATTCAACGAATTAAATAGTGTAGAGCATTACATCATTCATCAATTGAGTGGTGTTAATTTGAATGCTTCAGGAGTTGCTGAGGAAAAAACTCCTTATGGTGCGCAATGGCAGTATATTTCACCACAACAACTTAACAGAACGGTTAATGAAGTTTTGGTGGAAACCGAACTGAAAGCTGCTTTAATTCGTTTGAATCCTGAAATTGCTCGTAATAATGAGTTAGCAGAAGAAGTGATTTATAAGCTAAGAGCTATATTATTATCGGTACATCAAATCGGTTTAGTAAAGGCCAATGAAGAGTTTTTTAAATGGATGTGTGGTGAAAAAACCATGCCTTTTGGAGAAAACAACCGTCATGTTTCTGTTCGATTAATTGATTTTGAAGATATTTTAAACAATACGTATTTTGTAACCAATCAATACCGTGTTCACAGTAGAGAAACAAAAATACCGGATATTGTTTTATTAATTAATGGATTGCCTGTGGTTATTGGAGAAGCCAAAACACCTATTAGACCATCGGTGAGTTGGTTAGATGGTGCGCATGAAATCCATGACATCTATGAAAATGCGGTTCCTCAATTGTTTGTTCCTAATATTTTGTCTTTTGCTACTGAAGGGAAAACCTTTTATTTTGGTGGTGTAAGAACTCCTTTAGAGTTTTGGGCCCCTTGGCGCATAGAAAATGATGATGAAAAGCTAGCTAAACAATTAGGGCTGGGTGAAATAGGTAAAGAATTGTCTGATTTATTAAATCCAAAACGTCTTTTGGATATTCTGCAAAACTTTTCATTATTTACCACTAATAAGAAAAAACAACGTATAAAAGTATTGTGTCGCTTCCAACAATATGAAGGTGCTAACAAAATTGTAGAACGTGTAAAAGAGGGTAAAATAAAGAAAGGCTTAATTTGGCATTTTCAAGGTTCTGGAAAATCGTTGTTGATGGTTTTTGCAGCACAAAAATTGCGTAAAATGCAAGAACTAAAAAGTCCAACTGTAATAGTTTTGGTCGATAGAACCGATTTAGATACCCAAATTACAGGAACCTTTAATGCAGCTGATGTAGCCAATGTGGTCACCACAGAAAGTATTTCAGAACTACAAACCTTACTAGAACGTGATACTCGAAAAATCATTATTTCAATGATTCATAAGTTTAGAGATGCTAAACCTAATATGAATGAAAGAGATAATATTATTGTGTTAGTCGATGAAGCTCATAGGACCCAAGAAGGTGATTTGGGAAGACAAATGCGAGCGGCGTTGCCTAATGCATTCTTATTTGGATTAACAGGTACACCTGTGAATAAAGCCGATAAGAATACTTTTTGGGCTTTTGGAGCGCCAGAAGATGAAGGAGGTTATATGTCACGTTACACCTTTCACGATTCTATTAGAGATGATGCTACTAAACCCTTACATTTTGAACCTAGATTAGTAGATGTTCATGTTGATAAAGAAACAATCGATAAAGCTTTTAAAGAATTTAAAGATGAAGCTGTATTAACCGATGAAGAAGCCGATGCTTTAAATAAGAAATCAGCAAAGATGGCTGCTTTCTTGAAGTCACCAGAACGTGTCGCTAAGATTGTAGAAGATATTGCTAAACATTTCAACGAAAAAGTGGCACCACATGGTTATAAGGCCATGATAGTAACTCCAGATCGTTATGCTTGTGTACAATACAAAGAAGAATTAGATAAGTATTTCCCAGTTGAAGCGAGCAAAGTAGTTATTTCTACTTCTGCCAACGATGATTTTGAATTTAAACAAAAATGGGGATTAGATAAAAGCCAACAAGAGAAAGTAGTAGATGATTTTAATGATGCTAATTCTGCTTTGAAATTTATTATTGTAACTGCCAAACTATTAACTGGTTTTGATGCACCTATATTACAAACTTTGTATTTAGATAAATCGATTAAAGACCATACCTTATTACAAGCTATTTGTAGAACGAATCGTTTGTACCCTGGAAAATCTTTTGGTAGAATTGTAGATTATTTTGGTGTGTTTGATGATGCTGCTAAAGCTTTAGAGTTTGACGAAAAAAGCGTTAGTCAAATGATAACGAATCTTTCCGAACTGAAAGAGCAATTACCCGAAGCAATGGAAAAAGCATTGTCTCATTTTATCGGAGTAGATAAAACGATTCAAGGATTTGAAGGATTAGAATTAGCACAAAATGCTATTAATTCGGATGATAAAAAAGATGCTTTTGCAAAGGATTACAAATACCTTTCTAAGTTGTGGGAATCGTTATCTCCAGATAGGGTTTTAGATCAGTACCAAGCAGAATATCGTTGGTTGTCACAAGTATTTGAATCGGTTAGACCTTCCTCAGACCATATTGGAAAATTATTATGGTTTACTTTAGGCGCGCAAACGACTAAATTAATTCATGAGAATATACATGTGGGTGAAGTACATCAATTAGAAGAATTTGTATTAGATGCTGATGTTATTGAAAATATTTTCAATAATCCTGACCCTAGAAATGCCAAAAAATTAGAGAAAATCCTAGTAAAGCGTTTTAAGAAAAATTCAGGAAATCCAAAGTTCAAAAAACTAAGTGAGCTTTTAGAAGCATTAAGAGATAAGGCAGAACTTGGATTAATTACTTCTATCGAGTTTGTTAAAGAGTTATGTAAATTAGCAAGAGAAGTTCTTCAGGCCGAAAAAGAAGTAGAAGCTGAACAACAAGAAAAAACACCTCAAGCCGCTTTAACAGAATTATTTTTAGAATTAAAAACAGAGCAGACTCCAGCCGTAGTAGAAAGAATAGTAACTGATATTGATGCTATTGTAAGACAGGTTCGTTTTCCAGGTTGGCAAAAAACAGCTTCAGGTGAACGTGAAATTCAAAGTTCGCTAAGAAAAGCCCTTCTGAAATACAAACTTCACAAAGAACAGGTTTTGTTTGATAGGGCTTATGAGTATATTAAAGAGTATTATTAAATATTTGACTTTTTATTATATTGATAATTAAATAATTGGAATTACTTTTTTTGTAAATTTGAGTTATGGAAAAAATACCACTATATACAATTGGACATGGCAATAGAAAGCCTGAGGATTTTTTAGATATTCTAAAGAAATTTGGAATTGATTATTTAATAGACGTTCGTTCTATGCCATATTCAAAATTTAATCCTCAATTTAATCAGAATGATTTGAAGTTTTTTTTAGAAAAACATGGTATTACTTATGTATTTATGGGCGATACTATTGGTGGGAGACCTAAAGATAAATCATGCTATGATGAAGAAGGAAAAGTGGATTATGAAATTGTAAAGCAAAAAGATTTTTTTCAAAATGGAATGGATCGATTGAAAACGGCTTATGCAAAAAATATTCATTTGGTTTTAATGTGTAGTGAGAGTAAGCCATGCGAATGCCATAGAAGTAAATTGATTGGCAAGGTATTAGACTTAGAACAAATATCATTAAAACATATTGATGAAAATGGCAAATTAAAAGATCAAAAAAATGTAATTGCCGAGTTAAATAAAGGATTGTCTGAAGTAGATTTATTTGGACAGCCAATTAATTCAACATCAAGAAAAACATATTTATAATTATGGAGTTTTTTACAATAGGAGTTTATAATTCAACAGAGAAAGAGTTTTTTAATAAATTACTCGAAAATAATATTGATACCTTTTGCGATATTAGACAACGAAGAGGTGTAAGAGGAGCAAAATATTCATTTGTAAATAGTAATCGTCTGCAACAAAAGTTGGCAGATTTAGAAATTAAATATGGTTATATTCCTGATTTAGCACCAACTACAGAAATTAGAGAGCTTCAAAAAGAAATTGATTTACAAAAAGGAGAATTAAAGAGTGAACGACAAGAACTTGGAAAAGTCTTTGTTATTGAATACAAGAATAGAATTCTTAAAAACTTCAATTTTGATAATTTTCTTGAAAGTCTTGACCAAATTGGCGCAAGTAGAGTAGCTTTATTTTGTGTTGAAGAACATCATGAAGCTTGTCATAGATCGATTGTAGCTCAAAAAATCTCAACATTGTATAACAAAGAAATTACTCATTTATAAATGGAAGTTTTAATTGTTTCAAAAACACACATGACTCATAGTTATTGTGTAGGCGGCTTGGTTTTATCGAATAATAGGTATATTAGGTTATTAAATCCAGGTAATTACAATCAGCCTATGGATACCGATTTTACAATAGGTGATGTTTATGAAATTAATTTTACAAACAGACAAGATATCCATCCTCCTCATATAGAAGATGTAATTATATTATCGAAAACTTTTTTAAGAAAAATAGATAATGTATTTGAGTTTTTAAATAGAATTAATCTAATCGATTGGAATGGACATATAGATGAAGTTTTTGATGGTAAGCTCAAATTTACACCAAGCGGTACTGGTTATATTCCAATGGAAGGGCCTCTACCAACTAAGAGTGTTGGTTTTTGGGTTACTAATAAAGATTTAGTTCGAGTTGAATTTGAAAATAGAACAAGGTATCGTTTTCCAAATGGTTCAGATTATAGGAATATTAGCTATGTTGGTTGTCAAAACACTATTCCAAATATACCCGCTGGTACCATTTTAAGAGTTTCTTTATCAAGAGTGTTTCCTCCAGAAAACTCACAAATCAATACACCTCGTGGATACTATCTACAATTATCTGGATGGTATCAAATTGGTCCCAATATTAATCAGGCTATAAGACCACAATTAGATGATGAATTTGATGATTTACCTTTTTGATATAAATTTATTCTTTATAAATATTACTTCCATTCAAGAGTCTATTTTTTATATTTTTTTTTAAAAGTTCGGTTTCCATTACTTTTACACTATCTCCATAACTTAAAATCAAGCGTTCTAATTCATAATTTGGTATAACCTTGATTTTGACTTCTAATGTTTCTTCATTTAGCCATTTGTGTTTTTGAGTTTCGTGTATAGGTTTGTTTTCCATGTATTTACCTGTCAATTGATTGAAATGTAAAACAATTTCTTCTAATTTACCATCAATAGGTTTACTAACTCCTATCATATCACTAAAATAATCTTGCCAATCAATTGTTGTGTTTGGGATGAATTTTACATTACTTGTTTCAATAGACACGATACGATCAATGGCTACATTCCAATCGGGTTTCATGGTTTCTTCATGAAGTCCAAAAAGGAACCAACGGTTGTTGTATTGTTTTAAATAGTAGGGATGTAGTGTAAACGTATAAGGTTGTTCTGCTTTAAAATCTTTGTAAGTAATCTGAATTGGTTCTTGATTTTGAGTAGCATTGTATATTTGACTAAAATATTCCATACCTTTTAAATCTTGATTGGTATCAAAACCTATAAATGGTTGCTTGTTATTATCTACTTTTAAATCGTATTTTAATTTGGCAATGATTTCTTGTATTCCTTCAAATTGGGGCATGCCTTCAAATTGTGATAATACATGAATAGCCGATTGGAATTCACTTAACTCAATTTCATTTAATGGTGCGTTGTTAATGGAAAAGTTGAGGTCTTCATAACGGAAAATTCTTTTTTTACCATCAAATTCTTCTGCTAATTCAATGCTCCACCCTTCAGCACTTTTCATAAAGGCAATATCGTCTTGCATTTGTCGTAATTTGATGCAGTGGGATTCATCATCAAATAATTCCATCAACTTTTCATTTAAGGTTTCTAGTAATAGTTCTTTGGTGTATTTTTTATAAGGATTTCTAAAACAAGCATCTAAAATTTTATAGCGAATTAGAGGATTTTTTGTTACAGCCATTGCAGATTTTTTATATATTTACAAAACATTGAATAACCAAATATAAGAAATAAAATTGAATATGCAGTTAAAATGCATAGTATTGAAATACGTTTGCAGAGTCAAACAACAAGTTCTTTGAAAACCGTAGTAATAGTATTGAATTGTCTATCGAAAGATAGGCTTGCCTGCTGGAAAAAGTAGTTTTATTTTTTCAAATCGGTAGGTGGTTTTGGTTATATTTAGTTTCTAGGTATTGAAGTAGAGAAGTAAGACTTTACGAGCATTTTCAAAAAGATACCGCAATCAGCAACTTAATAGCCAAAACTGAATGTTAGTGGTGTTATTGTTGTGTTTAAGATCTTAGCGCAACACCCTTACTAATATATTAGATTTATTATTAATATATTATTTTAATAGTTATAAATTGATTATTTGAGTACATATAGAAAGAATAACAGCTACGGTTTTTTAAGACAACCATACAATTAATATGATACTAACTCCAGAATTTAAATTTCAAGTACAAACCGCATTTAAAGAAATGCAGTCAAAATCTGATTTTTTAGAGTTACTAAATATAGCCAAACAAATGATGTATGGTGATAAAACAGTTCCTTTTTCAGAAAAGCAATTGAATTATTTTATTACCAAAGATAGTCAAGTTATAAAATCAAGAGTGGATTTTAGAATTGATTTATCAAAGTTTGAACCTTTTATAGAAGAAAATGTAGTTATAGAAAAAAAGAACATCAACAGAAAAGATTGTTACGTACCTTTTATAATTAAAAAAAAATCTGGTCAAGATAGAACGATACATGCACCTGTAAAAGGATTAAAAGAGTTTCAAAAAGCATTAAATATTATTTTACAATGTTTACATGAACCGCATACTGCTGCTACAGGATTTGTAATAGGAAAATCAATTGTAGATAATGCTAAGAAACATATTGGACAAACGTATGTTTACAATATAGATTTAAAAGATTTTTTTCCAAGTGTAGATCGTTCACGTGTTTGGGGTAGGTTGCTAGTAGCACCCTTTAATCTTGGTACAACAGTTGAAAGAAAAAATATAGCCAATTTTATTGCTACTCTTTGTTGTACTCCTATGGAAGTGGAACGATTTAAAGAGGGTAATTGGATAAAAATTACAACTTCAGTTTTGCCACAAGGGGCACCTACTTCGCCCACTTTGACTAATATTATTTGTGAAAAGCTAGATAAGCGTTTAAATGGTGTTGCAAAGCGATTTGGTTTAAATTATTCGCGTTATGCAGATGATATTACGTTTAGTAGCAAGCATAATGCGTATGAAGTTAGCCCTACAAAAGTTGAAAAAATATTCGCTTCAGGAACTACCTTTGATTGTGAAGTTCGTAAAATAATTACCGAACAAAATTTTCATATTAAAGAAACTAAAGTTCGCTTACAAAAGAGAGGATATCGTCAGGAAGTGACGGGTTTAGTTGTTAATGATAAAATTAATGTAACCCGCCTTTATGTAAAGCAATTACGTCAATGGTTGTATTTGTGGGAACGTTATGGATATGACAAGTCTTATGCTATTTTTCTAAATATTTATTTAGCGGATAAAGGTCATGTAAAGTCAGAACAACCTAACATGGCTATGGTTATTGAGGGCAAATTATTATATTTGAAAATGGTGAAAGGGGCAGATGATGGAACTTATTTAAAACTAAAGAAGCGGTTTGATTTGTTACTTGGAACAACATCTAAAAACAATTCTGAAGCAGTTAATATTTTAGATTTGATATTTGATGTTGGACTTGATGAAGCAATGACGCATTATAAAAAATAGTATGGCTAAATATAGTAAAGAGAGTTTAGAAAAGTTGCTCCTTTTGATTGATGAAATATGCAGTCAGGAGGAGTATTTGTGGTTTAAGGAAAAATTACAACATAATTATTCTCAACTAATTAATATAGAAAATAAAAATTTTGATTCTATTAATAGAATTTATGAATATTGTATAAAAGATATTATTGATAAACAAGCTAATAAGTTTTATGATGATTTTATCTTAATAGACATAAAGAATGTTTTAGTTAGTGATTTTATTAGAATGGAACATTTTAGAAGAGATGATAATTTTGAGGATTTTTGTCTAGCGATGTTTCAACAAATAGAAAATATAGTAGTCTATTTATTTTCTTACTTTGAGTTAGATAAAAAAATAATATCAGGATATAATCAACGAGTAATTTCTATATATAGTAGAGAGGAGAAAAAACTAGTAAGATCTAATAGTGGATTACATTTAAGTAATTTTATATTTCAAAAATATAAATTAGAAATTCCTTTTGAATTAACAAATCAAGAATTTCATTTTAATAATAAAATTAGAGCTGTTTTATATTATTTTTTCTTCAAAGAAACTATAGAATTTAATTCTAATAAGTTCGAAGAAATTTATAATACAGCAAATAGTTTATATCAAATGCGTAATTTGAACCATAGAGGTGGAGTTAAAAGTGATTATCAACAAAAAATTATGGATGAAATTATTCCAAACCACAACAAGTATTATTTTAAATTTTTAGGTTTTTTAGAAGACTTTGTTAGTACAATTAATAGAAATATAAAAGCATCATGAAAAATTATTCATTTAGTGAAATATCAATAGAATGGCACAAATATCTTATGGATAATGTTATTCATGAAAGTTATTATATTGAGTTTACTAAAGCAAAATTTCCATATATCATTAATCTAAAAAATATAATTGAATCAGGAATAAATATTTCTACAAAATGGGGGATTATTACATTGGAATTTAAAACATATTCACAGAAACAAGAGTTTTCAAGTTTTATAAAATTAAATTATAATGAAGACAAATTCCCATGCAGAATTTATTTTGAGAGTTCAAATAAAACAATAAGTTTTTATAATTCAAAAGATAAAACTTTTATTAATCAAAGTGATGAGCTGGATTATTTTATAAAAATCTTGAACAATGTTTTAATTGATATATATAATTTTAAAAAATCTTAATCTAATACGCACTTCATCTGCATACATGATTCTTTCCTTTGTATCGTTGAACAAATAAAACCAACATACTATGGAAACAGCTATTACCATTTTAGATCATTTACAGTTTGATTGTCCTACTGCGCAACAAAGAGTAGCTTTATTGGCTATGAGTGATTTTGTGAGTGATACAAACAAAGATGATTTCTATATTTTGTGTGGTGCGGCTGGAACAGGGAAGACCTCTATCACAACAGCTTTAATTGGTTATTTGAACGCTAAAGCGATTCATTATAAAATTGCAGCTCCAACAGGTAGAGCAGCACGAATTTTAGGGCGTAAATCTAAAACAGTAAATAGTACTATTCATTCGTTAATTTATAACGTACAAACAAACTCTGAAACGGGTGAAATTAAGTTTGTTTTAAAAGAAAATACAATAAAAGACAGAACAATTTTTATCATTGATGAAGCTTCTATGATAGCTTCAAATCAACAAAGTGAGGAGGGTAGTTTGTTTAAATCTGATAATTCATTATTAAAGGATTTGATTGATTTTGTTAAGAATGGAAACCCTCTGAATAAAATTATTTTTTTAGGAGACAAAAATCAATTACCTCCAGTTAATGAAACAGAATCTAAAGCCTTATCCAATGAATATTTACAGGCTAAATTTAATATTCAAGGGAAGTCTTATTTATTAACTGAGGTAAAAAGACAAGAAGATGGAAGTTTTATTTTAAAGAATGCTACAAATATTAGATTAGGAATAGAATCAAATGCTGAAAAAGTTACCTTGTTAGGTGTTGAAAAGAAAACAATTTCGCAAGCATCTACAGACTATGTTAATGAATATTTGTCTAATGGTTCCGATAGTATTATTTCAATTGGTGCTACTCATAAAATGAATAAAATGTTTAATGGTGTTGTTCGTGAAAAAATTTATGGATCGAGTGCAAAAGTAATTGAAGTAAATGATTTGTTACTTATTACAACTACATGGAAAAGAAATGATTATCAGCTTTATAGTGGTGATCATGTTATAGTTAGTGAAGTAAATCTTAATGCAATAGAAATGGTTGCGGGATTGCATTTTATACCTGTTAAGTTAGTTTCAAAAACACTTAAAGGTGCAGAAGAAATTATTGAAGATTATATTTTATTAGAAAGTATAATCCATCCAGAAGGATTACAGCTTGAACAAGAAAATCGTTTACGTCATGAGCGATTTTCAAAAAACAAAGTGTACAGAGAATCTCTTAATCCATCTGATGATAGATACGTAGGAGCTATAAGAGCAAGTTATGGTCATTCAATTACTTGTAACAAGGCACAAGGTGGTGAATGGGATAAGGTATTAATAAATTCTTTTTACATGCCTACTTTAAAGTATCAATATACAGCAGTAACAAGAGCAAAGTCAAATTTAGTCTTGTATTAAAATGAATTTTAATTTCTATATTTAGAAAGTCAAACAAATAAAAAAATATGATGAATCCAATACAATCCACCTCAATAAAAGAATTATCAAATGAAATCATTGAAAATATAACCAATGAACGCCCCAATAAAAATGTAATTCCAACAGGATTCAAGTATTTTGATCAAGAGTTTGGAGGATTATCCTTAGGTGAGTTGGTGGTTATTGGAGGTAGACCCGCTATGGGAAAAAGTTTATTTGTTGTGAATTTGGTTTCTAATATTTGTAACCAAGAATCGATATTGTTTTTATCTTTTGATTTAACACCTTCGGTTCTAAGTGCTCGCTTGTTGTCTGATAGAACAGGTGTTTCAGTGACCAAAATTATTCATAATCAATTAATCGATTCCGATAAAGAGTTACTTAAAGATGCTGCCAAAACATTAGAGAAAAGCAAATTGTTTATCAGTGATGTTGGGGAAGCTAATGTAAATGAAACTATTCAAATTATTAAAGATCATGTTGCTGCTTACCAAACTAAAATAGTTGTAATTGATTATTTGCAATTATTAGGAATAGGAAAGTACAATACAGGACGAGAAGCAGAAATTGGTCATATTTGTAGGTTGTTAAAAATGTGTGCTAAAGAATTGAATATCTGTATATTACTTTTAAGCCAGTTAAGTCGTGCAGTTGAAGTGAGAGGTAGTAGTAAGAGACCTCAATTGTCTGATTTACGCGATAGTGGTTCTATTGAACAAATAGCGGATAAAGTTTGGTTGTTGTATCGACCAGAATATTATATGATTGACGAATTAGATGATGTAGATAGAACTCCTACAGATTCATTAATGATGTTGTTTGTTGCAAAGAATAAAAATGGTAAAATAGGAACGAGTTATTTCAAGCGTGACTTACACTTTACTAGATTTACTTCTTTAAATAATTATTTTAAAAGTTTTGACATACATCCTCAACGTCTTTCAGAATTAGAAAATCCTTTTAATTTTAAAGATTTTGATACTAGTAGCGACGAAACACCTTTCTAAAACTAAGCCGTTGGAATAAATTTATGAAGTCAAACCTAAATATTAAAATGACTTAGAGGTTGTGTTCCGCAATCCATTCAATACTATTGTTAGGTACTAAAGATTACTAGTGAACAAAGTTCACTAGTATATTTCAAAGATAATAACCAACGGCTTTTATTCATTTAATATGACTTTAATAAATAAAATTCATACCAGATTAGCGGAGTATAATAGTTATTATTATGGTCCTTTTGAAGCTATTGAATTTAGATTTGAACAAACATTTTTTGTATCAAAATTACTTTCCCTTATTGAAATTTCTGATTTATGCTTGTTATTAAAAACCAGACTTTTTGATATTGAGCACGTAATTAACCAACCACAATATGAAACTTTTCAAATCCCAAAGAAAAGAGGAGGTAGTAGACTTATACAAACTCCAGAATCTCAATTAATGTTTATACAATCGAGATTAAATTTTTATTTACAAAATTATTATCATTTAATTCGTCCTGAATGTGTTCATGGGTTTGTAATAAATCCTAATAAAAACGAGAAAAAATGTAATATCGTTGAAAATGCAAAAATCCACGTTCAACAAAAATATGTTCTAAATCTTGACTTGAAGGATTTTTTTCCTTCAATACAAGCTTATCGTGTAAAAGAATTATTTTTATCTGATTATTTTAGATATACAGAACATATTGCTACTGCACTAACTTTGTTGGTTACATATGATGGAAAACTTCCAATTGGGGCACCAACTTCACCAGTAATTTCTAATTTTATATGCTTAGAATTGGATGAAGCATTATCTGTTTATTGTAAGAAAAATGAGATACGTTATTCTCGTTATGCCGATGATTTAACTTTTTCATCTAATCATTTTATTTCAAAAACAATTATAACGGATTTAGAGTATATAATTAATTCTTTCCAATTCAAATTGAATCCCAAAAAAACACGAATAAAAACTAAAAACAGAAAGCAAACTGTTACAGGGCTTGTAGTGAATGAAAAAGTAAATGTAGATCGTAAAATAATTAAAATGGTTCGGGCTATGTTGCATGATACATTACAAAATGGTATTTCAAAAGCGGCAAAAAAACATTTTAAAAGTATAAATGAAATAAGAAATACTAGTGAAGCTTATTTTTTGAATCGTTTAGAAGGATACATAAATTTTATTGCTCAAGTTCGCGGTAATGATGATTCTATAGTGATAAAATTTAGATATTATTATAAAATGATATTCCAACTAGCATAAAGTCTTGGCAAATAAAATATGCTCTTATTAGCATATTTGTTAATTAAATTTTAAATCAAATAAAATTCTTATGAATATAAAAGCTAAATTAATTCAATTACTCCCTTTACAAACTGGAATGGGAAAAAATGGTCAGTGGCGAAAACAAGATATTATTGTGGAAACTGATGGTCAGTATCCTAAAAAAATATGTATAAGTATATGGGGAGATAAAATCAATGAAAAGCAATTAAAAATAGGCAATCTATTAGAAATTGATTTTGATTTGGAAAGTAGAGAATTTAATGGTAAATGGTATACCGATATTAGAGCGTGGAAAATTGTTTCTGAAGATGATAAAATAACATTTACCATAAATGAAGATTTGCCTTCTGATGAAGAACCAAAAGATAACGATGATTTACCGTTTTAAAAACTATAATAATTTATGGATAATATAATTACAACAAAATGTAGAACTTGTGGTTTTACTAATGAATTCGGTTTAGGTGGTGGTAGATAAAACTTACTGCCCAGTACCAGCTATCAACAAAGAAACGTTGGAATTCGAAAACATAAACCATACGAGCACAAAAACTCAGACAAATATCTTTTCTATTCAAATGATGAATTAAAAGGAATAAATACTAATGATAAAACATTTAGTAATTTCAATTTATACTTCAATGAAGAAAGAAATTACTGTCCGAGCTTTAAAAATAAAACCTTGGCTTTTAGAATTACTATGTATTTAGATTAAATCATTAAATTGCATTTATAGAGGAAATTAACAAATAAATGAAAGTTATCAAAACGAATAAAAAAGCTAAAAATCAGTCCATTATAGTATATAAGTTACACCAACTCGATTGGTTGGAATATATTTCTATTGGCCTATGTTTGTGGTTTGTGTTTTATCCTAGACCTTATGACTATTTGTTACTAGCGTTGTTGTTACTTCCTTTTGTGGGAATGTTTTTGAATGGTTTAAACAAGCCCAGTATTGCTTCGTTGGTAGAAATTGATCGTGATTCAAAAGACGAGTATGATGTAGCGGATTTTATTGATTTACCTGCTTGGGCTATTGTAGTTCGTACTTTGTTAGATTATGAAACGGATTCTTTTGTAGCGGTTATTATCGCAGGTACTATTGCTTTTGTGGGAATTTGTTTATTTTTGTTGGTTACGCATCAGCAAATTTCGGATTCGAATAAAGACAAGTGGTGGATTTATGGTTCGATAGTTTTTAGTTTTTTTATTTATAGTTATAGTGCTGTTGTGGCTGTGAATTGTACGTTTGATTATTCGGAACCTAAGGAATATCATACCGAGGTGATTGATAAGCGTATCAGTAGAAGTAGTAAAGGTAGAAGAACGTTTTATGTTAAAGTAAAACCTTGGGGACACCATTATGACGCGGAGAATATCTCTGTTTCTCCCCAAGAATATAAGCAGTATCAGATTAATGATAAGGTGGCGGTAGAGTACAAGGAGGGGTTGTTGGGGATTCCTTGGTATTATTTGGATGGAGAAGTAAAAAGTAAAAAGTAAAAAGTGAAAAGGGAAAAGTAAAAAGTGAAAAGGGTATGCTTCACTGCGTAAAGCGGAAGCCTACGATGTAGGAGATTCCTAATCTGCGGAATGACAGCTTTGACTGCGTAAAGCGATTGCTTACTGTGTAGGAGATGCTGAAACGACCCCGAAGCGTCGGGACAGCATGACAAGGAGGATATGAGTTCAGCATGACAAGGGATAGAGAATGTTGAATGATGAATGTTTTGACAGTTTGATGAATGCTCTCTGACAATGAGTGATGTATATCGGTTCTGAAGAGTTGGCACAAGCAAACACCAAATTTTAAAAATTATAAAATAATATAGCAACAGCAAGCACAACAATGAAATACCTAGTTTTTTTACTACTTTTTCTTACATCTACACTTGTAACGTTTGGACAGCAAAATACTATTGAAAAACAAATTGATAGTTTAATTTTGTCTACAACTACAAAGCCTTTTAACGGTGTAATTCTTATTTCACAAAAAGGGCAAACCAACTATTTTAAAACATTTGGCTATTCGGACATTGTTAAAAAAGAGCCTTTACAACCCAATGATCAATTTGTAATAGGTTCAATTAGCAAACAATTTACAGCAATTTTAGTGCTTCGAGAATTTGATAAAGGGAATGTTGACTTATTTACACCCATTCGTAACTACTTACCTGAATTGACGCAAAGTTGGGCAGATACGGTTACTGTGCATCATTTGTTGACGCATATGCATGGTATTACTCAATTAGACAAACCAACAAGTTTTCCAGTTGGGACACAATATTCCTATTCACAAATTGGTTATGATTTATTAGCTAAAATTATTGAAAGTACTTCTGGTAAATCATTTGCAATGCTTTCAAAAAACTTATTTGAGGAATGTGGAATGAAAAACACGTTCCATCCTGACGTTAAAGCATATACTAATTTGGTTAAAGGGTATACAGAAAATGAAAATGGTATCATTGAATTTGAAACCGAAACATTTCAAAACTATGTTGCTGCTGGTTCTTTCTTATCTACAGCCGAAGATTTAGCTATTTGGAACGAAAAATTTTATAGTGGAAAATTGTTAAAAAGGAGTACACTGAAAATGGTAAAGACCAAACAAAAGGGAGCTGTTCGTAATCACCCAATATTTGGAGTTACGGAATATGGATACGGAATAACGGTTGATACCAAAGATAATGTTTTGCAACTTGGACAGACCGGTTTTGCTCCTGGTTTTGTTTCGATGAACTTTTATTTTCCAAAAACGAAGACAAGTGTAATTGTGCTTGAAAATGTTGCTTATGAAACTGATGATTTGAAGAAAACGTTTTATTTTCATACTGCAATTTTAGATATTATAAGAAATAAGATTATAAACTAACGTTGAATGATGAATGGGTTATGGATAGAATGGGGAAGGTGGGCTTTACTGCGTAAAGCAAAAGCCTACGATGTAGGAGTTTCCTATTTTGGCGGAATGACAGCTTTGACTGCGTAAAGCGTGTGCCTAGGGTTAGGAGATTCCTAGCGGGCTCGGAATGACAAGTAATAATTAATTTTAATTTTATATTTATGAGAAAACTAATTTTAGTAGCATTTTTAATCAGCTGTTTACCATTGGTGGCACAAGATTTTACCACATTAGATTTGAATTCGTTTAAAAAAGCGGAAGATTATGTAAAGGCAGAGCCTAAAGTACTGGAGTGTGCTACCTTTTTATTGAGTACACCACATGAGGAAAACAATTTGAATCGTTTGTCGGCAACGCAATACATTTTAAAGTGGATGGAAGGAACGGATTATACGTTTTCGATAGACGCTAATGCGGTAGAATTAACGGAAGGCAATACTGATTTATTTGGCTTATACATGACCAGTATGACAAAAGTAGTATTGGAACATAAAGATATTGAATTAACGACAGATGAAGTTCATAATAAAGTAGTGGAGTTGTTAATTGCTTATTGTAAGAATGAGAAAAACAACATGAAACCCACTAAGAAATTGAAAAAGTTGATGAAGTAATTAAGTGGTTTTCATGAAGTATTTTTCGGTTCGCTTATCCATTCTTATTTTACCTTATATTTTGATTTCCTCGCTTTTTATAGTGGGGTACACTTTTTTGAATTGGTTCTTCTGTATTTATACAAAATGGGTGGCTATCAACAAAATGTACATCGATTATATATTTCCGATGCTCATTTCTATTTTATTGGTGTACTTTATTATTCGCCCGCGTTTGCATATTCTACAGTTGGCTCCTGGAAAAGACACTTTTGGAATACAACTTATTATTGCCTTATCAATGTGTATTCCAACAATAGTTGCCCAAAACTATATTGATAAAGCTACAGGAACCCTTACGAAAGTGCATCGTATAACGGAGATTTCCAAGTTACCCGAATCAAAATATTATGATGTAAATGTATTTTATTTAGATACGACTCATTTGGGAATTTATAAAACCTCCAGTGTTTCAGGGAAGTATGGGCAGGATTTAAATTTTGAATTGTACCTTGCTATTCCTATGTTTAATACCGCTAGGGATACGAATGGATTTGCTTGTACCTATTGGATAGGGGAGAATTATACCAAACGAATAAATAATAATTTGTCGCCCAATGAAAAAGCTAGACTAGCCAACGTATTTATACAAGAATCAGAGCGTTTATTTAGGGTCACCAATTTTTCCAATTTTTCTTATCTAGAGAAGTATCGTAAATCGGATGAGTTAGTGAGTTTTGAAGCTGCAATCAACAGAGGTTTTTATGCGGATTCTAAAGATGTTGTTGTTTTTAAAAGAAAACACGGCACGTTTGAATCGCGATTAGGTAGTACTTTTGAGTGGATCTTTTATAGTTGGGGTATTGGTACTCTTGTAATTTCTTTGATTTTTCTATTTGTTAAATTAAATCCAACACGAATTAAATTGTATAAAAATGGAACTTTAAAAACCAAATCTGATTTGGAGGATTTTCTTGTTTTATTAGTGCCCAAAAAAGGCTTTTTTACAACTCCTGTATTGATTCATTTGAATGTGTTGATTTTCCTTTTGTTGTTTTTCTTTGGCTTTGGGTTTATGCATGTTAAGGGTGGCGATTTGTTGCGTTTTGGTGCTAATTTTAAGCCCTTGGTTTCAGAAGGTCAAATTTGGCGTTTGTTGAGTAGTATTTTTCTTCACGGAGGTTTTCTTCATTTACTAATGAATATGATGGCGTTGTTTTTTGCGGGGCTCTTTTTGGAATCTTTGTTAGGAAAGTGGCGTTTATTATTGCTGTATATTGTTACCGGAATTGTGGCTAGTGTAGCTAGTTGTATGTGGTATGATGCTACGATAAGTGTGGGAGCTTCGGGTGCTATTTTTGGATTGTATGGTTATTTTATTGCAGCTATTATTTATCAATCGTTTCCGTATAAGATTGATTCGGGCTTTTTGTATAGTTTGTTAGCTTATATTGGGATAAATTTGGTTATGGGGCTTATTGGTAGCGGCAGAATTGATAATGCAGCGCATATTGGGGGATTAGTGAGTGGTTTTTGTTATGGTGTTTTGTTTCCAATTAGGAAGGGTGATGGGTGATGGGTGTTAGGTGATGGGTGATGGGTGATGGGTGATGGGTGATGGGTGATGGGTGATGGATGATAGGTGATGGGTGATGGATGATGAGTGATGGGTGATGTTGTCGGATTTTTTTTTAACACATAGACACATAGATTTTACACCGAGCTGCACGGAGTTTCTTTTTATTTGGATTGTGTTGAGAGAGTTGCACAGAGCGTTTCACTTGTTTTAGTTTCCTAACCACACAGTTTGTCATGCTGTTAAGCATCTCTTGGATAAGTGATTGATGATGGGTGATGGGTGATGGGTGATGGGTGATGGGTGATGGATGATGGGTGATGGATGATGGGTGATGGGTGATGGATGATGGGTGATGGATGATGGGTGATGGATGATGGGTGATGGATGATGGGTGATGGATGATGGGTGATGGATGATGGGTGATGGGTTGGTTTTTACTGCGTAAAGCTTTGTGTTCTTTGTGCTTTCTTAGTGTGCCTTGTGGTTAGGATTTTACACCGAGTTTCACGGAGTTTCTTTTTATTTGGATTGTGTTGAGAGAGTTGCACAGAGCGTTTCACTTGTTTTAGTTTCCTAACCACACAGTTTGTCATGCTGTTAAGCATCTCTTGTATAAGTGATGGGTGATGGGTGATGTTGTCGGATTTTTTTTTTAACACATAGACACATAGATTTTACACCGAGCTTCACGGAGTTTCTTTTTATTTGGATTGCGTTGAGAGAGTTGCACAGAGCGTTTCACTTGTTTTAGTTTTATATCCGCTCAGTTTGTCATGCTGTAAAGCATCTCTTGTATAAGTGATGGGTAATGGGTGATGGGTGATGGGTGATGGGTGATGGGTGATGGGTGATGGGTGATGGGTGATGGGTGATGTTGTCGGATTTTTTTTTTAACACATAGACACATAGATTTTACACCGAGTTTCACGGAGTTTCTTTTTATTTGGATTGCGTTGAGAGAGTTGCACAGAGCGTTTCACTTGTTTTAGTTTCCTAACCACACAGTTTGTCATGCTGTAAAGCATCTCTTGGACAAGTGATGGATGATGGGTGATGGGTGATGGGTGATGGGTTGGTTTTTACTGCGTAAAGCTTTGTGTTCTTTGTGCTTTCTAAGTGTGCCTTGTGGTTAGGATTTTACAACTAGCTACACATAATATATTGGTTATTTTAAATTGGGAATAAAAAAAACGAATGGTTAGATAAAATATCTTTAATTTGTATTGTTTGACTTGCTAATAAAAGGTAACTTTATTTTTTCAAAAAATAATATGGTTTTTATTTCTCAATTCAGATAATCACTATAAAAACAACTATACTCTAATCATTTTTTAATGGATCTACTCTTAGGTATTAACAATACTAAAATTAAAACTCACTTTCTACAAGATACTCTTTGTTACAATTGTAATACCCGTGGATCTTTTATGATTGAAACAAGAAGGTATTATTTTTCAATTTTCTTTATTCCTATTATTCCTTTGCATATTAAGCGGGTGGCGATTTGTGCACATTGTGGTACAAAAACCGAATATGAATATTGGTCTGCAGAAATTAAAAACAAGTACCATCAAATTAATAGTATCGACCCACCTAAAAATCCTTTGTGGCTATATTCTGGTTGTTTAGGAGTTTTAGCGATTGTATTTATAGTCCTGCTTACGATAATAGTTGGCGTTTTTATTGGGGTTAAAGATGAAATTAGTTCTGATAATTCAGATCAAATTCATCCAACAGAAACTAGTATACAAATGGAAGAAAATGATACTGTTTTGAGTGCTGAAGACTCTGTTGTGTATGACTTTGAAAAAAAGATAGACACTTTTAAAGGTGTTTCAAATAGATTGAGAGAAGAAGAAGTTCCTAAAGATTCTATCAATTCCTTTTTTATTAAATAATTGTAGTATGATAATAGGTTCTTTTCAAACTAAAACTAAAGACGAAAATTCTAAGAATTTTCAATGTACAAATTGTGGTGGTCATTCTATCAACATTAAAGTATATTCCACTTTTTTTAATTTAGGATTTCCTTTATTTCCAACAGGTAAAAAAGTAGAATTATCTTGTAACGATTGTAAAAAAATAAATCCAATTCAGTATAAAGCATCTGATATTCAAAAAATTGATTCCATTAAGTCTGACACAAATCATCCGTTTTATTTATTTATTTTTCCTGCTTTCTTTGGTATTTTATTTTTCTATAGTCTTGTGAATAAAATCTCTAGAGAATCGAATACTCGTGATACCGAAATTAATGTAGTGCGTACTCCTAAATCAGAAGCTGAACTAGTACTAGATAAGGAAATGGAATCTTATCAGCAACACTACAATGATTTATTATATGCTTCAAGTATTTTGCCAGAACATCCTGCTGCAGAATACCTTTTGACCTATTTTCAAGATAACCTTCATGGAAATGATAAACTAGTTGAAGCAGAGGCTGATTCTTTTGATAATTCGGTTATTTTAGTTTGTTATATGCCTAATATGACCCATAGTACAGATAAAGCGAAAAAAGAGTTAGTTGAAAAAACTACTAAGTTGCTGAAAAATAAGTTTAATTATGAAAATTTTTATTTGGCTTTTTATGGTTATGATGTCAATTTATATGCTATAAAATGTAAGGATTCGGTTCAAACGTCCCAAAATTACTTGTCTACCGATACCGAAAAACTGATGTATGAATTTTACAGAGAAAAGGAGAAAGGGAATCCTAATAATTAAATTATTAACACCAATACATCGTGAAAAAAGTATACTTGTTCTTGTTCTTAATAATTACTTTAGGTTTGAATGCTCAAAGTGTTGAAATGCTTACAATTAAGTGTTATACTACAGCTACTAAAATTGATTTGTCAACTTATATGGATACGTATTATGAGGAAAATTATGTGAACCCAGATAAGGAAATGACAAAAGCATTTGATCCTGTTTTTTTTGGTGATACGAGTAATAGAATGAGTGCCATTGTACTTACCATATTTTGCAGTACAAGAGGAGAGTTGATTACGGGTCGATTTAGAAACGAACAAATACAACCTAAAGACAATGAAATTATTTTCCTTTTTGAAATAGAGAATACAGGCAATGACATTTCAACTCAAAAAATATACTTTAAAGTTGGGGGAAAAGTGCAAGAATCCATTCATAAGAAAACATTTGATTATAATAAACTTCTCACTTTTTTAAAGTGCACGGTTTTTAAAAATGATTATTTTCCAGAGGATTTGGTCTCATATGCCTATATAAGAGCAAACAAATTGTAATAAATGCCACAAATACCATTTGTTCAATTATTAATACACCTTTTAATTAGAAAATGAATAGACTTCAACAACTTATAATTATATTGCTATCATTAGCTGGATTTGCTCAAACTCCTGTTTCTAAAAGCAGCCCAGCAACAACATCGTTTTGTGAAAAAAATGTAACGAATAAGCAAGAATATACCGCATGTTTTAATGAATTTTTAAATAAAGAAATTCGGAAGTCCTTCAATATGGAAGGTATTATGAAAGATATTCCCTACAATATCAAACTTAATGTTGCATTTACACTAGATTCTACGGCAATGCTATTTGTTGATAAAATTGTAATGACACGACATCATGCAGATTCTTCGATTATTACTAAAAGTAGAATTGAACTAGATAAAATATTCAATCGCATTAATGAAAAAACAAAAAATGGAGAAGGATTTGTTGCCGCTAAAGATAAAAACGGGAACCCTAAAGCCTACAAAGCGTATTTTCCTTTGACATTAGCTTCTGAAAATTCATCTCCCACTCAAACCAAAATTTTAACAACAGAACTTGAAAATAAATTCAAAGAAAAAGCCATTTATGCAAAACGGGATGGCGATGTTTGTATCTTATTTTATGAGGCGATACCCTCAAAATCGATTGCTGTTTATCAATTAAATGCAACCAATAAAGAGCAATCATTGGTTAAAAACTATGCAGATTATAATGCTGTTATAAAGGATTATCCTGAAATGGATTTGGCATTAAAAGGATCAAATTATACCCTTTGTTATTTCTTTTACAAAGAGTACAATTATTTGTATGAAATAGAAAAAGTAGATGAAGAATATCATGTAGCACATTATAAATATAAATCAAAACAAAAAAATATGATTTTTGAAAATCTGTTATCTATATATCATTCATATTTCCAGGAGTTTTTACTGCGCAAATAGAATGAGTTTTCGGATGTAATATCGTATAACGACTACTATAAAAAGATATATCTTCCTAAATTTGATTATCTTTCATACGTAAATAAAATGTAATAAATTGAATATGAAAATAGTATTGGCCTTTTTTTCTGTATTTCTGATTTCTTGTTCAAGTAAATGGGAAAATGAACCTATCAATGCATTTTTAACGGATACTAAAATTGATACTACAACCTATTTTACTTATGATGAATTGACTAAAAAAGGGCTCATTACCAAAATAAAGACAGAAAATTGTAATGAAAATGTTTTCATTTACAATAATTTCATTTCCGCCTCTGGTGATGTTTATATCGAAAAAAGACATCCAAAGGAATTGGGAATGACACTACTTTTTAAAATTAATAAAAATGGAGTAGTAGCAGATTCACTTCTTGTAAGCAGAGGAGCTAAAATTTTTGACGATTATATTTTTTATAAAAATAATGTTTGTAGTTGGTTAGTAGATGCTGACAAAAATTATAAGCCCTTGAAAAATATAGATTATTTTAATGCAAAAGATTCTCTTAAACTTCAGTCATTAGTTAAAGAAATTAATACGAATCAAATAAAGTTTTATGTAACTACTGAATACAGTGGGGATTCGAGATTGGATACTTGTAACTATATCCTGTTATTTAAAAAAGATATAATTGAAAAACATAATTTTTATAGTACTATTGAACTTAGCGATGATTTACCAATTAAAGACACTGTAACGGAAGGCTTTTCTAAAAGATTTAAAGAATTAGATTACATAAACTCCAACACCTTATTTCAGTTTGATAATTTTTATGCCTTTTCTTTTGATAAACAAACCCGAAAAGGCATTTCTGGCGGTAGTTTGTTTAGTAATACGGGTACAAGTATGTCGTATTGTAATTCATACAACGGGACATATTTTATTACGTTAAAAAATAAAAAAAGAGTTAAACTAAAAATGATGAATGAGCAATTGTGCGAAAGTGCTGATTTATATGAATATTCGGGAGAAGCTCAGATTTACACTCATCAAGATATCAATTTCTATTTGATACATAATGATGTTTATCATTATTACATTGTAAAAGAATAGCTCTAAATACGCTATTCCATAAAACGAATAAAGAAAAAATAGTATGGCAAGTGGCAAACAAATATTATTGCATTTTTTAAATAAATTTTCCCTTAAAAAAACGAATAAAGAAGCGTTAGCAGAAGCTTCAGAAACTATTAGGGTAGGGTTTCTTTTACATGGCTCAACACCTAAAGAGGCGTGGCAAATGGTTGATACTATTGAATGGGGTGAAGAAATTGAGGAAGAAAGTCAAGAAGTAATCAGTCAGGGATTGCGAATAAAAGATAAAAACATCTCGTTAACTGAATTGTTTGATTATATGACTTGGGATTCTGATGCAGTCCGACCGCAAAAAGTAGGGGAGCGCTTTCCAGAATTAAAACAATCCGAATATTATGCTGCTACAAGAGTGATGGCTTTAGTACTATCATCCATAGAATGGTCGAGTTGGTTATCAGAAATTGAACAGGATGGTAAAATAGATCCGAGCGAACTGGAAGCGTTTTTAACCTCTTATAAAGAGAAATTAAAGAATTATAGGAACGACCCTGAAAATTATGTGTAACTTGCCGTTAATTATTATGAGTACAACTATGTTACAACCCTCGAGCTTAGCGTTTTTATCGCAATTAAAAGCAAATAACAATAGAGAATGGTTTGCTTCCCAAAAGAAAGCCTTTGAAACCGAACAAAAGCAGGTGAAATCGTTTTTTATGTCGGTTGGAGAACTGTTAGGAAAAACCGATAGTATTGAGCGAATTCAAGTGTTTAGAATCTATCGAGATGTTCGATTTTCAAAGGACAAATCGCCTTATAAATATCATTTTAGTGTGGGGTTTACTCGAACTAAGCCCTTACTTAGAGGCGGTTATTATTTGCATATAGAACCAGGAGGTAGTTTTGTAGGGGGTGGTTTTTGGGAACCTAATGCTGCTGATTTACAACGCATTCGAAAAGAATTTGAAATGGATGATGCCGAAATTAGAGCGATTATTGCCGATGCTACCTTTAAAAAATACTTTGGTGAGTTGAAAGGTGAGGAGTTAAAAACGGCTCCTAAAGGCTATGATAAAATGCATCCAGCTATCGATTTGATTCGGAAAAAGCAATATTTAGTAACGCGTCAATTTTCAGACAAAGAAGTGCTAGCCCCTAATTTTCAGGAAGAAGTTTTAGCAACTTTCCAAGCCATGCGCCCTTTCTTTGATTATATGAGCGATGTTCTAAGTACCGATTTGAATGGGGAATCTTTGTATAATTAGCCAATTCCTAAATGTGCAGATGTGTCAATTATTGTCTTTCCATTGCCAAATAGACTAACTGGCACATTATCGCATTGGCACATTGACTAACTGGCACATTATCTCATTGACACATTGACTAATTGTCTAATTGACTAATTGTCTCATTGACTCATTAAACAATCTGAATTTGACTTTTTAAACGTTCAATTAATAAATTCATCATGCGTTTGTTTAAATTGGATGAATTTAGGATGTATTCTTTGTATTCCAATACGGTAAACATTCCGATTACAATTCCTTTTAATGAATTTCGGAATTTAATATCGCGTTGGATTGCATTTTCAATGTAATTTTCTTTCTTTTCTGGCGAAAGTGTGAAATAAACTCCTTTTTGCTTGATGGCGTAATTTCGAAAAACTTCAATAAAGAGTTCGTTTTGAAACTTTAAAATAGGGCGTAAGGTTTGATTTTGAAAGCGTTCTTCAGCACTTGATTGCTCCGTTATGACTCCAATACTGGCGCCTCTTATTTCTAAAAGCGATTCGTCTTTTGTTTTCATATATTGCCTTTTTTTGTGGTTATCAATAGTGATTTTATCCCTAACGTATTCACCTATTAAAGTTAAAAAAAATAACCTCCATTTGAATGAAGGTTATTTTAAGTTATTAAGAACTAGATGTTAATTACTATATTTGGCTTGGCGTACTTACAATTTCGAAAGGTTCTAAATCAAAATAAGGTAAAGAAGCCATAACGTGGTCAAAAATATCCGCCATAATATGTTCGTAATTGCTCCATGTTTTATCTTTTGAAAAACAATAGATTTCTAATGGAATACCATTTTCTGTTGGTTGTAAGTAACGCACCATTAAAAGCATGTCTTTATTAATCCCTGGATGCGATTCAACATACTGATTAATGTATTTACGAAACAGACCTAAATTAGTAAGATTGCGACCATTAACAATGACACTTTTATCAATTCCGTTGTTTTCATTGTATTTATTGATATCGGCTTGACGGTGTTCGATATACGCTGTTAAGTGCTGAATTTTCTTGAAATTATCAAGTTCATCTGGTTGAATAAAACGCACTGAATTGGCTTTAATTAAAAGATGACGTTTGATTCTTCTCCCATCGGAATCCAACATACCGCGCCAGTTTTTAAAACTATCAGAAATTAAACTATAAGTTGGAATGGTAGTAGTTGTATTATCAAAATTTCGAACCTTAACAGTAGCCAAATTAATTTCAACTACATCACCATCGGCACCAAATTTCTCCATGGTAATCCAATCGCCAATGCGAACCATATCATTTACCGAAACCGAAATACTGGCAACAAAGCCCAAAATCGTATCTCTAAAAATTAAGATGATAAGCGCTGAAACCGAACCAAATGTGGTTAATAAGGCGGTTTTACTAACATCAAACAGAATTAATATAAAAGAAATGATTCCGAATAACCATAAAAACAACATGATTACTTGAATGTAACTGTCGATAGGTTTATCGCTAAATCGAGGTTTTTGTTTTAAATAATCGCGTAACGAATTAAAGATACTTCGCGTAATCCAAAGCGATAAGATGATGATATAAATTTTAATTCCTTTTTCGAAAATGTATTCCCAGTAAGTGAAATTTTTAAGAATTACTGGAACGGTTTTGTAAACGAAAAGTAAAGGAACTAAGTGTGCTAAATATTTAGCTGTTTTATTGGCAACTAAGAAATCATCAAAAGTAGATTTGGTTCTAGCCGCTACTATTGCCAAAAAAATAATGAATAGTTTTTTAAAAAGATAATCTAATAAATAAGCTACAACAACTAAAATTATAATATTGATAGCAAGATTCAAATAAGAAGAAAGCGAATCGCTACAATTTAAGTTTTTAAAGATGTCGTATGCCCAATTAAAAATTTTCATTGTGTATTTTGAAGGTATTTTTTCTCAATATAAAAAGTTCCAAAAGGAAAAATAGAAGCCAAACAGATGATAATGAAAGTTTTTCTATCCCAATTTTGTTGGTTTTTTACCAAAAATGCAAAAGCAATATACAACATAAAAAGGATTCCGTGAGCCATTCCAATGTTTTTTACATAAATAGGGTCATTAGCCATGTACTTCATTGGCATTGCAAAAAAATACAAACCAAGAGTGGAAATTCCTTCTAATAGTGCAATGGAGCGAAACGATTTTATCATGATAAAGCTGAGTAAATTACAAATCCGTAAATAATAAATCGGAAAAAGCGAAGCAAGGCAAATAGAAAGAAATGTTTTCTAGAGAATTTTATCATACCTGCTGCCAAACAAGCAATTGCAAAAGGAAGCGGAAGTAAAGCTCCAACAGCGATTAAGAAGCCGCCCCATTTTTGCATATTAATAATATGCTTGGCCATTTTTCCATATAAATAACGATTAACCGAAGGTACTGCTGCAATGGCCATTCCCATAAAATAAGCAATAACCCCTCCTAAATAAGATAAAAAAGCCAATAAACCCAAGTAGAGTAGAGGGCTTTCGGTATTTTTTGTCCAAGCAATAAAAATATCGGGTGGAATTAAACCTAAAATACTTTCAGAAGCCAAGAACAAGCTAAAAATAAAGAAATCACTAAAGTTTTGGGTAACGTAAACTAAGGCTTCATTTAAATTGATGACTTTATAATTCACATAAAAAAGAATACCAACGATAATTGCGGTTGGTAAAATGGCACCTTTAACACCTTGCCAAATAAAGGAATAAAAGCCGGTGTATTTATAATATTGGTGTAATAATTTTACTTTAGATTTTTTAGTTTTAGACATTGGGGTAAAATTTTGAGCAAAAATAAGGAGTTTAGCGGTTATTAAGCGTTAAGAAAAACAAAAAAATCGGTAAAATAAATACCGATTTAATATTATGTAAAATAGAATTAAATTAGAATGCTAAAAACGCTTTGTTGTATTCTTTTAAATCTAAGAAGTTGTTTTTCTTTTCTAAATCTTTTAAAAGCGAAAGGAAATAATTAAAACTTTCAACATTGTTTTCTTCAGAAATAGAAGCTTCTACATTTTCGTCTTTGCTATCTACAGGTTCGTCATCTGGAATACCAATGAAAAAACCATTGTTATTTTCAATATGTTCGTAAGCTAAGCGTAACGCTTTTGTTACAACAGGATTATTTAATTCTAAAGTAATTTCTCTAAGTTTTTTTAAATCACTCACAATTTCAGAAACTTCAAAATTATCTTTAAATAATTCTTTCTGAATCTTTTCGATCAATTTAAGGGCTTGTTTGTTTTCCATATATCATCTTATAAAAGGGATTGCAAACTTAAACTTTCTGTAGCTTCTATACAAACGTTTTAGTTGCTTTTTTTTCATTTTTACAACACTAATTAATGAATTATAATATACATTATGTAAAATAAAAAATTATTGAAATTGGTTTTATTAAGCTATATAATCTTCGTATCTTCGTTATATAATGTTTGCATACTTATGAAGAACTCTATAGCCGAACGCATCACCGATTTTCTGAAGCACTACCCGCCATTTTCAAGTTTAGAATATTCTAAATTAGTTGATATTGCAAAAACTTGTGTGGTGTTGTATTTAGAAAAAAATCAAACTTTATTTAAAATTAATGATCCTACGCATGACTATTTTTATGTTGTAGCTTCAGGAGCCATTGGTTTATCGGTTACTTCAGATACAGATGACGTATTAATTGACAAATGTGATGAAGGCGATATTTTAGGATTGCGTCCGTTTTTTGCTAAAAATAATTATTTAATGACGGCAAAAGCTCGTGAAGAAACTATTGTGTACGCTATTCCAATTGAGACTTTTAAACCTTATGTAATTAGAAATTCGGCAGTATTGAATTTTCTCTTGGAAAGTTTTGCTTCTAATACTCGAAATCCGTACGATAAAAATCACAAAGGAAAATTAGTTTCTGAAAATGTAATTTACAACGATCAAAATGCTGAAATTCAGTATTATCAACCCATTAAATACACTGCTAATCCAATAACGGCTTCTCCAACAGATATCGTAAAATTTGTAGCTCAAACCATGGCTAGTAGTAAAATTGGTAGTATGATAATTCACGATAATCGCAAACCTATTGGAATTGTTACCGATAAAGATTTACGTTCTAAAATTGCAACGGGCTTATTCTCTATTGATGTTACTATTGATAAAATTATGTCTTCTCCAGTAATTACCGTTTCGGATAATCTTTCTATTGCGGAAGCCCAAATTATGATGCTGAAGTACAATGTTTCGCATTTGTGTGTAACAAAAGATGGAACAAATAACTCAGAAATTACGGGTATAATTACCGAACATGATATTGTGGTTGCCCAAGCCAATAACCCAGGCGTGTTGTTAAAACAATCCAAAAGAGCACAAAAATCTGCTGATTTAAAAGATGTTAGAGAAAAATTATCCGATTTAATTCAGCATTCGTTAGATAAAAATGTCCCTATTAATCATATTACTTCTATTGTTGGGGAAATCAATTTAGCTATTACCAAACGGGCTATTGAATTAGCTATTGAAAAAATAGGTACTCCTCCTCCAGCCCAATTTGCGTGGATGAACATGGGAAGCCAAGGTAGAAAAGAACAGCTTTTGCTTACCGATCAGGATAATGCTATTGTTTTCGAGGATGTTCCTGAAGCAAAATACGATGCTGTAAAGTCTTATTTCCTTGATTTAGCCGAAAAAGTAAACAAAACTTTGAATAAAGTGGGGTACGAATATTGCCCGGCCGAAATGATGGCAAGCAATCCCCTATGGTGTAAATCGGTAACCGATTGGCAGCAGCAATTCAAGGGGTGGATAACTGCCCCTGGTGAAAAGGGAATTTTAATGTGTACCATTTTCTTTGATTATGATTTTGTTTATGGAAATGAATCCTTAGTTGACGCCATTAGTACTACTGTTAGTGAAGAAACCCATGATAATCAGTTGTTTTTTGCTTATTTAGGTGCAGATGCCTTGAAAAATCCGCCACCATTAGGTTTTTTCCGTCAGTTTTTAGTGGAAAGCGATGGCGAACATAAAGATACTTTTGATTTGAAAGGAAGAGCATTAATGCCGCTAGTTGACGCTGCTCGTATATTATCGTTGAGCAAAGGGATCTTGAATGTTTCCAATACAATTTCTAGGTATTCTAAATTGGCAGAATTAGAACCACAAAATGCGGCTATTTATGAAGCTTGTGCCGAAGCATTTGCCGAATTATTGAAGTTTAGAACTGAAGAAGGATTGAAAAGTGAAAGCGATGGTAGGTATTTGAATTTAAGTGAGTTATCAAAATTAGATAAAGTAAAACTTAAAAACGATTTCCAGCCTATTAACGATATTCAAGAGGTAATTAAAAACCGTTTCCAATTAACTTATTTTACGTAATATGAAGTTCAATTGGTTTAAAAAAATAGTAAAAGATTACCCTAAATTTTGGGAAACCTATTTGTCTTATTTTGATGAAAATCAGAGTAAAAACAAGCGATTCGTGGTTTTTGATTGCGAAACTACGGGTTTGGATTATAAATCAGATCGAATTTTATCAATTGGAGCTGTTGCCATACAAAACAATGCAATTATTGTAGGAGATTATTTGGAAGTGTTTCTACAACAAGACATATTCAAGCCTGAATCTGTTCCTATTCATGGGATTTTAAAAGAAGGTAAAGAGGAAAAAATTGTGGAGGCAGAAGCTGTAATTCGCTTTCTAGATTTTATTAAAGATGCTACTCTAGTGGGGCATCATGTTAATTTTGATATAGAAATGATCAATCAAGCGCTTAATCGATTAGACGTAGGAAGTCTTAAAAATCAAGCGATGGATACTGATGTTATGTATCAGAAATTAAAGTACTTACCTTCTGAACAACACAGTTCATTAGATGAGTTATGTGATATCTATAAAATCAAAAAATCAGACCGACACACTGCAAGTGGTGATGCCTTTATTACTGCCTTGCTTTTTTTGAAATTAAAAAAGAAATTAGAAATATAATTATCCTATGAAGCGTTTGATTAATATAGGCTTACTTTTAACTTTCCAATTTTGTTATTTGGAATGGCCTAATAATTCATCATTTGTATTTGAAGCTACCTATAAAGTTTTTTCCAACACGAATCAATTGCTTCAAAACCTTACCCATCCTATTATTTTATTAGGTTTACTATCTCAATTATTGCTTGTAATGGCAGTGATTTTCAAAAAATTTAGTTTAAAATGGAATTTGGTAGGTGTTTACGCATTAACTCCCATTGTACTCCTTTTTTTATTCGTAGGCTTATTGAGTTTGAATTTTAAAATAATACTTTCAACTCTTCCGTTTTTGCTGTTTTGCTTTTTGTTTTTTAAAAATAAAAAATCATTTGCATAAAAAAACTGCCTCATTTCTGAAGCAGTTTCTTAACCAATAAAACTAAAAACTAGAGTTTACCGTCTTTGATTTCATCCACGATTTCTGGATTTAATAAAGTTGAGATGTCTCCAAAATTTGAAAAGTCTCCTTCGGCAATCTTTCTTAATATTCTACGCATAATTTTTCCTGAACGGGTTTTTGGTAAACCACTTACAAATTGTATTTTGTCTATTTTTGCAATCGGACCAATTTGGTCAGAAATTAATTGATTAATCTCTTTAGCTAAATTCGCTCTATCACGACCTTCACCCGATTCTTTTAAAATAATAAATCCATAAAGTGCATTTCCTTTGATATCGTGAGGGAAACCTACAATTGCACTTTCTGCTACTGCTGGGTGTTCGTTAATAGCATCTTCTATAGGAGCAGTTCCTAAGTTATGACCCGAAACAATGATTACATCATCTACTCTACCTGTAATTCTGTAATATCCTACTTCATCACGTAAAGCACCATCTCCTGTAAAATATTTACCTGGGAACGCGGTAAAATACGTTTCTTTATAGCGTTGGTGGTCACCCCAAATTGTTCTAGCCATAGATGGCCAAGGGAATTTAACACATAAAGCACCGGTTACTTGATTTCCTTCGATTTCATTACGTAATTCATCCATTAAAACAGGTTGAATTCCCGGTAACGGTAAAGAAGCATACGTTGGTTTTGTTGGAGTTACAAAAGGAATAGGAGAAATCATAATTCCACCCGTTTCTGTTTGCCACCAAGTATCTACTAATGGACAACGCTTTCCTCCTACGTGGTCGTTATACCAATGCCAAGCTTCTTCGTTAATTGGCTCCCCTACTGAACCAATAACTTTTAACGAACTTAATGGGAATCTTTGTACATAATCTAAGCTTTCTTTTGCCAAGGCACGAATTGCTGTAGGAGCCGTATAGAATTGAGTAATTTTATGTTTTTCAATAACTTCCCAGAATCGGCTAAAATCTGGATAAGATGGAACACCTTCAAAAATAACTGTTGTAGCACCATTTAAAAGTGGTCCGTATAAAATATAAGAGTGTCCGGTAATCCAACCAATATCAGCTGTACACCAGTAAATATCATTTTCTTCGTAATTGAATACATTTTTAAAAGTATAGGCGGTGTACACCATATAACCTGCTGTTGAGTGTACCATACCCTTAGGTTTTCCTGTTGAACCCGAAGTATAGAGTATAAACAAAGGATCTTCAGCATCCATAATTTCAGCCACATTGTTTCCTACAGCAGCATCTAAAAGAGGTTGTAACCATAAATCTCTGCCATCTTTCATGTTTACTTCAGTATTGGTTCTTTTTACGACCAAAACCGTTTCAACAGATGGACATTTATCTAAAGCCTCGTCAACAATTCCTTTTAAATCGATAGATTTATTACCACGGTAACTTCCGTCAGAAGTAATAACCATTTTACATTCGCTATCATTAATACGAGCCGCAACTGCTGAAGCAGAAAAACCAGCAAAAACAACAGAATGGATAGCTCCAATTCTTGCACAAGCTAAAACCGAAACCGCTAGTTCTGGAATCATCGGTAAGTAAATACAAACTCGATCTCCTTTTTTGATTCCTTGGTCACGTAAAACATTGGCTAATTTAGAAACTCTAGCATAAAGTTCATTATAGGTAATATGTTGTGCTGCTTCGCTAGGGTCATTAGGTTCAAAAATAATAGCGGTTTTATCGCCACGTTTTGCTAAATGTCTGTCGATACAGTTTTTTGTTATGTTTACTTTTGCATTTAAAAACCATTTAAATTCGGCTTCTTGCATATCAAATTCAAAAACCTTATCCCATTTTTGATACCATGTAAAATTTTCATCGGCAATACGATCCCAAAATTTTCTAGGTTCACGTACCGATTTTTTATACATCTTAAAGTAGTTTTCTAAATCGTGTATTTTGTAATAACTCATTTTTTAGTTTTTTTTATATTGATAATGTAAATATAACTAATATGTTTTAAGAATTTTATAATTTCTTGCTAAATAGGTATAGTTTAGTAATTAGTAATTAGTAGCTAATAGTTAGTTTGACTATATTATTTAAAACTTCCAATCTTTGCATGTTCTAAAACTTCTCTAATTTCATCGATAATTGCTTCATCATCAATTGTGGAAGGAACTTGGAATTGTTCTCCATCAGCAATGCTTCGCATCATTTTACGAAGAATTTTTCCAGAACGTGTTTTAGGTAAACGTTGAACAACTACTACATCTCGTAATGAAGCAACAGCACCAATTTGCTCACGAACTAAATGCACTACTTCATGTTGTAATTGAAAATGTTCGATTTCTTCACCTGATTTAGCAACTACTAGCGCTAAAGGAATTTGTCCTTTTAATTCGTCATTAATTCCAATTACAGCACATTCTGCCACTGAATGATGTGATGCTACAATTTCTTCCATTTCGGCAGTGGATAGTCGGTGACCTGCTACGTTTATAACATCATCTACCCTACCTGTAATGTAAATGTAATCTTCATCATCTTTAAAACCACCATCTCCTGAGAAGTAGTATCCTGGAAATTTATTCAAATATCCCGCTTTAAAACGTTCGTTGTCTTTCCATAAATCCAATAAGGTTCCAGGCGGTAAAGGCAATTTGATTACAACATAACCTTCTTCATTAGGTCCTAATTCTTGTCCGTTTTCTCCAAAAATTCGGATATCGTAACCTGTAACAGCTTTTCCTGCAGACCCAGGTTTTATAGGTAAGTATTCTACTCCCATCATATTGGCAATCATTGGCCAACCCGATTCTGTTTGCCACCAATGGTCAATAGCTGGAATAGGAATATGTTCGCGATACCATTCTAAAGTGGCAACATCACAACGTTCTCCAGCTAAGAATTGAATTCGTAAACTACTTAAATCATATTGTTTGATAAATTCTCCATTTGGATCCTCTTTTTTGATGGCGCGAATGGCTGTTGGTGCAGTGAACATAATATTTACTTTGTGTTCCGCAATAACACGCCAAAATGTACTAGCATCAGGAGTTCGGATAGGTTTTCCTTCAAAAATAATGGTTGTATTTCTATTGATTAAAGGTCCGTAAACGATGTAACTATGTCCTACCACCCAACCCACATCAGATGCTGCCCAAAATACATCACCTTCTTTAGCATCATAAATATGTTGCATTGAAAATTTAAGTGCGGTAGCGTAACCCCCTGTATCTCTTACAATTCCTTTTGGTTTTCCAGTAGTTCCAGAAGTATATAAAATATACAAAGGATGGGTAGCATTTACAGGAACGCAAGGTGTCTCTTCTGAACCATAAACCAATGCATCATAATCGACATCATATTTTTTAAATGGAACTCTTGCACCTAATTTTCTATTGAAAACCAGTACTTTTTCAGGCTTGTGATTGGCTAATTCAATAGCCTCGTCTACCAAAGGCTTGTAAGCTATTAATCTATCGATTTCAATTCCTGATGAAGCAGTGATGATAGCTTTTGGTTCGCAATCATCAATACGAATGGCTAATTCATGTGGTGCAAAACCTCCAAAAACCACTGAGTGTGTTACTCCTATTCGAGCGCAAGCCAACATAGCAAATGCTGCTTGTGGAATCATAGGCATGTAAATTACTGCGGTATCTCCTTTTTCTAATCCTAATGAAAGTAACCCGCCAGCTAGTTTAGCTACTTCTGTTTTAACTTCGTTAAATGTATACTTCTTAACAGTTTGCGTTACAGGAGAATCATATATGATGGCTATTTGTTCGCCAAAGCCATCTTGAATATGTTTATCTACGGCTAAATAACAAGCATTTAAATTTCCATCGGCAAACCATAATGGGTAACCGTTATTATCGGTTGATAAAATGTTGGAAGGCAAATTGTACCATTCTAATTGATTGGCTTGAGTTGACCAGAATTCTTCAGAAGAAGTTATACTTTTTTTATAAATATCGCAATAATTCATTTGTATTATTCAATTTATGTGATTTATTTTCTTTAGTAAATGTAGAAAATAAAATCATGCTAAATGAATTAATCTTGCTAAATAGGTATAGGTTTAAGAGATTAGATGTTAGAATATAGAATTTAGAAGTGCAGTTTAAACATTTTCATAAGCCTTCGACAAACTCAGGATGTCAAATGAGACAATAAAATTCTATAGATTTCTATAAATTTAAATTTTAAAGATGATTTAATTTTCTTCAATCTGTGTTCCAAAAAAATATCAAGAGAAAGTTCAAGTGCAAGAGCAAAAATCAAATTAGATGCTTAACAGCATTACAAACTGGACGGTTAGAAAACCCAAATAAGTGAAACGCTCTGTGTCTCTCTATCAACGTAATACAAGTAAAAGAAACTCCGTGTAGCTCGGTGTAAAATCTTAACCACAAGGCGCACTAAGAAAGCACAAAGAACACAAAGCTTTACGAAGCAAAAGCCAACCCATCACCCATCACTCATCACCCATTATCAATCACTTATCCAAGAGATGCTTAACAGTATGACAAACTGGGTGGTTAGAAAACATAAATAAGTGAAACGCTCTGTGTAGCTCTCTCAACGCAATACAAATAAAAGAAACTCCGTGTAGCTCGGTGTAAAATCTTAACCACAAGGCGCACTAAGAAAGCACAAAGAACACAATGCTTTACGAAGCAAAAGCCAACCCATCACCCATCACTCATTATCAATCTCTTATCCATGAGATGCTTAACAGCATGACAAACTGGGTGGTTGGTCTTATGTGAACTATGAAAAGTGAAACGTCCGAAGCTTCGATCGATATTTCGGATTAAAATCAACACAAAGTAAAGCTAATGTGTCTATGTGTTTTAATAATTCACACTTATCCAATAGATGCTTTATGGTTTAACAAACTGGGTGGTTGGAAAAAAGGTAAATAAATTATATTCTGTAATAATGTTTATAAAAGAAAGCTTGAATTTTTAAATTTATGATAACAACTCCTCCACTTTCTCCACTACTTTTTTAATCGAAAAGGGCTTCGTCATGTAAGCATCGGCACCTAATGCCAACCCTTTTTCAATGTCACTTTCTTTGTTTTTTGCAGATAAAAACATCACTTTAGTGTGTTGTAAATTAGCGTCTTTTCTGATTTGCTCTAATGTAGCAAAACCATCCACCATAGGCATCATAATATCTAATATAATGACATCTGGGAAATTGGTTGTTACAATATCTAAAGCTTCTTGTCCGTCACGTGCTATGAATACTTCATAATTACTTTTCTTGAACGTATATTCTAGTGTCATTACGATGTTAGGTTCGTCGTCTACAATTAAAATCTTTTTCATAAGTTTTTCTTATTGTTTTTTAAAGGTCTTATGTAATCGCTTTATTTTTAAAGGTGTATGTTTTCAACAAACTTTTTATTGTTAGCGATTTCATGGTCTTTTTTAATTTTCAATATTTTTAACTGGCAAAGTGAATACAAAACAAGCACCTTTTACACTTGGTTCAACCCAAATCTTTCCTTTGTGATGTTCTATAATTTGTTTGCAAATAGCTAATCCTAAGCCGCTACCCACAGGTTTTTTAAAATTCTGATTGGATGCTTGATAAAATTTGTCAAATATAACGTCAAATTCGTTAGGATTAATACCTTTTCCATTATCTTGAACCGATGTTACAACAAAATTATCGTTTTGTTTGACTTGAATAGTAATTAATCCCTCTGTTTCAGGACAAAACTTTATGGCATTTGAAAGTAAATTGGTAATTACTTGAATGATTCTATCTTCATCATAATACGCTGAAATAGTATCTTTACTTTCAATATACACGCTGATATTTCTATTTTTTATCAACTGTTGTAAAGGCTCAATCGAATGTTCAATTGTGGCTATTAAGTTATTTTGACTAGGATGAATTGTTTGTTTTCCGGTTTCAAATTTTTCTAAATCCAATATTTTATCAATCAATCGATTTAAACGATCCGATTCCGATATAATATTCTGTAAGAATTGTTTTCGAAGTTCTTCGGGAATTTCGTCATCGTCATGTAAAATTTCACTTGCTGCTCGAATAGCGGTAATTGGGGTTCGAAGTTCATGTGTTACCGTATCTAAAAACTCATCTTTTTGAATGTCTTTTCGAACCAATGTTTCATTTGCCTTTTGTAATTCGGATGTGATTTTTTGAAGTTCGTTTGAGGTTTCTGTCAATTTTTTATTGATGGTAATGTTCTCTTTAGATTCTTCTAGAATTTTTAATACTTCGGGCAAGGTAATTTTTTCTTCTTTTACGACACTTGAAATCAGAATTCGAGCAGAAGCTGTTCCAATATGTCCCGTTAGAAGGTTTTCAGCAAATTTCACTAATCGCGCATCGGCCAACTCTTGATCTTTGTCCACTTTATATTTTAAATTGAAAATATTCATTGCTCTTTTGGTTCGTTCTTCCCCTAAAAATCGAATCAAAACCTTTTCAATATCACGCGTATAAGCGGTTCCTTTCCAAACGAAGGCATTTTCATGATTGGTGCTGTATTTATCGATATCAACGTACATTTCGGCATAATTGCGTTCGCGATAATTCCCTTTAAAACTCACAGAAACAGCAAAATAAGTCAGTGTATTAAATAACATACTCCAAAATAAAGCATGAGGAACAGGTTGTAAATAATCCAATCCAAAAAGTTGAAATGGTTTTAACAGTTTGATTTTCATAAATCCTTCTGAAATAAAGGAACTTTCCTCATTGGTTAATCCAATAGCATACGGTAACAATAAAGTATATATGCAGATTAAAAAACCAATGATAATTCCGTAAATAGCACCTAATCGAGAACCTCTTCTCCATAAAATAGCACCAAAGAAAGCTGGCGCTAATTGGGCAATAATAACAAACGAAATCAGTCCAATAGAAACCAAACTGTAATCCAAAGCGAAAAATCGGTAAATAAAATAAGCTGCAATAATTAAAGAAAATATACCGATTTTACGAATGTTTACAATTTTCTTGTTGTTGATGATTTGTTCTTCATTTTTTAATTTTCCTAAAAAGGTATAAGGAATTAATAAGTTGTTACTCAACATAGTAGATAAACTAATACTGGAAACAACTATCATGGAAATTGCAGCAGAAAATCCGCCTAAAAAAACCAAAACCGTTAAGATTTTATTGTCAAAAAACTGTGGAATTAAAAGCGAATAGGTATCTGCATTACTGTTTTGACCTTCAAACAAAACATTCCCTCCCCATGCAATAGGATAAACAAATAAGTTGAATAACAACAAATAAAGTGGAAATAGCCAAATTGCCGTTTTAATATGACGCTCTCTATTATTTTCTACAACCGACATTTGAAATTGTCTTGGCAAAAGAAATATAGCAAAAAGCGAAACCATACTTAAAAAGAACCAGTTTAATCCTTGCTCTAATCCACCTATTGTATTTTTCTCTTTGAAATTTGGCAATAGAGAAGCTTTACTGTAAATATCGTCATAACCATCAAATACAAAGAACGTTACATAAATTCCAACTATTAAAAAGAAGACTAATTTTAATACACTTTCAAGTGCAACAGCAGTAACAATTCCTTTTCTTTTTTCAGAAGCATCCACATATCGTGTACCATAATAAGAAGCAAATAAGGCTAAAGCTATAGATACATAAGTTGTTGTATCATCTAAAATATTAGAGCTTGAACTTGTTTTTGTAACAATATGAAACGTTTCAGAAATGGCTTTCAATTGTAAGGCAATATAGGGTAAAATTCCAGCCATGCATACTACAGTTACAATAGCCCCTAAAAATCGACTATTTCCATAACGAAGTGAAATAAAATCGGCAATACTGGATATTTTATTTACTCTTGAAATTCGAATAATTTTCTTTAAAACTATGATCCAAGCAGGAATAATTATGATAGGCCCAATGTATATAGGAAGATAGTTTAAACCTGAATTAGCCGCAACTCCAATACTTCCATAATAGGTCCATGCCGTACAATAAACCGCTAATGAGAGTGAATATATATACGAGTTATTCGTCCACTTGATATTTTCTTTTTTTTCAGCCCAGTGAGCAATAAAAAAAAGGAAAGCCAAGTATCCTAATAAGATGAGTAATAATAGTGCACTATTCATAATAACGTTGTACTACAATCCAAGACATTAATACTGAAAAAATCCAAATAGAAAAGATGTAAATATAAATTATGGGCAAACCAAAAAATGCGTCAGCACTATCAAACAGCAGTAAAATAGGTAAATTAAGTACTAATAATAGTAACATGGAAATAACTACTAATTTTTGTTGATGCCTTTTTTTCATTTTCTAGATAATATAAGATGTCTAAAAATACAAACTCTGCTCTCGAAAACCAAGAGCAGAGTGTAAAAATATCATATTTTTTTGATTAGTGAGCTACAGCTTCACCCGCACCAGATGGAATTCTGATGTGTTCTACAATATCTTGAACTTCTTGTGGTGGAGCTGGTGTAAATTTATTTACAACTATTGCCACTATAAAGTTAACAATCATTGCAATAGTACCAAATCCTTCTGGAGAAATTCCAAACCACCAGTCAGCTTTTAAGCCATCAACCGCTTCTTTTCCACCATCAAATAATCCAAATTTGAATTTCAACATGTAGAAAAGCATTAATAAAAGACCAACAACCATTCCTGAAATAGCTCCTTCTTTGTTCATTTTCTTATGGAAAATACCTAAGATAATAGCTGGGAAGAATGAAGCAGCGGCTAATCCGAATGCTAATGCAACTACTGCAGCCACAAAACCTGGAGGATTAATTCCGAAATAACCTGCGATTACTACCGCTACAGCAGCAGCACCACGAGCCGACCATAATTCTCCTTTTTCAGAAATATTAGGATTGATCATTTTTTTGATTAAGTCATGAGAAACAGAAGAAGAGATTACTAATAATAATCCAGCAGCAGTTGATAAAGCAGCAGCTAAAGCTCCAGCAGCCACTAAAGCAATAACCCAGTTAGGTAATTGTGCAATTTCTGGATTAGCTAATACCATAATATCATTATCAATTGTTAACTCACTTCCTTTGTAACCTTTTGCTTCTTGAGCCGCTAAAAATTCTTCATTTTTAGATTTATCATTATAATATTGAATTTTTCCGTCACCGTTTTTATCTTCAAATTTTAATAAACCTGTTTTTTCCCAATTAGTAAACCATTTTGGCATTGAAGCATATTCTTTTCCACTAACAGTTTCAATTAAATTAGTTTTAGCAAATACAGAAACAGCAGGTGCAGTTGTATATAATACAGCGATTAATAATAAAGCCCATCCTGCAGATTTTCTAGCATCTTTAACTTTTTTAACTGTAAAGAAACGAACAATTACGTGTGGTAAACCAGCAGTACCCACCATTAATGCTAATGTAATAGCAAATACATCAATCATTGATTTTGATCCATTGGTATATTCTGCAAATCCTAATTCAGTAGATAATCCGTTTAATTTATCTAAAAGATAAGTTTCACTTCCAGCTACCGAAGCACCCATTCCTAATTGTGGAATAGGATTTCCTGTCATTTGAATCGAAATGAAAATTGCAGGAACCATAAAAGCAAAGATTAATACACAATATTGTGCCACCTGGGTATATGTAATTCCTTTCATTCCTCCTAGTACAGCATAAAATAATACAATCACCATACCAATAACAACTCCAGTTTCAATTTCAACTTCTAAGAATCTTGAGAAAACCACTCCTACTCCTCTCATTTGTCCTGCTACATAAGTAAATGATACAATTAAAGCACAAATTACAGCAACAGTTCTAGCAGTATTTGAATAGTAACGTTCTCCAATGAAATCTGGCACCGTAAATTTTCCAAATTTTCTTAAATAAGGTGCTAATAATAATGCTAAAAGCACATAACCACCAGTCCATCCCATTAAGTAAACAGCTCCATCATAACCAGCAAATGAAATAATACCTGCCATAGAAATAAAAGAAGCAGCAGACATCCAATCGGCAGCAGTTGCCATACCATTTGCTAAAGGAGAAACGCCTCCACCAGCAACATAAAATTCTTTAGTAGAACCCGCTCTACTCCAAATTGCAATTCCAATATATAAAGCAAATGTTAACCCAACAATGATGTAGGTCCAAGTCAATACATCCATGATAATTTTTTTATTTAGTTAATAATTTATTCGTCAAATCCGTATTTTTTATCCAATTTGTTCATCAATCGAACGTAGACAAAAATTAAAATAACAAAGACATAGATTGAACCTTGTTGGGCAAACCAAAATCCTAGTGGGAAACCACCGATTTTAATTCCATTTAATGCATCTTTAAAAAGGATTCCAGCGCCATAAGAAACAGCAAACCAAATACTTAATAAAATTAGAAGGTATTTTAAATTTTCCTTCCAATAAGCCGAAGCGTGTTTTTGATCACTCATAATTTTATAGTTTTATAGTTATTATAGATAAATCATAGCTTGAAGTGTTAATGTATTCACAGCATCACTTGTAGCATATTTTAATGATTGGTATTCTAATGTTAATTTAGCATTGTGACCACTTAAGTACATATTAGTTCCAATACCAAACTGTGTTGCATTATCTTTAATAGCATCAATTTTTCTGCTATCATACGATAAATAAGGTTGAATTTTAGCTTTTGTTTTTACAGGTAATACATATCCTAAATGCCCATGGAATAAAGTACCTGTTTCATATGTAGTACCTAAAGTAAAGTTTTTACCGTAATCGTTATTTTGATACAACGCATAAGCAGTAATAGCACCACCGTTGCTTCCTACTGGAGCATCATAAAAGGCATCTAAAGCAAATATTTTAACATCTTCACCACTTAAATTACCAGAATTATCAGCAACTACAGATCCATTTGGATGTGCGAAAAATCCAGCACCAATGTTAAACACTTTTTTAGTTCCAATATAAGAACCTACTTTGTATGGTAAGAAATTGCTTTCGCTATCAAAAATAGCATACTCAAAATATCCTGCATAGGTTTTACCAGCATCTTTAGAACCTAAAAGTCTTCTACCTGTATAAGTTGCAGCACCTCCATTAACTGGCGTTGTAGTAGCTTGTAAATTGTTTGTTATCGCATCGTTGATAGAAACTCTATATTGGAATTTACCCATAGCACCTTTTAAATAAACTCCCATATGACGTGCAAACTGATCAGATAATCCTAACGTAGCCCATGCCTGACGTTGGTTATCTAAAGTCATAATATTTAAAGTACTTTGATTGTTTAAACGAGAAATACCATTCCAATAATGTAACCCACCCCCAATTGCATGGTTTTTGTTTAAACTATATTGCGCCCAAACATCATGGAAAAATAATTGTGAAGCATCTTTAGTTCCTACTGGACTCATGTTATCACCATTTAAACTATTAAGTCCAAAATGAGTCAATATCATAAAGTCTTTAGTAATTTGAGAATACATAAGAATACGTGCTCTTCGTAAACTAAAATTGGTATCGGATTGCTCATTACCATTAGCATCTAATGGGCGATCTGAATTGTTTTGAGCCCAAAATTGCGCCCATGATATAATTCTAAAGTATTTAGAACCATCTTCATTAATATTCACTTTTAATCCTCCACCATAATCTGGTGAACCTTGACTAAATGAAAAAGCCGAAAGTAGTAATGCAGCTGTTGCAAATAATTTTTTCATAATTTAAAATTTGGTTAACTAAAATTTTGACAAGACCAAATTCTAAAATTATGTTAATGAAAAAAATTATGATATATATATATGTTAATAAGTATAGCTAATCTTTAAAACGCTCCCATTTTATAAGCATAAATTTATCCCCTAGCTCTGTAATAATCATTCCTGCACCAGATAATTGATCCTTGTTTTGAAGGAATTCTACTAATTCTTGATGCTTAAATATCTTATAAGTAGGATGGTAATTAGGATGTGGTGGTTTCTTAATTTTAAACTCTTTTACCCAATTGCTTATAGAAACGTGCGAAACCCCAATAATACGCTCAATTTCTCTAAAGCTTAAGCCTTCTAAATACAATTGTAACGCTTTGGTAACATAATAATCATCTATCTTTTTACCTAATTTATTGACGGTGAAGTAGTAATTGCAAGATTTGCATAAATAGCGCTGTCTGTCTTTAATAATACCACTTTTTACAATATTGTCACTTTGGCATTTTGGACATGATAAAATCTCCATATATATAATTTTTGCATAAATATACTAATTTTGCAAAATATACAAAAATTAATATGATAAAAAATTCAATTTATTTTTTTATTAATACCAATTTTTATGGTTTAAAATTATGAATAGTATAATTTTAAGTAAATTTCGTTCTATTTTTAATTTTAGAAAAATAAAAAAAATTACATTTTTATTGCGATTAAGTATAGTTTTTTATTTAATTTGTAGAAACAACACACAAGCATGCAATTTGATATACAAAACACAGATTCTTCTGTATTATATAAACTATTAACAGGTACTGTAATCCCTAGACCCATTGGTTGGATTTCTACAATAGATGCAAACGAAATCCATAACCTTGCTCCTTTTTCATTCTTTAATGTAGTGAGCGAAGACCCACCTCATGTGATGTTTTCAACGGTAAGAACAGGAAACAAAAACAAAGACACATTAAATAATATTTTAGACAATAAGCAATTCGTTGTTAACCTAGTTACCGAAGAAGTTGTAGAACAGATGAACACCACTTCTCAAAGTGTAGCTTCTGATGTGGATGAATTTGAATTAGCTGGGGTTACTCCTATTGATGCTGTTTTTGTCAAACCAAAACGTGTTAAAGAAAGTTTAGTGCATTTTGAATGTGAAATGGTACATCATTATTTTATTGAAAATCATCAAAATGGCGGCGCTTGTATAATCATTGGTAAAATTATTACCATGCATATTGACGATTCAATATTAATGGAAAATCACAGAATCAATTTAGACAAATACAAGCCTGTCGCCCGTTTAGCAGGTTCCAATTATAGTAAATTAGGAGAAATCTTCTCAATCAAAAGACAATAAATATATGAAAACAATAATTCCCCCTTCGGGGGTTAGAGGGCTCAAAATAACAGTTATAGGTGGCGGTCCGGGCGGACTTTACTTTTCGATATTAACCAAAAAAGCAATGCCTCATTGCCAAATCGATATTTACGAACGTAATAAACCCGATGATAGTTTTGGCTTTGGAGTCGTTTTTTCAGACGAAACGTTAGGGGAATTCCTTAAACGCGATATGCAGTCGTATGAATTAATTCGTAGCAAATTTGCATATTGGGATGATATTATCGTTGCTCGTGATGGTGAAGAAGTAAGTATTGCAGGAAATGGCTTTTGTGGTTGTTCACGAAAAACACTATTAAAATTATTACATCAACGCTGTATCGAAGAAGGAGTAAATCTGCATTTTGAACAAAATGTGGATGATTTATCGCAATTTGCCGATTCTGATATTATTTTAGCTTCTGATGGAATAGCAAGTGCTATTCGTACCCAATACCAAAAAGAATTCGGAACGAAAATCGAATTAAAGAAAAATCGCTTCGTTTGGTTAGGATCTACAAAACCTCTTGATGCGTTTACTTATTTTTTTAGAAGTACGCCTCACGGAACTATTGTGGCTCACACCTATCAATACGAAGAAGGTATGAGTACATGGATTTTTGAATGTTCAGATGAAACTTGGCAAAAGCATGGTTTTGAAGTGACAAATGAAGCCGATACAATGGCTAAAATTGCTGAAATCTTCAAAGAAGAATTAGACGGGCATCCGCTGATTTCAAATAAATCGCATTGGCGTCAATTTCCACATGTAACGAATCAAAATTGGTATCATAACAACATTGTATTATTAGGTGATGCCAAAGCTACAGCCCACTACTCTATTGGTTCAGGAACCAAATTAGCAATGGATTGTGCTATCGGATTATCGGATGCTGTAATTGCGAATCCAAATAACGTACAAGCTGCTTTTGAGCAATACGATAAAACCCGAAGAAATACGGTAGAAATGATTCAATATGCCGCAGTAGTTTCTTTAGATTGGTTCGAAAATATGGATCGTCATATGCAACATCCTTTCCAACAATTTGCGTTTGGATGTATGACACGCTCTAAAAAAGTAACGTTTGAGAATTTGCGTTTGAGAGATAGTTCGTTTACCGATAAAGTATTGAACGAATTTTTGGAAAATTCCAACTCCCAACTCCCAACTTCCAACTCTGCAGCCTTCACTCCTTTCAAAATTAGACAACTAGAACTCCCAAACCGCATCGTTATGGCACCAATGGGACAATATTCTGCTGTAGATGGATTGGTTTCTGATTGGCATTTAGTCCATTACGGAAGTCGAGCTACTGGTGGTGTAGGATTAATCATTACCGAAATGACCGCCATTTCTGAAACCGGAAGAATTACCGAAGGTTGTGCTGGAATTTACAATGCAGAACAAGTAAACCAATGGAAAAAAATTACCGATTTCATACATAACAATACAGAAACAAAAATCGGAATTCAATTAGGACATTCCGGAAGAAAAGGTGCTACTAAAAAACCTTGGGAAGGCAACGGACCGATGGAAACACCTTGGGATTTAATTTCGGCATCTCCTATTCCATTCAATGACAATTTCACTGTTCCAATGGAAATGACATTGGAAGACATGGCGAAAATCAAAGCACAATTCGTACAAGCAGCTAAAAATGCAGACGAAGCAGGATTTGATTTGATAGAATTACAAGCACATCACGGCTTTTTATTGGCTTCATTCCTATCTCCATTAACCAATATACGTACTGATGAATTTGGTAGTAGCATCGAAAACCGTTTGAAATATCCATTAGAAGTATTCAAAGCCATTCGTGAAGTATTCCCAACGGATAAACCAATTTCTGTGCGAATTTCAGCAACTGATTGGGCTGAAAACGGAATTTCGGAACAAGAAGTGATTACTATTGCAACCGCTTTCAAAAATGCTGGTGCGGATATCATCAATGTTTCAACAGGAAATACAGTAGCTGGTCAAAAACCTTTAACGGGAAGAATGTGGCAAACACCTTTTTCGGATGCGGTTCGAAATACGGTTCATATTCCAACTATAACCGCTGGCTATATTCAAGATATTGACCAAATCAATACGATTCTTTTAAACGGAAGAGCTGATTTAGTGGCTTTAGGGCGACCTTTATTGTTGGATGCAAATTTCGTTAGAAATGCTCAAGCTTACGAACAATTTCAAGCGAATGACATTCCAAATCCATATAAAATGGGCGTTTCGCATTTATATCCGCTAAAAGCTTCTGAAAGAAAACAAGTGGAAGGAATGAAAAAAGCTTTAAAACCAAAAAGCAACAAACTATAATTGGAATTATGAAACATTACGAAGATAATTTCGCTCACAATAGCTTGCCAGTTCTGGAATTACAACCAGAATACACCTTTTTGGAATTACCGCAATTCCAACATCCTGAAATGCTGAATTGCGTTGATAGATTGTTAGATAGCCATATTCGTGAAGGACGTGGAAATAATAGTTGTATTCGTACGTTTGAGGAAACTTGGACCTATCAAGATTTATATGAAAAAGCGAATCAAATTGCTCATGTTTTGGTGGATGATTTAGGATTACAATCTGGTAATCGCGTTTTGATTCGTTCGGCTAACAATCCCATGATGGTCGCGTGTTGGTTTGCTATTTTAAAAGCGGGTGGAATTGTTGTGGCAACCATGCCATTGCTTCGTTCTAAAGAATTGACTACGATTATCGATTGTGCCGAAATTTCGCATGTGTTGTGCGATAAGGAATTGGAAGAAGAAATTCACTTAGTAAAATCTAATTTCTTAAAACAAACCTGTTTTTACGGAAATTCGCAATTGGAGGAATTAATGGCTTCTAAACCTAAAACTTTCGATAATTATCATTCGAAATCGGATTCGGTGGCTTTGATTGGTTTCACTTCTGGAACTACGGGTTTACCCAAAATGACGGCACATTATCATAGAGATATTTTGAATATTTGCGAAGCGTTTCCACAGTATTCACTACAACCCACTCCAAACGATATTTTTACAGGAAGTCCACCTTTAGGATTTACGTTCGGTTTAGGTGGATTGGTGTTGTTTCCCATGTATTTTGGAGCTTCTTCATTTTTAATCGAAAAACCGAGTCCCGATTTATTATTGAAAGCGATTCAAGATTTTAAAATAACGATTTGCTTCACCGCTCCTACTGCTTGGCGCATCATCACAACCAAAATTCAAGATTACGATATTTCAAGTTTAAGAAAATGTGTGTCTGCTGGCGAAACTTTGCCACTAAAAGTTTGGCAAGATTGGTACGATGCTATAGGTTTAAAAATCATTGACGGAATTGGTGCTACCGAAATGTTGCATATTTTTATTTCATCCAATGAAGAAAATATGAAACCTGGCGCTACAGGTAAAGCGATTACAGGTTACGAAGCCAAAATCATTGACACAGAAGGTAACGAATTACCAAGAAATGAAGCTGGAAGACTAGCCGTTCGTGGAATTACAGGTTGCAAATACCTAAATCGAGAAGAAAAACAACGCGAATACGTAGAAAACGGTTGGAACATCACAGGCGATATTTTTCGTCAAGATGAAGAAGGTTATTTTCATTTTGTGGCTCGTGGTGATGATATGATTATTTCTTCGGGCTATAATATTGCGGCAATTGAAGTAGAATCCGTACTTTTAACCCACGAAGATATTTTGGAATGTGCTGTAGTAGGTTTACCTGATGAAGAACGAGGAATGTTAGTCTGTGCTCATATTGTATTACATGATACTACTAAAGCAACAGATGCAATGAAGAATCGTATTCAACACTGGTTCAAAGAAGTAGCTGCTCCTTATAAATACCCAAGAGTCATTAATTTTGTGGAATGTTTACCAAAAACGGAGACAGGGAAAATACAACGATTTAAATTGAAATAAGTATTAAGATTTTAGTAATAAGTATCAAGACATATATAATGAGTGAATTCATAAAACAAGAAAAAGTACGCTTCCAACATGTTGATTATGCTGGAATTGTCTTCTATCCCCGATTTTTAGAAATGCTAAATTGTTTAGTAGAAGATTGGTTTGAAGAAGCCTTAGATCGTCCTTTTTCAAAAATGCACGAAACCAATGGGATTCCAACGGTTGATTTAAAAATTCAATTCAAAAATGCTGCTAGATTAGGTGAAATCTTAACCAAAAAACTTTGGGTAAAAGAACTAAAAAACTCATCCATACTTTGCGGATTTCAGTTTGTAAATGAATCTGAAAACACCGTTTTAGAAGGCGAAGTTACTTTAGTAAATGTAGCTTTCAATCCAGAAAGAAACGGCATCAAAGCCGAACCTTTTACAGAAGAAATGAAGAATAAAATAAAGCAATACGAATTATAAAACTAGGTACACGGATTCAAGAAATTATGTAAATTTTAAAAATTTCTACAATCTGTGTTCCAAAAAAAAAAACAATTCACAAATGGAATTCAAAAAATTCAAAGCCGCAACCGTTCAAACGTCACCTGTATTTCTAAATGTAGAAAAAACGGTTGACAAAGCTATTTCTTTCATCAAAGAAGCTAGTAATAACGGGGCAAAATTAATCGCTTTTCCTGAGGTTTTTATCGCTGGATATCCGTATTGGAATTGGATTATGACGCCTGTTCAAGGTAGTAAATGGTATGAAGAATTATATAAAAATTCGGTTGACGTAGCAGGTCCAGAAATCAAAAAACTTTGCTTAGCCGCTAAAGACAACGACATTCATATTGTGATGGGAATCAACGAGCGAGGTAAAAGCTATGGCGAAATTTACAATACCAATTTAATCATTGATAACAAAGGTGTAATTATTGGAAAACACAGAAAGTTAGTCCCAACATGGGCTGAAAAACTAACTTGGTCTTCAGGTGATGGTTCTTCTTTAAAAGTCTACAATACAGAAATTGGACCAATCGGAACCTTAGCTTGTGGCGAAAATACAAATACTTTAGCGCGTTTTACGCTACTTTCTCAAGGCGAATTGATTCATATCGCGAATTATATTTCATTACCAGTAGCGCCACCTGATTACGATATGGCGGAGGCGATTAAAATTCGTGCAGCAGCGCATTCGTTTGAAGGAAAATTATTTACAATTGTTTCTTGTTCGACCGTTTCGCAAGAAATCAAAGACGCTTTACGTGCTGATGTTCCGAATGTTGATGAATTATTGGATAGAAAAAGTTCTGCTTTCTCTGGATTTATAGGTCCAAATGGCGCTGTCATTGGACAACCGTTAATTGATGAAGAAGGAATGGTTTATGCTGATATTGATTTAGCAAAATGCATCCAACCGAAACAAATGCACGATATTTTAGGGCATTACAATCGATTTGATATATTCGATTTGAGGGTAAACACGGCTCCAACTCGAAAAATTACGTTTATTGATAATCACGAGGAGTTTAATAAGAGATAGTTCTTAAAGATAGTTAAACTCCGACAGAGTTCAAAACTCTGTCGGAGTTTAAAAGGTTAAATAAAATATGAAAAACTACAAACCATTACCATTAGAAAAAGGAAATTACTACCACATTTATAATCGTGGTAATAATGGTATTGATGTTTTTTTTGACTCCGAAAGTTATTATCATTTTTTAAGGTTATTTGATAGGTATATTTCACCAATTGCCGAAACTTATGCTTGGTGTTTGTTGAAAAATCATTTTCATATTTTGGTTTATATCAAATTAGATAATGAAGTTGATTACTCAAAATTAGAATATTCAACGGTAGAAAAACCAAAAGTATTAGATCCATCAAAACAATTTGGACATTTATTTAATGCTTATACACAAGCTATTAATAAAAAATTTAATAGAACAGGCGCTTTGTTTGAAAAACCTTTTGAGCGAAAGCAAATCACTTCAGAAAGGTATTTACAAAATCTTATTTATTATATTCACAACAATCCAGTTCAACATGGTTTTGTTCAACAAATGAATTTATATCCTTGGTCTTCATTTGAATCAATTATATCAGACAAACCAACAAAATTAAAAAGACAAGATGTTATTGAATTATATGGAAAAAAGCTAGACTTTATAGATTACCATAAATCATCTCAAAATTTAAATGAAATTACTAAATTTATAATCGAATAAGAAATTTATCAACTCTGACAGAGTTTTGAACTCTGTCGGAGTTAAAAATAAAAAAAATGGAAGAAAACAACTATTCAGATGATGTTTACGGAAGAGCTCGAGTACAAGACTCTGATGAACTTAAGGCATATTATAAAGAATTAGAAACACTTGGTGCAGGTGCTTTATGGACAGTCGCTAATGACATTGAACCATGGGAACCACGCTCTACCTCTGTTCCTATGTTATGGAAATATGACGATTTACGTGATTTAGTGCTAAAATCATCGGAATTGGTAACTCCTGAACAAGCAGGAAGACGCGTTGTTTATTTGGTAAACGACAAGCGTAGAGACGTTTCCGCTGCTGTGGGTTGGTTATATACCGGAATTCAAGTTACACGTCCAGGTGAATTTACTTCAGCGCATCGTCATCGTGCTTCTGCCCTACGTTTTATTATGGAAGGCGAAAAAGGTTATACGGTTGTAGATGGTAATAAAATTATGTTAGAAGTAAATGATTTTGTGATTACACCAAATTCCACTTGGCACGAACACGGTGTAGAAGAAGGTGGAAAAACTTGTATTTGGCAAGATGGTTTGGATATTCCGTTAGTGAATGCTTTAGAAGCCAATGATTATGCCGTTTTAGAAGGAAAACAAGAATTAATTGCTCCTTTAAATTATTCTCCAATTGCTTACGGTTGCGCAGGTTTAATTCCTGCCGATAAAGTTTGGGATAAACCGTATTCCCCTTTATTTAAATTTTCTTGGAAAAAGGTGTATCCAGCATTATTGGAAGCACAAAAAGTAACAGAAATCAATCCGTTTGATGGAATTTTTATGCAATATTCAAATCCATTAACTGGCGGACATGTGATGCAAACTATGGGAGCTGCCATGCAATTGTTTCCAGCTGGTTTCAAAGGAAAAGCCCACAAACACACAGGATCATTTGTTTACCAATGCGCCAAAGGAAAAGGCTACACCATCATCAACGGAAAACGTTTTGACTGGAAAGAACGCGATATTTTCTGTGTTCCGAGTTGGGCTTGGCACGAGCATCACAACTTATCGGAAACTGAAGATGCTTGTTTATTCAATTTTAATGATTTACCAGTAATTGAAGGATTAGGTTTATTTCAAGGAAGAGAATTAACAGAAAACAACGGACACCAATTGATATAGTACAGACAAGGCATTGCCTTGTCTCAACAATAATAAAAATTAAATGAAACTACTTACTTACAAAACACAAGACACCGAGCCTCGTTTGGGCTTCATTCATAACAATCAAGTAATCGACATGCAGGATTTTGGAGATATTTCCAATTTCCCATTACCAAACGATATGCTGGAATTAATTGACATGGGCTTCGAAATCATTGCAGAAATAACTGAAATGATTGCAGAAACTCCTGAGAATTTTTTCGAAGAAATCGCTTATGAAATGGATGAAGTAACCATTTTAGCTCCTATCGAAAAACCAAGAAAAAACATTATTGGAATTGGGTTGAATTATACCGAACACGTTGCCGAAAGTGCAAGAACTTTGGATACAACAGGAAAGCTTCCAACGAAACCAATTATCTTCTCAAAACCACCAACTACAGTAACAGCAACTAATACAGAAATCATCAAAAATACAAAGTTAACTTCGCAATTGGATTGGGAATGTGAATTAGCAGTAATCATCTCAAAAAAAGGAAAATACATTCCAAAATCTGAAGCATTAGATTATGTGTTTGGATATACCGTAATTAACGATATTTCAGCTCGTGACTGTCGTCGTGAGGGACAATGGATTGTTTCTAAAGGTCAAGATACGTTTGCTCCAATGGGACCTGTAATCGTAACAAAAGACGAAATTGAAAATCCACACAACTTGAATTTATCGTTAAAAGTAAATGGTGTTGAAAAACAAAATTCGAATACCAAATTCATGTTGTTCAATATTAATGACTTAATTGAAGATTTAAGTACCGTTTTCACTTTAGAAGCCGGCGACATTATCGCAACCGGAACTCCTGCAGGTGTTGGTGCAGGTCGTGATCCTCAAGAATGGATGTACGATGGTGATGTGGTGGAAGCTACAGTTGAAGGAATTGGAACAATAATTAACACAGTTAAAGAAATATAATAAAAGTATTCAGTCGCAGTTTTCAGTTTTCAGACTGTTAACTGTGACAGAGACTGTAAATTAATAAACATGAAATACAGAATAGGCCAAATAGTTCCATCATCAAACGTAACGATGGAAACCGAAATACCAGCAATTTTTCGTTCAAGAGAAACTATTTTACCAGAGCGTTTTACGTTTCATAGCAGTAGAATGCGCATGAAAAAAGTAACCAAAGAAGAACTGGAAGCTATGGATAAAATGAGTTTAAAATGTGCTCAAGAATTATCCGATGCTCATGTTGATGTAATGGGTTATGCTTGTTTAGTTGCTATTATGAGCATGGGACGTGGTTATCATTGCGTTTCGGAAGTAAATTTACACCAAGAAACGGTGGCGAATGACTTCCCTACTCCAATTGTAACTTCAGCTGGTGCTTTGATTAATGGATTGAAAGTTTTAGGTGCGAAACAAATCTCGATTATTACACCTTATATGCGTCCGTTAACTGATAAAGTGGTAGATTATATAGAACATCAAGGTATTAAAGTAAAAGAAAGCATTGCTTTAGAAATTCCAGATAATTTGGAAGTTGCCGCTCAAAATCCGATGAATTTATTAGAAATCTACAAACAATTGGATTTAAACGATGTGGATGTTTTAGTAGCTTCAGCTTGTGTACAAATGCCTTCTTTAGAAGCTATTGACTTAATTCAAGCAGAATGTGGCATTCCTGTAACTTCGGCAGCTGTTTGTACTACGTATGAAATGATGAAAAAACTAAATATTGAAGCAAAATCAGCAATTGGTGGTGAGTTATTGAGTGGGAAGTATTAATGAAATATATAAAAATCAAATTACTCTTTTTTCTATTTGTAACAATTGGCATTCTCTTACTATATTTATTTGGACTTTATTTTGTTGTTAGTGTTCCAATACTTTTCTTATTATACATTCTTATAATAATGAAATTTAGAAAGAAATAACAACTTGTATTTGACAATTAAAATTATTCAAATATTAACCTATAACTAATTGAAAAAATGTAACTTGCAACAAATTCTATAAACTATTCTTAATGAAAAAAATTCTACTCTCTCTGATTCCCCTACTTTTTATAACTTTTGTAACGCAGGCACAATGTGATAGCCCTACGTTTCCCGGCGTTAATACTATTACTGAAAATTCTGCCACAATTTTTTGGCAAGACAGTGCTTCTAACACTTGGAACATTGCAGTTTCTGTTAATGGGGTTTCGTATACCAATATAAATGTTACAACAAATCCTTATGTGTTAACAGGATTACCTTGTGGAGTTAATGTTACTGTAATGATTACTTCAGTTTGTGGTCCAAATATTGAAAGTAACCCTGTAACGATTACCTTTTTAACCAATAGTTGTAATCAAGAACAACCAGGACAACCAGAAAGTTTTTCTGCTTGTAGTAGTGATGCCTCACCTGTTTGTTTTAATTTAACAGACAATGATAGTAATTTAATGGGGTCATTAAATCCAAATGAGCATGTTATATCTTATCACTTAACAAATGATGATGCTAACAATAATGTCAATCCTTTAATATCACCTTATTGTGTTGGTCTAGGAATCAATCAAGCTGTTTATGCTAGAGTTGCTAACATTAATACAGGAACTACCTATATTTCAGTTTTTTTCTTGCATGTTACAGAACATATTTTTGTACAGCCTGCATTAAATCCAATGGAACAATGCGACCAAGATAACAATGGGTCTATTACTTTTGACTTAACAACAACAGCAGCCCAATTAAATACTACCAACACTTTATCGTATTTTACGTCTCAAGCAGATGCTGAGAACAACCAAAATGCTATAAATGCACCAAATTCATTTACCATTTCTGTACAAGCTAATGCTATTCCAATTTTTATTAGAGAAAGTATTGCTTCTGATTGTGATAAAATTTATACTTTTAATTTACGAACATTTGCCAATTGTAACCTAGCATCGGTTTGTAGTTTAGCTAATTCATTATGTGGTTCTTTAGGTGTTCCTTTTCAAAATACAATTAATTTTCCATCTGATCAGACCCAAGGATGTTTACTATCAACACCTAATCCTACTTGGTTTTATTTACCTGTAAGTAATTCTGGTAACATTAATCTTGTTGTACAACAAAGTGTTAATCCAAGTTTTAATACAGGAGCGAATATTGATGTAGATTATATCGTTTATGGCCCTTTTACAGATGCAACTTCAGGGTGTAATGGACAATTAACAGCAAACAATATTGTAAGCTGTAGTTATTCTGCTTCGGCAGTAGAATACCCTATTATTCCTAATGCTATTGCAGGACAATATTACTTAATAATGGTAACCAATTTTAGTAATCAACCTGGTTATATAAAAATTACCAATTATGGCAACTCACAAGGAACGATAGATTGTTCAGGTATTCGTTTAAATGCCTTTTTAGACTCTAATGCTAATGGAGTTCAAGATAATGGTGAAACCAACTTCCCTTTAGGACAATTTCAATATGAAATGAATGGAAATGGAACCGTTCATAATGTAACATCACCTTTAGGAATTTACACTATTTATGAGAACAATCCTTCAAATCCATATAATTTTAGTTATTCAATTGACCCAGCTTATGCTGCAATGTATTCTATAACAACTAGCAATTATAACAATATTACTGTTGCTAGCGGTTCTGGTATTACAACTTATAATTTTCCAGTAACAATTCTTCAATCTTATAATGATTTAGCTATAACTATCATTCCACAAAACGCTCCAAGACCAGGATTTGTATATACGAACAAGATTTATTATGCCAATATTGGAAATCAAACGATAGCCTCTGGAAGTATTTCATTTGATAAAGATGTTGCAACAACTATCACTTCTATTTCACAAAGTGGTACTGTAAGTACTCCAACAGGATTTACGTATGATTTTACAAACTTATTACCATTTGAGTACAGAGAAATTACAGTTACTTTTCAAGTGCCAACAATTCCAACTGTTAACGCTGGAGATTACCTAACCAATACCGCTTCAATTCTTCCATTAACAAACGATATTGTTCCTGAAAACAATTCGAATTCATTATCTCAAATGATAATCAATGCCTATGATCCAAATGACAAAATGGAATCTCATGGTGCTGAAATTTTACACAGTTCATTTACTTCAGAAGATTATTTATATTATACCATTCGTTTTGAAAACACTGGTAACGCAAGTGCAATTAATGTTAGAATTAACGATGTATTAGATAGTAGATTAGATGAAAATTCAATCAAAATGATTAATGCAAGTCATGCTTACGTTTTAGACAGAGTTGCCAATAATTTAACTTGGAAATTTGACAATATCATGTTACCGGTTTCAGTTGCGAATACGAATATTGGTAAAGGATATGTTATGTTTAAAGTGAAACCAAAACCAGGTTATAGTGTTGGTGATGTGATTTCTAATACTGCTTCTATCTATTTCGATTTTAATCCTGCTATTATTACGAATACATTTACCACTACTTTTGTTGCTACTTTAGAAACAACTTTATTCGAAAATAGTTCGTTCGTAGTATATCCTAATCCAGCACAAAACGAAGTTACAATAACATCAAGCAACAGTAATTTTATCAAAGCAATTACTATATATGATATCGTTGGTAAAACGATTCTAAGCCAAGATGGAAATAATGAATTCATTCAAACAATAAATACTTCTGAATTGAATTCTGGTATTTATTTACTACAAATTACAGATAGTAACAATCAACAAACTACTAAAAAATTAATTATTAAATAAGCAGTAGTTCCCAAATAATAAAGCCCTGAAGTTATATACTTCAGGGCTTTTATTTTATAAGCTAATTTGCTTATTTTCTACTCATTAAAATTCGTAATACATACCAGAATAATAACATAATAGAAGCAAATAATTGCAATGATGCTCCAACGTATTGATCGGTACTGAATTGGTCTTTAATTTGACTAGTTTGATATAAAATACTTGCAGACGCTAATACTACCATACCTACAGAAAACCATAATCCTAAGTTAAATCCGAAAATTGCACCTACAACAATAACTCCTAAAGCAACAAAACCACCAATAGTAATTGCAGTTCTTAAAAAAGAGAAATCGGTTTTGGTCATGAATACAACTGCTGTTAATCCAGAAAACATGAATAAGGTAATAATTGCAGCTTGCATAATCATTTCACTACCTGAATAAATAACTGCAATAGCAATCATTGGTAAGAAAATAATAGCCTCAAGCAAAACATACAATCCTAATCCTAAATATTGTTTTTGTCTATCAGGATGAAAAACCAATCGGTCTGATAATGTTGATCCCAACCAAAATAATCCTAAAACAAATAACCATACAAACTTCCCTCCCATCATCATCAAAATCCAATCAACAGGAACAATTTGTAATAAAAGAGATTCTACAAACATAAAGGCTAAAATAGCAAATGCCACATGAGTGTAGGTTTTTTTAAAAAATGCAGCTCTTTCAGCATCTGTTGCATAAGAAACTACTACTTGATTTTCTAGATTCATAAAATAATATTTAAAGTTAATCGAATTTAATTCATTCCTTTGAATAAAAAAACAATTAAAAGAAAATTATTTTAAGCACAATAGTAATCGTTTTATTTTCAATAATTTAAAAATTTTGAACCACATAAAAATACAAAGGCATTCCTATCGTAATGTTAACCGGAAAAGTTACAGCTAAAGCCATGGGTAAAAACAACCCCGGATTTGCTTTTGGTACTGTAATTTTCATGGCTGCCGGCACGGCAATATAAGAAGCACTTGCTGCTAATATTGAAAATATAAAACGATTGGAAATATCTTCGGTAATGAATCCGCTTAACCAAGCAAATAAAGTTCCATTTACTAGTGGAATAAAAAGAGCAAACACAAAGGGAAACCAACCGTGTTCAAAAAAGGATTTTAACTTTTTTCCACTTGTGATTCCCATATCCAATAAGAAAATGGCTAAGAATCCTTTAAATAAATCATTTGTAAAAGGTTGAATCCCTTCAGCTTGTTTGTCACTGGCTAAAAATCCAATAATCAAACTCCCCAATATTAAAAGTACACTTCCGTTTGTAAAAGAATGACGTAAAATTTCTGATTTATTAAACTTACTTGCTTTTTCTTTGTTAAAAAGTGTAATTAAAACCAAGCCCACTATAATAGCTGGCGATTCCATTAAAGCCATAATGGCAACCATATAACCATGTATTGAAATTTGATGCGATTCTAAATACGAAACAGCTGTTACAAATGTTACGGCACTAATAGAACCATAAGCAGCAGCAATGGCTCCTGAATCATATATATTTAGCTTGCGTTTTAGTACAAAAAATGTATATAATGGAATCAATATTGCAATTGAAATTCCAAATAGCATACACCACAAGATTTCACTCGTTATGGTTTCGTGCGATAACTCTTGTCCGCCTTTAAACCCGATAGCAAAAAGCAAGTAAAGTGAAATGAATTTGGAAGAATTTTGAGGAATTTCTAAGTCACTTTTTAAGTAAACGGCTAAAATTCCTAAAATAAAATACAATAATGCCGGATTGGTTAAATTTTCGAGTAATAAATTAAAATTCATATTAGTTAGTTTGTGTTATTATTTTTTTGCTGCTCGTTCTAAACGATCATTTATAGATAAACCTAATCCAAATTCTGGAAAACGTTCTGCTATTATGATATCTAAGTTCATCTTATCTAATTGATGTAATGCATCATACAACTTTGATGCTGCTATTTTCAAATCACTTTCTGGAGATAATACAAATTGATATTTCTCTTCTAAACTAGCTTCGGTTTTGTTAAAAAGCAATAGTCCTATTTTTTTATCAGAAAACCATTCCAATTCATTTTGAATGTTTCGGGTTAAAATAAAATCTGTTTTTGGAGCATAATGTTTTAACAACATTCCGGGGGCAATTGGTTGTTTTCTTTTTTTATTCAATACAACTACATTTTCAGAATATTTTTCAATTTCTTCCATGGCAAGTGCTCCTAAACGATAGACTTCCACCTTGTTGTTATTAAAACCTACAATAGTTGATTCTATTCCTGAATTACACGTCCCCCCATCAAGAACTAAACCTATTTGATTTCCAAAATAGTCTTCCACGTGAACAGCTTGGGTGGGACTTATTCTTTTAAATGGATTAGCGCTTGGGGCAACTAACGGAAACTCTAATTTATGCAATAATTCTAATGCAACAGGATGATTTGGAACTCTAACAGCAACTGTATCCTGATTAGCAGTTACTAAATCTGGAATATGAGGTTGTTTTTTTAAGATGAGGGTTAATGGTCCTGGCCAAAAAGCATTTGCTAATTCATAGGCGATTGGCGGAATATCACAAGCTACTTTTTCTAAATCCGAAATACTCTTTATATGAACAATCAAAGGATTAAAAGTAGGACGTTTTTTAACTTCAAAAATTTTATTGATGGCTTCCGTTTCATAAGCATTTCCTGCCAAACCATAGACGGTTTCGGTAGGAAATCCAATTATATTATTTCGATTGAGCTCTTCAACTGCTCTGTCTATATCTTTACTTATCATTTTTTAAGGATTACAAAAATCGCAATACATGGGATCTTCTTTCAGTTTGTGATTGGGATGCATTTTCTTTTCTTCAAAATGGCATTTTTGACATTGGTAAACGTGTGCTAAAATCGATTTTGTTGGCATAGAACAAGAACTACAAGCTAAGCCCGACTCTACTTTCACTATTCCAAAACCTGGCGACTGACAATTAGGACAAATCGAATGAATTTTTAAAAGAAGTTTTTTACATGCGGCTTCAATAATTGCCATTCGTGTTGGATTATACATAGCTCTCATGTCGGTTTCTACAAAGCAATATCCATTAGAAAAATACAATTCTTCAAATATTCGGTCGGCTGTATCTTTGTCATTTACTCCTTTGTTAATCGAATTCCAATCTTTCTCTTCATCTTTTATTATAATAGCATGAGATGGGAATTTTACTCTTTCTAAAAAGGAATTAAATGCTGATTTTGATGTAATTTTTTCCGAATTAAAATTTGTCTCCAGACTGATTAAGCGTTCAAAGATTTCTAAATTATTACGTTTGTCCACTAACAGAATTAACTCTTCATTTGCTGCAGCAAAAAAAACAGAAGGATGATTTCCAAAAGAACCTTCCGTTGCTATAGCTAAATCATAGCCTTCCAGCTCCATAGCTTGCAAACATTTTTGTCTTAAGGTTGTAAAAGCATCTTGTTTGCGCTCTACTTCACCACTAAAAGTACCCAGTGAATCAGTGTCAAATTGCTGAGATAAAATGCAATTTACACCAAGTTCGTTTTGTAACAAAGGAGCAATCACTTGCTCCTTTTTGTGTTTTGTTACAATTAGTAAATCTCTATCTTTAAAGAAATTTATATTAATTTTCATATTCAATTTCGATAAAAGACTTGATTATCAATTTCTTATTTTTTTGTTTGGCATCTTCTATAATTTCAGAGATATCAGATTTACTTTTATTTAAAGTATTTATTTGTTGTAGCGCCTGATCATCATCTTTACCAAATCGTATTTGCGAACTAAAGTTTTGAAGTTTATTAGAATTCAAGTTCTTATTACATAAATCCATCAAAATTTCTTTGGCTTCAGAGCAATTATAATTTCCGTTAATTAAATTTATTCTTTTCATGACGTACACCTTTTATTGTATGAATTTGTAATACACTTTTTATGAATACTAGCAGAACGATTCCAAGACTAATGAAAAAATCCAAATAAATAGTTGCCATACTAAAACAATTTAAATTGTGATTTGAGTAGTTAAAGATTTAAATGGATTTTTCATTATCATAGCAATTTTTTTCTGGTACAAAGTTGAAAATTAATATTTATATATTTTTATTTATATTTGTAATCATTAACATAATATTTTTTTATGAATTACACTTTAAATCAATTGCGTATATTTCTTAAAGTAGTACAAAATCAAAGTGTTACTAAGGCTTCGGAAGAGTTACATTTGACCCAACCTGCTGTGTCAATTCAATTAAAAAATTTTCAAGATCAGTTTGAAATCCCATTGACAGAAGTGGTGGGAAGAAAAATTTATGTTACTGATTTTGGTAAAGAAATAGCTGCTGCTGCTGCTCAAATACTGGAACAAGTAAATACAATAGACTATAAAACCTTAGCTTATAAAGGCCAATTATTTGGAAAAATAAAGTTTTCTGTGGTTTCTACAGGCAAATATGTAATGCCTTTTTTCTTAGCCGATTTCTTAAAAATGCATCCAGGAGTTGAATTAGAAATGGATGTAACCAATAAAAACAAAGTGGTAAAAAGTTTACAGCAGAATGAAGTAGATTTTGCCTTAGTTTCCATTCTACCTGAAAAAATGAAAGTAGAAAAAATCGATTTAATGCAAAACAAATTGTATTTGGTAGGTAATAACGAAGAAAAATTCAGCAATAAAACAAAAATGGAAACGATATTAGAGAATCGTCCTTTATTGTTTAGGGAAGCAGGTTCGGGGACACGCCAAACAATGGAGCGTTTTATAGTACAACAGGATTTAAAGATAAATAAACGCATGGAACTTACATCAAACGAAGCTGTAAAACAAGCTATTTTAGCAGGTTTAGGGTATTCAATCATGCCTTTAATTGGTATTCGTAAAGAATTACAAAACAATGAATTACAAATTATCCCATTAAAAGGATTACCCATCAAAACTGATTGGAGCTTGATTTGGGTTAAAGGCAAAAATCATAACCCAGCTGCCCTAGCCTATTTGGATTATTTAAAAAAGGAAAAAGAAGCAATTATTCATTCCAAATTTAGTTGGTACGAGACGATGTGAGTTTAGTTGAATGTCCAGATAAATGCTTTTTCTTTAGTAGCCCTAAATATGGTATGATGCTTTTCTTTTTTTTCGGGAGAATAATTCCACTTTAAATTGGGAACAGCATTTTTACTTAATATTTCACTCAAGGAATTCGTGTTTTTAAAAATATCTTTTGCACTTGAACCCGCAAACCAAAACCTTTTAGAAGCTTTAGGAAAAGCATTTAAATAATTTGATGCGTCTTTTAACAATTGCTGATTATTCCACCATAAAGAAGGATCAAATGCAATATAATAATCAAATGTTTCAGGTGATAATAAAAATGTTTCCGTTACAAAAAGTCCAGCTAGGGATTCTCCAAGTATTCCTTTTTCATCTGAAGTTCTATATTTTGAATTTATTTCTGGTATTAACTCTTCTTTTATAAATTTTCTAAACGCTTCAGAACCTCCCACAATTGGAGCAATTTCCTTATCAGTCGATACAGAAGTTGGTGGTGTTAAATCTCGTCTTCGTTCTGTATTTTCAATTCCTACCAAAATAAAGGGTTTGATTTTCTTTGATTTAATTAATTTAGATAATGTATTGGCGATATGTGGAAAATCCTCTTTTATACCTCCGTCAGGCATATATAAGACAGGAAAAGAAATAGTAGGATTTTTATATTCTTCTGGAAACCAAACATTAATAACTCTTTTTTCGTTTACATGTCTAGAATCAATGGCAAAAGTTTCATGATTAGGAATAGGATCTTGATTCAAAACGATATTAGATGGATAAATTCCAATAAAAAACAACGATAGAAAAACTAATAATTTCATAAAACAAATCAATTTTTATAAATAACTCCATTTTGTCCCACGTAATAGACCGAATTCGTATCCTTATTTTCAACCAAAAGAACTACAAAATCATTATCTAATTCTATAGCGGTTTTAATTTTATTAAAATCAGAAAACACAACTTTATGGGTTGCTAAAAAGAAAATTCCAGTTTGATTGTTTTGAGTAAGTTCTAAATAATGGAATTCTTTTTTAATTGCATCATATTCTGTTTTAAGCAATTGATTTCCATAACCATCCACCAATCCTTTTTTATGATTCTCTTCAATAATTAAATAATGTTTTTTTCCTTTTTCATAATTATAAGAATTAAAAAAATAGTCCAATTGTTTATACTTGGGTTGAAATCCAATTTTCTCTTTCACATCTACAAAACCAAACAGATTTTTCTTTCGTAATAAAAACAAATTACTTTCATATCGAATCGGAATTTTTTCCTCAAAATCCTTTGAGTTTTCATCTAAAGTATAGGATATAGCAGCTTTATCTTTATAAGTAACACTTGGAACAGTCATATAAATTTCATCATTCGGATCATCATATATAGCTGTATATAGATATTGTGTTATCGTATCATTGTTTACACGCCAACGGCATTTTCCTGTTCTATCATCTTCATCTACATAAACTATTTGATCGTAAATTACAGGAATGAGAATCTTTCCTGAAGCATCTGCAATCCCTATTTTGTTTTGTTTCTTTAACAAATAGGAATTATTTAAAATATCATCAATAGCATCATATTCAAAAGGCAAAAGTTGTTGGTTATCAGCAGCAACTAAACCTGACTTTCCTTCATCATTTGTAGCTATAAAATGAAAGGAATTAGATACATTTCTTAAATGCGCATATTGTAATGGCAAAAGCACTTTGTTTTTAGTATCAATTACACCCATTTTTTGGTTTTGATACACATAAGCATATGTCAAATACTTCAATCCAACCGAACTGGCATTAAAAAACCCAACACTATCATAAACAGGTTGTATCATTATTTTTCCAGCTTTATCACTAAATCCCCATTTTTTATTAGACACAAAAGGAATTAATTCGCTATTTTGTGCGTTACTCAAAACAGATGAAAACACCAAAATTAAAAATAGTTTTTTCATTATTTTTGAAGATTAAATTTATACGCTCCCCTTTCTATTTCACTACTGTATTCCTGAATTTCTAAATCTTTATTCAAAAAAGTACGTTTTAATGTTAAGCCATTTGAAGTAGTAATGTTCTTAAAATTAGGATAATCGATGGTGTTTTTTTCAATTAAAAACAAACCAAATTCATGCTCATATCCTGCTATAAATTGGGAAACATTTGATTTTTTAGAAAGTAACTTTTCATTTAAAAAGATACAATTTTGTGAAGAAACAAGTTTTCCTCGCTGCATATACAACTGCTTGTCATCATAACTTCCTTCAATTTCCTGATTCAAATTTTTATCAATGTAAATAAATGAAATTCCATCTGAATTAGGTTGGTCAAAAATTTGCAAAGTAACCGAATTGTCATTATTGGTATAAAGTGTTGTATTCGCTTCATACAAAAGCTTTCCTTTACTGTCTGTTTGAGAAATTTTTGAAGTAATTTTATACTCAAATACAATGTCTAATTTTTCACCGTTTGAAGACAATGGGGTTTCATTTTGATGGCTTTCCTTAATACAATCCAACAAAGCTTCTTTTGGTTCGTTAAAACTAATTAAAATATCATTCAAATTACTTTTGGCATTGCTATACGAATCTTCTTTAAATTGGGATAATTCTACCTCAATACCCATAATTGAAACCGCAATAATTGTAGCATTTGCTGGTAAATTTTGAAGCAATCCCATATCGTTCAAATACCTTTCAAAGCCACTTCCTGTTCGTCTACCAGTCCCCACCCAAAGTTGAATATCCACCACATCATTGTCAAATGAATACAAAGTGGCAGGTTGTCCAAACATTGGTTTAGTGATATTCGTTTTGTAAAATCCTCCTTTTGGAAAGGCCTCTTTAAAAGTCAAATAGGTCAAATGGTCTTGCGAACGAATTACAACAGTATTAAATGGTTTAAAATAAGCCAATACTTTTCCTGTTTTATTTCCATGAAGTAATCTGTTGAAAACAAAATACTTACCATTATCTAAACAAGTAAATTTTAATTTTATTTTACGATTATCATCGTTACTCGATTTGCTTTCATCAGCTAAAAAAAGATGGTCAACATTAAGGCTATACCCTATATTTTGTGCATAAAATTGACTTATAAAAAAGTACAAAAAACAAGAGAGAATTTTTTTCATTAAGTAAAATGTAATGATGTAAATGTAAGAAACTTTTTCTTTATGGGAGGTTGATTGTTTATTTATGTATAACAAACGAAATATATTACTAAAAAGTGTAACGCTCTGTGAAACTCTCCCAACGCAATCCATCCCGAAGCTTCGGGACAAAAGAAACTCCGTAATACTCTGTGTAAAAAAATAACCACAATAAGAAACTACATATGTTCGATTTCTTTTTTCAACCCAATGTTAATAATGTAAATCATATAAAATTGTATATTGAGCTAAAAAACATTATTGATATAGCAGTTTTTTAAAATTCACACTTAGTAAAACCTTTTTAAAAACATCAATTGGGCCTTCTAACAAATAATAATATTAAATGTTAAAATATGCGAATACTTTACCAGTTTTATAACTGTGCAATATTTGAATATTAGTATCAAAAAAATATAATTAACAACAAGTAAAAAAACACTTATCTTTGAATTTTTTATCAAATACTCTCTTAGCAAAAGTCAAATTTAGTTTGAATATGTTCAAATAGGTTTTTAAAATTTTGTATTAATATGTCAAAAATAATATTTCCTTTAATATTCTTTTTTTATATAAATTCATTACTAAGTCAATCATTTATTACAGTTGATAATGATACAAATGAATTTATCGAAGATGTTAATTATTCACTTTTTTTTAAAAAAAAGCAAGTATTTTATGGAAAAACAGAAAATAAAAAAATTACATCAATAAATAATGAAATTGAATATGACTCAATTTCATTATCAAGAATTGATTATTATACACTTGGTTTAGCTAAAGAAAAATTAGACTCTATTGTATATTTAACAAAAAAAATTGTTTATCTTAATGAAGTTGTTGTGAATCCCAAAAAAAACGACTATTTATTATTGGGTGAGACAAATCGTTTTATAAAAAAACAAAGTAGAGTATTAACAAAAGATATGAATTTTGGTATTCTATACAAAAATGAAAATGACAAAGTGATTGAAATAAAGAAAATAACATTTTTTATTGAAAAAAACATATTTCGAACAGCTTATAAGATAAATTTTTTTGAAGCAAGTGAAACTATACCTGTTAGAGGTAATCAATATGTTGATATTGGTAATTTAATACATACTACAGATACGCTATACATTGAAAAAAAACATAAAAATATTATTGAAATAGATATTTACTCAGAGTTAACAATTAAACCTCGAAGTTCAATATTTGTAACTATTCAACTTTTGAATTACTATGATGAAAACGATAAAATTATTATTCCTTCTAAATATGATTTAACAAAGCTAAAATTTCAAATATCAAACAAGTTAAATTATTATTCTAAAACTATTGATTTGTATACTAAAGAAATGAGTGATAATTTGATGAACATAAATTTAATGATAAATTATGATTTTGCTAACAAGTTTTTTCTTAAACCACATAAAAGCATTTTGGTATCTCCTGCAATTATATTATATGTAAAGGAATATGAAAATTAAAAATTTTTCCCATAAACAGATTTTGTAATAAAAGTCGCTTTTGTAAAATTAAAGAGTAGTTTACCCCTATAGCTTATTACCGATAATTTGGATGTGTGATACGATTTCTATATTTTTAACATATGAATCTATCCAATGTTCTATGTAAGCTTTTACCATAATAACAATTTACTAAACACCGTTTAGTCCACAACCTGAAACCTGAAGCAATAAAGTGAAACGCTCTGTGCAACTCTTTCAGCGCAATCCATCCCGAAGCTTCGGGACAAAAGAAACTCGGTGTAGCTCGGTGTAAAAAAATTAACCACAACCCGAAACCCGAAACCCGAAACCTGATGCAATAAAGTGAAACGCTCTGTGCATCTCTTTCAGCGCAATCCATCCCGAAGCTTCGGGACAAAAGAAACTCGGTGTAGCTCGGTGTAAAAAAATTAACCACACCCCGTAACTCGTAACCTGATGCAATAAAGTGAAACGCTCTGTGCATCTCTTTCAGCGCAATCCATCCCGAAGCTTCGGGACAAAAGAAACTCAGTGTAGCTCGGTGTAAAAAAATTAACCGTAACCTGATGCAATAAAGTGAAACGCTCTGTGAAACTCTCCCAACGCAATCCACTTCAAAAGAAACTCAGTGCAGCTCGGTGTAAAAAATTAACCACAACTTGAAACCTGAAACCTGAAACTTTCTACTCAACAACCAACTTACTACTAAAAACCACAGCTGCTCCTTGCTTAACCAAAACCAAGTAAACCCCAGCAGGATAAGCACTAACATTTAACTCATTAGTTCCTGAAACAGAATTTAAAGCCACCTCATGAATCAACCTACCCGTTACATCATAAATGGCAACAGTAGCATTAGCTAAAGCTAAATCATATTGTAAGGTCACCACATCCTTAGCAGGATTAGGATACATCGTAAAAACATTTTCTTGTTCAAATTCATCAGTACGTAAGGTAGCACAAAGCCCAGTCATTAGGGTTGGAACATAAACTGGATTTCCAATAGTACCATTACCATATTGCCCCCCTTGATTATCTCCCCATACCCAAACCGTACCATCGGATTTTGTGGCAATAGTAAACTGGTCATTACCAGCGCCACCTGAAACCACATCAACCCAGTTCGTATCAGCGCCAACTTGAACGGGAGTAAATTGATTAGTGGTGTTGCCAATTCCAAGCTGTCCTACATCATTAAGTCCCCAAGCCCAAAGGGTACCATCAGGTTTAATTCCAAAGGAGACTTTCCAACCTGCAAATATTTTAGACCAAGTATCAGTACCAACCTGCCTTGGATACGAACGATATAATGAAGGAGACAAACCATCTCCTGTTTGTCCATATTCCCCCCCTCCCCAAGACCACAAGGTGCCATCGGTTTTTAAGGCTAAAATATGGGCAACTCCAACATGAATACTAGCCCAATCAGTATCTGCATTCAATTGAGTGGGAACACTTCGTGCCATAACGGTATTATCACTTAATAAGCCTCCAGTATTTAATCCCCATCCCCATATAGTACCGTCATTTTTTAAAGCAAAAACTGTGGCACCCCAACTAGTTCCTTCAATATCTACCCAATGATTGGCTGTGCCAATTTGAATAGGGGTAAGTTGATTGGCACAACACGTATTATTCCCCATTTCATACTGATCATTTTGCCCCCAGCCCCAAATAGTGCCATCAGTTTTTAATCCAATAGTCATTTGAGTTGAAGAGGATATCTTCTGCCAATTAGTAGCGCTACCGATTTGTTGCAAAGTAAGATTTATTGTAGTTGTAGAACCATTACCTAATAGTCCGTACCTTCCATCTCCCATAGCCCACAAAGTACCATTATTTTTAATAATAAAAGTATTGTATGCTCCAGCACTTACTTTTAACCAATCAGTAGACGTTCCTATTTGAAAAGAGGAAGGATTTATGGAATTGGTATTCCCTAAGCTTCCAGCATCACTTGAACCCCATCCCCATAATGTGCCATCCGATTTAATAGAGACAACATGATATTCGCCAATATTAAAACCACTATAGCATTGACCATAAGTAGAAGCAGATACCCATAAAAAGAATAAAGTAATTTTTTTAAGCATAATTCGTTAGTTTAAAAACAGGTACGCTAAAAGCGTACCTGTTTAGGGTTATTCTATTTAATAATTAACTTGTGTTGCCATAAGATAGTATCCGCTTGTTTTACTACTAGCATATACAAACCTACAGGATAAGAGTCAATCGCTAAAGTGACTTCCTTATCAGCCGAAGATAAGGCTTTTTTAGCAATACTTCTACCTGTCAAATCATAAATTTCCAATATGGCACCTTCTAATTCTATAGGATAAGAAAGAGTTACGGCTGTAACGGCAGGATTAGGATAAAGACTAAAACTAGTTGGGTTAGAATTAACTTCATTCTTATCTACACTTGCCATTTTTCCAGTAGAATCACATCCTGCAACATCAACAGCAAATTTTATCATACACAATTCATAACCTGCTCTAGTAGGTATTGTACCTTGTAAAATCCAAGTCAATACACCTCCGTTAAAAGGACTTTGGGGAATAACGGTTACTTGAATTACGTTTTGTCCTGGCTGTAAAGTAAACGATGAAGGCAGTAATACTACTTGATTCGTCTCTTCACTCAATGTCACTTGATAAGGAACAGTCATACCACTATAAATCATTATTTTGCTGTTTTCCAAGTATTTACTCTCTTGTCATTCAGAGCCTGCTAGGAATCTCCTAACCTTAGGCACACCACTAAACACCGTTTAGTCCACAACCCGTAACTCGTAACCCGAAACCTCTACTCAACAACCAACTTACTACTAAAAACCACAGCTGCTCCTTGCTTAACCAAAACCAAGTAAACCCCAGCAGGATAAGCACTAACATTTAACTCATTAGTTCCTGAAACAGAATTTAAAGCCACCTCATGAATCAACCTACCCGTTACATCATAAATGGCAACAGTAGCATTAGCTAAAGCTAAATCATATTGTAAGGTCACCACATCCTTAGCAGGATTAGGAAACATCGTAAAAACATTTTCTTGTTGAAATTCAGAGGCACTTAAGGTAGCACAAAGCCCCGTCATTAGGGTAGGAACAAAAACCGGATTTCCAACGGTACCATTACCATATTGCCCCACTTGATTATCTCCCCAGGCCCAAACCGTGCCATCTGATTTTGTAGCAATAGTAAATTGGACATTACCAGAACCTCCAGAAACAACATCAACCCAGTCGGTATCAGTACCCACTTGAACAGGGGTAAATTGATTAGTGCTGTTGCCTATTCCAAGCTGTCCTACATCATTAAGCCCCCATGCCCACAAGGTACCATCGGGTTTAATTCCAAAGGATATTTTCCATCCAGCAAATACTTTAGACCAAGTGTCAGTACCAACTTGTCTTGGATACGAACGATATAATGAAGGAGACAAACCATCACCAGTTTGTCCATATTCACCCCCCCCCCAAGACCACAAGGTACCATTGGTTTTTAAGGCTAAAATATGGGCAGCGCCAACATGAATACTAGCCCAATCAGTATCAGAATTTAATTGTGTAGGAATGCTTCGTGCCATAACGGTATTATCGGCTAACAAACCTGCAAGATTCAATCCCCAACCCCATAGGGTGCCATCATTTTTTAAAGCAAAAATAGAGGCACCCAAACTAGTTTCAATATCTACCCAATGATTCGCTGTGCCAATTTGAATGGGAGTAAGTTGATTGGCACAACAGGTATTATTCCCCATTTCATATTGATCGTTTTGTCCCCAGCCCCAGATAGTTCCATCGGTTTTTATACCAATGGTCATATCACTCGATGCGGATATTTTTTGCCAATTAGTAGCGGTACCTATTTGTTGTAAGGTGGGGTTTAACTGAGTTGTTGAACCATTACCTAATAGTCCAAATTCACTATTTCCGATTCCCCAAAGCGTACCATTAGTTTTGATGAAAAATGCGTTGGCAACACCTGCAAATGTTTTATGCCAATCAGTGTCTGTTGATAACTGAAAGGGGATTGGATTAGTCATATTTGTATTGCCTAATTGACCAAAGGAACTATATCCCCAACCCCATAAAGTCCCATCTGATTTGATAGACAAAACATGAAAACCAGAACTTCTCAAACTAAATTCATCAAAACATTGACCAAAAGTAGATGCAGATACCCATAAAAAGAATAAAGTAATTTTTTTAAGCATAATTTCTTAGTTTAAAAACAGGTACGCTATAAGCGTACCTGTTTAGGGTTATTCTATTTAATAATTAATTTATTTTGCCATAAGATAGTATCCGCTTGTTTTACAACTAACATATACAGACCAGCAGGATAAGAGTCAATCGCTAAAGTGACTTCCTTATCAGCCGAAGATAAGGCTTTTTTAGCAATATTTCTTCCTGTCAAATCATAAATTTCTAATGTGGCACCTTCTAATTCTAGAGAGTAAGAAAGGGTTACGGCTGTAACGGCAGGATTAGGATACAGGCTAAAGCTAGTTGGGTTAGAATTAACTTCATTCTTATCTACACTAGCCATTTTTCCAGTAGAATCACATCCAGCCACATCAACTGCAAATTTTATCATACACAATTCATAACCTGCTCTAGTAGGTATTGTACCTTGCAAAATCCAAGTCAATACGCCTCCGTTAAAAGGACTTTGAGGAATAACGGTAATCGGAAAAAAATAATGTCGCATGAACTAATCTAAGTTTTTCAAATTTAGTAAAAAATGTACATAAAATTAATATTTAATTTTTTAACAAAATTAGTAGTGAGTTCAAAACATATAAAATATTATTCCTTTTTCTTCTAACTTCATTCCCACATTGTTCGTACAAACACCCCTTTTTACGAAGCTCGTTCGAACAACGTTCGAACAAACTACGAACATAACCCCCATAAAATCACACCTAGCCTATCATTAGCTATCAAAAAGTATCAAAACTCATCAAAACCCGTCAAAAGCTGTCAAAAGTGATTAAATGATTTTAATAAGATACTAGGTAGATACTCCATAGATAGTGTATGGATAAAGTATGGATAGTGTATGCAAAAAGAATTGTTTTTATCAGTTCTCGATACATTTTAGATTTGCAAATCTAAGGCTTTCCAAATCCAAAACACTCGAAGTGACGGTAGTGGAAATATGGAATTAAAAACATTAAGCTAAGAGCTTAAAAACTGTAAAACCGAAACCGCTCAGTCGTCACTTCGAGTGATTTTTAAAAGAAAAAATGCTAATTTTTACTTTTAAAAATTGTATCGAGAACTATAGAACCAAAACAAAAAAAGACACCCGAAAGTGTCTTTTAAATTATTTATGATGATGAATTAATAAGCTAATAATTCTTTCAATTCGGTTTCAAATCTACCTTTTGGTAAATATTGATCTTCTAGTGTTTTCATAAAAGGAATAGCTGATTCTAAACTTCCGACTCTTCTAACTGGAGCATCCAAGTATTCGAAACAGTTTTCCATAATCATGGCTGAAATATCACTAGCTACACCACCAAATAATGTATCTTCTTGTAAAATGATTACTTTATTAGTTTTCTTAACTGAAGCGTAAATCGCATCCCAATCCATTGGTTGTAACGTTCTTAAATCCAATAAATCTGCTTTAATTTCTGGATTTTTAGCTAACGTTTCTAAAGCCCAATGAACTCCAGCTCCAAACGAAATAATCGTAACATCAGTTCCTTCTTTAATCAAAGACGCTTTTCCGAAAGGTAAGGTGTAATAATCTTTTGGTACATCTTGATACACACTTCTATACAATTGTTTGTGTTCGAAGAATAATACTGGATTTGGATCGTTAATTGCTGTATTTAATAAACCTTTAGCATCATAAGGAAATGCTGGATATACCACTTTTAAACCAGGTGTTTTGGTAAACCAAGCTTCGTTAGTTTGTGAATGGAAAGGTCCCGCTTGAGTACCACCACCACAAGGCATGCGCACCACTACATCCGACTTTTCTTGCCATCTGTAATGTTGCTTCGCTAATAAGTTTACGATGGGATTAAATCCGGTTGAAACGAAATCTGCAAACTGCATTTCCATCACCGCTTTAAATCCGTTTATAGATAATCCGTTAGCCGCTGAAACAACAGCACTTTCACAGATTGGTGTATTTCTAACTCTTTCTTTACCAAATTGCGCTACGAATCCATCGGTAATTTTGAAAGCACCACCGTATTCGGCAATGTCTTGTCCCATAATCACCAAATTCTCATGGCGTTCCATCGACTGACGTAAACCATTCGAAATCGCATCAATCACACGAATATTTTCCATTTCTGAAGATGGATTATATGCCTCAAATTCGTAAGGTGCATAAACATCACCCAATTCTTCTTCTAGAGAGGCAACAATAGCTGGCTCTTCTTGAACTTTCGCCCAATCTGTATCGATTTCTTTCTTAATTTCAGCACGAATCGCTTCATCTTCTTCCTCTGATAAAACCGCTGTTGCTTTTAAGTAATTTCTATAATTCTCCACTGGATCTTTCACTGCCCACATGTCCATCAATTCTTGAGGTACATATTTCGTACCACTTGCCTCTTCATGACCACGCATTCTGAATGTTTTGAACTCTAACAAAACTGGACGAGGATTTTCTATCATAGAAGCTTTTAATTCCGAAATCAAATGATACACTTCTAATAAATTGTTACCATCAACAATGTGACTTTCCATTCCATAACCAACCCCTTTATCAGCAAGGTTTTCGCAACGGTATTGTTCGTTGGTTGGAGTTGATAATCCGTAACCATTATTTTCAATTACGAATAAAACCGGTAATTCCCAAACAGCAGCGATATTCAATGCTTCGTGAAAATCACCTTCTGAAGTTGCGCCTTCACCTGTAAATACTGCGGTTACTTTTCCATTTTTTCTTAATTTATTGGCTAAAGCGATTCCGTCTGCAATCCCTAATTGAGGACCTAAATGCGAAATCATTCCAATAATCTTATATTCTTGTGTTCCAAAATGGAAACTTCTATCACGACCTTTTGTGAATCCGTTTTTCTTACCTTGCCATTGCGAAAACAAACGGTGCAACGGAATTTCTCTTGTAGTAAAAACACCTAAATTACGGTGCATAGGTAAAATATATTCATCTTTATCCAAAACTGAAGTTATTCCCACAGAAATAGCTTCTTGCCCAATTCCAGAGAACCATTTTGATACTTTTCCTTGACGGATTAGAATCAACATTTTCTCTTCAATCAAACGAGGTTTTAAGATTTTCTTGTATAAATCAAGTAGTTGCGAATTCGATAAATCTTTTCTTTCAAAGTTCATGATACTGGAACAATTAAATTTTGCTCAAAAGTAATAAAAATAACATTTTGAAAGCGAATTGTTATAAAAAAAGATGAGACAAATTTCAAGGTCAAGAACAAGGTCAAGAACAAGTTCAAGTTCAAATTAAATATCAATTCCAAATCTCCCCATCATCATATATCCCCATCATAAATTATAAATCACCTATAACCTATCACCCATCACCCATCACCCATCACCCATTACCCATCATCAATTGTTAACAACTTTCCACTTTCACAATTAAAATAAATAATTACCTTTGTATTTACTTGGGTTAAAGCCCATTTGATTTATTAACAATTAATTTTAAGTATGCAACAAATTCCTAGTGTTGACTTACGTGATTTCCTGTCGGATGATCCGGCACGTAAACAAAAATTTGTAAATGAAATCGGAAAAGCCTACGAAGAAATCGGCTTCGTAGCATTAAAAGGTCATTTTTTAGATGACAAACTTGTAGAGGATTTATATTCAGAAGTACGAAACTTCTTTAATCTTCCTCTTGAAACCAAAGCTAAATACGAAATCCCAGGCATTGGCGGACAACGTGGTTATGTTTCTTTCGGTAAAGAACACGCTAAAGGTCGCTCTGCTGGAGATTTGAAAGAGTTTTGGCATTTTGGACAATACGTTAGCGAAGGTTCAAAATACACTGGCGAATACCCAGATAACGTTGAAGTAACCGAATTACCTAAATTCAATGAAGTAGGTAAAGAAGCGTACCTAATGTTAGAAAAAACAGGGGTTTATGTGTTAAGAGCTTTAGCACTTTACATTGGTTTAGACGAATTCTACTTTGATAAATACATCAAAGACGGAAACAGTATTTTACGTCCTATCCACTACCCACCTATTACTGACGAACCTAAAGATGGAGCTGTTCGTGCAGCAGCACATGGTGACATCAACTTGATTACCTTATTAATGGGCGCTCAAGGTAAAGGTTTACAAGTACAAAATCACAACGGCGAATGGATTGATGCCATGGCACAACCAGACGAATTAATGATTAACGTTGGAGATATGTTATCAAGACACACCAACAACAAGTTGAAGTCAACGATTCACCAAGTGGTAAATCCACCAAGAGAATTGTGGGGTTCTTCTCGTTATTCAATCCCTTTCTTTATGCACCCAGTAAGCGATATGAGTTTAAATTGCTTATCTGAATGTATCGATGAAAACAATCCAAAATTATATGAAGACATCACCGCTGGTGAATTCTTACATGAACGTTTGGTTGAATTAGGATTGATTAAGAAATAAAGGAAATAAAATTCCACCTAATAAAATTCCAAATTCCAAGTAACATTGGGGTTTGGTTTTTTGTTTAAAGATTGAAAATACATACACGCCATATTAGCACGCGGATGAAACGGATTTACTTCGTAAAACGCAGATTAAAACAGATTTTAAACCATAAAAATAGAATATATGCACTTATTACATGAAGATTTAACATCGTTAATTTTAAAAACTTTTTACGAAGTTTACAACGAATTAGGTTATGGTTTTCTTGAAAAAGTTTATCAAAATGCCTTATTGATTGAGTTAAGAAAAAAAGGACTTGAAGCAACTCCTAATAAAAAAATTAAAGTCTTTTACAAAGGAGAAAACGTTGGTGACTATTATGCTGATATAATTGTAAACGACACAATCGTATTAGAATTAAAAGCTGCCGATTATATTGTTGAAGAGTTTGAAAATCAATTGCTCAATTACTTAAAAGGAACTGATTGCGAAATTGGTTTATTATTAAACTTTGGGAAAAAGCCTGAATTCAGAAGAAAAATTTACGAAAACAAAAGAAAGAATAGAAAAAATCAGTTTTAATTCGCGCTTCGCTTTAGCGAATCCGTTTTATCCGCGTGCTAAAATATGGACTTACAAGAACAATTAAAAAAACTTTTTCCTAACCACGAAGTTTCTAACGAACCAGAAGCTATCGATGAAACGCCTCATGAATTACATATTCAAAAAGAACCAATGATTTGCAAATATGAGAAGCGAAAAGGAAAACCTACTACGATTATTTCAGGATATGAAGGCGAAGACGAAGATTTTAAAATCTTAGCGAAAGAAATCAAGAGCAAATTAGCAGTTGGCGGTACTTTTAAAGATGGCGAAATCATTATTCAAGGCGATTATCGTGATAAAATCATGAAACTATTACAAGACAAAGGATTCAAAACAAAACGCGTAGGCGGATAAATTTGTTTCAAGTTTCAAGTTCAAAGTTAAAGAACCTGAAACCTGAAACTTTAAACTAAAAACAAATGATAGCAGCATCAGAATTAATATTAAATCCAGACGGAAGTGTATATCACATCAATTTAAAACCTGGACAAATCGCTAACGATATTATCTTCGTTGGGGATCAAAATCGTGTAGAAAAAATTACAAAACACTTTGATTCAATAGAATTTACAACTCAAAAGCGTGAATTTAAAACACAAACCGGAACGTATAAAGGCAAAAGAATTACCGTTATGTCAACTGGAATTGGTCCAGATAACATCGACATCGTAATGAATGAATTAGATGCATTGGTAAACGTAGATTTAGCAACCAGAACCGTTAAAAAAGAACTGACTTCTTTAAATATTGTTCGTATCGGAACTTCAGGTTCGTTACAAGCGGATATTCCTTGCGATAGTTTTGTAATGAGTCAGTATGGCTTAGGTTTGGATAACATGCTTCGCTCCTATTTAATTGACGAAATTTCAGAAACCGAAATGGAAGAAGCATTCATCAAGCAAACGAATTGGGACATGAGAAAAGGTCGCCCTTACGTAATTGCAGGAAGTAAAGCATTAGAACAACGTTTAGAAAGCGATAAAATTTTTAAAGGATTCACAGGAACCGCCGGTGGATTTTACGGTCCACAAGGACGTGTAGTGCGTTTAGGAATTCAAGATCCTGAGTTAAATGCTAAAATGGATAGTTTCAATTTCAACGGAACTCGAATGACGAATTTAGAAATGGAAACTGGCGCTATTTATGGTTTAGGAAAACTGTTAGGACACAACTGTTTATCATTAAATGCTATCATCGCTAACCGTGCAACTGGAACTTTCAGTGAAGACCCATATAAAGCTGTAGATGAATTAATTGAATATACTTTAAATAAGTTAGCGGAATAATTATAAATCAAAAAAATGACTTTCCGTTTTGCAAGACACACCAATGATTTAGAACAAATTAAATCCTTTTATATCGATATTTTAGGATTTGAATTGCTTGGAGGTTTTGAAAATCATAATGGCTATGATGGTGTTTTTATTGGAAAATCAAATGAAAATTGGCATTTAGAATTTACAAAATCAGAAGAAATTGTTCTTTTTGATTTTAATGAGGATGATAATTTAGTTTTTTATCCAAACAATAAAATGGAGTTTGACTTCATTATGAATAAACTTCAATCTAAAAAAATTGAATTTGTAAAAGCCCAAAATCCTTATTGGAATGAAAATGGAAAAATGATTTTAGATCCTGATGGCTATAGAGTTGTAATTTCTGATTTAAAAATAGAATGAAAAATAAAGTTTTAAAATTTGAGTTATTATTAGATAATTTGGTATTACAATCAATAACTGATTTTGATGTTAAAATTGATATTAACAAATGGTCTAAAAAAGAAATCCTAGGTCATTTAATTGATTCAGCCATCAATAATTTACAACGTTTTACCGAAATTCAATATTCCGAAAAGCCTTATAAAATAAGACCTTACAATCAAGATGCATTAGTTAAATATAATGATTATCAAAATAAAAACAATCAGGATTTATTCGATTTGTGGTTGCATTTGAATCGTCATATTTTAGAAATTATAAAAAACCAAACTGATAAAACTTTAGAATATCAATTAATTCTCCCTAATGGTACATTAACTAATTTACAATTTTTAATTGAGGATTATATTGACCATTTATTTTATCATGTATCACAAATTAATAAAGCATGGATTTAATACTAGAAACACCACGATTAATTTTAAGAGAAATGCGTCATGAAGATGCAAATTCATTATTTGAAATGGATTGCAATCCTAATGTTCATAAATATCTATGGCAAAAACCAGTTGTAAATATTGACGAAGTTCATGCTTACATTGATATGGTTAGGCAGCAGTATATGGATAATGGAATTGGGCGTTTTGTAGCTATTACAAAAGAAACGAATGAATTAATCGGTTGGACAGGAATTAAATTCGTAAACGACCATATAGAAAACGGAAACACCAATTTTTACGATTACGGCTATCGTTTAAATGAAAAATTTTGGAACAAAGGTTTCGCTACAGAAGCTTCAATCGCTTGGTTAGACTATGGTTTCAACCAAATGAACATTCAAGAAATGAATGCTTACACACATGCCGAAAACGGAGCATCTAATCATGTTTTGCAAAAAGTTGGTTTTAATTTTGTAGAAGATTATCCTGATGAAAATGGCGTAACTTGGAAATGGTGGCAGCTTTTAAATAGTGTTCAGTAATCAGTATTTAGTTTTCAGAATATGGAGTTTAAAGAACTAATCGATAAAATTAAAAACCTTCCTTATGGCAGAAACGCTAATAGGTATGATTTTTCATTAGTACTCACTGAAAACAAAGGAACTTGTAGTTCAAAACACGCTTTCTTAAAGGATTTTGCTGATAAAAATGAAATTGAAAATGTAAAACTATACATTGGAATTTTCAAAATGAATGAAGTAAACACACCAAAATTAGGCGATTTACTTTCAAAAAATAATATCGAGTACATTCCAGAAGCGCATTGTTATTTAAAAATAAATCAAATAGCTGTTGATGCTACTACTACAGATTCTTTCTATGATAAAATAAAGCAGGATATTATAGAAGAAATCGAAATCATACCTAATCAAGTAAGTGATTTTAAAGTGGAATATCACAAGGCTTTTTTGAAAAAATGGATAACAGAAACCAATCAAAATAATACCTTTGAAGAAATTTGGAAAATTAGAGAGCAATGTATTTCAAAATTATCTGAATAATCTTAATACTTAATACTTTCGTCTTAATACATTTGAAATGAAAACAATCAAAATAGCAGGTGTTCCAGAACATTTCAACCTACCTTGGCACATGTGTATCGAAGATGGCGAATTTGAAGCTGTCGGAATCGATTTACAATGGACAGACGTTCCTGAAGGTACGGGAAAAATGTGTCAAATGCTTCGCGATGGCGAAACTGATATTGCTGTAATTCTTACCGAAGGTATCATCAAAGATATCGCCGCTGGAAATCCGAGTAAGATTGTGCAGGTTTATGTGCAAAGTCCATTAATTTGGGGAATTCACGTTGCAGCTAATTCTAATTATAAAACACTTTCCGATTTAGAACATAAAAAAGTAGCCATTTCTCGAATGGGCTCTGGTTCGCATTTGATGAGTATTGTAAACGCTCAAAACCAGAATTGGAATACAGAAAATTTACAATTCGAAATCGTAAATACCATTGATGGCGCCGTTGAAAGTCTGACTTCAGAAAATGCCGATTATTTCATGTGGGAACGTTTTATGACACAACCTTTGGTAGATCAAGGAATTTTTAGAAGAGTTGGAGAATGCCCTACTCCTTGGCCTTGTTTTGTGATTGCGGTACGAAATGAAGTTTTAGAAAATCAGCCAAAAGTAATCGACCAAATTTTAGACATCATCAATACCACAACCGAAGAATTCAAAATGATTCCAAGTATTGACAGAACTTTAGCTTCTAAATACAATCAAAAAGTGGAAGCGATTCAAGAGTGGTTAAAATTAACACGTTGGTCACAAAAACAGATGACAGCATCTACATTTGATAAAATAATGGAACAACTTTTGAAGCTTCAAATAATCGATAAAAAAATGCCTAAAGAATCGTTACTTAAATAATTCCGTATTTTTATCGTTTTAAACGAAATGACAATAAAAATCCCCACTTTAGCCGAACTCAAAGAAAAGCTTTCTTTACCAAAGCCTTGGGATACTGTTGTCATCTTTGTTTTAAACATTTTAATAACCATTCCCGTTTTTTTAATTGCACATCAGAACCTTATTGATTTTGAATGGCCATTACATTTAGATAGAATTCTAATTGGTATTTTTATCATTATTGGTATACAATTACTACTTCGTTTGGTAAAAACGATTATCATTCTTATTATTTTCATTTATTTATTAGCATTGTTATATGGAACCGTTTTTGGAAACTATGGTTTTAAACGTGTTTTTGACGACTATCGTTTTATGATGTATGCTATGAGTGAAAATCCAAATCCTCAAGATTTAATTATTGCCAAATTACTTCCGTTTCCTAACAAATCAAAAATTATTGATGCAGTAGATTTTTCTAATCCAAAGGTTCGAAATTTTGCTCTTTCGGCAACAACAAAACATTTTAGAGAATATAAAGAATCGGGCGAAAAAAGAAGAATGATTCAATGTTTTGCCGTTTTTAAAGAAATCAGAAACCGATGGAATTATGTAAACGATCCAAAAGGAACCGAATATATTGCAAGTGCTTCTGAAAGTTTACAACATTTTTCTGGTGATTGTGATGACCATGCGATATTGATGTCGGCTTGTATCAAAGCAATTGGAGGAACCCCAAGAATTATTCATACTGGCGGTCATTTATATCCGGAGATGCTAATTGGGACAAAAAAAGATTTAGAAACAGCAATTTATCTTATAAAAGAAGAACTTTTTAAACAAGAATGTCAAAACCAACAAATTCATTATCACATTGATGAAAGAGGTCAAATTTGGTTAAATTTAGATTACACTGCCCGATATCCTGGAGGAAAATTTATGAGTGAAGAAATTCTAGGAGCACTGACTTTTTATTGATTAATTTTTCTATATTTACACAAATAAACATCCCTATATGAAGAAAATAAGCCTTATATTTTTAGTATTCATCTCTTTAAATACTTATGCTCAATCCACTGAAAATACTTCAACCGATACCATTGTATCGCCTATTTTAGCTAAAAAAAATGAACTTAAATTAGATGTTCTGAATTTAACTGCATTTGGTAAATTAGGAATTTCATACGAACGCTTTTTAAATCAAGATTTTTCAATTGGTATCACAGGAATGGTTTTTAATAAAAAAAGCAAAAATGATGATTTCCTTACAGATGATACCCGAACAAAAATTGATTACCAAGTAATTCCGTATGTGCGCTATGCATTATCTAAAAGCGCAACCAATTTATATTATTTAGAAGGTTTTATTAATGTTAATGGTGGCGAATACAAAGAATTAAAAACATTTAATAATGGTACTGCTGATTATGTATTAATTACAAGAAACGATTATAATGATGTTGCTTTAGGAGGTGCTGTTGGATATAAGTTATATTTCAAAGAAAGTTTTGTTTTAGACTTAACGGTTGGTTTAGGTAAAAACCTATTTCAAGAAAATAGTCCGTCAACCGTAGCCCGATTAGGAATTAACTTAGGATATAGATTTTAATACAACACATCATGAAAAAATACATTTATATAATTACACTATTAGTTCCATTTTTTGTATTAACTAGCTGTACAGAAAGTGATGATGAATTTTTTGCTGCTACAACTGTAACATCAAACAACTTGATTGATTTACAAGTAACTGGAAGCGAAGTTAATGTTTCGAGTTATGTAGCACGATTGTTACCGCAAAGCACAAATCCTTTTGATATCTATTTGACTAGTAATTCAAGAAAAATGTTTTTTAATTACACCATAGAAAAAAGGAATTCAAGCAATGAATGGGAATTCATTACTCCTACTACAGTAAACCTAATTAAAGGCGAAAATAGCATTGGCGATTATGTTTCAGGAATTGCGGTTTTAGATGCATTAGACACCATGTATGAATATGAAACTACCATAACATTAACTTCTGGACAATATCGTATTACTGTTGATCCTGAAATTGTAACGCTAAACGCTCAAAATGCCGTTATGTTAACCGTAAAAACAACTACTACTGGTGCAGTTGATAACGTATTAACCTTTACGGTGAATTAAATTAGTCGTATATTTTTTTTGGTTTATTTTTAAAATTAAAAAATTTTGAAGATTAGGGCATTTTTTGATGATTTAAAAATAAATTTATTGATTACTATTCCAATGTTAATCATTATGTATTTTTCAACAAAAAACATATCAATTAGTTTTGTTTTTTTTGCATTTATATTAATATTTATTACAATTTGGTCAATTTTAAGTAATTATTTAGGATACAAAAGGCATGTTAAAATAATTGAAAGTGATGGTTTTAAAAAATTACTATTAAAAGGGTTTAAAATTGAAAAATTTAATGAATATATTGGATTAAATGGAATTTACCATGGCTATTTATTTGATATATATTATAATTGGAATGCCACAACAAATAGTAAAAATACAAGAGCAATTGTTTTTAACATATACTTCGAAACACCAAAATTAAATAATAAAGAAACTGACCATAATTTAATGATAAAAATTTCAGAGAAATATAAAAACTCTTATTTTTCTTTATTACCAAAAAAATATTTACTGTGCTGGAGAGAGGGAAATATTCTAATGAATAACACAATTGGTCTCAAAAACCCTAATTATGATTTTATTATTCAAAGAATGGATGTTTTAGTAGAATTAATGAAAAATGAAAATTTAAAACCAATTGACAAAGAAAGCATTGATAAACTAAGAAAAGAAAATAAATTTGCTTGTATACCTGAAATAGAAATCTACTATAAAAATATTTACTAAGAGCTTTTCAACTCAATATCTACTTCTAATTACTTAAAATATTTATAAGTTTTAAATGTTTAAATTACTATTTTTATAATCATTATCTTTAACTTTGTTATTTAATTAACTTAACATATTGAATACCTTCAAAAAAGTATCATGAAAAAAATAATATGTTTAATATTACTACTACAAAATCTTTTTTCATTTGGGCAAAGTCAACCTATTTTTACTAATTGTATTGGTGATATAGATGATGATAAACTATATGATGCTAAAATTACTAGTGATGGAGGTATAATTGTTGTTGGTTATTTAATAACTCCTGGCCAATATAAAGCCTTTTTCATATCTAAACTTGATAGTAACGGAAATATGGAATGGGAAAAAAAATATGGAGGCAACTTATTCGGAGATCATGCTTTTTCAGTTTTTGAAGCAACTGATGGTTATGTAATTGCAGGTGTAAACAAATCAAATTCGGGAGATATTACTGGAAATCATGGTAATTGGGACGCTTTAGTAGTTAAAGTCGACTTTTTAGGAAATTTAGTATGGCAAAAGACTTTTGGTGGCTCAAGTGATGAAGAAGCGAAATCAATTGTTCAAACAAATGATGGCGGATACATTATTGCAGGATATACTTCATCAAATAATTTTGATGTGACTGGAAATCATGGTGGTAAAGATTTTTGGGTGGTTAAACTTAATGCCTCAGGAAATTTAGTATGGCAAAAAACTTATGGAGGAACTGGAAATGATATTGCAAACTCTATTGTTCAAACTTTAGATGGTGGTTACATAGTTGCAGGAATATCAAATTCTACCAATGGAGATGTTCTTTTAAATATTGGTAATGATGATTTTTGGATTATTAAAATAACGAGCTTAGGAAATATTGAATGGCAAAAAACATTTGGAACTTTAGGAAATGATAATATGCCAAATATTATTCAAACTTCTGATGGAGGATATGCAATGGTAGGTGCCTCTTACCCATTTAATGGTTCATATTATGCAGATTATTGTAATATTTTTAAAATAAATTCTACAGGCGATATAGAATGGCAAAGATTTATTGAATCTTACAATTATTCTTCTACTGATGATATATTTAAAATCATAGAGACATTAGATAATGGTTATGCGGTAATTGGATCAACAGCTGATGGAGATACAAGTTCAAACACTATGCCTACATATGGTGGTACAAATTTATGGTTTTTAAAACTCGATTCGTTAGGGAATACACAAGGACAAAGAGGATTTGGTGGCCAAGGAAATGATCATGGTAGCGCAATTCAACAAGATGCTTCTGGTAATTATTATATAGTAGGATATATTTCTTCAATAAATAATATTGATAACCTTCCAAGAAATGGTCAAGTATTTTGTAATCATAGCCAGAATCATTGGGACGGATGGTTGATAAAAGTTAGTACTGATTTACTAGATACAAATTTGAGTAATCTGAAAAATAAATTAATTATATTTCCGAATCCAACTAATTCAGTAATAAATGTAGAATTAGATCCTACTCTATCAAATGTTACATATGAATTATATGATAGTATTGGAAGAAATCTCCAATATGGAAAATTGAGTAATGAAAATCTAACTATTAATATTACTAGCCTACCTAATGGGATATACAATCTACTAATAAAAGATGATAGTAATTTATATTTAAATCATAAAATAATCAAACAATAAAGGAACTTGATTTTTTCACCACTCCATTTCTATTTGACCTTTCAATTTCAAATACTCATTCGTCAATCTAAAATGATTGTTCCCAAACCACATGCCTCTGTTAGCACTTAACGGTGACGGATGTCCGCTTTCTAAAACCAAATGCTTTTCTCTGTTGATAAGTTTTCCTTTTTTCTGAGCAAAACTTCCCCACAATAAAAACACCACATTTTCTGATTTCTGATTAATCAAATCAATAACAGCATCTGTAAAAACGTTCCATTTCAAATGTTTATGACTATTGGCCTCGTCTTTTCGTACCGTTAAACCCGCATTTAACAACAAAACTCCTTGTTTTGCCCAACGTTCTAAATTTCCGGATGTTGGGAAAAGAATTCTATCGTATTCCGAATTAATTTCCGTAAAAATATTCTTCAACGAAGGTGGAATGGCCACACCATCATTAACCGAAAAACACAAACCATTCGCCTCTCCCGTTCCATGATAGGGATCTTGTCCAATAATCACCACTTTTGTTTCTTGAAAATCAAATTGCTCAAATGCAGAAAAAATCAATTCTTTTGGCGGAAAACAAGTTGTAGTATCATATTCATGCTCCACTTGTTGCATTAATTCTAAGAAATAAGGCTTCTGAAATTCAGTCGATAATAGCGCTTCCCAACTCTCGTTTTTAATAAACATTTTATAATTTTTACCAAAAATATAAATTTCTGTTGCAATATGGATTCATTACTTTGTAACTTTGACCTAACAGAAAAAGAAAAATGATTTCGATTACAGAAAAAACCCTACAAGATTTAGAGTTTAATACGGTTTTAGAAACTATTGCTAGTCGTTGCAACACCGATATTGGTGAAGAAAAAGCGATGGCTATAGCGCCGTTTAAAAATAAAGAAGAATTGCTTATTAACTTAATGCAAACTTCTGAATATTTATCTTCGTTTTCCAACAATAACGCTATCCCAAATCACGGATTTGAAAACATCAACTACGAGTTAAAATTCCTAGCTATTGAAGATAGTTTCTTAGAAGTAGGTAGTTTTAAAAAGATTGCTAACCTTTCAGAAACAGCGATAACATTAATTCAGTTTTTAAAGAAATTTGAAGATTATTATCCAAATTTATACCAAAAAGCGGCTAAAATTGATATTGTTAAGCTAATTATCCAACGTATTGATGAAGTGGTGGATAAATTCGGAATCATCAAAGACAATGCATCGCCTGATTTAATTAATATCCGCCGAAGTATCAATGTAGTTCGTGGTAAAATCAACCAGAGTTTTGGAATGGCATTAAGTCAATACCATTCGCTAGGTTATTTAGATGACATCAAAGAAACTGTTGTTGAAAATCGTAGAGTTTTAGCGGTTTTAGCGATGTATCGAAGAAAAGTAAAAGGTTCTATTTTAGGAAGTTCTAAAACAGGAAGTATAGCTTATATCGAACCCGAAGCAGCCCAACGCTATTCTCGAGAACTGAACAATTTAGAATACGAAGAGCGCGAAGAAATCATGCGTATTTTAAAGCGTTTGACGAATGAAATTCGCCCATTTACCGAAACTATTGCGGCTTATCAAGACTTTTTAAGTGAAGTTGATGTTATTGCTGCAAAAGCCAAATACGCCAATAAAATCAATGGAATTCTTCCGAATATTATAGAAGAAAAGCGAATGTTTTTCAGAGAAGCCTTCCATCCTATTTTATATTTAAATAACAAGGAAAAGAAAGCGGTTACGTATCCGCAAACCATCGAATTACATAACGAAAGTCGTATTATTGTAATTTCGGGACCCAATGCAGGAGGAAAAACAATTTCCTTAAAAACTGTAGGATTACTCCAATTGATGTTGCAAAGCGGGATTTTAATTCCAGTACACGAGCGTAGTGAAACCTTTTTATTCGATAGAATTTTAACCGATATTGGCGACAATCAATCCATTGAAAATCATTTGAGTACATACAGTTACCGATTAAAAAACATGAACTATTTTTTAAAGAAATGTAACGCCAAAACCTTATTCTTAATTGATGAATTTGGAACCGGTTCTGACCCAGAATTAGGAGGTGCTTTAGCGGAAACTTTCTTAGAAGAATTTTATGCTCGTGAAGCTTTCGGAATTATTACGACACATTATAGTAATTTAAAAATATTAGCAAACGAATTACCATACGCTACAAATGCCAACATGATGTTTGATGAGAAATCATTAGAACCCATGTACAAATTAATTTTAGGTCAAGCCGGAAGTTCGTTTACCTTTGAAGTCGCACAAAAAAATGGTATTCCTTATGGCTTAATCAATCGTGCCAAAAAGAAAATCGAAGGCGGAAAAGTTCGTTTTGACAAAACCATTGCAACCCTTCAAAAAGAACGTTCTAAATTAGAAAAAACGTCTTTAACTTTAAAAGAAGAAGAAGCAAAAGCACGTGAAGAAAGCAAAAAAATGGAAACCATTAATGCTAAAATTCAGGATAAATTAGAACGTTATCAAGAATTATATGATGCGAATCAGCGTTTGATTTATATTGGACAAAAAATTGATGATATTTCAGAAAGTTACTTCAATAATAAAGACAAAAAGACGCTAATTGGAGAATTTTTAAAAATGGTGGAAATTGAAAATTCGAAACGTAGAAAACTTTCAGCAAAAGAAAAGAAAGTTAAGGAAGTCATTCAGAAAAAAGTAGCAGAAGAAGTAAAAGTTAAGGTAGAGGAAATTCGCACGGTTAAAAAAGAAAAGAAAATCAAAGCTAAAATTGAAGAAGAAAATAAACCAAAAGTAATTCTCAAAGTTGGTGATCGTGTTCGAATGAAAGAAGGAAAAGCCATTGGAACAATTGATGCTATTGAAAAAACAAAAGCTACCGTAAATTACGGAATTTTCACTTCAAAAGTTAGTTTAGACCAATTGGAATACGTGCAACATGTTTAATTTACACAGAGTTTCACTGAGTTTTTTTAATATGTTTGTTTTGATTAGAGTTGCATCGAGATTTTTTCAATTACTTAAATTTTAAAAATCGGTGTTCCTTTTTTAAAAAAATTGAAGCTTGACATTGTACTTGAATTTGAACTTGATATTGAAATATGGAAATACAAGATTTACCAAAAGATAAAAAAATCATCCTATTTGATGGGGTTTGCAACTTATGCAATTCATCTGTTCAATATGTCATTAAACATGATAAAAAAGATATATTTCGATTTGTATCATTACAATCAGAATTAGGTCAAAAAATTGTAAAACATATCGGAATTAATCCAATTCACATTGATAGTATTGTATTGTATGAACCTGGAATCTCTTATTATTACAAATCAACAGCTGCTTTAGAAATCGCAAAAGGATTAAGCGGTGTATTTACTTTAGCCACTTTTTTTATTATTTTACCTACGAGAATAAGAGATTTAATTTATGATTATGTAGCAAAAAATCGCTACAAATGGTATGGTAAAAAAGAGACATGTATGATTCCAACACCAGAATTAAAAGCAAAGTTCTTAGACTAGATTTACATGATATTTATCAGGTATTAAACAAATGTTAACTTTTATCTTTGTGTAAATTCTAACCTTTGTAACTATGGCAAATTTATTATTACCACTTTATTCATGGGGAAATGGCGCTTTTATTATGATCATTATATTTTTACTTGTAATAGTAGGCTTAGTTGGCGCAGTAATGCTTATGATGAACAGTGATAAAAAGAAAAAAAACGACCAGTAATACTGGTCGTTTTTAGTTATTATGTACTTTAGAAATATTATTGTTTAATAAATTTCTTAGTTGTTTTTCCTTCAGCAGCTTCAATTGTAACAAAGTAAGCACCTGAATTTAAATCAGATACATTAATTTGAGTTAAAGCACCTTGTTGGTTTTTAACTACTCTTCCATTAATATCAGTAATAGTTACAGATTTAATTTCAATATTGTTAGTATTAGAAATAGTTAATACGTTTGAAACAGGATTTGGATAAATACTAAATACTGATAATTCATTGTCATTTGAAGATAAATTAGTAGTTAAACTAATAGAATCTAGGAACAAGAAAGTTTCAGTAGTTGCTTGAGGTGTATTGTTATGAATACCAAAATAGTAAATTCCAGAAGTTGGAGCTGTAAATGTAGCTGTATGAGTGGTATATGCAGCCGCACTTGAATTGGTATAACTTTGAACAACAGTTGCTTGTCCTGCAGCACTTTGACTATCTCCAACGGTTAAATTGAAAGAAATTGGTTCAGGAACATCTGGTGCAAACGCAAAAAGTCTAGTTTTAAATTCAACTGTCACTTGTTCTCCTGCTGTTAAATTCATTCCTCTAAAATAAGCTCTAGCATTAGAAGCTGCAGTTGTACTATTAAAAGTATACATTGCAGTACCTGCTCCACCATCTGCATAGTTAGGTGGTGTAGAAGTTCCACTTGTAGTGATTAATGCAAAATTGATAAAACCGTCTGTATAATTGTTAGCTGGATTTTCAAAATCATTACTATAAGGTAACGTTACAGGCAAATAAGCATAATACGGACCTGCCCATGCACTTAACTCTGGATTACAATTCGCTCTAACATAATATCTAAAATTAGAAGAAGCCGTAGCTCCTGAAATATTAGCCGTTGAATATGATAATGCTCCAGCTGGTGCTGAAATCATTGTTCCCGATCCTGCAGGCGTTGCAAAGTTATTACTCCAATCTACATCATAAGTTGAAGGTACTGGTGTAGATTGATCCCAATACAAATCAGCACTTGTAGTAGATAAATAATCTGGTAAATAAAATAACGGTGGTGCAAAACAAGACGCTCCGGTAAATGTTAAGTTAAATGTAAATGCTGTATCATCCCATCTATTATCCCAAATAATGTAATAAGTTGTTCCTGCTGTAACTGGAAGATCAACAACAGCTGAACGATAATCTGAACCAGGTAAATCATCATTAAAATCCTCACATGTCCATGGTCCGCCACAAGAACCTGATAAAATACTTAATCTAGTATCAATACCTGTTGTTCCTCCTGGATTAGCGGCAATTGCAGATGTAACAGTTAAAATACCATCCGTTGGAGGCGTAAAAGTGTACCAAAGTGCAGCGGCAGGGCTACCAGCAGATGCAAAACATAATCCAGTTTCACCTGTTGGAAAAGTACCATTAACAGTGCTTGTAACATAATCCCCATTAGTTGTAATATTAAATGCTGTTGCACAACTACCTTGTGAATAAGCATTAATACCAGCAAAAGCTAATAATAAAAGTAAAGTTTTTTTCATATTTAATTGGTTTAATAATTTTCCCAAATTTAGCAATAACATTTCATAATTAATTCTTAAAATTTGTTTTTTTTTGAAATCAGACATAATTAACCTATTCGTATTTAGTTGAAAATAATTTAATTAGCATCATTTATCCTTTATTTTAATGAGTATTTTTAATGTTTTTTTGAAAATTTGATTTTTTATTTCAGAACAAATTAAAATAAAAAAGCTATCCTAATTCAAACTAAATTAGAATAGCTTTAAAAGTATACTATTTAAAAATTACAACTTTCTTCTTTCTTTTTCTTTTTTAATTAGAGTTAGCTCTCTACTTGTTTGTCCTGCTACCGAAGTGTTTTCTTCCGCTCTTCTAATTAAATAAGGCATTACATCTCTAACTGGTCCAAATGGCAAATATTTAGCTACATTATAACCTTCAGCAGCCAAGTTAAAGCTTATGTTGTCGCTCATTCCTAACAATTGACCAAAGAAAATACGTTTGTCATTTTTTGCAATTCCCTTTTCTTCCATTAATTGCATTAATTTATAAGAACTTTCTTCATTATGAGTTCCTGCAAACACTGCCATGATATCTAAATGTTCTACCATATAAGATACAGCCGCATCATAATTTATATCCGTAGCCTCTTTAGAAACACAAATAGGAGATTTTTGTCCACGTTCAGAAGCTCTTTCATTTTCTTTTTCCATGTAAGCTCCACGAACTAATTTCATTCCAATGTAAAACCCTTCTGCTTTTGCTTGTTCGTGAAGATTTTTTAAGTAATCCAATCGATCCCAACGATACATTTGCAATGTATTAAAAACAATCGCTTTTTGTTTGTTGTATTTACGCATCATATCTGCTACTATAGCATCTGCAGCGTCTTGCATCCAACTTTCCTCAGCATCAATTAATAATAATACATCTTTTTCAAATGCTGTTTTACATGCAATATCAAATCTTTCGATTACTCTGTTCCATTCCTTTTGTTCGTTTTCAGTTAAATAGGCCTTCTCTCCTACTTTTTCATACAATGCTAAACGCCCAAAACCTGTTGGTTTAAAAACTGCAAACGGAATTGCATCTCTTTCTTTAGCAAATTCAATTGTTTTTAATGTCATGTTTAGAGCAGCATCAAATTGCGCTTCTTCTTCTTTTCCTTCAACTGAGTAATCTAAAACCGATGAAACGCCTTTAGTATACATTTTATCAACTACTCTAAGGCAATCATTTTCATTAACACCACCACAAAAATGGTCAAAAACTGTAGAACGAATTAATCCTTCTACTGGTAAATGAGCTTTTAAAGCAAAATTTGTAACAGCTGTTCCAATTTTAACTAAAGGTTGACTATCAATTAATTTGAATAAAAAATAAGCTCTTTCTAACTCGGTGTCACTTTTTAAAGCAAAAGCAACTTCTGTATTATTAAATAGTGTATTCATTATATTTGAAATAAAGTACTACAAATATACTGCACAGTTATCGAATAATAAATAAAAAATGACGTATTTTGCAGTCAAATTTTACACATTTTCATGCAAACCATACAAGCAACTAATTATTCCGTATTTTTCAATGAAACAGGTTATGAAAAATTAGCTTCATATCTTGTTCCAACTCATTATTCTAAAATTTTCATTTTGGTTGACGATAATACTTCTCAGTATTGTTTACCCCATTTGTTGAACAATTTAGCTACTGAAGTTGAAATCGAAATTATCGAATTGGAATCAGGCGAAATTCATAAAAACATTGCTACATGTACTGAGGTTTGGGCAGCTTTATCAGAATTAGGAGCCGACAGAAAAAGCATTATTATAAATTTAGGTGGTGGCGTTGTATCGGATTTGGGTGGATTTGTTGCGTGTACTTTTAAAAGAGGAATTGATTTTATTAATATTCCAACAACTTTACTATCCATGGTTGATGCATCAATAGGTGGAAAAAATGGTGTAGATTTAGGGAATTTAAAAAATCAAATCGGAATTATTCGTGAACCAAAAGCGGTACTAATTGATACCGAATTTTTGAGTACATTGTCACAAAAAGAGATGCGTTCTGGATTAGCTGAAATGCTAAAACATGGATTGATTTTTGATAAAAAGTATTGGGATAAATTTAAAAACCTAAATAACTTAAATACAGAAGATTTAAATGAATTAATTCATCAATCAATTGAAATAAAAAATACTATTGTTTGTGAAGATTTAACCGAAAATGGAATCCGAAAAGCATTAAATTTTGGTCATACTCTAGGTCACGGAATTGAAAGTTATTTTTTAGAAAATGAAAACAAAACTAACTTACTTCACGGTGAAGCAATTGCAGCAGGAATGATATTAGAAAGTTTTATTTCTAGAGAAAAAGGCCTAATTACTAACGAAGAATATCAAGAAATCAAGTATATAATCAACGATATTTTTGAACGAATTGAATTTGATGAAAATGATATCAATCAAATCATTGAATTATTGATATACGACAAAAAAAATGAATTTGGAAAAGTTCAATTTGCCTTACTTGATGGTATTGGTAAAATTAAAATAAATCAATTTGCAGATAATGATTTGATAATCAATGCATTTAAAGACTATATTTTATAATTATTTTTTTGAATTTTGTTTTAATAATAGCCATTTTATTTTTTAACTTTGCGCCAATGAAAGAAAACAACAATATAAATAACTACAACAGGATTCTTAACAATAGGAATGCTGATTTATCTATTATTGATCGTTTCTTTTTTTCGATTTATTGTTTTCATATAATTGATTTATTCGCATCTTCGAAAACATTTAGTGAAAAGCTATTGATTCGATTCGCAAATATTAGGGTTTGAAAATTAAGATTTATACAAGAAACATAAAGCTTTGTAAATTTTAATCTTAATTATTCAAAATGAACACTAAATATTACGACTTAATTAATCAGACTTTTTATTTTCCACAAGAAGAATTCACATTAAACAAAGACAATCTTCAATTTCATGGTATAGACTTAATGAAATTAGTGGAAGAATACGGAACACCTTTAAAATTCACCTATTTACCTAAGATTTCTCAAAATATCAATCGTGCTAAAATGTGGTTTAGAAATGCCATGGAAAAACACGATTATGATGCCAAATATTTTTATTGTTATTGCACTAAAAGTTCTCATTTTCAATTTATTTTAAATGAAGCCTTAAAAAACAATATTCACATTGAAACTTCTTCAGCTTTTGATATTAATATTGTAGAGAACTTAATGGAGCAAGGAAAAATCAATAAAAACACTTTTGTAGTTTGCAATGGTTTTAAAAGAGCTCAATACATTACTAATATTGCAAGATTAATCAACAATGGCCATAAAAATACCATTCCTGTTATAGATAACTTTGAAGAATTGGATTTATTACAAGAAGAAATTGATGGTAAATTCAAAATTGGTATTCGTATTGCTGCTGAGGAAGAACCAAAATTTGAATTCTATACCTCTCGTTTAGGTATTGGATATAAAGACATTGTTCCATTTTATAGAAAACAAATTCAAGACAATAAAAAAGTTGAGCTAAAAATGCTTCATTTCTTCATTAATGCAGGTATTCGCGACACAGCGTATTACTGGAACGAACTTTTAAAATGTATGAAAGTTTATATTGCATTAAAAAAAGAATGTCCTTCACTTGATAGTTTAAATATAGGTGGTGGATTCCCAATTAAAAACTCATTAGCTTTTGATTATGATTACCAATACATGGTTGATGAAATTTTAAACCAAATTAAAATTGCTTGTGATGATGCTGAAGTTGCGGTTCCACACATTTTTACAGAATTTGGATCGTTTACTGTTGGTGAATCTGGTGGTGCTTTATACCAAGTTTTATATCAAAAGAAACAAAATGATAGGGAAAATTGGAACATGATTGATTCCTCTTTTATTACCACCCTACCTGATACTTGGGCAATCAACAAACGATTTGTAATGATGGCGGTTAATCGCTGGAATGATACTTATGAAAGAGTGTTATTAGGCGGATTGACTTGTGATGGTGATGATTATTACAACTCGGAACAACACATGAATGCTGTTTATTTACCAAAATACAACAAAGAAAAGCCTTTATACATAGGATTCTTTAACACAGGTGCTTATCAAGAAACCATTGGAGGTTTTGGTGGATTGAGTCACTGTATATTACCACAACCCAAACACATATTAATCGATAAAGATAAAAACGGAATTATTGCAACAGAAGTTTTTTCTGAACAACAAAAAGCAGAAGACGTTTTAGAAATTTTAGGTTACAACAACAAAAAAGAACAATAAAATAAAATTATAATGAGCAAAGGACCAATTAGTCAGTTTATTGAAAAACATTATCTTCACTTTAACTCTGCTGCTTTAGTAGATGCTGCAAAAGGATATGAAGAACATTTATTAGACAACGGGAAAATGATGATAACTTTAGCTGGTGCAATGAGTACCGCTGAGTTAGGAAAATCATTAGCCGAAATGATTCGTCAAGATAAAGTACATATCATTTCTTGTACAGGAGCTAATTTAGAAGAAGATATCATGAACTTAGTTGCTCATAATTCTTACAAAAGAGTTCCAAATTATAGAGATTTATCACCTCAAGAAGAATGGGATTTATTAGAAAATCACTATAATCGTGTAACCGACACTTGTATTCCTGAAGAAGAAGCTTTTAGAAGATTACAACAACATTTATATGATATTTGGAACAATGCTGATTCTAAAGGAGAACGTTATTTTCCACACGAATTCATGTACCAAATGATTAATTCTGGAGTTTTAGAGCAATATTACGAAATTGACCCTAAAGATTCTTGGATGGTAGCTGCTGCTGAAAAAAACTTACCAATTGTTGTTCCAGGATGGGAAGATAGTACTATGGGTAACATCTTCGCTTCTTACTGCATTAAAGGTGAGTTCAAAGCTACAACTATGAAAAGTGGTGTAGAATATATGATGTGGTTAGCAGATTGGTACACAAAAAACTGTGAAGGAAAAGGAATTGGTTTCTTCCAAATTGGTGGAGGTATCGCAGGAGATTTCCCTATTTGTGTGGTTCCAATGTTGTATCAAGATATGGAAATGCACGATGTGCCATTCTGGAGCTATTTCTGTCAAATTTCAGATTCTACAACTAGCTACGGATCTTATTCTGGAGCTGTTCCAAACGAGAAAATTACTTGGGGAAAATTAGACATTACAACACCAAAATTCATTGTTGAGTCTGACGCTACGATAGTTGCACCCTTAATGTTTGCTTACGTTTTAGGCTGGTAAAATTTTTAAAAAAATATTAAATTTTACTTGAAAATATAAGTTAAGGATATTACATTTGACGAAAATACAAGATTAAAACCTACCCAATGAAAAGAGTTATTGTTGATTACGCTAAATTAACAAATGAAATCTTAACCTTATTAGTTGAGAAATTTCCTGATGGATATGATGATTCGGATGTTATTCGATTCAAAAATGCTAAGAATGAAACTGTTGAAGCTGTAGAAGTTCGTACAGAAGATACTATATACTTAGTAAAAGTAAGTACTAAACTTGCTGATAGAATTGAAAATTATGACGAAGATGACATTATTGAAGACGATGTTGTAGTAGTTCCAGATGAGAAAATCGCAGGTCTTAAAGACCTAGATATTGATGAGGACGACGATGAAGACGATGATATCTCAAATGATTCAGATGATATTGAAGATGCTGAAGACGATGAAGATGACGAAGATTAAATAATAAAAGGGATTCAATTAATTTGAATCCCTTTTCATTTTATAAATATCGTTCTAAAATAATATTTTTATGATGTAATTCATGCCCCAACATGATATAACCAATTGCTCTAACCGAAACATTATGATTTGAAGCCGTACCTAAACGAAGTAAATCTTCCATTGAAAAAGTTTCAAACAAACTAATGGTTGCATTTCTAACGATTTCATATTCTGCCAACAAACTTTCATACTCACGATCATTAGCATTTGCTGAAATAACATAATCATTTTCTTCAAATCCAGGTAAAGCCGTATTGTCATTTCTTGCAATTCGCAAAGCTCTATAAGCGAAAATTCGTTCAGCATCTATTAAATGTAATATAATATCTTTTACTGTCCACTTCCCTTCTGCATATTGAAATTCATGTTTAAAAACCGGAATTGATTTAAAAAAATGCAACATTTCTACTTTTTGCAAATTCAATCCTTTTACAATATCTTGCTCAGAAACAAGTTTTATATAGTTTGCATAATAAGGCGCAAATTCATTAGTATCTAATATATTCATAACGTATAAATGAGTTGTCCTAAAAAAGGTTGACTCGTTAATAATCCAAATATAGTTAAATCGTAACAGAATTAATTCTGTTACGATTTATTTTTTTCCATTGTTTTAAATGTATTATTTTTTGTTGATGTGCTTGGTTTGGAGTTATCATATTAATTGACATATGTATTCTAAAATTGTTGTATAAAGTTATGGCCTGTGTAACTTGTTTGTTTAAATTTTGATAGTTTTCAAATATTTCATGTAAACCAAATTCTTCTTTTAAAATTCCATTTACTCTTTCTGCCACTGCATTTTCATATGGGTCGTATTCTTGCGTCATACTAATTAAAATATTGTTTTTCTTTAACAATTCGGTATACTCTTTACTACAGTATTGTAAACCTCTATCAGAATGGTGAATGAGTTGATTTTTTGTTTTCCTCTTAATCAAAGCCATTTCTAAAGCTTTTACAGTAGTTGAGCTCATTAAATTATCTGACAATTGATATCCTACAATTTTCTTGGAACACGCATCAGTGAGTAAATGCAAATAATATGTTTTCTCTTTTGTTCGTAAATATGTTATATCAGCAACCCAAACCTGCTCAGGTCTGTTAAGTACTAAATTGCTAATTAAATTTGGATAGCGTTTCATCCAATGTCTTGAATTTGTTGTTTTGTAATATCTTCGAGCTTTAGGAACTTGTAAATATTCTGCTTTTAAAAAATCTAAAAAATTATCCCGACCAATTGATATATGGTGTTTTATAAATTCATCTTGTAACATTACATGAAGTTTTTTACCACCTGTTCGGGGTAATTGCTTACGAATAGTAACTACCAAACTTCGTAATAATTCTGAGTTGTATTTAGGTGTTTTTACCTTTGACTTTCGCTTGTAAAATGCTTGTTTTGTGTATCCAAACAGTTCGCATAACTCATAAATAGTCAATGAACTATTTATATTTATTTCTTCGACTGCTTGGAACCAGACTTTTTTACAATATCAATTTTAAGTTCACGTTCAGCTATTTCAATAAATCGTTTAAATACTTTTAATTCTTCTTCTTTTTTCGCTAATTGAGCTTCTAGCTCTTTTATACGCTGTTGTTGAGGATCTTTCATAGGACGACCAATAGTTAATTTATCTTCATAGGTAAATTTACCATATTTTTTTAACCATCTTGGTATACAACTACTACCTAAAATATTGTAACGTCTTCGAAGCTCTGCTTTTGTAAATAAACCCCTCTCAAATTCACTTACAACTTGACGTTTAAATGCTTCGCTGTAAATTTGTGGGACAGTTGGAATTTTTGAAATTTTCTTTTTTGTTGACATATTATGTGATTTTTAGTCAACTTTTTTCAGGACAAGACAAAAAATAAAAAAAGCCTCTAAAAAGAGGCTTTATGATGTATTTTACAATTCTTTAAAAATAGTATGCATTAAACGTTTTTTGTCATTAATACTTTCTTCTAAAGAAATCATTGTTTCTGTTCTGTAAACACCTTCAATATCATCAATCATAAAGATAACCTCTTTTGCATGTTTCGTATCTTTTGCTCTAATTTTACAGAAAATATTAAATTTTCCAGTAGTTACATGCGCAACCGTAACAAAAGGAATTTGATTGATTCTTTCTAATACAAATTTAGTTTGAGATGTATTATGCAAGAAAACCCCAACATAAGCAATAAAAGAATATCCTAATTTCTCATAATCTAACGTTAAAGAAGAGCCTTGAATAATACCAGCATCTTCCATCTTTTTAACTCTAACATGTACAGTTCCAGCAGAAATCAATAATTTTTTTGCAATATCTGTAAAAGGAACCCTCGTATTATCAATCAACATGTCCAAAATTTGATGATCTACTTCATCTAAACGAAACTTACTCATAAGTGCTTATAATATTTGTTAATTTTTTGATTTTTATTTAAATCTGAAGCAAATTTATTAATTATTTTTTACACCATTGTTAAATTCTGTTAAATTATTGATAACAAAACTGGCTTTTTCATTAATTATCGGAAAATGACTTCCCTTACAATAAAACAAACCTTCTTCACAATCGTATTCAATGTGGCCTTTACTATTTTTTTGCAAATCGTTTACATTAACAATCTTAGCAATAAATTTTAATTGACCATTTTCAATTTCTTCAGAATATTGAGCTGCAAAGTTAATTATTTTTTCAACATTATTATCAATAATTTTGACATTTTTATAAATAAAATCATAAAAACATTTATTATTTTGAGGAATATTCAAATAATCATCCAAATCTTTATCAACTATAACGTTTTCGTAACTTACATGAAATGAACTCAAAAGCGCTATAAAAATAAATTTCCTCACTAAATCTCTCCCATAATCATCAGCAAAATGACCCGCTTCAAAAAGTATTGTTGGAGTTTTTTGAGTTGTAAAGAAATCACCCGTACAATTTATATTATAACTATCATCAAAACGCCCCACTTGATTAGGAATATACGATTGCAACGTTTTATTCATTTTATTTATTATTCGAATAGCTTTCAATCTAACTTCATTAAAAGCCCTACTTTCATCAAAAGCAGGCGATAAAAAAGAAACCGTTGCAGGTAAATTAAATCCTTCTGTACCAAAAATAGTTCTTTGATCATGTAAATTATAACAATAATCGGGCTTAAAATCACTATAAACTTGCTTCAATAGCTGCATTTCAGGCTGGGTAGCATCAAAAGCATCTCGATTCAAATCGACCTTATTCGCATTTTCTCTCGTATATAAGAAGGCTCCATCTGGATTCAACATAGGAATACACAATAAAGTATAGTCCGATTTAATTCGATTTGCAATTTCATTATTCGATTTTAAGAAATTGAAGAAATCAAATAATCCTTTAGTGGTCGTAGATTCATTACCATGCATTTGTGACCACATTAAAATTTTTGTTTTACCTGAACCAATTTTAACTTGATGAATTGGACGAGATTGAACAGAATTCCCAATTTCAATGATTTCGAAATGATTTTTTAAAGATTCTAACAAAGGCAAAATGGTATCCAAATGAATATATTTCCCTTTAAGATTTGACTCCAAATATTGTGTTGCTAATTGTAAATAATCCATACATTTATTTTGATTTACAAATGTAAACAACTTTAAATTTACATTTGTAAACGTTAAGAATTTTATTTTTAATTACTTTTGTAAACACTTTAATTTAATTATTTCTTCAAGTTTTATAATTATTGTTTACAATATTAAAAAACTATTTAATATGAAATTAAATTACATTATATCAGTTATTTATAGTTACTTAAATAAAGTGATTGTTTATTATTATTTGTCGTATTTACATCTGTAAACTTGTTTATTTGTTTGGTTTTGTTTACATTTGTAACATTGTTAATCCAAATAAACTATTTACAATGGTAAACATTGATGATTTTATAAAACGACTAGAAATTATACTTGATTATTATAACTTATCCGCTTCTGCATTTGCAGATAAAATCAATGTGCAACGTTCGAGTTTATCTCACCTACTCTCAGGAAGAAACAAACCTAGTTTAGATTTTATCATTAAAGTTATAGAGGTTTTTCCTGAAGTAGATTTGTATTGGATTTTAAATGGAAAAGGGCAATTTCCTAAATCAGAAAATACTAAGACCAATATAGAAGTAAAAGAAATTAATGTTCCTGTAGCGACAATAGAAAATCCTTCCGGATCAGAACCCGATTTATTTTCAAATATTGAAAAAGCAATTCCCTCTACCCTTTCCAATAATAATCCTGTAGAATCGTTTAAAACAGAAAATAATTCACAAGAAGAAATTGAACGTATTGTCGTCTTCTTTAAAAACGGAACTTTTAAAAACTATCATCCATAAAAAAACTCTGAAAAAATTCAGAGTTTTATTTTTTAAATATCGGTAAAACTATATTCGGGAACTTTTCCAATGACACCTTTATAATACGCTTTTAAAAACTTTAAATCTGAATCAATATCACCTGTTGGATAGAAAGGTTCGTGATACACTACTTCTTTTTTTCCATAATCGAATGCTACTGGGATAATTGGTACATTAGCCTTCAAAGCAATATAATAAAAACCGGTTTTCCATTCGGTTACTTTTTTTCGTGTGCCTTCTGGTGAAATTGCCAATCTAAACACTTCTTTTTCATTAAAAATTTTTGAAATTGAATCTACTTTGTTTTCATTTTTTTGACGATTTAAAGAAGAGCCTCCTGTCCAAGTGAAAAAATAATTAAACGGAAAAACAAATAGTTCTTTTTTTGCTACATAATTAATCTCTAAATTTAAGATTCCTCTAGAAAAAATTCCAAGGAAAAAATCCCACCAACTGGTATGTGGTACTGCGATAATTACACATTTTTTTAATTCTTGTGAAATGTTCCCAACAACTTTCCAACCAAAAATTTTACAAAAAATAAATTTGTATATAATTTGTTTCATTAGAGACTATTTTTAGACAAAAATAAAATTATATTTACGATTACAAACAAAATTACATGATTAAGCGTTTATTGAGTTTTTTAATCCCTATAAAAATTCATCAAAAAAAATCGGTTTACAGTAAAAACCTAGAAGTTACCTGGAATAATGGCTATTTAGTTTTAGACTCTGAGAACACCAATTATTCCTTTGGCAGTTTACAACGTGTATTAAAAAAAGGATTAAAATATATAGGTTACGAGAGAATTCAGAATTTTCAATCAATTCTTGTACTAGGAGTTGCTGGCGGTAGCGTTATTGAAACATTGAAAAAAGAAATTAAATTTGATGGTAAAATTACTGGTGTAGAAATTGACGCCGCTGTAGTTGAAATAGCAAAAAAATATTTCGGCCTTGAAAATTATAACAATGTTTCGATTGTAATAGATGATGCTTTTGAGTTTGTTTTAAAAACAAGAGAAAAATACGATTTAATCATTATTGATATATTTCAAGATACGAAAATGCCAAACTTTTTATACGAAGATTTTTTTATTAATCGTATTAACTTTTTACTTAATGTAAATGGATTTATTTTATTTAATACTATGGTGTTAGATTATAAAGATAGAAGAAGAAATGCATTATATAAGAGTAAATTTAACCATGATTATTCCGTACGTTTGTATCCAAAAATTGAGGTACATAACGAATTATTCACTATTAAAAAATTAGCCTAATATGTCGTTTTTTAAAAAATTATTGGTTGGAAAAGTAGGGAAAATTTATCATCACAAAATAAGTCCAATCAAGAAAACGATTCTTAATATCAGAGCCATTTGGAACAATGATCATGAAGAAGATAATGGAATTGAAAAAATAGTCCGTTTGTTTTTATCCTCTTCTCAATTGCTATTTCCAGGTATTTACATAAAACATATGGCCACTAAAATCGGTTATGAATACAAAGATTTAGCAATGGACTTTTATATTTTGGCCAAAGTTATTTTTCCAATTTTAATTCTAATAAACAATTGGCAAACCAACGACTATGTTGTTTTTGTATTGATTTACATTTTATTAGAAACTGTATTATACATTCCAACACTAATTTTTGCCTCTGATTTATTTTCTCAGCCTCGGTCTTATAAAAGATCAATGTTGTTACTGTTTTTTAATTATTTGGAATCTGTTTTATCTTTTGCTGTTTTTTACAGAACAGGAGATTACTTAAATCAACCGTTAAATAGTTGGTTTGATGCAGTTTATTATAGTTTTGTTACATCTTCCACTATAGGATATGGTGATTACTATCCAGTTGAAACAGAAGGGAAAATCTTTACTATTTTACAAGTATTTCTATTTTTATTTTTTGTAATTCTATTTATGAATTTCTTTTCTTCAAAAATTAAAACAAAAGGATATTTCAGTGATAAAAACGAATTTTAAAGAAGTTTTCTAGCTTTTTCTAAATCTTCAGGTGTATCAATTCCGATACTTCCATGAGAAGTCTCAACCATTTTAATACGTTTCCCATATTCTAAATATCGAAGTTGTTCTAATTTTTCAGAAGCTTCTAAAGATAACATAGGCAAATGGTAAAAATCCATCAAGGCTTCTTTTCTAAAAGCGTAAATTCCTATATGTTTCATATAGCGGACTCCCACGTTTTCTTCTCTTGGATAAGGAATAACCGAGCGCGAAAAGTATAAAGCAAAACCTTGCTGGTCTGTAATTACTTTTACATTATTTGGATTATTAATTTCCTCTTTATCTGTAATTTGAAACATTAAAGAACCTAAATCAACTTTTTTATCAATATCGTTTTTAAAGACTTCAATTAGTTCTTCTAATGGTTTTTTATTAATAAATGGCTCATCGCCCTGAACATTAATTACAACATCTACATTCATATGTTCTACGGCTTCTGCAATTCTGTCGCTTCCGCTTTCGTGTTCTTTTATCGACATGATGGCTTTTCCTCCATTCGAAATAATTTCGTTGTAAATTAAATCGGAATCTGTCACCACAAAAACATCATCAAATAAATTGGTAGAAATAGCTGCTTCGTACGTACGAAGAATTACAGTTTTGCCTCCCAAATCTTGCATTAATTTTGCAGGGAAACGTGTAGAAGCATATCGAGCGGGAATTACAGCTATTATTTTCATTTTTATTTGTTTACCACAAAGACACTAAGGTGCTAAGTTTCTAATTTTTATATATTAATTCAGTACTTTTTTCTTCTTTCAAATGATTAGCTTCTTTTAAAGAAAATTTTGAATACGTTTTATTTACTCCAAATTTATAAACTTCAATATTAGTATTAGAATAATTTAAAAGATGTTTCATACAATCATCAACCGTAACAAAAATTTCATCATCTAGCTTTTGTACAAAACCAACTTCTTTATTATCAATTATTACAAAATAATCATTTGATTTATCAATTTTATAGTATAATTCTTGAAAGTCTCCATATTTATCTTCAACTTCCATCAAATTTAATCCATAAAGAATGAATAAAAAAAATAGGGATGTAACAACTGATAAACCAATAACAACTTTTATTATTATTTTCATGGTTGATTTTATTTGATTACAAAAGTATTAATTTTCGAAAAACTCATCCTTAAATCCTATTAAATATAATTTTTCCTCAGCACGGGTAATGGCAGTATATAACCATCGAACATAATCAACATCAATTCCGTCAGGTAAATAAGGTTGTTCTACAAACACCGTTTTCCATTGTCCCCCTTGTGATTTATGACACGTTATCGCATACGAAAATTTCACCTGAAGTGCGTTGAAATAAGGATTTTCTTTTACTTTCTGAAGTTTTTTATATTGTTGGCGTTCTTCTTCATAATCAAACAACACTTCTTGATATAATTTATTCGATTCTTCATACGTCAAAGAAGGCGATTCGCTCATAATAGTATCTAACATGATTACCGTATCAAAAGGGGTTTGATTAGGATAATCGACCATTCTAATTTTTACGGTTGCGAATTTGAATCCATACAATTCTTGAATTTTCCTTATTTCTAAGATTTCAATAATATCACCATTGGCAATAAATCCCGCTTCAGAATTTTCAGGTAACCAAAAATAATTGTTCTTAACTACCATTAAATAATCTCCGGTAGAAATTTCACTTTCTTTGGACAAAATGGAAGCTCTAATTTGTTGGTTGTATTGATTAGCTCTTTTATTAGAACGCAAAATAAAAGCGGTATCTTCAATACTATAATTATCATACGCTTGATGGATGGCATCTTGAATATCATACCCATCTTGTAATCGAACAATATCTTTAAATCCTTTTAATTTAAACTGAAAGGTATCAATAAAATGAGAATGTAGTAATTCTCGTAATTGAGTTGCGTTGTATAAAATTCCCGAATCTATTGCTTGACGCATAACTTCATCTAATTCAATATGATGCACATTTTTTTGATAATGAAGCGACAAGGTATCTACATCCAAAGCTGGACTAATCGTCATGTTTACAGGTGGTAATTGAGCGGTATCTCCAATTAGTAACAATTTGCAATTTGTACCTGCATCTACATAAAAAAATAAATCATCAAGAAGCGAACCATTTTCATAAAATTTGGTTTCTTGATTAGTATCTGAAATCATAGATGATTCATCAACAATAAAAAGCGTATTTTTAAATTTATTTTGTTGTAATGTAAAACTTACTCCACCTGATTTGTTTTTTTTAGGGAAATAAATACGTTTATGAATCGTGTATGCGGGTTTACCAGAATAATTACTAATCACTTTTGCAGCTCTACCTGTAGGAGCAAGTAATACTGCTTTCATATTAACAGCAGCTAAATTATTGATTACAGTAGAAATTATAGTTGTTTTACCAGTTCCTGCAAAACCTTTTAGCACAAAAACATCATTTGTTGTTGAATTCATAACAAAGTCGGCCATTTTTTGAAGAAAAATGTCTTGTTTTAATGTGGGTTGATGTGGAAAATTATTCTGTAATAAATTGTAAAACAGCTTATAAGTCATAAAAATAGTTTTGGCCAATATTAATTTTTCAAATATACTGATGATTTTTACAAGAAATTCTTTTGAGTAGAAAAAAAAATTGTAGATTTGCGTACCTATTTTAACTAAAAAAATATAAATCTAATGTTGTTATTATTATTGTACGTTGTAATCACCTGCGTTGTTGCAGTGGTTTTAGTAAAACTAATAGATAAATTTTTACCAGCAAAAGCTAGAGTTTTTGTTTCTATAGCTTTATGGGCAGTTTGTTTTGGATTAGCATATATGATTTATGCATCAGTAATGAAACCTATTGAGTTCAAACAAGAAAAAGAAGCTCGTTATGAAATTGCTGTAAAAAAGATGCTTGACATTAAAAAACTTCAAACAGGTTACAAATCAGTTCATGGAAAATTTGCTGATACTTTTGAAGAATTAGTAAAATTTGTTGAAACAGGAGAATTTGAAATTATTTCTAGAAAAGATACTGCTGTTATTGACCACGCTAAAAATGCTGCTTTCCGAATTGTAGTTGGACCTGATGGTGTTGGTGGTTTCTTCAAAGATGAAGTAATTATTACAAAATTAGGAACTGTAAAAGTTAAAGATTCATTATTTAAAAACTCGGATCGTTACAAAAGATTAAATATTGTTAAATTTGGCGAAATTGAAGTTCCTGTGATAATGAAAACTGACGTTGTTTCAAGAAATGATATGAATATTTCTGTTTTCCAAGCTACTATTGATAAAAATGCTTTATTAAAAGATTTAGATCAAGAATTAGTAAAACAAGAAAACAAAGTAGAATCTATTGATGAAATCAATGGAGATAAAATTATCTTAGGTTCATTAGAAGAAGTTACACTTACAGGAAACTGGCCTAAAAAATATGGTAATAACGAATAACGACATTACTCAAAAAACATATAAAAAGTTGTCCATTCAGGTTTCCTTGAGTGGACTTTCTTTTTGTGTATTTGATTTACTTTCTCATAAGATTGTCAATTCTATGGCAATTGAATTTGAAAAGCATAAAGTATTAGAAGAACAATTGTGGAAAGCATTTATAGAATTTCCAATTTTAACAAAATCATTTGATGAAATAATGGTTGTTCATGATAACAATTTAAACACTTTTGTTCCCACTTCCCTATTTGATGTTCATTTTTTAGCCAGCTACTTACAATATAATACCAAGGTTTTTGAAACTGATTTTTTTACACATGATGTTATTTTTCCTTATGAAATGAATAACGTTTATGTTCCTTTTGTAAATATTAATAATTTTTTATTGGATCAATTCGACACTTTTGAATACCAAAATTCGAATTCAATTTTAGTAAAGCAACTATTAGATTTATCAAAAAACAATGATGAAAAGCAAGTTTTTGTTCATTTACAAAAAGAACATTTTGAAATTGTTATTGTTAAAAATCAGCAATTACTATTTTATAATTCATTTCATTACCAAACTCCAGAAGATTTTATTTATTATCTCTTATTTACTTGCGAACAATTACAGTTGAATCCCGAAACGATTTCTGTACAACTCCTAGGAAATTGTTCTGAACAAGACAACTTCTTTAAAATAGCTTATAAATACATTAGAAACTGTAATTTATTAGATGTTAGTAATACTTCTGCTGTTTTAGATGTTTCTTCATCTGATTTGAGAAATCACTTTATACTTTATCATTCATGAGAATAATCTCCGGAAAACACAAAGGGCGCCGTTTGGTAGCTCCAAAAAACTTACCTGTTCGTCCTACAACCGACATGTGTAAAGAATCGTTATTCAATATATTGAATAATTACTTTAATTTTCATGGATTAAAAGTTTTGGATTTATTCTCAGGAACGGGTAATATTAGTTATGAATTCGCTTCTCGTGGTGCTGGACCAATTACAAGTGTTGATGGTGATATGGGTTGTGTGAATTTCATCAAAAAAACTGCTACTGAATTAGATTTAGATATTAGTGTAATTAAAAGTGATGTTTTTAAATTCTTAGAAAAAAGCAAAGCAAGTTATGATATTATCTTTGCTGATCCACCATATGACTTGAGTCAGGAGAACTTTGAAAAAATAATCGAATTGATTTTCGAGAATGAGCTTTTAGACGAAGAAGGAATGTTGATAGTAGAACATTCAAAACACACTAAATTAGATCATTTAACTAATTTTTCATTTTCAAAAAGTTACGGAGGTTCTGTATTTTCGTTTTATGAATTTGAAAGCGACGAAGAAGAAGAATATGAAGAGGAAGACGAAGGATAAAATCGTCATAAAATAAAAAAGCAGACCTATAAGCCGGATTCTGTCTCTAATAAATTAGAGCCTTATCATTTATCTAGTCTCGATATTACTATCGGGATCAAGCTGCCTACCCTTCAACATCGGACGAGTAGCCCTTATTTTGATTACTCAAAAACTGCTGATATACTTGGCATTTCACCGCATAGAGTTTACCTGGTTTCACTACAGCATTACCTGTACATACTTTCTGTTGCACTTGTCCTCACCTTTCGATGGATGGGCGTTACCCACTATGCTACTCTTTGGTGTCCGGACTTTCCTCTCCCGAAAATCGGGAACGATAAGGCGGTCTGCGGTGCAAATTTAGACTATTGAATTTAGAATCTAGAACTAATTCAATAATATTTTAAATTGTGAATAACTTTTATAAAGATTCTTCTCAATTTGGATTTTGGAATTTGCTTTTTGAAATATACAATCCTATATTTGTGATTCAATAGAAATTATGGAACAATTTATCGTATCAGCTCGTAAATATCGTCCGCAAACATTTAAAGATGTTGTGGGGCAACAAGCTATTACCAATACGTTGTTGAATGCTATTGAAACCAATCATTTGGCACAAGCCTTATTATTTACAGGACCTCGTGGTGTTGGAAAAACAACTTGTGCAAGAATTCTAGCCCGAAAAATCAATCAAGAAGGTTATGATGATCCGTTTGAGGATTTCTCATTTAACGTTTTTGAATTAGATGCGGCTTCTAATAATGGTGTTGATGATATTAGAAGTATTATCGACCAAGTTAGAATACCACCACAAACTGGAAAATATAAGGTTTATATCATTGACGAGGTGCACATGCTTTCTCAAGCGGCTTTTAATGCTTTCTTAAAGACATTGGAAGAACCACCTAAGCATGCCATTTTCATTTTAGCAACAACCGAGAAACATAAAATTATTCCAACGATTTTATCGCGTTGCCAAATTTTTGATTTCAAAAGAATTACGGTTAAAGATGCGAAAGAACACTTAGCCGAAATTGCGAAAGAACAAGGCATTACATTTGAAGATGATGCGCTTCACATCATTGCTCAAAAGGCTGATGGTGCTATGCGTGATGCTTTGTCTATTTTTGACCGAGTAGTTTCTTATTGTGGAAATAACTTAACCAGACAAGCCGTTACCGAAAATTTAAATGTTTTAGATTTTGAATATTACATCAAAATCACCGATTTAATTTTAGAAAATAAAATTCCAGATTTGCTTTTAGCTTACAATGACATTTTAGCAAAAGGTTTTGATGGGCATCATTTTATTGCTGGTTTGGCTTCGCATTTCAGAGATTTATTAGTGTGTAAAAATCCGGCAACTTTACCTTTATTGGAAGCTGGTGAACATGCTCAAAGTTTGTATGCAGCGCAATCACATAAAGCCATGCACGATTTCTTATTAAAAGGAATTGAATTAGCAAATGAATGCGATTTGAAATATAAAGTCAGTCAAAATCAACGTCTTTTAGTCGAGCTTTGTTTGATGCAATTAGCCTCTATCACTTTTGATGGAGAAAAAAAAAAGTAGCTAAATTTATCATTCCGGCTACATATTACAAGAACAACTCCTACTCTATTTCGGAAGTTTCTTCATTAAAAACTCAAGTTCCAACTGAAGAAATTCAACCTGTTGAAAAAACAGAACCAATCGTAAGCGAGCCTAAAGTATCTACAATTCCAGAAGTTCAAAATGAAGTAGTTGCTCCAATTGTGCCTGAAATTCCGAAACCTGTTTTAACGAATTTAAATCCGACAGGAACTAAAGTTTCAGCACTCTCATTAGCGAGTATTAAAGCAAAAAAAGAGTTGGAAGCCCAACAACAAACCGTTCAAAGACATCGCGAAGATTTACCTTCTGAAGCCTTTAACGAAACCGACATGTTGTTGCAATGGAATAAATTTGCCCAAAAAATGGTAGACAGTGGAAAACGTTTGATGGCAACGTATATGCAAATGAATGATCCTACATTAGATGGAACAAAAATCACGCTGGAACTTCCAAATCAAAGTACAAAAGAAGAGTTTTTATCAGGTTCGATTGAATTGTTAGGATATTTAAGAGGTAAATTACACAACCATGATATTACCATTGAAGTGGTTGTAAATGAAACTACCGAAAATAAATACGCCTTTACTCCACAAGAGAAATTTGAACGTTTAAAACAAATTAATCCAGCTTTAGATTTATTGAGAAAGACGTTTGATTTGGATGTTTAGACTATTGTTCTTCAAAGAAATCTTCATCTAATTGTTTGACTTCATAAACAGATTTAATTTGTACACCAACATTAAATTCGTGCATCAAATCAACCAATTTAATTCCGTCAATCAATATTATTTTATGATGAGCGTTTTTAGCTTTTTCAACTGCTCCTTTGTCAAATAAGGAAGTAGTTACAAAAACACCTTTATTTGTATCGCCACTCATAGCACCAATAAAATTTCTGATATCTTTTTCTCTTACCTTATTTTCATTAAATCTTTTAGCTTGAATATAAATTTTATCCAAACCTAATTTATCTTCATTTATGATTCCATCAATTCCACCATCAGAAGATTTAGAAGTTTCTATAAAATCTCCATAACCCATTTTCTTCAATAATATTAGAATGACTTTTTCAAAATAATATGGATTGATAACTTTTAACTTATCTAATAAATCATTCTTAACTTCTGTTTCAATTTTTGAAAAACCTTCATCAATTAAGTCTTGAGGTGAAGCATTATCAATTACTTTTATATCAGTTGCAGATTTATTTGACTTTAAATTCTCTTCTGTATAAAAATCAAGAATATTTGTACCTTGTTCAACGTCTTTTAATGTCAAACTTGACTTTTGACTTAAACCTTTTTCTGTAATTTTAACATGACCTCTTTCTGGATAAAAAATATATCCACCTTTTTTTAGATAAGATTTTCCCCATGCAATTCTATTATTGATCAATACTTCTCCAGATTTTGTTTTCTCATTAAGCATTTCCTCAGGTAAATCTGAATAGTATTTCTCAATAACCAAATCCTGTAATTCTCTTGTATGAATCATTTCTCCATTGCTCAATATTTCTAAAATTGGATTAAATGTTTCATGGAATTTTGGTATTTCAATTTTTTTCATGGGTTTAAAAAATCATTCTAGGTTAATAAAATAATAATATAAAACAAATTTTATAAATCCCGTTAGGGATGAAATTTTGGTAACGTAAAACTGATACAGACTTAAAATCCCGTAGGGATGACATCAAATAGGCTCTTTAAAAATATAACGTTCATCATAGTCCACTTCAAAAGCTTCTAAAAATTCTAAATATTCCTCTTGAAATGTTTTTATTTTATGACGTTCTTCCTGATTCTGAATATATTTAATTACATTTTGAACATTTGATTTTGAATACGAAAAAGCACCATAACCTTCTTGCCATTCAAATTTTACTTTCAAGAACTTTTTCTCATTAATCCATTTAGAGCTATTAGCTTTAATAATTTGCATCAATTCAGAAATGGATTGTGTTGGGCGCATTCCAATTAGAATATGAATGTGGTCTGACATTCCATTAATGGCTAATAGTTTATGATTGTTGGCTTTAATTATTCCTGAAATATATTGGTATAATTCTTCTTTGAATGAAGAATGTATTAATCCGTCTCTATATTTTACTGCAAAAACAAATTGTATATGAATTTGTGTATATGTGTTTGCCATAAATTAATATTATTTCCGATTATTATCTACCAATATGTCGTCCCTACGGGACTCGATTAACCAATTGTTTTATTATCTACCGAGATACCGTCCTTCTGAATCTACCAATATGTCGTCCCTACTGGACTCGATTAACCAAATGTTTTTTTATCTACCGAGATACCGTCCTTCTGAATCTACCAATATGTCGTCCCGATGGGACTAAATAACGATAATATTTTTTCTTTCTACCGAGATATCGTCCCTACGGGACTCGATTAACCAATTGTTTTTTTATCTACCGAGATACCGTCCCTACGGGACTAATTAAATCCTACCATAATACATCGCTTTCACGATACCATCGGATAATCCAATTTTTGGTACGTAAATATGACGGGCTCCACTCCATTTCATGGCGTTAAGATAAATTCTTGTTGCTGGAATAATTACATCGGCGCGGTCTGGATTTAACCCTATTTCGGCAATTCTTTGCTCGTACGTCATGCTGTTCAATTTTTGGTATTGAGAGCTTACATATACATACGAAAGTGGTTTATCTTGTTGTTTTTCAGATAATTTGAATAACTTATTGATATTTCCTCCGGAACCAATTAATGTAATATCTTCAAAAGGTTCGGTATTGGTTTTAATCCATTTTTCAATTTCTTGCCAAACGACTTCGTTTACCATGTTGTTTAATAAACGAACGGTTCCGTTTTTGAACGATTTTGAAGCTATGATTTTTCCTTCGTAGAATAAAGAAAATTCGGTACTTCCACCACCAACATCTACATATAAATACGCTTTATCGGTACTAATAAATTGTTTTAAATCGGATGCTGCAATAATAGCTGCTTCTTTTTTTCCATCGATAATATCAATTTTTATATCAGCTTTCTTTTTGATGATTTCGACAACTTCTTTTCCATTATAAGCTTCTCGCATGGCAGATGTGGCACACGCTTGATATTTTTCCACCTTGTGAACTTTCATTAATAATTTGAAAGCTTTCATGGCGTCAATCATTCTATCAATGTTTTCCTGCGTAATTTCACCAACGGTAAATGCATCTTGCCCCAATCGAATGGGTACACGAACCAAGGAACTTTTATTAAATTGTGTTGGATAACCTTCTTGCTCTACAATATTGGTAACCAATAACCTCATGGCATTGGAACCAATATCAATAGCTGCATATTTTTTTATTGTAATCATCTATATATTTTATTGCACTTTTTCTGCAATTACATCTAATTTATTTTGGTAATAATTATACATTTCCTGTTGGGCTCTAAATGGTTTTGCATCTCCATTTTTTCTGTATTGATTAAGTAAATCGGCAGAATGTACTCGAGCTTTGACATTTGCTTTCCAACCTATTTCAAATGTATCAATTAATTCTTGTTTGATTTCTGGATCGTAAATTGGACACGTAACTTCTACTCTTGAATCTAAATTTCGAGTCATAAAATCGGCAGATGAAATAAATACTTCAGGATCGCCAGCATTTCCAAAAATATAAATTCGGGAATGTTCTAAATAATTATCTACGATACTAATTGCTTCGATATTTTCACTCAAACCTTTCACGCCTGGAATCAAACAGCATATTCCCCTGATAATCAATTGAATTTTTACACCTGCATTACTAGCTTCGTATAACTTATCTGTCATTTTAAAATCGGAAATACTGTTCATCTTTAGCTTAATATACGCTTCTTTTCCCGATTGTGCATTTGCAATTTCTCTATCAATTAATTTATTAAAACGACTTCTAGTGTAATGAGGAGAAACTATTAAGTGCTTGTATCTGTGAACACGATAATTTACATCGAAAAAGTCAAAAATCTTAGCCGCATCTTTTAGAATTTCATTCTTACTTGTGAATAAAGTAACATCGGTATATACTTTAGCCGAATTCTCATTAAAATTTCCTGTTGAAATAAATCCGTATCGTTTTACTTTGCCTTCTTCTAATCTCTCAATAAGACAAATTTTACTGTGAACTTTTAATCCTTTTACTCCAAAAATTAATTCGATTCCTTCGGTTTGCATTTGTTCGGAATACGAAATATTACTTTCTTCATCAAAACGCGCTTGTAATTCGATTTGAACAGTAACTTTCTTTCCGTTTTTAGCAGCATTTATTAATGAACTCACGATTTGTGAATTTTTGGCCAAACGATAAAGTGTAATTTTAATAGAGGCCACTTTAGGATCTAAGGCTGCTTCCCTAAGAAACTTTATGATATAAGAAAAAGATTGGTAAGGTGCATAAAGCAAATAATCTTTCTTTTTAATTCTTTCTAAAATACTTCCTTCTAACGTTAATCCAGGAACAGGAAGTGGTAAATTTTCCTTATATAATAAATCATATCTTCCTAAATTAGGAAAATTCATATAATCTCTTCTGTTATGATATCTTCCACCAGGAATAATACTATCAGAACTATCAATTCCCATTCCTTTTAAAAAGAAAGCAAGTGTGTCATTTTCAATAGATTGATCATAAACAAATCGAACCGGCTCTCCCACTCGTCTTTCTTTTACCGAATTTGAAATTTTTTCCATTAAACTCTTACTCAAATCACTATCAAATTCCAATTGGGCATCACGCGTAATCTTAATCATGTGTGCAGCAATGCTTTCATAGTCGAAAATATTAAATATATAATTCAAATTACAACGGATAACATCATCTAAAAGAATAATATATTGTTTTTCTGAGTTTGACGGAAGAACCACAAAACGATTTATCGTGCTTGGAATTTCAACAACTGCATACTGAATTTCTTTAGAAGCAAATGGAAATATTTTTTTTGATTTCATCACAAGTTTAACTGCTAAATACCCCGAAGTATCCTTTAACAAAGGAAATTCTTCTAACTCATTTAACATGATGGTAACTACAGCCGGACTTACATTTTGGATGAAATAATCATGAATAAAAGCTTCTTGTTCTTTAGTAATTTGCTTTTCGTTAATGATAAATATATTTTCCTTTTCAAGTTTTTTTTCAATTTCACTTAAAATACGTAAACTTTCAGATTGTTGTTCAATAACAATTTCTGTAATTTCTTTCAGTAATTTTTCTGCAGGAACACCTAAAATTTTCTCGGTTTCATTCGTTTCTAAACTCATACGACGAATGGCTGCATAACGAACTCTAAAAAATTCATCTAAATTATTTGAAAAAATTCCAAGGAATCGAAATCGATCTAATAAAGGTACATTTTCATCATTGGCTTCTTGTAATACTCTTGCGTTGAATGTTAACCAACTCTTCTCTCTATCTATATAACTATTAACTGTATTATTCATTTTTAAATTGGCTTGGAAATAATGTTGTTATCGTTTTGCCTTTACTTATTTTTTCCCAATTATCAGTTTCAAATTGTAAAACAACAACTCCAGATGTAGGGACATTATCTATATAAAGGTCTCCAAATTTATTAACAAAATTTGTAATTGCTTCATTATGTCCGAAAAGAATTAAATTATCATGTTCATTTTTACATTTTTTTATGATTTTAAGTAAATTAACATCATCAAATGTGTACAAATCTTCTTTAAAATATATGTTTTCAAAAGATATTGATAAATATTCAGAAAAAATATATGCCGTTTCAACTGCACGTTTTGCTTTACTACTCCAAACAATAAATGATTTAGGAATTAGCTTAACCAATCTTGAAGCAATTAAATGGGCATCTTTGATACCTCTTTGTGAAATAGAACGATTAATGTCTTGCACTGGAGTATCCCAACTAGATTTTGCATGACGAATTAAAAATAAACTTTTCATCCTTTACTTTTTTGAATCTATTAAATTACAAAAATTATTTTAGGAGAATCGTTTTTATGTGAATTTTTATGGAAAATTAATAATTTCTAAACAATTTATAAGAGCTATTTATAAGATAATATATATTTACTATATTAGTAAAAAAAATCTGTTATTTGTACAATACAAACAAAATGAAATTTTATTTAGTAATCCTATTTACTTTTATATCTAGTATTTTGTGTTTCTCTCAACAAGATTCTCAATATACACAATATATGTACAATACGACATTAATTAATCCTGCTTATGCTGGTTCTAGAGAAGTACTTTCTGCTTTTATCTTACATAGAAATCAATGGATGGGATTAGAAGGTGCCCCAGTTACCAATAATTTCTCGATAAATTCTCCAATTGGCGATTCAAATTTTGGTATTGGATTAAACTTTGTTAATGATAAAATTGGACCCGTTTCGGAAAATGAAATTTCAGTTGACTTAGCTTATTTTATACAAATTTCTGAAAATTATAAATTTTCTATTGGACTAAAAGGAACTGCCAATTTATTTGATTTAGATGTCAATAAACTACGAATATTTGATCCTTCAGATCCGCAATTTCAAAATGTAAAAACAGAGTTTTCTCCAAACATTGGAGCTGGTGCGTATCTTTTTTCAGATAAAACCTATTTTGGCCTTTCGGTTCCTAACTTTTTTGAATCTTATCGATATAACGATAATAATATTGAAATTTCGAAACAAAAATTACATCTATATTTTATTGCAGGACATGTATTTAAAATTAGTGATAATATCGATTTTAAACCTGCTCTCTTAAGTAAAATTGTTGAAGGAGCTCCAATTCAAGCAGATGTAACTGGAAATTTTCTATTCTTTGATAAATTAACTCTGGGTGCAGCCTATAGATGGAATGCAGCTGTAAGTGCTTTAGCTGGATTTCAAATTTCTGATTCTTGGTTTATTGGCTATGGATATGATTTAGAAACCACTAAGTTAGCTAACTATAATTCAGGTTCACATGAAATTTTCTTGCGATATGAGTTATTCAACAAAACGAAAATATCATCGCCTCGTTTCTTCTAAACTATGAGATTATGAAAACAATTTATACCATACTTTTTACACTTATTTTTTGCTTAGGTAGTTTTAGCCAAATATCCAAATTAGCTAAGGCAGACAAAAAGTATGATAAATATTCCTATATAGATGCTATTGAACTTTATGAAAAAGTAGCCGAAAAAGGAATTAAATCAGTTGATTTATTTCAAAAATTAGGAAATGCTTATTATTTTAATGGAGAGTTAACTAAGGCTTCTAAATGGTATGGAGCGCTATTTGCTTTACAGCAAGAAGTAGAACCAGAATATTATTTTAGATATGCCCAAGCCCTAAAAGCAGAAGGAAATTATGAAAAAGCAAACCAATTTATGGATATTTTCCTAACGAAAACTAATGATGCAAGAGGAAAATTATATGCGGAAAACAAAGATTATTTAAATAAAATTGATTCTGAATCAGGAAAATACCTTATGGATACTACCTCAATTAATTCAGAATTTTACGACTATGGACCTTCATTTTACGGAGAAAACATTGTTTTTACATCTTCTAGAAGCGAAGGTAATCTTTATGCAAAAATTCACGATTGGACCAAACAAAATTTTACCGATTTGTTTATAGCTCCTTTGAATACGGAAGGAAAACTTGGAAAAGTGACCAATTTATCCAAAGAAATAAATACCAAATTTAATGAATCATCACCCGTTTTTACTAAAGACGGAAAAACCATGTATTTTACCCGTAACAATTATAACAATGGTAAAAAGAGAAAAAGTGATGATAAAATTATCATGGAAAAAATTTACAAAGCAGAATTGGTAAATGGAAAGTGGTCAAATATTAAAGAACTTCCTTTTTGTAGTGATAATTATAAAACAGCGCATCCAGCGTTAAGTCCAGATGAAAAAACATTATATTTTGCTTCTAACATGCCTGGAAGTTATGGAAATTCAGATTTATATAAAGTGAGCATTGATAAATATGGGAATTTTGGAACCCCTGAAAATCTTGGACCTACAATAAATACGGAAGGAAGAGAAACTTTTCCATTTATTGACAACAATAATCATTTATTTTTTGCTTCAGATGGGCATCCTGGTCTAGGAGGCTTAGATATTTTTGAAGCCATTATTAACGAAAATTCGGTAGAAAAACCAATAAACATAGGCAAACCTATTAATAGTTCGAAAGATGATTTTGGTTATATTATAAACAATCAAAATTTTGGTTTTTTCTCCTCAAACAGAGAAGGCGGTTTAGGATTTGATGATATTTATTCCTTTAAAATTTGCATGCAAAACGTGCAGGGAATTGTTTCAGATAGTGATACTAATGAAATTCTTTCTAATGCTAAAGTATTCTTATTTGATGAAAATATGAATCTTATATCTGAAACTACAACTTCAGATAAAGGTGCTTATTTCTTTAAAATTCAATGCAATAAAAAATACATAATACGAGTAACTAAAGAAGAATACACAACTACTGAGAAAACCATAACATCTAATTCTCAATTAAATGATATAGAATTGGATATCACACTTAAACGAAATATTTTTCCAATAGAAGTTGGAATTGACTTAGCAAAATTATTCGATATTAGCGTCATTTATTTCAATCTAGACAAATGGGATATCCGACCAGATGCCGCTAATGATTTAGAAATAATACTAACGGTTATGAATCAATATCCAAATATGGTTATCGATATTCGTTCGCATACCGATAGTCGTCAAACGCATGAATATAATGAAATCTTATCCGATAAAAGAGCAAAATCTACTCTTGAATATCTCGTAAGTAAAGGAATTGACAGAAGTCGATTGTCAGCTAAAGGTTATGGAGAAACACAATTAGTTAATGATTGTGCTGATGGTGTTCCTTGTAGCGAAGTTGAACATCAAAAAAATAGAAGAAGTGAATTTATCGTAATTAAAATGTAATTCTTGATATTACAACAAATGATTATCAAGGCGATAAACGGTCAATTTTCCAATCATAATTGTCTTGAAGTTGGTAACGAATTCTATCGTGTAATCGATTAGGTCTTCCCTGCCAAAATTCAACTTCAACAGGACGAACTAAAAATCCTCCCCAATGTTTAGGGCGTAAAATTTCTTTACCCTCCCACTCTTTTTCTAATTGTTTTAAATTGTTTTCTAAAAATTCACGATTAGGAATAACTTCACTTTGTGGCGAAACGATGGCACCAAGTTTACTTCCATCAGGACGAGAGGCAAAATAATTATCGGAAACATTTTCTTCGGTTTTTTCTGCTATCCCTTTTATAATAATTTGACGTTCAACACCAGGCCAAAAAAAAGATAAACAAACATTTGGATTATTAATTATGGCCTTTCCTTTTTCAGAATTATAATTGGTATAAAAAATAAAACCTTCTTCATTAAATTTTTTAAGCAAAACTACTCTCGATTTTGGAAAACCATCCAAACCAATAGTGGCAACAGTCATAGCATTTACTTCATCTGCCGCATTTAAATCTTCCGCTTCATAAAACCATCTATGAAATAAATTTATTGGATCTTCAGGAATTTGATTTTCCAATAATTCACTTTTCTCATAGGATTTTCTATAATTACTTAAATCTTTCATAGGTTCTCTTTTCGATTAGTTTTCCAAATTAGCAATGCAATAAATAGAATGGTTACAGCATAAAAAGCAAAGTTACAAACTACAACTTGTTTTTTTTATAAAAAGAAAATTAAAATTAAACCTTTTTAAATATCTTTAGTCTTACTTATTATAAAGGATATACTTTGCAAGACGAAAAAGCATTTGTTTTAGAATTACTAAATCCCAAAACGCAAAATGAAGCGTTTAGGAAGTTATTGCATTTGTATCAAAAACCGCTGTATAATCATATTAGAAATTTAGTTTTAAATCATGATGATACAGATGATGTCTTACAAAACACATTTATAAAAGTTTTTTCAAATATTAAAAATTTTAAAGGCGATAGTAAATTGTACTCTTGGATGTATAGAATTGCGACTAATGAAGCTTTAACATTTATGCAACAAAGAGCAAAAAAACAAGGTATATCTAATGAAGAATTACAACAAAAAACCATAAATAAATTAGAAAGCGATGTGTTTTTTGACGGAAATGAAATTCAACTTAAACTGCATAAAGCTATTGCTACTTTACCTGAAAAACAACAATTAGTTTTTAAAATGAAATACTTTGAAGAATTAAAATATGAAGAAATGTCAGAAATATTAATTACTTCTGTTGGAGCTCTTAAAGCAAGTTATCACATTGCAGCAAAAAAAATTGAAGATTATTTAAACTCAAATTAAACCTTTTACAGAATTTACAGTCATATAAACATGGGAAAAATTGATATTGAGAAAGAAAAAGTAACAACTGGATTTAAAATTCCTGAACATTATTTTGAGCAATTTGAAGCTAAAATGATGGAAAAGATTCCGGTTCAAAAAGAAGTTAAAGTTGTTTCTTTGTTTTATAAAAAACAAGTTTGGATAAGTAGCATTGCGGCCTTACTTTTGCTAACTATTGCAATACCTGTGTACTTTAATATGGCAAAAGAAAGCAGCTTAGATGCAATTACTATTGAGAATTATTTATCTCAACAAAACGTAGGAACAACCGAATTAACCCAACACCTTACAGATGAAGACATTAGCTCACTAGAAAATAACTTATCACTAAATAGAATAAATTCAGATGCTTTAGAAGATTACCTTTCTGAATCTGAAAATTTAGAATACTATATTAACGAATAAAATTACTTAACCATGAAAACTAAACATATATTTCCTTTACTATTAATATTTATTTCTTCAATCACTTTTGCACAGGGATTAAGGGATAGAAAAGAGAAAGTGAAAGCATTAAAAGTAGCTTATATTACAGAACAATTAAATTTAACTACTGAAGAAGCTCAAAAATTTTGGCCTATCTATAACGCTTTTGATGATAAACAAGCCGAATTAAGACATGAAAAAATGAGAGCAATTTTAGACCGATTTGAACCAGGAAGTGTAGATAAACTTTCTGAAAAAGAAGCTTCTAATTTATTAGTACAAATGGAAGCTATTGAAGAAAATTTGTTTTCACTTAGAAAAAAGTTTATTAAAGATTTACAAGGTGTTATAAGTGCCAAGAAAATCATCAAACTCAAAAAAGCAGAAGAGGATTTTAATAGAGAGTTATTAAAACAAATTAGAGAAAAAAGAAGAGGTTAATTATAATATCAAAGGCGTTCAGCAACAGTTGGACGCTTTTTTATTGAATTTCAAATCGAACTAACTTATTTCTTCCAGTTGCATAAAACACCTTTTCTGATTCAAATCTGAAGGTATAAAAATCCTTATTATCAGAGAATTTTGTCCAACTTATGCCAAAATTATCCGAATAATACATTCCTGTTCCACCAACAGAAATTAGTTTTTTACCTTGTCCATTTGGAAGAAATTGTATACAAGAAGCATAACCAAAGGCTTCCTTTTCTGCGATTAATTTCCAAGTTTTGCCACCATTTTTAGTTATGGCTTTGTTGGCCCAATTCTGGTCTTGCTTTTCGTAATTTCCACCGGCGATAATTCCTATTTTTTCATTGTAAAAATCGGCTGTAAAAATTCCAGTCATGGTTGCTCCTTGAACAATGGGTGTATCATAAACCTTCCAAGTTGTACCAAAATCCTTAGAAACAAAAACACGCGATTTCTTTCCACCTGAAACCATAAAAATCGATTTTCCTTTTACAATTAAGTTGGTATTACTGGAAGCAAAAGCGGCTTCCCCTTCTGAAATACTAGGTAAAATATCGCAACTTACTTTTTGCCAAGTTTTACCACCATCTGTAGTTTTTATGAAAGCTAGGCAATTTTCAATTGGATCTCCCATAGCAAATCCGTTTAAATCATCTACAAACTGCATACTATCGTAAAACACTTTTTCGTGATCTTCTTTGTACACTACAGTTTCTTCTAATGTTTTCTTATTAATTCGAATCAGCATTGCTGGATTTCCAACCGATAAAATAAAAATCGATTCATTTGTAGATGCAATACTTCTAAATTCAGTATTTCGGGTAACCGATTGAATTTCTTTTATGATAGTTGTATCTCTCTTTTTATCGTAAAATCCATATCGTCCCTTATCCATTCCCATCCATACTTTATCTTCATCAATCAAAATGGCTCTACAACTTAATTTAGATTCAAAAAGTATTTCAGATGTAATGGTAACTTTTTGAGAAAAACCAAATAAACCAATAAATAAAAGGATAACAACTATATTTTTCATAAGAAATGGATTAAATACCAAATATAAGTTAAAAGTTTAGCAGAACAAAATTTGTTTTATATAATTGATTTTCAATTACTTAATTAAGAAATATATTTTTTGGCACAATAATTGGTTTACATCAACTAAATAAATAAGAACCCTAAAACCATTATATTATGAAAACGAGATTAATACATTTGAGCTTAATAGCTACACTAACTATAGGTTCTCTTTTTGCACAAGAAAAAACAACAATAACAGCTAAAAATTCTGATATAAGCGACAACTTAGATTTGCGAGCAGTTGCAACCGTTTTTGGAGATGCAAAAGATTTGGAAGATTTTGAAAGAAGATTAAATGATCCTAAAACACAAATTTCAAATTTAGACTTGAATAATGATAATTATGTTGATTATTTAAGGGTTATTGAAACAGTTGAAGGAAACGTACACTTAGTTGTTGTACAAGCTGTTTTAGATAAAGATGTCTATCAAGATGTAGCAACAATTGAAGTAGAACGAGACCGCAATAACCGAGTTCAAGTTCAAGTTGTAGGTGATGTTTACATGTATGGAAGTAATTATATTTATGAACCCGTATATGTTCATACACCTATAATTTACAATACTTTTTGGGTAGGAAATTATCGCCCTTATTATTCAACATGGTATTGGGGGTATTATCCAAGTTATTACACCTACTGGAACCCATTTCCAATTTTTAGATACCGCAATCACATTCATGTTCATATTAATTTTGGTCACAGTTATCAATATGTAACACATCGAAGATGTGCTGTAGTATATAACAATTACTATGGAAGAAGAGGAAATGGATATGAAAGAAGATATCCTAATCGTTCTTTTGCACATCGAAATTCAGGTTATTCAAATAGATATGAACTAGATTCTAGAAGAAATATAAGTTCTCCAAGAAGTAGAAACGAAATGGCTTCAAATTCAACTAGAGGTAATCGAGAAACACGTTCTGTTACTCCTTCTACTACAAGAACTAGAACCACTACTGCAACAAGAAATAATAATGCTACTAGAAGTTCCGACACTAGAAGTTCAAATGCAACAAGAAGTAATCGATCTAATAATACAAGAGAATTTTCTGAAAATAGAAACAATTCTAGTAATAACAGATCTAATGCAACAAGATCTGAAAGTAGAGGTTCCTCAGAAGTAAGAGGAAATTCGTCAAGAGGAAATTCTCAGCAACGAAGTAGCTCTTCAAGAAGCGTTTCAACTTCTAGAAATTCAGAAGGAAGAGGGAATGGAAGAGGATAAATATTAAAGCTGTCAAATTTGACAGCTTTTTTTATTTTTATTGCTATCTTTGTAGGCTTATTTAAAATTAAATAATGAGATTACACAGAAATTTAGTATTCACCACTATCGATTCGCTGATGGCGATTTTCAATGAAGAAGAATACGCTGACAAAGTGGTTGCAAGAGCCCTAAAAAAAGATAAACGATGGGGAAGTCACGATAGAAAATTCGTAGCAGAAACCATATATGAAATCGTAAGATGGAAACGATTATATGCCGAAATTGCAGAAGTAAAAGAGCCTTTTGATCGCGATAAAATTTGGAGAATATTTGCTGTTTGGGCAGTATTGAGAGGTTATAACCTACCCGATTGGAAATATTTTGAAGATACTCCCGTTAGAAGAATCAAAGGTAAATTTGACGAATTATCAAAAATCAGAAAATATAGAGAATCTATTCCTGATTGGATGGATGATTTAGGAAGTAAAGAATTAGGCGAAGAAAAATGGACTAAAGAAATTGCAGCTCAAAATGAGCAAGCAAAAGTAATTTTGAGGGTCAATCGTTTAAAAACAACAAAAGAAAAATTAAGAGCTCTTTTGATGGACTTGAATATTGAAACCGAATTTCACAAAGACTATCCTGATGCCTTAATTTTAAAAGAAAGAGCTAATGTTTTCTTAACAGATGCTTTTAAAGATGGATTATTTGAGGTACAAGATGCTTCTTCACAATTAGTAGCTTATTTCTTAGATGTTCAACCTGGAATGCGAGTGGTTGATACTTGTGCTGGTGCTGGTGGTAAAACTTTGCATTTGGCCTCTCTAATGGAAAATAAAGGACAATTAATTGCTATGGATTTATATGAAAGTAAATTGAAGCAATTAAAGATTCGTGCCAAAAGAAACGGAGCCTTTAATATTGAACCTAGAGTTATTGAAAGCACTAAAACAATCAAAAAATTACACGAAAAAGCAGATAGAGTTTTAATAGATGCTCCTTGTAGTGGATTAGGAGTTTTAAAAAGAAACCCTGATAGTAAATGGAAATTACAGCCTGAATTTGTAGATAATATCAGAAAAGTTCAAGCTGAAGTTTTAGAAAATTATTCTAAAATTGTTAAACCAGGCGGAAAATTAGTTTACGCTACTTGTTCTGTGTTACCCTCTGAAAATCAAGAACAAATTAAGCAATTCTTAAGTACAGAAATCGGAAAAGAGTTTAACTTTGTTAAAGACCAAAAAGTATTAGCCAGTGAAAGCGGATTTGATGGTTTTTACATGGCATTATTAGAACGAAAAAAATAATTAATTTATGAGAAATAACTTTACCCTACTATTTTTTGCAATTACTTCAATTGTTTTCTCTCAAGCTGGCGCACCAGCAAATCCATATTATAATGGATTCAACTGGACATTAACGGGGATGAATTTAAAAAATGAATTAGCTACAAAAATTACAACAACTCACACTAATTTAATTCCTTATGTTTGGGATGCAGCGCAAGCAACTGATGTTGATCCAACAAACTCAAACAATGTATTACTGATTTATGGATCTAGTAACAACACATGTCCGGCTAGCCCTGCTGATGGTAACGAACATAGAAGTAGAGATAAATTCTTTAATGGAGGTGGAAATTCTTGTGAATGGAATAGAGAACACGTATATGCTAAAGCTCTAGGTACTCCTGCTCTTAATGATGGAGGTGCGAGTGATGCTGGAGAAGATGCACATCATATTAGATCTAGCGATGTTGATAAAAACGGAGCTAGAGGTAATTTAAAATTTGCCCCAGGTTCTGGAAATGCAGGTGCAGTTTCTGGAGGATGGTATCCTGGTGATGAATGGAAAGGAGATGTAGCTCGAATGATGATGTATATGTATTTGAGATACCCTACACAATGTTTACCAATTAATGTAGGTACAGGAACTACTGTTGCTACAGATACCAATATGATTGAATTATTTTTACAATGGAATGCTGAAGATCCAGTTTCTGAATACGAGGATAACAGAAATACCTATCATAACAATACATCTAATGCTTATGCGCAAGGTAATCGTAATCCTTTTATTGATAATCCTTATTTAGCTACTGTTATTTGGGGTGGACCAATTGCAGAAAATAGATGGCCAGGTATATTCTTATCATCTGAAGACTTTATTGCTTTAAATAGTGCTGTTATTTACCCAAATCCTACAGTAAATAATCAAATTTCTATTGCTACAGAAATTGATTTAACCTCAATTGTTTTATTCAATAGCAATGGACAAATTATTCAAGAAATAAAAAAACCTACAAAAATCAATAATAATTCATACCAAGTTAAAGATTTACCTAATGGTTTTTATATGATTCAATTGAGCTCAGATCATGCAGTTACTACTAAAAAAGTAATTGTAAATTAATTTAGAGAAAATTATAAACTAAAAACCGACTTGTAATACAAGTCGGTTTTTTTATATAAAAAAAGCTTCAAGAAATCTTGAAGCTTTAAATTGAAAGGGTGAAAGACGGGTCTCGAACCCGCGACCTTCGGAACCACAATCCGACGCTCTAACCAACTGAGCTACAATCACCGTTTGTTATACAAAACAGTCTTATTCTGTTTTGCGAGTGCAAATATAGTGTAATTCTATACTTCTACAAACATTTTTTAGAAAAAATTACACCAATTTTATTTCAAATCTCCTAAGCTATTGACAGCCAAATACCTTTCAACGGTAAAACCTTCTGCATATTCTACCCCAACTAGCCTACCTAAGTCTAAAGCGCGGTATTTTACACTTTCAATAAAATTTTTTGAAGCTATTGGAGTAACTGGTTCATTTGATTTTGGATCATAAAATTGAGAACTATAGGCTAAAACAGAATCCATTTTTTTATCCATAAATTCCGAAATATCTACTACAAAATCAGGTTCAATATTTTGCCATTGGATATAATGATACACTAATTTTGGTCGCCAAGCTTCTTGCTCCACTCCATCACATACCGTTTTAATTTTTCGTAAACCCGATAAAAAACAAGCATCGCTAACCAATTTACTTCCTTTTCCGTGGTCAATGTGTCTATCCGTAATCGCATTGCACAACACGATTTCAGGTTGGTATTTGCGAATCATTTCAATGACTTTCAATTGATGCGCTTCATCATTCACAAAAAAACCATCTCGCATATCCAAATTCTCACGCACCACAACACCTAAAATCTCAGAAGCCTTAGCCGATTCCGAATTACGAATTTCAACAGAACCACGAGTACCCAATTCCCCCCGAGTTAAATCGATAATCCCGACTTTTTTTCCAAGACTTACCTCTTTGGCAATCGTGCCACTACAACCTAATTCTACATCATCTGGATGTGCTCCAAAAGCTAATATGTCTAATTTCACAACTTTTTACTTTTTACTTTTTACTTTTTACTTTCTACTTTTTACTTTTTACTAAAACATTTCGCATGGTCATCGACTTGTTTTCCGTTTCAATAAATTCCTTTTCAGGATTGCTGTCTTTTGTGATGCCACAACCCACGTAAATATTCACAACATCATTTTCCACTTCTAAACAGCGTAAATTTACGAATAAATCAGTTTGATTGTCTTTATTGTATTCGCCTAAAAATCCTGCATAATATTTTCGATTATACCCTTCATTTTTCAGAATAAAATCGATGGATTTTTCTTTGGGTAAACCACAAACGGCTGGTGTTGGATGTAACGCTTTTATCAATTCCTTTGATTGAAAATTGATAGTTAATTCGCCTGAAATATTTGATTTTAAATGCACTAAATTTCCAGCTTTAACTGTTTTAGCATCAGAAACAGTAAGATTATTTACTTCATCTTTTACTTTAGTTACAATATAATCGGTTACAAATTGCTGTTCTTCTATTTCTTTGGTGGCCCAAGTTACATTTTCCGAATACAATTGCGTTCCTGCCAAAGCTACTGTTTCAAACTGATTTTGATTGATTTTTACCAATTGTTCTGGAGTTGCTCCTATCCATAAACCAATTTTCGGATGAAAAAACAAATAGCGAAAAGCCGTTGGATAAGTTACTATCAAATTCTCAAAAGAAGCTATAATTGAAATTTGTTCTTTCAAAACAATTTTTCGTGACAAAACCACTTTATCAAATTCACCTTGTTGGATAGCTGATATGCCTTTATTAACTAAATCTTCAAATGCTTCTTTTTGATTCGATTCAGAAGTGAAATTCTCAACTGATTTTTGTTCTAAAATATTAAGATTTCCTTTCAAAAACGTATTCCCTTCAAATGGAATAACTATTTTTTTACCTTCGTGAAATGGAAAGAATACAAATCCCGATTGATCAGAAAATTCAATGATTTCATCATTTTGTTGTACGAGTAAATTCCAAACGGTTTCATTTGGTTTTACGTAGCAAACAAACGATTTTTGTTTTGATAAAAGGGTGTTTATTTCTTCAAAAACTTGCATTATTGTCTTCTCGATAATACCATATTTGTTAATTTACAAAGCGAAATTAACTTTCCTTCTTCGTCAACGATTCTAATTTCCCACAAGTGAATGCTTGCGCCTTTATGAATAATTTTTGCTGTTGCGGTAACCATTCCTTCACGTTTGCTCTTTAAATGATTCGCCGATATTTCAATACCACGAACTTCTTGTTTTTCAGGATTTACAAACATTAATGAAGCGGCACTTCCTACACTTTCAGCTAAAGCTACGGTAGCACCACCATGCAATAATCCCATTGGCTGATGAACTCTAGGATTTACAGGCATTGTAGCGGTTAGGAAATCTTCACCTGCATCAGTGTAGACAATATCTAAGGTATTCATTAAAGTGTTTTTGCTCCAATCGTTACACAATTGCAACATTTTTTCTCTATCAAACATCATAACTTTATTTTTGGTAAAATTAAACATTCCTAATAGAATAATTCAACTGATTTAACGTTTTGATAGATATTTTAATCTGTTTTTGTTTTTATAGATTTAAAATTAATAATTACATTTACCAAAATTAACATTACATGCGTCGTTTATTACTTTTAATATTAATAGGATTAGCTGCTACATTAACATCATGTCGAAATGATTTTGATTTTGAATCCAGAACTGGAGGTCTAGAATTTTCCAAAGACACGGTTTATTTAGATACAGTATTCACTAATATTGGTTCAAGTACTTATACTTTAAAAGTTTACAACAGAAGTGATAAAAACATTTCAATACCTTCATTAGGATTAAAAAAAGGAACCACATCTAAATACAGATTAATGGTTGATGGTATGGCGGGACAAGTATTTGAAAATGTAGAAATTTTGGCAAAAGACAGTATGTATATTTTTGTATCTGTAACTGCCGATGTTGCAGATGCTAATCCAACAGATTTTCTTTATACCGATAAAATATTATTTGGAGATGAATTGAATCCGAATCATCAAGATGTAGATTTAGTTACGCTAATTCAAGATGCTTATTTTATTTATCCTGGAAGAGTTCAAAATCCAGATGATAGTTATACTTATGATGAATTAAACCTTGGAGTGGACGGAGACGGAAATCCAGTTACCATTCGTGGACGATTTTTAGAAGAAACTCATCCGATTAATGGTGATGAGCTCCATTGGACAAACACCAAACCTTATGTGATTTATGGATATGCTGCTGTCCCTTCAAATAAAACACTTGTTGTAGATGCAGGTGCAAGAGTCCATTTTCATGCTGAATCTGGCTTGATAGTAGCTAATAATGCTTCCCTTCAGGTGAACGGAAATACATCAACAACAGAAGCTTTAGAAAACGAAGTTATTTTTGAAGGCGATCGTTTAGAGCCAGACTTTTCGGAAGTTCCAGGTCAATGGGGAACTATTTGGTTAACACAAGGAAGTACTAATAATCAAATCAAAAATTTAACGATAAAAAATGCAACTGTTGGGTTACTAATTTCAGGTAACGATGGTACTCCTACTCCAACACTGGATATAGAAAACACACAAATTTACAATTGTGCAAATGTTGGAATTTTAGCCCGAACTGGAAATATTGAAGGAAGAAATGTTGTCATAAATAACTGTGGACAAGCTGCTTTTGCAGGAAGTTATGGTGGTAGTTATGAATTTACACATTGTACCTTTGCAAATTATTGGTCAAGTCCTTCTCAAACTGTTGTTTTACTTGATGATTATATTCAAACAACATCTGGAAATATTACAGAACCGCTAACGAAGGCAAATTTTAAAAATTGTATCATTTACGGAAGTTCTAATTTAGGAATTAACTTAAAAAAAGAAGGAAGTATATTTAATTATAATTTTGATCATTGTTTAATAAAATTTGCTGATTATAGTAATCAATTTACAACGAATCCTTTATATGATTTCTCTAATTCTGCTCTATTTGATAATTGTTTAATCGCTAGAAATACAACTAATAACAATCCCGATTTTAAAGATGCTCGAAATAATGAATTAATTATTGGTGAAGATTCGGCAGCTAAAGGATCTGCAGATTATAATTTTTCTTCTGGAACATTTGATATTCTAAATAATTCTAGAACTAATCCTTCAGATATAGGCGCTTACAATTGGACAACTTTTGATTAAATAAACTAGTCTTATTATTATTTTGTTTGTTCTAATTTTTAGAATAAATTTGCACTTTCAACAACACACAAACAACACATACAATGATTCATTTCTTCGGAAACCAATCCAATACCGTATTTGCGGTTCAAACGCAAAACGAATTATCGACTGAAGACATCAACAAATTAAATTGGCTTTTTGGCAACGCACATAAAATAGAAAAATCCGTATTGTCGGATTTTTTTGTTGGACCTCGTGCCGCTATGGTTACACCTTGGAGTACCAATGCTGTAGAAATCACTCAAAACATGGGGATTTCAGGAATTATTCGAATTGAAGAATTCCAAAAAGTGGAAAGTGCTTTTACTGATTTCGATCCGATGTTATCTCAAAAATATTCGGAATTAAATCAAGAAATTTACACTATCAACATTCAACCTGAACCTATTTTAGAAATTGATGATATTGATGCATATAATCAAAAAGAAGGTTTGGCTTTAAGTTCTGAAGAAGTTGAATATTTACATAACTTATCAAACAAAATCGGAAGAAAATTAACGGATTCTGAAATTTTTGCTTTTTCACAAGCCAATTCAGAACACTGCCGTCATAAAATTTTCAACGGAACGTTTGTTATTGATGGTGAAGAAAAACCAACTTCCTTATTCAAATTAATCAAGAAAACATCGGAAACACATCCAAACGATATTGTTTCGGCTTATAAAGATAACGTAGCCTTTGTAAAAGGACCTAAAGCAACTCAGTTTGCTCCTAAAAGCGCTGATAAACCCGATTTTTATCAAGAAAAAGAATTTGATTCGGTTTTATCATTAAAAGCAGAAACACACAACTTCCCTACTACTGTTGAGCCATTCAATGGTGCTGCAACAGGTTCAGGTGGTGAAATTCGTGACCGTTTAGCAGGTGGACAAGGTTCGTTACCATTAGCAGGTACTGCCGTTTACATGACGTCTTATTCTCGTTTAGAAGAAACACGTCCATGGGAAAAAGGAATGGAGGAAAGAAAATGGTTGTACCAAACTCCAATGGACATCTTAATTAAAGCTTCAAATGGAGCTTCTGATTTTGGAAATAAATTCGGGCAACCGTTGATCACAGGTTCTGTTTTAACTTTCGAACATGAAGAAGAGGCTCGTAAATTAGGTTTCGATAAAGTAATCATGTTAGCTGGTGGTGTGGGATACGGAAAATTAGATCAAGCCATAAAACACGAACCTAAAGAAGGCGATAAAATCGTTATTTTAGGCGGTGAAAATTATAGAATTGGTATGGGTGGAGCTGCGGTTTCATCTGCAGATACAGGTGCTTTTGGTTCTGGAATTGAATTAAATGCAATTCAACGTTCGAATCCTGAAATGCAAAAACGTGCTGCTAATGCTATTCGTGGTTTAGTGGAAAGTGATAACAATCCTATTGTTTCAATTCACGATCACGGTGCTGGTGGACACTTAAACTGTTTATCGGAATTAGTAGAAGCTACTGGAGGTTTAATCGATTTAGATAAATTACCAGTTGGTGACCCTACCCTTTCGGCTAAAGAAATTATTGGTAACGAATCGCAAGAAAGAATGGGATTGGTTATCGGTGAAAAAGATATTGATACCTTACAAAGAATTGCTGAAAGAGAGCGTTCTCCAATGTATACTGTTGGTGATGTTACTAACGATCATAGATTTACATTTGAATCGAAAACTACAGGTGCAAAACCTATGGATTATGCTTTAGAAGATTTCTTCGGAAGTTCTCCTAAAACCATTATGAACGACAAAAATGTAGCTCGTAATTATGCAAATCCTGATTATTCGATTTCAGAAATTCCAAATTACTTAAACCAAGTTTTACAATTAGAAGCGGTAGCTTGTAAAGATTGGTTAACGAATAAAGTAGACCGTTGTGTTGGTGGTCGTGTTGCTAAACAACAATGTGCCGGTCCATTACAATTACCATTAAATAACGTAGGTGTAATGGCTTTAGACTTCAAAGGAAAAGAAGGAATTGCTACAACTATTGGACACTCACCTGTTTCTGCTATTGTTGATCCAGTTGCGGGTTCTAAAAATTCAATTGGTGAAGCATTATCTAACTTAGTTTGGGCGCCATTAAAAGATGGTTTACAATCAGTTTCGTTATCCGCAAACTGGATGTGGCCTTGTAAAAACGAAGGCGAAGATGCTCGTTTATACGATGCAGTTCAAGGTTGTTCAGAATTTGCTATTGAATTAGGAATTAATATTCCAACAGGAAAAGATTCATTATCAATGAAACAAAAATATCCAAATGATGAAGTAATTGCACCTGGAACGGTTATTATTTCTGCTATTGGAAATTGTTCAAATATTACTAAAGTAGTTGAGCCTGTTTTAAAAAGAAATGGTGGCAACATTTACTACTTAAACTTATCACAAGATTCTTTCAAATTAGGTGGAAGTTCATTCTATCAAATTTTAAATAAAGTGGGTTCGGAAGTTCCAACCGTAAAAAATGCTGATTATTTCAAAAAAGCTTTCAATACGTTACAAGATTTAATTAAAGAAAGAAAAATTAAGGCTGGACATGATATTGGAAGTGGTGGTTTAATTACAACTTTATTAGAAATGTCGTTTGCTGAAGTTGGTGTAGGTGCTAATTATGATTTATCAGTTTTAGGAGAATCGGATTCTGCGAAAGCTTTATTTAATGAAAATATTGCAGTTGTTTTCCAAGCAGATGCAGAAGTAGAAGCCACTTTCAAAGCAAACGGAATTGAAATTTTCAATATTGGTTCGGTTGTAGAAGGTGATTTCGTTGCTATTAAAAACGGAAATGATAACTTTAATTTCTCAGTTACTGAAACTAGAGATACTTGGTACAAAACATCCTATTTATTGGATACAAAACAATCTCGTAATGGTATGGCAGAAGCGCGTTATGCGAACTATAAAAACCAACCATTAGAATTTACATTCCCTAAAGATTTTACAGGTGCTAAACCTGTCATCTCGAGCGGAGTCGAGAGACCAAAAGCAGCTATTATTCGTGAAAAAGGAAGTAACTCGGAACGCGAAATGGCAAATGCTATGTATTTAGCTGGATTTGATGTAAAAGACGTTCACATGACGGATTTAATTTCAGGTCGTGAAACTTTAGAAGACATTCAGTTTATTGGAGCTGTTGGTGGTTTCTCTAACTCTGACGTTTTAGGTTCGGCTAAAGGTTGGGCTGGTGCTTTCTTATACAACGAAAAAGCCAACACAGCTTTGAAAAACTTCTTCAAAAGAGAAGATACACTTTCTGTTGGAATTTGTAATGGATGTCAGTTATTAATGGAATTAGAATTGATTAATCCAGAACACGAAATTCATGGAAAAATGCATCATAATACTTCAAACAAACACGAGAGTGGCTTTACTTCAGTAAAAATTCAAAAGAATAATTCTGTAATGCTATCTTCTTTAGAAGGATTAACGTTAGGGGTTTGGATTTCGCACGGAGAAGGTAAATTTAAATTACCTTATACTGAAGATAAATACAACATTGTAGCAAAATATGCTTACGAAGGATATCCTGCAAATCCTAATGGATCAGATTTTAATACGGCTATGATGTGCGATACTACTGGAAGACATTTAGTTATGATGCCGCATATTGAACGTTCAACTTTCCCTTGGAACTGGGCGCATTATCCAGAACGTGGACAAAAAGACGAAGTTTCTCCTTGGTTAGAAGCATTTGTAAATGCTAGAAAATGGATTGAAAATCAAAAATAAAATTAATAAAATTTTATAAAAAAGCATCTTTTCAATAAGATGCTTTTTTTGTACTATTGTGTCAAAATAAAAGAATATGTGGTTTGTTATTTTAAGTGTAATTTGTAGTGTATCGGTCGGTATTTTTTTAAAAGTAGCCAAAAGATATAATTTAAATATTTTTCAATTGATTACATTTAATTATCTATCGGCTTTACTCCTAACCTATTTTACATACCAACCTGAATTATCATTTGAAGAAAAAACAATTCCTTACTCACTCTTTTTTGGATTAGGAATAATTTTGCCAATTGTTTTTTTAATTCAAGCAAAATCTATTAAAAAAGTTGGAATCGTAAAAACGGATATAGCCCAACGATTATCTTTATTCATCCCGTTAACTGCTTCTTACTTTTTATTTAACGAAACGTTTAGTCAATTAAAAATTGTTGGTTTTATTGTTGGATTTTCAGCGATATTCTTCACATTAAATAAAAAGTCAGATAAAAACTCTTCAAATTGGACACTTCCATTATTAGTTTTATTGGGATTTGGAACAGTAGATATTCTATTTAAAAAGATTGCTGTAATTAAGGATTATAATTTTACAACATCGCTTTTTATAATTTTTTGTGTATCGTTTATAATTTCGATTTTGTATTTAACATTTAAAGCAATAAAACAAAAAGAGAAAATAGAATTAAAAAGTTCTTTTCTTGGATTAATATTAGGTTTATTAAATTTTGGAAATATTTTATTTTATCTAAAAGCACACAAAGCATTAGCTGAAAATCCATCAACAGTTTTTGCTGGAATGAATATGGGTGTCATTATACTTGGCAGTTTAGCTGGAATATTGATTTTTAAAGAAAAAATAACAAAATGGAATTATTTTGGAATATTTTTAGCACTAATTTCAATTATTTTAATAACATATTCACAATTCTTCATGAATTAGTAGGTATGCATAGTATTTTTTTTCTTTAAAAAAGTTAATTACTAGATTTTCAACATTTTAAAAAATTGCTTAATTAATTTTAATTTTATAATTTGCATAAAAAATAATTGCGAATTATGAAAAATATAACACGTTTATTTGACTTTCCTTATTACCAATTAGAAAAGTATAATTTAAAGGATGCTTTAGTAACTAAATATGGGGATAATTGGGTAAAAACTTCCACTCAGGAATATTTAGATAAAGCCAACGCTATTTCAAGAGGTTTACTAAGATTAGGAGTAAATAAAAATGATAAAATTGCTATCATTTCTTCTAATAACAGAACAGAATGGCATATTACAGATATTGGCGTTTTACAGACGGGTGCTCAAACAGTTCCAATGTATCCCACTATTTCTGCTGAAGATTATGAGTACATTTTGAATCACTCTGAATCGCAATATGTTTTTGTTTCAGACATTGAGGTGTATGAAAAATTACAAAGTATAAAAGCAAATGTAGCTTCATTAAAAGATATATATTCTTACAATGACATTGATGGTTGTAAAAGTTGGAAAGAAGTTTTAGAACTAGGAGCAGATAATTCTAATCAGGATGAAGTTGAAGATAGAAAAAACAATGTAAATACAACCGATTTAGCAACAATTATCTATACTTCTGGTACTACAGGAAGACCAAAAGGTGTTATGTTAAGTCATCAAAATATTGTTTCCGATGTATTAATGAGTGCTCCAAGAGTTCCCCTAAGAGCTGGTGACACAAGAGCGTTGAGTTTCTTACCTATTTGTCACATCTTTGAAAGAATGTTGACGTATTTATACCAATATTATGGTATATCGATTTACTTCGCAGAAAGCATCGAAAAAATTTCTGATAACTTAAAAGAAGTAAAACCACATGTAATGTCGGTTGTACCAAGATTATTAGAAAAAGTATACGACAAAATCTATGCAAAAGGAGCCGATTTAACTGGAATCAAAAAAGCGCTTTTCTTCTGGGCATTAAATTTAGGAATGGAATACAAACCTTATAAACAAAATGGTGCCTTCTACGAATTCAAACTAAAAATTGCACGTAAACTAATCTTTTCTAAATGGCAAGAAGGACTTGGTGGCGAATTAGAATTATTGGTTTCTGGTAGTGCAGCATTACAAACTAGATTAACTAAAGTTTTTTGTGCGGCTAATATTCCAGTAATGGAAGGTTATGGTTTAACTGAAACTTCTCCTGTAATTTCTGTTAATGACATGAGAAATTCTGGCTTCAGAGTAGGAACTGTTGGAAAAGTTTTGGACGGAGTTGAAGTTAAAATTGCTGAAGATGGTGAAATCTTATGTAAAGGTCCAAACGTTATGATGGGCTATTACAAAGATGAAACTCAAACAGCTGATGTACTAAAAGATGGTTATTTCCATACAGGCGATATTGGTGAAATCGATACAGACGGATTTTTAAGAATAACAGATCGTAAAAAAGAAATGTTTAAAACTTCAGGTGGAAAATATATTGCTCCTCAAGTTTTAGAGAATACTTTCAAACAATCAAGATTTATCGAGCAAATTATGGTAATTGGGGATGGCGAAAAAATGCCAGCTGCTTTTATTCAACCTAATTTTGAATTTGTTAGAGAATGGGCGCACCGTCACCATGATATAAATGTAGGATCTACAAATGAAGAGTTATGTTCAAACAAAATGGTTATCGATAGAATTCAAGAAGAAATTGATCATTGCAACGAAAAGTTTGGTAACTGGGAAAAAGTGAAGCGTTTTGAATTAACTCCAGATGTTTGGTCTATTGATGCAGGACACTTAACACCTACTATGAAATTAAAACGTAAAATAATTAAAGAAAAATATTCTGATTTATATCAAAAAATTTATGGATAACAATTTTAATGCCCACATGTAGTGGGCATTAGTTTATTAAAATGTTAAATTTTCCAAAAAACTTAAAAAATACTATGCATGCATAGTATTTTTTTTTTATATTTGAAAAAGTTTTGATTTATTCCAATATGAAAGATAAAACAATTGATTATGCATTAAGAACAACATGGCAAGCTGTTGCACGTATGTATAATGAAGAAGCAGCAAAATATGGAGCAACTATGGCTACTGGATTTGCATTATTAAGTATTGATAGAGAAAAAGGCTCTCCATCAACAACTTTAGGACCAAAAATGGGAATGGAAGCAACAAGCTTAACTCGAACCTTAAAATCAATGGAAGAAAGAGGATTAATTACACGCAAAAAGAACCCAACAGACGGTCGAGGTGTAATCATCCAGCTTACAGAAGATGGTAAAGAAAAAAGAGAGTTATCAAAAGAAACTGTACTTCGTTTTAATGAAGCGATTAAACAACATGTAAGTGAAGAAAAACTTCAACATTTCATGGAAGTTGCCGAAATAATCAACGAATTAATTTCTGATAAAAAAATCTACAACGACAAATAAAACAACAAACCTATAAACATGAAACGTACTATTAAAAAAGTTGCTGTTATTGGTTCCGGAATTATGGGAAGTGGAATCGCTTGCCATTTTGCAAATATTGGGGTTGAAGTCTTATTATTAGACATCGCGCCAAACGAACTAACCGAAGCCGAACAGAAAAAAGGACTAACTCTAGAAAGTAAAGCCGTTAGAAACCGATTAGTGAATGATCATTTAGCTAACGCTTTAAAATCGAAGCCTTCTCCTATTTATCATCCAAGTTTTGCCTCAAGAATTTCTACTGGTAACACTACTGATGATATGTCAAAAATCGCAACTGCCGATTGGATTATTGAAGTTGTAGTGGAACGATTAGACATCAAAAAAATTGTTTTCGAACAAGTTGATAAATATAGAAAACCAGGAACTTTAGTAACTTCAAATACGTCTGGTATTCCAATTCAGTTCATGAGCGAAGGAAGAAGCGATGATTTCCAACAACACTTCTGTGGAACGCACTTCTTTAACCCAGCTCGTTACTTAAAATTATTTGAAATCATTCCAGGTCCAAAAACCTCAAATGAAGTTTTAGATTTCTTAAATGGCTATGGTGAAAAATTCTTAGGAAAAACTTCAGTGGTTGCCAAAGATACTCCAGCTTTTATCGGAAATAGAATCGGAATCTTCGGTATTCAAAGTTTATTCCATCAGGTAAAAGAAATGGGATTAACAGTTGAAGAAGTTGATAAATTAACGGGACCAGTTATTGGTCGTCCAAAATCAGCTACTTTTAGAACGGTTGATGTAGTTGGTTTAGATACTTTAGTTCATGTGGCTAACGGAATTTATGATAACTGTCCAAAAGACGAAGCGCATGAATTATTCAAACTTCCTGAATTTGTTAACAAAATGATGGAAAACAAATGGTTAGGAAGTAAAACCGGACAAGGTTTCTACAAAAAAGAAGGAAAAGACATTCTAACTTTAGATTTAGATACTTTAACTTACAGACCAAATAAAAAAGCATCTTTCGCAACTTTAGAATTAACCAAAACGATTGAAAAACCAATCGATAGATTCAAAGTTTTAGTTACTGGAAAAGACAAAGCTGGAGAATTTTATAGAAAAAACTTCGCTTCAATGTTCCAATATTGTTCAAACAGAATTCCTGAAATCACAGACGCGTTCTACAAAATCGACGATGCTATGAAAGCTGGTTTCGGTTGGGAAAACGGTCCATTCGAAATTTGGGATGCTATCGGAGTTGAAAAAGGAATCGAATTAATGAAAGCGGAAGGTTATCAACCTGCTTCATGGGTAACCGATATGTTAGCTTCTGGAAATACTTCTTTTTATTCGATTAAAGATGGAGCAACGCACTTCTACTCTATCACGAATAAAAAAGTAGAAAAAATTCCAGGTCAAGATGCCTTCATTATCTTAAATAACATTCGCGAAAGCAAAAAAATATGGAACAACAGCGACGCTGTTATTACCGATTTAGGTGATGGAATCATCAACTTAGAATTTACTTCAAAAATGAATTCTATTGGTGCTGGTGTTTTACAAGGAATCAACAAAGCAATAGATATAGCTGAGAAAGAATACAATGGTTTAGTAATTGGAAACCAAGGTGCTAATTTCTCTGTTGGAGCAAACTTAGGAATGATTTTCATGATGGCTGTCGAGCAAGAATATGACGAATTAAACATGGCGATCAAAATGTTCCAAGACACGATGATGCGTTGTCGTTATTCTGCAATTCCAGTTATCGCTGCACCTCACGGAATGACATTAGGTGGTGGTTGCGAATTAACCATGCACGCCGACAGAGCTGTTGCTGCTGCTGAAACTTACATCGGATTAGTAGAATTTGGTGTTGGGGTAATTCCTGGAGGTGGTGGTTCTAAAGAAATGGCGTTAAGAGCTTCAGATTTATTCCGCAAAAACGATGTTGAATTAAACGTTTTACAAGAATATTTCTTAACGGTTGGAATGGCAAAAGTAGCTACTTCTGCTTATGAGGCATTTGATACTGGCGTTTTACAAAAAGGAAGAGATATGGTGGTTGTAAATAAAGACCGTCAAATTGCAACTGCTAAACAAGTAGCGTTACAAATGGCAGAACAAGGTTACACCCAACCAGTAAGAAGAAAAGACATCAAAGTATTAGGTAAACAAGCTTTAGGTATGTTCTTAGTAGGAACTGACCAGATGGAAGCAGGAAAATACATTTCTGAACACGATAAGAAAATTGCAAACAAACTGGCTTATGTAATGGCTGGTGGTGATTTATCAGAAGCAACTTTAGTTTCTGAACAATATTTATTGGATTTAGAAAGAGAAGCATTTTTATCATTAACTGGAGAAAGAAAATCTTTAGAAAGAATTCAGTACATGTTAACCAAAGGGAAACCGTTAAGAAACTAAGAAATGAGAACAGCATATATAGTAAAAGGATATAGAACAGCAGTTGGAAAAGCTCCAAAAGGCTTATTCCGATTCAAAAGACCTGACGAATTAGCAGCAGAAACCATCGAACACATGATGAAGGATTTGCCTGATTTCGACAAAGCACGCATTGATGATGTAATGGTAGGAAACGCCATGCCAGAAGCTGAACAAGGTTTGAACGTTGGGCGTTTAATTTCATTAATGGGATTAAAAATCACCGATGTTCCTGGAGTTACCGTGAACAGATATTGTGCTTCTGGAGTTGAAACTATTGCTATGGCAACAGCAAAAATTCAATCAGGAATGGCAGATTGTATCATTGCAGGTGGTGCCGAAAGTATGAGTTATATTCCAATGGGAGGTTACAAACCAACACCAGATTACAAAGTTGCCGCTGCAGGTCACGAAGATTATTATTGGGGAATGGGATTAACTGCAGAAGCAGTTGCAAAACAATTCAATGTATCTCGTGCTGATCAAGATGAGTTTGCGTATCATTCACATATGAAAGCTTTAAAAGCGCAAGCAGAAGGTAAATTCGATAAACAAATTGCTCCTATCACAGTGGAACAAACGTTCATCAACGAAAATGGTAAAAAAGAAACAAAATCTTACGTTGTAAATAAAGACGAAGGTCCAAGAGCTGGAACTTCTGTAGAAGCTTTATCAGGATTACGACCTGTATTCGCTGCTGATGGTTCAGTTACAGCTGGAAACTCTTCTCAAATGAGTGATGGAGCAGCTTTCGTTTTAATCATGAGCGAAGAAATGGTGAAAGAATTAAACTTAGAACCAATTGCAAGAATGGTTAGCTACGCAGCTTCAGGAGTAGAACCAAGAATCATGGGAATTGGACCAGTTACAGCAATTCCAAAAGCATTAAAACAAGCGGGACTAAAACAAGAGCAAATTGATTTAATTGAGTTAAACGAAGCTTTCGCAGCACAATCTTTAGCTGTTGTGAGAGAATTAGGTTTAAATCCAGAAATCGTAAACGTTAATGGTGGAGCTATCGCTTTAGGTCACCCTCTAGGTTGTACTGGTGCTAAACTATCAGTTCAATTGTTTGACGAAATGCGCTTGAGAAACAGCAAATACGGAATCGTTTCAATGTGTGTGGGAACTGGTCAAGGAGCTGCCGGAATTTTTGAATTTTTGAAATAAGATAATAGAACAAAGAAAATAGAATATTGATAAACTGAAAATGAAAATATTGAATCCTGAAAAGTCTCTTTTCTATTCTTTAATTTCTTTTCTCTAAAAAATATAAGTTATGTCAGATATCATCAGAGGAGGACAATTCCTTGTAAAAGAAACAAAATGCGAAGATATCTTCACACCAGAAGATTTCAATGAAGAGCAAATCATGATGCGTGATTCGGTTATCGAATTCGTAGATAAAGAATTATGGCCAAACAAAGAGCGTTTCGAAAAGAAAGATTACGCCCTTACCGAAGAAGTAATGCGTAAAGCGGGTGAACTTGGTTATTTAAGCGTTGCCGTTCCTGCAGCTTACGGTGGTATGGAAATGGGATTCGTAAATACAGTTTTAGTTTGTGATTATATTTCGGGAGCAACGGGTTCGTTTTCAACAGCTTTTGGAGCGCATACTGGAATTGGAACCATGCCAATTACCTTATACGGAACGGAAGAACAAAAACAAAAATATGTACCAAAATTAGCTTCTGGCGAATGGTTTGGTGCTTACTGTTTAACAGAACCAGGGGCTGGATCAGATGCAAATTCAGGAAAAACAAAAGCCGTTCTTTCAGAGGATGGAACACATTATAAAATCACTGGAGGAAAAATGTGGATTTCTAATGCTGGATTCTGTAATTTATTTATTGTGTTTGCTCGTATCGAAGATGATAAAAACATCACAGGTTTCATCGTTGAAAATGATCCATCAAACGGAATTTCTTTAGGAGATGAAGAACACAAATTAGGTATTCGCTCTTCTTCTACTCGTCAGGTTTTCTTTAATGAAACTAAAGTTCCTGTAGAAAATATGTTAGCTGGTCGTGGTGAAGGATTCAAAATTGCAATGAATGCTTTGAATGTTGGTCGTATTAAATTAGCTGCTGCTTGTTTAGAAGCACAAAGAAGAACAATTACTGGAGCAGTAAACTATGCTAATGAAAGAGTTCAGTTTAAAACGCCAATTTCAAGTTTTGGAGCAATTCAAGCTAAAATTGCTGAAATGGCAACAAATGCTTATGCAGGTGAAAGTGCAACTTACAGAGCGGCTGCAGATATTGAAAATAGAATCAACATTAGAGTTAGTGAAGGAAATTCACACCAAGAAGCTGAATTAAAAGGTGTTGAAGAATTCGCTATCGAATGTTCTATTTTAAAAGTAGCAGTTTCTGAAGATGTGCAAGCTTGTACTGACGAAGGAATTCAAATTTTTGGTGGAATGGGATTCTCTGAAGATGCACCAATGGAAAGTGCTTGGAGAGACGCTCGTATCGCAAGAATTTACGAAGGAACTAATGAAATCAACAGAATGTTATCGGTGGGCATGTTAGTGAAAAAAGCAATGAAAGGTCACGTTGATTTATTAGGTCCAGCAATGGCTGTGGCTGAAGAATTAATGGGAATTCCATCATTTGACATTCCAGATTATTCTGAATTGTTTGCTGAAGAAAAAGAAATGATTGCTAAATTGAAAAAAGTATTCTTAATGGTTGCGGGTGCTGCGGTTCAGAAATATGGACCAGAGCTAGAATCACACCAACAATTATTAATGGCTGCTTCTGATATCTTAATCGAAATCTACATGGCTGAAAGTACTATTCTTAGAACGGAGAAATTAGCCAAAAAAGTAGGTGAAGACAAAGCGCAAGAGCAAATTGCAATGGCAAAATTATACTTATATCATGCCGTGGATATCGTGAACCAAAAAGGAAAAGAAGGAATCGTTTCTTTTGCAGAAGGCGATGAACAACGTATGATGTTAATGGGATTAAAACGTTTTACAAAATATACGAACATGCCAAATGTAATTGGTCTTCGTGAAAAAATTGCTGCAAAAATTATTAGCGAAAACAAATACGCTTTCTAATACAGCAATTAATTGGTTTAGTTTGTATAAAAAAACCATCCGTTGTAGCGGATGGTTTTTTATTTTAATACGTTAAGGCCGCAAAAATTTCCTTATCTCTTAACTTTTCTCTTCCGTTTAGAAACGATAATTCCATTAAGAAATTCATTTGCACAATTTCGCCACCTAATTGCTCTACTAATTCACAAACCGCTTTTGCCGTGCCTCCTGTGGCCAAAACATCATCGTGAATTAATATTTTATCACCAGGTTGAATAGCATCTACATGCATTTCTAATGTATCAGTTCCATATTCCAATTCATAAGATGCGCTAATGGTATCAAAAGGTAATTTTTTAGGTTTACGCACTGGAATAAAACCCGCGTTTAACTTTTGCGCCAATAAAATTCCAAAGAAAAAACCACGACTCTCCACTCCTATTACCTTATCAATTTTTTGATTTTGCAACGAATTGACTAATGTTTCTAAGCAAATAGCAGTCGCTTCAGGTGAAAGCAACAACGGAGTTATATCTTTAAAGCCTATTCCAGGTTTCGGAAAATCTTGAATATCACGAATATAGTCTTGTAAGTTCATTTTTATTTACATTTTTTCTTGTTAGGGTTTGCAATTTACACAATTATATCTATATTTGCACTCACAAAATCGGCGTCGTGGCGCAACTGAATAGCGCATCTGATTACGGCTCAGAAGGTTACAGGTTTGAATCCTGTCGACGTCACTAAAGCTCTGCAAATGCAGGGCTTTTTTATTTTAAATACTTTTCTCCTATTACTTTTCTAATTGAAACAAAACCAATTTTATCCAATTCAATTTCTGAGCGTTTTAACCAAATTAAATCCTGAATTTCATCTTCAGCAGCTACATTGATAATATCAGAAGTTAATTTACATTCATAAAATATATCCATCGTTCGATAGGGAACATTTTTGTACAAATAATTATTTGGTGAAGTTGTAATGTATTTTAAATCGTTGTTTGAAATTTCAATTCCCAATTCTTCTCTAATTTCTCTACAAGCTGCTTCTTCTGCAGTTTCATTCGGATCGATAAATCCGCCTGGTAAATCCCATTTTCCTTTATCTGGGTCCACATTCCTTACTGTAAACAACACTTTGTCTTCAAAGGTAAAAACAAGCGCTACAGCCGCAGCAATATTGTGATAATAAGTAAACCCACAATCCTCACATAAAAACCGACGATTATCAGGAAACATAAAATGCGTTGAGGCGCAACTTGGGCAAAATTTGAAAAAACTCATTTTTAAGTGATTAGTGATTAGTGATTAGTGATTAGTGCAAATTTACTTTTTACTTTTTACTTTTTACTTTTTACTTAATACCTATATTTGCCTCATGAAGCATTTAGTAATCATTGGAGCCGTATGGCCAGAACCCAATTCAACAGCAGCAGGAAGCAGAATGTTGCAACTCATTGCCTTGTTTCAAAAGCAAGACTATGACATAACGTTTTTGTGTTCGGCTATGCCATCGGATTTCTCTTTTGATTTAAGTACCATTTCAGTTAAAACGCAAGCAATTCAATTAAATGACAGTTCGTTCGATACCCTCATAAAAGAATTATATCCAGATGTAGTACTCTTTGACCGTTTTATGATCGAAGAACAATATGGCTGGCGTGTAATGGAAAACTGCCCAAATGCTTTACGAATTTTAGATACCGAAGATTTACATTTCCTAAGAAAAGCCAGAGAAGTGGCGTTCAAAAAAAATCGTGAATTAATATTTGAAGATTACATTTCCGATACTTTCAAACGTGAAATGGCTTCTATTTATCGCTGTGATTTGACGTTGTTGATTTCCGAATACGAAATGCAGTTGGCTACTGAAACGTTTAAAATTGATGCTTCACTTTTGCATTATTTGCCTTTTTTATCGGAAGAAATTAATCCGAATGTTCCAAATTTTGAAAAACGAAACCATTTTGTAAGCATCGGCAACTTTTTGCACGAACCCAATTGGCAAACCGTTTTGCAATTAAAAAAACAGTGGAAATCCATCAAAAAACAACTTCCCGAAGCTGAACTTCACGTGTACGGCGCTTATGTTTCGGAAAAAGCCAAACAATTGCATAACGAAAAAGAAGGGTTCTTAATCAAAGGGAGAGCTGAAAGTGTTGTTGATGTTTATTCAAAAGCAAAAGTGTTGTTAGCCCCAATTCCCTACGGAGCAGGCTTGAAAGGAAAATTATTTGAAGCCATGCAATTGGGATTACCGTCTGTAACGACCAAAATGGGCGCCGAAGGAATGAATGGAAATTTAGATTGGAACGGATTTATTTCTACCGATGAAAATGATTTTATTGAGAAAGCAGTAGAATTGTATAACGATAAATCGCTTTGGGAAACCGCTCAAAAAAACGGTTATGAAATCATTGAAAATCGTTTCAAAAAAGAATTATTTGAAAGTGATTTCATGAATCAAGTAGCAAATCTTCAAGAAAATTTGAAAACACACAGAAACCAAAACTTCTTCGGACAAATCTTGCAACATCAAAGTCTACAGAGCACGAAATATATGAGTAAATGGATTGAAGCGAAGAATAGTTGACAGTCTCAGTTGACAGTCGCAGAATATCTGAACACTGAGACTGAGACTGCAAACTTTTACCCATGAATCGTTTCCGATTTTCCGTAGCTTGCAATCACTTTTGCTTCGTACTCTAACCATTCTTCCCAACGTTTTTTAACGTCGTAACCTTCTTCCGCTAATTCGTTAGCAAATTGCAAGAAAGAAGTATAATGATTGGCTTCTGAAATCATTAATTCTCTGTAGAAAACAGCCAATTCTTCGTCTTTGATATTATCTGATAACACTTTGAATCGCTCGCAACTTCTGGCTTCAATCATGGCGGCAAATAACATGCGTTCCACAATTAAATGCTTGCGATTTCCAGGCTTCATGAACTTGAATAAATCGTTTACATAACTATCTTTTCGCTCGCGACCTAAGACCCAACCACGCGTTTTGATGATTTCATGCACTTGCTCAAAATGATCCATTTCTTCTTTCGCGATTTTAGTCAACTCGGTAGTAATTTCAGTAAACTCAGGCAACATATTGATTAACATAATAGCATTAGAAGAGGCTTTCAATTCACACCAAGCGTGATCGGTTAGAATTTCTTCTAAATTTTCTTCGGCTATGTTGGCCCATCTTGGGTCAGTTGGTAATTTTAAACGAAACATATTTTCAAGTAAAAAGTGAAAAGTGAAAAGTAAAAAGTTGATTTTAAAAACTTTAAAACTATCACTTACACCAAATTAATAGTGCAAAATTATTGTATTTAAAGTGAAATTCCTAAATTAGAAATATCCCATTGTTTATCGATATTAAACTGAATATGTCCGTTATCAATTTCTAATGGACAATCGAAGTTATTCGTATACAAACCACCAGTTCCTAAACCTTGCGGCATGGGATTATGTAAGGTGAATGTAAATTGGGTAATTGCGTTTAATCCGATGTTGCTTTCTAATGCGGAAGTAATCCACCAACCGATATTTAAACTTTCTGCAATCGAAATCCATTCTAAAGTTCCTTTGAAACCACCAACTAAACTTGGTTTTAAAATAATATATTGGGGCTGAATTTCTTCTAGTAATTTTCGTTTATTCTCAACACCAAAAACACCAATTAGCTCTTCGTCTAACGCGATTGGAAAAGGTGTTTGTTGACAAAGTAATTTCATTTCTTGGAACTGATTAGCTTTGACTGGTTGTTCAATACTATGTAATTCAAATTCAGCTAATTGATTTAATTTACTTAAAGCTTCTTTTGAATCAAAAGCACCGTTCGCATCTACTCGAATTTCAATGGTTTTAGCATCAAAATTTTGACGAATAAATCGCAATAATCCTAATTCTTTTTCGAAATCAATCGCTCCAATTTTCAGTTTGATACACGAAAATCCTTGTGCTAATTTATCTTCGATTTGGGTTTTCATGAAGTGCTCCTCTCCCATCCAAACCAAACCGTTGATTAACATATTCTTTTTTCCTGAAGTAAATTCCGAAGGAAATAAATCAAAAGGTGTTTTAGATTGCAACGACAAAAACGCCATTTCTACTCCAAATTGAATCGAAGGAAACTCCATCAATTCGTCCCATAATTTATCTTTACCCAAATGAATGTTCTGACAAACCCATTGCAATTTTTCTTCATAATCGGGTCGATCATCAATGGAAAGGGTTCGTAAAATACCACATTCACCTATTCCGATTTTCCCATCTTCTTCTAAGATTAAAAACCAAGTTTCTTTCACCGTCATTATGCCGCGAGAAGTGCCACTTGGACGTTTGAAATTGAGAATGTATTTTTTGCAAGTTGCTTTCATATTCAAGTGCAAGAGCAAATTCAAGAACAAATTTCAAAGTTTGAAGTTGATTTTTGTACATGAACTTGTAATTGATATTTTATTCTAAAATTCTCAAGATTTTCTTGAAGTTATCGGTTGGTAATCTGTGTTTTTCGAATTCCTTGAAATCGGATTTTGTTTGTGCTATCCAGGTTTTCCCATTGGATAAGCTTTCGTGAGCATATTTTTTGTGAATATCTTTGGCTTCTGAAATTCTATCAATAAACAAATAAACGTGGGCCAAACTCAACTGAAAATGGATTTCGGATGGATTTAATTTTAAACCTTTGTTATAGGTTTCTTCGGCTTTTGTGAACTGTTTGGAATACAAATAATAATCGCCTAAAATTCGATAATCGAGATAAGTCGCTCTATTTTTGGCAAACATTTCAGTGGAAATAATGGAAATGGCTTCTTCATAATTTCCTTTTTGAAAAGCAGCGTTTGATTTCTCTCGGATGATATCATAATAGGCTTTTACTTCTCCCGTTCCTTTTAAACTTTCTTCAGTAAGTTTTTCAATTGCACTGTTTTTCTCTACTGCTAAAAGTTGGGCATATTCTCTATACGTGTACTTTTTACTGATATTTTCAATAAAAGCAGCATAAAACGCGTCTTTTTTGGTCAATTTTGAAACAACTGGAAGCTTTTTAGCCAAGTTTAAAATTTCATTTTTAGTGATTTTATCCCAACCTCTGCTTGCTTTATAATCGACCCAAGGCACCACTTCTAAAACAATTTTTTGATTCATGACCCAATTTTGACTTTCAAATCCGAACCATAAATTAGGTAAATTGGTCAAACATAACGAAGAAGACGAAATCAACTTGGCATCTTTGTTAACCTTTTCTTTTTGTTCCCAGCACGCTCTATCGGTTTTACCTTCTTTTAAAAACAAATTAGCTGCATTTGCTTCTTGGAACAAAGCAAACGTACATTTGTCATCACCTGAAATAGCCGATGTTAAATGAATCGCCCCGGCAGTTCCCTGACTAATTCCACTTGGATCAGGAATAGCTTTCAATACCGAAACCAAACTCGAAGTTAACTTTTGATTTTCGTCTAAAACGGTAATTCTGTATACAAATTCTGTGGTTCCAACAGGCAAATCCTCTGTTTTGATTAAAGCGCGTTTTCCAGCTGAAAGTGTAATTTCTTTTGTGGTTGCGCGTTCTTTATCCCAAAAACCATCTTTCTGAGAAAAAGTTGATATCGAAAATAATAAGGCAGATACGAAGTGAACTATTTTATTCATTTTGATTTATTAATTTAAACACAAATTGCACAAATTTTCACCAATTTGAAGAGTAAAATCTAAGTCTCTATGTGTTTAATCCAGATTCCAATTTTTGTACCAAATTTACAATTCAATACTTGCTCCAATTTCTAATAACATCAAATCTTTTCCTTTATCGAAAAATTTGCGTTTCGCTTCTTCATGATTGATTTCGATATAACCAAACGTATCGAAATGATAGCCTAGCACTTTATCACACTCTACAAAATCAGAAGCAATAATAGCATCTTCAATGTCCATAGTGAAGTTATCGCCAATTGGTAAAATGGCTAAATCTAATTTGGTTCGCGTTGGAATTAACTTCATATCCATCGTTAAAGCCGTGTCACCTGCAATATAAATGTTTTTGTGTTCACCTTCAATAACAAACCCACCTGGTTGACCACCGTAGCTTCCATCAGGAAAAGAAGACGTGTGATGTGCGATTACATATTTCACGGTTCCGAATTCAAAATCCCAACTTCCGCCGTGATTCATGGGATGGTAATTAAAACCTTTGTTTCCGTAATATGAGGCAATTTCGTAATTAGAAACAATAACAGCTTCGGTACGTTTTGCAATTGCTTCCACATCTAAAATATGGTCTTGATGCGCGTGAGTTAATAATATATAATCGGCTTTTAACTTATTCATATCAATATGAGAAGCCTTTGGATTTCCTGAAATGAAGGGGTCAACTAAAATGTGAACTTCATTTACTTCAATTCCGATACAAGCGTGTCCGTAAAATGTAATTTTCATAGTTTATTTTTTATTAAAAAATGATTAGTTTAAAAACACTAAAGTTAACCAAAATAATATACTTAATGCAAATGTACTTAAAGCCACTTTCTTTAGTTCTGGGTCGAAATCTTGATATTTTTCCGATTTATTCACTTTGTTCATATTCATAATTATTGGGATATTAACTAATAAAACAGGAAGTAGTGAAGATTTAATCAGCATTAAAAACACCATAAAAGACAACATACCTGTTACTAAAATAATTTCATGATATTTTTTTGCCCATTTTAAACCCATTTTCACTACCAACGTATTTTTTCCTGCAATTTTATCGTTTTCAATATCGCGCATATTATTCAAATTCAGTACCGCTACACTTAATAATCCGATGGCAGTTGCGGGTAAGAACAATTTCCAATCGATAAAATGAGTAAACAAAAAGTTAGAACCAACTACAGAAACCAATCCGAAGAAAATAAATACAAATACATCTCCAAAACCGCTATATCCATAAGCGCTTTTTCCTACGGTATATTTAATGGCTGCTCCGATGGAACCGATTCCTAATAAGATAAATATCAAACTCAAAGCAAAATTTTCTTTTCCAAAAGCTATATAAATCAATAACAGAGCAATAATGAAAGTCAAAATGGCTGTGATAATTACTGCTTTTTTCATTTGCTCGGCTGTGATAACTCCGGCAGCAACTAAGCGTTTTTCGCCTATTCTGTTAGCGTCGGTTCCTTTCACACCATCTCCGTAATCGTTGGCGTAATTTGATAATACTTGTAATCCTAATGTAGTTAACAATGCCAAAACCACAATTCTCCAATCGGAATATCCTTGGTAATGGGCATAAGCGCTTCCCACGATAATTCCAGAAACAGAAAGTGGTAAGGTTCGTAATCGTGCGGCTTGTATCCAGTGTTTCATTATTTTATTTGTTTCAAGTTTCAGGTTTCAAGTTTGTTGAAATCATTGCATAATTGCAACAAATATTAATAAACCAAAAACTATAGAAAATGGTGCACAAATTCTCAAGTATATTGGTTTTAATGTTTGAGCTGCTTTTGTTGAAAATTTATGATGCGTTTTCATTGGTGTAAGCATCAAAATTACTGCAGAAATGATTAAAAAGTAACCAAAAATGGTGAAATATTGTTCATGAGAATTCGTTTTAGATGTAATAACAAAACTTATTCCTAATACTAAACGAATAATCAATTCACCATAATTAATTGCAAATGTACTTCCTGCTTTACCAATTATTACCCTCACTTTTTCGGGGTTTAAAAACATAAGAAACCCGGAGTATATTAAAAACAACCCAAAACAAATGATGATATATTTTGAAACCAACTCCATCACATCCAATTCTTTTCCCATGATTCCACTTGATACAACCAATAATTCACTAATTGCTTAATTTCGGTGAAATTTCCTGTGGTAAAACTTACGGTTCCTCCCGCTGTTGATAGCGTAACCGAACCAATATTTGTTGCTTTTTGCCAAAAAAATTGTTGGGTTTCGATGGCTTGAATTTTATAGGGTTCAATAAATGTCGTATCGATATCCCATGCGCCATTTTGTTTGATGACAAATTCATTAGATACGAAAAGTCTATAATTTTTAAAAGAATACCAAAGTAAAATACTTGTAAAAACCGTAAATATAGAAGTATATAAAATCCATTCTTTCCATGTAACAAATTCTGTTATTTGGTTTAAAAATAAAGTAATGACTATTGGAAGCAGAAGAAAGAAAAATGAATTTACGGCTAATTTTCTCCAATTAGGTAAATACATTTTTTCTTTTTGTGGCAATTGCCCTAATAACAATTTTAAAATAGCATCACGTTCGTTTTCAGTACAACCTGGAACTTCAATTTGGTCTTTTTCTTTTACTTTTTGCACATCACTAGATGCTTGATGAATCCCAATAGTTGTAACGTCTAATTTCTTTTGGAAGTAGTTTTGCGTAACTTTAATTTTTTGAACTTTATTCGGATTCAATAAGGTGTTTTTTGTTGAAAGCAATCCGTAAGATAAAATAATTGCTTGTTTACTTTTTTGAATGGTGAAATCGAAATATTTAAGAATCGTTCGAACTAAATTCACTACTAAAATTAGTCCGATGAAAAATCCAACAACTAATAAAAATGAATAAATAATAGGCAGTGTGTCAAGGTAATTAGTAACTTTATCTTCATCAATTACTTCAGTATTTAACTGTTGGAGATTCTCAATAATTGTGGTAAAAAAGACAAAAATTAATGCAAAACTTTTAATGTAGTTTGATGTAAAACCAATTTTAATTAAGCTTGGTAATCCTATTTTTATAAAAGATATTGGAATAATATCTTCCCTATTTTCATCAGTAAAATCAGAAGTTTCTTGTTGGGAATGATTAATTAATCGTTCTTTTAAAATTGTTGCTAACTCGTGAGAAATAGCACTAATTGAGGCTTCTTTTTTATCGCTTCCAGCCGTGTCAATTTCTAATTTATGTACACCAACTATACGTTGAATCAAACTTTGATTGATGTTAACTTGCTGAATTTTATGCAACTGTATCGTAATTCTAGTTTTATTTAATACGCCTTTCTGAATTACAAATTCGCCATTTTCTTCATCTATGTGAAAGGTAAAAAACAAATATTGCAAGTACGAAATAATTGCAATTATCAAAACAACACCCGCTACACTTCCGAAGAAAACCAATTTATTAAGCGAATCAAACTTAACTAACCAAATCAACAACATAGGCCACAAAGCACGAACCGTCTTCTGCAAGGAATTGGCAAACATGACCAAAATCCCCGGAAGCGATTGTCGTTGCGGCTGAGAAAAATCGACAGATTTATTCATGTTCTTCAGTTAATGGAGTTTCTGTTGACACTACTTCAATTGGTTCGTCTAGTTTAAGCGGATTGATTTTTTGGGAAACCAAATTCTTAATTATTTGTGCGTCCTCCAAAAGCAAACCTGGAATTTCTAAATCAGAACTACTACCGCCAGCAGTAAACAATTCGACAGAAGCTAACCCTAATTTTCGAGAAATAAATCCTTGATGCAAAGCCACATGTTGCACTCTATTAAAAGGGATAATCGTTGTAGTTTCAGAAATTAATCCCGATTTATAAATAGCGTCATGCTCTCTAAAAGCGTAGCCTTTTTTCTGAAAGCTCAACTTTGCAAATACTACAACTCCTGCTAAAATTACAACAATTGCAACTAAAATTATCGTCCAAATGGTATTAGAAAATGCATCTTGTTTAAAATAAAACAAAGCCGAAAAACCTAAAATCACAAATACTAAAAGCAGTGAAAAATTAAAAAGTAAAACCGTAATATATTTAGGATTTAAGCCTTTCAATAGCACTTCTTCAAATTTAGGAAGTTGGTTAATTTCTATGGTATTATTGGTGAATTCGTTCATATTTTAAAATTTAAAACCAAGACCTAAATAAATAAAATGTGTGTTTGCGGTTCCTTCAATATCATCCGAGTTTACAGGAAAATACTTGTAACTACCTTCTACAAAAAGCAAATCAGAAATATGATATTTCAAACCTAGATTAATTGTAAATCCATTAAAACTTAATTTTTTCTCTCTTACAGTGATAGCTGGATCCATTGGATCAAATAAGCCTGATGCATATTTAAAATTATTAGAGAAAAAAGCATAACCTAATCCAAAAAAAGGTTTTAATTTACCTTTAAAGACATCTACTTCAATACTAGCATTGGGATTCCAAATTAGTATATCGTTCTGTAAAAAGTATTCTCTGGTCTTCAAATAATCGATAGTTATACCTCCAAAAACGGAAATCATTTCGTCTTGATAAACCGCATAATTTCCAGAAACTCCAACAACACCATTAAAGCCGTCACTGATGATGTTTTCATTTCGAAGATTTCCAACATAGTGAACTCCTACTTGAAATTTTGTTGGTTTATTAGTTTCCTCTTGGGCAAATAAAAAGCTGGAACAAACTAAAAATAAGGCTAAAAAATAGTTTTTCATTGTGTTGTAATTACAATATTCAAGTTCTAAAAACAAATAAAAGGGCAATTGCTTTTGCTTCGCTCAAGGGTTAACCTACTTCGTAGGAGATTCCTAGCAAGCTCGGAATGACAGTAACCCATCACCCATCACCCATTACCTTTCATGCATCACCAAATTAAGGCAAATATTTCTTTTCAAAATTCGGTTTACGTTTTTCTAAAAACGCATCTCTTCCTTCTTTAGCTTCATCAGTCATGTATGCTAAACGAGTGGCTTCACCAGCAAATACTTGTTGGCCAACCATTCCATCATCTGTTAAATTCATTGCGAATTTTAGCATTTTAATTGAGGTTGGTGATTTTGCTAAAATTTCTTGAGCCCACTCATAAGCCGTATCTTCTAACTCAGCGTGAGGAATAACCGCATTTACCATTCCCATTTCAAAAGCGTCTTGAGCCGAGTAATTTCTACCTAAGAAGAAAATTTCTCTCGCTTTCTTTTGTCCCACCATTTTAGCTAAATAAGCCGAACCGTAACCACCATCAAAACTAGTAACATCAGCATCCGTTTGTTTGAAAATAGCGTGTTCTTTACTCGCTAACGTTAAATCACAAACCACATGAAGCGAATGTCCGCCACCAACAGCCCATCCTGGAACGACACAAATTACCGCTTTTGGCATAAAACGAATCATACGTTGTACTTCCAAAATGTTCAATCTGTGATAACCGTCTTCTCCAACATAACCTTGGTGTCCACGTGCTTTTTGGTCGCCACCACTACAAAAACTCCAGATTCCGTCTTTAGAACTTGGTCCTTCAGCAGAAAGCAAAACTACTCCTATTGAAGTATCTTCTTGAGCATCGTAAAATGCTTGAATTAGTTCAGAAGTTGTTTTTGGACGAAATGCATTTCTAACATCTGGTCGATTGAAAGCGATTCTTGCAACGCCATTGCATTTTTTATACGTAATATCTTCAAATTCTCTAACGGTTTTCCAATTAATTGTGTTCATATTTTTAAATTTATTTTATTTTTCAAGTACAAGGGCAAATTCAAGTTCAATTTCAAAATTATTGATTTAAAATACTATTTCATTTTATTCAACATCATTCTTGATGTGATAGCAATTAATTCTTCTACTTCTGCTAAGAGCCAATTTCTATCTTTTTCATTTCCTTCTTTAATATAATTTAAAACTCTTAGTGAATTTCTTGATTCTTTTAATTCTTTGACAACTAAAGATAATTTAAAAACGTAATCTTTATCGGTAATTGTTCCTTGAGATTCACCATAATTTAAAGAAGCACTTCCAGAAGAACGAATTAATTGATTTTTATAATATTCAAGTTCATAAGCTTTTGCTAATTTTCTAACAAAGAAAATCGATTCACCTGCAAATCTTACTAATCTCTCATCTAAATTAAATATTCTTTCCGTTGGTTCATTTAATTCCATTATTTTTTGATTAAACTATTTAAGATTAAACTTGATTTTTGAATTTGATTTTGAACTTGTTATTGATCTTGATTTTTGTATTTGTTTTGGTAAAAATAATTCATTTTTTGCATTATATTGCAAGTTCAAAACAATAAGATTTATGAAAAAACTATATATTGGATTGCTGTTTGCATCTGGACTATTTTCTGCTACGGCTCAAAACTATGAATTTCAGAACGTTAATAATGTAGAATGTTTGCCTGTCATCTCTCAAGATATCACCGGAACATGTTGGAGTTTCTCTACTTCTTCGTTTTTAGAATCGGAAATTATTCGTTTAACAGGCAAGAAAATCGACCTTTCTGAAATGTATCAAGCGAGAACTACATATCCGTTAAAAGCAGAAAATTATGTTTTACGTCAGGGAAAAGCGAATTTCAGTGAAGGTGCTTTGGCTCATGATGTAATTAATAGTGTCTCAAAATATGGATTGGTTCCTAATAGCATTTATGATGGGTTAAACGATGGAACAACCAAACACAATCATGCTGAAATGGTGGCGGTTTTAGAAGCAATGTTGAAAACGTATGTATCAAATCCTTCAGGAAAATTATCTCAAAATTGGAAACAAGCAATTAGTGCTGTTTTAGATATCTATTTAGGAAGTGTTCCAACTAAATTTGAATACGAAGGCAAAAATTACACGCCAAAATCATTTGCAGAATTCGCTAAAATCAAGCCAGAAAATTATGTTACTTTAACTTCGTTTACTCATGAAGCTTATTACAAACCCTTCATTTTAAATATTCCAGATAATTTTTCAAATGGGAGTATGTATAATTTGCCTTTAGATGAATTTATCGCCAATATTGATAATGCTTTAGCAAACGGTTATTCACTTTCCTTAGATTGTGATGTGTCAGAGCCAACCTTTTCAGGAAAATATGGAATCGCATTTATTCCTGAAAAAGAAGAAGATACTAAAACCGGATTGGCTGAAATAGTAATTGAAAAGAAAATTACACCTGAATTTCGCCAACAAGAATTTGAAAATTTATCTACTACTGATGATCATTTAATGCATATTGTGGGAAAAGCAAAAGACCAAAAAGGTAATGTGTACTACAAAGTAAAAAATTCATGGGGAAGTGATGAAAAGAAAGTTGCTAATGGTGGTTATGTTTACATGAGTGTAACTTATTTGAGATTAAAAGCTATTTCTGTGATGGTTCATAAAGATGGAATTTCAAAAGAAACTAAGAAGAAATTAGGATTGTAAAATGGTATTCAAATCGGCAATTAGTAAATTAAATAAATATATTTATTGGGGCGTAATACTATTGCTATTAGTCCTAACCATTCCTGCCTTTTTTGAGGATTCAAATGAACCCTTCATAGCAATATTTTTAATAAATTTTCTAGTAATACTAATCTTAGTTTGGATATATAAAACTACTTTCTACAAGATTGATAGCACAAATTTATTTTGGAAATCGGGTCCTTTTTATGGCAAAATCGATATAACGAAAATCAATAAAATTGAATATCACGAAGGGATAATTGTGCCAACTATTTGGAAACCAGCATTGAGTCATATTGGCTTAATCATTACTTACAATAAATATGATGATATTTACATTTCTCCTGAAAAACAACAAGAATTTATTGCTACATTGCAATGCCTAAATCCCAATATTACGTTTAAGAATACGCCTTATGTTGAATAAAATAGTACTTGTAAGTTTAAGTTTACTACTTTTTAATTGCCAAAATAAACCCGACGAAAACAAAGAATCTACCTTAAAAGATAAAGAAGGTAATGTTTCTGAATATGCCATAAACTTTACACCTTTAACTACCATTTATAAAAAAAGAATGGGAAATGAAATGGAGGCTTTTTACGATAAAAAATTCAATTCCAAAGACTTTAGTGGTTCATTTTTAGTTGCTAAAAATGGGGAAATCTTATATGAAAATTATAGTGGCTATGCCTTTAAAGAAAAAGGGGATTCAATTAAACAAGATACGCCACTTCATATTGCTTCTGTGAGTAAAGTAATTACAGCAGTTACGGTTTTAAAATTAGTGGACCAAAAGAAAGTAAAATTAGACGCTACTGTAAAATCCATTTTACCTGAATTTCCTCACGAAGAAACTACTGTTAGAATGTTATTAAATCACCGAAGTGGTTTGAGAAATTATGCTTATTTCACTGATGATAAAGGCGTTTGGGATAAGAAAAAAACACTAACCAATCAAGATGTTTTAACATTATTAGCTACTAAAAATATTGGATTAGAATCAAAGCCTGGAACGCGTTTTGGTTATTGCAATACAAATTATGCTTTATTGGCTTTAATCATAGAAAAAGTAACGAATAAAACATATCCAAAAGTGCTTCAAGAAATGATTTTTGATCCTTTAGATATGAAAAATACGTTTGTTTTTGATGATTTAAACAAAAAAGACGAAGTGAGTCAATCTTACAAAAACAACTATTTGCGTTTGGCTTTTGAGTTTTTGGATCAAGTTTATGGCGATAAAAACATCTACTCTACTCCGCGTGATTTATTGAAATTTGATTTGGCCTTATATTCTGATAAATTTTTAAGTGCTGAAATGAAATCCGAAATGTATAAAGGATACAGCTATGAAAGAAAAGGAACCAAAAACTACGGTTTAGGAATTCGAATGTTAGAATTTGAAACTGGACAAAAGTACTTTTTTCATAATGGGTGGTGGCATGGAAATACATCGTCATTTGTAACACTTAGAAAAGATTCAGTTACCATAATTTCGATTTCAAATAAGTTTACTCGTAAAACATATCAAACAAAACGCTTAGCGCCAGAATTTGGAGATTATCCGTTTAAATTTAATGCAGAAGAAAGCGAATAATTAGCCAATCTTTACTGAAGTCATTGTTAACGAACCTCCAACAGCTTTATCGTTAAAGAATTCTACTTTATCATTATCAGTTTGTAATGCTAAAATATATAGTAAGGGATAGTAATGGTCTGGTGATGGTACAGCTAAGGTTGCTGCTTTGTTTAATTTTTCATACTGGATTAATTCTTTATGAAAGCCGTTTGAGATTTTATTTTTGAAGATGTCATTCATTTCTAACGCCCAATCAAATCCGTATTCAGGTTCGTTGAGTTTATCCCAAGCTACCATTCGTAAATTATGCACCATGTTGCCACTTCCGATAATTAAAACACCTTTTTTACGAAGTGCTAATAATTGTTTTGCCAATTCATAATGATAAGCAGCAGGTTTGTAATAATCAATACTCAATTGTAAAACCGGAATATCCGCATCAGGATACATGTGTTTCACTACCGACCAAGTACCGTGATCTAATCCCCAATCGTGGTCTAATTCCACTGCTGGATTTGTGATTAATTTTTGAATTTCGCCAGCCAATTCAGGATCTCCTGGCGCTGGATATTGAAGATCAAATAACGCTTGAGGAAAGCCTCCAAAATCGTGAATCGTTTTTGGATTTGGCATTGCCGTAACCATTGTACCTTTTGTTAACCAGTGCGCTGAAATTACAACAACAGCTTTTGGTAATGGGATATCTTTTCCCATTTGTTTCCATCTTCTTGAAAACTCATTATCTTCAATAGCATTCATTGGCGAACCATGTCCGATGAATAAAACAGGCATCTTCTCCTCCTCTTCTCCTAATCCTTTTGTCCAATCATAGAACGGTTGTATACTTGCCATAGCAATTCCTCCTGTAAGTAAAGTTATGAAATTCTTTCGATTCATAAATTAATATTTGTATATACAAATGTGATAATAAATAAAATGATTGAAAAGTAAATTAACAAAAATTAAGGAAGTAAATTAATTTTGAAATAACGAATTATAAAAAATATTGTTATGAGATTGAAAAAAAGTGCTAACCAATAATATTTATTAAAGTCATCTGTATTTGTAGCGATTTCGTATAGATTTAAAAGAGGTAAAATTACAACCCCTATCCAAATCGGAATCCAAATGATTTCAGTTTCAAAACCTATGATGTAGATAGTTTCAAAATTTTGAAATATAGCAACAAACGTCATTAATAAAACGACAATACTTAATAAAAGATATATTTTGTTTTTTGTTGACATATTAAACCAAATAAATACCGTCTTCTTTGATTTCGATAAGTTTTTGTTTGTATAAATTTCCAACAGCTTTTTTGAAATTCTTTTTACTCATTTTCAAAACTGTTTTAATATCTTCTGGATGTGAATTATCGGTTAGTCGTAAGAAACCACGATTCGATTTTAACTCATCTAAAATCACTTGCGAAGAAGGTTCGATTGCCTCTACTCCTATTTTACGAAGTAAAACATCAATTTTGCCATCAGGGCGAATAGTTTTAATGTAACCTTTGGTTTTCATTCCTGGTTTTACATCATCATATACTTCATTTTTATACGCTAAACCTTTGTGTTTTTGGTTGATGATAACATTAATTCCAGCATCGGTAATATGAGAAATTAAGATGTCTACTTCTTCATTTCGCTGTAAGTCTAAATTTTCGTTACTCAAAAACTGATTGGTTTTACTAGAAGCTACTAATCGATTGGTTTTATCATCCAAATGCATGTAAACCAAATAACGCTTTCCTTCTTCCATAGGGCGTGCTTGCTCTTTAAATGGAACAAACAAATCTTTCTCTAATCCCCAATCTAAAAATGCCCCAAATTTATTAATGTAATTTACTTTCAAATGAGCAAATTCATTCAACTTAATATAAGGTTTTAACGTGGTTGCAACCTGACGTTCTTCGTGATCTAGATAAACAAAAACAGTAATATCATCTCCAATATGAAAATCTTTAGGAACATATTTATTGGGTAATAAAATATCTTCAGTATCGTTTCCTAAAAATAATCCTACTTTAGTTGCTCTTAAAATTCGTAATGTATTGTATTCGCCTATTTGTATCATGAAGTAAAAAATATGATGCAAATGTAAGCAATTAGAAGTTAAAAAAAATCCAGTTACAAGAACTGGATTTAAATTATAGGTAAAAAAATGTATTAGATACCAATTTCTAACTGAAATCTAACATACCAGTTTTGTTTGTTTGAACCATCAAAATAATTCAAATCACTTAAAGTAACTTCGCCTTGTAATTTGAATGCATGTTCCCATAAGTATTTTGTTAAACCAATGGAATACTGTTTTGAATTTGGAGTTAACATTTGAATATCTTTATGCATTTTTTGTGTTGAAAAACGACCAATAATTTCATAATTCGTTGGGAAAACATAGCTCAACTGATAGTCCATTCCGCTTCCAACAGGAACAAAGTTAAACTCTGTAATATCTTCTGGATTGTAAGCAATAGGATCTTTTGCAGAACGCGACATATAAGCCGACATAAAAGCCCAACCATTGTATTTTACCATTGCATCTACAAAAACCGCTTTAGTAGTTTTAGATTCAAATAAATCTTTTCCTAATTGACCTTGTGTTCTTTTTGATAAATTATTCTGACTGAATGCTCCCGATACTAATAACTTAGGTTTTTCTTCTCGAGCAACGTCTCCTTCAAAATTAGTTCCGTCTTTTTTAAATGAACCAAAGGGCATCAATTCTAACTTTCCTGTTAGAGCAACCCCATCATCTGATGATTTTGTCCAGTTTCTTCCTTCTCCTGTAGTTACAGCTGTTTTTATATTATATGAAAACTTATCTTTATTTTCATTCAAATAATACGCTTGAAAACCAAAATCACGGTCAATTGTAAAACGCGCATTATTGATACTTCTATCTGTCAATTGAAGTGCACCTGAAGAGTTTACACGCTGACGGTTTCCTGGTAATTTAGTTTGGCCAAAAAGGAAACTCCAATGTTTATTAGGACGATAGAAAATAGCTGCATCACGAATTATATTAATATTCTCCCCTTCTTCGATTTCACCCACATCACCTGGAGCAAAGGATAATTGAATTACATATAAGAAATGAGGATTTCCTACATATCCGTCAAAGCGCAAACGTAAGCGTCTAATTTCGCCTGAATAAGCGGCATCTGCTCCATCATTTTGAATGAAAGTAACCCTATTTTGCATTCTAAAACGAATATTCAATTGAAATAAACTATCTGGAGAAGTTATTCCTAATCCTTTTCCGTAACTGTAATAAGGAATTGCTGCTAATTTTAAATCGTTGTCTTTTAACACGGGTTTTATTTCTTGTGCACTTGAAAATACAGAAGCAAAAAGAAGTAAAACAATTACTATTTTTTTCATTTGTTATTTTGTTGTTTATTATTTTGCAAACTTAACATTACCTTTGCAAAAAACATAAATTATGTCAAATATTTATTTAGGATACCATTTTACTATAAAACCATTAGAATTAGGAAGTGAAATATTAATTGCAGAACTTGGAGAAAAAGCTTTTGAAAGTTTTATTGAAACAGAAACTGGTATTTCTGCCTTTGTACAAAAGGATTTATGGAATGAAGCTATTTTAGAAGATATTCAAATATTATCAAATCCTGAATTTGAAATCTCTTACACTTTTGAAGAAATTGAACAAGTGAATTGGAATGAAGAATGGGAAAAAAACTTTGAACCCATTGATGTTGATGGAAAATGTCATGTGAGAGCTCCTTTCCATGAAAAAACTAATGCCGAATTTGATATTGTTATTGAACCTAAAATGAGTTTTGGAACAGGTCATCATGAAACAACACACATGATGATTCAACATTTATTAGAAACTGATTTAGTAGGAAAGAAAACATTAGACATGGGTTGTGGAACTGCTATTTTAGCTATTTTAGCTGAAATGAAAGGTGCTCAACCAATTGACGCAATTGACATTGATAATTGGTGTTATTTGAATTCCATTGAGAATGCAGAACGCAACAATTGCAAACATATTTCAGTATATGAAGGCGAAGCTTCTTTGTTAGTTGGCAAAAAATACGACGTTATTATTGCTAATATTAACCGAAACATTTTATTAAATGATATGCAACAATATGTAGATTGTTTAAACGAAAATGGAATTTTATTTTTAAGTGGTTTTTATACAGAAGATATTCAGGTAATTTCAGAAAGTTGTACTTCTAAAGGATTAACGTATGTAAAACAATTTGAGCGTAATAATTGGGTTGCATTAAAGTTTGTTAAATAGTTAAGAGATAGAAGTTGGGAGTTTAGAGTTTGAAGTTTAATTTTTTTATTCTTAAAATTGATTTTTGAATTTGAAATTGAACTTGAAACATTTTTTTAATATTTTTGTAAGGAACTTTCAAACGAAAAGGAAATGAGCACGATAGAAAAAGTACAAGAAGAAATTTTAGTTGAAGAAGCAATAGGCTTAAATCATGAAATTGTATTACACAATGATGATGTTAATACCTTTGATCATGTAATTGACACTTTAATTCGAGTTTGTAATCATGATGATTTACAAGCTGAGCAATGTGCAATTTTAGTACATTACAAAGGAAAATGTACTGTAAAAACAGGTTCGTTAGAAGAATTAAAACCGCAATGCTCAGCATTGCTAGATGCAGGTTTAAGTGCTGAATTGATATAAAAAAAGTCCCGATTAAATCGGGACTTTTTGTTTTATATGTCTTGTCCTGAAAAAAGTTGACTAAAAATCACATAATATGTCAACAAAAAAGAAAATTTCAAAAATTCCAACTGTCCCACAAATTTACAGCGAAGCATTTAAACGTCAAGTTGTAAGTGAATTTGAGAGGGGTTTATTTACAAAAGCAGAGCTTCGAAGACGTTACAATATTTTAGGTAGTAGTTGTATACCAAGATGGTTAAAAAAATATGGTAAATTTACCTATGAAGATAAATTAACTATTGGTCGTCCTATGAAAGATCCTCAACAACAGCGTATAAAAGAGCTAGAAGCTCAATTAGCGAAAAAAGAAGAAGAATTAAAAGTATTTAAACGATTTATTGAAATAGCTGAACGTGAACTTAAAATTGATATTGTAAAAAAGTCTGGTTCCAAGCAGTCGAAGAAATAAATATAAATAGTTCATTGACTATTTATGAGTTATGCGAACTGTTTGGATACACAAAACAAGCATTTTACAAGCGAAAGTCAAAGGTAAAAACACCTAAATACAACTCAGAATTATTACGAAGTTTGGTAGTTACTATTCGTAAGCAATTACCCCGAACAGGTGGTAAAAAACTTCATGTAATGTTACAAGATGAATTTATAAAACACCATATATCAATTGGTCGGGATAATTTTTTAGATTTTTTAAAAGCAGAATATTTACAAGTTCCTAAAGCTCGAAGATATTACAAAACAACAAATTCAAGACATTGGATGAAACGCTATCCAAATTTAATTAGCAATTTAGTACTTAACAGACCTGAGCAGGTTTGGGTTGCTGATATAACATATTTACGAACAAAAGAGAAAACATATTATTTGCATTTACTCACTGATGCGTGTTCCAAGAAAATTGTAGGATATCAATTGTCAGATAATTTAATGAGCTCAACTACTGTAAAAGCTTTAGAAATGGCTTTGATTAAGAGGAAAACAAAAAATCAACTCATTCACCATTCTGATAGAGGTTTACAATACTGTAGTAAAGAGTATACCGAATTGTTAAAGAAAAACAATATTTTAATTAGTATGACGCAAGAATACGACCCATATGAAAATGCAGTGGCAGAAAGAGTAAATGGAATTTTAAAAGAAGAATTTGGTTTACATGAAATATTTGAAAACTATCAAAATTTAAACAAACAAGTTACACAGGCCATAACTTTATACAACAATTTTAGAATACATATGTCAATTAATATGATAACTCCAAACCAAGCACATCAACAAAAAATAATACATTTAAAACAATGGAAAAAAATAAATCGTAACAGAATTAATTCTGTTACGATTTAACTATATTTGGATTATTAACGAGTCAACCTTTTTTAGGACAACTCAATATGCTTCTAGGATTATCCTAAAACTTCTTTTACTTTTTTACCAATTTCAGCTGGAGAATCTACCACGTGAATTCCGTTTTCTCTCATGATACGTTTTTTAGCTTCAGCAGTATCATCAGCACCACCTACGATTGCACCAGCGTGTCCCATTGTTCTTCCTTTTGGAGCCGTTTCTCCTGCAATGAATCCAACAACTGGTTTACGGTTACCATCAGCTTTAATCCAACGAGCAGCATCTGCTTCTAATTGTCCACCAATTTCACCTATCATAATGATACATTCTGTTTCAGGATCATTCATTAATAATTCAACTGCTTGTTTAGTAGTTGTTCCAATAATTGGGTCACCACCAATACCAATTGCAGTAGTAATTCCTAAACCTTGTTTTACAACTTGATCAGCTGCTTCATAAGTTAAAGTTCCTGATTTAGAAACGATACCTACTTTTCCTTTTTTGAAAACGAAACCTGGCATGATACCAACTTTTGCTTCTTCTGGAGTAATTACACCAGGACAGTTAGGACCTACTAATCGACAATCTTTACTTTTAATATAGTCATACGCTTTAATCATATCTGCAACAGGAATACCTTCAGTAATACAAATGATTACTTTAATTCCAGCTTCAGCAGCTTCCATAATTGCATCAGCAGCAAATGCTGGCGGAACAAAGATAATAGAAGTATCAGCTCCAGCTTTTTCAACAGCATCTTTAACCGTGTTAAATACGGGTCTGTCTAAATGAGTAGATCCTCCTTTTCCTGGAGTAACACCACCCACTACATTGGTTCCGTACTCAATCATTTGAGAAGCATGGAAAGTTCCTTCGCTACCTGTAAATCCTTGAACAATTATTTTTGAATTTTTATTAACTAAAACGCTCATGATATATGAATTAAATTGTGTTTAAATTAGTGATGCAAAAGTAAGTTTTTTACCAAATAATCACCTCATTTTTATTGTGTTTTTTTAATTAGGTTTGCTAATTTGGTATCCTTTTTTAATTTTATCACCTTCAAATTCCCAAATAACAACAAATTTTGCAATTAAAACAATCTCTTTTGGATTCTCTATTGTAGTAGCTTTGTGATTATATTTTACTACAATTGTATTTTTTTCTTCAATTATATGGGAAATTTCCATAATTGAATCTACATAATTGTTTTTTAATTCCTTAGCTAAATTAATGATATCTGATTTATACATTTTAACATTACCTTGAGAACTATCCCAATCCAAAATAAAATCATCATGCAAAAGGTCGGATAAAAAATCTACATTTCTTATACCATCCTCTTTATACAAAAATTCAATTTTCGCCTTATTTGTCATTCTGTTTTAATTTTTCAATGATTTCAGGAATACGCTTTACATTAGCTAGTTGCTTTAATTTTTCGCGAGATTCTTCAATTGGTGTTCCAAAATACGTTTTTCCGCCTTCGATGGATTTAGTAACTCCAGTTTGTCCCATTACAATTGCTTTTGAACCTATGGTAATTCCACTTGTTGTTCCTACTTGCCCCCATAACGTAACCTCATCCTCTATTACAACACAACCTGCAATTCCAGTTTGAGATGCAATTAAACATTTTTTTCCAATTACTGTATCGTGTCCCACATGAACCTGGTTATCAATTTTTGTTCCAGCTCCAATAGTAGTATCTCCAGTAACCCCTTTATCGATAGTACATAATGCGCCTATTCCAACATTATCTTCAATAACTACTCTACCACCAGACAATAATTGATCAAATCCTTCTGGACGCTTTTTGTAATAAAAAGCATCAGCTCCTAAAATGGTTCCGGCATGAATCATTACATGATCACCTATTACAGTGTTATCATAAATCGTAACATTAGCATGAATCAAACAATTTTTACCTATTTGAACATTATGTCCAATGAAACAATTTGGTTGAATTACCGTTCCTTCTCCGATTTTAGCTGAATCTGAAATCGCAGCATTCGAAGCTTGAAAAGGTCTGAAATGTTTTGTTAGTTTATTGAAATCTCTAAAAGGATCATCTGAAATTAATAATGCTTTTCCTTCTGGACATTCCACTTCTTTGTTAATTAAAACAATAGTCGCTGCCGATTGAAGAGCTTTATCATAATATTTAGGATGATCAACAAATACAATATCTCCAGGCTCAACAACATGAATTTCATTCATACCATGAACAGGAAAATTAGCATCACCCACAAAATTACAATTGATAATTTGGGCAATATCTTTAAGAGGATAAACTTTAGGAAATTTCATTTAACAAGGATTTGTGTTTAGTCACAGTTTTCAGTACTTATTGGAATCTGCCAAGTGAGACTGTAAACTGAAAACTATTCTTTTACTCTTTCCATATAGTTTCCGGTTGCTGTATCAATTTTGATTTTATCACCTTCATTGATAAACAACGGAACGTTTACAGTAGCTCCTGTTTCAACAGTAGCTGGTTTAGTTGCATTAGTTGCTGTGTTTCCTTTTACACCAGGCTCAGCATATGTTACTTCTAAAACGATAGAAGCTGGCATATCAACTGATAATGGAGCTTCAGTTTCAGCGTTAATTTGAATCATTACGTTAGTTCCTTCTTTTAATAAATCTGGAGCATCTAATACATTTTTATTTAATGTAATTTGTTCAAATGTTTCATTGTTCATAAAGTGAAAATCACTTCCTTCCGCATATAAATACTGGAATGTATGAGTTTCAACACGAACTTCTTCAATTTTATGACCAGCCGAAAACGTATTATCTAATACTTTACCATTTGTTAATGATTTTAATTTAGTTCTTACGAAAGCAGGACCTTTACCTGGTTTAACGTGTAAAAACTCAATGATTTTATAAATATCATTGTTGTACTTAATACATAATCCGTTTCTAATATCTGCAGTTGTTGCCATTGTAATTATTTATGTTTATTTCTATTTAATTTTAAATTGAACTAGTATATCCTTTCATAATACCACGAGAAGAATTTTTAATAAAATCTAAAATCTCGTCTCTTTCAGGAGTTGCTTCCATTTCGGCTTCAATTATACTCACTGCTTGAGATGTATTGTAATTTTTTTGATATAAAATTCTGTAAATATCTTGAATTTCTCTAATTTTTTCAGTTGTAAAACCTCTTCTTCTTAAACCAACAGAATTAATTCCTACATAAGACAGCGGTTCTTTTGCTGCTTTTGTATATGGAGGCACATCTTTTCGCACTAATGAACCACCAGAAATCATAGCATGGTCTCCGATTGAAATAAATTGGTGTACTGCTGCTAAACCTCCAATAATTGCAAAATTTCCAACTGTAACGTGTCCAGCTAAAGCAACACCATTTACAATAATGGCATTATCACCAATATGACAATCGTGTGCAATGTGAGCTGTTGCCATAATGAGACAATTTTTACCTATAACAGTTTGACCCGAAGCTACAGTTCCTCTATTAATTGTTACGCATTCTCTAACAGTTGTGTTATCACCAATTACAGCTAGAGAATCTTCTCCACCAAATTTTAAATCTTGTGGAACAGCAGAAATAACAGCTCCTGGAAAAATATTACAATTCTTACCTATTCGAGCTCCTTCCATAATGGTAACATTTGAACCAATCCAAGTTCCTTCACCTATTTCAACATTGTTATGAATGGTAGTAAAAGGATCAATTACTACGTTTCTTGCTATTTTAGCACCAGGGTGCACATAAGCTAATGGTTGATTCATATATTTTTAAGTTATTAGTAATTAGTGATTCGTGATTAGTTTTTTATAAAGTTAAACTAATTCTAAATTCTAATTGCTGTGTTTTACTATTTTACTTTAACAATTTGAGCCATTAATTCGGCTTCAGAAACTAATTTACCGTTTGCATAGGCATACGCTTGCATATGACAAATTCCTCTTCTAATAGGTGATAATAAATCACATTTAAAGAATAAGGTATCACCCGGCAACACTTTATTTTTAAATTTAACATTATCAATTTTCATAAAATAAGTTAAGTAATTTTCAGGATCTGGAACAGAACTCAAAATTAAAATACCTCCTGTTTGAGCCATTGCTTCAATTTGTAAAACTCCGGGCATAACTGGTGCTCCAGGGAAATGTCCTACAAAGAAATCTTCGTTCATAGTAACATTTTTTAATCCTACTACATGAGTATCTGTCAATTCTAAAATTTTATCAACCAATAAAAAAGGTGGACGATGAGGCAATAAATTCATAATGCCATGAATATCCAATACCGGTTCTTTATTAATATCATAATGAGGAACATTGTTTCGTTCTTCTAACTTTATAATTTTTGCCATTTTTTTAGCAAACTGTGTGTTTACATAATGACCCGGCTTATTTGCTATAACTTTTCCTTGAATTCGAGTTCCAATAAGTGACAAATCACCAACTACATCTAACAATTTATGACGAGCTGCCTCATTAGGAAAATGTAGTGTTAAATTATCTAGAATTCCATTTGGTTTAACCGAAATTGAATCTTTATTAAATGCTTTCTTAAGATTTTCCATCGTTTCTGTTGAAATTTCTTTATCCACATAAACAATGGCATTATTCAAATCACCACCTTTTATTAGACCATTATTCAATAATGCTTCTAATTCATGTAAAAAACTAAATGTTCTACAATCTGCAATTTCAGACTTGAAATCTTTAATTCCTTTCATTGTTGCATTTTGAGTACCTAATACTTTTGTACCAAAATCAACCATTGCAGTTACGCAATATTCATCTGAAGGAATAACCGTAATTTCACTACCAGTAGCTTCATCTAAATAAGAAATTACTTCTTTTACTACATAAACTTTTCTTTCCGCTTCTTGTTCTACAACTCCAGCTTTTTCTATTGCTTCAACAAAATATTTTGAAGAACCATCCATAATAGGAAGTTCAGAAGCATTTAATTCAATAATAACATTATCTAAATCACAACCAACAATTGCTGCCAACACATGCTCAGGTGTTTGAATCATAACACCTTTCTTTTCTAAATTTGTTCCACGTTGCGTGTTAACTACATAATTTGCATCTGCCTCAATTATAGGTTGACCTTCTAAATCAACTCTAACAAATGTATAACCATTATTTACTGGTGCAGGTTTAAATGTCATAGAAACCTCTTGACCTGTATGCAATCCAACACCTTTTAAAGAAATTTCGTTTGCGATGGTTTTTTGTTTAACCATGATTACTATATTTATTTTTGAATTATTGTTTTTTTAAATTTTCGATATCTGCCACTATTTTAGGTAAATTTCTAAAGTGTACGAATGATTTTGCAAAATCTCCATAGTTGAAAGCAGGACTTCCTTGAACAACCTCGCCATCACCTAAACTTTTACCAATACCCGATTGCGCTTGAATTTTTACATTATTACCAATAGTAATATGACCAACGATTCCAACTTGTCCGCCAATCATACAATTTTTACCTATTTTTGTTGAACCCGCAATACCTGTTTGCGAAGCAATTACAGTATTTTCTCCAATTTCAACATTATGAGCAACTTGAATATGATTATCCAATTTTACTCCTTTTCTTATAATAGTTGAACCTAAAGTAGCTCTATCAATAGTAGAACAAGCTCCAATTTCTACATCATCTTCTATGATAACATTTCCTATTTGAGGAACTTTTTTGTACGTTCCATCTTCTTGAGGTGCAAATCCAAATCCGTCAGATCCTATAATAGTTCCCGAATGAATTGTACAATTATTCCCTATTACAGTTTCTGAATAAATTCGTACTCCAGCAAAAAAGACACAATTATCGCCAATTGTAACATTATCACCAATAAAACTATTTGGGTAAATTTTTACATTGTTTCCAATAACTACATTTTTTCCAATATAACAAAAACTTCCCAAATATAAATCGGAACCGTAAGTAACACCATCTGAAATTACTGAAGGTTGCTCAATTCCAGATTTCATCAATTTAACTTGATTGTAGTATTCTAACAATTGAGAAAAAGCTTTATAAGCGTCTTCAACCTTTATTAAAGTGGTAGAAATTTCTTGTTCGGGTTCAAAAGTATTGCTAACAATGGTAATTGTTGCTAATGTTGAATAGATGTAATTCGTATATTTAGGATTTGCAAGAAATGTTAAAGATCCTTCTGTACCTTCTTCAATTTTTGACAATTTGTAAACCTCTGCATTAGGGTTTCCAACTACTTGTCCTTGCAAGATTCCTGCTATTTGAGCTGCTGTAAACTTCATTTATTTGTTTTAATCGATTGTATCAAACCACATGAAACCACTTCATCTTGGCAAAAATATAAAATTAAATTAAAATGTTAACGTTCTAAGATGACTTTTGGAAAACAAATAAAATATTTTGTCACAGGTTTAGACAAAGCTTTTAAATGCAATTGATCTGAAGCTTCTACTACATCTTCAATTGTTTTGTCTTTTTTCAAAATTCGAATTGGTTCACTCGATTTGCTATACGCTTGATTTTTCAATTTGCCTTTGAACACAAAATAATCAGCTTCTTTTTCCGAAATTCCCGCAATTGAAATGTATTTATTTTTTATACCCAACAAATTCTCTTTGTTCGGTTTATCATCACTCATTTGAATCTTTAATAAATCACGATTTAAAATCATTTTACATAGTGACTGTAACACAAAATCATCATGAAATTGCCATGATTTTATTGCTCCTAATACATCATAATCATCCAAATAGGAAAACTTATCCAAAACATTTTTATCAAAATTTTCTAAAGATATTTTATTCTGTAAAAAAAACTGCAATGGTTCGCTACAAGATAAAACTGTACCTTTTTGTGTTAACTCTTTAGCACGTTTTAAAATCTTAGTCAATATTAGTTCAGCCACAACGCTGGTTTTGTGCAAATAGGCTTGCCAATACATCAAACGTCTTGCCACTAAGAATTTTTCAACTGAGTAAATCCCTTTTTCTTCAATAACCAAAAAATCATCTTGTACGTTCATCATTTGGATTAAACGTTCGCTGTTGATATTACCTTCAGCTACACCGCTATAAAAACTATCACGTTTTAGATAATCCATTCGATCCATATCCAACTGACTTGAAATCAATTGCAACATGAATTTTCTATGATATTCGCCTTTAAAAACTTGGATTGCTAATGCTAATTTTCCATCAAATTCTTTATTCAATTGCTCCATGAACAACAACGATAATTCTTCATGATGCACTTCTTCTACAATACTATGCTCCATAGCGTGACTGTAAGGACCGTGACCAATATCATGCAACAAAATAGCAATATACAACGCATTTTCTTCTTCTTCCGATATAGAAACTCCCTTAAATTTAAGCGTTTGAACCGCTTTTTGCATGATATGCATACAACCTAACGCATGATGAAAACGCGTATGATGTGCTCCAGGATAAACCAAATACGACATGCCCATTTGGGATATTCTTCGTAAACGCTGAAAATAAGGATGCTGAATTAAATCGTAAATTATACTATTGGGAATGGTTATAAAACCATAAATAGGATCGTTGAATATTTTGAGTTTGTTGGTTTGGCTCACAATTTGATAATTTTAGTAACAAATGTAGCGATTTTTTACAAAATTAAATCGTTAAAAAGTATTCAAAATTTTATACAATATTTAATACAAACGTCGTTTAATAAATAGTAACTTGCACACAAATTAAGAAATATGAGCCAAATAAAAATACTTTGGGTTGATGATGAAATTGATTTACTAAAACCCCATATCCTTTTTTTAGAAAAGAAAAACTATCACGTAACCACTTGTAATAACGGACAAGACGCTATCGATTTGTTCGAAGAAAATAATTTTGACATTGTTTTCTTAGACGAAAACATGCCTGGTTTAAGTGGTTTGGAAACTTTATCTGAATTAAAAGAAAAGAAATCTTCGGTTCCGGTGATTATGATTACCAAAAGTGAAGAAGAATACATAATGGAAGAAGCCATCGGTTCTAAAATTGCCGATTATTTGATAAAACCGGTTAATCCAAATCAGATTTTATTGAGTTTGAAGAAAAATTTAGACCATTCGCGATTAATTTCAGAGAAAACAACTTTGGATTACCAGAAAGAATTTCGAAAAATTGCAATGGATATGGCTATGATTCGTACTTATGAAGATTGGGTAGAATTATACAAAAAACTCATATTCTGGGAATTAGAATTAGAAAACATTGAAGATCAAAGCATGGTTGAGATTTTAGAAAGTCAGAAAACCGAAGCTAATGTGCAATTTGGAAAATTTATTGAACGTAATTACGAAGATTGGATACAAGATCCGGATGATGCACCTGTATTATCACATCAAGTATTTGGACAATATGTAGCGCCAGAAATTCGAAAAAAAGATAGACCTATTCTATTTATTGTAATTGATAATTTACGATATGATCAATGGAAAGCTTTTGAAAATATTGTAAACAATCATTTTAAATTAGAAAAAGAAGTAAGCTACTACTCTATTCTTCCTACTGCAACACAATATGCAAGAAATGCAATATTTTCGGGATTATTACCTTTAGAAATGGAGAAAAAATTTCCACAATATTGGAAAAATGATATTGATGATGGTGGAAAAAACTTATATGAAGGTGAATTTCTATCAGAGCAATTAAAACGTTTGGGATTAAACATCAAACAGGAATATTATAAAATTACCAACTTTAAAGACGGAAAAAAACTAGCTGAGAATTTCAAATCATTAAAAAACAATGATTTAACGACAATTGTTTACAATTTTGTGGATATGCTATCACACGCTAAAACTGAAATGGAAGTTGTTAAAGAATTGGCTTCTGATGATAAAGCATATCGTTCTTTAACGGTAAGTTGGTTTAAAAACTCACCTTTATTAGATATTATTCAACAAGCTCAAAAGCAAGGATTCCGATTAATTTTAACTACTGATCACGGAACTATCAATTGTAAAAATCCGTCAAAAGTTATTGGAGATAAAAACACGAGTTTAAATCTTCGATATAAAACAGGAAGAAGCTTAACATATGAAGACAAAGATGTTTATGCGGTGAAAGATCCAAAGAAAATTGGTTTACCAGCGCTAAACATGAGTAGCTCTTTTATTTTTGCGAAAAACGATTTATTTTTGGCTTACGTAAATAACTACAATCATTATGTGAGTTATTACCGAAACACCTACCAACATGGTGGAATTTCTTTAGAAGAAATGATTATTCCATTTTTAGTTCTAGAGCCAAGGTAAGAGTGTTCAGTATTTAGGAAAAAAGTGTTCAGTAAAAGTTAAATTAAGTATGACCATAATATACAGTTTAGAAGAAATTAATGCCATTGCAAAACAAATCCTGGCAACACCTTCTTTAAAAAAAATCATTACTTTTCATGCTTCTATGGGAGCAGGTAAAACTACTTTGATTAAAGAATTAGTAAAAGAATTAGGTGTTAAAGATAATTCAAGCAGTCCAACATTTTCTTTAGTAAACGAATACAGAACTTTTGAAGGCGAAACGGTGTATCACTTTGATTTATATCGCTTAAATTCGGAAGAAGAAGGTTATGATATGGGATTAGACGAATACTTCTATTCTGATAATTGGTGCTTTATCGAATGGCCTGAAAAAACGCCAAATTTAATTCCGATTGACCATGCGAGTATTTCCATAAAAATTTTATCAAATGGTAAACGTGAACTAACGCTCAAAAATTAATACCAAGGGAATAGAAAATCAACTTCTATTCTCTTTTTTTGTGAATCTATTTCCCAAGTCTAAAATTATTCCTAATTTAGAACCTCAAAATCAAAAGTAATGTCGATATATACTCCATTTTCTGCTTCACAATTACTTCCGCAAGAAGAAAAACTTGAAGTAGCGCGTCATAAAAGCGAATTATTTATTGGGATTCCAAAAGAAACCTCGTATCAAGAAAGAAGAATTTGCTTAACGCCAGATGCTGTTTCTTCATTAGTATCACACGGACACCGCGTAATGTTAGAAGCTGGTGCTGGAGAAACTTCAAGTTATACCGATAAAGAATACAGTGATGCGGGTGCCGAAATTACACAAGACACCAAAAAAGTTTTGGGTTGTCCGATGATTTTGAAAGTAGAACCACCTACTCTTGCCGAAATTGAGATAATGAATCCCCAATCGATTATCATTTCTGCAATTCAATTAAAAACACAGAAAAAAGAATATTTTGAAGCATTGTCAGCAAAAAAGATAACTGCATTAGCATTTGAATTTATCAAAGATGAAGATGGATCCTATCCTACTGTAAAATCATTATCTGAAATAGCTGGTACGGCTTCCATATTAATAGCTTCAGAATTAATGATTGGTGAAAATATTGGAAAAGGCTTACTTTTTGGTAATATTACGGGAGTTCCACCAACAAAAGTTGTCATTATAGGAGCTGGAACAGTAGCCGAATATGCTGCCAGAACCGCTTTAGGATTAGGCGCACATGTTAAAGTTTTTGATAATTCTATTACCAAATTACGTCGTTTGCAAAACACTTTAAATCAAAGAATTTTCACTTCTACCATTCAAGAAAAATCACTTTTAAAGGCATTAAGACGTTGCGATGTTGCTATTGGCGCCATGAAAGGAAAAAATAGAGCTCCAGTTGTAGTTACTGAAACTATGGTAGAACACATGAAAAAAGGTGCTGTAATTGTAGATGTTAGTATTGATACTGGAGGATGTTTTGAAACTTCTGAAGTTACCACGCATGAGAAACCTACTTTTATAAAAAGTGGCGTTATTCATTACTGTGTACCCAATATACCTTCTCGATACTCTAAAACGGCTTCCATGTCAATTAGTAATATTATTTCCCCATTTTTATTACAAATTGCTGAAGATGGCGGAATTGAAAGTGCAATACGTTGTAACAGAGGTTTAAAAAACGGAATTTACAGTTATCATGGCCTACTAACTAATAAAGCTATAGCAGATTGGTTTAATTTAGAATATCGCGATATCAACTTGATTGTTTTTTAAAGTTAAATTCTATGGTGAATGTGTATAATTTAAACTAAATTTGCACAAATTATTATGATATGAAGTTTCAGTTTCGATTAGCCTATTATTTATTTGGATTATTCTTAGGAGGTGTTTTTGTAATGTGGTTTTTAAAATCAAAAGCAACTGACAAAGGAGTAGAATTTTGTTATTTTCCAAATTGTAGAGTTTTGAAAGATTTGAGAAGTAAATCGCTCGAAATTGATTCGCTTGCTCAAAAATCTTTAGATGGAAAATGGGTTACATTAGAAGATATTCGTAATAGTTTACGTTATGGCGATGTTGATTTCTCAAAAAGTAATGAAGCTTACAGAAAAGGTAAAATTTATGTTATAGAAGGCAAAACTTCTAAAAATGAAGAGATTACCATTACTATGGTAAATTACACAAATAAAGTACTTTTAGAAAAGATAGAAAAAAAGTAATTTTATAACTATTTTACTTGCAAATACAATTAAACCTTGTATATTTGCACTCGCAATACAGAATTAGTATAGCACGTCAGAGGAGTAATTAGCTCAGTTGGTTCAGAGCATCCCGAATTATCGGGAGGGTCAGGGTGACAAAAAATATATTGGGGCAATTAGCTCAGTTGGTTCAGAGCATCCCGTTTATCGGGAGGGTCAGGGTGACAAAAAAATTATATTGGGGCAATTAGCTCAGTTGGTTCAGAGCACCTCGTTTACACCGAGGGGGTCAGGGGTTCGAATCCCTTATTGCCCACTTAATCCTACTTTTAGTAGGATTTTTTTATGCCAAAATTTTAATTATATGCCTTACACAGTCTCACTAGAGATAAATATCACGTTGGCTACACAGCCGATTTAGCTACAAGAATAATTCGTCACAATCAAAAAAGCAAAGGATTTACTGGTTCAACTAACGATTGGATTTTGGTTTACCAAGAAGAATTTAATTCCCAAAGAGAAGCTATTCAAAGAGAAGAACAAATCAAAAACTGGAAAAGTAAAATCAAAATTCTAGAATTAATTCAAAAAAATAGCAATTAGCTCTGTTGGTTCAGAGCATCCCGACTATATCGGGAGGGTCAGGGGTTCGAATCCCTTTCCGAAATTCGGAACAAGTTATTGCCCACTTAAATCCTACTTTTAGTAGGATTTTTTTATACCAAAATTTTAATTATATGCCTTACACAGTTTACATTCTACACAGTCTCACTCGAGATAAATATTACATTGGATACACAGCCGATTTAGCTACAAGAATAATACGTCATAATCAAAAAAGCAGAAGATTTACTGGTTCAACCAACGATTGGATTTTGGTTTACCAAGAAGAATTTAATTCCCAAAGCGAAGATATTTAAAGAGAAAAACAAATCAAAAACTGGAAAAATAAAATCAAAATTCAAGAATTAATTCAAAAAAAAAGCTAATAGCTCTGTTGTTTCAGTGTAAAATAGTAAACTAAAAGTACAAAGAATTTAATCCTGAACTTTTCACAAAAAGCAGATGAATAAAACTTCTTCATTTCTTATATTTGTGTAAAATTTAAAAATCATGCAACATATTATAGATCGTTTTATAAGCTACGTTACTATAGACACCGAATCTGATCCAAACTCAGATACTACTCCAAGTACAAAAAAACAATTAGATCTAGCCAATCTTTTAGTAAAAGAACTAAAATCAATGGGGATGACCGATGTAACTATCGATAAAAATGGTTACGTTATGGCTACTTTAGAAAGTAATGTAAAACACGAAGTTCCTACTATAGGTTTTGTTTCTCACTACGATACTACACCTGATTTTACTGGAGCAAATGTAAAACCACAAATTGTAAAAAATTATGACGGTGGTGATATCATCTTAAATAAAAAACAAAATATTGTTTTATCACCAAGTTATTTCAAAGATTTACTTTTATACAAAGGACAAACTTTAATCACTACCGATGGAACAACTTTATTAGGTGCTGATGACAAAGCCGGAATTACCGAAATTATGTCGGCAATGGAGTACTTAATCCAACATCCAGAAATCAAACACGGAAAAATTAGAGTAGGTTTCACACCTGATGAAGAAATTGGTCGTGGTGCACATAAATTTGATGTAGAAAAATTTGGTTGTGATTGGGCCTATACTATGGATGGAAGTCAAATTGGCGAACTAGAATATGAAAATTTCAATGCAGCTGGAGCTAAAATCACTTTTAAAGGAAAAAGCGTTCACCCAGGATATGCTAAAGGAAAAATGATTAATTCAATGTTGTTAGCCAACCAATTCATTTCTAAATTACCAAAGAAAGAAATTCCTGAAAAAACTAAAGGTTACGAAGGTTTCTTCCACGTTGTTGGAATTTCAGGCAGTATTGAAGAAACAGTGGTTGAATTAATCATTCGCGACCATAGTGCAAAAAAATTCAAAGAACGTAAAGAGTTCATTCATGAATTAGCCAATAAATTCAATAAAAAATGGCAAAAACAATTTGGAGAAGAAATAGTAATTGCCGAAGTTAAAGATCAATACTACAATATGAAAGAAAAGGTAAAACCTGTTTTTCATATCGTAGAAATTGCTGAAAAAGCCATGAAAGAATTAGGTATTAAACCAATCATAAAACCAATTCGAGGAGGAACTGATGGTTGTCAATTATCGTACAAAGGATTACCTTGTCCTAATATTTTTGCTGGAGGTCACAATTTTCATGGAAAATACGAATATGTTCCTGTTGAAAGCATGGTAAAAGCTACTGAAGTAATTGTAAAAATTGCTGAAATTACAGCTACAACTAAAAAATAAATCTATTTCTAAATAGATAACTATTATAAAGACAAGTTATTTACAGCTTGTCTTTTTTCGTATATTCGCAATTCTATTCTAATTCATCATTAATTTAATCAATTATGTTTGAAAAAATAAACCTTAAAAAAGGCTTGACATTCGCCTTAATTTCAACCCTTTCTTTTTTGTCTATTGCACAAGAAAAACACCTTAAAAACATTAAACAGTTAACTTTCGGTGGCGATAATGCAGAAGCTTATTTTAATCCAAAAGGTGATAAATTAACACTTCAAGTAACCAATAAAGCATTTGGAGTTTCATGTGACCAAATCTACATGTTGGATTTACAAGCACGAGAATTCAACGAAAAGAGTTTGCAATTGGTTTCTACCGGAAAAGGAAGAACTACTTGTTCTTTTTATATGCCAGATGGAAAACATATTATTTACGCTTCAACACATGCGGCTGACCATGCTTGTCCTCCTCCTCCAAAACCGATAGATGGAAAATATTTATGGGCAATTTATCCAGAATTCGATATTTACATGGCAGATTTAAAAGGGAATATCGTAAAACAATTAACAAATTCTCCTGGATATGATGCAGAAGCTGTAGTTTCTCCAGACGGAAAGAAAATTGCTTTTACGAGTATTAGAAGTGGCGATTTAGAAATCTATGTAATGGATATCGATGGAAGTAATTTAAAACAAATCACTTCTGGATTAGGATATGATGGAGGTTGTTTCTTTTCGCATGATAGCAAGAAAATTGTATTCCGTTCGTCTCGTCCAAAAACTCCTGAAGCGATTAAAGAATATAAAGATTTGTTGGCACAAAATTTAGTAGCTCCATCTGAAATGGAAATCTACACTTGTAACATAGATGGTTCTGATTTAAAACAAATTACAAATCTTGGAAAAGCTAATTGGGCACCTTACTTCCACCCTTCTGATAAGAAAATTATCTTTTCTTCAAATCATCATTCAACACGTGGATACGATTTTCAATTGTTTATGATTGATATTAACGGTGAAAACTTACAACAAATAACTTGGGAAAGCGAATTTAATGCATTTCCAATGTTTTCACCTGATGGAAAAAAATTGGTATTCTCAAGTAACAGAATGCAAAGCAAACCTAGAGAAACCAATGTATTCATAGCAGATTGGGTTGAAGGAGATGCAGCTGAAATTGCTCAACCAAAATCGCTAAAAAAACACATTAGTTATTTAGCTTCCGATGAATTACAAGGACGTTTAACAGGTTCTGAAGGCGAGAAAAAAGCAGCCGATTACATTGCAAAAGAATTCAAAACTTTAGGATTAAAACCTTATGCTAACAATAGTTATTTCCAAAAATTCAATTACAAAATAAAATTAAATCCTCATGCTACAGATGGTTCTGGTGATAAAGCCAATCACGGAACTAATGTTATTGCATTCTTAGACAATAAAGCTTCTAAAACCATTATTATTGGAGCACATTACGACCATTTAGGATTAAACGAACACAACCATTCTACTAAACCTAATTCACATGGTGAAATTCATAATGGTGCTGATGACAATTCTTCCGGTGTTGCTGGAGTTTTGGAATTAGCTCGTATGCTATCAACAAACAAAACCAAAGAAAATGCAAATTATATTTTTGCTTTATTTTCAGGTGAAGAAGATGGTTTAATTGGTTCAAAACATATGGCAGAAACTTTGAAGTCTTTATATCCAAATGTTGTTACCATGATTAACATGGACATGATTGGACGTTTAAATGCAGATAAAGCTTTGACTGTTGGTGGTGTGGGAACTTCGCCAGAATTTTCGAATATTGTAACTAAAAATAAACCAGCTGGTTTTAATGTAACTTTAGACAATGCAGGACAAGGTCCTTCTGATCATACCTCTTTTTACCTAAAAGATATTCCAGTGTTGTTTTTCTTTACTGGAACTCATATGGATTATCATAAACCAAGTGATGATGAAGATAAAATTAATTATTATGGTGTAAGAAACATCACGGATTATGTATTTAGAGTATGTTCTGAAATTGAAAAGTTAGAAAAAATTGAGTTTACTAAAACAACTATGAATTCAGAAAAAGTTGTTCCAAAATACAAAGTAACTTTAGGAATTATGCCTGATTACACCGATCATGGAGATGGTTTACATATTGATGGTGTTACCGATAATCGTCCAGCTCATGCAGCAGGAATATTAGCGGGTGATATTTTAGTAAAAATTGGTGATTGCGAAATTAAAGAAGTATACGGTTATATGGATTGCTTATCCAAATTAAGTGTTGGTGATGAAAAAGATGTAATCGTAATGCGAAATGGAAAACCTTTAACGCTTAAAGTTAAGTTTTAAAATTTCATATAAAAGAAAAAGCCGAATTTCAAAAAATGAAATTCGGCTTTTTTATTTAAAAAAATCTTATTTTGAAGCTAGTTTAGCACTCATTTCCATTGAAATGGCAGATTTTTCCATTTTAATTTTTCCTGCCATAGTTTCAACTACAACAGTTTCTTCATTCATTTCAGCAATTTTACCGTGAATTCCAGCTTTTGTGATAATTCTATCTCCAACTTTTAAACCGGTTTCAAATGCTTTTTCTTTTTTTGCTCTTTGTTGTTGTGGTCTTATCAATAAAAAATAAAACACAGCAATCATTAATACTAATTGTATTGCTAAACTTGGATTCATATTATATTAATTATGCTGCAAATAAATTATTTAGCAGCTGGTGTTACATTGGCTTTAATTTTGAACATTTCATGTCCGTTTGCGGTATTTGTTTTAAGTGTTACCGTTTTTTCTTGTGATCCTGGTTTTCCTTTAGAATCAAAAGATACTTTTATTGGAGCTGAATCTCCTGGCTTAATTGGATCTTTAGGAGGTTGAGGAACAGTACAACCACAACTTCCTTTAGCTTCATGAATAATTAAATCAGAATCGCCAACATTTTTAACCATAAATTCAGTTTCAACTATGGCACCTTCTGCTATTGTTCCAAAATCGTGTACTTCTTTATCGAATTCAACTTTTGCTAATCTTCCTGCGATTGCATTTTGTTCTTGAATTGCTTTCATGTCAGCCTCTGTAATTATATCAGCAGCACTTTCTTGTTTGCAAGATGTTGCCATAAATACAAATGAAACTAACATTAAATTAATTGATTTTCTAATCATATCCTTAATTTTTATAATAAACCTCTACCTGATTTTTTTAATTTACCGTTTTGAGTAAATTCTTTTACCAAATTGTCTAAAATTCCGTTGATAAAAATACTACTTTTTGGTGTAGAATATTCTTTTGCAATTTCTAAATATTCGTTAATTGTTACTTTAGCCGGAATAGATGGAAATTTCAACAACTCACAAATTGCCATTTTTAAAATAATAGTATCAATTTCTGCAATACGTTCAACATCCCAATTAGGTGTTTTATCAATATATTCCTTAGATAACTCTAATTCGTTTAAAACAGTTTTTCGAAACAAATTCTTAACAAATTCCTTATCATCTTCGTCTTTATATACTTTAGGAACACTAAAGAAGTCTTCTTCTCCTTTCAACTGTTTCAATTGTTTTACTATCAATGTATTAATTGAAGGTAAATCATCTAACCAAGTTAATTTATAATCTTCTAAATAATCATATAAACGATCGCTTGGTGCAATTACTTCTGTATACAAATCAATTAGGAATTTTTTATCATCTTCAAAACTCCCTTCAGGTTTTTGCATATATTCTTGATACATTTCACTTTCTTTAATTGTATCAATTAATGATAATATAATATCATCATTTAATTTCCAATTGTTGATGTGATTATCTTGAATAGCTTCATTCAAAGTTTCTGATTCTGATAATAAAACCAAAACTTTATTCTTAATAAATTTAAAATTTGGATTTCGTTCTTCTTTAGTAGCTAAGTGTTTTTTTGAAGCTAAATCGATATATTCTTCTTCTTTATTTTTGATTTCAATAAGGGCTGAAAGCAATAAAAGATATAAGTTTTGAGTATTTTCGATACTTTGATAAAGAAATTTTTCTTCTTTATCTAGATTATCAGATTGATGTTGGTGCATAGCATAAATACTTTGCATTACTTTTACACGAATATGTCTTCTGTTTAACATACTAATTAAGAACTTTATAAAATTAAGAGAGCGAAAAAGTTACCTTTTTCGCTCTGCAAAAATACAATATTATTTAAAACGAATTACTTCTTTAATTCATTTTTTGCATCATCAATTCTTTTTTGTGCAATTGAAAAAGCAGCTTGATGTGTAGTGATGTTATTATCATCTGCAAATTTGAAAATTTCTAACGCAGTATTGTAGATATTTTCTGTTTTTTCCATAACCTGAGCATTAGACCATTTTACTAATTCAGAATACACATTAATTACTCCACCAGCATTAATTAAGAAATCGGGAGCATATAAAATTCCTTTTTCTTTTAATAATTTTCCGTGAACCGATTCATTTGCTAATTGGTTATTAGCCGCACCAGCAATAATTGAAGCTTTGATATTGTTTATAGTAGCATCATTAATTGTTGCTCCTAAAGCACATGGTGCATAAATATCTACATCGGCACTATACAAATCTGAACCTGTAAAAATTTTAGCTCCGTATTTTGCTCCTACTTGGTGAACTCTATCTTCGTTGATATCGGTAATAGTAACGATTGCACCACTTTCTGTTAAGTGTTGAACCAATACTTCACCTACGTGACCAATTCCTTGTACTAAAACACTTTTACCTTCTAAATTATCAGAACCGAATTTGTATTTAGCAGCTGCTTTCATTCCCATGAAAACACCGTAAGCAGTAACAGGAGAAGGATTTCCAGAACCACCTCTATCAACAGAAATTCCAGCAACGTGTTTTGTTACTTCGTTAACAGTATCCATATCTTTAGTTTCCATTCCTACATCTTCTGCAGTGATGTATTTTCCAGATAATGAATCTACAAATTGTCCAAAACGACGCATTAATTCAGGTGATTTTTGAGTTTTAGCATCGCCAATAATTACGGCTTTTCCTCCACCTAAATTCAATCCTGAAATAGAATTTTTATAGGTCATTCCTCTTGATAAACGTAAAACATCATTCAATGCTTCCCATTCGTTAGTATAATTCCACATTCTAGTTCCTCCTAAAGCAGGTCCTAAAACTGTGTTATGAATTCCAATAATTGCTTTTAATCCTGTATCTTTGTCGTGACAAAATACAACTTGTTCATGACCATCAAAAGATACCTGACCAAAAACTGGATCTACTTTATGAAGCTCATTTGCTTTTAATAATTCTGTTGTCATGCGATTTGAGTTGGTTGAAAATTATTCAATATTTAATTACAATATTACGAATAATTTTAAAATGATTCAAAAAATTATATTTATTTTAATAATTTAGCAATAAAATGCTGTAAAATACGATAATCATTCATTATCAATTGATTACCTTTTTAATGAATTTGATGTAGAAATGTTATCGCACTTAAGAATACTATGAAAGAATTACAATATTTAAACAAATACTTTGTCAAATATAAATATCGTTTCCTACTTGGAATAGTTATCACCATTGTTGCACAAATCTTTTCATTATTCACTCCTGAGTTAATAGGAAACTCTATAAAAGTAATTGAAGATTATGTAAAAAGTCCTGATGGTGATCTACTTAGTTTCCAAAAATCATTATTTCACAATATTCTATTGATTTTAGGAACAACTATTATTGCTGGATTTTTCACTTTCTTAATGCGTCAAACTTTAATTGTTATGTCGCGCCATGTAGAATTTGATTTGAAAAATGAAATATTCAATCACTATCAGACCTTAACCCAAAGTTTCTACAAACGCAATCGCACTGGAGATTTAATGAATCGTATTAGTGAAGATGTTGGAAAAGTAAGAATGTATGTAGGCCCAGCCGTTATGTATTCTTTAAATACGTTAATGCGTTTTACTATTGTGGTGATATACATGTACAACATTTCCCCAAAACTAACTTTGTACTCATTATTACCATTACCTCTTTTATCGTACAGTATTTTCAAAATCAGCTCCATGATTCATAAAAGAAGTGGCGAGTTTCAAAAGAATTTATCTACGTTATCTTCATTTACTCAAGAAATTTTCTCTGGAATTCGAGTTATTAAGGCTTATGCTATTGAAAATAAAAAACAACAAGAATTTACTAATTTAAGCAATGAAAGTAAAGTTAAAGCCATGAATTTAGCCAAAGTAAATTCGCTTTTTGGCCCATTAATGATTTTACTTATTGGATTAAGTAACTTAGTTGTAGTATATGTTGGAGGTTCTATGTATATCAATCATGATCCTGAAATTGGGAGTATTGGGGTAATTGCCCAATTTATTTTATACATCAATATGTTGACTTGGCCTGTGGCATCTTTGGGTTGGGTTTCTTCATTAGTACAAGAAGCAGAAGCTTCACAAAAACGAATTAATGAATTCTTAAAAGAAGAGCCCGAAATTAAAAATACAGTTAATCAACCTACTTCTATTGAAGGTTCAATTACGTTTGATAAGGTTACTTTTGAATACGAAGACACCAAAATTAAAGCCTTAGACGAAATTTCATTTGAAGTTAAAAAAGGAAAAACATTGGCTATTTTAGGAAAAACAGGTTCTGGAAAATCGACACTTTTAACCTTAATTAGTCGTTTGTATGATACGACTTCAGGCACAGTTTATATTGATAATAAAGAGATCAAAAATTTAAATTTATTTGACTTACGAAATCAAATCAGTGTTGTTCCCCAAGATGCTTTCTTGTTTTCGGATAGTATCAAAAACAACATCAAATTTGGAAATGAAAATGCGACTGAGGAGGAAGTAATGGAAGCAGCTAAAAAAGCCGTAGTTCATGACAATATTATGAATTTCAACCAGCAATATGAAACGATTTTGGGTGAACGAGGTATTACTTTGTCGGGTGGACAAAAGCAACGTGTTTCTATTGCTCGTGCCTTAATAAAAAACGCACCAATATTGTTATTAGACGATTGTTTAAGCGCTGTGGATACTGAAACAGAAGAAACCATTTTGAATAATTTATTAGACTATTGCAAAGACAAAACGACAATAATTGTGAGTCACCGTGTTTCATCTGCAAAAAATGCAGATTGGATTATTATTTTGGAAGAAGGAAAAATAAAAGAGCAAGGCACTCATTCTCAACTACTAGACCATGATGGTTATTACAAAGAGTTATACTTAAAACAACTTTCAGAAAAAGAAATTGACTAAAATTTTGTTTTATCCGATTTTTTTTAGATTTTTGAGACGCTATAACACTAATTAATTGACAGTAGGATTATGAGAGAAAATGACATGTTAGAAAAAGAAGATATTTTTTCTAAAGTATTGCGAGCAGGAAGAAGAACGTATTTCTTTGATGTAAGAGCAACAAAAGCAGATGATTACTACATTACTATTACAGAAAGTAAAAAATTTACTGAAGAAGATGGTTCATTTCACTTTAAAAAACACAAAATTTATTTGTACAAAGAAGATTTCGCTGCATTCCGTGAAATTTTAGACGAAATGACTGATTTTGTTTTAGATCAAAAAGGTGAAGAAGTAATTTCTGAAAGACACCAAAAAGATTTCAAAAGAGAATCGTACAACGAAGTTAATGATGAAGTAAAATCAGCTGAAAGTTTTACAAATATTGATTTTGACGATATTTAATCGGAAAGAAAAAATATAAATCCCAAACTCATTTTTAGAATTTGGGATTTTTTTTATCCTATCCGCAACCCATTTTCAACAGGTATATCAGAAGTTAATAAAACAATATCGTTCTTATCGCCTACTGATCCTAACACTAAACATTCGCTCATAAAATCCGCAATTTGCTTTTTTGGAAAGTTGACAACAGCCACTATTTGTTTTCCTAATAAATCTTCTTTTGAATATCGCTTAGTAATTTGTGCGGATGATTTTTTAATTCCTAAATCTGAACCAAAATCAATTGTTAATTGATATGCAGGTTTATTTGCTTTAGGAAAATCATTAACTTCTACAATAGTTCCAATTCGCATTTCTACCTTTTCAAAGTCTTGCCATGTAATCATATTCTTAAAATAAAAAAAGTATAATTCACAAAAGTAAATTATACTTTACAATACTATTTATTACTAAATTATTTTTTCTCTTTTATTTTACAAGTATTAATACCTAACAAAGTATATAGTGGACAAAATTGAATTGATGCTGTAAGAATCATAATAGCTCCAACACCAAATACAACCCATTTTAAAGTGCCTTCTAATAGTCCTGAAAGTCCAAAAATCAGAGCAATAACTCCAATCATAACTCGTAAAAAACGATCACCAGTACCAATATTTTTTTTCATAATTAGCCATTTATTATTTTACTATAGGTTTGTTTTCACTATTCCAATTGATAATTCCGCCTTCTAAATCCGAAATATTCTTAAATCCTAATTCATTTAATCTTGAAGAGGCTTTTGCACTTCTTCCTCCTGCTTTACAATAAACCATTACCGGTTTTTCTTTATCTAAAGCTGTTATTTTGGTATCAAAATCATCTGCAGTAATATCAATATTAATAGCATTCTCTAAATGCCCTTCAGCAAATTCTTCCGGAGTTCTAACATCAACTATTTGAACATCAGGTTGTGTCATTTTTTTCTCGTATTTAGACACATCCAATACTTGAACACCTTCAACTTGATTCTTTAAACAAGAAGTAACTCCTATTAAAAGCAATACTAAACTTAATACTTTTATCTTCATTCTTTTCTAATTATTTGGTTTTGAATATAAATTTAAAAAATTAATTTAAATGATTACTAATTATTGATGTTAAATCTCTAACACTTAACACCCCCGATTGACGCCATAACATTTTACCGGTTTTAAATAACATTAAAGTAGGAACACCTCTAACCATAAAATGAGAAGCCAAATCTTGGTGTTGGTCCACATTAACTTTAATTATTTTAACTCCTTCTTTTAAATTTGCTTTTACTTCTTGCAATATTGGTGACATCATTTTACAAGGTCCGCACCAATCAGCATAGAAATCTACTAAAACCAAATCGTTACTATTAATAATATCATTAAATTTTGCATTCATAATTTTATCTATTTTGTTATTCAAAGGTACAATTTGAAAAAGCTATTTTATGTAATATATGTTACACAAACGTAATATGATAATTATCATTTTTTTTTGTTCCAAAGCAGTATAAGTTTGTATGGTGCTAAAATTCTATACCAATGTCAGTCTCAATAGTCCAAAAATATAACGTTCCAGGACCACGCTATACAAGTTATCCTACTGTTCCTTACTGGGAGGAAGATAAATTTCATTTAGATGATTGGAAAAATACTCTTTTACAATCTTTTAAAGAAACTAATAATACAGAAGGTATTAGCTTATACATTCACCTTCCGTTTTGTGAAAGTTTATGTACTTTTTGTGGCTGTAACAAACGTATAACCAAAAGACATGAAGTTGAAGATCCTTATATTACAGCAGTAATTAAGGAATGGAAACTCTATTGCGACATTTTTCCTAGAAAACCTATAATCAAAGAAATTCACTTGGGAGGTGGTACACCTACATTTTTTTCACCTGAAAATTTAGAACGACTTATCAATGGAATTTTTCAATATGCAAATAAAGCAGATGAACACGAATTTAGTTTTGAAGGTCATCCCAATAATACAACAAAACAACACCTACAAAAATTATACGATTTAGGATTTAGAAGAGTTAGTTTTGGCGTACAAGATTATTCGCCTCAAGTGCAAGAAGCCATTCATAGAATCCAACCTTTTCATAATGTAGCTAAAGTAACTTTTTGGGCTAAAGAAATAGGTTATACTTCGATTGGACATGATTTAATTTTTGGTTTACCATTCCAAACATTAGAAGATGTAAAAGATACTATTGATAAAACTAAATCCCTATTTCCAGATCGTTTAGCTTTTTATAGTTATGCACATGTTCCTTGGATAAAAGGTAATGGACAACGTGGATTCAAAGATGAAGACTTACCAAAAGATGATGAAAAACGTAAATTGTATGAAGAAGGTAAAAAACAGTTAGCTCAAAATGGATATCATGAAATAGGAATGGATCATTTTGCCCTAGAAAATGATAGCATGTATAATTCTTTTAAAATAGGAACTTTACATCGTAATTTTATGGGATATACTGCTTCTAAAACCCAATTAATGATTGGATTAGGAGTTTCTTCCATTAGCGATAGTTGGTACAGTTTTGCACAAAATGAAAAAACAATTGAAGATTACTACACTCATTTAGAAGAAAATCAATTACCTATTTTTAGAGGTCATGTACTAACAGAAGAAGATTTAATTATTAGAAGACATATATTAAATTTAATGTGCCAATTTTCAACTTCTTGGAATGATAAAACTTTGTATTTTAATGAATTGCCAAAAGTTTTAGAAAGCTTAGAAGAAATGAAAGAAGATGGACTTGTCAACATTCAAGAAAATACAATTTCAGTCACAGAAAAAGGAAAACCATTTGTACGTAATATTTGTATGGCATTCGATTTAAGATTAATCCGAAAAGCTCCAGAAACTAAACTATTTTCAATGACGATTTAAGTTCAACATGAAACTTAAAACAAAAATTAAAACATATAAGTCATCTAAAGAAAAATAAGTAAATCGTTAAATTCAATCAAGGCCATAAAAGATTTTAAAGATTACTCACATTTTTTAAATCTGTATTCCAAAAACTTGAAACTTGAAACCTGAAACCTGAAACTAAAAACTATTCATAACGAATATATCCTGGCTTAGACAATTGGAAATCATATAGGGATAAATTCGTATTTTCAAATGAATTAAATTTATTTATGTTATCACCTTCAAAAGGAATAGTTGGATAATATGAAAAAGAAATTTGGAAACTATTAAATACCAAAAAGTCATTATTAATTAAGGCACCAATACTAAATTTCGAATACACTTTACTTAAAAACAAAGCTTTTTCATTAGCTAAAGAACCTAAAGTCATATTAAAATAAGGACTAAATCGGAATCCATACCAACTTCCAGGTATGTAAGATTGTGTTTGAAATGAAAGTGTCCATTTTTGAGTACCACTTAATCGATTGTCAAAACCTTCTAAACCATCTCCACTTAGTAAATTTAATCTATCTTTAAAAGAGGCATCACGATTATTTCCCCAAGTATAAGTAGGTTTTATAAACTGTCTAAATCGCCATTTACCCCAATTTAGTAAAGGGCTAAAATAATTAACTCCTGCTTTAAAAGTTGTTTGCTCCGTAAATCCACTATTGTAAAAACTACCCCACTCGGCAAAACCACTTGCATATCCAAATGAGCATTTTTTACCATAAGAAAAACTTAAACCTGAATACATTCGGGTTGTACTATTCTTTTCCTGATGTCCAATGATAAAAGCGATATTTTTTCCATACGGAATATCTTCAGTAATATTGTAATTGAAAACAAAGGTATCTTGATAGAACTTTTGTTTAGAAATACCAATCATCCCAATCCAATTTTTTTCATTTGAAAAATAAAACGAAGGATCTGAAATTGGACCTGGTAATTTTTGAAACTTTTTTTGATTGTATGTTAATGCTAAAATTAAATTGGTATAATGACGCTCTGGATTTGACTTTGAATTAATTTTAAAAGCTCTTCCATACCAATATTCTTGAAAATCAAAAGAATATTTTTCTAATGAAAAAATATCCAATACTGGAAAAAGTTCAGTTTGCAATCGGTTTTCAAAATAAAATCCACCCGCATTCTTTGTAATTACAGAATAGAATGGTCTGTTTAAATTAATACTTCGTCTGCTATCATTGTTATAATCATTCGCATAATTAAGATCCAATCGAATGTACGTATTTTTTATGTTATTTATGGAGTATTGCGCATAAGTTGCTCTTTCCTTAGTTTCAAAACGATTTTTTATATTACCACTTATCAAATGTCCAAATCCTAAAATATTACGCTCTGTTAATTTTATACTGCTTTCAGAAGAAGACAAACTACCAGTAGGTATTAACGTCCAAGAATCCAATACGCGAACTTTAACATCTATAGAATCATTACTATTTTCAATTGCAACTGGAGTAATAATAACTTCACGAACAAAACGTTGGCTACGAATTAAACGTTCAGATTCTTTTAGTAATAACGAATCACATTTACTGTTTTTCTTAAAAAGCAACAGATTTCGTATGGTATGATTTTTGGTTTTGATATGAGTAAAATTACCAAATTTTTCAATGGAATTTTTTGGTTTTTTTGTCTCATTAGTAACTGAATAACCGAAAGGATCTAAAGTTTCTATATAGATATTCCGAATAACTTTTCCATTGGTTTTGTTGGTAATATGAGGCGCAACTTTAGGTTTTGTCTCAGGAATAAAATTTTCAACCTTTAAGGCAGATGAACGAAATAATAATTTGTAAATAAACTTGTTAAATTTACTTTTTTTAGATAACTCATGAATATCATAATAAATAGTTGTTGTACTATCTGATTCTTTAGTTTGTGCATGCAAACACTTACTATTCAAACAAATAATTAAAACAAAAACTATTAACTTAAATTTCATTAAAAAACGAGCAATTTTAAATTTAGCGTAAAGTAAGTAATTTTTAAATAATACAACGAAATTCATTAAAAAATCAATATAAAAACTTTGCGTACCTTTGCAAATAATTTTATTTACGCATATGAAAACTTTCTTAGAATTCGATTTACCAAAATCATTACAAAAAGCATTAGACGAATTAGGTTTTGTGCACGCTACACCTATTCAAGAAAAATCGCATTCTGTAATTCTATCAGGAAGAGACGTAATGGGAATTGCACAAACCGGAACCGGTAAAACCTTCGCCTACTTATTACCTATCCTAAAACAATGGAAATTTCAAAATAACGAATCACCAAGAGTAGTTATTTTAGTTCCCACACGTGAATTAGTAGTACAAGTAGCAGAAGAAGTTGAAAAACTAACCAAATACATGAGTGTACGAACGCTTGGTATATATGGTGGCGTTAACATAAATACACAAAGAAAAGCACTAGCAGAAGGAGTTGATATTTTAGTAGGGACGCCTGGACGTGTTATGGATTTAGCACTTGACGGTGTTTTACGTTTTGATTCGCTTCAAAAATTAGTCATTGACGAATTTGACGAAATCTTAAACTTAGGGTTCCGTGCGCAATTGACTTCAATATTAACCATGATGCGTGGTAAAAAACAAAATATCTTATTCTCGGCAACCATGACCGAAGAAGTTGATGAAATGTTAGATGAATATTTTGATTTTCCTGAAGAAGTTTCCTTAGCACCAAGCGGAACACCTTTAGAGCAAATCGAGCAAATAGTATATCAAGTTCCGAATTTCTTAACGAAATTAAATCTAATAAAACATTTAATTCACGAAACGGAAGGAATGGATCGTGTGTTGATTTTCGTGAACAACAAACGTATCGTAGAATTAGTTTCCGAAACCTTAGAAAGCGAATTTCCAGAGCAATTTGGAGTAATTCACTCTAATAAATCACAAAATTATCGTTTGAATACGATGGCTGCATTTCAGGCGGGCGAATTAAGAGGTTTGGTTACAACCGATATCATGGCACGTGGTTTGGATATTTCTGATATTACGCACGTTATCAACTTACAATTTACCGAAGAACCTGAAAAATACATGCACCGTATCGGTAGAACCGGTCGTGCTGATAAAACAGGTGTTGCTATAAGTTTGATTTCACCAAGCGAAGTAGAACCAAAAATTGAGGTAGAATTATTAATGAATACCGAAATCAAAGAACTTCCAATACCAGAAGATTTAAAAATAGAAGAACGCTATTTAGACTTCGAAAAGGAAAAGAAAAAAATGAAGTTCTTACTAAAAACCCCTAAAAGAGAGGGTGGTCAAGCATTCCATGAAAAGAAAGACAAAAACAAAAAAGTCAACCTAGGCGGTCCAGGAAAACGTACTCCAAGAAAAACAGAATCCAGAAACCGTGCTGTGGAAAGAAAACGCGCGGAGAAGAAAAAGAAGAGATAGTCTTAAGAACTCAAAATTCTACTTCCGTCACTTCGAGTGATTTTATATTTTAAAAACCCTAGTTTTTGAAATTTTAAATTGTGTCGAAAACTATAGAAACGATATAACACCACCGTCACTTCGAGTGATTTTTAAAAGGAAAAATGCTAATTTTTTCTTTTAAAAATTGTATCGAGAACTGTAGAAACGATTACTTTTCATTAGTTCTCGATACATTTTGCATTTGTAAATCTTTGGATTTACAAATGCAAAACACTCGAAGTGACGATTGTGAAATTAGATTTTTTAAACTATTTCAGTAAAAAATCCTTAAAAATTTCTCCAATCCGTGTAATCCGCGTTCCAAAAAAATGACTCCAATATCTATAGTAATCTAAATGGAATTTCGTACTTTTGACAAATTCTAATAATAAATGCAGTTCAAACATCCAGAAATTCTCTACTTCCTTTTTCTGTTGGTTATACCAATTTTGGTGCATTTATTTCAATTACGTCGTTTTAAAAAAGAATATTTTACTAACGTAAAACTGCTTAAAGAACTTCAAATTCAAACCCGAAAAAGTTCTAAAATCAAGAAATGGTTGTTGTTGGCGACACGTTTATTGTTATTAACTTGTTTGATTTTAGCTTTTGCACAGCCTTTTTTCAACGCCAAAGACACCACAAATAAAGGAAACGAACTCATCATTTTATTAGACAACTCGTTTTCGATGCAGGCCAAAGGTGCAAAAGGCGAATTACTCAAACGTAGCATTCAAGATTTATTAGAAGAATTACCCGAAAACCAACAATTCTCATTACTTACGAATTCCGAAGTGTTTTGGGACACTGATATCAAATCGATTCAAAAAGAATTGCAGAATTTGAAGTATTCTGCGATGCCGTTTCAATTTGATTATTTGATTAATCAAGTCGAAACCAAAAAGAAAAACACTAAAAAAGATTACGTTATCATTACCGATGCGATACAATCCGAAAGCAAAAAAGCCTTGGATTTAGCAGAAAATAATATCGTATATTTCATACAACCCGAAGCGCAAAACAAAACCAATATCAGCATTGATAAAGTCGTGATTTCACAAGTTTTGGATCAGTTTTACGAATTAAAAATCACGCTTCAAGCTTTTGGAGAAAACGAAAATGAAGTGCCACTTTCTGTTTTCAGTAACAATAAAGCGATTGCAAAAACCATCGCAAAATTTGAAAATCAAAAAACAGAAATTGCAATCACCATTCCAAAAAACGATTTTCACGGAAATATTAGTATCGAAGATAATAGCTTAAGCTATGACAACGATTACTATTTAAGCATTTCAAAACCAGAAAAAGCAAATGTAATCGCCATCGGAAATTCAGATAAAAACAATTTCTTAAGTCGTATTTTTACAGCTGATGAGTTTAATTTTCAAAGCACGGAATTGGCTACTTTAGATTATAATCAAATCGAAAATCAAGATGCGATTGTGTTAAATGAATTGGAAGATTTACCAGTTGCTTTAGGAACAACACTAAAATCGTTTTATGAAAAAGGGGGCAATATTGTTTTGATTCCGAATGCGAAAAATACGCCTAGTCTATTAAACGCTTTCGTTAAAAACTTCGGTGGAATGAGCTATTCCCAACTTTCAACTTCTGGAAAACAAATCACGAAAATCAACTTTAATCATCCTTTATACCAAACGGTTTTTGAGAAGAAAGTGACTAATTTTCAATATCCAAATGTGAAAGAAAGCTTCACTTTATCAGGAATTACGAACATTTTACAATACGAAGATAATTCAGTTTTCGTAGGTTCGACTACCAATCGATTGGGAACGTTTTACGCTTTTTCAGCTCCGATTAACAAACAGAATAGTAACTTCCAAAACGCACCTTTAATTGTCCCAACCTTTTACAACATGGGACAAAATCAAGGAAAAACGGGAATTAACGCTTATACAATTGGAGAAAATGAAAACCTAATTCTAGAAACGATTTTAGCAAAAGATGAAGTGGTAACAGTTCAAAAAGAAGGCTACAGCTTTATTCCAATGCAACAAATTTTGAATACCAAATGCAAACTTTCATTTGGTGATTATCCTGAAGAAGCTGGAAATTTTGAAGTTTTAAAAGGCAATAATTCACTTAAAAAAATCAGTTTTAACTATCCAAGAACGGAAAGTGACTTATCAAAACTTTCCTCTTCAACATTTGAAAAATTCAAAAAAGTTAACAATATAAATACTGTTTTAAATGACATTGCGTCTGAACGAACTAGCAATGAAGTTTGGAAATGGTTTATCATCGCAACACTACTATTTTTAATAACAGAACTACTAATCCAAAAATTTGTAAAATGACGCAAGTTATTCTAAAACAAGCCAAAATCATCGACGCTTCAAGTCCGTTTCACAACCAAGTGATGGATATTAAAATTGAAAACGGAACGATAACACAAATAGAAAAAGAAATCACAGCTACTTCGGGTTTTGAAGTTGTAAATATCCCGAATTTACACGTTTCAAAAGGTTGGATGGACAGCTCAGTTTCTTTCGGAGAACCAGGGTACGAAGACCGCGAAACTATTGAAAACGGATTAAAAGTTGCTGCTAAAAGCGGGTTTACAGCAGTAGCTTTACAACCGAATTCAAACCCAACTATCGATAATCAAGCGCAAGTGGGATTTGTTTTGGACAGAGCTAAAAACCAAGCCACAACTTTATATCCAATCGGAGCTTTAACCAAAGGTAGCGAAGGAACGGATTTAGCGGAATTATTCGACATGAAAAACGCTGGAGCCATAGCGTTTGGTGATTACAAAAAAGCGTTACAAAATGCCAATCTTCAAAAAATTGCCTTGCAATACGTACAAGATTTCGACGGTATGTTGATTGCTTTTTGTCAAGATAGTACGTTAAAAGGAGTTGGAATTGCAAATGAAGGTGTGATTAGTACAAAACTAGGTATGAAAGGAATCCCTGCTTTAGCAGAAGAATTGCAAGTAGCACGTAACTTATTTTTATTAGAATACACAGGCGGAAAATTACACATCCCAACCATTTCAACTCAAGGAAGCATCAAATTAATCAAAGAAGCTAAAGCAAAAGGATTACAAGTAACCTGTAGTGTTGCTGTTCATAATTTAGTCTTAAATGACGAAATGTTAATGGGATTTGACACCAGATACAGAGTATTACCTCCATTACGCGAAGAAGCAACCAGAAAAGCTTTAGTAGAAGCTGTTTTAGATGGAACAATTGATTGTATAACTTCTGATCACAATCCACTAGATATTGAACATAAGAAATTAGAATTTGATTTAGCGAAAGATGGAACTATTGGTTTAGAAAGTGCTTTTGGTGCTTTACTAACTATTTTACCACTTGAAGTTGTAGTTGAAAAATTAAACGCTAATAAACTGGTTTTCAATGTAGAAAATCCATCATTAGCAATTGGAAAAAAAGCTGATATTTCACTTTTCACTACTGAAGATAATTGGACATTTGGCAAAGAAAACATCTTATCCAAATCAAAAAATTCAGCTTTCTTAGGACAAAAAATGAAAGGGAAAGCGATCGGAATTTACAATAATGGACAACTGATTTTAAACTCATAAATTATTCAAAATGAACGAAATTGAACAAGGAAAACAAACCGCAATTGTAAGTTATTTAACTATAATTGGTTCCGTAATAGCTATTTTTATGAATAACGAAACTAAAAATTCTTTTGCTAGTTTTCATATTCGTCAAGCTTTAGGAATTTTCGTGACTTTTTTTCTATTAGGTTATCCAATTGGTTATTTTGATAGTTGGATGATAACGGCGTCTTATTGGACTTTTATATTTATTTTATGGTTGTTTGGTTTTATGAATGCCTTAAATGGAGAACAAAAACCTGTTCCTTTTTTAGGAGAATTGTATCAAAAATTATTTAAAAGTTTCTAAACTTTTTTAAACTTCCAAACATCAAAATCTTTATTAATAATGAATTTATACTATTTAATCCAAGAACCTAAAATTAAGCACGATAAAAATCCGTTGCTTATATTACTTCATGGTTATGGCAGTAATGAAGAAGATTTATTTTCTTTCGCTTCTGAATTACCACAAGATCATTATGTGATTTCGGTGCGTGCTCCTTATGATTTACAACCTTACGGGCATGCTTGGTATGCGATTCATTTTGATGCGGATGAAAATAAGTTTTCAGATAATGTACAAGCTAAACAGTCAGTAGAATTAATTTCAGATTTTATTGATGAAGTAGTAAAACAATATCCTATCGATACTAAAAATGTTAACTTAATTGGATTTAGTCAAGGCGCTATTTTAAGTTATGCTACTGCCCTAACCTTTCCTGATAAAATTTCAAAAGTGGTTGCATTAAGCGGATATTTTAATCAAGAAATCATGCCCGAGGTTATAGACAAAAATGCCGTTTCACATTTAAAATTCTTTGTTTCGCATGGTTCGGTTGATCAAGTAATACCGGTGGAATGGGCTAGAAAAGCCAAACCAGCTTTAGAAAACTTAGGTTTAGAAGTGGTTTATCATGAATATCCAGTAGGTCATGGTGTAGCACCACAAAACTTTTATGATTTTAAAAATTGGTTAGTAAAACAATCTTAAGTAAAGGTTAGCAAAACTTTAAGCAATTATTCCTATTTTTGTAATCCAAAAAAAAAAATTAGGTATGGCATCAATTACACTAGGAGGAAATCCTGTTCACACAAATGGCGAATTGCCAACAGTAGGTTCAAAAGCTACTGATTTCAAATTAGTTAAAACCGATTTAGGAACTGCTTCATTGGCTGATTTTGCAGGTTCAAAAGTAGTATTAAACATTTTTCCAAGTGTAGATACTGGGACTTGTGCTGCATCGGTTAGAAAATTCAATGAAAAAGCAAGTACTTTAGCAAATACGAAAGTGTTATGCATTTCTAGAGATTTACCTTTTGCTCAAAAACGTTTTTGTGGTGCTGAAGGATTAGAAAATGTAATCAACCTTTCTGATTTTAAAGACGGAAGTTTCGGTAAAAACTATGGTTTAGAAATTACAAACGGACCTTTAGCTGGTTTACATTCGCGTGTGGTAATCGTTTTAGACGAAAACGGAACTATTTTACATACTGAACAAGTAAACGAAATCGCTGACGAGCCTAATTACGAAGCCGCTTTAGCAGTATTATAATAAAACAAAAGTCATTTTGAATTCGTTTCAGTTTTAAAAATTGATTCTGAAACGAGTTCTGAATGGCAAATTCATTTTGATTTGATTACACTTGAGAATCAAAAAAATAAATAGCATTTAAATGAAATTCGAAAAAGACGAAACCCTTTTTACAGGCCGATTAAAAAGTATTGGATTTGCACTTAAAGGTGCAATTAAATTAATTACAACAGAGCATAGCGTTATGGTACAATCTTCATTAGCTGTACTTATGACAATTGCTGGTTTTTATTTTGGCATCAACCGTTTTGAATGGATGATGCAAATCTTAGTTTTTGGTTTAGTGCTTGGAATAGAAGGCCTCAATACAGCTGTTGAAAAAATAGCTGATTTTGTTCATCCTGATTTTCATGAGCGCATCGGTTTTATCAAAGATATAGCTGCTGGAGCTGTGTTTTTTGCTGCCTTAACTGCTATTGCTATAGGCTGTATTATTTATTTTCCATATTTATTTTAAATTCGCTACTTTTGTAAAAATTGTCGCGTTTACATGGCCAAAAAAACTAGCAAAGACTCCGTTAATAATCCTACTGAAACCAAAGAAAAATTCTCTTGGCGTTTAAGTCGTCAACAGAAATTTGTTTTCGGAATTTTATTGATTTTCTTTTCCTTAGCACTTTTGCTTTCATTTATATCGTATTTCGTTACTGGAATTAACGATCAAAACATCGTAAGTGAATTAGCAAATAGAAATGCTAAAGCTGAAAATTGGTTGGGAAAGTTTGGAGCTTATTTGGCCGATTTCTTTCTATATAAAAGTTTTGGGGTTGCTTCATTTATCTTTGTTAGAGTCCTATTTTTAATTGGTGCATATTTAATTTTAGACATGTCCCTTTCGAAACTTAAAAAAAGCTTTTTTTGGGATTTTTATTTGATAATTTTCATTTCTGTCATATTTGGATTTTTCTGGGAATATATGCCTCAGTTAGGTGGAACCATTGGATTTGAAATGAATCTTTACATTCAAGATTATATTGGAAAAACAGGAACACTTTTAGTTCTGTTATTTGGAATTGTTTTGTTCTTAGTTTTTAAAATCAAGATATCACCGGAAAGTTTTACAAAAGTTTTTGAAAAACCACAAGAAGAATTGAATGAAGATTTAGCAACATCAGCAGTGGCTATTTCAGAAACTGAAAACAATTCAGAACCAACAACTGAAGAGGAAGACCAAACCGTTTTACCAGTTTCTCCTACTTCTAAATCTAAAGACGATTTTATCTTGACTGAAGATGAGGAGGAAATGGGGAATTTTGAATTAAAAACATATCCATCTTCATTTGAAGTTAATAAAGAAGCTTTAAAACCTACAATTGCTTCGGCATCTGAACTTACTTTAGATCCAAAACCAAAAGTTGAAACTACCGAAGCACATAATTTCTCTATCGAAGATAAAAGCATTCCACAAGAAGAATTCGTAAACGAAGATGCTTTTGTAATTGAAAAAGTAGCGGAAGAAGAAGTTGTTGAAGAAAACTTAGCTGCTAAATTGGTACAAGATTTTGGACTATTTGACCCAACATTAGAACTTTCGAATTACCAGTTCCCTCCTATCGATTTATTAAAAGAGTATTCTTCAGGTGGAATTACCATCAATCAAGCCGAATTAGAAGAAAACAAAAATAAAATTGTTGATACATTAAAAAATTACAGTATCGGAATTTCACAAATTAAAGCTACGGTTGGTCCTACTGTTACACTTTATGAAATTGTACCTGATGCGGGAATTCGTATCTCCAAAATTAAAAACTTAGAAGACGATATTGCATTGTCTTTAGCGGCATTAGGAATTCGTATCATCGCGCCAATCCCAGGTAAAGGAACAATTGGTATTGAAGTACCAAATAACAATCCAACCATGGTTTCGATGAAGAGTGTAATTGCTTCACCGAAATTCCAAACAGCCGAAATGGAATTACCAATCGCTTTAGGAAAAACCATTTCCAATGAAACTTTTGTAGTAGATTTGGCGAAAATGCCTCACTTATTAATGGCGGGTGCAACTGGTCAAGGAAAATCTGTTGGATTGAATGCGGTGTTAACTTCATTGCTTTATAAAAAACATCCGGCTGAAGTAAAATTCGTTTTGGTGGACCCTAAGAAAGTAGAGTTAACTTTATTCAATAAAATTGAACGTCATTATTTAGCAAAACTTCCCGATGGTGGTGATGCTATTATTACGGATAACACTAAAGTAATCAATACCTTAAACTCGTTATGTATTGAAATGGACAATCGCTATTCTTTATTAAAAGATGCCATGGTTCGAAATATTAAAGAATACAACGAGAAATTCAAAAACCGTAAACTAAATCCAGAAAATGGTCACCGCTTTTTACCTTATATTGTATTAGTAGTCGACGAGTTTGCCGATTTAATCATGACAGCGGGTAAAGAAGTAGAAACACCAATCGCTCGTTTAGCTCAGTTAGCCCGTGCTATTGGAATTCACTTGATTATTGCCACTCAACGTCCATCTGTTAATGTAATTACAGGTATCATTAAAGCTAATTTCCCTGCTCGAATTGCGTTTCGTGTAACTTCAAAGATTGATTCAAGAACCATTTTAGATAGTCAAGGTGCTGATCAATTAATAGGAAGAGGTGATTTATTATATACTCAAGGAAACGATATCACTCGTGTTCAATGTGCATTTGTTGATACACCAGAAGTTGATAAAATTTGTGATTTCATTGGATCTCAAAAAGCCTATCCTGAAGCCTATTTACTGCCAGAATATATTGGAGAAGAAAGTGGCATAAAACTTGATATTGATATATCAGAAAGAGATTCTTTGTTTAGAGAAGCTGCAGAAGTTATAGTAACAGCCCAACAAGGAAGTGCCTCTTTAATACAACGTAAACTGAAATTAGGGTACAATAGAGCCGGCCGTTTAATTGACCAACTAGAAGCCGCTGGAATTGTAGGTCCGTTTGAAGGTAGTAAAGCCCGTTCCGTTTTAATACCTGATTTAGTAGCATTGGAACACTTTTTTAATAATGAACAAAACAAATAAATTTAAAATGACACGTTTTTTACAAATTGCAATTGCTCTTTTCATTGGTTTTTCCATACAAGCTCAAGATGCCAAAAAAGCTAAAGAATTACTAGATGAAGTTTCAGCAAAAGTAAAATCGTACAATAATATTGTAATCGACTTCAAATATTCATTACACAATCCAAAAGAAAATATCAACCAAGAAAGTAAAGGAAATGTTATGCTTCAAGGCAATTTATACAACCTTAATTTCATGGGAGTTACTAAAATTTTTGATGGTAAAAAAGTGTATACTATTGTTCCAGAAGATGAAGAAATTACCATTGCAAACTTTGATGAAAAAGATGACAATGCTATTTCTCCTAACAAAATGCTAACCTTTTTTAATTCGGGTTATAAATATTCATGGGATATTCTTCAAAATGTAAAAGGAAGAAAAATTCAATATGTAAAATTAACCCCTTTTAGTAGTAAAGATCAAAGAAAAGAAATTTTGGTTGGAATCGATGTGCAAACCAAACACATTTACACCATTATTGAAGTGGGTAAAAACGGGACAAAAACTACATTAACTGTTAATTCTTTTAAAACAAATCAGCCATTATCAAAAAATCATTTTACCTTTACCAAATCAAAATATCCTAATTATTACATCAATAAATTAGACTAATTACGAATAGGTGAAAATCTTAGATAAATACATCATTAAATCTTTCATGATTACATTTACTACGGTATTTGTAATCTTGTTTTTTATATTCGTTTTACAAGGTATTTGGCTTTTTATTGCCGAATTAGCGGGTAAAGACTTAGACTTTTTAACGATAGTGAAATTTCTAACTTTTTATGCGCCTACAATTGTACCTATGGTGTTACCTTTATCGGTACTTTTAGCCTCAATCATGACTTTTGGTAGTTTTGCCGAAAACTATGAATTTGCAGCCATGAAATCCTCTGGTATTTCATTACAGCGCGCTATGAAAATGCTAACTATCACTATTGGAATTTTAGCATTTGTATCTTTCTTTTTTGCTAATAATGTAATTCCAGATGCACAATTTCGTTTTATCAACCTTAGAAAAAACATTGTGCAACAAAAACCAGCGATGGCAATTACCGAAGGACAATTTAATATGATTGGAACTTCAAATATAAAAGTAGATAAGAAATCGGGGGATAATGGTGAAATTTTAGAAGGAGTTACCATGCATGTTAAAAATAACAACATGGGATTAGGTGCCAATACTATTATTAAAGCTAAAAGCGGATTACTCACAAGTGAAGATGATTCTAACTATTTACAATTAGAATTATATGATGGACACTATTATGAAGACATTCATCCTAAAAATTATGAAGATCGTAAAAAAGTTCCGTTTGCCAAAAGTAGTTTTAAGAAGTATGTTATTAATATCGATTTAACTAAATTAAATCAGGCAGAAATAGACGATGGTAATATTACATCTGAAAAAATGTTAACAGTTCCTGAATTGAAATACACTATAGATTCATTACAAAAAAGTTATTCAAAAGATGTTGTTTCCTATGCTGAGAATTTAGCTTCACGAAATGACAATATATTTAGAAGAAGAATCAATACAAATACTACTGTACAAAATAAATCCAATAAAAAAGCTCCAGAAGATGTTGTATCGATATTTAGTCAAACCGAACTTAAACAAATATTAGAAACAGCTAAAAGTGTTGTAACTAGTAACGAATTTTCTGTTCACAGCAATAAGCAAGATTTAGAGACAAAATCTAAAAATATTAGCAACCATTGGATGGCAATACATGAAAAATTTGTGATTGCATTTTCTTGTTTATTGATGTTTTTTATTGGAGCACCACTTGGAGCAATTATTAGAAAAGGAGGATTAGGTCTTCCAATTGTTTTTGCGATGTTAATTTTCATTTCGTTCCATTTTATCAATACTTTTGGTAGAAAACTAGCGCAAGAAGATACCATTCCACCATTTTTAGGAGCTTGGATGTCATCGTTTATCATGACACCTTTTGCAATAATTCTTACCTATAGAGCTACAAATGATATTGGATTAATGATCAATTTTGATTGGTTAACTGAGCCTTTTAAAAATCTTATAAATAAAATAAATAAATCTAACGACGACAACAACTAATACCATGTCAAACAACATACAACTCAACACTATTGAAGAAGCTATTGAAGACATCCGTCAAGGAAAAGTAATCATAGTTGTAGATGACGAAGACCGTGAAAATGAAGGTGATTTTTTAGCCGCTGCCGAAAAAGTAACTCCCGAAATGATTAATTTCATGGCTACTCACGGTAGAGGTTTAATTTGTGCTCCTTTGACTGAATCTCGTTGTAAAGAACTTGATTTACATGCAATGGTTCGTAATAATACTGATCACATGGAAACTGCATTCACTGTTTCAGTAGACTTAAAGGGAAATGGCGTTTCAACAGGTATCTCTGCTTCTGATAGGGCTAAAACCATTCAAGCATTAATAGATCCTGAAACAAAACCTTATGATTTAGCCCGCCCTGGACATATTTTTCCTCTTATTGCAAAACAAGGTGGGGTTTTAAGAAGAACAGGTCATACTGAGGCTGCTATAGACTTTGCACGTTTAGCCGGATTTAAACCTGCTGGTGTTATCGTTGAAATCATGAATGAAGATGGTACTATGGCACGCTTACCTCAATTAGTTGAAGTAGCGAAAAAGTTTGATTTAAAACTGGTTTCTATTGAAGCTTTAGTTGCTTATCGTATGCAACACGACAGTTTAATACAAAAGAAAGAAGATTTTGATATTCAAACTCGTTTTGGAACTTTTAGAATGCGTGCTTATTTACAAACCACAAACAAACAAGTTCATATTGCTTTAACTAAAGGGACTTGGAATTCTGGTGAACCTGTATTAACTCGTATTAATACCACACAAGTAAATAATGATATTTTAGGTACCCTTACAGATACGACAGATAAAAAACTGGATGATATTTTTAGAAAAATAAATGAAGTAGAAAAAGGTGCTATTATCTTTATCAATCAAGAAGTGAAATCTTTAGAATTACTTGATCGTATTGCCGAATTAAAGATATTACAATCACAAGGAGAAATGCGAGCTCCTCAAATCAAAATGGATACAAAAGATTTTGGTATTGGTGCTCAAATTCTTCATGATTTAGACATTTCAAAAATTCAATTGTTATCTAACAGCTCTGCTCCTACCAAACGTGTTGGGATGATAGGATACGGTTTAGAAATTACCGATTACGTAAATTACTAAATAAAAAAAGCTCCAAAATTTATATATTTTGGGGCTTTTTATTATTACAACTTTACTTATTCCTGAAAAATATTCATTTCCTCATTATAAATAGGACTTTCGATATTTAAAAAATTCAATACACTATGGAATACGTGGTATTGAGATAAATTATTTAATGACTTCACTTTTTTGTTACTGGAATCAGAAATCCAAACAATAAAAGGAATTTCATATTGTTCTTTAGGTGCAATACTCATTGGAATACCATGCATATATAAGTTTTTTTCACCTAGAGATTCTCCATGATCAGATACAAAAAGCATAGTGCTTTTAAACGAATTAAGTCCTTTTAATTCTTCAATAGTCTTGTGTAAAATATAATCGGTGTAAACAATGGTATTGTCATATGCATTTATAAGTTCAGCTTGAGAGCAATTCGATAATTCTACACTTTCACAAACAGGCTTAAATTGTTCAAATTGTGGAGGATATTTTTTATTATAACTTGGTCCATGACTTGTACTTGTATGCAAAACAATTAAAATTTTATTCTTTTTACTTGCCAAAATTTGATCTTTTAAACCGTGTAAAAGAACCTCATCATAATTACAGTAATCTTCTTTACAATTGGTATGAAGATAAGCTCTATCTTGATAGTTTTTAATGTGAACAGGTGGTTCTCCCCAGTTTGAAGTTCGCCAAATTACCTCTACATCATTACGGTATAAATAATTTGGTAATATCTCATATAAATCATCTGTTTCTTTGTGATCTAAAATACTCTTTACTCCAGCTGTTGTATATGTGGCACTAGAAGTAGCATTAAAGTGGAATAAATTCTGAGTTTTTGACAACATCGGATTCGTATTTTTAGAATATCCGTATAACGAAAAATTTTGTCTCCTAGCCGATTCACCTATGACTAAAATCACTACAGCTTTTTCATTATCCTTAATTTTTGCATCTGGTAGTAAAATTTCTTTTTCATTTTTTTTATGTTGGTGAATATAAAAAAGGGATGTATTTACTACATACGACCAAGGCATAGCTAAACCTCCTAATCTTTTTGAATTTTTATCAATCCAAAGCCAATTACTTGCATTAACAAAAACTAGAACAAGCGCAAACAATAATGTAAGAGATGATAATATCGAGAAACGTTTAAAAGAAACACGTTCAATTTTACTTTTTATAATAAAATAACTAGGTATAACCCCTAAAAAAATAAGATATAATATCATCTTATATGAAAAATAGCTACTTGACTCTTCATAATTGGTATTCAACACATTACCTATCATACTTTCATCTACTATTATTCCATAAGTAGTTACAAAATAAACCGCAATAGCATTCATTAAAAAGAACAATACCAATAAAATCTTTCCAACACGTTGCGATAAAAACAAGAATAAAAAAAACACGAATGCGTTTAATACAATCATGAGTATTACTAAACTCGTGATTACAAAAACTCCGCTAATGGACTTATAATTGATGTTTTCAAATACGAAATTAAAAAAAGGAATATGAAAAAATAAGAAGTTAAGACTACTGATTATTAAAACAAAAGGTAGAATCTTGAAGTTATTTTTTAATGTAAACATAAATGAATTTATAAAGAGCTACAAATAAACTAATTAATGCTAAATAAAACACTATAATTTTCTCATTATATAATTTTATCGAAATTGAAACACAACAAGCTGCTATAGCAATAATAAATACTGGAGCAAATTTCTTTAAACAAATCCAGTTCCAAATTTTATATCTTCTACTAATAAAAATTCCAAGCAATGCCGATATAAAACCAACAATACTTCCAATTAGTACATCAAGTGGGAAATGAGCACCTACCGCTACTCTAGACAATCCAATAAGATATCCCAAAGACAACATAAGAAAAATCCAACCTAATTTATAACCGATTTTCTTTGGCATAAAGGCAAACATAACGATTATTAAAATGGTAAAGATTGTTATTGTATGTCCTGATGGCAAACTACTAAAACCATGCAATGTACGACCGATAATTGTAAAGCTATCTTGATCTAAAATTTCTGCAGGCCTTGGAACCATAAATAAATCTTTCAAAGATTTACATAAGATAGCAGAAACCAAAAGTCCAGAAATTAATGATTCCCACACTTTAGGTGCGTAAATTACCAATAGAATAATAAACGAAAGAAATATAGACGCATCTCCTAATTGGGTAAAATTAAATGCTGTTTTAGAATACTGACCAAAATATTGATTCAATGCATAAAACCAATCCTTTTGAATATTCACATACCCTTGAACACTGAAAGCATCATTTACCAAAAGAAATAGAACGATAGATAGTATCATTATTAGGGGAATAAAAAATAACCTAGGTCTAATTTTGTTCAAATTAGTAATTACAACTTCGTTCATTTTAAGAATTTATTAACAAAAATAAATAAATATCTTAAAATTTTGATATTTAAATTTGAGAATTAAGAATAAATTAAGTTTCCAGTTAAAATTTTAAAAAGGAACATAATTCTATTAAAGTCAATAAGATTTTAAAAACGGAAATTACCTTCAATATTAATAATATTTAGCTAGAGAAGTAAAAATACTCCACCAATCTGCATTTCCATTTTTCTTACCTAATCTTACAATAATTAGGTCTTTAGTAGGATGAACATAAATATATTGACCTAAAATTCCTTGAGCCATAAAATCCTCGTTTGGTGTTGGTAACCACCATTGGTATTGGTAATAACTTACGCTTCCTTCAGTTGTATCTTTTTGGGTAGATTGTGTAATCCATTTTTCTGATACAATTTGTTTACCATTCCATTTTCCTTTGTTTTTATAAAGTTTCCCTAATTTAGCATAGTCTCTAGCTCTTGCATTAATACAACAAAATGTTTTTTCTAATCCATTATTTTTTCTATCAATACTCCAAGAAGCATCAAACTCCATTCCTAAAGGTGTCCATAATTTCTCTTGTAAATAAGAAGTAACAGTTGTTCCTTTTAGTGAACGCTCTAAAATCAAACCTAAAAGTTGTGAATCACCACTACTGTACTCAAACTTTTTACCTGGTTCAGATTGCATTTTCATTTTACTTATTAACTTTCTAAGATTTAATCCATAATAAAAAGAAGCGGCATCACCAAAAGGATTAAAATAACTCTCATTAAATTTTATTCCTGAAGTCATCTGTAAAAGATGTTTTATTTTTACTTTTTCAAAACCTTTGTTATTTAATTCGGGGAGATACTTAATGATTGGTTCATCAACAGAATCAATCAACCCATCATCAATGGCACATCCAATTAAGATCGACACGACTGATTTTGCCATTGAAAACGAAGGAACAATACTAGTTTCTTCATAACCTTTAAAATACTTTTCATATTGAATTGTATCATTTTTTATGATTAAAAAAGCAACTGTTTTATTATCTTCAAGATATTGGTCAAACGGTATAGCATTAAGAGTTTTTGGAAATTTACCAGTTGTAGCAACTGAAAAAGTATCTGATTGTGTTGGGGCAATAAGTGGACGAGATTTAAATTTTTTATGATCCTTAATATCCGCAAAATTATAAAATACAAATCGGCCTAACTGACAAGATAATAATAAATGACTAACAAGAATAATTCCCAATAATCTAAATCCAAAACGAAATGAGTTTTTCATATTAAATGATAAAAATTGAAATTGTGTTTTCAAACCAACTTTATATGAAAATAAAGTAGCTTCATTTCTCAAATGTACAACTAACCTTACTTTTAGACAAATAATAGGTAATAAAAAACCTTGGGGGAGAATTTTGAGATACCATAAAGTATAAAAAAAGCCAATACAAAGATTGGCTTATAATTTTTATGTAAAAAAATCTTATTCAGTGACAGTAGAACGAGCTTCAATTTGTTCTAATTCAGTTTCTTTTTGAGCATAATTCTTAATAACGAAATATGCCAAAATAGCTAACGGAATTCCTAAAATTGAATTTACCATTTCTCCTGTAGTTAAATTAATATAATTCTCAACCGTTTCCTCTTTAAAAGCCATTTTAAAAACATAATTTCCTAAATAATTAGAAATAATCCAAAGCGTCCACCAAAAACCAATTACAATACCATTCGTGGGAATTACATTTCCAGTTGCTTTGCCAATTAATTTACTTGTTTTACTGTCCAATTCATTCATTATTTGTACTGGTCTAAATAATGAAATTATTGGAACAAACCAACCTCCAGCAGCCCAACCATCACTATGAGCACAAGTCCCTGTTCGAACTTGTAAATTATAATAGGCTCTTCTAAACCATTGAATAAAAAATACAGCACTAATTATCATTGCAATCAAATAAATAATTCCGATAATCTGCTCTCTAAGATCATTTGTTGTTAACACTTCTTCAGGCACATAAAAACCTTCATTTAAATCATTTAATAAACCCAATTGTAAATAAGAAGAATACCCAGAAATAACATCTAAAACCATAACAATCATAATCATTATCATTGCATTTTTAGCTCGTTGAGCATTTGGTCTGATTGCTATTTTTTGTTGGGCTTTATCTGTAATTACTGAAGTATCATTCATATAATGGGTACAAGTTTCATCTGGTTCCAATCGATGGCCTCTAATATTACAAATTGCTTCTGGTTCAAAATCCCCTTTTTTACGATTCAAACATGTTTGACAAACTAAAATTTGTGCTTCAGTCATAAGATAATATTTACACTAATTATTAAACAATTTGCCAAACATAATAAAATAATAGAAATATTTAGATTTTGAGATCCAAAAAATTAAGTAAAAGTGATGAATTAGAAAAATTAAATAGATTGAATATTATTGAAAAACTATTACCTTGCTTATTATTAAATATCTTGTAAATATTTTACATATAATATATCTGTAAAAAATATGCATTCTAACACCAAACTATTTTGTTTAGAAACCGTTTCTGATGTTATTTCTCAAACTAACAGCAGTACTATTTTACCTTCTTTAGAAAAATTAGCCATTCAATACAACATAACTAATATATACCAAACGTGTGATAGTATTGAAGGATTAGAAGAAAGTTTATCTACACTACTTTATGAAGATCGATACTTTAAAGATTATGAAATCTTATATTTTGTATTTCAAGGAAGTAACAATAATATTATCATTGACAATTATTTATATAGTTTAGAAGAAATTGCCGAATTCTTTGAAGGTAAACTAATTAATAAACGAATTCATTTTGCTAATACCTTTCAACTAAACTTAGATACCGAAACTGCTCAGTATTTTTTAGATGTTACAGGTGCCATTTCCGTATCTGGTTATAGTAACACAGCGCCAATACTTAGCACTATTATAGATAATTTATTCTTTGCTTTATGTTATGAATATGACGATGTTCATGATATAGTTGAAGTATTATTAGAAAAGCATTATACCTTAGCAAAAGGAATGGGATTTACTTTGTATCATTAGGAAACAAATTTTTGTAAGAAATTTTATTTCTATTCAATAATTTTCCCAAATAAATTCCATATTTGTAATTCAATTTTTCTTAATTATGGACATTCAAATTTCGCCTGAATTTAAAAAACAAACAAGTAAAGCTATAATAGCAATTGTACTTTTTATATTAGTTTATTTGCTATTAATAGTATTAGGTTTTTTAATCACAATTGCTTGTATTGCCGGTGGTATAACAATAATTGTAGCAAGACCCATGTTTATTACTCTAGCATTAGGAATTGGTTTAGCGAGCTTGGGTGTCATGATTATCATATTTTTATTCAAATTTCTTTTCAAAAGAAACAAAACAGATTTATCTAAATTTACCGAAGTAAAACGTTCTCAAGAACCCAAATTATTTGCATTTATTGATGAAATTGTTGCAGAAACAAATACCAATTTTCCAAAAAAAGTATTTCTTTCTACAGAAGTAAATGCCAGTGTGTTCTATGATTCTAATTTTTGGAGTATGTTCTTGCCTATAAAAAAGAACTTACATATAGGAATGGGATTAGTAAATAGTGTAACACATGATGAACTAAAAGCCATTTTAGCTCATGAATTTGGACATTTTTCGCAAAGAACAATGAAAGTTGGCAGTTTTGTTTACAATGTAAATCAAATTATTTACAACATGCTGTATGACAATGATTCTTATGGAAATTTAATCCAAAAATGGGCCAATATAAGTGGTTACTTTTCCATATTTGTAGCAGCTGCAGTAAAAATCATACAAGGAATTCAGTGGATACTTCAAAAAATGTATGGCATAGTAAATAAAAACTACATGGCATTATCTAGAGAAATGGAATTTCATGCCGATGAAGTTGCAGCAAATGTAACTGGTTATTTGCCATTAAAAACTTCATTATTACGTATGGATTTAGCCGATAAAAGTTATAATAGTGTTTTAGAATTTTATGAAAGTAAATACAATGAGGGTTGGATTAGTGAAAACATATTTAAAGAACACTCTTTCATTATGAACTTTTACGCTAAAAAACAAGGTATTTCAATTATAGATCAATTACCAGAAGTTAAACCTGAAAATACTAACTTTTTCAATACCTCAAAACTGGTAATTAAAAACCAATGGGCATCGCATCCTGAAATGGATGAACGTATTGCAGCACTAGAAAAAATTGGAATTGTAAAAACTAATCCAAATATTGAACCAGCAAGTAACATATTTGTTAATGCAATTGATACGGAAGAAAAATTAACTCAAAAATTATTTGGTAATGTAAATTACACATCAGAAAGTATTACTATAAACTTTGAAAAATTTAAAGAACAATTTGAAGCAGATTATATAAAAGAAAGTTTTGATGAAGTCTTTAAAGGATACTACAACCAACATAGTCCAACAAATTTTTCAATGGTAAATACTACTACATCAACGGATTCATTTGATAATTTATTTAACGATGAAGTAGCTAATATTCCAAGAGAATTAGCAAATGCACAACAAGATATAATGATACTTCAAGGCATTAAAGAAGGCAATTACGATATTAATACTTTTGATTATGAAGGAGTAAAATATAGTAAAAATGAAGTTACTAAGGCTATTCAAAAAATAGAAGAAGAAATAAAAAAACTCCAAGAAAAACTAAAACTTCATGATCAAAATATTTATGATTATTTTCATACAATAGCCTCTCAAAAAAACAAAAAACTTGAATTTGAGTCAGTTACCAAAAAATATCTGAGTTTTGACAAAAATTTTGATGAAAATTTTGAATTACACAGCAAAATATCAAATGCATTAGAATTCATTAGTAAAGAAACACCTTATGAAATAATAAGAGAACATTTTGAAACATTTCGTCCTTTAGAAAAAAGATTAAAAGAGGAACTCAATAAACTTATAAATTTAAGTGTTTATCAAAACGAATCAAATCCTGAATTATTGAAAGAAATCGAATCCTTTACAAATGAATATTTAAGCTATTTTGTGGGGAAAGAATACAAAGATGATCAATTACAAATTTTGTTTAAAATGATTCATTCTTTTCAATTTTTGAACCAAAGAATTTTCTTTTTACACAAAAAAGAATGGCTTGATTATCAATTACAATTATTAGCTTAACTTAAATTTTCCCCAAAATTACAAATTGTATTTGGGGAAAATCTAACTAAGAATGCTTAACTCTTAAATAACACATTCATTATGTCTTCGTAAGTTTTTAATTCCTTTGGATGAACTCTCATTTTTAATTTCACTTTACCTGAAAGCTCTTTTAATGCTTTAAAATCTTCAATTGTAAAATAAGCTAATTTATTAGTTTTAGTTAATCCCCATAATATGTTTTGACTTTCAGGATTAAAATGAATTGAATTTGTGTAACGATACAAAGCATTCTTCCCAATTTCTACTAATACAACTTGTTTTAAGTCAAGTTTATTACCATTTTCATCTAAATAAACTACTTCAATGTTTGCTCCTTTTGGATACGAATGAGGATAATCTAGGTTTACTAAACCAAATTGATTAATTTCCAATGTTCGTAATATTTTATTATTACCTGTTAGTTTTTCTATTTCATTTTTATCAATGAAGAAATTATATTCTTTGACTTTTTTATCATAAATCTCCCAAACATCATTAATTCTTTTTCGTTCTTTCTCTAATTTTGAAATTAATTTAGCATATTTTTTTTGATAATTTGTTAAGGCTTTAGAATATTGAACTTTATCTTTAAAACTCAAATAACAAATACATGATGATTTTGTTGTATCAGATATTTTTCCCCATGGTACAAAAGTTACTTTATATGTGCCATTTTTTAAATCTTCAACCAAAATATCTTTTGTAAAATTAAATCCGCATTTTTTTCCATCAACAGGCTCAAACCATACATCTTTATATTCTTCTAATTTATCTTTTTCATTTAAATCATCAAATACTTGAAAAGCAAATTTTCCTGCTTCTTTAGGAGGAATTGGTGCTTCTGGCAATTGTGATATCTCTTCTGTTTTTGATGTTGAAATTATTTGATCTTTACCTAATTCATGCCAAGAATTAGTATTTGGATCTAAATCATAACGATTAAATTTTGGATCTTTTGTAAAACTCACAGCTGCAACTTTTATTTTATTTTCTGGATTTACCTGAACTAAATTACCCTTATTTGTAGCAGTAATTTCAAACATTCCTGCTGATTCAAATACCAATTCTTCCCCATTTGAATTGGTGAAATTCATAGGAATTCCCGCTAAATAAATTTCCAAAGGATTAGAAAACATTCTAAATTTTAAGTCAACCGGACTTGTAATTACATTGCCACTTTCATCTAAGAAAGCTTCTTTAGGAATCGTGATTATTGAACCTGATTTATGATAAATCACAGTGTCTTTTTGTGGTAAAATTTGAAATTCATCTGCAATTATATCTGCAGCAGGAATGGGTGGAACTAATTGCTCCTTTGTTGTTTGAAGTTTACTTTCTTTTTCATTTTCTTTACAAGAAAAGTAACTCATTGATATTAATACCAAGAGTAAATAATGTAGGTTTTTCATAATAACTAAAATTTGGTTACTATTAAAAACGTTAATAAATTACAATTAGTACAAAACATTTAGAAATTCTACATTCTAAAACAAAAAATTCAAGATTAAATCAAAAATTACTACTTTAGTCTTTCCTTAGAAACAAAAAAATGTACCTAAAAAAACAACTACTATTTTTTCTTTTTTGTACTCTAATTTCTTGTAAAAATCAAGAAGAAAACCCACCATTAGATAGTAGTTTAGAAAAAGCCGAACAACTTTACTCTAATAAAGAATTTAGAAAAGCATATTATCATTACAACCAATCTTTTCTATACAATCAAAATGAAAATAATACAAAAAGGGCGGTTTACAACTTATTAAGAATGGCACACATTGAAAGTATTGAATGTGATTACATTGGAAGTGAAGCAACTACCACACAGGCAATTCAATTGTTTAACAAAAGTATTCCTGTTGCCTATCAAACTAATGCATATACTTCTTTAGGGTTAAATTATTTGCATCTTGCAAATTATGAAGAAGCTCATAAGATGTTTAAAAAATCAATGCAAATTACAGATGATTCCCTTACTGTTTATATTGCAAAAAATAATATTGCCTATTCTTATATTAAGCAAAAAGAATATAAAAAAGCCATTTACCTTTTATCTGAAGTAGAAAATGAGAAAGTACTACAAGATTCGCCATTAGATTTTGCTCGCGTTTTAGATAACAAAGGAATTGCATTGTTTCATTTAAATGATTTATCTGCTCTATCTTATCTACAAAAAGCTAAAGCAATTAGAGAAGCCAATAACGACAATTCGCAAATTGTTTCATCGTATGTTCACTTAGCAGAATATCACCAAAATAAAGATGTTAAAACGGCTAAACTTTGGGCTGAAAAAGCCTATCATGCAGCAACCAAAGCTTTTATTCCCGATGACCGATTAGAAGCTCTAAACCTTTTATTTACAACTACAACAAACAACAACCTAAAAAACGAATATCACCATACTTATATTCATATTAATGATAGCTTACAAAAGGCAAGACAACAAGCTAAAAACCAATTTGCAAAAATCAAATATGATTCTGAAAAAGCTGAAAATGAGAAAACTGCTTATCAATATAAAATGTATGCTTTTATCGCCTTACTGATATTAAGTATCGCTATTTTCATTTTGCTTTATCGTTTAACCATTCAAAAAAACAAACGTAAAATTTTAGAAACTCAATATGCCACAGAGACTAAAATTGCCAAACGCTTGCATGACGAATTGGCTAATGATGTACACAATACTATAGCTTTTGCCGAAACCCAAAACTTAGAAAACGAACAAAACAAAGAAACTTTATTGGAAAATTTAGATACTATTTACCAACGTGCGCGCAACATTTCCAATGAAAACAAACAAATCAATACTGGAGAAGCTTATGTAGAGCAATTGAAGCACATGATTCATTCCTATAGTTCAGAAAAAATAAATGTGATATTAAATACTGCAGCATTACATGATATTCAATTAAAAGAAGAAGTCAAAATTGCTTTATATCGCGTATTGCAGGAACTCATGGTTAACATGAAAAAACACAGCGAATCTACTTTAGTTGCAATAGCATTTAAAAACCTTCCCACAACAATAGAAATTACCTATTCGGATAATGGAAAAGGCGTAGAAAATCAATTACAAGTAAAAAATGGTTTACAAAATGTGGAAAACCGCATTTTTTCTATCAACGGAAACCTTACTTTTGAAACAGAACCTAATAAAGGGTTTAAAGTAAAATTTTCAATTCCGAAATAAATATGTTTACAAAAGTATTAATAGCCGAAGATTTTGACAGCATTAACATAGCGTTAATTCAAACCCTAGAAAGTATGGGCGTTACGAAAATTGAACACGCTAAATATTGTGATGATGCCTTATTGAAAGCAAAAAAAGCACTACAAGACAAAGCTCCATTTGATTTATTGATAAGCGATTTATCATTTGAAACAGATTACAGAACTGTAGCTTTGAAAAATGGAGAAGCCTTAATTGCTGCAGTGAGACAAATTCAACCCTCGCTACCTGTTTTAGTTTATACTGTAGAAGATAAATCTTTTGTAATCAAATCATTAGTAGAAGACTTAAAGGTAAATGCTTTTGTTCATAAAGGTCGTAACAGCATCAGCCAACTTAAAACTGCCATGGAAACTATACTTTTTGGAGGCACTTTTATATCACAAAACTTGGCTCATGCTTTAAAAGAAAACACATTTAATGAAATTGAAGATTATGATATTCAGATTTTAAAGCATTTATCAGATGGTGTTACCATAGAAGAAATGGAACATTTATTTAAGAATAAAGACATTAAACCCAATAGTAAAAGTTATATTGAGAAACGTATCAGTAAACTTAAAGACATCTTTAAAGCCAAAACAACCATACATTTAGTTTCACTATCAAAGGACTTGGGCATTATTTAAAAAAACTACAAATACTTCGCAATTTCTTCCGCCTGTATACTATGATGGGAAACACGATATACCACTACCCCATCTTTCAACACAATGATCTGTGGCGATTGGTGAATCACATTTAATTCATCGGCAATAAAATTAGAGACACTTCTATAGGATAGCAAATCCAAATAATTAAAATCGGCTTTAGCAATTAACACATCATTTCCACTAACCAAGCGTTCCTTCGCATAAGCACTAATACCACAAGTCACACTGTCTTTAAAGATGATTTGCGGTTTTTCATTTGATTTTTCAACAATTTCTCTTACCTGTTGTTCAGTAGTAATGGGATTCCAGTTTTTCATATTTTATATTTTTTTTTTTAACACATAGACACATAAGTCTATATTTTATGTTGATTTTAGGCGTTTCACTTTTCATAGTACACACAAACTATCCGTATAGTTTGTCATGCTGTCAAGCATCTCTTTTATGAACTTAATTATCCGAAACAATACACTTCTTTTTTCTTATATGTTATATGTTTAAATTAACCTTTGTGTGACTTTGTGAATACATTGTGCAACTTAGTGCTACTAAAACTAAGAACTACAAGACAACATCGAACACCCTACTTTATTTCGCGCCCAATCAGGTCGCTTTGCAAACCATTTTTCATTTTCTGGCTGCTCATCGTAAGGTTTTTTCAGTAACTCATGAAGTTCGTTTATCAAAGAATAATCTTCCTTCTCTGCGGCTTCAATAGCCAATTGAGCCATGTAATTGCGTAATACATATTTCGGATTTACTTGATTCATTTTAGCTTTTCTATCAGCATCCGAAAGCGATTCATCATTTAACTTTTGCAAATAACGTTCCATCAAATTCATCCAATTCGTTTTCAATGTAGCTACCAAAGCTTCAGGCTTATAAAACGCATATTCTATTTTCGATATCGCTATTTCTGGTGTATCTGATTTTAATATATTAGCTAAGTTGCGATAGAAAATCGTCATATCCGTTTCAGAAGCGGTTAACAACGTAGTCAACTCATCTTGGAAATCGGTATCATATTCTGATGTTAAACCCAATTTCTCTTGCATCATAACAGGAAACTTCGCATCAAAACGATGACTATAACTATTCAAAATAGCCTCCATTGCTGGAACATCTTCAATCAAAGGATACAATGCATTTCCTAACTGAATCAAATTCCACAACGCAATATCAGGTTGGTTTCTAAAACGGTATCTTCTACCTTCTGCATCGGTAGTATTTGGAGTCCAATCGGGATTATAATCTTCTAACCATCCATACGGACCGTAATCAATCGTAAGTCCTAAAATCGACATATTATCGGTATTCATTACCCCGTGAACAAAACCCACGCGTTGCCATTCCAAAATCATATCCACCGTTCGATTCACCACCTCTTGATAAAAAGCCAAATACTTCTCTTTACCAATTAAGGTAATTTCGGGATAAAAATAGTGAATGGTATAATCTGCTAAAGCTTGTAAATTCAGAATATCTTTTCGAGCTGCTAACAATTCGAAATTCCCAAAACGAATAAAAGAAGGCGCTACTCTGCATACTACCGCTCCATCTTCATAAGCAGGATTTCCGTTGTATAAAATATCGCGCAACACCTTATCGCCTGTACTTACCAAAGACAACGAACGCGTTGTAGGAACACCCAAATGAAACATCGCCTCACTACACAAATGCTCCCGAATAGAAGAACGCAACACTGCCAAACCATCAGCATTTCGAGAATATGGCGTTTCCCCTGCTCCTTTTAACTGTAATGCCCAACGTTGATTATTATTTACTACTTCAAACAAATTAATCGCTCTTCCGTCACCTAATTGACCTGCCCAATTCCCAAATTGGTGACCGGCATACGCCATAGCATAAGGTTGGGTTTCAGGATATACTTTACTTCCTGAAATTAATTCCAAAAAATCATTTGAAGCCACATCTTCTTTTGATAATCCTATCAAATCTGCTACCTCAGCCGAAAAATGAAGTAATTTAGGACTACTTGGAACTCGTGGCGTTACATAAGAAAAACAAGCTCCAAAAACTTGTCTTCTGTTGTTAGAAGTTTCAGCATCAGCTGGAAGTTGCTTGTTAAATGTATCGTTTAGATGTAATTTCATGTTATCGGGTAAAGACTAAGGTGTTCCCTTTTGACAAATTAGCATCAAAAGCATACCCTTCGTAATTGAATTTTTTTAAATCATCAATCGTTTCAGTATTGGTATCAATAATGTATCGTACCATTAAGCCTCTTGCTTTTTTAGCAAAGAAACTAATCATCTTTAGTTTTCCATCTTTATAATCCTTAAATTCTGGAGTAATAACTGGTACTTTTAAAGCTTTAGCATCAACTGCAGAAAAATACTCATTACTTGCTAGATTTAAAAATAATTCATTCGGCTGCAATTCGTCATTTAGTGCTTTCGTTAGTTTCTTTTTCCAAAACTCGTACAAATTTTTTTTCGTACCAATTGGTAAAGAAGTTCCCATTTCTAAGCGATACGGTTGCATCAAATCTAGTGGTTTTAATATACCATACAAACCTGACAGAATGCGTAATTTATCTTGTAAAATCTGCATTTTATCTTCTGAAATCGTATAAGAATCTAATCCAGTGTATACATCACCATCAAAAGCATATACAGCCGGACGTGCATTTTCAGGCGTAAAAGGTAATGACCAATTTTGATTGCGTTCCCAATTCAAATCAGCCAACTTTTCTGAAATATCCATCAACTCCATTAACTGTTTTGGTTTTTTCTTTTTTAATGTTTTTTGAATGGTTTCCGCTTCTTTTAAAAATGAACTTTCAGTAAAATTTTGGGAAGGAAGTGGCGATTCAAAATTTAAAGATTTGGCTGGTGAGATAACAATTTTCATAACAATAATAGGGTATTTAACTTACACTTTCAAAAATACGAAAATATGAGCAAATGAAATTTAACAAACCATAAATAATACTTATGATACCATTACAAATAAAAACTCCCGAAATAATTCGGGAGAGCATACTAAGACATTTTTCCAATAGCGCAACTCACATACGATTTTGCTTTTGAACCTAGTGTATTGGCTTCACCATCTTCGGGATAACCTAATGATTTCAATTTATTTTTTACTTCTTCTACTTGTTCTTCTTTGTCATAAGAAAAAGTAATGGTGCTTTCTTCGACATTAACAAGTACATTTTGTATAGCTTCAATTGAAGAAATTCCTTTAGAAATAGTATTGGCACAGCCACCACACTTTAAATTTTGTATATGAATTGTAGTTTCCATCGATATTAAATTTATATTAACAAATTTACTAATTTCAAATGGAAATGATAGGTAACAAAAGTTACTTTAACTTAATTTTAATGTGGTAATTTATCTTTTACTAAACCGTAAATATAAGTACCTAACAAAGCTCCAATTAAAACTACAGCAATTGCATAGGTTCCAGTTCCAAGTAAAATAAATATTGGACCTGGACAACAACCTACTATTGCCCATCCTAAACCAAACAAAGTTCCTCCAATAATGTAACGCCAAAATCCACGTTCTTTTTCAATGATTGTAATGGGAAAACCATTGTAGTCTTTGATTTTTAATTTTTTGAACAATTGAAGTCCAATAATCCCTGTAACCAAAGCTACTCCAATGATTCCAAACATATGAAAAGATTGAAATTGAAACATTTCGTAAATACGATACCACGATACCGCTTCCGCCTTTGTTAAAACAATCCCAAAGAAAATACCGGTTAAAAAAAATCGAGCTAATTTCATGATTATATTGTTTTAAAAATTAGAGGTAAAATAAAATGAGCCATTGTTAATCCGCCAATAAAAAATCCGATTACGGCTACTAAAGAAGGTAATTGAAAATTACTCAAACCTGAAATGGCATGTCCAGAAGTGCAACCACCAGCATAACGAGTTCCAAAACCAATTAATAACCCTCCTATCAATAAAATAGCAAAACCTTTAGGCGATTGCAACGTTTCTACACTAAAAATTGTGTCAGGCATTAATTTTCCATTTGGAGCATCAATACCTAAGATTTGTAATTGTGAAACTGTATCGGGATTAAGATTAACGCCACTTCCGTTAGAAAGAAAATAAAAAGCGATAAATCCTCCAAAAAAAGCGCCTAAAACAACGGCTAAACTCCATTTTTGCTCTCGCCAATCCAACTTAAAAAAATCACTAAACTTCCCTGCTCCTGCCATTGTACATAAGGTACGAAGATTGGATGACATCCCAAAAGATTTCCCAAAATAAGTCAGTAGTAGCATTGTTATTCCAATTAAAAAACCAGAAATAGCCCAATGCCAAGTTCCATAAATATATTCCATTTTATTGCAATTTTGTGCAAAAATAGAAATTATAGATGGGTTATGGTAACTTATATGACTATTTTGGCTAATTTTGAACAGCAAATTTGTAAAACAATGAAAAAATTTAAAATTGAATTTAAGTGGTCTATCATTATATCCTTTATATATTTAGCTTGGATGACATTAGAAAAACAATTAGGATTTCATGATGATAAATTAAAATGGCAAATTCTATTTAATCTTCTTATTGTATTTCCCAATTTTGTTCTGTACTATTTAGCATTAATTGATAAAAAGAAAAACTATTACAATGGAATTATGAATTGGAGACAAGGATTTATTTCTGGAGTCGTAATTTCATTTATCATTGTTCTTTTATCACCTATCATTCAATTCATAACTCACGAATTTATTACACCATTATTCTTTGAAAAAATGATTTCCTTATCAGTAGAAAGTAAAAGAATGACTTTAGAACAAGCTCAAAATTATTTTAATTTAACAGCCTACATTTGGCAAAGTATTTCTGGTGGATTATCATTTGGAGTAGTAATTGGCGCGATTATTGCTTACTTTTTAAAACCAAAAGAACTAAAAAACACCTTGTAAAATGAAACATTTATTTTCTATTGCTATAGTTATACTTTTAACAAGTTGTGTGAGTACTAAATCAACTTTAAAAAACGTAGATCCTACGGCAATTCGCCCTTTGGTTAAAGATAAAGCTTATGTCATAACTGAATATGCCACAGATGGCAAATATGGATATGATCCAGATTATCCTATTAACATTGGTAATATTAGAGAAAATCAAGAAGATATCAATATTGCCTATTATTTTAATGGTTTAGAAGGTCCAAAAGGAGAAAAAATCTCATTTAAAAAAGTAGATACGTGTTGCCCTTTTCCTTCAAAAAACACTACAATGGGAGCTGGTACATTAGGAATTTACGAGGTTACTTTTGAGGGAAATGATAAAAAGACAATGCTTTACTTCAATATTTACGAAAAAGGTAAAATTTTATGTCCAAAGGGTTTTACCATAAAAAAACTACTGTAATCAATAATTAAAACTTTTTTACTTATAAGTAACATATGTAACCTTTTCAACTGCTGTAGAAAAGGTTTTTATTTTTATCTTTGCAACTTCAAAATCAACACAAAATGAATTTAAAAAACATTCCACAAATAAAACATACCGATAGCGGCAACTTTTTTCTATTAGCTGGACCTTGTGCCATTGAAGGAGAAGAAATGGCTATGCGAATTGCTGAAAAAATTGTAACGGTTACTGATAAATTAGAAATTCCTTATGTCTTTAAAGGTTCTTTTAAAAAAGCAAACCGTTCAAGAGTAGATAGTTTTACTGGAATTGGAGATGAAAAAGCTTTAAAAATTTTACAAAAAGTATCAAAAGAGTTTGGCGTACCTACGGTTACTGATATTCACACTAACGAAGATGCGGAAATGGCGGCTGCTTATGTGGATGTTTTGCAAATTCCTGCCTTCTTAGTTCGTCAAACTGATTTAGTAGTAGCAGCTGCTAATACAGGAAAAACGGTAAACTTAAAGAAAGGACAATTCATGAGTCCAGAAAGTATGAAACATGCCGTTCAAAAAGTTTTAGATAGCAATAACCAAAATGTTATGGTTACCGATAGAGGTACCATGTTTGGTTATCAAGACATGATAGTAGATTTTAGAGGAATTCCAACCATGCAACAATATGCTTCTACGGTTTTGGACGTTACACATTCGTTACAACAACCTAACCAAATGACAGGTGTTACTGGTGGTCGTCCGGATATGATTGAAACTATCGCTAAAGCCGGAATTGCTGTTGGGGTTGATGGTATTTTTATTGAAACTCATTTTGATCCTGCAAATGCCAAAAGTGATGGTGCCAACATGTTACATTTAGACTATTTTGAAAGTTTAATGACAAAGCTTGTTGCTATCAGAAAAACTGTTAATCAATTCTAATTACATATTTTTTATTTTAATGAAACATCCATTTTTAATGGCTGTACTAACTTTTTGTGTTTTTTCACAGTACACCTTTTCGCAAGAAACAGTCGAAAATCCTGAAAAATACACAGCACACAACAAAGGAAAATTTTATATTTTTTGGGGAGGTAATCGCGAATCATACTCTAAATCAGATGTTCGATTTAAAGGGGCAGATTACGACTTTACTTTGTATGATATTCAAGCGCATGACAAACCTAAAGGATTTCATTTGGATTACTTTAATCCGTTACGAATGACTATTCCTCAAACCAATGTAAGAATTGGGTATTTTATTTCAGACCATTACAATATTTCCATTGGATTAGATCATATGAAATATGTAATGTATAATGACAGACGTGTTAGCTATTCTGGATATTATCCAAATGCTGGTACTTATGGCGAAAATCCGACTGGAAACGAATTAACGCTAACCGAAGATTTTTTATTATTTGAACATACGGATGGTTTAAATTACATTAATACAGAAATTGCTAGAGTAGATGATATTTCAAAGCTATTTGGAATTCGTAACACAGATAAATTTCAAATTAACCTTACAGAAGGATTTGGAGGAGGATTTTTATATCCAAAAACAAACACTACCCTATTAGGGAAAGAACGTCATGATGATTTTAATGTTGCAGGATTTGGTTTAGGTGCAAAAGTGGGGTTAAACTTTACTTTTTTCAAATACTTTTTCATTCAAACCGAATTAAAAGGAGGTTACATTGAAATGAATAATATCAGAACCACAAAAGATACAGCAGATTCAGCCGAACAAAATTTTTGGTTCCTACAAAGAATCCTTACTATAGGAGGAATCTTTAGAATCTAAAGTAAAAAACTCGAAGTAATACTTCGAGTTTTTTTTTATTTTAAAATTTGGGCTGTGTGAGCTTTGGTTTTTACATCTGAAATTACTTCTTCTATAATTCCGTTTTCATCAATTACAAAGGTAGTTCGGTGAATTCCATCGTATTCTTTTCCCATGAATTTCTTTGGACCCCAAACACCAAAGGCTTGAATTACCGATTTATCTTCATCTGCTAATAATGGAAATGGTAAATCATATTTTTCAATAAACTTCGCTTGCGCTTTAGCACTATCCGCACTTACTCCTAACAAAGCATAATTGTTAGCTTTAAAGCGATCAAAATTGTCTCTTAAATCGCAAGCTTCTGCTGTACAACCTGGCGTACTTGCCTTTGGATAAAAGAAAACTACTAATTTCTTTCCCTGGTAATCTGCTAATGTATGTGTTGCACCATTTTGGTCTAAACCAGAAAAGTTTGGCGCTTTATCTCCTGCTTTTAATGTTGTCATTTTATTTTTAGTTTAAAAGTTTAAAGTTTAAATTTGTTTAAAGTTAAGCATAAAATTATAAAAATGACAAAGAGTGAAAAAGTAACATTTGTTATAAATACGTTAAATGAATTATATCCCGAAATTCCTATTCCCTTAGACCATAAAGATCCTTATACTTTACTTGTTGCGGTATTACTTTCTGCTCAATGTACCGATGTTCGTGTGAATCAAATTACGCCAATTTTGTTTGCGAAAGCAGATAATCCATATGATATGGTTAAAATGAGTGTAGAAGAAATCAAAGAGATTATTCGTCCTTGTGGATTATCTCCAATGAAATCAAAAGGAATTCACGGTTTATCAGAAATATTGATTGAAAAATACAACGGTGAAGTTCCTCAAAGTTTTGAAGCTTTAGAAGCTTTACCAGCAGTAGGACATAAAACGGCGAGTGTGGTTATGAGTCAAGCTTTTGGAGTTCCTGCTTTCCCGGTTGATACACATATTCATCGCTTGATGTATCGCTGGGGATTAACAAATGGCAAAAGTGTTCAACAAACTGAGAAAGATGCCAAACGTATTTTCCCAGAAGAATGTTGGAATGATTTACACTTGCAAATTATTTGGTACGGTCGTGAATATTCACCAGCTCGAGGATGGAATTTAGAAAAAGATATTATTACGAGAACCATTGGAAGAAAAAGTATTATTAATGAAATTAAAAAATAGATGGCATCAAGAAGTATTAATAAAATGATCTTTGCTGGAGTTTATCCTCATTATGTTGCTAAAGCAGAAAAGAAAAACCGTACAAAAGCTGAAGTTGATGAAATTATTTGTTGGTTAACAGGTTATACACTTGAAAGCCTTCAAAACCAAATTGATACAAAAGTAGATTTTGAAACCTTTTTTGAACAAGCGCCACAATTAAACGAAAACGTTTCTAAAATTACAGGTGTTATTTGTGGTTATCGTATTGAAGAAATTGAAGATCCTTTAATGAAAAAAGTTCGTTATTTAGACAAATTAATTGACGAATTAGCCAAAGGAAAAACAATGGATAAAATTTTAAGAAAATAAAAAATGCCTCAAATCTCTTTGAGGCATTTTCTTTAATTAGCGATGATTTCAAAATTAGAATTTCCCACTTTATGTATACTCAATGCTTTTGAATAATTAAGTATAAACGAAATCGTTTCTTTTTTAGGTTTCATTTTTTGAGTCACTAATTTACGTTTCGAGTAGAGTTTTGCCATATATGTTATTAGTATTATTAATTCAATAACGACAAAAAAATACTTTTAGTATTAGTTGGTCAAAATAATTTGATTTTTTTCAATTAATTTTCTCAAATTAATAACTGCATAACGCATTCTACCTAGAGCTGTATTAATGCTAACACCAGTTAAATCAGCAATTTCTTTAAAACTAAGATCTTGATACATGCGCATCATAAGTACTTCTTTTTGATCATCTGGAAGTTCATTTAATAATTTTACAATATCATTTTCTACTTGTTCAGATATCATTTGCCCTTCTATATTTAAACTATTATCCGTCATATAATTAAATATGGAAAACTCTTCAGTTTCACGTTGATAAGGCATTTTTTTAGCTTTTCTATAATGATCTACCACCAAATTATGAGCAATACGCATAACCCAAGGCAAAAATTTACCTTCTTCGTTATAGGATTGCGATTTTAGTGTTTTGATTACTTTGATAAACGTATCTTGAAAAATATCGTCAGATAAATCTCTATCGTTCACTTTAGAATAAATAAATCCGAAGATTTTTGATTGATGTCTTTCGATCAATGAAGCTAAAGCTGACTCATCGCCGCTTATATAATTTTTCACCAATACCGCATCTGGAAGTACAAGATTAGCCATAACAATACCTTTTAGTTAATTTAAGATTCGGGTTCTAAAAAGTATTTTTATTGTATAGGCAATCGTTTTTATGAGATTAATAAGTCAAATTTAACATAAAATTTAATTAAAAAACAAATTTTAATTAAAAATTTAACACTTTGAATGCAATAAAAAAAGAAAAATGCTTACAAAATTGGAATCTGAAAGCATTATGACTTGGAAGAAATTAATTTATAATAATTTTTCTAATTCCTTTTTTATGTTCAGAATATACTACCATAAGATATATTCCTTTAGACAAATTACTCACATCAATTTGATTTGTATTTTCAGATTGTGTTATAACTTTATTTCCAATAAGATTAAATATTTCAACAGTGTCTATTGAAAAATCAGAAGCAATAGAAATAAAATCATGAGAAGGATTTGTGAAAGTAAAATCAGTAAATGTATTTGTTTCTTGATGTAACGAACAATTATTTCCTACAACATAAGAAAAATAACGTGTTACTGACATGCCATTTGAATAAGCAAATTTAACTGCATAATTGATTGTTGCCCCCGGAATTTGACCCGTTAAAGTATAAGTAAATGTATTTCCTGAATCATTAGACATTGGAGTTTCTGCAAATGGTGTTTGTCTCCATAAATAAGCAACTACACCTATTTTATCTGTATCTAACAACTCAAATGTAACTTTTACAGAATTCGTTCCAAGGGTTTCAAAGGAATAAGTATAACCTGTTGAAAAAGCTCCTTGAGATGCCTCGTTACTAGTTCCTGAACATCCTACAAATCCTAAAGTGGTTGCATTTAATACAATGGCATTGTTAGCAGCATTATTACCCGTTGGATCGGAAGCTGCTATTGAAAAAGTATAATTGGTATTCGGAGTTAAATTTGGAACGATAACTGATTTTTGAACTCCAGAGGTACCAAATGTATTAATCGAATTGCTTCCATAATTAATATCATAATTTACAGTTCCAAAATTATCGGAAGCATTCAATAACAATTCGATAGAAGAACTTGTAATGTTTCCTATGGAAGCAGTAAAATTTGTAGGTGCTTGATTATCAACAGCAACATTTTGATAAACTCTAACATAATCAATCTCCATAGTAGCTTGTGTGAAATTACTAGGAATTGTTCCTGCAACACCACCCATAGCAATGTTCAACAACAAATATTGTTCGGCATTAAAAGGCCAAGTGGAAGCATTTTTGACCGTTGGATTGTAGGTATAAAAGGCAACACCATCAAGCAAGAATGTAATTTGATTAGGTGACCAATTCATAGAATACACATGAAAATCACTTCCTAAATTGTTTGCTATAGTTCCGCCATGATTTATTGTGCTTCCAAAAGAAGATGGTGTATGTATAGCACTTTGAACATATCCAGCAGGTTGCCATGAAGTAATTCCATGTTCCATAATGTCTATCTCTCCACAAGCAGGCCAAGAAGTTGTTCCATATGTAGATGAAAAATAGGCTCCTGGTTCTATAATATTCTTACCTAACATCCATAAAGCCGGCCACGTACCTTGATTAGTTGGTATTTTAGCACGAATGTCAACTCTACCATAAGTAAAAGCAAATTTAGAATTTAAACGAGCAGAAGAATATTGCTTAGTATATCCTTGACTAGTATAGACTTCTTTTTTAGCTACAATTTTAAGTACTCCATTTTCTACAAAAGAATTGGTTAATTCATTAGTATAATGCTGTTCTTCTCCATTGTACCAATTTCCACCTGGTGGTATTTGAGTTTGATGATGCCAATTTGAACTGTTGATTGCTCCATTTCCATCAAATTCATCAGACCAAACTAAATCAGAGTAAATTACATCTACTTGAGAGGTAATCTCTTGAAAATTCAAAAAACATAAGATGATGCCGATAACTTTTAGAAAATTTTGCACGTGTTGATTTTTAAAATTTTATTTTTTCATTTTTATCCCAAATACCCCAATGAGCTCCAACTTCTCCTTCGGGTCCTACTTTCCAAGATTCGTCAAAAGAAGAAAAGTAAAAAATCTCGATTTGCTCTGATTTTGACCATAATTGAGTATTGATAAAATACTTCATTGCATTTTCAATTGAAGGATGTGAATCTTTGAAACTTTCGCCTTGACTTGGCCAACCTGTTTCTGTAATAATCACTTTTTTACCATTGGCTGCAGCTAAAGCTTGATGATACATACTTTTCATATGTGCTAATGCATATTCTTGATTGGTTCCTTCCCAATACGGATAACAATTGGTTAAGATTACATCACATGCTTCTGTAATTCGAGGCTTAATGGTAAACTCATAATAAGCATCTACATATCCCACTGGAATGTGAGCTGGTATTTCGTCTCTTCCTTTTTTTATAAAAGCCAAAAGTTCATCTTCAGTTAAGTCTTTCCGATACATAACTTCATTTCCTATAGCAGCAATATCAACATAACCTTCATTTGCTAATTGAATTAAGGCATCCATTTCTTTTTCATTTTTCTCTGCATCATCACCTAACCATGCTCCAACAAGAGTTTTCATTCCTAGTTCACGTGCAATTTTCGGAACAAATTCGTTTCCTTCAGTACATGAAAAAGAACGAACCCATTTGGTGTAAGGAGCCATTATTTTTAAACGTCTTCTCACCTGTTCTTCAGAAATTTGGTCACCTGGTTTTTGGCCTTCTTCGTACATACTAAAACATAGGCCATGCATACCACTTTGAAGGCATTGAGAAAAAACTACAGATAACACCTCTGGAGAGGTATCTGTTAAATTAAGGCCGCTGCTAAATTCTGTATTAGCATTCTCATTATTCTTAGCATATAAAATATAATCGGTTCTAAATGACATAGTCTTATATATTTATTAAAGTATTCCTCTTCTACTTTCTAACTCTTCTTTAATTTCTTTAGCTCTTTTTTCATCTAAACTATATGACCACATTACCCAAATTGCTAAAGCAGCAGTTAAAACTGGAAGCGCAATATCAGTAATTCGCATACCTGTTAATGCTTCTGCCGTTTGAGTTGATGCCTTTGGATCATAACCTAAAACACTTAATATTATTCCTGAAAAAACTAAAGCTATTCCTTGACCAACTTTTATCATCCACCAATAAACAGCACCAAATGTTCCTTCTTTTCTTGGCATACCATTTTCTAACTCATCTAAATCACAAACATCGGCTGTCATACTCATCATAAGTGTAAACAAACATCCCATTCCAAATGCCATCAATGGAATAGGTAAAAATAACATATAAGGATTTTCTGGATCAAATCCCCACCATTTTAATATATATCCAAAAATAGAAATTGCAGTTGCATATATAAATGCTTTTCTTTTACCAAACTTGTTTGCCATGATGTTGATAATTGGAATTGCAATAAACGCAGTATAAAATGCTGTTACAGCTGGAAAAATTGCTATCCACCATTTTGATGCACCCCAATCACCATTAAACATATAATAATTTATAATAAATACACCAAATTCAGCAACAATTTGAAAACCGTTAAAAACTAAAAAAGTTGCTAAACATAACTTTACAAAAGGTTTGTTTTTTAATATTTGTTTAATATTGTAAAATATTTTAGCTCCACTTAAAAGAACATTTTTAAATGTCATTTGTTCTCTACCTTCAATTTTACTATCATCAATTCCTTTACAAAAAATTGCAGGTAAAATACCTAAAATGATTATGATAATCCCTCCTACTAATGCTATAATTCTTACACCTTGAGCTTGACTTGTAAATAAATCTTTATCAGGAATTAAAACATATAAAAAAGGAACAATCATCCAAGCTAATTGTCCTATTGTATTAGCAAATCCCATTAGTTTAGTTCTTTCCTTATAATCAGAAGTCATTTCATAACCTAATGCAATTAATGGTGTTGAAAAAATTGTATTACCAAAAATTAATAAAATCGAAAATATAAGTAAATACCAAAAATTGTACATTTCTGGACTTGTATCATGAATTTGCCAAAGAATAATAAAAATAATTCCTGTAAATATTGAACCTATAAAAATATAAGGTCTTCTCCTTCCATATTTAGATGTTGTATTGTCAGAAATATAACCCATTATTGGATCGGTTAATGCATCAAATATTCTGGGGATACCAACAATTAAACCAGCTAATATTGTATTCATTGCAAAACCTTCAGGAGATTTTAAAAACACAACAAATACACCTAGCAATCCTGGTATTAAATTATTAATTAAATGTCCTGAACCAAATGCCATTTTTTGAGTAAAAGGCACTTTATTTCTTGTTGATATTGAAACAATTTCTTTCATAATATAAAATTTATTTATTCTATCACCACTGTTTGCAAAGCTTTTGCAGGAATGGAAATTTCACTTTTGTTGTTATTTACCGTTATTTCAATTGAATGAGATTGTTCTGTAGGATTAAAAATGACCAAAGCAATTGAGTTATCTGGATTTTGAACAGCGGTTGCTTTTAAATCATTATTATTGATTTCGCAACCTATTTTAACAGCACCTGGACGCATGAACTTACTAAAATGCGACATCACATAATACAATGGCGTGAAGTAAACCTCATCGTTTTTATCATCTACAATAACAGGAGCAACACACCAATTTTTGAACCAATTTGGGCCACCTTGTCTATCTAAAACCATGTTCCAATCTACCCAACCATCAACTTGGTTATTCAAACAACCGATAATGTCTTCTGCATAGCGATTAACGGGAGCGTATTTTGGATGTAAATATTTATCTTGTTCACTTGCCCAATCCCAACCCCAATCGGTTGCTTCTTTTTTCCAATACCATGCGTCGTCTTGCCAATGTGGCATTTCTGAATCTACACAAGCTTCGGTTTGAATCAAATGTTTGTTTGGTGCTTTATTATGAGCATATTGTAAGGCTTCTGGGAAAACTTCATACGTACTTTCGTACCAATGAATTGCTGTTCCTGCGAAGTATTTTGATGTATTTTCATCTTTATACATCGCATCTACCCATTCTTGTAGACCAGCTCTGTTTTGGTCGTAACCTAAAATTTTAATAGCATTCCAACCGTCTTTTTCTAATTTTGGTCCCAAATGATTTTGGACAAACAAAGTCATTTCTTCAGGTGAAAATAATGTACTTTCCCAATTATTTCCATTGCCATGAGGTTCGTTAATAACAGTTAAACCCCAAATATCAATACCTTCTTTTTTGTAAGCTTCTAGATATTTTGAAAAATACAAAGCAAAAGTGTCGTTATATTCTGGCAGCAATTTTCCACCAACATAACTTTTGTTGTCTTTCATCCAAGGTGGACATGACCAAGGAGAAGCGATAATGTTAAATCCTTCTTTAGAAATTGCTTTTGCTTCTAAAATCATGGGAATAATATCGTCTTTATCGTCTTCGATAGTGAAATGTTCTAAGGCTAAGTCGTTTTCAACTTTAGCGTAAGTATAATTCTTTAGAGAGAAATCGCAAGAAGCTATAGTTGTTCTTGTTAGTGAGTAATTGGCACCATTTTCACTGAAGTAGGCCTCTAAAATTTTCTTTCTATTTTCTTTACTCAATTTATTCAATAAATGTGCAGAAGCTTCTGTAAAAGAACCTCCAAAACCAGTTATCGTTTGAAATTTTTTTTCAGGAATAAGATGAATTTCAATTTTGTTTTCAGATGTAGAAAATTCATTTACTTTTTTCAAAGCATTCCCACTTTCAGAAGTTTCATAAACCGTTACTTCTATCGCACTATCGACTCCTTTACAATTCATCATTGTTACAAGAATTAAAAAACTTACTATGTAATGAACAAACTTCATTTTATCCTTTTTTTGGTGGTGCTAAAACGGTTCTCATAACTAATTCTTTATTGCCTGAAAACGTTTTTTCAATTGGCTGCCCATTTCTTTTTAAATTGGTAAAAACCTTATCATCTACTGAATTCCACAACGTGAACTTTGCTTTTCCATCAACCGTAAAAATCCCGAAATGATTTTCTGAACCCTTTGGATTTTGACTGTCTTTCCAAGGTTCGTCAAATGCTTCAAAATAGAAACATGTGATTTTCTCTTTATTTGTCCAAGCTCGCATACTTTGGTAATACAAAGCTTGTTTATATTCGTCTGAAGCTTTTGAACCTTCAATTCCGTAGAAGCCATCTGAACTAGAAGCCCAACCCGTTTCTCCAATATGAATAGGTTTGTTTGGACTAATAGTGTGCACATAAGCTTTTACATTTTCATATTGTTTTTGAGCAAATAATTGTGCTCGAATCATTGCAGTTTCCACTTTTTGTAATTCATCAAAATGATTTTCATTACTTGACGTTTGCCAAAAATCAGGATTGTAATGCGTGTTGTGATACGGATACGTATGCATTGAAACATAATCAACCGCTTTTATGATTTCCTCTAAATCTTTAGTGTGATAACTTGTATCGCCTCCACCCCAAGAAGCAAAATCATCAGAACTAGTAATCCAAACCTGTTTCGGTAATTTATTTTGTTTTTTAAGATCTTGTAAATGGTTCACCCATTTTAAAATGATATTGGGTGTAACGTAATAACTGGTTGCCCAATTTACCATTGCCTCATTTCCAACAGCGATAATTTTTATAATTTCTGGATAGGCATTTGTTAAACGAACTGCTTCAGCAATTTCAATGGCATTTCTATCGCTTTCTTCGTTATGAATGGGTTCTAAATTTGTCCAAGCGTTTTTACAATCTATCCAAGCTCCAAGCATAACATACATTTCGAAATTGGAATCTTCCCTTTTTAATTGGGTAATTGCTTCTAATAAATTCGAAACTTCTTTGTAATGAACATTGTACGTTCTAACTATTTTGATATTTAATGCGGCTAAAATTTTTAAATCCTCTTTAATTTCAGCAATTGTAGGTTCAATTTCGCGTGTGTTTTTGCGATAACCGCCATAACAAATAGCTTGATAGTTGGGATTTCCTAATATTTGTTTAGCCGTTATTTCCATTGGTTTAGCATTCATTTCTTGGCTTTCTGATTTGGAATTACATGAAAAAAGCAAACACAAACTTCCCATCAAAAGAAAAACTTTTGAAAATGATGAAATAGCTATGTTTGTTTTGATTTTCATTTTGTAATCCTTTTATTTTAAATTGGTAGCAACTACACTTACAATTAGTTTCTCAATAATTCCTTTTCTGCCAAAGACATCTTGACTTGTTTTACCATCTAAAGATAATTGGTTCATTATTTTTGAATTTCCTTGATTATCAAATATTTCGATAGAAGATGACTCTGACAATTGATATACAACAGGAATTTGACAGAATGTAAACGCCAATGAATTTTCTTTTAATTCAATCGTTTTGTGTTCGAAATGAACATTTACATAATTAAACGTTTTAGGTTGTGTTAAAAACTCATCTTTTCTTAATAAACACGGGTTAAAATGTAAAACTCCATCTTTAATAAAAACACCTAGTTCACCAAAACGACTCAAAATATCTTCTTTTACTTGACCTGTCATTCCAGGTTGTTGTGCGCCTTTTCCTGCTGGTGTGTGCGAATAAGCATCGGTTGGGAAAGCACCGTAAAGTGTTGGCGATTTGTGAACGCCAATTCCTTCGTTTATTTCGTAATAGTGCTCTAATAAACGTCCGATAACTTCTGGTGATTCGTTTTCTTCGATGGCTTTTAGGCAACATTCTTGAACGGCTAATTGTAGTTTTGAAACCATGTGCCAATAAATTGAACCTAAGCCTTCGTAACCATAAAATGTTCCTGAACGACCAGTAAATGCTTTATGATTGAATATTTCCTCAAAGATTTCTAAAACTACATTTTCTTCTTTTTCAACTAATGCTTTAAAAGTGGTATTTTGTTTTACTTCTGCTAAAGCATTTTTCAAATCGTTGGCATTGTGGAAGTTTCCGTTGAAATGATAATTTCCTAAAACATCTTGATTAATGATTTGAGCATTTTTATTCGCTAATAAATTTTGTAATAATTCCGATTTTGCAACCGCTTCTTTGGATATAGTATTTTTTTCGATGAATTTTGGTAATTCTTTATTCGGATATAATAAATAACTGTATTGATCGTGTCTAAACAATTTACTTGTTTTTAATGCATCTAAAACTTTTAGATTTTCTTTTGATGACAAATAACCAGAACTCAAAACAGCCACTTGACCTTCTAACATTTCACTTAAATAAGAAATTGAAATTGAGTTGTTACTTTCAATCGTCATTAAGTTGTAGGCATGATATAAATCATCAGCACGTTTGTTAACTTCAATAGAATGTTCGATAAATTTCAAACTAACTTTAGTGAAGTTTTTCAAACCTTGCATAGAATGTGTTCTTTTTTTACCCCAAAATCCGCTGTTGTAAATTTGGTAACGGTAATCTGAAGCTGCTTTTCCTAATCGGTCTAATATTGCTTTTCTGGTAACATCGTCGATTTTACCTGAAAGTAGGTGTTCGTTTTCTAACAAACATTCTCTAACTTCATGATAGAATTCGACCATTTCATTAGAAATTTTGATGTTCTCTAAGTTCGAATTGTCTAATAATTGTTCGAAAAACTTCAAGAAACGTCTCAAATAATACAACGTAACCATCGAAACTCCGTTACCTACTAAAGCGTTGTTGGCGTCGTTCCATTCTGGTCGTTGTGTGTTCATCCAAATGCCGGCTTCTGGAATAAAGTTGGACATTTTAGATAAAACCGTAGCTAATATTTTTTCGATGAAATTTACGTGATAAATGCTCTTATCGTTACTGTGTAACAAAGCACCATCCGCACCTAATTGTTGTTTTCTATCGTTGATTAATTTTTCCCAAGAATGACTGTATTCAATAGTATCTTTTGGATTTTTTAGAATTTCATCATACGGTTTAATGATGTACGGAACAGCTGCATATACGAAACAATCGGTTTCAAAATAATCGTTTAGTTTTCCTGGAGCATATTTTTCACAAAATTCTAAGAACTTCAACAAATAAATGATTTGGTGATCGCCCCAATATCCAATATATGACCAAGGATTATCAGGTTCAATCGCTTCCCAATCGAAACCATCTTTGGTAACACGATATGGATTATACCCATCAAAAGTAGAAGCATTTAAGAATTTGTGAATCATATTATCGATAAACTCTGGATACGAATGCGCTAGCGCTTCCCAATTTTGGAAAATATCACGCCAGTTACCTTGATAATCTAATATTTTAGAACCATCTATTTCATTGGTAGTATTAATCGAAAACTTATTCCAAGGTCGGCTTGGATCACCGTGTCTTCTACTAAATTTTAAAGGTAAATATTCAAAACTTAAACGTTCAAAATTTAAGTTGTTTTGTTTTTTTGCAAATTCTTTTAAGGATTGAAGCGAAAATATTTCAGGTAATTGTCCGATTTTATCTGCTAACAAACGATAGACTTCAGTATTTGCTTTTTTAATGTATACTATAAAATCCTGTTTTTCAATATGGTAGTTGTAATCGAAAATTCCTCCACGCATAATATTGAAAAGCGTGTTTGAAAAGTGTCTTGTATCGCGAAGATGATCTTCGGTAGCTTGAAGTGCATCAGATGACGCATTGATTTCAATTAATTTTTGAGTACCAAGATTTATATCTTCTTTAATTTGATATTCTAAAGTTCCATCATTAGAAATAGTTTCGATTAATTGAATGATGTCAGCATGATTTTGATTCACATTAGCAACAATCATCCAATTTTTATCTGAATTTTGATTTAAGTTAAAAGTTGTATTGATGAAATAAGCGCCTTTCTCTCCTTTGATATCCAATTCTGGAAGTACATTTTGATTTCTTCTGAAATTAGCAAGTTGTAGCGATGATAATAAATACGTTGGGTTATCAAATCCTAAAGAGAAAACCGTATTGGCTTTTAATGCTTCGCTTGGTTCGGCTTTATCAACGATGATAGCACTTAAAGCGAAAATTCCTAATCCACTGTTTGGATGTAATTCACTTCTTTTATAAGCATCTACTAAGTTACTGGTTGATGCTTGTAAATCGCTACTTACTCCGTGTGGCATGATGTTTTGAATTCCGTCTAAAACAGAAATTTGATAGGATTTATCGGAATAATTTTTAATGGAAGCTTGTTTTACAAATCCGAATTTATTACTTGAATTCCATTCGTAAGAAAAAGAAAGTTCTAAATCGTGATTGATTTCTTCGAATATAATTTTATTACCGTAAAAGTTTTTATATAAGTTTCTAGAAATGGAATACTTATCTGTAAAACGTTCAGAAAATGGTTCCCAAATTAATGTTTGGTTGTTGTACGAAACTTGAAAAATAGTTTTACTACCTGTAATTTCTGCAGATTCGGTAATTTTATCATCGGTGTAATATGGAAAAAGAGCAAACTCTGCATTTTTTCTTCCGGCAGTTAATCCGCCATTGCTTGAAATAAACATCCAGTGATTGGAATCGCTTACGATACTCATAAAAAATGGTCGCATGCAATCGCTATTGCTTATTTTATAAAATTGTTCACCGTTAAACGTTACGACATCCATAGAAACCGATTTATTATTGTTTTCTAAAGCTACATTAACATTGTCTTTCATTCCTAAAATCATAATTGCGTTGCTTCAATTTGTTTTGCATAGAAATCCACTACTAGACTTTTTTATGTAAAAAAGTCTAGTAAATGAATTTAAATTATATCAAAATTTATTTTATTGGTAAATTCTTACGTAATCCACTAACATTTCTTGTGGGAAAGTTGTTTCACTATTTGGTGATCCAGGTAAATTTCCACCCACAGCCATATTTAAAATGATGTAAAATGGTTTATTAAAAACCCATTCGCCAGGAACATCTTCTGGAGTAATTTGATTGTAAAGTTTATCATCTATATAATAATTGATGTAATCTTCACCCCATTCAATTCCAAAAATGTGGAAATCAGTATCAAAACGACTATTGGTTAAAGTGAAATTTTTAGAAATAGAAGCTCCTCCTGAATAACCAGGACCATGAACGGTACCAAAAGCAGTTATTGGATTACTTCCTAAATACTCCATAATATCAATTTCACCACAGTTAGGCCAACCTACTTCGTCAATATCTTCACCTAACATCCAGAAAGCAGGCCATAAACCTTGTCCTAACGGACATTTGATTCTAGCCTCAATTCTACCATATTTTTGTTCTACTTTACCTTTAGTCAAAATTCTAGCTGAAGTGTAGTTCGATCCCATATATAATTCTTGTCGAGCGGTAATTTTTAGCATTCCGTTTTCTACAACAATATTCTCAGGACGACTAGTGTAATACTGTGATTCATTATTTCCCCAGCCGTTATTACCTGTACCAATATCATAACTCCAATAGGCACTATTTGGCGCACCATCTACATCAAATTCATCTTGCATTACTAAATTATTCATAGTAGTAACCGTTTGTTTTTCATCTGTAGAACATCCCATAATGGATACTATAACAGTAATTAATGCTAAAGACTTTATGGTTCTATATTTTATACTCATGATGTTTAGTTTAAATTAAATTACTTACTGATACTAGTTGTAGAAATAAACGTTATCTACATAAATTACAGAACCATCACCGCCTTCAAGGATGATTTGCGCAAGATGAGATCTACTTGCAAGTCCAGGCATTGCTGAGAATGGAATATCAATTGACATCCAATTTTGTGACACCACAAAAGGAGCAGTAAAAGTTGTAGAATGTCTAGTATCATCACCTCCACTATAAGCACCATTAGCTCCAAAATCAACAATAATAACTCTCAATTGTCTACCTGGTGCTATTGTTCCAGGAATGAATGCATCCATGTGAAAATGTGTCATAGTAGTTGCATCTACAGTAGGAGCACTAAATTCTATACCTACGAAATTGAAAATGGTATAATTTAAAATATTATCTCCATTTACCGAAAAATCGTTAGAAACTGTTGTTTGCCATGGTTGCCAATAACCATTGTAATAATTAACCGGTACATTATTATATGCATCTGAGAAAATTGAAATTACATTTGCTTGGCTCCTAGAAGGTGTTGGCGCATGAACAAAATTACCAGCGCAATTGATAGTTAAACTACCAGTTGCTTGAACACCATTCACAGTAGCAGTAATTACAGCAGTTCCTGCACTAAGAGAAGTAACCATTCCATTAGTATCCACTGTTGCAACAGATGGATTTGAAGATGAAAATTCGAAATAACCTGGGCTTAAACTTACTATTTGATTTTGACCACTAGGAAGATTGAAAGTAGAAATAATTCCAGTTACACTTGAGTTAACTCCAACAAACGTATTGATAGAAGCATTATTTCCATCCATTATAGAAGCACTAATTGTTCTAATTGTTCCTAATTTTTCAAATTTTAAATCATCAATCCAAAAAGTGTATCCCATTCCATTTGTTCCTTGCGTTCCAGCTGCATAACGAAACATACCTCTTTCTTGTACAAGCTTTGTTGGATCTGGGATTGGGATAATTACTTTAGTCCAATTCGTACCCACACTAACATTAGTAATGGTAGCCATGTATTTATTTGGATAAAAATCTTCACCAAAACCTAACTCAGCAATTGTAACTCCTTGAGAAGCTTTAATGTAAAAAGTTAAAGCATCAAAATCAGTTAAATTTCGACCTGCACCTTCGGTTCTAAATATAGCGCCAGCGTAATTTCCTTCTGGATCATTTGCATTTGGTACATCAAAACGTAAAGACACATTACTGTTATATCCTTCAGATCTATCAATTGACCAAGCGGTTGCTTTAGACCCTCCATAAGGAAAGTAAAAATCTGACCCCATTCCTACAAAATCATCGGTGAAGATATTTCCAATTTTTGGAAAAGTAGCAACAGTAGCTTCATCAGATAATTCTCTCTCGCAACTTGTAATCATTGTTGTTACTGTTGCAAGAAGAAAAAATGCTTTTAAATAATTAAACTTACTATTTTTCATATTTTTCAATTTTTTATTATTTACCAATATTAATGTGAATATATGTTCTGATTTCCCACTCTGAACCATTACCAAAACCTACCGGACTTAATACTGGTACTGGAGGATAAGTGTTTTCAGGAACATATGTTGGTGAATATCTTGGAGAATATTGATCTAAAGATCTCCAAATACCCATGATTCCTATACGTGTATCAGGTAAGATGAACCAGCTTGGTTTTCCTACAGATGTAGAAATATCAATTGAACTTTGAACAGGATAAGTCAAGTTAAAATCGCGGTGGTAGTCAAATGGTCCCCAATCGTTGAATTTCAAAGAAGAAACTACTTTAACTTTTTTGTAAATCATTCTAACATCTCCCCCTGCTCTATTAATAGTTCTTTGAGAGTCACCGTTAGCTTGTCCATTTCCAAAATATAAGTTAGCAATAAAACCTAAATCAGGAGAAATTTTTGAAACAATTCTTGTGTTTGATTCCCATAAATCTTTTGCTGGAGCAGAACGTTCAAACGCAAATTGGGTTCTATTTGATAAAAATCCGATGGCAGCATCCATTGTTGTTGGTAAATGACGATAAACAAATCCTGTACTGATAGCAAATTTTGCATCTTCCACCATATCATTGTTCCATTCGTACATCCAAGTTCCAGGTGTTGGATCATACGTTAATAATAACTCTCCTCCTACTGTTTCACGGTTAGCTCTTACAATAAATGGATCATCTAAAATATTTCTTAATCTACCTGGTGCATCAACTCCGTTTGGCATAGCATCAACTAGAGGCTTTTGCCATAAGAAGTTTGGAGCAATTTGTAAATTTGAATTCACATTATAAGTAAAACCAGCTAAGAAGTTCATTTGGTTTCCACTTCCGCTATCTTTTAATCTCCAACCCGTAAATGTTTGAGTATAATCGCCACCACCATTAGCAACTAATCCTTGAATAGCTCCCTGTGTGTATGCATTGAATCTTCCTTTTGAGAAAGTTAATTTTGCTTTTCCTCCCCAATTGTCTTTGTTGTTAATTTTATCTACTTTAACTACATCACCATCCATCATTTGGAATTCTCTTCCGTTTAAAGGTTGTCCTCCCCAAATACCCCCAACTTCAACACCTAAATTTCCTAATTTAGTTTGGAAATAAACGGTTGCTCTTCTTGTTTTTGGTTGTGGAATAAAAATAGATGTATTGGCTTGAGCAGCACTTGAAACGTCTTCATGATAAACTGCTGCTGCATTAACTTTTCCAATTTTTGTGTTGTATTTTAATAAGTATGCTGGGTTAGCTCCCCACCATAATTGCGGACCAAAAGCAGCTTTTAATCCGTCTAAACTTCCTCTACCATCAATTTCAAAACCTAGAGTTTCTCCGTTGTAGATATCTAAATTAGGTCCGTAATTAGCCTCAGGATACAATCCGAAGAAATCACCTTCATAACCCCAATGATAATGACCTGTTCTGTAAAAACCTCTTAATTCAAAATCTTTAGCAGTCCATTTATAAGACGCATTATAAATTTGAACTCTATTAACATCAGTTGTTGTAACTTCGCCTTCGTCAGTTACAATATTTTGAGCTCTACCTCTATTCTCGTAGAAAATTTCGTTTATTGGATTTTCAGCAACATGACCTAAGATATTAAAATTCACATTTGCTTTCATATTTGCAGAAGGATTTCCTTCTACACCAATAAAATAAGATTGCATGTGGTCAAAACCTAATCGATTTGGATAGGTATTCGTATTTGGATCATCAGCCTCTGGAGTAGTTAGTAAACTTCCACCTGTGTTAAAAGTTGTAAACTCTGCTCTTAGGTTACTTAATTTTATAATTCCACCATCATTTGCAGCTAAAGCAGCTTTATCACCACGTGCTCTCAAGGTAGCATCCATTAAATTAGTTTCATTAAAGTGACTAGAAATAACTTGATTACTAACACCTTCTTTAAATGGATTTAATTTGTGAATGTCTTTTAATACATAATATGCAGCTCTTGGATATAATTGATAATGCCCTTTTTCGTTTGTTGGCCCTTTAGCACATATACCAAACCACTCTTCGTTCATGTTATTTTGACCTTCAGTATAATCTTTTTGATATCCTCCGTTTGACCATGAAGCATTAGAATCATGTAAATCTAAATTTTTAGTTTGACCGTATTTCCACCAACCGTCACTAAATTGAAAAGTATAACCTCCAATAGCATTTCCAGTTTTACCTAAACCTGCAGCATTTTCATAAATTTCTTTCCAATTACCTTTCAAATAGAAAGCTTGTGCATTTTGATCTTCTTGATTCGTTTGAACATTGAAAGCATCAGCACCAAACTCTGTAAATAATACTGGTTTTCCGTATTCTTTTTTAACTCTTTCAAATAAATCTCCAAAAGAAACCCCACGATAAACGTTAGTACCAAAAACATCTACATCTTTACATTCTTTAGCAATAATATCAAGGAAAAGTAAATCTCCATTACAAATTGCAATTGGATGATTTGAATCGATTGCTTTCATTGCAACTGTAGCTTCATTAAAAAGTTTATACATTGAGTATGCACGAACTGTTGATTTTCTATCTTCAATAGGAATATCTTCTGTTTCCGCACCATCCCAAAATAGTCCGTAATTATTTTCATTTCCTAGTAGGAATAATAATAATCCTTTAGTGTCTTTATATTCTGAAGCAAGTTCTGTAACTTCCTTTAAAAGTAATTCACGAGTTTTAGGATCTGAATATTCAGTATTAGGTTTCCATACACCATCTATAGTAAGTCCATATCTACCAAAAGAATGATTTAACATGGTATAAATACCATAATTCTCATATATGTATTCAATCCATTTTTTTGGAATACCTGAATAAACACGTATCGAGTTAACCCCCATGTTTTGAAGTAATCCCATTTCGTCATCTAAAGCTTGACGTATAAAATCATCTGATTGATTCCATAGACTGTAGGAATAGTTAGTTCCAATAGGAAAATAATCCCAGTTCATTCCGTTAATCATAAAATCTTTTCCTCCGACTTTAAGTTTCATACCAGAATCGCTATTCTCAATTACTACTTTCTCTGTTTGAGCATACATAGTAAAAGAATAACATAAGATTAATGACAAAATAATTTTTCTCATTTGTTGTATGGATTTAAAAAATTAATATTCTGTAAAAATTGAATTCGCTAATGATTTTATAAAAATAACTAGTAAATATTACATTTTTGATAAAATTAACCTCAACAAAAAACATACATCGCAAAAAAGTACTATAAAATCCTAAAAAATCGCCATAAATAATTGATTTAGCAAGAATAAAAAGATTAAAACTAATTGTTAAATCATAAACTAAATATTAAATGTTGAGGTGTTGTATAGGTATTTTTAAGGTATTAAATTGATAATAAATACTCCACTAGACCTGTTTCATGCGGAAGATTCATTTTTTTACGCAAACGATATCGTTTTATCTCAATACTTCTTACTGAAATATTAAGAAGCGGAGCAATTTCTTTAGAGGATAAATTCAATCTTAAATAGGCACAAAGCCTCAAATCATTAGGCGTTAAAGTTGGATGATTTTCTTTAACTTTCTTCAAGAAATTGTTATCGGCACTATCAAATGCTTCTTTAAAAATATTCCAAGTATTTTCTTCTTTTACATTCTTATTAATAGTTGAAATTACCGATTTAATACTTCGATTTGTTGAACTATCTGTTGAGTTTTTTAAATCGGCTTTAATGATGTTGAGTAGCTCTGTTTTTTTAATCAAATTCATATTGGTTACCGCCAACTCTTTGTTTTTCTTATCAACATCTTGAGCTAATTGCTCATTTTTAATTTTCATTATCTGTTGTTCGTTCTCCAACTCCTTAAGCTCTAGAAGCATATTATTTTCAGCAATTATCTTTTGATGTCTTTTCTCATGATAAATGGTGTAAAATTTATGAATATAAAATGCTAAAATGATTAACAGAATAAAATAAATAAACATCGCAAAATTATTCGCATACCAAGGCTTATTAATTTCAAAAGAATAGGTTGCAATGTTGTCTGTCATAGAATTTGCTACTTTAGCTCGAACACTAAACAGATAGTTACCAGATGGTAAATTTTCAAAAAATACTTGTGAATTAAAAGACCAATCGCTCCATTCTTCATGCAAACCTTCTAATTTATATTGGTACTCAGCATTGATATACTTATCATATTCTGGTACAGCAAAGTAAAATGCTAGATTATTATCATCATAATCAAAACTACCTTCTTCTTGAATAGAAACATTAGTAGATTTTTCATTAATTGAATTATTTGTAATCCCAAAAATGGAAACTTTATAATTATTAAATTTAAAATCGTTATTTTTTAAAATATAAAAACCATCTGTTGTTCCTATAAGATAATTATCGTCTTCTAATTGAAGAATATTTTCATATCCAGGCATCGAATTTGTCAACGAAGATGGTATTGGTAAACTATTTCTTTTTAAATCAGGAGTCAGTTTTCCTGCTGAATAGTAATAAATATAATGCTTTGTAAAAAACCAAAGTTTGTTAGATTTATCCACTATCATCTTTCCTGTTACATATTCATCATTTTGAAACATTGAACTTAACGATGAATCTAAATCAAATGATTTAGTTTTGTTATTCATTTTAAATACACCTGCTTTAGAAGCATAATAAATATGATCATTATATTTAATTAAAGAGGCATTTTTACCTTTTTCAGGATTTTTATATTTGAAAATATTGGAAGCAGATGTTAATTGTGAATCAATTGTAAAACGGTAAACACCTTTGTACTCATGACTTACAAATACTTCTTTTGAATTTAAAATTTCAAAATGTTTAGAGGAATAATTAAATCCGTTGATTTTGTTCCTAAAAACCCAGTTATTATTTTTTTTCTCTAAAACCGAGATACCATTATAATTTCCTTGTAATATAAGATTACTAGAAACTGTTGAAGGAACAAATTTCCATGTACCAGAAGCGGAGTAAATTAAATTTGCTACCCCATCATTCACTATAAAAGTTCCAGAATCATGTCCGCAAAAAAGTGTGTTTTGATAAGAAAATAAATTCCAAACCTGACCTTTAGTATTTTTTACAAATTCAAACTTAGCAGAAGAAAATAAATCTTTACAAAACAACCCTTGATTTGTACCAATATATAACTTATTGTTATGTGTTATAGAAGTATAAATTGTACCTAAAATCCCCGTATTATCTAAATAATTTTTAATTGGTGATTTTATATTTAAACAATTTATTCCATTATCTAACCCTATCCACAAATTTTTATCTAAATCTTCAAAAAGTGAAAGCGCTGTATTATTACTTAAACCTGAATTTTGTGTAATATGATATATTAAATTTCCTTCCTTAGATAAAATAAATACTCCATTAGAAATAGAGCCCAAAGCAATACTTTGATCCGATAGAATTTGACAACTGTATATGTTACTTTGTTCTATTTCAGCATCAATATTTGTGAAAAATTTAGATAAAATTCCGTTTTGATATTTAAAAATTCCTTTCTTTTGAGTTACTAGTAGCAAACCATTATTGGTATCAAAAATTGTAATGATTTTATTTTGATTGATAATTTCGTTGTTTAAAAATAGTTTGCTTTTTCCTTGATCAATTTCATATAACCCTTTATTTGTTTGGAAATATATGGTATTAACTGTTTGAAAAGCTTTTAAAATTGTACTATTTGGATTTATGATAGTGAACAATTTTGTTTTAGTATTATAAGCATAAATTTTCTCTAATGATTGAAAAAGAATCCAATTATCAAAAGGAAATATACCCCAAAACTGTTCATCATCATTAATTTTATCTTTAATGGCATGGCTTAATGAAGTGTAAACCAACTGACCGTTTTCGGCTCTTTTCCAAAAACCAAATTCCATGAAGGAACCTGTATAAACAACATCATTAATACATTTTACAGATCGAATAATAGTTTCATTTGGAGAAGGATATAGAATCCATTTTGAACCATTAAATTCAAGTAATCCTTCATTATTTGCAAAATACATAAAACGATGATTATCTTGTGAAATCATCCAATTCTGAATACCCGCTTTATAATCTTCTTTTGAGTATTTTACAATAGGAGGCAACTGCTGTGCTAATCCAAACAAAGAAAATAAAGCTAAAAAGAGCTTGAAAATTGTTTTTGAAAATTGCATTTTTTTATAATTTGTTACTAAAGATATGTATTAATTTATTTATAAAAAAATGATAGCAAAAAAAAGACTGTCATTTCTGACAGTCTTTTATAAAAATACAAAATAGTATTTATTCTTTTATAAACTTAGTTGAAGAAACATTTCCGTCAATCATAGTTTTAATAACATAGATACCTGAATTCAAGCTTGAAACATCTAAACTAATTGAAGTACCTTCTGTTTGTTTGTTCATTACTTCTTGTCCTAAAACATTATAAACTGCTATGTTTTGAATAACTCCATTAGCTTCTATATTTAAAATATTTGAAGTAGGATTAGGATATAATTTTACTTTAGTTGTTGCAAAGCTATCATTAGATAATACAGTATTTTTATGTAAATAAATATTGTCAACATAAACTGATCCTAAATTTGATGTAATCAAAAATTGATATAATGCTTCTCTACTTTGTGCTCCTGCAAAAGATGTTAAAGGCACATCAATAGAAACCCATGAACCAGTTGTAGTTGGTAAATGCGTTAACAATAAAGCTGAAGTTTCACCAGCTTGACCTGCATGATTTGACCATTTAGGATTTAATACTTTTCCAACTAAATCAGTTCCTGCATCGATATAATAATCCATATGAAAATGAGTCATTGAAGTTGCATCTTCATAATTTGCTAATTGAACACCTAAGAAGTTTCCAAAATTAATTTTCTTCATAGCATTACCAGATAATGTTATATCTTGAATGTTTGAATCATCCCAAGAGGTTGACCATTCTGATACTGGAACATTAGTGTAAGCATCACTAAATAAAGAAATAACATCAGAAGTTGCTCTGTTTGGTGGTGTTGGTGCATTTGTAGATGGACCAGTTAAAACAAAATTAACAGTGTAAATACTTGTTTCTAAACCATTAGCTGAAGTTACTGTAATTGTAGCTGAACCTGGTAAAGTTGAAGCTTGTGAAATAATATATGAAGCAGATGCATTTGTAGTCGTAACACTAGTGATTTGAGGTACAACTGTAGTTCCTGTTAATAATTCATAATTATAGGTTTGAATTGTAGAACCAAATCCTGGAATAGTTGAACCATCTACTTGAAGGTCACTCAATGTTGCATCAGCAGTAGGATCTACAGAATTTTTCCAAAAATAAATATTATCAAAATAAAAATCTGCTGGAACAGAACTACCAGGACCATTTGCAGCAAATTTCATTTGATAAACATTAGTCCAAGTCATTCCTGTAAACGCTGACTTAGGAATATCTACACTATACCATTGTCCTTGAACGTGGTTAATTGTTACTAAAAACTCAGAAGCACCACCTGCATTACTAATTGGACTTACTTGTAGTATAGTATTTGCAGGATTTGCATTAGACCAAACATCTACATGCAAGTATTCCATTGCTGATAAATTAGTACCTGTTAATTCTGTACCTTGATAATTAAAATTTGTATATGCTAATATATTGTTACCAGAAGTTACAGTAAAATTAGGATTTACAGAACCACTTTGACCCCAGTTTGGATTTAGATTAGTTGCTATACTAGTGTAAGAATCACTAAAAACAGAAACTACATTAGCTTGTAAATGTGTAGGTGTTGGTGCATTTGTTGTTGGCACTGATGTAGAACATGGAGCACATGTACCTCCACAATCAATTCCCGTTTCAGTTCCATCTTGAATACCATTAGAACAAGTATTAACAACTTCAACTACAGATACATTATCAATAAAAACATATCCAACAGCTGCTCCCATATCAAAAATAACTCTGTCTGTCACAGTATTACCATAATTAATAGTAATATCATAAGAAAAAGTTTGAGGAGTTGAAGTTAATGTTGGCGTATAAGTTAAAGCGGCATAAGGAGCATTATTTTGACCTAAACCAGCAATAATTGTTCTTGAACCTGTAATAAGGTCAGTGTATGCATCAAAAGTAAATCTATATGTTTTACCATCTTCTAATACAACATCTTGACTTAAATTAACGTCCCAAGGATTACCAGCGGCACCAATGTTAGCTTCGTTTACAAAGTTACCTCCGCCTAAATCTACTACATTCGCAGCATTGTTGTACCAAGGAGCTGCAGATCCCGTTTGAAAATCACCATTAGTTACTAGATTTTGAGCAAAACCTAATGAAGCGGTAATTAATGTTAACAAAAAAGTAATTTTTTTCATAATATCTAAATTTAATTAGTTAAATAATAATAATTGTAAATTTAAATTATATTTTTTTTAAACAATTCACAATTTATATATACAAACTATACAACATGACTTTTAAAGCTATAATGTAAGAAAAAAACATTGAAAACATAAAATATTGATTTACAATACTTTATATTTATTAAAAAATGTTAAATTTTTTAAATGTATAGTTAATGTATAGTTTTTAATTTGATAAAATTAGTAACTATAACGATTTCTTAATAGTAAAATTAATAAAATCAAACATCTAAAAACTGTAGTAAAGTAATAACTTAAATTAGATTAATTATCTTTGCACATCATTTAAAAACTGCCATGAAAAAATTTGATTTTTCAAAACTAGAACCCAAAAAAAACATTTTAATAAAAGGAGCCCAATTACACAACCTTAAAAATTTAGATGTTGCTATTCCTAGAAATAAGTTAGTAGTAATTACTGGACTTTCGGGTTCAGGAAAATCAAGTTTGGCATTCGATACATTGTATGCCGAAGGACAACGTAGATATGTGGAAAGTTTATCATCATATGCTCGTCAGTTTTTAGGTAGGTTAGACAAACCAAAAGTAGAATATATAAAAGGGATAGCACCCGCAATCGCAATCGAACAAAAAGTAAATACTAGTAATGCTCGTTCTACTGTAGGAACTTCAACTGAAATTTATGATTATTTAAAATTGCTTTTTGCTCGAATTGGAAAAACCTACTCGCCTATTTCTGGTAAAGAAGTTAAGAAAGATACGGTTTCGGATGTTATTAATGAAATTAAAACATTTTCTATTGATAGCAAATGGCTTTTACTAGCTCCTATTCATTTAGAAGAAGGAAGAGCTTTAGAAGACAAACTAAAAGTATTATTACAACAAGGCTTTGCTCGTATTTTAGTGGATAACGAAATGGTTCGTTTGGATACCATAAACCAACATCAATTAGACAACAAAGACATTCTCCTTATCGTTGACCGAATCGTAGTTAAAGACGAAGAAGAATTCTATAATCGATTAGCCGATGCCGTTCAAACTGCTTTTTATGAAGGAAAAGGTATTTGTTATTTACAAGAAGTTGATTCACAAAAACGTTTAGAATTCAGTTCTAATTTTGAATTGGATGGCATTACTTTTTTAGAGCCGAACATTCACTTATTCAGCTTCAATAATCCTTATGGTGCATGTCCAACATGTGAAGGCTACGGAAGTGTTATCGGAATTGATGAAGATTTAGTGATTCCAAACACTGCTTTATCAGTTTATGAAAATGCTATTTTCCCTTGGAGAGGTGAAAGCATGAGTTGGTATCGCGACCAATTAGTAAATACCGCTTATAAATTTGATTTTCCTATTCACAAACCCTTTTTCGAACTTTCAGACGAACAAAAACAACTGATTTGGGATGGAAATTCGTATTTCACTGGTTTACATGATTTCTTTGCCGAATTAGAAGAAAAAAATTATAAAATTCAAAACCGTGTATTACTTTCGAGATATCGCGGAAAAACAAAATGTACCACTTGTAAAGGAAAACGTTTACGTTATGAAGCTAATTTCATTAAAGTTGGAGGAAAAACAATTTCTGATTTAGTGGATTTACCAATTGTAAACTTAATAGAATTCTTCAAAAAATTAGAATTAAACGAATATGATGCTAAAGTTGCCAAACGCTTATTAATTGAAATCAACAATCGTTTAGACTTCTTATACAATGTGGGATTGAGTTATTTGACTTTAAATCGTAATTCTAATACACTCTCTGGTGGAGAATCGCAACGAATTAACTTAGCGACTTCATTAGGTAGTAGTTTGGTAGGTTCGATGTATATTTTAGACGAACCAAGTATCGGTTTACATCCAAAAGATACGGAACGACTAATTGATGTTTTAAAAAATCTTCGCGATTTAGGAAATACCGTAATCGTAGTAGAGCACGACGAAGACATCATGAAAGCAGCCGATATGATTATTGACATTGGACCAGAAGCAGGAACTCATGGCGGTGAATTAGTAGCGCAAGGAACGTATAATGAAATTTTGAAAGCTGATTCATTAACAGCTAAATATCTGAACGGAAAAGAAGAAATTTCAGTTCCAAAAACTAGAAGAAAATTTAAAAATCATATCGAAGTTATTGGTGCAAGAGAAAATAACTTGAAAAATGAAAATTTCACTTTCCCATTAGAATGTCTGACAGTGATTACTGGAGTTTCAGGAAGTGGAAAAAGTACCTTGGTGAAGAAAATTTTATTTCCTGCCATTCAAAAGAAATTAGAAGGTGTTGGAGAAAAAGCAGGTCAATTTACCGAATTAGCTGGAAGTTTTTCACACATTAAACATATAGAATACGTTGACCAAAATCCGATTGGAAGAAGTTCGCGTTCGAATCCGGTTACCTATATTAAAGCTTACGATGATATTCGGGATTTATTTGCCAAACAAAACGTTTCCAAATTACGAAATTATCAAGCAAAACATTTCTCATTCAATGTTGATGGTGGAAGATGTGAAGTATGTAAAGGTGATGGCGAAGTAACGATTGAAATGCAATTTATGGCCGATGTTCACTTAGAATGTGAAGCTTGTAATGGAAAACGTTTCAAAAAAGAAGTGTTAGAAGTTACATTCGAAAACAAAAACATTGATGACATTTTAAAAATGACAATTGATGAAGCTTTATTATTCTTTACGGAACACAAACAGACCAAAATCACGCAAAAATTACAACCTTTGCAAGATGTAGGATTAGGTTATGTTCAATTAGGACAATCCTCTTCTACCCTTTCTGGTGGCGAGGCGCAACGTATAAAATTGGCTTCTTTTTTAGTAAAAGGCACTATTAAAGACCGAGCTTTGTTTGTATTTGACGAACCAACAACTGGATTGCATTTTCACGATATCAAAAAATTATTAGCTTCGTTTGATGCGTTGTTAGAAAAAGGTCATTCAATTATCGTGATTGAACACAATTTAGATTTAATCAAATGTGCTGATTATATTTTAGATATTGGTCCAGAAGGTGGCGAAAATGGAGGAAAATTAGTAGCTTTCGGAACACCTGAAGAAGTAGCTAAAAATAAAAATTCAGTTACAGGAAAATACTTAAAAGAAAAACTATAAACATGATAAACCCTTCTGCAAACGGATGGATTGACAAATTTTTTATTGAGAATAATGATAACTTCATTGATTTTCAAGGAAATACATTGTCTTTTTACGAAGATTGTAGAGCCACTGGTTTTATTTACGGATATGTAGTTTGTTACCAACTTCAAAATCAAATTAACACCACAAAATGGTCGTATGATGAAGTAACAAAAGTAGGATTTCTAAATACTTTATTTTCTGTTTATTGTTTAGAAAAAAATAATGGATCTAAGGAAGAATTTATTGACTTAGTGTATCAATTTTATAAAATAATTCAGCCTGAAAACTTAAATTTCATTAAGAAATTATTACCAGAAGGTTCCTTAAGTTATCGTTTAGAAAGTATTATTGACGAAAGAATTCAAACAAATAGTAATACGATAAGTAAGAATTTCTCTCATATTATTACAAATGCATTATTATTTATTGATGTATTAGCATTTGAGCACTTTTTAAAAAACAATACTTTGCCAGCTGATTATTTAAAAAATATAGAATCAGATTGTATTAAAATTGTTTCCTTGGCTTTAAAAATCAAAGAGAAAAAGTCGAAATACGATGAATTATTGGTGAAATTATTTGAAAATTCGATTCGTTATACCAAATTTAATTCTATAGAAAATATTGAATTAGCAGAAATCAAACTAATTCGCTATTCTTCATTCATGGAAAAATTATATTTACTTGATATAGCCCAAATGGCATTATGGAGTGATGAAAAATTAGAACCTAAAGAAATTGATTTCTTGAAGCAATTAAGTTTGGATTTGGAATTAGATGCATCATTACTTGAAAAAAGTTCTAATGAAATCAATAATTTCATAACAAAATACAAAGAAGAAATTCCGTTTTTCAACTACTCAAATCCAATAAAGCATTTTTACGATCAAGCCAATAAAAATGTAACCAAACTTATTATTCGCAACAAAGATAGATTAACTAAAGAAATCAAAGAAAGTGGCGAATTGATGCAACTTTTAGCGAAATCCACCACAAAGGATTTAAGCAAAGAAGAAAAAAAGAAAGTAAAAAAACAAATACTCGATATCTGCAAAACCGTTCCATCACTAACTATCTTTTTACTTCCTGGTGGCGGACTTTTATTGCCTATTTTGATAAAATTTATTCCGCAATTATTACCTTCAGCTTTTAATGAGAATTTAGAAGATTCTTAAATTATCTTTTAAAAAAATCCCCAATTACATTTGTAATTGAGGATTAATTTATCTGATTTTTGTAATTACTATTACTCGTTTACCAAAACCCATTCGCCAGAAGCTAACATGCTTTCTGCTTTTTTGTATTTCATGGTTTCGCTTTTTCCACTCATTACGTGTTTGATGGTAACGGTGTCATTACGATTGATTTTTGGCATCTCTCTCGTAATCGTTTCTGTAACTTGAGGTCTTTGACTTGCCATTTCTCCAGCTTTTTTAGCTTCTGAAGCTGGTGCATTTAAATCTTCTTTAGTTTCTGTATATTGCTCTTTACGAGTTTCTTGTCTTGCTTCTTGAATGTTTTCATTTCGATGTGGTAAATCACCTTTAAATAAGAACGAAATTACTTCTTTATTTACATCGTCAATCATTTTCTTGAACAAGTTGAATGCTTCAAATTTGTAAATCAATAGTGGATCTTTTTGTTCGTGAACCGCTAACTGAACTGATTGCTTCAATTCGTCCATTTTACGTAAGTGTTTTTTCCAAGCTTCATCTACAATTGCTAGTGTGATGTTTTTCTCAAAATCAGCCACTAACGAACGCCCTTCAGTTGTATACGCTTTTTCTAAATCGGTTACTACGTTTAACGTTTTAATTCCGTCTGTAAATGGAACTACAATTCGTTGGTATTGACCGTTATTATTTTCGTATACATTTTTAATAATTGGATACGATTCACTTGCATCTCTTGCTATTTTCTCTTCATAATGCGCTAAAACGGCTTTGTACACTTTACCAGTGATTTCTCTAACTGATAATTTTGAGAATTCCGCTGTTGTAACTGGCGCACTGATTGAGAAATAACGAATTAATTCAAACTCGAAGTTTTTGAAATCTTCTGCCAGTTTGTTTTGCTCCACTACTAATTCGCAAGTATCGTACATCATATTCGCAATATCCACTTTCAAACGTTCTCCATGTAAAGCGTGACGTCTTCTTTTGTATACTACTTCTCTTTGAGCATTCATAACGTCATCATATTCTAACAAACGTTTACGAACACCAAAGTTATTTTCTTCTACTTTTTTCTGCGCTCTTTCGATAGATTTTGTCATCATCGAATGTTGGATTACTTCTCCTTCTTTCAGACCAATTCTATCCATAACTTTCGCTACTCTTTCTGAACCGAATAAACGCATTAAGTTATCTTCCAAAGACACATAGAATTGAGAACTACCTACATCTCCTTGACGACCCGCACGACCACGTAACTGACGGTCTACACGACGCGAATCGTGACGTTCTGTTCCGATAATAGCTAAACCACCTGCTTTCTTCACTTCGTCAGACAATTTAATATCGGTACCACGACCTGCCATATTCGTTGCAATTGTAACTACTCCAGGCTTACCTGCTTCCGCTACAATTTCAGCCTCGCTTTTGTGCATTTTAGCATTCAATACGTTGTGTTGAATACCTCTTAATTTCAACATTCGGCTTAATAATTCCGAAATCTCTACTGAAGTTGTTCCAATCAATACCGGTCTTCCTGCATTTGATAATTGCACTACATCTTCGATAACGGCGTTGAATTTCTCACGAACCGTTCTGTAAATTAAATCGTCTTTATCTTTACGAGCAATTGGACGATTCGTTGGAATTTCTACTACATCTAATTTGTAGATTTCCCAGAACTCTCCTGCTTCTGTTGAAGCTGTTCCCGTCATACCTCCCAACTTATTATACATACGGAAATAATTCTGTAAAGTAATAGTAGCGAAAGTTTGCGTTGCTGCTTCGATTTTTACATTTTCTTTAGCTTCGATTGCTTGGTGTAAACCATCCGAGTAACGACGACCATCCATGATACGTCCTGTTTGCTCATCTACAATCATTACTTTATTGTCCATGATAACGTATTCTGTATCTTTTTCGAATAAAGTATACGCTTTTAATAACTGCGTTAACGTGTGAATACGCTCTGATTTTACAGAGAAATCACGGAATAATTCTTCTTTTTTCTCAGCTGCTTCTTCTGGAGATAAATTTTCTCTTTCGATTTGGGCAATTCCTGTTCCAATATCTGGTAAAACGAAGAATTGAGCATCCGTATCTGTTGATAAAAACTGAATTCCGTTATCCGTTAATTCAACTTGGTTATTTTTTTCTTCGATAACAAAGTACAATGCCTCATCAATTTTTGGCATCTCTTTGTTGTTATCTTGCATGTAATAATTCTCTGTTTTTTGAAGTAATTGTTTAACTCCTTCTTCCGATAAGAATTTGATTAACGCTTTACTCTTTGGTAATGCTCTGTGCGAGCGTAATAAATAGAAACCAGCGTCTTTAGTATTTCCTTCTTTGAATAAACGTTTTGCTTCTGTCAAACAATCTGTAGCTAATTTACGTTGTAACGTAACTAAGTTTTCAACTTTTGGTTTTAATTCTAAGAATTCGTGACGATCTCCTTGCGGTACTGGTCCAGAAATAATTAATGGTGTTCTAGCATCATCAATTAATACCGAATCAACCTCATCGACAATAGCATAATTGTGTTTACGTTGTACCAAATCTTCTGGAGCATGCGCCATGTTATCACGAAGGTAATCGAAACCAAATTCGTTATTGGTTCCGTACGTAATATCTGCTTCGTATGCTTTTCTTCTTTCTGGAGAGTTTGGTTGGTGATTATCAATACAATCAACTGTTAATCCATGGAATTCGAATAAAGGAGCTTTCCACGTACTATCACGACGCGCTAAGTAATCATTCACGGTTACTAAGTGCACTCCGTTTCCTGTTAACGCATTCAAGTATAATGGTAATGTTGCTACTAAAGTTTTACCTTCTCCTGTTTGCATTTCGGCAATTTTACCTTGATGCAACACCACTCCACCAATCAGCTGAACATCGTAGTGAATCATATCCCAAGTGATGGCTTTACCAGCAGCATCCCAAGAGTTTGCCCAAGTAGCATTATCACCTTCAATATTGATATATGGTTTTGTAGCTGATAACTCTCTGTCTTTTGGAGTAGCAGTTACAGTAATTGTTGTATTGTCTTTAAAACGACGAGCGGTTTCTTTCACCACTGCAAAAGCTTCAGGAAGAATTTCATTTAATACTTTCTCAGAAATTTCATAAGCTTCTTTCTCAATTTTATCGATTTCTGCGTAGATATCTTCACGAGCATCAATATCTTGAGTTTGCTCAGCATCTTGTTTTAAAGAAGCAATTTTAGCGTCTTTATCAGCGCGAGCATTTTGAATTTTAGCTTTGAATTCGGCTGTTTTAGCACGTAATTCGTCATGCGATAAGGCTTGTAATGCGCCTTCAAATGATTTAATTTTGGTAATGATAGGTTGAATCGCTTTTACATCTTTCTCCGATTTATCCCCCACAAAAGCCTTCAATATAGAATTTATGATACTCATAATTTTGTTATTTCAATATAGTTTGCAAATATAACCAAAAAAAAAGCCTCAGTAAAGAGACTTATTTCTGTTGTGTTTATTTATTTTTAATATTCGTCCTCATTCCAAAGATAATCTTCGTCTGTAGGATAATCAGGCCAAATCTCTTCCATTGATTCATAGATTTCCCCTTCGTCTTCTATAGACTGTAAGTTTTCCACTACTTCTAATGGAGCTCCAGTTCTAATAGCGTAGTCGATAAGTTCGTCTTTGGTAGCTGGCCATGGTGCATCGCTCAAATAGGATGCTAATTCTAAAGTCCAATACATCTTTTTATCGATTTAAGTTTATGCAAAAATAAATTTATTACTTAAAAAGTCAAGTTTTTTTTTACTTTTTTTATTAAAATTTAAGAACGTTTTTTTTTAATGTTCAAAACATGACTTTTTATTACTATTTTCGGGCATATTGAACACTTAAAACTGATTACTTATTACTATTTTCTAGGAATCCATTTTACTTCATCAGCGTTCAAATCATGGGACAACTTTCGTGCCAACACAAAAAGGTAGTCAGAAAGTCGGTTTAGGTACTTAATTACGCGTTCATCTGTGGGTTCTATGTCATTCAAATGTACAGCTAAACGCTCGGCTCTTCGGCATACGCAGCGTGCTATATGACAATATGACACAGTTGTGTGTCCGCCTGGCAAAACAAAATGTGTCATTGGAGGTAACGCTTCTTCCATAGTATCAATTTCGTTTTCCAAAAATTCAATATCCGATTCCACTATACCAAGGTTTTGCAAGCGTGGCTGACCATTTTTCAAGGTTTCTTTTTCGGGCGGTGTTGCTAAAATAGCTCCAACAGTAAATAATCTATCTTGAACTTCGATTAGTACTTTTTTGTATAAATCGCTCATGTCTTGATCACGAATTAATCCAATATGCGAATTCAATTCGTCAACAGTTCCATAACTTTCAATTCGGATATGATGTTTGGGCACACGCGTTCCTCCAAATAATGCTGTGGTTCCGGTGTCTCCTGTTTTTGTATATACTTTCATTCTATCAGTTTATTGTTTTTAATTTTAGTTATTCATATAACTTGAAATTGTTCTTAAAATTGTTGTTGATTCTTTCAAATTTATTGTTCACTTGCCAGTTTATCTCGATACATTTTAATGTTATCTTTTATTTCTTGTTCAAGCTCTGGCTCTTTTATATCCGTATATTTTTCTAGTTCTTTTAAGATTGATTTTGCTACTAAATATCGAGCTGTTTCTTTATTATCTGCTGGAATTATATACCAAGGAGCATATGCTTTAGATGTTTTATTGATTGCTTCTTCATAACATCTTTGATATTCATCCCACAATTCCCTTTCGTTTAAATCACTTGGAGAAAATTTCCAATTATGTTTTTCAGTTTCTAATCTTCTAATCAAGCGGTGTCTTTGTTCTTCTTTGCTTAAATGCAAGAAAAACTTCAATATGATAATGCCATTTTGAGAAATATGTTTTTCAAAATTATTAATACTTTCAAAACGATTTTCCCAAAATTCAGTTGTAATGTTTTCTACAGTTGTAATACCTGGAATATTCTCATTTAAAATATAATTAGGATGCACTCTGGTTACCAAAACATTTTCATAATGAGTTCTGTTAAAAACAGAAAATTTGCCTTTTTCTGGTAAAGCTATGTAATGACGCCATAGAAAATCATGCTCTAATTCGTTTGCGTTTGGTGTTTTAAAACTATGTACCACTACTCCACGTGCATTAAATTCTTTAAATACTTCACGAACAAGACTATCTTTTCCAGCAGTATCCATACCTTGTAAACAAATAAGCACACCATATTTATTGTGCGCATAAAGTTTATCTTGTAATTTACTTAATTTAATTCTGATTTTATCGAGTTCTTTTTCCTTTTTCTTTTCCGAAGCTTCAACATCTATATGAGTTGGAATTGAACTCAATTTAATATTTGAAGAAACTTTTAGGTGATCAATTTCGATATTTTTCATTTTAATAGGTAATAATGTGGTAAAGTTAGTATTTTTAAATCTTAAAAAATCGCATTTGTAAAAATATGGAAAATTTTAAACTTACTACTTTCGCAACCATACAAGGCATTTCTTCAGCATCTGGATTGGTGTATTCGCAAGATGTGCTATTTTTAATTTCAGATTCAAGTCAATATTTATATCAATTTGATATGAATAGAAAACTTTTATTAAAATTTCCATTAGTAAAAGAAGCAAAAGAGCAAATTGAAAAAGAAAACAAACCTGATTTAGAAAGTATTACGCAATATGGAAATCAACTCATTATGTTGGGCTCTGGTTCTACTGCAAAACGAAACACTATGTACGCTTTAGATTTGGGTTCGGATGCTTTACAATCGCAAGATTTATCGAATCTATATCAAAAATTAAAAGATATTGGTTCGTTTACTGATGACCAACTAAACATTGAAGGCGCTATTTATGCGCATCAAACTATGTTGTTGTTCCAAAGAGGCAATTCAAAAAACAGTAGAAATGGCATTTTTATCATACCAAATAACCAAGAAGATGGTATAAAATTTGTACCGATTTCGCTTCCAACGTTAGATGATATTGAAACCACTTTTACCGATGCTGTTTTAGTTAATGATAAAATTTATTTCTTGGCTTGCGCCGAAAACACGGAATCTACTTATGAAGATGGCGAAGTTTTAGGAACCATTCTAGGTATTATGCATGCACCAACTTTTGAAATTATTGATGTGAAATTGTTATCGGAACATCAGAAATTTGAAGGCATTACATTTTACAAGGAATCAGAAATTGAAATTGAGTTTTTATTGTGTGAAGACAATGATACAGAAAGTTTAGAAGCTGAAATTTATAAGTTAACGTTGAAGAAATAATTTTTTTCACTTCCTTCCCAACCTTTTACCAACTTTTCTGCTCTATATAAAAAAGCGAAGTCAAGAGCAAGGTCAAAATCAAGAACAAGTTCAATTTCAAAAGCAAAAAAAATTGAACATTGAAGTTGAAATTGAACTTGATTTTTGAAAATAAAAACATTTTTATGGATGTAAAACACATACAAGGCTGCCGAAAACAACACCGCGAAGCGCAACGCATGGTGTATGAAATTATGGCACCAAAACTCTATCGTTTGTGCAAACGGTATTTAAAAAAGGAGGAAGAAATAGAAGAAGTATTGGCCGATGCTTTTTTTACCATATTCACAAAAATTGAACAGCTGAAAGAGGATTTGGCATTTGAAGCTTGGGCACGAAAAATAACGGTGAACAACTGTCTGTTACAAATAAAAAAGAACATCAACTTTAATTTGTATTTAGAAGACGTGAGTTACAATTCGCAACCCTTAGCTGATGAAGTCACCGATTTAGAAGAAGAAGATTTACTCAATTTACTTCAATACATACCCGATGGCTGCCAAACGATTTTTAATTTGTTTGTGATTGAAGGTTATTCGCACAAAGAAATTGCCGAACAATTGGGAATAAGTGAAGGAACATCGAAATCGCAATTAAATGCGGCGAAAAGTAAATTAAAGGAATTGGTAAGAACTTTCTATTATCAAAAAGCAAAATAGTCATGGGAACAGAAGAAAAATTATATAAAAAAATGCAAAAGGCTGCAGAAAACGCAGAGCAAAAAGACTTTCCAGGTATGGAGAAGATTTGGGCACGTGTAGAAGACAAGCTAGAAACACAAACCTTAAAAAAAGAGAAACATTTGTGGAAAAAAATAGCGGTTGCAGCTTCAATTGTATTGGTAGGAACCTTAACTTTTTTCTTACTACAAGAAAGAGAAAATGTTATAATTCCTGAAAACACGATCACTACAATAGATTCATCAAAAAACAATATTCCAACACCAGAATCCACTAGTAGTTATGTAATAACAAACCCCGAAATTAAAAAAGACGCTGAACAAATTTTACAACAACAAATCGTGATCCAAAACAACATTGTAATTAACGACACCATAAATTACAAATCAAAAAAAGAAGTTGTAGTTGGTTCACCAATTGCCGTGGAAGAAGTACAAGAAATGGCAAAAACGAGTTTGGTTCCTTCGTATCAGAATAATATTTCGAATTCGGCTTCGATAAACAATATGGGGTATTTAGCAAAAGGAAAACAATACGATTTTAAAATGAATTTGGCAGATACAACTCAGGATAAAGATAAAAAAGCAGCAAATGATGATTTACTACTTATTAATGTTGAATTGAGTAAAAAATCGCTTTCCAACCTCAATCCAGATGAAATAGAGTCTATTGTTGAACTAAAGGAACCAATTTATTTTATTAATGGTGTTGAATATTCGGAAGCATCATTATTTGGAGAAAATCCAACGAGTCCGTATGCGCCATTATCTAAACAAAAAATTGAAAAAATTGAAGTCATTCAACCTGTAGATGCTGTAAAAATATATGGTAAAAAAGGTGAAAAAGGAGTGGTTATTATTTTGATTAAGAAATAACATAGTTAAATTCAAAGTCAAGAGCAAATTCAAGAACAAGTTCAATATCAAATTCAAAAATCAAAACATAAAAATGAAAAAATTAAAATTCACACTAACAATTGTTATACTATTTTTAGTAAATATCACTTTTAGTCAAGATAAGAATGTAAAAATTGTTTCCAAAAAAAACGATCCATTAATTGTTGTAAACGATTCCATCTTAAAATATGAAGTTATGGCATATTTAAATCCTAATGATATAGCATCAGTAATGGTTTGGAAAGATGAAAAAGCGATTGAATTGTATGGTGACAAAGGAAAATTTGGTGTAATTGCAATAACCACTAAAAACATTTCTAAAAGAAAACTTAGAAAAATTTTTAAAGAATTTAAAGATGAATTTTAAACATTTGGATAAATGCTCTAAATGAAACTTAGATAAAAAATCCTGCAATATTTTAAGTCTATATTGCAGGATTTTAAATATTAAGATATTTTCAAACTAAAGTTGAAAACTGAGACTGAGACTGAAAACGCAACACTATTTCTCAATCTCTTTCAACGATTCCATTTTCTTGTGTGCTAAGAAACCTTTGATATCTTCAAAATGTTCTTTAACGCGTTTGTGTCCGAATTCAAATACTTTTTCGGCCAAACCATCAAGGAAATCACGGTCGTGTGAAACTAAAATTAATGTTCCGTCAAAATCACGTAATGCATCTTTGATGATGTCTTTTGTTTTCATATCTAAGTGATTTGTTGGCTCATCCAGAATTAAAACGTTTACCGGTTCTAACAACAATTTAATCATCGCTAAACGTGTTTTTTCTCCCCCAGAAAGCACTTTTACTTTCTTTTGAATATCGTCGCCTTTAAACATGAAAGCGCCCAACATATCTTTAATTTTCGTACGAATATCGCCAACCGCAATTCGATCAATTGTATCAAAAACGGTTAATTCTCCATCTAATAGAGCGGCTTGATTTTGAGCAAAATACCCAATTTGAGCATTGTGACCAATTTCAACTTTTCCTCCTTCGTATTCAATTTCGCCCATAATGGCCTTAATCATAGTTGATTTCCCTTCTCCATTTTTTCCTACAAAAGCCACTTTTTGTCCTCTTTCAATAACCAAATTAGCATTATTAAACACTACATGATCACCATATTTTTTGGTTAACTCTGATACAACAACAGGATATTGTCCTGAACGTGGTGAAGGTGGAAATTTCAATTTTAATGCCGAAGTATCTACTTCATCTACTTCAACTAGAACTAATTTTTCTAACATTCTAACACGCGATTGCACTTGCTCAGTCTTAGAATACGTTCCTTTGAATCGTTCAATAAAAGCTTGATTTTCCGCAATAAATTTCTGTTGCTCATCGTACGCTTTTTGTTGGTGAATTCTTCTATCTTGACGTAAAACCAAATAATCTGAATATTTCGCTTTGTAATCGTAAATTCTTCCCATTGTAACTTCAATGGTACGATTGGTAATATTATCTACAAACGCTCTATCGTGCGAAATAACCATAACCGCTTTAGCCTGATTCATTAAGAATTCTTCTAACCATTGAATACTCTCCATATCTAAGTGATTCGTTGGCTCATCTAAAAGAATCAAATCAGGTTTTTTCAATAGGATTTTGGCTAACTCAATACGCATTCTCCAACCTCCAGAAAACTCAGATGTTAATCGAGTGAAATCTTCTCTTTCAAAACCCAAACCTTTTAATACTTTTTCAACCTCTGCTTCATAATTTACTTCTTCAATCGAATAAAATTTTTCAGATAATTCCGAAACGCGTTCGATTAACTTCATGTAGTCATCACTTTCATAATCAGTACGAACGGTTAATTGCTCATTGATATCATCAATTTCTTTTTTCATATTTAAAACTTCAGAAAAAGCTTTTGAAGTTTCTTCCATAACCGTACAATTATCTGAAGTAAGTAAATGCTGAGGTAAATAAGCAATTACAGCATCACTAGGTGCCGAAATTCCACCTCGTGTAGGTTTATTAGCTCCAGCTACAATCTTTAGTAAGGTTGATTTTCCAGCACCATTTTTACCCATTAGGGCAATTTTATCATTTTCATTAATAGCAAAAGTAATATCACTAAATAGGGTTGTTCCACCAAATTCTACGGCAATGTCGTTAACTGTAATCATTTTTTTAAGTAAAAAGTTATAAGTAAAAAGCTAAAAGGCATTTACTGAAATTTTTGAAGGTGCAAAGATAATTTAATTGAATCATTTTAAATTAAAACTTTAGAACTAATTTGTTAATGAAATATTTTATATATTTTTGATAAACAAAAAACAAACAAATGAAAAAAAGCTACATTCTACTTTCTTTAATTTTATTAAGCAATTTTATTTTTTCAAAAAGTAATTCATTAGTTCCACCAACAGTAACAGCAACTTTTACATCATCAATTTGTGATGGGTCAGTAACTGATATTGTCCTAAATAGTGATACGCCTAACACTACTTATACATGGGCTGCCACCACCAATAATATAAGTAATTCCTTTTTACCTTTTGGAAATGAAACAAATATCAATCAAACAGTAAATCTAGCAAACTCACAATTGAATGGTAATATAATATTATCAATAACACCGAGAGCAAATGGAGAAGATGGAAATCCAATAAATATTATGATTACAGTAAATCCTATACCTGTAGCAATACCATCTCCAAATCTATCTATTTGTAGTAATGAATTCGCAGATCTTTATCTTGCTTCAACATTATCTGGAACTTATTTCACTTGGACTTCAACTTCTACTAATTTAACTGGTGCTTCATCTGGGACAGGATTGTCGATTAATGACTTTTTAGCAGTAATTGACAACACAATGATTGGTACTGCTATATATTATGTAACCCCTGTTAGAGGTGTTTGTCAAGGAAGCCCAATTACTTTAACTGTATATGTAAATCCTTCGCCCAATACAGGACTAGATGGTGATATTTCGGCAAGTGAAACTTCAACTACACCCATTGATCTATTTTCAATAATTTCAGGAGAAGAAGCTGGAGGAACATGGACAAGAACAGTTGGAACCGGAGGAACTTTTGATGCTATAGGAGGAACATTTACTCCTGAAGCCGGAGCCTCAAATAGTTCATTTAAATATGAATTAATAGATGACAATACAGGCTGCTATAGCTTTTCTACAGCTACAGTAAATATTGACATAGTTCCTATTGGAATTGCAAATACAACTAATCAAACTATTAATAATAATGATTTTTCTAATATTGTATTATCAAGTAGTAATGTATCAAATTCAAATTTTACTTGGACATTTACAGCAAACAATATTAGCGGAGCTTCAAATGGATCAGGAACTACTATTGCACAACAACTTTCTTTAATAGATGTTAACGCAAATGGTTATGTAGATTATACAATTACACCTATAAACAATACTGCTATTGGGAATACTTTTAGTGCTAGGGTAAATGTCCAATCTACTCTAAATTCTGAAACTTTTATAATTGATAATTTTAAATTAATTCCAAATCCTGTTATAGATAATTTAAATATTGAAAGTGATAATCAAATTAGAAATATCAGAATTTACAATCAATTAGGACAAATAATATTTTCAAACGAAATAAATAACAATAAAAGAACTCTAGATTTATCGAATCTAAGTTCGGGTATTTACACTATTTTTATTGAAACGAACGCGCGAACTTTAAATAAAAAGATTATAAAACAATAAAACATAAAACTCCTGAATCTCTAGGAGTTTTTTTATGTCAAATTCACAAAATATAGTTAAGTTTTGGTGTTAGCAGTAAAATAAATTATTTTTACGTTTTAAATTTCACAATAATGAAAATCAAAACCATACTATTATTTTCAGCAATTACTTCTGCTATAACAATTAACGCACAAGACAAAACCAATATGAATCCGTTTTTTGAAACGTACACAACACCTTATCAAGTTCCGCCTTTTCATTTGATAAAAAATGAACATTTTAAACCCGCAATTTTAGAAGGAATAAAAAAACAAGAAGCAGAAATCAAAGCAATCGTTTCTAACAAAGAAAAACCTACGTTTGAAAACACGATTTTAGCTATGGAAAACTCAGGTAAACTTTTATCTAAAGTATCCACTGTTTTTTATAATCTTAATAGCGCTAATACCAACGAAGAAATTCAAGCTATTGCTAAAGAATTGGCACCAAGATTATCGGCTCATAATGATAATATCAATTTAAATCCTGAATTATTCCAACGAGTAAAAACGGTTTGGGACAATCAGGCCAACCTAAATTTGAACAAAGAGCAAAGCAAAATATTAGAAAACTTATATAAAAACTTTGTTCGAAGTGGTGCAAATTTATCAGAAGAAAACAAAAAAAGACTAAGAGAAATTAACGCTGAAATGGCGGTAGCTACTCTTAAATATGGCCAAAATATATTAGCCGAAACGAATGCATATGAATTGGTTATTTCAGATAAAAAAGATTTAGAAGGATTACCAAATGAGCTTATTGAAGCAGCATCATCTGAAGCAAAATCAAGAGGTAAAGAAGGTAAATGGGTTTTTACATTATCAAATTCTAGCGTGATGCCATTTCTTCAGTACAGTTCAAACAGAAAGTTGCGTAAGGAAATTTGGAATGCCTATCAAATGCGTGCAAATCAGAATAACGACAAAGACAATAAAGAATTGGCAATTACAATTGCAAATTTAAGAGGTGAAAGAGCTCGTTTGTTAGGATATAATACACATGCTGATTATGTTTTAGAAAAATCAATGGCTAAAAATCCAGAAACGGCAACTAAATTGTTAATGGATTTATGGACACCTGCTTTAAATATGGCAAAACAAGAAGCTGATGATATTAAAAAAATGATGGTAAAAGACGGCATAAAAGGTAATGTTGAACCTTATGATTGGAGATATTATGCTGAGAAAATTCGCAAAGAACGATTTGATTTAAACGAACAAGAAATGAAACCTTACTTTAGTTTAGATAGAACTAGAGAAGGTATTTTTACCGTTTGTAAAAATTTATATGGTTTACAATTTAATCCTTTAAAAGAAGTACCCACCTATCATGAAGATGTAACGGTGTGGGAAGTAAAGGATACTTTCGAAAATCTTATTGGAATTTTATATATGGATTTTCACCCAAGAGCTTCTAAACGAGGTGGTGCTTGGATGACTTCTTACCGAACTCAAAAAATGGAAAATGGAAAACGTGTTGTTCCAATTGTTTCTATTGTTTGTAATTTTACTAAACCTACTGAAAATGCTCCTGCTTTACTAACTTTTGATGAAGTAAGTACCTTTTTTCATGAATTTGGACACGCTTTACATGGATTATTATCAAATGTGACTTATGAAAGTTTAGCTGGAACAAATGTTCCAAGAGATTTTGTAGAATTACCGTCGCAAATTATGGAAAACTGGGCAGCTGAACCTGAAGTTTTAAAAATGTATGCAAAACACTATAAAACAGGTGAAGTAATCCCGGATGCAATGATTGAAAAAATGCAAAAAGCAGGAACTTTTGATCAAGGATTTGCAACTACAGAATATTTAGCTGCTGCATTATTAGATATGGATTATCACACTCAAAAAATAATGATTAAAGTTGATTCTGAAACTTTTGAAAACGAATCCATGAAAAAAATTGGATTAACCAATGAAATCATTCCAAGATATAGAAGTACGTATTTCAATCATATTTTTGCAGGTGGATATTCTGCTGGCTATTACAGTTATATATGGTCAGGAGTTTTAGATACTGATGCTTTTGAAGTATTTAAATTGAATGGATTATTCAATCAAGATTATGCTAAATCATTCCGAACCAATATTTTAGAAAAAGGAGGAACAGAAGAGCCTATGGTGCTTTACAAAAACTTCAGAGGTGATGCTCCAAGCGTAAAACCTTTATTACGAAAAAGAGGTTTAGATCAAGTAAAATAATTACAAAAAACGCCTGAAGTTATTCAGGCGTTTTTTTTATTCTTCCATTTCAAAGAAAAGGGGTTCAATCATAATTTTGTCGGCTAAAATTTCTACACGCTCAGTAATTTGTGAACAGAAAAACAGTCGTTGTGTTTTTTCTGCACTCATTGAAAGTCGCAAAATAATAGCATCTTCTCGTTTACGTAACATTTCATCTACATCGTCAACCACAAACATTTTAATAGTCGTCATATTAAATCCTGCCGATGAAAACATTTCGTTGATTCGAATAGGCGTTCCAATCAACACATCCATCCCAACAGAAATTTGATTTTTATCATAATCGATATCGCCTTTTTCATGAACTCCTATAACTCTCAAACGATTATAATGATTCAACCTCTTAAACATTTCAACAGCTTCGAGTACTTTTTCCTTATCTTGAACTAAAATTAAGGCACGAGTACTTTCTCCAACCGGCTTATCCATTTTCTGAATTACATTCATTAAAATAGTAGTGGTTTTTCCAGAACCATTAGGCGCCTGAATTACTGCATCTACTCCACTTTTGATAGTTGAAAAAGTCTCTTGTTGCAACTCATTAGCTTCGATAAAATCGTTTTCTATAAGTGCTTTCTGAAGGCTGGGATTTATTTTTTTTAATTGCATTGTTTTTAATGGTAATGGGGTAAATGGTAAATGGAAATAGGTACCTTTTACCCATCACCTTTCACCTTTTACCAAATTTATTTACTTGCAAACAGTTTTACATCTTGTTCTGAAATTTCGTTTCCGCCTAAAATAATCAAGCGTTCTACTACATTTCGAAGCTCACGGATGTTTCCTGTCCAGTCGTATTCTTGTAACAATTTGATAGCTGATTTTGAGAACGATTTTGGTGAAGTCCCCTGTTCCGAAGCGATCTTTGCAGCAAAATGCTCAATCAATTCTGGAATATCTTCTCTTCTATCATTCAAAGCAGGAACTTTAATTAAAATTACTGCTAATCTGTGATACAAATCTTCTCTAAATCTTCCTTCTTCGATTTCTTTTTTCAAATCTTTATTCGTAGCCGCCACAACACGAACATTGACTTTTATATCTTTGTCTGCTCCTACTCTTTGAATTAAATTCTCCTGTAAAGCACGTAAAACTTTGGCTTGAGCTGGTAAACTCATATCTCCAATTTCATCTAAGAAAATCGTTCCGCCATCGGCAGCTTCAAATTTTCCAGCTCTATCTTTTACAGCAGAAGTAAATGCACCTTTTACATGACCAAACAACTCACTTTCAATTAATTCCGATGGAATTGCCGCACAATTCACTTCGATAATGGGAGCAGCGGAGCGTTCACTTTTTTCATGTAATTGATGTGCAACTAATTCTTTTCCGGTTCCGTTTGGACCAGTGATTAAAACTCGGGCATCTGTTGGAGCTACTTTATCTATCATGGTTTTAATATGATTTATAGCTTCACTATTCCCTATCATTTCGTAGTTTTTAGAAACTTTCTTTTTCAAGATTTTGTTCTCTACTACTAATTGTTTTTTATCTAATGCATTTCGAACCGTATTTAACAAACGGTTCAAATCGGGTGGTTTTGAAATGTAATCAAAAGCTCCTAAACGCATTGTGTTAATAGCTGTCTCCAAATCACCATGACCAGAAATCATCACCATAGGAATTTCGGGTTTTATTTTTTTAACAGCTTCTAATACTTCAACACCATCCATTTTTGGCATTTTGATATCACAAAGAATCAAGTCATAATCTTCATTTTTAACTTTTTCTACTCCTTGTAAACCATCTTCAGCTTCTTCAACTTTATACGAATCATTTTCTTCGGAAAGTATTTTTACTAATACTCTTCGAATTGCTGCTTCGTCTTCTATAACTAATATTTTAGGCATTTATAAATTTTAAAAAATGATTAATGATGTAGCCAATAAAAACAAAATTCCTGCAATTTGAATTAAAGCTGCACGTTTAAATTGCTTTATATACTCATGTGGAAATTCATTTTGTTTAAGTTTGTTTACTCTTGTTATGAAGTTGTAAATAATAACAGAAATCAAAAACGAAAATAAAACTCCTAAAAGAATTTTATAAGATATTGTTGTATATCTAATTGCCACAAAGTAAATCGCTAGAATAAGTATGATAAACAAACTTTTATATTTGTTTTCGTTTTGAAAAACATTCATTAAAAGCACTTTTTTTTCATCATCTAATAATGAAAGAGCTTTTTGTATTATTGTTTTTGAATACCAAAAACTTAACAACATCAATAATAAACCTACAAAATATAATTCCATTTACTTAAATCAATTAATACTTCAACCATTTAAACAATTCTTTCCAACTTGGTTTTTTACCGTACATTAAAATACCTACTCGGTAGATTTTTGCAGCAAACCAGACTACAAAGATAAACGTTCCATACAATAAAACTACTGATAGTGCTAATTGCCACATAGGAACTCCAAATGGAATTCGCATTAGCATTACAATGGGTGAAGTTAGAGGAATTAAAGAGAATACTACTGCTACTGTTCCGTGAGGATCATTCATTACGGTTAAAAACCCAACATAAACTCCTAACATTAAAGGCATAATTATGGGCATTAAAAACTGTTGCGAATCTGTTTCTGAATCTACAGCAGCTCCAATGGCAGCGTAGAACGAACTATACAAAAAGTAACCTCCAATAAAGAAAATTACAAACCCAATTAATATAGATGCTACAGGGATTTCAGCAATATACAGTTGCAATTTATCTACAAAACTCATAGCAACTTCTGTCTGTTCAGCAGTAACTTGAGCAGCTGCAACGGTTTCTTGTTGACCACCTAAAACTGCTGACAACGAAAACATTAGAACAAGTCCTAATACAATCCATATTAAAAATTGTAAAATTCCTGCTAATGAAGTTCCAATAATTTTTCCCATCATCAATTGGAATGGTTTTACCGAAGAAATGATGATTTCGATAATACGATTTGTTTTTTCTTCGATAACACTTCGCATTACCATATTACCGTAAATAATGATAAACATCATGATTAAATATCCGAAAGCAAAACCAATTCCGATTTTTATTTCATTCAAGAATTTCAAACCATCTTCACCTGAAAACTTTGCAAATTGTACTTCCGATTTAATTTTGGCTTGTTCAATTTTTTCGGCATCAAAACCTAACTTCTTTAAATTCTCTTTATTTAATTTTGAGTCAATGACTTTTTGTAAATTCATAAGGAAATCCATTTTCGGACTTTCATCTGAAATGTATGTGGTTTTTGTGGCCAATTCGTCAATATTTTGAACTTCTGGTACATAAATTAATCCTTCAAACGCTGAACTAGCTGAATCTTTTGCCTTATCAAATGACAAATTTGAAATATTAATATATATTAAATCCTCTGAATTTTTAAAATCATTTACAAACACATTGGCTCTATCGTGTACACCAATTTTTTTAACATCACCTTTATTAACACTAGATAAATAAGCAATTAAAAATGTCATTCCTACAATCAATAACGGACCTAAAAAAGTCATTACGATAAATGATTTATTGCGCACTTTAGCAATAAATTCTCTTTTTATAATTAATGATAATACACTCATGATTATTGACTTACGGTTTGAATAAATATATCGTTAACAGTTGGGATTTTTTCCATAAAATGCGTCACTTGACCAAATTGTGTTAGAATAGAAATCAATTCATTAGAAGAATGATTTTCTAAATGTACTTCCAATTTTAAATCATCATTTAACGATTTGAAGTTGGTTTGACCAATGGTAAATTTCTGAGTTAAACTTACCATTAATCCTTCTATATTATTAGTTATAATACCCACTTGATAAATATTAGTTCGATGCTGACGTTTCACATCGTCTAATTTTCCTTCGATAAGTTTATTAGATTTATGAATCAGTGCAATGTAATCGCACATTTCTTCTACTGATTCCATTCGGTGCGTAGAAAAAATTACAGAAGTTCCTTTTTTATTTAATTCGATGATTTCGTCTTTGATTAAATTGGCATTAACTGGGTCAAAACCAGAGAATGGTTCATCTAAAATCAATAATTTAGGTTGGTGCAAAACCGTTACTATAAACTGAATTTTTTGCGCCATACCTTTAGAAAGTTCTTGAATTTTCTTATCCCACCAACCTTGAATTTCGAACTTTTCAAACCAATATTTTAATTGTTTTTTCGCTTCAGCTTCTGGCATTCCTTTTAATTGTGCCAAATACAAACATTGTTCTCCGACTTTCATAGTTTTGTACAAACCACGTTCTTCGGGCATGTAACCAATATGTTTTACATGATCTGGATGTAACTTTTCACCATCTAAAATCACATTACCATTATCGGGCATTGTAATTTGGTTGATAATACGAATTAATGATGTTTTTCCAGCACCATTAGGACCTAGAAGTCCGTAAATACTACCTTTTGGAACTTGAAGTGAAACATTATTTAAAGCGGTATAATCGCCATATTGTTTCACCACATTTTGTACTTCGAGAATATTGCTCATAAATAAAAAGTAAGATTTTGTGTTGTCTATTAGTAGTAAATATACTGATTTTGTTACAAAAAAAACCCACCCTTTATTGCTAAAGGATGGGAAAAATTGCTATGAAAAAGAAAAACTCACTCTCCTAAGAAAGTGAGTTTCAAATGTATTAATATTTATTTAATTATGAAAACATATCTTTAACTTTTTCAAAAAAAGATTTGTCTGTCTTTTCAGGCTTTGGAATAAAGTTTTCATCTGTAAGCATTTTCTCAAAAAACTGCTTTTGTTCTTTATTTAGGGTTTTAGGTGTCCAAACATTTACATGAACTAGTAAATCCCCATTACCATAAGAATTCAAACTCGGAATTCCTTTTCCTTTTAAACGTAGAATTTTTCCAGATTGAATTCCTTCTTCTAATTTTATACGAACTTTACCCGAAACAGTATCAATTTCTTTAGAAACCCCTAAAGCGGCTTCGGCAAAACTAATATATAAATCGAAATGTAAGTTTTCACCTTCACGCTTTAAAAATTCGTGTTCAATTTCTTCGATTGCTACAATTAAATCTCCAGGAATACTATTTGTTCCTGGCGCTTCGTTACCTTTTCCTGCCACTTTTAATTGCATTCCATCAACAACTCCAGCTGGAATTTTGATTGAAACCGTATCGTCTTCTAACAACATTCCTTGTGCATCAGCACCAGCAGGTTTTTGATCTAAAATTTGACCAGAACCACTACAAACATGACAGGTTGTTGCGGTTTGCATTCTACCTAAAATCGTATTGGCTACTTTCATAATTTGTCCCGAACCATTACAAGTTGGACAAGTTCTGTAAGTAACGCCTTTAGCTTGAACTTTACGTTTTACTTTTACTTTCTTTTCAACACCATTTGCAATCTCCTCTAGCGATAATTTCACTTTAATGCGAAGATTACTTCCTTTCACTCTGCGTTGGCCTCCACCTCCAAAGCCTCCTCCAAAGCCAGAGAAACCTCCACCTCCAAAAGCACCGCCGAAAATATCACCAAACTGACTGAAAATATCATCCATATTCATATGATGACCGCCACCAAAACCACCATTTTCAAATGCTTGGTGACCGTATTGATCGTAGCGAGCCTTTTTGTCAGGATCACTTAAAACTTCATAAGCTTCCGCTGCCAATTTGAAATTTTCTTCTGCTTCTTTATTACCTGGATTTTTATCAGGGTGAAATTCAATTGCTTTCTTGCGATAGGCTTTCTTAATTTCCTCAGGAGTAGCACTTTTAGTGATGCCTAATATTTCGTAAAAATCTTTTTTCATTATAATCTTGATTAAAATTAGATGCGATACATCGCATCAGTACAGTAAAAATTATTGTCCGATAACAACTTTTGGGAAACGGATGATTTTGTCACCTAATTTATATCCTTTTTCAATTACATCAACAATTTTACCTTTTAAATCATCTGAAGGAGCAGGAATTTGAGTAATTGCTTCTGCAAAATCAGCATCAAAAGCATCACCTGTTTTTACTTCAACTTCTTCTAACCCTTTAGCAACTAGAGTTGATTTTAATTTGTCATGAATCAATTGAACTCCCGTAACTAAAGCTTCTTCTTGCGATTTAGAAATTTGAGCCCATGCTCTATCAAAATCATCTAAAACAGGTAACATGGCTTGTAAAACTTCTTGATTTGCTGTTTTAAACAAATCGATACGCTCTTTAGTTGTGCGTTTTTTATAATTTTCAAATTCAGCAAAAAGTCGTAAAAATTTATCTTTTTCTTTCGCTAATTCCTCTTGTAATTGCTCTTCAATTGTTTGTTCTGGAGCATTAATCCCTTGATTTTCCGAAACATTCTCAGTGTTATTGTTTTCCATTTCGATGTTTTCAGTACTTTCTTGACTCATATTTTTGAATATTTTTTTAAACATTTTTACTTTAGTAAATGTGATTGCAAATGTATTGCCAAAAGTTGAAAAATGTCAAATTGTCAGCAAATTTATTCGATAAAAAAAGTAGCAATTGCTACTTTTTAAAAATTTGAATTTATTTTAGTAAATCGTGTAAAGCTTTATCGAGCGATGCAAATTTGAATTGAAATTTCAATTCAAGGAGTTTTCTACAACTTACATGCTGACTTGAAAATAAGATTTGATGCATTTCTCCCAACATTATTTTCATTACGAATTTTGGGATATTGGGAAGAAATAATGGTTTGCCCAAAGTTTTTGCAATTGCTTTTGTTAGTTCTAAGTTTGTAACTGGATAAGGGGCTACACCATTATAAATCCCTTCAAGTTGATTGTGAATTATAAATTGAAAAATTGCAGCTAAATCTTGAATATGAATCCACGATTGATATTGGAAACCTGATCCAAAAGCAGCACCAACTCCCATTTTAATTGGTTTTGCCATTTCTTGAAGTGCACCACCATTTTTGGCTAAAACAATTCCAATTCTGATTTTAGCTACTTTAATGTGTAGTTTTTCAAATTGGTTAACCTCATCTTCCCATTGTTGCACTACATTTCCTAAAAAAGATTCATCTACCTGAAAATCAATCTCATGATAAATATAATTTAAATCATCTGGATAAATTCCTATTGCGGAAGCTGATACAATTTGTTTTACTTGATGCGTATTTTTTTGAAGCGTTTGATAAAGCAATCTAGTTGAAAGTACTCTGCTTTCTATAATTTCTTCTTTATAAGCTGCTGTCCATTTTTTAGCAACAGAAGCACCAGCTAAATGAATAATAACCTCAACATTTGTTAAAGCATTTAAATCAATTTCTGCTGTTTTTGGATTCCAATAAAAACCTTTGTAGTTGTTTTGTGAAACCAATTTAGATTTAGAAGTGGACAAATAATGAACAGTATACCCGTTTTGAAGTAATAAATTCACCAATTCTTGTCCAACTAATCCTGTAGCCCCTGTAATTAAAACCGTCATCATCTTATCCTTTTTCATCAAATTTACAATCAAAAAAACAAGAATAAAAGCATATTAACTTATGTTTAGGAATAGTTTTAAGATGGGAGTTGGGAGATGGGAGTTGGGAGATGGAAGTTGGGAGATGGAAGTTGGGAGTTGGGAGTTGGGAGTTGGGAGTTGGGAGATGGGAGTTGGGAGAAGTAAATTTGAAACTTGTAATTTAAATCAATTACTCAAAACTAATTACTCCAAACTCACTACTCTAACCCCTAACTTTAATCGTCCATTCAAATTGCATTTCGGAAACTTGTTCACCTTTTTCGTTTTTTCCTATTGAAGTCAACCAAATAGTTTGCCCTTCATTAGTATCGACTGCTTTTTGAATCGTTTCTTTTATTAAGCTACCTTGATTACAAGTAAACGTAATTCTTCCAGTTGCCTTTTTTGTAAATACGCTTTTATTTTGTGCTACCAACATTGAAATATTTTTTCCACTTTGTTTGATTTGAAACATTACTAAAGCTCCTGTTGTAAACTCCGCTGCCATGGCTTGCACTGCAAAATACATTGAGTTAAATGGGTTTTGGTTAAACCAACGATGTTTAACGGTAACCTCGCAAACTTCGGGTGAAATTGATTTTACTCTTACCCCACTCCAAAAAGCAGAAGGTAATTTTAAAAACATAAAAGCATTCAATTTTGATGGTGTAAACTGCATATTCTATTGATTTTGTTGTAAAAATACAAAAAATACTATGCATTCCTACTATTTTTTTATTTGTTAAATTTTTGTTAAATATTAGTACTATGCGTAACATAATACCTGCTTTTAGACTTATCTTTGTATAAGAAAATAATAGGTAATCTAATTTTCAATCATCAAATCAATCAATGCGCAAGCAAAAAGAATCAAAAAATGAACAGTCTAATTAAAAAAAACAAGTGGAATTATGAACATTGAAAACACTAAAGCACAAATGCGTAAAGGTGTTTTAGAATTCTGTATCTTATCCGTTTTAAAAGAAAAAGATGCATATACTTCTGAAATATTGGATTCGCTAAAGAATGCTAAATTACTAGTTGTGGAAGGCACAGTTTACCCACTACTAACAAGGCTAAAAAACGATGGATTATTAAATTATCGTTGGGAAGAATCAACATCGGGACCACCAAGAAAATATTACGGATTAACCGATGAAGGCAAAGAATTTTTACAAGAATTAAATGGTACCTGGAAAGAATTATCAGATGCTGTAAACATAATAACAAGTCAAAACTAAAGGTCATGAACAAAACAATAAGTATAAATTTAGGAGGTTTTTTCTTTCACATCGACGAAGATGCCTATCAAAAATTATCGCGTTATTTTGATGCGGTGAAACGTTCACTTTCGCCTGATGGAAGAGACGAAATAATGAAAGATATTGAAAGTCGCATTGCCGAACTTTTTCAAGAGCGTATAAAAAATGAAAAACAAGTTATAGGTTTATCTGAGATTGAAGAAATAATTTCAATTATGGGACAGCCAGAAGACTATAAAATTGATGATGAGAAAACATCTTATCAATCAAGCTCATCGTCTTCAACAAATTTCTATTATCCTTCAAAAAGATTATATCGTGATAAAGATAACGGAATGTTAGGTGGTGTAATGGCAGGATTAGGACATTACTTAGGAATTGATGCCTTATGGTTACGAATCATCATGGTAATATTATTCTTTGGTTTTGGAACAGGATTGTTTGTTTACATTGTATTATGGATTTTAGTCCCAGAAGCAATCACTACTACTCAGAAACTAGAAATGAAAGGTGAACCTATTACTATTTCTAATATCGAAAAAAAAGTAAAGGAAGGTTTTGACGATATAACATCGAAAATTAACAATTTGGATCATGAAAAGATTGCCAATACAGCAAAAAATGGAGCAACTAGAATTGGTTCAACTATTGAAGATGTAATTACAACCATTTTTAAAGTATTTGCTAAATTAATTGGTTCATTTATTATATTTTTCTCAGGTATAGCACTAATTGCTATAATTATTACAAGTATCATCTTGATATTTTCATCAACAATGCCTGAAAACTATATTTTAAACAATATTGAAACACCTATTGGTTTAGAAACCCCATTGTGGGCTCAAGGATTGTTATTTCTATTAGGTTTTGGAATTCCGTTATTTTTCTTATTGATTTTAGGATTAAAATTAATGGTGAACAACTTAAGATCTATCGGAAATTATGTGAAGTATAGTTTATTAGCTGTATGGATTATTACTGTTGGAATTATTATTTCACTTGCTATTAATGAAGCTTCTCAATTAGCTTTTGAAGGAAAATCGGTTCAAAAAGAAATGATTACTGTAGCGCCTACAGATACTTTAAAAATCAAATTTAAAAACAATGATTTTTATTCGAAAAGCAAATACAGAAATCATGATTTTAAAATAACACAAGATGAAGGTGATAATGAAATCATTTATTCCAATAATGTTTCAATAGAAATCAAGTACACAGACGAAGTTAATCCGTATCTACTTATTGAAAAATTAGCACACGGAAAATCAACTTCACAAGCTAAAAAAAGAGCTGAAAAAATTAAATACAATTATACTATTAACGGTAACACTATCGTTTTAGATAATTATTTATTAACTGCTGTAGAAAATAAATTCAGAGGTCAAGAAGTTGAGCTTTACTTGTACTTACCAAAAGGAACTCTTTTTACAACCGATGAAAGTTATAGCAATTATGACAGAAGTGATTATGACTTTTTTGACGAAAACGAATACGATACAAAAAATCCAATTTACAGAGTAGATTCTGATAAAATTAAATGCTTGAATTGTTTGAATGAAGATATTGATGATAGTTTAAGTATAAAAGTAGAAGCTGGAGATACTTCTGCATCTATTTACTATGATGAAAATGGTGTACTTGTAAAAAAAGTGGTAAATAAAGAAGGAAATGGTATTATTTCAAAAAAAGAAGAATACGTTATTAAAGCAGACGAAACAGACAAAAAAGTCTATAAAGAGATAAAAGACAGAAAAAAAAATAATAATTAATTAAATTGATATCATGAAACATTCATTAAGAATAATTGCGTTATTACTTACTATAACATTTACATCTTGTAATGGCAATTTAAATTTAATTAACGGAATAGAAGGCAGTGGAAATGTAATTACTGAAAAAAGAGAGATTACATCACCTTTTACAAAAATTGCTGTAAGCACTGGAATTGAAGTGATTTTAGAACAAGGTTCAAACACAAATGTTGAAGTTGAAGTTGATGATAATTTAATGCAATATATTGTGACCAAAGTAGAAAACGGAACTTTAATTGTAAAGATTGAGGGTACTATTAACATGATGGAAAGTGCTATTGTACGCATTAAACACAATACGATTGAAGGTTTAGAATCATCTAGTGGCGCAAGTATCAAAACAATTAATAGAATTACTGGAACAAATTTATCCATCAAATCAAGCAGTGGAAGTACTATTAAAGCAGATGTGGAATATGAAAATGTAAATTGTGAATCTTCAAGCGGTAGCGAAATTAAAGTAAGTGGTAAAGCATTAACATTAGAAACAAAATCTTCAAGTGGAAGCGATCTTAATGCTAAAGAACTTGCCGCTAATGAAATTACATCGCAATCTAGTAGCGGAAGTCATACAACTGTTCAGCCAATTGTAGTATTAAACGCCAAAGCATCTAGCGGAAGTGCTATCAATTATGTAAAAGAACCTAAACAAGTAATTAAAGAAGAATCTTCAGGAGGAAGTGTGAGCTTTAACTAATTAACAAATAATTAGTATTTAATTAACAGCTTTATTTTAAGCATTTTATAATTTTACAATATTAAACTTAAATTCAACTCTCATGATTAAGCTAATAATTCAAGTCGTAGAATTTGTTTTTACCATGATAATAAATTTTATAGATTCCTTAATATAGTATGCAAGCATCAGTAAAAGCTGATGCTTTTTTGTTTACTATTATTTCTAAAATCAAAAATTCTAGTATTTAATTTTTATTTTTTGGAATAAATTTTGTGTATGTTTGTGAAATCAAATCTACAAAAATGACAAAAAAAATTTCTTTCCTAATTGCATTTGTAATGCTTACGACTTTTTCTGTTGCTCAGAAAAAAGAAAAAATAAAAGGCTCTAAAATTGTAACGGTTTCCGTAAAAGAAATCCCTTCTTTTGAAAGTGTAGAAATTAACGACAATTTTGAAGTTTTCTTAGTGAAATCTGAAAAACCTTCAATAGAAATTGAAGCAGATGACAATCTTCACGAAATTATTAATTACGAAGTTGCAGGCGGAACATTAAGAGTTACTTCATTAAGAGACGTTTCGGGTGCTAAAAAATTTGCCATTCGAATAAATTATACAAGTGAACTAAATTTGATTACTGCCAAAAACGAAAGTACTATTCATGCATTAGCCGATTTAGAATTGGAAAATATTACGGTTAAAAATTATGATAGTTCAAAGTCGTTTCTTAATGTAAAATCTGATTATTTTGCCTTAATCTTAAATGATAAATCAGAAGCTGAAATTAATGTAAAATCAGATAATACTTCTTTAGAACTAAGTAAAAATGCCGAATTAAGAGCATTAATTAATTCGAAGGATTTAAAATTAGATATGTATCAGAAAAGTAAAGCAGAAATTGAAGGGAATACCAAAGATGCTAAAATGAGATTAGACAATAATTCTTTACTTACAGCAAAAAAATTAGTTATTTCAGATTTAGAACTAATAATTGAAAACTATGCTAAATGCTTTATTAATGTTTCGGATAGCCTTTTATTAATGGCTTCTGGCAAAACAGAAATCGAATTATTAGGAGATTCCAAAATTCAAATTAGTAAGTTTACCAATAATGCAACTTTGTATAAAAAAGAAAAATAATAGTATTCTATAAAAAATAAAAAGCTCGATAAATATCGAGCTTTTTTTATGGGTGTTCCTTTTTTATGACATAAGTATAAAACCAAGTAATTGTGAAAGTTGGAATAACATCAACAAAAGGCAATAATTCTTCTATAAATCCAAAAAATGCAGCTAATTTACCCACGTTTCCTTTATACATAATTAGTAAAAGAATTGCTGAAATGGGTGCCCAAATCACATCGGAAACTTCTGCAAAAACAGGTAAAAGATAAGATAGCATTCCAATAGCATCAAATAATAAACTCAATCCTAACATTTTGAATTTATTTTTTTCAGAAATTGAACTTGAAAAAGATTGCTCTTGTTTCATTTTGTATGATTTAATTTATTAATCATCACACAAAACTAATGCCATTCTTTATTATTCTTTGTGAATCATCTTGTAGAAATCGTCACGAAACTCTTTTTGATTAAAAACACCTCCATACTGAAGAGTTGAAGTATAACTAGATTCGTCTTTAATTCCCCTACTCGATACACATAAATGTGTTGCTTCCATCACCACAATAACATTATCTGTTTCTAAAACCGATTTTAACTCGTTAAAGATTTGCATTATCATGCGTTCTTGTACTTGTGGTCGCTTTGCATAATAATCAACTATTCGATTGAGTTTAGACAATCCAATAACTTTTCCTGAAGAAACATAACCAATATGCGCTTTCCCAACAATTGGCAAAAAATGATGCTCGCAAGTGGAATTAAAGCTGATATTTGCTTCTACCAACATTTTATCATATTGATAAGAATTATCAAATACTGAAATCTTAGGTTTATTTGCTGGATTTAATCCAGAAAAAATCTCTTGAACAAACATTTTTGCCACGCGATGTGGTGTTCCTTGCAAACTGTCGTCAGTTAAATCTAATCCTAATTCTTTCATAATGATTTCAAAATGATGCTCAATAACTTCCATTTTTTCAGCATCAGATTTATCAAAAGCATCAGGACGCAACGGTGTTTCAACCGATGTCATTTGATGATTATCACCAATTATGTCGAATATCTCTTTTTCAATAGTAGTGTTCATAGCAATTTTTCCCTTCTATTTTAATTTCGATTTATAATACTTTCTTAGTTTCTCTAATTTTGGTGCTATCACCATTTGGCAATAACCTTGACTTGAATTTTGATTGTAATAATTTTGATGATACTCCTCTGCAGGATAAAATTTTGTAGCAGCAGAAACTTTTGTCACAATTTTTTTGTCATACAATTTCTCTTTATCTAACAATTGTATATAATTTTCTGCTTTTAATTTTTGATCTTCTGAATGATAAAAAACTTCACTTCTATATTGAGTTCCCACATCAGCACCTTGACGGTTTAAAGTTGTAGGATCATGAGTTCCAAAGAAAACTTCTAACAAATCTTCATACGCTACTTCGTTAGGATTAAAAGTGATTTGAATTGCTTCTGCATGACCAGTTTCTCCTGTACAAATTTCTTTGTAGGTAGGATTAATTGTTCTTCCACCTATATATCCTGAAACTACACTTTTAACACCTTTTATTTCTAAAAATATTGCTTCGGTACACCAAAAACAGCCTCCAGCAAATGTTGCAACTTCCATACCTTCTTTTACTTTAATTTTTACAGGTTCCTTTATTTCTTCTTTAACAATAGGTTTTTCTTTAGCCGTACACGAACTAAATATGAAACTTAAAACCAATGATATTCCTTTAATTGTATTTCTCATAAATGAAATTGGTTATTTTGTTTAACAAATTTATAAAAAAATTAAACATAAAACACTTTTTAACGTAACTTTATTATTTTAAACTAATAATTGGGTTACAATAGTTTTTTAAATCGGTAAAAATCTTTGTTAATTTGTAAAAATGTTCCAAAATGATAACGGCTAAAAATCTTCATAAATATTACGATACGCTTCATGTTTTAAAAGGCGTCGATTTAAACATAAAAAAGGGCGAAATTGTTTCAATTGTAGGAGCATCTGGTGCAGGAAAAACAACGTTGCTTCAAATTTTAGGTACTTTGGATGTTCCCACAAAACAAAATGATACTTCGTTAGAAATTAATGAAACTTCCATTTTAAATTTAAAAGACAAGGAACTATCAAAATTTAGAAATTTAAATTTGGGCTTTATTTTTCAATTTCATCAATTACTGCCTGAATTTACAGCTTTAGAAAATGTTTGTATCCCCGGATTTATTGCCAATAGAGATAAAAAAGAAGTAGAAACGGAAGCAAAAAAACTCCTATCCTACTTAGGTTTATCAGAAAGAACACATCATAAACCAAGCGAACTCTCGGGTGGCGAACAACAACGTGTAGCGGTTGCTAGGGCATTAATTAATAATCCAGCTGTTATTTTTGCTGATGAACCTTCTGGGAATTTAGACACACAATCGGCTAAAATGTTACACGAATTGTTTTTTAAGCTTCGAGAAGAATTTAATCAAACTTTTGTTATTGTAACTCATAATGAAGAACTAGCGAATATGGCAGATAGAAAATTAGTAATGAAAGATGGATTAATAATTGAATAATGATAACAATATTAGTTAGTTGGCTCCTATTAATACTTATGTTTTCCATTCCAGGAATCGTAATTAAAGAGCAATTCAAACTATCTAATAACAAAGCTTTTATCCTATTCTACGGAATTATTTTTCAAACAGTATTTACTGGAGTTTTTGCCTTTTTTCATGCTATTAATGAAATCTATTTCATTGTTAATAGTTTTCTAATTTTGATTTTAAGTTATTTCTATAGAAACAGAATAAAAGATTTTTTTATTTCATTTTTTAAAGAATTTAGTAATAAAACTAAATTTTTATTTTTATTCTATGTCATTATTATTGCACTAAAATCGGCTCAATCTCCTAGTATTTTTGACAACGAAACATATTATATTCAAACTATTAAATGGTTAAATGAATTTGGCTTTGTAAAAGGACTTTCAAATATACATCCTTTTCTTGCACAATGTTCTTTTTGGCATGTATTACAAAGTGGCTGTAATTTTTCATTCATAACATCTGCTTTAAATGATATAAATGGTTTACTACTTTTAATAGGGATTTATTACTTTGTTGAAAAAAGCAATCAAAATTCAAATCTGTTTATCAGCATAAACAGTTTATTTCTAATAATTTACTTTCAATTTATTGATGCACCTTCACCAGATTTACCGATTTTAGTTTTCTTGAGTATCCTTTTTTATGAATTTACATTTGAGAAATTAAATAATGCAAAAATCAAAACCTTGCTTTTATTTATTGTGTACCTCCTATTCATAAAATTAACCACTCTTCCGTTCCTATTACTTGCCATTTATTTAGTTATAAAAGATAAAAAAACAATTTCATTTTTTTTTCTAATTTGTTTAGGATTTGGAATCCTTTGGATACTTAAAAATAGTATTATCACAGGTTATCCCCTATTTCCATTATCCATTTTTGATTGGAATTTAGATTGGAAATTACCTGTAGAAAGCATGGATTACATGTATAAAAACATCATCAATTTAGGTTATGCAGATCAAGCAACACTAGGTAAAGATTACAGTATTTTTGAAAAATTAAATTATTGGTTTCAACTAAAAGGTATCAATAGGATATTTAACTTAGGTATCATTTTTCTATTACTGCTAACTCCATTTACAAAATTTTACAAGACTACTTCAAACTTTAAAACCTTATATATTATACTAGTAATTCATTTTACTTTTTTACTTTTAAATTCTCCACAATATCGATTTTTCTTACCAACTTTTATCCTATTAGGCAGCGTTCTCATTTATGAAATACATCGTATTTTTTCAAATCAAATAGCTAATTTTCTATTAGTTTTTTCCGGAATATTATTAATTTTTTCTTTATTCATGGATATAAAAGAACCATCAAAAAGCACTTTATTTAATTATAGCCAAATTGTTCAACCCGAATCCAATTCGAAATATAACACCGTGAATTTTCAAGAAATTGAGATAGGAAACCTTAAAATAAATAGTCCGTTTTTACCGAATTTATACGAAACTGCAAATGGTAATTTGCCATGTGTAAATCAAAAATTATTAGATTTTTATTCTTTTTATCCGCAACTCAGAACTTCCTCAATGGAAGATGGTTTTTACAGTAAAAAAATAAAAGATGAATAAAATTGAATTAAAAGAATTTCTTGACGAAAAGGTAGAATTGTATAATAATAAGACCTTTATTGAAAGTGATCCTATTCAAATTCCGCATTTGTATTCATTAAAAGAAGATATAGAAATTGCTGGATTTTTAACGGCCACTATTGCATGGGGAAATCGCAAAATGATCATAAATAATGCAAAAAAGATGGTGGAATTAATGGGGAATTCGCCTTATGATTTTGTTATTCATCATTCTGAATCCGATTTAAAACCACTTGAAAAATTTGTACATCGGACTTTTAATGGAACTGATTTTATAAGTTTCATTAGAAGTTTACAACACATTTATCAATCTCATAACGGCTTAGAAGCGGTATTTTCGAAAGAAAATCCTAATTTGCAACAATCTATATCGGAATTCAAATCTTTATTTTTTGAAATCCCACACGAAATACGAACAGAAAAGCACATTTCAGACCCATTAAATGGTTCGGCAGCAAAACGTATCAACATGTATTTAAGATGGATGGTCCGTAATGATAATAAAGGAGTAGATTTTGGAATATGGAATTCAATTACTCCGGCAGCACTTTCTTGTCCGTTAGATGTGCATTCTGGTAATGTGGCACGAAAATTAGGACTATTAACACGTAATCAAAATGATGCTAAAGCGTTAGCAGAACTAGATAAAACTTTAAGAGAATTAGACCCAAATGATCCCGTTAAATATGATTTTGCCTTATTTGGATTAGGCGTTTTTGAAGGATTTTAAAAAAACACTATTATGCATTCCGATTTTATTATTGATCAAAACTTTACTGACATCACTTTTTTAGAAAATGATATCAAATACAAAGAATATGAAAATTGTACTTTTACTAATTGTGATTTTACCACATGTTTCTTTGTAGCGGTGGCATTTATCGATTGTAACTTTATTAATTGCAATTTTAAAGGCACAAAAATCAATCATGTTTCTTTGCGCGGTGTTTGGTTTACCAAATGTGATTTTACTTCCGTTAATTTTGCAATGACAGATCAAATTTTATATGAGTTTCATTTTAAAGACACCTTACTGGATTATGCTCAATTTTATAGATTAAAACTCAAAAAAATGCAATTTATAAATTGTAGCATGATTGCAGTTGACTTTATGGAAAGCGACTTAACCGAAGCTTTATTTGACAACTGCAATTTAAGACATGCCGTTTTTATTGGTACAACAGCTAATAAAACTGATTTTGCAACAAGCTATGATTTTATAATTGATCCCGAAAAAAACAAATTAAAACGTGCTATATTTTCCAAAGATAATATTGCGGGATTGCTGAATAAATATGATTTGGTAATCAAATAAATTAAAATTTTAATTGATAAACTTGATCTAAATCTTTGTCACAACTAAAGTTCAAACCTAAATCGGTTACATAACCTGAATTTAATCCGTAAACCCAACCATGAATCGATAATTCTTGGCCGTTGTTCCATGCATTTTGAACAATAGATGTTTTGGCTAAATCCAATACTTGTTCTTTAACATTTACTTCAACAAATTTATTAAATCGCTCGTTTTCATCTTGTATTGAATTTAATTCATGTTGGTGAAAACGATATACATCTTTAATATGACGAATCCAGTTATCAATAATTCCAATCGAATTATTCTCCATAGCGGCTTTAATTCCACCACAACCATAATGTCCGCAAACAATAACATGTTTAACTTTTAACGCATTTACAGCATAATCTAGTACGCTTAGCATATTCATATCTGAATGCACTACCATATTTGCAATATTTCGATGAACAAATACCTCACCAGGTTCTGCACCAATTATTTCATTTGCTGGTACTCTACTGTCTGAACAACCTATCCATAATAATGGTGGACGTTGACCTTCAGCTAAATTGTTAAAATATTCTGGATTTAAAGCCAACTTGTTTTCAACCCATTTTTTATTGTTTTCTAATATTTTTTTATAAAAATCACTCATATTTTTTTTATTTAATTATCACTACTATTTTTTTCAATTATTACATGCTTAAACGCTATAGTATCCAAATTATAGTGTTCTTTAAAACCTTTCAATGTTAATTGGATATTTTTATCTTTTGATTGAACATGTATAAAATCTTTTATTAATTCAACCACATCAAAATCGATATAATTGGTATTAGAAGCATCTATGACAAGTTTAGAATTTTCAGGAATATATCGCAATGTGTTTTTAATAGCCGCTTTGTTAAGAAAAGAAACTTCTTGGGCTAATTGAATGGTCATTAAATCACCATCATGAAATGATTCTTTTTTAAAAGAATACGCAATTTTTAAATTTTGATATAAAATAAACAATACGCTTACAAACAAACCTATACCAACCCCTTTTAATAAATCGATACCAACTACAGCAATTACGGTAACTAAAAAGGGTACAAACTGAGAATATCCGCTTTTCCAAAGATGAACAAAAACACTAGGTTTAGCTAATTTGTACCCTACCATAATTAATACGGCAGCCAAAGTAGCCAAAGGAATCTTGTTTAATATAAACGGAATTGAAAAAGCAAATACAAATAATAATAGTCCATGAAAAATGGTTGCTAACTTCGTTTTTCCACCTGAATTTATATTGGCAGAAGATCGAACAACAACTGAAGTCATAGGTAAACCACCTAAAAATCCACTAATAATATTACCAATACCTTGAGCTTTTAACTCTCTATTGGTATCTGTAAATCTTTTGTATGGATCTAATTTGTCAGTAGCTTCAATACACAACAAAGTTTCTATAGAAGCAACTATCGCAATTGTAAAAGAGATTAATATGAAATCAGAACTAAAAAATTTTGAAAAATTAGGTAATACAAAACTCGAACTAATTTCATCGATTGTAGGTAAATTTACCAAATGATTTTTAGTTACTATCGCATAATTTGATCCCGATTGTATGAAAAACTCATTTAATATAACACTTAAAATTACAACCACTAATGCTCCGGGAATAATTTTAAACTTCTTTAATTGAGGTAATTTTTCCCATAAAATCAATATAATTAAGGACAATATAGAAACTATTAAAGCTCCTGGATGAATATAATTAATAGATTCAAATAAGGTATCAAAAGTAGTATGCCCTGATTTTTCAATGAAAAAGAAATCTCCTTCATTATCGATATCATGACCAAAAGCATGAGGAATTTGCTTTAAAATGATGATGATACCAATAGCAGCTAACATCCCTTCAATTACACTTGTTGGGAAATAATTCGAAAAACTTCCTGCTTTTAAATATCCTAAAAGTATTTGAATTCCTCCAGCTACTACAACAGCTGCTAAAAAAATTTCAAAACTTCCTAAAACAGAAATCGCGGCATATACAATTGCAGTTAAACCCGCAGCAGGACCAGAAACACTTAATGCAGAATTACTCAAAAAACCTACTACTATTCCACCTATTACTCCTGAAACAATCCCAGAAAATAATGGAACGCCAGAAGCCAAAGCAATACCTAAACATAAAGGCAATGCAACTAAAAAAACTACTAAACCAGATGCTAGATCTCCTCTAACATTGGAAAATAAAGAGTGATTACTCATAAAAAAATATTTAATACCATTAAAACAGACTTCATAAAGTCTTTATACTCAAAATGTATTAAATATGATTTGGTGGAGGTGAAAATATTTGATGCGCCAAATTATCAAAACTTGTATTTACTTTAATTAATACATTTTGTTTTGAAACGCCCTCTGTTAGTAAATTGAATATTGAAATTGTAGAAGTCTGAATAGATTCGATAGAACCAAACGAAGTTTCGTGCTCTTCTTCCTCACTCATACTGTAGAAATAAGAAGTATCTACCTGATTGTCAATCATACCCACAATAGTAGGAGTAGCTAAAAATGCTACAAATAGAAAAGTAAAAACAACAGATAAAAATTTCATATAACAAATATAAAAATATTTTATAGTATTACTATTCTTACCCATTAAAAAAAGCTGTAATAATTTACAGCCTTTTAAAATTCATTTAAATTTCTTCTTCTAACCATGCCCTTAACATCCAGTTGGTCTTTTCTTGTTCTGAAATAAAATCACTCATCATGGAATTGGTTCCTTCATCATTAATTTCACCCGATTTCTCTAAAATGATTCTTTCTATTTGTAACAAAATGGATAATGACTCTAAAATTAACTGAATTGCTTCCGTGTCTTTAGAAATATCTTTTCCAACTTTTAACTTACTGTTTGAAATATAATCCGAAAAGGTATGTAAGGGTGTGCCTCCTAATGTTAAAACTCGTTCAGCAATCAAATCTATTTTAAGTTGACTGTCATTGTAAAGTTCTTCAAACTTAAGATGCAAATCAAAAAAGCGTTTACCACGAATATTCCAATGTAAACCTCTCAAATTTTGATAATATATTTGGAAATTAGACAATAAAACATTTAAATGATTCACAATTTCCGTTGATTCTTTGATGGGTAATCCTAGACTATTTACGCTCATAATTTTTATTTTTATATAATCAAATTTACAAAATTTAACCTTAAGAACATATAACTATAATTTATAGTTTTTATATTTGTATAAAATTTATCAATAAAAATGACTATTACACAATTATATTATGTTTTGGCTGTTGCCGAATATAAAAACTTCACTTTAGCTGCAGAAAAATGTTTTGTTACACAACCTACTTTGAGCATGCAAATACAAAAATTAGAAGATGAATTGGATATTTTAATTTTTGATAGAAGTAAAAAACCAATTTTACTAACAGAAATAGGTGAAAAAATTGTAAATCAGGCTAAAAACATTGTAAATGAAGCCGGTAGAATTAAAGACATCGTTGATCAACAAAAAGGATATATTGGAGGCGAGTTTAAAGTTGGAATTATTCCTACTGTAATGCCAACGTTACTTCCTATGTTTTTAAATAATTTTATTAAGAAATATCCAAAAGTTAATTTAATAATTGAAGAACAAACTACTGAAGAAATCATCAAAAAGTTAAAAAACGGGCATTTAGATTGTGCAATTGCAGCAACTCCTTTAGAAGAAGAAAGTTTAAAAGAAATTGTTTTGTATTACGAACCTTTTGTAGCCTATGTGCCTGACCATCATTTGTCTATAGATAAAAAAGAAATTGAAGTTTCGGACTTGGACTTAGATAAAATATTATTATTACAAGATGGTCATTGCTTTAGAAATGGAATTTTAAATTTGTGCAAAAACAATAAATATATTTCAGACAATCATTTTCAATTAGAAAGCGGTAGTTTTGAAACTCTTATCAAATTAGCCGATGAAGGCTTAGGAACTACTTTATTACCTTATTTGCATACTTTAGATTTAAACGATAAGAATGCAAAAAAATTAAAAGCTTTCAAAGATCCAAAACCTGCAAGAGAAGTTAGTTTGATTTATCCTAAAAACGAATTAAAAATTCATATTATCAATGCTCTAAGAGAAGTTATCTCAGGCGTTGTAAGAGGTGCTATAGCTTTTAATAATGTTGAAATTATTAGTCCGAAATTAAAATAAAAAAAGTCCTAAAAAGGACTTTTATTTATTTATATAAATTAAACATTGACGTAATTCAGGCTTTTCTTGAGTAAATTGTAAAAGCCAATCTCTTAGTTGCTCTATTTCGTAAGGAAGTAAAATTCTTACTGCTTTTTCTAATTCTTTACAAAATAATTTAGAATCAAAGCTTACTCTTTCCAAAATTGATTTGGTATAAGAAAACATAGGTCTAGGCATAGTTTCTAATAAATAATAGGTTAGACTTTGGGATAAGAACTTAATGTAAAGATAAACAAAAAAACATTACGAAAACGATTTAGTTCATAAAAAAAATGCTAAATTTTTATTAAATTATTAATTTACAATAAAAATCATACATTTTTTGTAGCTCTTAACATTTCACGTTTTCCTGGAGCTCCAGGTAGTTTTTCTATTGAAAATCCAACACTTAGCATTGCGTTTTTAATAACGGATCGGCATGCATAAGTAACTAAAACACCGTTCGGCAAAAGTGCGTCATACATTTTCTTAAAAATGGTTTCACTCCATAATTCGGGTTGCAATGGAAATCCAAAAGCATCAAAATAAATTAAATTATATTTTGACTTGTCTTCAATATCTTGAAAAAATTGTTTTCGCTTGGTAAGAAGAAAATTTTCAGCAATGATTTGTTTACTTTCCCAATCGCAAGTATGCATTTTATCGAAAATCTCTTGATATTGATTAGCTTGTAATTCGGTAACATAATTCATTTGTTTTACTTCATCAAAAGCAACTGGATATGCTTCCACACCAACATAATTTACTTCTTCTTTATTAAGTGTTTCTAAAAAAGTAATAAATGCATTCAATCCTGTTCCAAAACCAATTTCTAAAATGGAAATCGAATTTTGATTGTGAAACAAATCCAAACCATTTTTTATAAAAACATGTTTGGCTTCCTGAATAGCTCCATGAGTAGAATGATAGTTCTCATTCCAATCTGGGATATGTATAGTAGTGGAACCGTCGTTTGTAATAATGATTTCTCTTTTCATAAAAATTCAAAAAGAAAAGGTTTAAGAATTCGAAATCTAGCTCTTAAACCTTTTTTATTTAATGAGTTCTTTTACTCAATATACAACTTCTTAATTTTCGGTATTGGTCCGCCACATTTTACTTCATGGCATTGAATACAAGCATCAATTCCGTTATTAAAGTGTTCTTTGGCATTCTTAGGATCTTCATAAATCAACTCCTGAGCTTTGATAAATTTTGCCGCTTGTTCTTCAAAAAAAGCATCTTTATCTGTTTCATCGGTCATAACAGCTTTGTGAATTCGAATAAAATGCTGTGGAAATTTTCCAATCGTATCTCCTTTTATGATGCGCTCTTTTAAACGTTGGTTATCAACATACATTTGCTCCATCAAAGCCGCCATTTCAGACATTTCGTACATTTCAAATCCGTCTTTATTAGCTTTAGAATCGGTTTCACAGGCTTCTTTATCAGCTGTTTTTTCATCCACTTTCTTATCACAAGAAATTAACAAAAAAACTAGAGATAATAATAAAAATACTTGTTTCATTATTTAGCAATTAAAACACCATCAGCCATGAACGAATACGTAACTTTTGGCTCTACAATACTATCAATTGCAGCTTGCGATTTCCCAGCATCTTTTGCGTAATGCTTTAAAACGTCAACACTTTCAATACTTACAAATGCTTTCCCATTTACAATAACTTCTTTTTCTTGAGCATTCTTAGGAACAAAGAAACCATAATCTTTAAACTTAACAAAAGCTTCTTTATCATCAGCTAAATCTAAAGTCATCCAACATCCTTTCTTTTGACAAACTTCATTAATATCAGATTTAAATTTTACTTCTAATGTATCTCCTTCTTTTAAAGATTTGAATTTTTCCATCATTTCAGCACTTGTTAATGCACCATCTGAAGAAATTGAATCACCAAAAACGGCATAATCTACTTTTGCAACTTCTGGCTGTGCCTCTTTTTTCTGCTCACAACTAACTATTGATAATGTTAATAGTGAAAGTGTAATAATTCTTTTCATTTTATTTGTGAATAATTTCAACAAAAATAACGATTTTTTTTCTATTTTCGGCCAACAAATAAAGTTGGATTGGATGCAAATTCTCTTATTTATTAAAAAAAGTAGAAATGTTATTGTTGATAATTAATAATAATAAGTAAAAACAAAACTTGATTTTTTTATTAAATTTGCAACCAAATCGCAAAAATCAACATTTTTTTTGTTGATTATATAAAATTAATTTATAACAGTTTAACCTAAATGGAATTAAAAACTTTAAACGAAATTGAGATTATTTCGGCTCCTAACTCTAAAATCAATGAAGTAGATTTTGAAAACTTAACTTTTGGTAATGTATTTACAGACCACATGTTAGTTTGTGATTATGTTAATGGAGCATGGCAAAAACCTGTTATAGAACCTTATGCGCCTTTTACAATAGATCCTTCAGCTAAAGTTTTTCATTATGGTCAAGCTATTTTTGAAGGAATGAAAGCATATAAAGACCAGCAAGATGATGTTTGGTTATTTAGACCTGATGAAAACTTTCACCGTTTTAACAAAAGTGCAATCCGCATGGCAATGCCAGAAGTTCCTGAAGATATTTTCTTAGGTGGTTTGCATCGATTATTAGAAATAGAAAAAGAATGGGTTAGAAAAGGAAAAGGAAACACACTATATATCCGTCCGTTTATGATTGCTACTGGTCACGGTGTAATTGCGGCACCATCACAAGAGTATCGTTTTATGATTATTTTATCTCCTGCTCGTTCATATTATTCAGGAGAAGTTAAAGTAATTATTGCCGAACATTACAGTAGAGCTGCTAATGGAGGAATTGGGGCTGCGAAAGCTGCAGGAAATTACTCAGCTCAGTTTTACCCAACAAAATTAGCTAACGAACAAGGGTTCCAACAAATCATTTGGACAGATGATGCTACTCATACCAAATTAGAAGAAGCGGGTACAATGAACGTTTTCTTTAGAATTAATGATACCTTGTTTACTGCACCTACAAGTGAAAGAATCTTAGATGGTGTAACTCGTAAAAGTGTTATTGAATTAGCAAAAAGAGAAAATATCAATGTTGAAGTTCGTCCAGTTTTAGTTGAAGAAATTGTTGTCGCTGCTAAAAATGGAACTTTAAAAGAAATTTTTGGAGCAGGAACAGCAGCCGTTATTAATCCTATTGTTGGTTTCTCATTCCAAGATCACTATTATGAATTGCCTAAATTAGAAAATTCAATGGCACTTGAAATCAAAGAAAAATTAACTAATATTCAATATAAATTAGCTGAAGATACCTTTGGGTGGACAGTTAAAATTTAGTAAGCAGTAGCAGTCACAGTTATCAGAAAAAATAAATCACTGATAACTGTGATTGGAAACTGTGACTATTTTAATATTTCTTCAAAATTGGGTTTAAAGTAATTAGGACCTTTCATAACTTTACCATCTTCACGGTAAATTGGCTTTCCATCTTCACCTAATTTACTCATATTAGAACGTTGAATTTCATCAAAAACTTCTTCAATTTTATGTTGTAGACCGTGTTCTAATATTGTACCACATAAAATATATAACATATCCCCTAAAGCATCTGCTACTTCAACAATATCATTATTTTGAACGGCTTCTAAATACTCTTCATTTTCTTCTTTCATTAAATTAAAACGAAGTTCGTTTTTTAATGTACCTAAATCGGCTTTCATTTCTTGACTCACACCTAAACCATAGGTTTCATGAAATATTTGTACTGCTTTTAATTGTTTTTGCATAATTATCCTTAAAAATTTCACGAAATTTAGAAATTTTATATAGTATTTAATTATTACTTTTGTGAAAATTTTCAATATGTTTTCAACAGGCCAAATCTATTTTGCTATTTTCTTTGTTATTGCATTTGTAATCACTATGATTATAGTATATCGAAAAGACTTAAAAGCATTAAAACCTTTTTATAAAGGGACATATTGGATTTTTTTATTTTTTCTAATATTTATAGGTTTTCTATTTTTGATAAAATTCTTAATGAAAGATTAATTATCTTACATTTGAAAAAAAGCAATGCCATTCAATGAGAATATTAAAATACATACTACTTCTATTACTGCTTTTAAGCGTTGCTTTTGTTGTATTCGTTGCTACCCAAAAAGGCGATTATAAAATTTTAAGAAAAAAAGAAATTAGTATTTCAAAAGAGGTTGTTTTTTCATTTGTTTCTGATTCTTCATCTAATCAAGATTGGTTGGCATGGACATCAAATGAAGCTACAATTAATACAATTAAAAATATACCAAATGATAGTTTGGTTCAATACATTACGATTTCAGAAAACAAGAATGAATCCTTAATGCGTTTTCAAAAAACAAAAAAAGGAGTTCTTGTTACTTGGGAAATGAAAGGTAATTTAGATTTTAATTTAAAATTATTAAGCGTTTTGCAAGGTGGAGTTGATAATGTAATTGGAGATAAATTAGAAGAAAGCCTAGATAACATCAATACGTATTTAGTAAAAGAATTAAAAACATTTGATGTAAAATTAAATGGAGTGGTTACTAAACATATGACCAACTATATTCAGCAAATTGATACTTGTAGCCCAGCTGAATTTCAAAAAGTATCCAAATCGATGTTACAAAACATGATGTCATTTGTTGAAAAAAATAATATTGAAATTCTAGGTTTACCTTTCATCACTTATGACAATATTAAATCAAACAATAGCAATATAATATTTGCTATGTGTGTTCCTGTAGAAGAAGAAATTCTTACAACTCCTGGAAGTGAAATTTCAGGTGGTCATTTTGAAGAATTTTTAGCAATAAAAGCCACATTAACTGGTGACTATTCGCATAGAAAAAATGCATGGAATAAAGCTAGAGCTTATGCTAGAAAAAAAGGTTTTGTAGAAGATACTTACAATGGGAAGTTTATAGAAATTTATAAAGTAAGTTTACCAAAAGAACGCAAACCTTCTAAATGGGTAACCGAATTATACGTTCCTGTTAAGAAAAAAGTATATATTCCAAAACCTAAAACTGAAACTACAACTGAAGGAACGGAAAACCCAACAGATACTAATACACCAACAAAACAATCAGAATAATAAAACCCGATTTTCATCGGGTTTTCATTTATTTATTCTTTCCTATTAAATGCTTTACAACTGTTTCGGCAGCATGTAAACCAAATAAAGCCGGCATCCAGCTATTTGTACCATAAAACGACTTTTTAAAGTTAGAACCGTCGGTCATTTTTACGCTATCATAATCCGGTCTTTCATAGGAATAAACTACTTTAACGCCGCTTGATATTCCCTCTAATTTTAATCGCTTTCTTACTTGTTTCGCTAACGGACAATAATCGGTTTTACTAATATCTTTTACACGGACTTTTTCGGCTTCAAACTTACCACCTGCTCCCATGTTACTAATTACTTTCACTTTTTTGCGTTTACAAGCTACAATCAAATTGATTTTTGGTGTTAAGCTGTCGATACAATCCAAAACATAATCAAATTCTGGTGTAACCAATTCAAAAGCTCTTTCTGGCGATAAAAATTCTTCAATACGTGTTAATTTCAAATCTGGATTAATATCCATTAAGCGATCTCCAACAATCTTTACTTTTGGTTCACCAACAGTACTATGTAATGCTGGTAATTGGCGATTGATATTGGTAATATCAACAACATCACCATCAACAATTGTCATATTTCCTACTCCAGCACGCGCTAAAAACTCGGCAGCAAAACTCCCTACTCCACCTAATCCAACAACTAGTACATTAGCATTTTCTAATTTTTGAATTCCATCTTCTTTAAATAATAATACCGCTCTTTCTTTCCACTTTGCCATTGTAAAATGATTATTGTTTTTAGTTTATTGTTTTAGGCTGAAAATCTTTGAAAAATTACTAAAAACAATCGCTTTCATGTCCTCTATCGAAACTCCTTTAATCAAAGCTGCTTTTTCATACACTTGATAAATGGATTCTTCAATTGTATCGGTTTCTAGTAAAATTTGATTTTCGGGTGCAAAGGTAAATACTTTTTCTAAATCTTTATTACGTAGTAAGTATTTTCCAAATGATAAGTAAAATCCATTTTTTAATAAAGACTGAGCTACTTGTTCGTTTTTTGAAAAACCATGAATAATCATTGGGTTCTCAATTTTCATTTCTTTCTTGATGGCAATCACTTCATCATATGCCGCCACACAATGCAAAACGATAGGTTTATTCGTTTGCTTTACAATTTCCAATTGCTGTTTAAAAACCGAAATTTGAACTTCTAACGGAATTTCTATACGTTTATCTAAACCACATTCGCCAAGCGCTAAACATTCGTTTAATTGCAGTTTTTGCTGGATTATTTCCAAATCAAATTCCAATCGATTTTCATCGATATACCACGGATGAATTCCAATAGAATAATTAGGAATGGTTGTATCAAATTCCCATGGATATTGATTTACAACCTCAATAACATCAGCGAGGTTTGAAAATTTATGTGTATGTAAATTAATATACTTAGTCATGGAACTTTTTTACACCAGCTAAAATTTCGATATCCAAATCATTCTCTAAAGGAACAATTGGGCATGAATATTTATAATTATAAGCACAATAAGGATTATAAGCCTTATTAAAATCTATTATCCAAGTTTTACCTTTTTGCATTCTCATATCTACATATCGACCACCAATGTAACTTTCTTTACCACAAGTTAAATCAGAAAAAGGCAAAAAAAAATAATCAGAATATCCCGGCTTCTTTGATAAATCGATATTCTGATAGACGTTTAATTTAAACTCTTTTTCATCAATTTTAAAATGAAGTTCTCCATATTTAACGTACAAAGGAGTTCGGGAAGTTGTCGTTTTCATTGCAAAAGCCTTTTCATTTTTGGTTCTAATAAATAGCGCTTCAACAATAAATTTTTCGCTTATTGGAAAAAAATCTAAACCTTTAAATTCTTTTAAATCGTCTTTAGTTAAGGGGCTTTTTAAGGAATCTGAAAAACTCTTGTTTAATTTGGATTGAAATTCTTGTGAAGCAGTTATGTCTTTTTGAGCAAAGACAACAGCCGAACAAAAAAGGAAAACTAGTATTTTTTTCATTAAATTCATTTTTTACAAAAATATATAATTTCTATAACATTATTTTGCTGAAAGCTTTTGTAATTTTGTTTCAGAAAAATTATTATGTTACAACGCGCTTTTCATAAATATATCGATAATTTTAGAGGATTTTCTCGTGAAATTTGGATTCTTACCTTCATCACTTTCATAAATCGTGCAGGCACAATGGTGCTTCCATTTTTATCAAAATATTTGAAAGAAGATTTACATTTTTCTTACAGCCAAGTAGGTTGGATTATGGTAAGCTTTGGTTGTGGTTCAATTTTAGGTTCTTGGTTAGGTGGTAAGCTCTCAGATAAAATTGGATTTTACAAAATCATGATTTTTAGTTTGTTAACTAGCGGAATTGCTTTCTTTGGATTACAATTTATTACTAGTTTTCAAGGTTTACTTATCGCAATGTTTTTCATAATGATAATAGCCGATATGTTCAGACCTGCAATGTTTGTATCGCTTGGTGCTTATGCAAAACCCGAAAATAGAACCCGAGCTTTAACTTTAGTACGATTAGCCATTAATTTAGGATTTGCTGCCGGACCAGCACTTGGTGGATTATTAATTATGAGCGTGGGTTACAAAGGCTTGTTTTGGGTAGATGGTGCCACATGTATATTAGCGATTTCAATATTTTGGATTTTAGTTAAAGAGAAAAAGAAATCAAAATATACTGATAAAGAACATCCTGGTGAAGTTTTAACACATTCTGTTTTTAAAGATACCCCTTTTTGGATATTCCTAACTGGAACTTTAATAACAGGAATTTTATTCTTCCAATTATTTACAACAATCCCATTATACCATAAAGAACAGTTTAATTTAAGCGAATTTCAAACGGGATTACTCTTAACACTCAATGGTGTTTTGGTCTTCTTTTTAGAAATGCCTATTGTAAACTACATTGAAAAACATAAGATAAATAAACTTAAAGTCATTACTTATGGATGTATGGCAATGGCTATAAGTATTTACTTGCTCTTAATCAATAATTGGTCTGGGATTCTTATTATTATGATGATTTTCATGACGTTTGCCGAAATGTTTGCCTTCCCTTTTTCCAATTCCTTTGCCATGAGCCGCGCTCCAAAAGGTCATGAAGGTCGTTATATGGCAATTTTTACTATGAGTTATAGTTTAGCTCATATTTTAAGTGCTAAAACGGGAATGGAAATAATTGACTTGTTTAGTTATCAAACCAATTGGTTTTTTATGGGAACACTAGGTGTTATTGGTGTATTACTATTTGTTTGGACCAGCAAATTGGTTAAAAAAGAATCCGTAAAATAAAACTTTAAATAAATTACTATATTTATGTTTTAATACATCATTATGAAAAATCACATTTTTTTACTGCTACTTTTTTCTATTTTTAGTTTTAGCCAAGAAAAAGAAATTAGAACACTTTCTGATGGAAATGAAACTATTCTCTTAACTCTTAAAAACAGAAATGGTTATATCATAACAAATAAAGATATTAAAGTTCCTCATTATGCAACTTCTCCTTTAATTAATGTTGTAATTGAATTTGAAGATGAAATAGTAAAAGACAATTACAATTTCTTCAAAAATATTGACGAGAAAACAATAAAGAACATCATCGTTTTATCGTCTGTAAATAGCATGGTTAGAAGAATAAAAGTTATAAAAACTAAAAATTTAGTTAAATAACTAAAAAAATAGTTGTATAACTAAAAAAATAGTTTAACTTTGATCTATCAAACGATAAGTCATGCAAAAACTCACCAACAAAGAAGAAGAAATCATGCATATTTTATGGAAGCTTAAAAAAGCTTTTGTAAAAGATATCATGGAAGAAATAAAAGAAGATAAACCTCACTACAATACGCTTTCAACTATTGTTAGAAATCTTGAAGAAAAAGGATATGTAGGCTATAATGCTTACGGAAAAACACATCAGTACTTCCCTATTGTTAAATTAGAAGAGTATCGTAAAGCCTTCATGAATACCGCTATTGATAACTATTTCAACAGTTCGTACAAAAATTTAGTTTCCTTTTTTGCTGAAGAAGAAAAGATATCGGCAGACGAACTTCGTGAAATTTTAGCTTTAATCGAAAAAAAGAAATAGTATGGAAAATCTGCTGATTTATTTCTTAAAAGCAAACGGACTCATCATTTTATTTTATTTGATGTACGTTGTATTCCTTCGCAAAGAAACCTTTTTTGTTTCTAATCGTTGGTATATGATTATTGGTATGATATTATCATTAGTTCTACCTTTGATTACGTTTACCAAAACGATTTGGGTTGACCCGATTCCAATTCAAGAATCTTTTGAAGAAATAACTCCAATAATTACAACTTCTGATGCAACTCCTATTCAAGAAAATTTAATAGATTGGTCACTTGTTGCCACTACAACTTATATAGTAATTTCCATCTTACTAGTAATGAGAATAACTTTTGAATTGGTTTCTTTTTTTAATAGAATTAGAAAACATAACAAAAAAAAGGAATCCGAATATACTCTCATCTATTCTAATACCACAGAAAATCCGTTTTCTTTTTTTAATTATGTTGTTATTAATCCATCTCTATTTTCTGAAATTGAAATCCAACATATACTAACACATGAAAGCATTCATGTAAAACAAAAACATTCTGTAGATGTATTACTTGGAAAACTATTTTGTGCATTATTTTGGGTAAATCCAATTGTATGGTTGTACCGAAAAGCGATGTTGCAAAATCTAGAATTCATTGCTGATAATGCTACTTTTCAACAAATAGAAAACAAATACGAATATCAAAAAACCTTATTAAAAGTTGTGACTCATCAACACAACTTAAGTATTACTAATCAATTTTATCAATCATTAATCAAAAAACGAATCGTTATGTTACACACAAATCAATCCCACAAAAGAAATGCTTGGAAGTATGCTACAATTCTTCCTCTATTAACAGGTTTCTTTTTTATGTTTCAAATTGAAACCGTAGCGCAAGTGAAGGAAGTTGTCACCAATGAAATAACAAAAAGTGAAGAAAAAGTATCGGTAATCATTACTCCAAAAATGAGCAACGAAAATTTAAAACAGATTGAAAAAATATTTTCGGATTCAGATTTAACTTTGAAAATTTCAAACTTAAAAAGAGATAAAAATGACGCTTTAACTGCTATTAAAATAGTTTTTAAGACCAAATCTGGAGAGATTAAAGAATATAAAATCGATCGAACTATTCCAATCGAAACTATTGAACTTTATAAAAGTAGCAATAGAGATAATGAAGATTATTTTGGATTTAAAAAACTAAGTGAAACTCCAACTTACGAATTCACTGAAGCTGATACAGAAGAAATTGCAATTGTTGGAAAAGCACAAGAATCAAATGACAAAAACTTTTGGACCGTTGATAATATGGTTAAAAACGGAAAAAAAGTAAAAATGATTGTGAATGGTAAACTACAATCGGAAAACGAAAAAATTAAGATTCCATTAGACGAAGAATTAGATAATTTGAAAGAACTGGATGATAAAGAATTAAAATCCAAATACAAAATCGACAAAATGGAAGATGAAGTATATTATGAATTAACTACAAAAAAAACACTTAAAATAAAACAAGTAAGTAAAACCTTTGATTCTAATGGTGATATTAGAAATGAAAGTACAAATTCGAGCTGGGGTATTAGTTATCAAGTAGGTAATCCAAGTACAGAAAAGTTGATTGAAGATACCAATAATCCAAAAGTAGATATATCAAAAACATTGATTATTTATAATGGAATTGAATTTAAGTACTCAGAATTAAATAATATAGACCCAAAAAATATAGAAAAAATAGTTACTAAAAGTCCAAACGATGATTTGATTAAATTATATGGTGAAAAGGCAAAAAACGGTGTTATTATAATTGAATCAAATGATTACAAAAAAAACAGCTCTGACTTAAAAACATTTGAATTTAAAACAAGTAAACCAAAACCTAAAACAATAGAAATTAAAAACGGTGATGTTGTTGTAATTTTTGATGGTGATAAAATTAAATTCCCTGGTTACCCTACACAATATTTGAATCAATTAAAATTAGAATTTCAAGGTAAAATTCTTGAAGACAACATTGATTTCTTCAAAAACTACGAACTTCAAAAAATAAAAGATATCAAAATAATTGAGGAGGAATCATCTCCAAAAGAAAAGAAAATAATCAAAAAAATAATCATAGAAACCAAATAACCAAAAATCCCGATTTTGAAAATGATTCAAAATCGGGATTTTTAATTTCCTATATTTGCCAAAATTTAAAACCATGTTTAAACTATTAGCCAAGTTAAATAAATTAGTATTACCCAGTTTTACAAAACGTGGACTAGATCCTATCAAAGCAAAAAAATGGCAAAAAGCTATAATTGCTTATCGATATTGGGTAACAGTAAAAGCTTTGGATTAATCAATATAGGTTTTATTACCGTTTTTATTGATGTAATACTTTCCACCTTTTGGTCCAGTATATACTTTTTTCCCTTTGTATTTTCCCGTTACTTTATCTTTTACTTTTTTTTCAGCTGCTTTTGATGCCGCTGTTTCTTTTAAATTTTCTTGTTCTTCGGAATTTGATTTAGTATTTTTTTCTTTCTTGTTAGGTTTATTTTTATTTGCAGAGGCTTTCTTTTTTGCTGCTTTTATTTTTTTCTGATATTCTTTCTTATTTTTTTCAACCTGTTCTTTAGTAACTTTCTTACCGTCTTTAATAACTTTAGTTTCTTGCGCTGAAATGCTTATTGAAAATAAAAACAATAATCCTACTAAAATAAAATTTTTCATATTCATTAAATTAAACAAGTTTATGAATTCTATTTACTGGGATTACAACTCCTTGTTTTAAAATAACACGATTATCAGTAACGCCCCAAATCGTAGTTTCTACCATTTTCTTTGAAGAATCGTCTTCAAAATAAATTTTAATTTTAACGTGTTCTAAATTACCTAAAGAAAGTGCTCGTTCTAAATTGGTTTTGCGAGAAGCAATTTCTTCTTTATCTTCTAATACTTCAGTTTTTGGAAAATTTAAAGACGCAATAGATTCTTTATCTATTAATTCAAATGTTGTGCTCATACGTTTTATTGATTTGGTTAGATTCATAAAATTATAAAAAAAACAATATAAAAAATTAATTTTTCAATTTAATTTCTAAAATAAATTTTAGTCGAATTCAAAAAAAAAGAGACTACACGAAGTAGTCTCTTTTCTATTTTGATAAGTGTTTGTTTAGAACTTCATTCCTACACCAACTCCTATTAACCAAGGATTGATATCAACTTCTGCAGGAATACTTAATCCTGGAGCTAAATTAGAAGCATCAACAGTAACATCAGTGCTTAAAAATAAACGTTTAACATCTAAATTGATAAAAAAGGTATCATCAACCATTAAATCAAAACCTAACTGAGCTGCATAACCTAATGCATTGTCATATTTTACATCGGCAACATCACCTGATTTTACATTATAAAACAATGTATAATTAACACCTGCTCCAATATATGGTTTAAAAACTTTGTTTTCAGATGTATAAAAATGATACTGAGCTGTTAATGTTGGAGGTAATAACCAAACACTTCCTAAATTTACATCGCCTGCAGCTGTATTAATAGCTTGAACATCATGTTTTGTGGTTCCTAGAATCAATTCTGCAGCAAAATTTTCAGTAAAAAAGTAAGTAAAATCCAATTCTGGAACTATCGTATTTGAAATTGCAACATCTCCGCCAATAATTCCAATTGTTGCACTTTCATCTGGAGCAACTCCTAAGGCTCTTAAACGTACTTGCCATTTTTTAAATTCAGTTGTTTTTTCTTCATTATCTTGTGCGTTTACAAAATTTACCGTCATTAAAGACATTGCCATTAAAGCAAAAACTATTTTTCTCATTTTGTTAAGTTTAAAAAAATTATGACTCAAAGATATTGGGATGCAAAAACATAAAAACTGATATAAATCATAGATTAAAAAGTATTAAACTCTAATTATCATTTTAAAATCCTATAATTTTAATTTACATTTGTGGTCCTTATGCAAAAAACCGTCAACATACTTAATAAAAGAGCTAAATTCGATTACGAAATTTTAGACAAATACACAGCTGGAATCGTTTTAACCGGAACCGAAATCAAGTCAATTCGTCTCGGAAAAGCTTCTATTGCTGAAAGTTTTTGTGAATTTAGCGAAGGAGAATTGTTTTTAATCAATTCGCACATTGAAGAATATTTATACGGTACACACTACAATCACAAAGCTAAAAGTGAGCGTAAATTGCTATTAAACAAACGCGAATTAAAAAAACTAAATAAAGATTCTGATAATAAAGGTTTAACGATTATTCCTCTTAGATTGTTTACCAATGAAAAAGGATTGGCTAAATTAGATATTGCTTTATGTAGAGGTAAGAAAAACTACGACAAACGCGAATCTTTAAAAGAACAAGATACCAAACGCGATTTAGATCGAATTAAGAAAAGTTACTAATTGTTCTGTGATGAAAGAAATTTTGAAACAAGCCCGTATTGAAAAAGGTCTTTCAACCCGAAAGTTAGCCGAACTATCAAAAACCGATCAAGCTTTAATAAGTAAATTTGAAAACGGATTTCGTATTCCTACTAAAAAACAAATTCAAACACTAGCCCAAATTTTAGAAATCGATTTGAAGCCTTTATTGGTGGCTTGGTACAAAGTAAAATTAGACCATAATTTCGATTTAAATCCATTTGCTATTCAAGCTATTACGGAAATTCTGCAAGAAAAAGGCATTGAAGTTGGTAATTCATCTAAAGAAAAAGAAATCACTTCCATCTTAGACGAATTGGAAATTTTAAAACAAAAATTAACGAATCTTCGCTAATTAGTTTTTATTTTCTAAAAGGGGAACAAATCTAAAATCACCAAATTCGTGTTTCTCAAATTGCGTTTCGTTTTTACGAATCAACAACGTCATAATTTGCTCTTTTTCGCCTACGGGAATTACTAACCTTCCTCCTATTTTTAATTGTGCCATCAAAGGTTGTGGAATAAATGGAGCTCCAGCAGTTACAATAATTCCGTCGAAAGGTGCATAATCAGGTAACCCTTTGTAACCATCTCCAAACGATAAATACTTTGGTCGAATATTCAACTTTGGTAATAAATTAGAAGTAATTTTAAATAATTTATTTTGTCTTTCTACCGAATATACTTTGGCTCCCATCATACACAAAACAGCAGTTTGATAACCACTTCCGGTTCCAATTTCTAGTATTTTGTGATCTTTTTCCACCTCCAATAACTGAGATTGAAACGCTACAGTATACGGTTGGGAAATAGTTTGACCTGCTTCTATAGGAAACGCTTTATCTTGGTAAGCAAAATCTTCAAAACTCGAATCCAAAAACAAATGACGTGGAATTTTTCTAATAGCCGCTAACACGTTTTTATCGGTAATTCCTTTTTCTTCCAATTGCTTTACCAACTGATTTCTAAGTCCTTGATGTTTATTCGTATCTTTCAATTTGGGATGATTTTGTTTGGGTAAAAATAGCTTTAAAATCTCAAAAAACAAATCAGAAAATAAACTAACTTTTTTCCGAAGTTTCAGAATTTAATCTTTTGCACTTTCAACTAAAATCGTACTTTTGATAAAATTAATTTTTTATGTTAAAAGTGGGAGTTTTAGGTGCTGGTCACCTTGGAAAAATACATTTACGATTATTAAATCAATCTGAAAAATATGAATTAGTTGGCTTTTACGACGCTTTTGAAGAAAACGCCAATAAAGTAGCCGCTGAATTTGGTTATAAAAAATTCGATTCTATTGCCGACTTAATCGCTGCTGTTGATGTTGTTGATATAGTAACACCAACGATGCAACATTTTGAATGTGCAAAACAAGTTATCGAAGCTGGAAAGCACATTTTCATCGAAAAACCTATTTCAAATACGGTTGAAGAAGCTGAAGAAATCATCGCTCTAGCCAAAAAACACAATGTAAAAGGTCAAGTAGGGCATGTGGAAAGATTCAATCCTGCGTTTACTGCTGTGAAAGATAAAATCAATAATCCGATGTTTATTGAAACGCATCGTTTGGCGGAATTCAATCCTCGTGGTACGGATGTTCCTGTAGTTTTGGATTTGATGATTCACGATATTGATGCGATTTTGAGCGTAGTAAAATCGAAAGTAAAATCAATTAACGCTAGTAGTGTTGCCGTAATTTCAGATTCACCAGATATTACAAATGCACGTATCGAATTCGAAAATGGTTGTGTAGCCAACATTACTTCAAGCCGAATTTCGATGAAGAATATGAGAAAATCGCGTTTCTTCCAAAAAGACGCTTACATTTCAGTAGATTATTTGGATAAAGTGTGCGAAGTGGTTCGTATGAAAGACGCACCTGAAGTTCCAGGTGATTTCGACATGATATTACAAAATGCAGAAGGTGTAAAAAAACAAATCTATTTTGATAATCCTGGTGTTGAAGCTAACAACGCCATTTTAGATGAATTAGAAACTTTCGCTGATGCCATCAACAACAATACCACTCCAATTGTAACTTTAGAAGATGGTACCGAAGCTTTAAGAGTGGCGTATCAGATTATTGAGTGTATGAAAAGATAATTTATATTTTTATAAATGCAAAAAGTAAATAATAACATAAAATACCAAATAATTATATCTGTAATACTTTATTGCTCAATCTTATTAGTGTATTACTTGATTATAGATAAAGATATTATTGGATGTGTTTTACTATCTACACTACATTTATTTTTTATTACTCTATTTGCCTCTTTATTTAATATTAAATCAGAAATTTTAAAATTCATATCTAATATAAGTTATATTCCAACAATCTTTGTGATTTTATTCCTAAATATAAAGTCAAATGTGTATTTAACATCTCTTATTTTAGTGCTTATAATATTTATAAATTTCAGAAAATATATCTTTAACAAAATAAAATCTATTATTATAAAATGATTTTATCTCAAAATCTAATACTTGAAATTAAATCTTTAATTGCGAAAGCAAAAGAAGGTGCAATTCGTTCTGTTGACAATCAACGAACTTTAATGTATTGGCATATTGGCGAGCGTATTTTTAACGAAGAACAGCAAGGAAAAAACAGAGCTGATTACGGAAATTATTTAATAAAATACTTATCCAAACAACTCCAACCTGAATATGGAAGCGGGTTTTCTGTTAGACAATTGGAAAGATACAGACAATTTTATAGAACATTCCCAATTGCGTCCACACTGCGGACGCAATTGAGTTGGTCGCATTACAAATTACTTTTAAGTATTGATAATAGAGATAAAAGAGAATACTACATTGCCGAAACTGTAAAAAATAATTGGTCGGTTCGTCAAATGGAACGACAAATTAACAGTCAACTTTTTGAACGATTATTATTAAGCAATGATAAAGAAAGCGTTTTAGCTGTTGCAAGAAATGAAGTTATTCCATCTCATCCTAGTGAAATTATAAAAGACCCAATGGTTTTAGAATTTCTCGGTTTAAAAAGAGAAAGCGCTTATTACGAAAAAGATTTAGAACAAGCCATCATTACAAATTTACAAGATTTTCTATTAGAGCTTGGAAACGGATTTTCTTTTGTAGCAAGACAAAAACGAATTCATTTAGATGGTGATGACTTTTTTGTAGATTTGGTTTTTTATAATAGAATTTTACAAGCCTTTGTGATTTTTGAAATTAAAACACACAAATTAACTCACGAAGATTTGGGGCAACTTCAGATGTATGTAAATTATTTTGACAGAATTGAAAAACTAGAACACGAAAAACCTACAATTGGTATCCTTTTATGTGCAGACAAAAATAATGCTGTGGTAAAATTTTCATTACCAGAAAACAACGCTACTATTTTAGCAAGTCAATATGAATTAATTTTACCAACCGAAAAACAATTATTGGATGAAATTAGAAAAGAAATAGAAATTTTAAATAAAAATGACTAGAAAAGAATTCATTACAACACTCATTGAAAAAAAACTAAAACCATTACTCTTTTTAATAGTTCTAGTTTATTTTGTTATATATCTATTCCATGAACATAATGATGATACAAATAACAATGTTGTTCCTTTTTTCAATTTAGTTTTTTCGATTTCAATATTATTTTTAATTCTTGGAATAATAAAATACGTGATTGAAATTGTAAACTATAATTTGCCTAATTCAATCAAAAATAGTTTAGCATTTTTATCAAAAATTATAAATTTAATTGCTTACATAGGCCTTTTCTTTATGGGATATTTTTCCTATATTGAAGAAAAATTCATTCATACAATCCTTATACTTTTAACAATAATATACTTAACCTATTCAAAAATTAAAACAACAAAATGAACACAATCGCAGTAATCGGAGCAGGAACAATGGGTAACGGAATTGCTCATACTTTCGCGCAAAGCGGATTCACCGTAAAATTAATCGATATTTCAGAAAAATCATTAGAAAAAGGAATGGCAACTATAGCCGCTAACCTGGATAGAATGGTAGCAAAAGGAACTATCACTGAAGAAAACAAACACAAAACAATCGGAAATATCATAACATATACTGACGTTAAAGACGGTGTAGTAGGATGTGATTTAGTAGTGGAAGCTGCTACAGAAAACGTACAATTGAAATTCAATATCTTCAAACAATTAAGCGAAGTTTGTGATCATAATGTAATTTTAGCTACTAATACTTCTTCGATTTCTATTACTCAAATTGCTGCTAACGTAGTGCATCCAGAACGTGTAATCGGAATGCACTTTATGAATCCGGTTCCAATTATGAAATTAGTAGAAATTATCCGTGGTTACAATACTTCGGATGAAGTGACTAAAATCATCATGGATTTATCTGTGAAATTAGGAAAAACACCAACAGAAGTTAACGATTATCCAGGTTTCGTTGCTAACCGAATTTTAATGCCAATGATTAACGAAGCTATCGAAACGTTATACAACGGCGTTGGTGGTGTTTACGAAATCGATACGGTTATGAAATTAGGAATGGCACACCCAATGGGACCATTACAATTAGCTGACTTCATCGGATTAGATGTTTGTTTATCCATCTTAAACGTTATGTACGACGGATTCAAAAATCCAAAATATGCTCCATGTCCGTTATTAGTAAATATGGTTATGGCTGGAAAATTAGGAGTTAAATCGGGAGAAGGTTTCTACGATTACTCTGAAAGCAAAAAAGCAGAGAAAGTTTCGAAACAATTCTTAAAGTAATCAGTCACAGTTTTCAGTCGCAGTCAAATCTGAATACAGCGACTGAGACTGTAAACTAAACAAAATGGCCAAAATAAAACCTTTCAAAGCAGTACGTCCAGCGCCAGACAAAGTGGCTTTGGTAACGTGTAGAACCTATGATGATTATAGTTCGGCTGAGCTTGCCGCTTGGTTGGATTTTAATCCGTATTCGTTTTTACATGTGATTCATCCTGCTTATGCCAATGCGCAAAAAGTGTCATTAGAAAAGCGTTTTAAAGCCGTTGCCAATAAATATCAAGATTTTAAACAAGAACAAATTCTAATTGAAGAAGAACATCCTGTTTTTTATCTGTATGAAATCCAATCAAAAGGACAAACTTTTACTGGAATTATTGCTGGGACTTCAGTGAAAGATTATCAAAATAATGTAATCAAAAAACACGAAGATACGTTGCAATACCGGGTGGAATTGTTCAAAGATTACTTGCATCAAACCAATTTCAATACGGAACCTGTTTTGATTACGTATCCCGATAGCGTGGAAATCAATACGTTTATTGCGTTACGAAAACAGAGCAAACCTGTTTATGAATATTCCACTACCAACAAAGAAAAACACACACTTTGGAAAATCGACACCCAAAGCGAAGTGGATTGGTTACAAGAGCATTTTGAAAATATTCCTAATTTATATATTGCCGATGGACATCATCGTTCGGCTTCTGCGGAATTGTTATACGAACAAGACAAGCATCTAGGAAACGAAAACCTGAATTATTTCATGAGTTTCTTAATTGCCGAAAGCAACGTAAAAATCTACGAATTCAACCGATTGATACGCGATTTGAATGGACTATCGAAAGATACTTTTATTAAAAAATTATCAGAACATTTCGTAATTGTCGCCAAAAATCAAGAAATTTGGAAACCCCAAAATAAGTTTGAATTTGGAATGTACTTAGATGGCAGTTTTTACGCTTTGTTCTATAAACATCAAAACACAGAATTGCCAAATCGAGCGGAGTCGAGATTAGGAGAATCTATTTTAGACAATTTAGACGCCCAAATTTTATACGACAAAGTACTTTTCCCATTATTAGGAATCGAAGATTTAAGAAACGACGAACGCATTGATTATATTCCTGGTAAATTATCTATTTCTGTAATAAAAGATTTAATTGACGAAGGCGAATTTGAATTAGGTTTCATGCTCTACCCTTCTGACATCAATGAAATAAAAGCATTAGCTGATAACAACTTAATCATGCCTCCTAAATCAACGTATATCGAACCGAAGTTTAGAAGTGGTTTGGTGGTGTATGAGTTGTAATTTTTTAGAGAAAAGAAGCAAGAAAAAAGAAAAAAGACTCAATTTTGTCATTTCGACAAAGGAGAAATCACATTAAAATGAAAAAAATAATATTCTTTTTATTGTTTGTTAACTTTTGTTTTTCGCAAGAGAAAAAATTAACTATCTCTCAAATCGATAGTATTGTTAAAACAATTAGACCAAAAATAGAATCAAGTGGAATTATTAAAAAGAAAAAGAAAAATATTGGTGTATTTGGAACTACAAGTTATGAATTTGAAGATAACTTGATCTATTCTTATTATAATGAAACTACAAAAGATAAAGAATTTGAATTTTTACATTTTTATGAATTTTATTATTTTAACGATAGTCCAATTTATATCAAAATAAATATTGAAAAAATAAATAGTAAGGATAATTCAAAAGAAATTTTTAAAGCAGAATTAAATAAATTTGAAATAACTTCTTTCAAAGAAATAAAAAATCCTTTTTTAATTAATTTAAGAATAAAATTGAATAAAATAATTTTTGATTTCATTAACAATAAGCCAGAATAATGTCAATCTCAAAAAACCTCAATAACATAAAATCCCAACTTCCAGCTCACGTTACTTTGGTAGCAGTTTCAAAAACCAAACCTATATCGGATTTAATGGAAGCGTATGATGCTGGCCAACGTATTTTTGGAGAAAATTATGTTCAAGAATTAGTTGAAAAACAGGAACAAATGCCAAATGATATACAATGGCATTTTATTGGGCATTTGCAATCTAGGAAAGTTAAACTTATTGCACCTTTTGTAAGCTTAATTCATGGTGTGGATAGTTTAAAATTATTGCAAGAAATCAACAAACAAGCAGCAAAAAATAATCGTGTAATTGATTGTTTGTTACAAGTTTTTATTGCGGAAGAAGAAAGTAAATTTGGGTTAGACGAACAAGAATTAAACGAGATTCTGGAACATGTCCATAATGACAAAGAAAACTATAAAAATATCCGAATCGTTGGCTTAATGGGAATGGCAACCTTCACAGAAAACCAAAACCAAATTGAAAAAGAATTCAAACATCTAAAAACGATTTTTGATACTATTACCTCTTGTACAGACGCGATTAATCGCGTCTCTCCAGAAAACATTGATATAAAAATATTATCCATGGGAATGTCGGGCGATTATCAACTCGCAATTTCATGCGGAAGTACGATGGTTCGAATTGGAAGTAGTATCTTTGGAACGAGAAATTATCAATAAGGCAATTTGTCAATGTGCCAATTAACTGAAAACCGAGACTGAACACTGTAAACTATTTTGTACGCAATAATCGACATAGAAACCACTGGAGGACAATACAATGAAGAAGGTATAACCGAAATCGCCATTTATAAATTTGATGGTCATGAGGTTGTGGACCAATTCATTAGCCTTGTAAATCCCGAAAAACCAATCCAACCTTTCGTTGTGAAGTTAACTGGGATTAATAATGCTATGCTTAGAAGTGCTCCCAAATTCTATGAAGTGGCAAAAAGAATTATCGAAATCACTGAAGGATGTGTAATTGTGGCTCACAATGCTTCATTCGATTATCGAATTTTAAAAACCGAATTTAGACGTTTAGGTTTTGATTTCAAAAAACAAACGCTATGTACGGTAGAATTAGCAAAAAAGTTAATTCCGGGTCAAGAATCGTATAGTTTGGGTAAGCTGGTGCGTTCATTAGGAATTCCTATGGCAGACAGACATCGTGCTAGTGGTGATGCTTTGGCTACTGTGAAATTATTCAAAATGTTGTTGGTAAAAGACATCGAGAAAGAAATCGTAAAAAGCTTTATCAAAACCGAAATTAAATCGGGAATGTCTCCGAAATTGTTAGATATTGTGGAGAATTTACCTTCAAAAACAGGTATTTACTACATTCACAATGAAAAAGGCGATTTGATTTACATCGGGAAAAGCAAAAACATCAAAAAACGTGTCAACCAACATTTCACAGGAACTTCGAGTAAAAGTAAAAAAATCCAACGTGATGTTTTTGCCGTGACTTTTGAAGAAACGGGAAGCGAATTAATAGCACTTTTAAAGGAAAGCGAAGAAATTAAAATCAATAAACCAATTTACAACAGAGCTCAACGCAAAAGTATTTTTCAATACGCGCTTTACCAACACACAAACGAACAAGGTTACATTTCATTAACCGTTGAAAAAGCAGATGGTCGAAAGAAAGAAATCACTTCGTTTACTTCGCTTCAGGAAGGCAAAAATGCATTGTTCAAGATAACAGAAAAATACAATTTGTGTCAGAAAATCAATGGTTTGTATGATACTCAAAACGGATGTTTTCAATACAAAATAAAAGAATGTAATGGAGCTTGTTTGGGTGAAGAAAACCCTGAAAGTTACAACGAAAGAGTTTTGGAATTCATTGAAGAGAACTCGTTTGAAAACAACAATATGGTAATTCTTGATCGCGGTAGAACGTATGATGAAAGAACTGCTGTATTAATTGAAAATGGTATATATAAAGGCTACTGCTTTTACGATTTGAATTATCAAGTGAATAACATTGAAATTTTGAAAAACATCATCATTCCAATGCAACACAATCGCGATACAAAAACGATTATTCAATCTTATATTAGAAAAAATAAAGTGTATAAAATAATTCGTTTTTAATGAACTATCTTATTACCATTATAGGACCAACAGCCATTGGAAAAACGGCTTTGAGCATTACTTTAGCACAACATTTTGGTTGCGAAATTATATCATGCGATAGTCGTCAGTTTTTTAAAGAAATGAAAATTGGCACCGCTGTTCCGAGTGATGAAGAATTAGCAGCTGCAACCCATCATTTTATTCAAAATAAATCGATTTTTGAAAGTTATTCGGTAGGCGATTTTGAACAAGAAGCTTTATCGAAATTGGATGAATTATTTCAGAAAAATAACATTCAAATTATGGTAGGTGGTTCGGGATTATATGTAGATGCGGTTTTAAAAGGATTTGATGATTTTCCAGATATTGATGATTCGGTTCGAAATGAAATTAATACTAAATATGATGCATTAGGTATCAACTTTTTACAAGAGCAACTCCAAAAATTAGATTCGGAATATTACCAAAAGTTAGAAACTGATAATCCACAAACCTTACAAAATCCGCAACGTATGAAACGTTTTGTAGAAGTTTGCTTGGGAACTGGAAAACCGTATTCGAGTTTTATTGGAAAACGAAAAAACAAAAGAAACTTCACTCCTATTATCATTGGTTTAGAAGCCGACCGAGAAATCATGTATGATAGAATCAACCAACGCGTGGATATTATGCTAAATGAAGGACTTTTAGCTGAAGCAGAATCTTTGTATCCAAACAAACATTTGAATGCATTACAAACCGTTGGTTACAGAGAATTATTCGATTATTTTGATAGAAAAATAACTTTAGAGTTTGCCATCGAACAAATCAAGATGAACACGAGACGTTTTGCAAAACGCCAAATCACTTGGTTTAAACGAACAGAAAATGTGAGTTGGTTTGATTATTTGACAGATAGAAAAGAGATTATCAGTTCTATAAAATCAATGATTCATAATTCATAATTCATAATTCATAATTCATAATTCATAATTCATAATTCATAATTTATAATTTTTTTATGCCCATATCTTCCAATTTTACTTCTATTTTAGAACAAGAATACGAAATCAACTTTTTGCAATGTTATCCAAATGGTTTATTGAAATATACTGAGTTATGTAATATTTTTCAAATTACAGCGGGAATTCATGCCGATTTAGGTGGAATCAGTTTTAGTGATATGCAAGAACATCATCAAGCTTGGGTAATGAGTAAAATGCGTTTGGAAATTATCAGTTTACCCAAATGGAAGGAGAAAGTTACCGTAAAAACGTGGATAAAATCATTAGAAAATTCACGTTCGACTCGTTGTTTGGAATTGTATCGCGGTGATGAGAAATTAGCGGGTTGTGAAACGTATTGGGCCGTTTTAAATACACAAATTAGAAGACCTGAAAATTTAGCTTTACCTCACGAACATTTTATCAAATATCCAGAACATAGTGCAACTGAAAAATCGGTGCAGCGTATTAATTTGGATGTTGCATTCGAAAAAATATTAGATTATAAAGTACAACTATCTGATTTAGATATCGTAAATCATGCTAATAACGTGAAATACTTAGAATGGTGCTTAAATACTATGGATAGAAAATTTATCTTGAAACAAAACATAAAAGGCTTTGAGATGAATTTCTTAAAAGAATTGAACTGGAATGATGAAGCAATAATTTCTAAAAACGAAAATACATACATCATTACCAAAGACGAAAAAGTTTGTTATGCATTAGAAATTATTGAATAAAAAAGTCCTGATTTCTCAGGACTTGAAATTATTTCTTGATGACTAATCTAAAACCTTCACCGTGAATGTTTAAGATTTCAACATTTTCGTCTTGTTTTAAGAATTTTCTCAATTTAGCGATATAAACGTCCATACTTCTTGATGTGAAGTAGTTATCATCTCTCCAAATTTTAGTTAAAGCCAATTCTCTTGGCATTAAATCATTTTCGTGAAGTGCTAACATTTTTAAAAGTTCACACTCTTTTGGAGATAATTTAATTGGTTCTTGACCTGGATATGTTAAGAAACGTAATTTTGAATTCAAGTGGAATTTACCTATTTCAAACTCAAACTTAGTTGTATCTGGTTTTACTTCAGACGCTTTTCTTTGAATAATTGCTTTGATTTTCATTAAAAGCACTTCTGAATCAAATGGTTTATTCAAATAATCATCAGCACCAACTTTATATCCTTTTAAAACGTCTTCTTTCAACGTTTTAGCTGTTAAAAAGATAATTGGCACTTCTTGGTTTTTCTCACGAATTTCTCTAGCTAAAGTATAACCATCTTTGTAAGGCATCATAACATCTAAAATACACAAATCATAGGTGTCTTTTTTGAATTTTTCAAAACCTTCCATTCCGTTTTTAGCCAAGGTAACCTCAAAATCATTTATCATTAAATAATCTTTCAAAACCGCACCAAAGTTTGGATCGTCTTCAACTAATAATATTTTTTTTGCTTCCATGATAATGTTCTATATATTTTAATTTATTAATGGCATTTTTATTATAAAGGTACTTCCCTTACCTTTTTCACTCTCTACAAATATTTGACCATTGTGGTCTTCAACAATTTGTTTTACATAGGCTAAACCAAGCCCATGACCTTTTACATTATGTAAATCTCCCGTATGTTCGCGGTAGAATTTTTCAAATACTCTTTTTTGTGCTACTTTACTCATACCAGCACCTTGATCCTGAATTTTTATAAGAATAAAATCTTTTATATTCTCGGTAAAAACATCAATTATTGGGGCGTCTGGTGAATATTTAATAGCATTGTCTAACACGTTTACTAATACATTTGTAAAATGTACTTCGTTAAGTAAAATTGTACTTCTTTGTGCATTAAAATGCTGATGAATTATTCCTTGTCTGTCTTCAACAATTAAACTAACGTGTTCGATTGCATCTTCAATAATTTCGGTTACATCTCTTGGTTCTTTAGAAATATCCAATTCGTTTTTCTCTAATTTAGAGATTCGTAAAACATTTTCTACCTGAGCATGCATTCTCTTGTTTTCCTCTTTAATCATTTGGAGATAACGTTGTACCTTTTCTTTATCTTCAATGATTTTTGGATTTTTAATTGCATCTAAAGCTAAGTTGATAGTAGCTATAGGTGTCTTGAATTCATGTGTCATATTATTAATGAAATCTGTTTTGATTTCAGAAATTTGTTTTTGTTTGATTAATTGATTTAAGGCGCTTGAATACGTTAACACAATAACCAAAGTAAACAATAATGACAAAGTTGAAATTCCAATTAAAGATGAAAAAACGAATTTGCTTTTTTGTGGAAAACTCACTAAAAGTTGATACATCGACATTCCTTCATTATCTTGAAGTATAGGAATTCCGTAAGTTGTATTACTATTGTATTTAAAATTTTCAGAACGAATTTTAGTTGCTAAGCCATTGCTATAGATACCAAATTCAAAAGGTGTTTTGACTCCGTATTTATGAAGTTCATCTTTTAAATATTTTCCAAGTTGTTCTACTGAAACCCTTTCTTGAATAGGTTTTAATGAAACAACATCTTTAAAAGTTACTTCAAAATTTGCTTTGTCTAAACTTGTTACACTTCCTGATTTATTAATAGATAAGTCTGGTAATGTACGAACTTGCAAATTTCCATCATCTATAGAATTTCCACTAAAATATTCTGTTTTTCTTTTTGATAGTAATTTTCCAAAATTTACTGAACCTGCATTTTTATCAAAGAACGAACCATTTATACCATAATTTTCAGCAACTAGTGTATTGGTGTAAATGATAGTTTCATTAGTTTTTTTATCGCGTTCGTAGAAATATATTTCTTTTAACTCTTCTTGTTTAGGAATTTTACCAGTACTATCAATTAACTTATTATAATAATTATAAAAGGAAACTAACTCTTTTTCATTGATTGTATTAGAAACATTACCTAAAACTTGTTGAACGTGATATTTAAATTCTTCTTCATTTTTGTCCAAAGAAATAGATATCCAATACAATTGAACTAAAATTATACCAATTAATGATAAACTCATTAAAAAGACTAATAATCTAAACCTTGACTTATTCATCGAAACAAATTTAACATTTTAACATTTATAGTTAAAATACATTAACCAAAGATTAACATATAAACTATTTTTTAGGATTTTGCTAAAATTTTAAGAATTTTGTCAATATTTAGGAAAGTCTCTTTTAAATTAATATTTTCCACAACAAAATCGCTCATTTTTATCTTTTCTTCATCAGAAAATTGATTGTTAATTCTAACTAATATTTCGTCTTTTGTTAAATTATCACGTTTCATTGCTCTTTCAACACGAAGTGATACAGGAGCTGTAATTAAAATAACCTTATCACATTCTTTATTTCCTCCAGTTTCAAATAAAATGGCAACTTCTTTAATTACAAAAGGATAATTCTTATGTTCTTTTAACCAATTGCTGAAATGAAGTCGCACTTCTGGATGAACGATGGCATTTAATTCTTTTAATTTTTCGGGATTATTGAATACAAGTTGGGCAATTTTTTTTCGATTTAACGTTGCATCTGAATTGAGAATACTCTCTGAAAACAAATTTTGAATTTTTTGTTTTATATTCTCGCATTCCATAATGTTTTTTGCTTCTTCATCTGCTATATAAACAGGAATTCCTTTTGACGCCATATAAGCTGCAACAGTAGATTTACCACTGCCAATTCCTCCTGTTAAACCAATAATTTTTGTCATCTCTATTTTTTAAAAAACAACTCAGGAAACGCTTCTTGTGGCTTTTGTTTCAAAATGAAAACTTTAAAATACGATAATAAAAATCCTTTTCCGTATCCAAAAAACTGAATTATAGAAGCCCATATAGAATAAAACGCAATTTTTATACTTTTATTGGACAATAAAGAAATTAAGAATAAAAGTGCAAAATATAATCCGTATAAATACATGAAATAAGGAACATTAATAAGTACAGACAGAAGAGCCACAATAAAACCAAAACAAAATAAAGTTGGAAACCAAAATGTTATTTTAGTGTGTTCAGGATACCATGAATTTAATATTGGGCGCGCTTTTCCAAATTTATTTACTTGTATTTGAAATTTTTCCCAACTAATTCTTCTTTTATGATAAACAAATGCATTTTTTATAAGCTTGGTTTTAAAACCTAAATTCCATAATCGGATTGACAAATCGGGGTCTTCTCCAGGATGAATATTTCCAAAACCATTTGAAGCTTCGAATGCTTTTTTAGACAACCCCATATTAAAACTTCGGGGTTGAAATTTATCTACTTTTTCACTTCCTCCTCTAATTCCACCAGTAGTAATAAAAGAAGTCATGGTAAAGTTTATTGCCTTTTGAATATCTGAAAAGGAATCAAGTGCTGCATCAGGACCACCAAAACAATCTACGTATTCTTCATTAAGACTATTTTGAACCTGATTTAAATAATCTGGTGGAATAATACAATCTGAATCTAAAATAATAAAATAATCTCCTTTAGCCACTTTCATCCCGTAATTTCGAGAATCACCAGGACCAGAATTTGGTTTATTATAATAGGAAATATGCAATTGATTTGAATATTTTTCAACAACATCATTACAGGGAATTGATGAGCCATCTTCCACAATTACAACTTCAAAAGGAATTGATGAATTGAACTTAGTTAAACTTTCTAACAATTCGTCAATTTCATCGGGTCTATTATAAACGGGAACTATAAATGAAAAATACATCCGTAATTTTTTTACAAAATTACATAAATTTTATGTGGAATAGAACTATCAAATTAGTTCATTAATGAAAATAAAATACCTAAAAATAAAAAAGTCCCGATAAAATCGGGACTTTAATTTAATAACTAAAATTATTATTGTTTTACAACTTTTAAAGTTTTAATTGTATCACCAAGTGTAACATTAACAATATAAGTACCTGCACTTAATTGAGACATATCTACTTGAGAAGAGGTTGCATTAACATTTTTAGAAAGAACTTCTTGACCTATCATATTGATAACTTTTACAGAAGAAATTTCAGTAGCATAAGAGATATTTAAAACATCTTTAACTGGGTTAGGATAAGCAGAGAAAGAATTTGAATTAAAATCTCCATTGCTTAATACACAAGTTACAGCCATTTCAAAATTTCCTACATTTGATCCAAAACCTTCTACCAAGATGTAATATGTAGTAGTTCCATCAGCAGTAAATGTAACAGATGATTGAGCATTACAGAAATCGTCATTAAACGCAATTTCAGTTCCACCACAAGCATCATATACTCTTAAATAACTATCATAGTTTGTATTATTACATAAACTTACTGTAATATCACCAGCAGCACCACTATAAGAATACCAAACATCTGCAGATGTACCACCACTTGAATTTGTTGCAGTAGTTGTAGTACCTGTTACCACATCACCACAATCAACAGCAATTGCATTAACACAATCATCATTAGATGGTGGACAAGAATATGATAAAGCACCTGAAGTTACAAAACATGCTCCATCTTGTTCATTAGTAACTACAACAGTATTGCTAGATCCATCAGCATAAGGTCCGAAAGTTTGAACACCAGTTGCAGAAATACCAGTTAAATCTGTAGTACCGTCAGAGATTGTTAATGAAGTAGCAGAACCAATATTAGTAACATCAACTTCAATTGAATATTGGCTATTAGCACAATCAGGAACAACATTGAAAGATACAGTTGGGTTTACACAAGTAGCACAAACTACATCAAAATCCCAAGAAGTGTAAGCAGAATCACCACAATTTGCAGACCCATCAGAAGATATCATTACCGTAATTGTATCACCAGTAGCATCAAATGTTAATCCAGCTAAGTTACCAGCGGCACCATAACCATTATACAATTGTGTAACACCATCAGAATCAATAACAATTAATTCATCCCAAGTGTTTTCCACTTGACCAGCATTGAATACTACTCTCAAAGGACTTCCATCACTAGAAGTAAATGTCCAAGAAGTTGAATCATTATCTGTATAACAGTAAGTTGTATTTACTGGCGTACCACAAACCACTTCAATATTTGTTTCAACATTGTATGGTCCTACCCAGATACTTTGCTCAGTTACACTACAAACTGCTCTTAAATAAATTTCATAAGGAGTATTTGGAGTTAAACCAGAAATCACTAAAGGATTTGAAGTTGTAGAAACTCCAGTACCAGCAGGAACTCCAGTTCCTTGAGCTTGAACTACATATTCCCATTCTGTTTCTCCTGCACCTGCAGTCCAAGAAACAGTTACAGTATCAGTACCAACTGTATCAACAGTAAACATTGTTGGTTCTAAACAAGAAGGTGTTTCTTCAATAGTAACATCATCAATTGCAATATCATCATAGAAACTTGAAGATTCAACAATGATAAATCTAACTTGAATATCACCTGTGATAGTTAATGTACTTAAATCAATAACTCTTTTTTCCCAACCGTTAGTGTTAGTATTATAAGTTGCCATAGCATTCCATGCAGCTCCGTCCCATACTTCAACATTTAAAGTAGAGTTTGGATTTGCACCTTCATTATTACTTAATTCAAAGAATGTTAATCTTGGAACAGTTAATCCTGAAACATCAATTAAAGGAGATGTTAATGTAGCATTTGTAGTATTTGGAGATGAATCATCAATCCAAGCAAAATAACCACCAGAAGTTGTTGTACCAGTAATTACACCATTATTCCCAATATGATTTCCTGCACCTGTATTAGAAAATCTCCAGTTTTCTGAACCACTCATATTCCAACAAGAAGGAATAGTTCCTGCATTTTCAAAATCTTCAGTATAAGGAGCTACATAAGTGTTACATAATGTAGTAAAAGTAATTGGTCCAATCCAAGGACTAAAATCTCCACCACCACAATCAGCTCTTACATATACCTCATAAGTTGTATTAGCTGCTAAAGGGTTTCCATTAATATCAAAACCTTCACCTACAACAGTTACGTCACCTACTTGAGCACCAGCAGTTGCAGGAATACCTGTACCTGGAGCTTGAATAGCATATTCGTAATCAAATTGTGCACCACCTGAACCATCAGTCCAAGATAAATCTACAGTAGAAGAAGTAACATTTGAAGCAATAATAGTATTAGGTTCCACACAAGACGGGATATCTTCAACAATTACATTATCAATATATAATCTCCATCCATCTAAACCACCATTAGGTACATGCCAAGCAATATTTACATCACCAGAGTAAGCAGATAAATCAACAACTTGCTCTATGTAAGTGATATTTGAATAACTCGTATTAGCAATTAACGTATTTGTAAAACTAGCCGGAGCTGTTCCAGTAGTAGATAACAACAATTCGAAATCATTTGGCTCTCCAGCACTTTGAACTCTATAGTGGAATTTCAATCTTTGATTTCCAGTTAAAGTAATAGTTGGTGAAATTAACCAATCATCATTAGCTCCTGCATTAAAATCAGTATACATAACTGCTACTTGATCACCTTCAAATGGATTTATAGTATAATTTGTATCCCAAGCATCACCATCAGCATTCACATTTAATTTTGTCCAACAAGCTTCTGTTGTAGAAGTTGAGTTGAATCCTTCAGAAAAAGGAACAGTAAAAGCTTCACATAATGTTCTGAAAGTTATTGGACCAGCCCAAGAACTGAAACTACCCCCACAATCTGATCTTACATATACTTCATAAAGAGTATTAGGAGTAAGAGGGTTTCCATTAATATCAAAACCTTCACCTACAACGGTTACATCTCCAATTTGAGCACCTGCACCTGTTGGTTCTCCAGTTCCTGGAGCTTGAATTACATATTCATAATCAAATTGTAATCCTCCAGAACCATCGGTCCAAGACAAATCAACAGTTGAAGAAGTAATATTAGAAGCAATAATTGTATTAGGAACTAAACAAGAAGGAGGATTAGACACAGTAACTGTGTAATCTTCAAACTCAGCACGAGCAGCAGCAGCACAAGGATTACTTGGATTTGAAGCATTCCAATCTGTTGTTATACGCATTCTATAATTACCTAATGCAGTACCACCAGGTACAGTTATTGTACCACTAAAAGGACCGCTACCATAAGCAGTAGTGTTATAAACTTTTTCACTAGCTTCAAAAACTAAATTGTTATTCCAGTCAATCCAAATAGCAAAACCTACTGTAGCCCCTTGAATAGTGGCATTGAAATCAAAAGAACCATTTTCATAACTTTCAACTACTTGAGATGTTGCATCTAAGTAACCACCAGTTGTAAAACCTGATGTTAAATTAGAAATATTTAAAGAACCTCCAGTTGTACTAAAATTATCTACAAAAGATGAACTTGAAGTACTTGAAGGAATACAATATCCAGTAAAAAACGTAAATGGACCAACCCATGCGCTAAAATTACCTCCACCACAATCAGAACGTAACCAAACATAATAAGTAGTGTTTGGAGTTAATCCTGATAAATTATCAGTTAAAGAAGCTGTTGGTGTTCCAGCACCCGCAGGAGCTGTATTAACGTTTGAATAATAATACTCGTATCCAGTTGAAGGAACTGGAGTAGCAGCATTCCAAGAAATTGTAGCTGAAGTTGTAGTTAAGTTTGAAGCGACAAATCCAGATGGTGCAGAACAAGAAGGTGGAGTAAATGTTAATAATTTACCTGCTAAATTTGCCATTACTGTGGCATTAATTGCATTATTTGCAGTTGCAGATGAAACTGTCGAAGTAGCTGCTGGTGTAACACTTAAAAATGAAGTAGAACCATTTAAACCAACTGAAGCAGTAACTGTATTAGTGGTTGTAAAAGGACTACCATACACAATTTCAACAACATTTGTAGTCTCATGTAATCTGATTAAATAAGATAAAGTAGCTCCAGCAGTAGAACCTCCTCCTCCAATTTTTGAATTGTGCCAATTAACAGTCAAAACTTGGTTAGGAGCTGTTCCAGTAAGTGAATATCTAATTTCACCACCAGTCATATTATTATCATCCCAAAAAGGAGCTATTAAAGGTCTGTTACCAGCTGTATTACTTAAAGCATTTGTCCAACCAGATGCAATTGCAGTATCAGTAGCATTTGAACCTAATCTAATGATTCCATTAGTAGAAATACCAAAGGCAGTGTAGTTAACTCCTCCAAAATTAAAAGTAAATCCAATAGGAATGTTTGTTTGAGTTCCATCATCTCCTGTAGCGGTAGACGTGGTACCCGTAATCTGGGCATAAGTCTCAGTTGATTCCGTAAAAGAATAGGAACTTACCTGAGCATTTATTTGCCAGCACGTAAAGAGCGCAAATAAAAGTAAAGTAATTTTTTTCATTTATTAATAATTTATAGTTATTCCAAAACAAATATAAATAATAAACAGAGACATTTAATGCGTAATTATTAAACGTTTTAGTAATGTTTTATTAATATCGATGAAATGATAAATATTATCGTTTAAATACGCAATAATCACAAACTGTAATTTTTTATAACAATTTTTAAATTTTATGTTATAAAAAAACCCTGATAAATCAGGGCTTAAAATATATTATTATTTTCTAAAAATAATTACTTAATACTTGGTATCATCACCATTTCATTTGTATCAGCTTGATAGTCAACTCCATCAAAACCAAAACCAAATAAATTTAAGAAATCTTGCTTATAACCGGCTAAATCTCCTAACTCCACTAATGTTTCTGTTGTTGATTCGCCCCATAATTTAGCTATTCTTTCCTGAACATCCGCTCTCATTTCCCAATCATCTATACGAATTCTTCCTTTGTCATCTGTTGGAACAGCTTCACCTGAATATAATCTATCGGCGTATAAACGTTGGATTTGCTCTATACAACCTTCATGAATTCCTTCAGCTTTCATAATTTTATATAATAATGATATATATAAAGGAATTACAGGAATAGCAGAACTTGCTTGAGTAACTAATGCTTTATTAACTGAAACATATGCTTTTCCATTAATAGTGGCTAAAGCATCTGTTATTTCAAAAGCAGTTGCTTCTAAATGATCTTTGGCTCTTCCTATAGTACCTTTTCTGTAAACGGCTTCCGTTACTTCAGGTCCAATATAAGAATAAGCAATTGTAGTAGCACCATCTGCTAATACTCCTGCTTCTTTCATGGCATTCATCCACATTGACCAATCTTCTCCACCCATAACAACTACCGTATTTGCAATATCTTCTTCATTGGCTGGCTCAATAGAAACAGTTGTTACATTTCCAGTATGAAAATCTACCGTTTTATTCGTAAAAGTATTTCCAATTGGTTTTAAAGTTGAGCGATGTAATACTCCTGTTACTGGATGTTGACGTACAGGAGAAGCCAAACTATAGATAACCAAATCTACTTGTCCTAAATCAGCTTTAATCATATCAATGGTTTGTTGCTTCACTTCATTAGAAAAAGCATCACCATTAATACTTTTTGCGTATAAACCTGCCTTTTGAGCTTCCATTTCAAAAGCAGCAGAATTGTACCAACCTGGAGAAGCCGTTTTCCCTTCAGAAGGTGCTTTTTCAAAAAACACACCAATTGTAGCTGCATCAGAACCAAAAGCACTTGTAATTCTTGAAGCCAAACCAAAACCAGTAGATGCACCAATAACTAGCACTCTTTTTGGACCATTGATTTTTCCTTTCGATTTTACATATTCAATTTGATTTTTTACATTTTGTTCGCAACCTTTAGGATGAGCTGTCAAACAAATAAATCCTCGCATTCTTGGTTCTATAATCATCTTATTTTATTTTATATGTTTTGTTGTTTATTTGTATGTAGCAAAAGTACTTTAAAAAATTAATTCAACAAAGCTTTTGCATGTTGTATAGCAGAATCTGAGATTGCTTTTCCTGATAACATTTCGGCAATTTGAATTACTCTTTCTTCTGAAGTTAGCAATGTTAATTCTGAAATTGTAGTATCTCCAAAGCTGCTTTTTGAAACCTTATAGTGCATGTTTCCTTTGGCTGCAATTTGTGGTAAATGAGTAATGGCAAAAACTTGCATTGTTTTACTCATCTCTTTCATGATTTCACCCATTTTTATAGCAATTTCGCCCGAAACTCCTGTATCAATCTCATCAAATATTATGGTAGGCAACTTAGAATAATTAGCTAAAATTGCTTTGATAGCTAACATAATACGTGACATTTCACCTCCAGAAGCTACTTTCTTTAATAATCCAAAACTAGTTCCTTTGTTAGCCGAAAATAGTAAAACCACTTCATCTTTTCCTTTTGGAGAGTAAGAATCTGTATGATTGATTTCGATTTGAAAATCAGCTTCTATCATTCCTAATTGAGCTAAAATGACTTTTATTTTATCAATTAAAATTGGAACCGCTTTTTTTCTATTATCCGAAATCAATTGGGCAATTTCATCTACTTTAGCTTGTTTTGAGTCTACTTCTAGTTGCAATTTGGATATTGTACCATCTAAATCATCTACACGAATTACTTTTGTTTCTAGTTCATTTTGTATAGCTAATAACTCCGAAATAGTTAGTACTTGATGCTTTTTCTGTAATGAATAAATGGTTTGTAATTTATTGTTTACCAAGTCTAAACGTTCTGGATTAGCTACAATCTTATCATTATTTTGTTCACATTCCGAAATAATATCTTCGATTTCAAGCAAACTACTTGTTAACCTTTCTAACAACATTTCATTATGTTTTGAAAAACCGGCTAATCGTTGAAGTGCTATTTTAATTTCTTTTAAATTAACTAATGCCCCCACCTGCTCTTCATTAGCAATGGCTAAAATTCGTTCGAAATTTTCTTTTATGAATTCAACATTGCTTAATTGTTCCAGTTCTTGTTCCAAAGCTTCTTGTTCGCCATCAGTTAAATTAGCTGCTAAAAGTTCGTTTAGCAAAAACGAATTGTACTCATATTCTTTTACCAAAGTTTCTTTTTCTGAAAATAATAGTTTCAATTCTTTTTTTGCAGATTTGAATTCAGCAAGCGAATTTTTATAAGAAACAACTAAATCAGTGTTATTGGCAACAGCATCTAAAATATCTATTTGATAATTTTCCTCAGTTAATTCCCTAGTTTGATGTTGGGAATGAATATCAATTAATAATTCGCCTAATTCTTGCAATTCCTGTAGGTTTACAGGACTATCGTTTACAAAAGCTCTAGATTTACCTGAAGGTAAAATTTCTCTTCTAATGATGGTATTATCTTCATAATCCATGTCATTTTCATTGAAGAAAGCTTGCAATTTATAATTTGAAATAGCAAATTGGGCTTCAATAATGCACTTTTGCTCTTTATTTTTTAATGAAGATAAATCGGCTCTTTTTCCTAAAACTAAACCCAAAGCCCCTAAAAGAATTGACTTTCCTGCTCCTGTTTCACCTGTAATTACAGAGAACTGATTGGAAAAATCGGTTTCAAGAGATTCAATGAGGGCGTAATTTTTTATAGACAGCGAAAGCAGCATAAATAAAATATTATTTAATATTACTCCACTTTTGAGAATTTAATGGAGAAATTCTATTTAAAGTTTCCAATAATGGCACCACATCAATTCTTGGTCCACCACTAAAAATGGAAACAATTTCATCTGTTTTGGCATCAAAAAAAGTTCGTGTTAGTAAAGCGTTTGGACGCACCTTTTGAACTTCAGCCAATACATTAATTGCTTTTACAACACCTTCTTTACCTTTTTTTACATCTTCTGCCATTGTATCTAATCCTAATCTATGGTATTGATAAAGCGATAATCTAAAAGGTGAAAAAGTATTGGACAAAATATCTGAAATTAAGAAATTTCTATTGTTATTATTCCCTTCAGATTGATTCCATCCTTTGTAGCCACTTGTTTGCGCTACATTTACAATATTAGAAGCAATTTGATAATATTCAGTTCCTCCTAATTCTGAAAAGGAATCCTGATCCATTCCAATAATCACATTTGCATAAAAAGCTAAAACGGATACTAAATTAGAATTAAAGCTATTTTGATCGTAAATTAAATTTTCAAATTCGATGAAACGAAAAGTAAAATTTTTATCGTTAATATTTAATATTGGACTAGATAATGTAGAATTAAAAACAGGTCTAGAAGATTGTACTTGTAAAGTGGCTTCAAATGTATTAGACCCATACGAATTTACATTAATAAAGAAATTACATTCTATTTTTTCAACATCAGTAAATTCTTTTGTTGTCCATTTTGTAGTATTCAAGAATTCTTTTACTTGGGTTTCTAAATTTTTAAAAAGCTGCGGATTTCCATTAGCAACTTGTTGAAAATTAACAGAAACTGTAGCATTTAACTCTTGCGAAACAACGTTTGCAATTGAAAACAAAAAAAATATTACCAGTCCTAATTTACGCATTATACAATTGAATTACCTTATTAATAATATCTTGAGCAACTTCTTCTTTAGATTTCAACTCTTTTGGCTCAATTTGAAAATCTTTAGAAATAAAAGTTACTTTATTTGTAGGTTGCCCAAAACCTGCCCCTTTGTCATTCAAAGAATTTAAAACAATCAAATCTAAGTTTTTTTTCTGAATTTTTTGCTTTGCGTGTTCAATTTCATTTTCAGTTTCTAAAGCAAAACCAATCAGAAATTGATTTTTCTTTTGTTCACCAAGCGAAGCTAAAATATCTTTTGTTTTTTCTAGCTCTATAGTAAACGAAGAATCATTCTTTTTTATTTTCTGTTGGGCTACATTTTTTGGTCGATAATCTGCAACAGCAGCTGCAGCAATAGCAACATCTACATCCTTATAGTATTGATGACAAGCGTCATACATATCTTGTGCAGATGTAACTCGAATAAGTTGAATAGAGGCGTTTTTTACATTCAAGTGCGTAGGTCCAGTAATTAATATCACCTCTGCCCCATTATTTGCAGCTTCATTTGCAATATCAAATCCCATTTTACCAGAAGAATGATTTCCTATAAAACGAACGGGATCAATAGCTTCGTAAGTTGGACCTGCAGTAATAAGAATTTTTTTTCCTTTAAGTGGTAATCTAGAAGCAATATCTTTTTCTAAAAAGGCAACAATATTTTCTGGTTCAGCCATTCGACCTTCGCCAACTAGACCACTTGCTAACTCTCCACTTTCTGCCGGAATCATGGTATTACCAAATGATTTCAATTTCTCAAAACTGTCAAGAGTTGATGGATGTTTATACATATCCAAATCCATTGCAGGTGCAAAGTAAACTGGACATTTTGCAGAAAGATACGTTGCAATTAATAAATTGTCGCAATTGCCATTTGCCATTTTAGAAAGCGTGTTAGCTGTAGCTGGAGCAATTAGCATAAAATCAGCCCACAAACCTAATTCCACATGATTGTTCCATTCCCCATTTCCTTCCTCTTCATTAAAAAAAGTAGAATACACAGGATTTTTTGATAGTGTTGCTAAGGTAAGTGGCGTAACAAAATGCAAAGAAGCAGGTGACATTACAACTTGTACTTGTGCACCTGCTTTTATAAGTAATCTAACCAAGTTGGCTGTTTTATAAGCAGCTATACCACCAGATATACCTAGCAAGATTTTTTTACCGCTTAAAACAGACATAATGATTATTTTGCGTCTCTGTAATAGATTTTACCTTCTTCCCATTCTTGTACTGCTAAAGCGTGTGGTTTAGGTAATTTTTCATAGAATTTTGAAACTTCAATTTGCTCTTTGTTTTCAAAAATTTCCTCTAAACTATCATTATAAGTAGCAAACTCTTCTAATTTTTCAATCAATTCTTTTTTAATTTCAGTATTGATTTGATTAGCGCGTTTTGCCATAATAGTAATCGCTTCATAAATGTTTCCTGTAGGTTCTTCTAATTTACTTTTGTTATAAGTAATAGTATTTACTGGAGCATTTGTTTTCTTTAAATCCATGATTTACTTTTTATTTAATGTAATTTTGTAATTCTTTTTCTACTTCAGCTAACATTTTATCAGCTTTCTCTTTATACTCTGTTTCCGTATTAAACTTAATTAAATTAGTGTAAGCTGTTTTAGCATAAGCCAAACGTTCTTGTTTTTTTGCTTCAACACTGTTAATAGCTAATTTGTATGCAGAGTCAAATCTGTAAAACAAAGCTTGTTCTTTGTAAGGAGTACCCGGATAATCTGCTATAAAATTTTCAAGTGCTTTTAATGCTCCTTTAAAATCAGAAATTGTATTGTATTGTTTAGCAATTTCAAATGCTTTTTTCTCTAATTTTTCACGTAACTCTTTTACATATGCATTAGCTTGAGGCAAATATTGAGAATCTGGATAAACATCAATAAAATGTTGCATTTTGTCTAATGCTTTATTTGTATCGGTTTGATCTAAACTGTATTCTGGAGAAAGTTTATAAAAACATTCTGCTGCATAAAAAGCACATTCTTCTCGTTTTTCACTTTTAGGATAAGTTGCAACGAAATTTTCCAACTGATAACCTGCTAAATAAAATTGATTCGATTTATACAAAGACATTGAATAAAAATAAAACATTCGCTCAGCACTAGGCTTTCCTTTATAAGCAGGAGCAATTTGTTCATATAATCTTATGGCTTTTGTGTATTTTCCTGCTTCATACAATTTGCCTGCTGTTTCATTTTTAACAGCGACATCATCAGATTTTAAAGCTTTCTGATATTCACTACATGAAACCAAAAATAATGCAACAAAAAGGAAACTAATTACTTTACTCATTTATTTATATTTAATCTTTTTTATAAAATCAACTTATTTTTTGACGTCTAAAAAAGCAACTGCAAATTTAGACATAATTTATTAACCACAAAAATCTTTTTTTATTTCAAACTTTGGGTAAAATTATTTAATCGTTTTGCCAAATCTTCGTTTACATTTACCAATGGTAATCTCACTGTATTTTCAGACAAACCTAATGATTTAAAGACTTCTTTGATTCCGCCAGGATTTCCTTGTTCAAAAATCATATCAATACTATCTGCAAGTAAATAATGAAGTTTGTATGCTTCATCTACTTTTCTTTGAAGTCCTAAACGAACCATTTCAGAAAATTCTTTAGGAAAACCTTCTCCAATTACCGAAATCACTCCTGCTCCACCTGCCAGAACCATAGGCAAAGTAATCATATCATCACCAGAAATCACTAAAAACCCTTCAGGTTTAGTTTGAATTAATTTCATGGCTTGAACAATATCTCCAGCTGCTTCTTTAATTCCGATTACATTTTTAAAATCATTGGCAATTCTAACAACAGTTGATGGCAACATATTGCTAGCAGTTCTTCCTGGCACATTGTATAAAATTACTGGAATAGGCGATGCTTCTGCAACTGCTTTGAAATGTTGGTAAATACCTTCTTGTGTAGGTTTGTTATAATATGGTGAAACTGATAATATAGCTGAAAAATGAGAAAAATCTCTTGTTTTTAATTCTTCAACTACTTTTTGTGTATTATTCCCTCCAACACCTAAAACTAAAGGCAATCTTCCTGCATTTGCAGTAACAATAGTATTGATTACTAGTTCCTTTTCTTCTTGAGATAAAGTTGCAGATTCAGCCGTTGTTCCTAAAACCACTAAGTACTCAACGCCTCCTTCAATTACATGATTAACAATCCTAGTTAAAGCTTCTATATCAACAGAAAAATCTTTTTTAAATGGTGTAACTAAAGCAACACCTGTACCAATAAATGATTGCATTTTTATATTTTATTTAAAATTTTCAAATATTTAAACAATTCCAAAACAAATTCGTTATAGTTTTCTACCAAAGTCTTAATGATAAAATGATTCACTCTTTTATCAACTGTATCAAATCCAACTTTAAATTTTGCTTTAGATTTAGTTGACAACAACAAAAGAGCGCTTTTGTTTACATCATAATAATTAATTAACAAATCAAATGGAGTTTCTATAAAGTCATTCACCTCTTTTTTATCAATTTCACCTGAAATAGAAATGTTTTTTATCGATAAAAACGGCTCAATGATTTCTTCCTTTTTCTTGATTTTATCTTTGTAAACTAAAACTGAAATATTATTATTTTGAATGCCTTGCGAAACAATTCTTTCAATTAATAAATTGGTTGAATTGAAATAGGTTTCATCTACCAAAACACCTACTGTCAAAACCTTATCATTTGAACCAATAGATTTTTGAGTTGCTAATTTTTTAGTAACATTTTTTTTAAGAAAAAAATTCTTTATTATATTATAAAACATAGTATTTTTACCTATTCGACAAAATTAAAAATTTAAACTTTTGTTATGTTTGTAAATGTAAAAAAGAATACGATATCTTTTGGTTTTTTTGTTATATTATTAACATTTAATTTCTTTACTTCTTGTAAATCAACATCCTCCTATCAAATTACAAAAATTGAAGGAAAAAAAATTGGAATTACTAATGAAAAGGGAGAAGATGAAACTATCTCAAGTTATGTAAAACCTTATAAAGATGCTATTGATAAAGATTTATCAAGTGTTTTGGCATATTGTCCTGAAACGCAAGATAAAAGTAAAGGAAAATGGCAAACCAATATTGGGAATTTATTAGCTGAGATAACATTTGAACTTGGAAATCCGGTTTTTCAAAAAAGAGAAAATAAAAATTTAGACATTTGTTTACTCAATCACGGTGGAATAAGAGCTATGATTCCTAAAGGTGATGTTACCACTAGAACAGCATTTGAAGTAATGCCTTTTGAAAACAGTTTGATTATTGTAGGTTTATCTGGAAAAGAAATTAGAACATTAGCGGAATATATCCTAAAAGAGAAAAAACCTCATCCTTTATATGGAATAAAAATTTTCATAGATAAAGAAACTTCAAAAATAAACAGGATTGAAATAAACAATCAACCTTTAGATGATAATCGAATTTATTATGTAGGAACTTCTGATTATTTAGCAAATGGTGGCGATAACATGACATTTTTCAAAGAAAGTTCTATAAAATATGACATGGATTATAAATTAAGAAACATGTTAATTGATTACTTTAAAAAAGTAGATACTATTCCAAACATTACAACCGAAAAAATAATTTTAGAATAATACTTAGAAAGCAATGAAGAGAAGAGATTTTATCCAAAAAACAGCTGCTAGTACAGCTTTACTTGGCTTATCAGGAGTGAGTCTAAGTAGTTTTACTACTATTGAAACTAAAAAAATTACCATTTTACATACAAATGATACTCATAGTCATATAGATCCATTTCCTGCTGATCATCCAAGAAATCCAAATATGGGTGGCGCTGCCAGAAGAGCCGCTATTATTGACAGTATTAGAAAAGAGGAAAAAAATGTATTGCTATTAGATGCAGGAGACATTTTTCAAGGTACTCCCTATTTTAATTATTATGGGGGCGAACTGGAATTCAAAATTATGAGCATGATGCAATATGATTTAGCAACAATGGGAAATCATGATTTTGATAATGGTATTGATGGTTTTTACGCTCAATTGCCTCATGCAAAATTTGATTTTGTTTCTGCTAATTACGATTTTAAAAACACCATTTTAAATGATATTGTTAAACCTTATAAAATCATAATTAAAGACGGAATCAAAATTGGAATTTTTGGATTAGGAGTTCAATTAGACGGACTAGTTGATAAAAAACTTTACAAAGAAACAGTTTATAACGACCCTATTGAAGTAGCTCAAGACATGTCTAGAATTTTAAGTGAAGAGAAAAAGTGTGATTTAGTAATTTGCTTATCGCATTTAGGGTTTAAATATAAAGATGAGCCTGAAAAACCTAGTGATATTGTATTAGCAAGAAAAACAAAAAATATCGATTTAATTATTGGAGGACATTCGCATACTTTTTTAGATAAACCAGTTATTGAAAAAAATAGTGAAGGAAAAGAAGTATTAATTAATCAAGTGGGATGTTTTGGTATTAATTTAGGACGAATTGATTTTTATTTATCTGATACTGTTGCTTATAACAATCAAACTAAAAACATTGTTGTTTAGCTCTTTAAATGAGGAAATAATTTGGATCTACTCACAAAATAATTAATATACATGTAGTATGACAATTGCTGGGATAAAACATAAACTATTTTAATAACCCAAACATCTTTTGTACTTTTTGTAAAAATAAAAAACAAATCAGATACAATAAAAAAAGCGACCATATATACCATGTAAGTTGACGCTTTATTATCAAAATTGAAATGAATTAAGAATCCCATAATACTCATTACAAGTAATAATATTCCATAAATAATATAAATACTAAATTCTAATTGTGATGATTCGTTGATGAAAGATAAAATATTATATAAAAGATAAAATAGAAGGAACAAAATGATATAAAAGGAAATACTATTTATCTCATAATTCTTTACTTTGGAATAATATAAAAAATCTTGTGCTAAAAAAAAGGTTACAATAACATAAGGCAACCCAAAAAACACTAAACTAGAAATTAAAAAATCTTCTTCATTCAATATTTTTAAAATTTCTGCAATAAAAAAAAACAATATGGAAAGGGTAAATAAAAAATTAATTTTTCCCTTTACTTTAGTGTAATAGTAATAGTAAATAGATGGAATTATTATAGGCTTGCTAAAAAGTTCTAAATTATCATTATTAATAATAATGGATAATAAATAAAGAACTAAAGCAATAATAAATAAAACTATAGCCGAATTTACTTTAATCATCTAACATTGTTTTGAAATCATTTTCAGAAATTATAGGGATTTTTAATTGATTCGCTTTTTCTAATTTGGAAGGTCCCATATTATCACCAGCAATAACATAATCTGTTTTTGAAGAAATTGAACTTCCTACTTTTCCGCCATTATCTTCAATTGCTTTTTTTAGTTCATCTCTTGAATAAATTTCAAAAACACCCGATACAACAAAAGTTTTACCTTTTAATTTTTCAGAAAGTAAAGCTGTCTCTTCACCAGATTGTAATTGAACACCTTGTTGTTTTAGTCTTTCAATGATACGAATATTTTCTTGATTTTCAAAGAATTGCACTACACTTTGTGCAATTTTATCTCCAATTTCATCCACTAAAATCAAATCCATTATACTAGCATTAGCTATAGCATCAATAGATTTATAATGTTTGGCTAATTTTTTAGCAACCGTTTCACCCACATATCGAATACCCAATGCATATAAAACACGTTCAAAAGGTATAGCTTTCGATTTTTCAATACCATTAATTAAGTTTTCTGCTGATTTTTCAGCCATACGCTCTAACGGAATGATTTGTTCTTTTTTTAGTTCATACAAATCGGCATAATTAGTAACCAAACCTGCATTGTATAACAAAGCAACTGTTTCACCACCCAAACCATCAATATCCATAGCTTTTCGGGTAATAAAATGCTGTATTCTTCCAATAATCTGTGGTGGACATCCATAAAAATTGGGACAAAAATGATTGGCTTCTCCTTCACTTCTAACTAATTCTGTTTGACATTCAGGACAATGCGTAATATATTTTGTAGGCGTTTCTTGATTTCCTCTTTTAGCAACTGCTATAATTTTTGGAATAATTTCACCCCCTTTTTCTACGAAGACTTCATCACCTATTCGGATATCTAATTTTTCAATTTGGTCGGCATTATGTAACGAAGCTCGTTTTACGATTGTTCCTGCCAATTGCACTGGTTCTAAATTTGCAACAGGCGTTATCGCACCAGTTCTTCCTACTTGATATGAAATCGAATTTAATGTGGTAGTTACTTGCTCGGCTTTAAATTTATAAGCCATTGCCCAACGCGGTGATTTTGCCGTATACCCTAATTCATCTTGATGTTGTAAATTATTAACTTTTATCACAACACCATCAGTTTCATAAGGCAAATCGTGTCGATGTTTATCCCAATAATTTATATACTCAAAAACCTCCTCTAAATTTTTAGCTAATTTGGATTGTGTTGGTACTTTAAATCCCCAATCTCTTGCTTTTTGTAAGCCTTCAAATTGGGTTTTAAAAGGTAAATTATTTCCAATTACAAAGTAAAGTAAACAATCTAATGGTCGCTTGGCCACTTCGGCACTATCTTGTAATTTTAAACTTCCAGATGCAGTATTTCTTGGATTTGAATAGGGAGTTTCACCAATTTCAATTAGTTCTTGGTTCATTTTTTCAAATCCGGCAAACGGAAGAATAATTTCACCACGAATGTCAAATTTGTCTGGAAAATCTCCTTTCAAATGAATAGGAACTGCTTTTATCGTTTTGATATTATTGGTAACATCATCACCTTGAAAACCATCGCCACGAGTAACTGCTCGAACTAAACGACCTTTTTCATACGAAATGCTAATTGACGCTCCATCGTATTTTAATTCGCAAGTATATTCTAACGTAACATCGCCTAACACCTTTTGAATTCGGGTTTCCCAATCTTGTAAATCTTCAATTGAATAAGAATTATCCAAAGAATACATTCGAAATTCATGCTGAACGGTTTCAAAATTCTTTGTAATGGATCCTCCTACTCTTTGAGTTGGTGAATTCTCATCAAAAAATTCAGGATGTTGTGTTTCTAAATCTTGTAAATGTTTTAGTTTTTGGTCAAATTCAAAATCAGAAATTGTTGGATTGTCTAAAACATAATAATTATAATTATGCTGATTTAATTCGTCTCTTAAATTCTTAATAGTATCTAAAACGCTCATATTTACTGATTGATTAAGCTATCTAATTTTGTGAACAATTCGCCTTTACTAATAATTCCGCCTTGTTTGATAATTTCAAACAACGATTCGTTTCTGTTTTGAGTTAAATCCTTTTTCCCCCTAGTAATCTCAACATCATCAGAAAAAAGATTTTCTGAAAGCCAATGAATACCATCTGCAGAAACAAAATCAATTTCAGGATTATTAGATTTTATTACAAAAGAATAAACAACTTCTGACATACATTTAAAAAGAAAAATATAATTCTTTGAAAAATGATCAATATGAGTAACATTAGTCAATGCCTTTTCCCAAATCATATCAGAAAACACATCAATTTCTTGTTCAGCAACATGTGGACGATTCTTTTTAATATCATCCCACTCGATTTTATCGATAGATTGAGTTGCTAAAAAATTAATAAATTCAGGATGTAATTCTTCTAATTGCTCTTTTGTTAATCTTGCGTATTTCATAAAGTAAAGATAAAAAAAATCCCCAAGGTCTACTTCGGGATTTAGTTTAAAAAGTAATTATTTTATTAAAAAAGAGTGTAATCTACTAAAATTGATTCATAAATATTTCCAGAATCATTAGATATCGATTTAATAACACCTACATTTTTTGCAAACCAATATTCAGAATTTATAGTAGTTGGAGGTACTCCAGCCATTGAAGTATTTTGAACAAAACTCACTTTAATCACATCACTATAAGTTTCGCCATCAACTGTAGCAGAAACATTTTTAGCTAAAATTGTTCCGGTATAGTTAATTGTTAGTGTAATTGGTGGAATTCCTGAATAAGTAGTTGTTTGTGTGTAAGAACCTGTCCATGTTTGCCCTACTGCAATATTATCTTTTAAAATAATAAATTCGTAACCTGATTGAGTTCCTGTTAATCCACCAGCATTTATAACAATATCATCCGTTTTTAATTTATAAACACCATTGTTTTTATTTAACCAATTTGTAACAGATCCTGATGTTGTAGAACCTGAACCAGATTGAGGAGCAAATTTATAATACGTTTGCCCACCAAAATTACCAGTTCCAATTATTTTTATAGGATCCAATGCAACACCATCGCGTTCCATTATCCATTCATTGTTAATTGCTGTAGGCCAATAATCTCCTGAAGAAGAACCTCCTCCTGATGAAAGATCTAATGCTGGATCTACGGGTTCATTATCACAAGAAACTGTTGTGAAAGCTACTGTTAAAACAAAAAGTGTTACAATTGATTTTATTGATTTCATAATTTAATTTTAAATGTTTCCAAATATAAAAAGATAATTTATTTTTTAGGTACTCGAAATAATAAAAGTAGTCCTACAACAAAAAATAAAATTAAAAATAAGATGGCATTTTGTATTTTACCCGTTACATCAGCAATATAACCATAAGTAAACATCCCGATTACAATTCCGATTTTCTCAGCAACATCGTAAAAACTAAAGAAAGATGTTGTATCGTTTGTTCCATCTGGTATAAATTTAGAATAGGTTGAACGAGATAAGGATTGAATTCCTCCCATTACTAATCCTACAAAACCTGCCGCAATGTAAAAATCATTAGGAGTCACTACGAAATAGGCATACGTACAAATTAAAATCCATGAGAAATTTATAAAAATAAGCACTTTTATGTTACCATATTTAGCAGAAGCTTTTGATGTTAACCAAGCTCCTATAACTGCAATTAACTGAATTAACAATACACTTACTATCAACCCAATTGTTCTTTTACTATCACTTCCCCATTGCACTTCTTTTTCTCCAAAATAGGCAGCAATTATCATAATGGTTTGCACTGCCATACTGTAAACAAAAAAAGCTGCTAAATAACGTTGTAAAGGTTTTAACTCTTTTAATTGATGCCACACTTTTAGTAATTCTTTAAAACCATTGAAAATTACATTTCGGTGTAACTTATTGTCGTTTTTGTTGTTAGGTAAATAATAGTAGCTGTATTGACTAAATCCTATCCACCAAATTCCAACTAGAAGAAAAGAATAACGCATCATTTGCAACTTATAATCATCTGCAACCCACATTACCATTCCTAAACAAATAAGTAGTAACAAAACACTTCCTACATACCCTAAACTAAATCCTTTTGCACTTATGGCATCTTGTTGTTCTTTATGAGCGATATCGGGTAAATACGAATTATAAAAAACCAAACTTCCCCAAAAACCAATAAGAGCCAACAAATAAGAAATTAAACTTAAAACGACCTTTTCATCATCTATTGAAAAAAAGTACAATGACATACAAGAAATAGCTCCTATATAACAGAAAAGTTTCAAGAAAAATTTCTTATTTCCCATATAATCGGCAATTCCAGATAATAATGGTGAGATAAAAGCAATGATTAAAAATCCTAAAGCTGTTACATAACTGATTAAAGCTTCACTTCGAATTGAAAAATTAAACAAAATAATTTCTTCAATATTTTTTTGACGAAATAATGCACCATAATACAATGGGAAAATAGTCGATGATATTACTAAAGCATAAACTGAATTGGCCCAATCATAGAAAGCCCAAGCATTTAAAAGTTTTGAATCTCCTTTTTGAAGTTGTTGCATAGCAATTGATTTTAAATAAAAAATCCCGACAATGTCGGGATTCAAATATACTAGTAATTTTTTAATTATTTAAAAGTAACACCAAACTTAGCTGCTTCGGCTTTAGCTTGCGGAATTAACTCTTTTATCTTAGCAATACGAGTAGCATTACTAGGGTGTGTACTCATAAACTCTGGAGGTGATTGCCCTCCTGATTGTGCCGCCATCCTTTCCCAAAACGCAACCGCAGTATCAGGATTATAACCTGCAATTGCCATTAAAGTTAGTCCAATCATATCGGCTTCACTTTCATGTGCTCTACTAAAAGGTAACATTCCACCTAATTGTGTAGTAGCTCCATAAGCTGTCATGGCAATTTGTTGGGTTTGTTGCGATTTATTTCCGGTGGCAACCGCTACACCTGCAGCACCTACTTGTTGAAAAACTCCTGCACTCATTCGTTGCTGGCCGTGATTGGCTAAAGCATGTGCCACTTCATGTCCCATTACTGTTGCCATACCGGCATCGTCTTTACAAATAGGCATAATTCCTGTATAAAAAACAATTTTTCCTCCTGGCATACACCATGCATTCACTTCTTTACTATCTACTAATTTATATTCCCAAGCATAGCCATCTAAATAATTAGCATATCCATTAGCGTTTAACCAACGTTCGGCTGCTACTTTAATTTTGCTTCCTACAGTTTCTACTCTTTTTGCATCGCTTGTACCGGTAATAACTTTATTTTCAGATAAAAACTGATTGTATTGCTGAAATGCAGAAGGTAATATTTCACTATTTGGTACAAGTGCTAAAGTACTTTTTCCTGTAAAAGGATTTTTAGCACATGAAAGTACCATCACTAAAAGTCCTAGGGCGATAATTTTAGTTCTATTATTCATAAGATTAATTTTTTAACAAAAATACGATATATACTTTTAAATTTTAAAATCCGACATCAAAATTATAACCTATTCATATTGAATTTAACTTTATTTTATAAGGAAATTTTAATCCTGAGACTTCATTATTTGTAACTTCGCAAAAAAATTTAAAATGCCAAAAAAGAAACAAAAACAATCGCAAGTTATTGAAATACCTAAACCTATTTTATATACGGCTAAATTTTTTCAAGCTGTTTCTTCTAGCCTAACAACTAAATTTGCGGCCAAACTTTTTACCACTCCTATTCGTCATAAATTACCAAAGCGTGAATTACATATGGAACGCGAAAGTGTTCAAAAAAGTATTATGGTTCCTGCGATAAACAAAGAAATTGTAGTCTATGAATATGGCAAAAGCGATAAAAAAGTACTTTTAGTTCATGGTTGGTCTGGAAGAGGAACACAATTGGTTAAAATTGCAGATGAGTTATTGAAAATGGGCTACATGACCATAAGTTTTGATGCGCCTGCTCATGGGAAATCAAAAGGAAATTATTCGATAATGACCGAATTTATTGCTTCCATTTTAGAATTGGAAAAACATTATGGTTCGTTTGAATTTGCTATTGGACATTCGCTTGGTGGTATGTCGGTTTTGAATGCGATTAAACAAAATCTGAAAGTTAAAAAAGCAGTTACCATTGGAGCTGGCGATATCATTCAAGACATCATTGATGATTTTATAAAGAAGTTAGAATTAAAGCCAGAATACGGTATTAAATTAAGAGATCATTTCGAAAAACGATTTGCCGGAAAAATGGATGATTATTCAGCTTATAAAGCAGCAAAAACAATCAATATTCCTGTTTTAATTATGCATGATAAAGAAGATGATGATGTATCAGTTAAAGCGGCTTATCATATTCACGAACATTTACAAGGTTCAGAATTGGTTATTACAGAAGGTTTAGGGCATCGTAAAATTTTAGGGGATGAAACTGTAATTAAAATGATAGTCAAATTTATCTCTGAAAAATAAAATTAGATTTTCATTTTATATCTGCTTTTATGTAGTTAAAAAATATATTTTTGAAATTAACAAAATTATTTACTTCTATGAATATTTTAAAAAATTGCATTTTACTGATATTATTGTCAACAACAATTTCTAAAGCGGAAATTAATATCAAAATTTATTATGAGCAATTTGAAAATGGTTATAATATTTATGCTGATAATCAAGAGTTTTGTCCCGTTAGTGTTAAAATAAATTTTACTACAACAAATCTTAATATAAATGGAGGTAATAATAAAGTTTATGTCGTTAATTCTCAAACAAAAAAACAACTTTTAACATCTCTTAGCGTATTAAAACAAGGTATGCCATACAAATTTTCATATCAAACGAATTTCAATTATGGTGATTACTACAATACAGCATATGATGAAAATTTTATTTACGATCTTCCATTTAAAAAGTCAGAAAAATTTAGCGTTTTGCAAGGTTATAATGGATCGTTTTCACACCAAAATGAAAACTCACTAGATTTTTCTATGCCAATTGGAACAGAATTATTTGCGATAAGAGATGGTATAGTAATTAAAGTCATAGATCATAACAATAGAAATTGCGCTACAAAAGATTGTGCCAAGTATAACAATACAATAATTATTTATCACTCTGATGGAACTTTTGCAGAATACGCACATCTAAAACAAAAAGGTGCAATTGTCAAAGTTGGAGACCAAATAACTAAAGGTCAACTTATAGGATATAGTGGAAATGTAGGCTGGAGTTCGGTTGCTCATTTACATTTGGTTATATTTAAACAGGAATTAGAAAATAGAGTTACCTTAAAAACAAGGTTTAAAATTGAAAATGGAGACAAAAATGAATATTTAATTGAATCAAAAGTATATAGCAAAAATTATTAACTGTTTTTTTTATAAAAACATAAAAGTCCTTCGATTTGAAGGACTTTTGCTTTTTTAGAAATTGGGTGATAAATTGTATTTTTTATAGAAGTTATCTAATGCTTCTAACACCTCATCTTCTGTATCAACCACTTTGATTAAGTTCATATCATCTGGACTGGCATTTTTCATTTTGTCAATCATTACATTTTTAATCCAATCTAATAAACCTGACCAGAATTCTGTTCCTACTAAAATAATTGGGAATTTTCCAATTTTCTTAGTCTGAATTAATGTTATCGCTTCGAATAATTCGTCTAAAGTTCCAAAACCTCCTGGCATTACCACAAAACCTTGTGAATATTTTACAAACATTACTTTTCTCACGAAAAAGTAATCAAAATTTAAGTTTTTATCCTTATCAATGTACGGATTAAAGTGTTGCTCAAAAGGCAATTCAATGTTTAAACCTACCGATGTTCCACCTCCATAATGTGCTCCTTTGTTTCCGGCTTCCATGATACCAGGACCACCACCTGTAATAACGCCATATCCTGCTTTACTGATTTTGAAAGCAATTTTTTCAGCTAATAAATAGTATTTGTCTTCTGGTTTTGTTCTTGCTGAACCAAAAATAGATACACAAGGACCAATTCTTCCCATTGATTCGTAACCATTTACGAATTCTGACATGATTTTAAAAATTGCCCATGAATCATTAGTTCTTATTTCATTCCAAGTCTTTTGCTTGAATTTCTCTTGAATTCTGTGGTCTTCGTTTTCGTACTGATCTGCTGCCATAATAATTTTAGTTAATTTGTTTGTAAACAAACTATTACGATTAAATAATAAAGTTGTAGCAGTGTTGTTGTGTGTAGTAATTAGGTTGCTAAGATAATTCTTTTTTCAAAAACTGCGCTGTATAACTTTTTTTATTTTTCACGATTTCCTCTGGAGTTCCTTTAGCTACAACTTCTCCGCCGCCTTTTCCACCTTCATAACCAATGTCGATAATGTAATCTGATAATTTTACTACGTCTAAATTATGCTCGATAATCAACACGGTGTTTCCTTTATCCACTAACTTATTAATTACATCCATTAATACACGAATGTCTTCAAAATGTAATCCCGTTGTTGGTTCATCAAGAATATAAAACGTATTACCCGTATCTTTTTTAGAGAGTTCTGTTGCTAATTTAATACGTTGCGCTTCACCTCCAGAAAGTGTAGTACTTTGTTGGCCTAATGTAATATAACCTAATCCAACATCTTGTATTGTTTTTACTTTTCTATAGATTTTTGGAATATTTTCAAAAAACTCAACAGCTTCATCTACTGTCATATTCAACACATCAGAAATCGATTTTCCTTTATATCGAATTTCTAATGTTTCTCGGTTGAATCGCTTGCCTTGACAAGTTTCGCATTCCACATAAACGTCTGGTAAAAAGCTCATTTCAATGGTTCGAACTCCAGAACCTTCACAAGTTTCACAGCGACCGCCTTTTACATTAAAACTAAATCTTCCTGGCTTATAACCACGAATCATCGCTTCTGGAACTTGGGTAAACAGACTTCTTATTTCCGAAAAAACATCAGTATATGTTGCAGGATTAGAGCGCGGTGTTCTTCCAATCGGACTTTGGTCAATGTCAATTACTTTGTCGATATGTTCTAAACCTTCGATTTTTTTGTACGGTTGTGGTTTCTTAACTGCATTAAAAAAATGCGCATTTAATATTGGATACAAGGTTTCGTTAATCAATGTCGATTTTCCACTTCCTGAAACTCCAGTAACACAAACCAATTTTCCTAACGGAATTTCAACCGAAACATTTTTTAAGTTATTTCCTGTTGCACCTGATAATTTGATGGATTTTCCATTGCCTTCTCTGCGAGATTTTGGAACTTCAATCTGCATTTTACCACTCATGTACTGAGCTGTAATGGTATTTTCCTTCAGTAATTCTTTCGGTGTCCCTTTACTGATGATTTGTCCACCAAAACGACCTGCTTTTGGACCAATATCAATCACATAATCGGCACGTTCAATCATGTCTTTATCATGTTCCACAACGATTACTGAGTTTCCAATATCGCGTAAACTTTCTAATGATTTAATCAAACGTTCATTGTCTCTTTGGTGCAAACCGATACTTGGTTCATCCAAAATATACAATACCCCAACCAATTGTGACCCAATTTGCGTTGCCAATCGAATACGTTGGGCCTCTCCACCAGATAGCGATTTTGAACTTCGGTTTAAGGATAAATAGTTCAAACCAACATCCAACAAAAACTGTAATCGAGCTGTAATTTCTTTTAAAATTTCAGTTGAAATAACTTGCTGTTTTTCAGAAAGGTGATTTGGTAAATCGGCAAACCATTCGGATAATTCGGCAACGTCCATTTGGACTAATTCGCCAATATTTTTTCCGTTTAATTTGAAATATAATGATTCTTTTCTCAAACGAGTTCCTTCACATTCTGGACAAACATTTTCATCCATAAATTCTTTTGCCCAACGTTTAATACTTGCTGAATCGGAATTATCATATTGATTTTTGATGAAGTTAGAAATCCCTTCAAAATCAATTTTATAATCTTTCGTAATTCCCATAACCTTAGATACGACAGAGAATTTTTCGTTTCCACCGTACAAAATCATATCCATCGCTTCTTGCGGAATTTCCTCAATAGCATCGGTTATTTTGAAATCATATTTTTGTGCAATAATTTCCAATTGCTTGAAAATCCAAGAACTTTTATATTCACCTAAAGGAGCAAAACCACCATTTTTAATTGATGCTTTTGGATTTGGGATAATTTTTTGAAGATTGATTTCATTCACTGTTCCTAATCCGTTACAACACGGACAAGCTCCTTTTGGGGAATTGAATGAAAAGTTATTCGGTTCCGGATTTGGATACGAAATTCCAGAAGACGGACACATTAAATTACGACTGTAAAAACGTACTTCTTGACTTTCTTGTTCGATTACCATCATTACATCTTCTCCATGATACATAGCGGTTTTGATACTTTCTGAAAGGCGCTTATCAGTATCTTCTTCTGAATCAATTGCCATTCTATCAATTACAATTTCGATGTCATGCGTTTTGTAACGATCGACTTTCATTCCGTATTCTAAATCGCGAATTTCTCCATTCACACGAACTTTTAAGAAACCTTGTTTGGCAATTTGCTCAAATAATTCGCGATAATGTCCTTTACGTGAACGAACCACTGGTGCTAAAATATTGATGCGTTTGCCATTAAAATCCTCCAGAATCAATTGCTTAATTTGCTCATCAGAATAAGAAACCATTTTTTCACCCGTATTGTAACTGTAAGCATCGGCGCCACGAGCGTATAACAAACGTAAGAAATCATAAATTTCGGTAATCGTTCCTACAGTAGAGCGAGGCGATTTACTCGTGGTTTTTTGCTCAATAGCAATCACAGGAGAAAGTCCGTCGATTTTATCTACATCAGGACGCTCTAATCCTCCAAGAAATTGACGAGCATAAGCTGAAAAAGTTTCGATGTATCTTCGTTGTCCTTCGGCATAAATCGTATCAAAAGCCAATGACGATTTCCCAGATCCCGATAAACCTGTAATTACTACCAGTTTTTCGCGTGGAATCGTAACATCTATGTTCTTAAGATTATGAGCTCTTGCTCCAATAATTTCGATAGTTTCTTCTGTGTGTTGCATGATTTTTTTGGCAAAACGCAAAGATATTGAATTCTAATCAATATTTACAGTTGACAACTGTGAAGAATTCTGTTAAATACAATTTTAAAAACGAAATTACTCAATAATCATCGATTTCAATCGCATTCTGTATTTTTCAAGAATGAGTTGTTTGTGGATGAATCCAAGGAAGATGCCATCTTTTAAAACTGGTAAGACTTTACAACCTGATGTATCAAATTTCTCCATAATGGTTTCTAAGGTTTCATCATAGAATATAATTTCTTTTGGTGGTTGCATTACTTCATTTGTGGAAGTGTATTTTACTTTGAATTGAGAGAAAACAATTGGTCGGATTTCATCTAATAAAATCAATCCTAATAAGGTGTTTTTTTCATCTAAAACAGGAAAAATATCACAATCCGATTGTTGTATTTTTTCAACTAATTCGTTTAAATTATCACTTACTGAAACAGATTTAAAATCAGTTTGAATTAATTTAGCAACATCAATAGAATTCAAAATATTAGCATCTCGATTATCGGTAAATACTTCGCCTTTGTCAGCTAAATTTTTAATATCAAATGAATAGGGTTCAAAACGTTTAGAAATTGCAAAACTAACCGAAGAAACTATCATTAAAGGTACCATCAAATTATAACCTCCCGTAATTTCAGCAATCAGGAATATTGCCGTTAAAGGAGCATGAAACAATCCACTTAAAATTCCTGCCATACCAACCAGTGTAAAATTACCCACCGTAAGTTTTGAAATCCCTGTTAAATTAACCAAATAAGCGACACAGAATCCTAAATAAGAACCTACGAAGAGTGATGGTGCAAAATTACCTCCATTACCTCCAGCTCCAAGAGTTAAACTTGTGGCATATACTTTAATCAACATAGTAGCTCCCACAAATAACAATAAAATCCATTTTGAATCCTGAAAACTTTCAAAAACGGTATTTTGCAATAAACGCTCTGGATTACTATCCGCAAGAAATTTGATACTCTCATATCCTTCCCCAAAAAGAGAAGGAAATAAAAAAATTAAAACTCCAAGTATACCCGCTCCTAATAAAGCTTTGTTTATAATATTATATTTTAAACCGCTAAAATAATGTTCTATTTTTCTAAATGTTCTAGCATAATTTATTGAAACCAATCCACTTAAAACACCTAATAGAATATAATATGGTAAATTATGATAATCAAAAAACTGCACTTTTTTAAATGAGAATAAAATATCCTCATTAAGCATAACCGTTGATACCAAAGCACCAGTAGCAGCACTAATCATAATAGGGATGAATGCTGTAATACTAATTTCGGCTAAAACTACTTCAATAGCAAATAAAACCCCTGCAATAGGTGCATTAAATGCGGCAGCAATACCAGCAGCCACACCACAAGCTAATAAAAGAGTACGATCTTTATAACTTAGACGATAATTTTGCGCATAATTACTTCCAAAAGCAGCACCGGTAATAGTAATGGGTGATTCTAAACCGGCACTTCCACCCATACCTACAGTAAACGAACTTGTGATAATTTGGGCAAACATTTGTTTTCGCGGCATGATTCCTCGTTTCTTAGCAACGGCATACATAATTTGAGAAGTTCCTTTTTCAATTGAACCGTCTAAGACTTTTTTTACAATAATCACCGTAATAATAATACCAATAATTGGTAACATACTATTACTGTAAGGTAGGTGAAGAATATCATCTAATTTTTGAGATGATTTAAATACCCAATGTGCAAAAGTTTTCAGAATAATTACTGCTAATGCAGAAGACATTCCAACTAAAACACATGAAAAATAAATAAATTGACGAGGAGTTAGTAATGATTTTAAAAGAAAAACTAATCGCTCTAAACGTCTGAATGTTTTGAATAAAAACGTTTTTATTGAAAAAGATTTCTTTCTAGGCATTGTAATAAAGTATTTTGCGAAGTTAAATCTTTAATATGAAAAATAAAACAAATTTATAGTAAACGTAATGCTTCTCTTTTACTCAAAGGTTTTAAATCTGTATTTTTAACATATGCTTCTACTCCATTTGGATTAAATCTACTGTAATCGCGTAATGCCCATCCAATTGCTTTTTGAATAAAAAATTCATTGGAATATTTGTGCTTTTCACATTCCGATTTTAAAATTTCGAAATTCGTTTTCTCTTTATAGCTCAATTGAAACAAAATTGCACTTCGATTCAACCACATGTTGTTAGAATTTGAAAATTGCTCTATTACATTTAATGTTTCCTCAGGAAACTGCAATAAATAACCTCCAAGTAGATATTTTGCAATAGTATCAACGGAATCCCACCAAGAATTCGTAACTAAGAATTTCTCAATGAGTTGAATATCCTTTAAGACATAATTTTTCTTGAATTTTTTAATCAATAAATCAATGGCTACTTGATGATATTCGCGCTCCTTCATTTGAAATAGGTTCCAAGCTATTGATCTAAAATCCGATTGTATTTCTACTTTATTTCGTTCATAAATTGATTTAAAAATAGCCCGTCTTTTTTCTGTTTTTATTCCTAAAAAAGGAAAATTATTTTTCATATAATTCTCCATTGGAACAGCAACCTCTCTGTTGGATTCTTGTTTGAAAGCCGCTTCTAATTCGCTACAAAATTTCATTGAGTTCTTTTAATTTTTGTTCGCAAGAACGTTGTAATTCTTCAAAAAATAAAAAAAATTCAGATTCAAATTCGGAATAAAAATCTTGAATTTCAACAATTGCTTCTTGCATATGGGCAATATGTTTCGTTTTATAATCCATTTGAAACAATATCATTTCTAAACCCGAAATAGTTGCATAACTTACAAACCAATTTCTAGCAATCATATAAGGCATCATTTTCTTAATACGCTCAGTCAAAATATCATAATTACTAAGCGCTAATTCATAAAATTTTGATGCATATTCTTCTAATTTTTCATCTGAATATTTTTCCCAATTTTTAGCCAAAAAATGATCATAAGCAATATCCATTATCACACCTGAATAATGACCATATTTTTGATGTAATCGACGCTTACTTTTTCTATAAATAGGATGTGAATCTGTAAAACTATCAATATGGCGGTGTAATAATATTCCTTTTTGAATAACATTAGGATATTCTAAATATTGAGAACCTCGAATGCTATCAGCCATAAAATTGCCAATTTTTACAAGTTCATCTTCACCAGACAAATAGATATGAGCTAGAAAATTCAAATTTATAAGGGTTAAAAGTTATAATGAAAAACACTTAAATGTTCAACTTATCGTAAATATATAAAAATCTTTACAAGTTTATCCAATTCCAATTTGTAACTTTTTATATTTGTGTTAGAATTTGGTTTACACCTAAACATTTTAAACCTATAACCTTTTAAAAAAATAAAATGACTTTAATTAAATCTATATCTGGAATACGAGGAACCATTGGTGGAAAAGTTGGAGATAACTTAACTCCTGTGGATGCTGTAAAATTTGCATCGGCTTATGGGACTTTTTTAAAACAAAATATTACTAAAGAAAAACTGAAAGTAGTCATTGGTAGAGATGCCAGAATTTCTGGACCAATGATTCATAATTTAGTAGTAAATACATTAGTTGGATTAGGAATTGATGTTATTGATTTAGGCTTATCTACTACTCCAACTGTTGAAATTGCAGTTCCAATGGAAAAAGCAGATGGTGGAATTATTTTGACTGCATCGCACAATCCAAAACAATGGAATGCTCTAAAATTATTAAATGCAAAAGGAGAATTTTTAAGTGGTGCCGATGGGGCTAAAATTCTAGAAATTGCGGAAGCGGAAGCTTTTGATTTTGCCGATGTAGATTCACTAGGTGAAATAACGGAGAATAATGCTTACATGGACATTCACATTGATGAAGTATTAGAATTACCGCTAGTAGATGCTGAATTGGTAAAAACTAAGAAATTCAAGGTAGTTGTTGATGCTGTTAATTCTTCAGGAGGAATAATTATCCCTAATTTGCTAGAACAAATGGGAGTTGAAGTGGTAAAATTGTATTGCGAACCTAACGGACACTTTCCTCATAACCCAGAACCTTTGAAAGAGCATTTGGGAGACATTTGCAAATTAGTTGTTGAAGAAAAAGCGGATTTTGGAATTGTTGTAGACCCTGATGTGGACAGATTAGCTTTCATTTCAAACGATGGTGAAATGTTTGGCGAAGAATACACTTTGGTAGCAGTTGCTGATTATGTTTTATCAAAAACTCCAGGAAACACGGTTTCAAATATGTCTTCATCTCGAGCTTTACGAGATATTACCGAAAAACATGGCGGAACTTACCAAGCAAGTGCTGTAGGAGAAGTTAATGTAGTTGAATTAATGAAAAAAACTAATGCAATTATTGGTGGTGAAGGTAATGGTGGAATTATTTATCCATCATCGCATTATGGAAGAGATAGTATAGTAGGTGCTGCATTATTTTTAACCTATTTGGCCAATCAAGATAAAACTGTGGCTGAAATTAGAGCAAGTTTTCCTCAATATTATATGAGCAAAAACAAAATTGAGTTAACACCTCAAATTGATGTAGACAATGTTTTAGCAACCTTAACGGAAAAATATAAATCGGAAAATATTTCAACTATAGACGGTGTAAAAATAGATTTCCCAACAGAATGGGTGCATTTAAGAAAATCTAATACTGAACCAATTATTAGAATTTACACAGAAGCTCCAACTCAAAATGAAGCGGATGTATTAGCAGAGAGATTTGTTAAAGAATTAAAAGAAATAGCAGGAATTTAAAATAAGAAAAAAGGTCAGATTAAAATCTGACCTTTTATTTTACAATAATCTTTTTTGTAGTCGATTGAACTCCATTAGATACTTTTACCAAATACATTCCTGATTTTAAATCTAAATTTATTCGAATATCATTATTGAATTCATTTTCCAAAACTAATTGTCCTGAAATAGTATAAACTTCAACTTTTGAAGCTCCTTCTAAACCCGAAATTATGATATATTCTGTAGCGGGATTTGGATATACTGCCACTTTATTTTCAATTGGAATTTGATTAGATAGAGCAGCCGACCATGGCTGTCCATAATTAGCACCAAAAATATAATCAACTAAACTAGGATGATCAATAAAAGGATTGCGATTCATTTGCCAAGTGTAAATGTAATTGTTTCGATTCATTTCAAAATCATCACTAGGATCAGTTATATGCCAATTTAATAATGTTGCTAAATCACCTATATTTCCTGAAGCAATTGTAGTACTTGGCAAATATTCGCTTGGATCTCCATTAACTACATTCAATCCATCAAAACGAACAGCCATATAAAATAAAGCTCTTGCCACATCACCTTTCCAAGAACCTTGATTACCAGTAGGACCGGCATATACAGTTGCCGAATTTACTTCGCCATAATTTTTATTATTTCTAGAGGAATTTTCTTGGCCATTTTCGGCTCTGATATGATGCGCATCTGAAACACCATCAACAGTTGTTGTAGGACCAGTTGAACTCCAAATATTTATTCCATCAGCGGTATCTCCTTGTGCTACTTCAAAACCACCTCTTGACTGACAAAAAATATGCTCTCTATTCCACTTTCCTACAATACTACTGGTGTTTTGCTGATCCAATTTTGCCATTGGAGCTTCAACATACATACACCAAACTTGATTATTATTCAATGGATTTCTATCGGAAGATCTTAAAATTTCCCATATATCAGCATAACTATGAAGCCTAACAACAGCTGGATTAGCAATAATATTTTGCAATTCTTGTTTTAGAGCATCTCCTGATAAACCTTCTAAAGAATTATAATACCCTGGTGGAATAGTTGGAGTTACTACATTGTAGGTAGGATTTAATGGTGTTCCCCATGGATCTGTAGCAAAATTAGCATCTAAAACTCTGTAAATTATGTTGTCATTATTTGCTAAATAATCAGCAGGTAATGGCTGAAAAACAAATTTCATTTCTTCATCGCCCTCATCTAATCCATCATCAAGTAATATGATACCAGTTTGACCAGAAGATTGACCAACAGGTATAGAAACTGTTAATCCTCCTGAAAAATCAGACATATTGAAATTACCATTATTTAAAGTAAAATTGATAATTAAAGTTTCATTTTGAACAGGTTGACTAGTAGTAAAAATAAAATTAAAACTATCACCTTCAGAAAAAGTTGTTTGAGAAGTAGATACTGTTATGTAATTAAATACAATTCCAGAACCATCATTTGGCATACCCGGTGTAGGTGTTTTTACTTCGTAAGTTCCATCATTTTTTCTTTGAATTGATTTAGAAATGGAAGTTGAATTTTCAATATCAGGGGTACTTACAGTAATATTCAACGCAGTCATTAAATTTGAAGCCGTTGTAGAATTACTATTAGAGTAAGCCAATGCATCAATTAAATTTAAAGTTGTAGGTGAAGTTCCAGATGGAAAGTCAGTAGCATTTGCTAGATATAATGCAGCTACATCAGGACCGTTTTGAAAAAAATTTGCACTTAAAATTAAACTAGGTGAAGGAGTAACACCCGAATTTCCAAAGTGAATTATTCCATTCGCATCTGTAGAATAACCATCTAAATCAATAGCTAAATAACTTGCAATAGTACCTTCATTATAAAAGACTATCACATATCCATCTAATGAGAAATTTGGTGTGTCTGATTTTAATTCAATAAATTCTTTAGTATCACTTCCAGGATTATCAGCATCTACTTCATTTATAACAACTTGAGAATTGATATGAAGGCTAAAAAAAAATAAAACTAATGCAAGTAATTTTTTTCTCATAAATACAATTTTATCAAAAATACGAATATTAATTGAACCTAATGTTTTTTATACTTAATATAATTAATTTTAAGCTAATTTTAATTCGATTGTACGAGTATTTTTATATTTTGCATTGCATTAAGCAACTTTTTACTTAATTTGTCATCTAAATAAAAAAGCCATTACGATTTTGAAATTAGTTTTAAAAATAATCCTCCTTATTTTCCCTTTTCTAATTTATTCACAACATTCTACAAAGATGATTGTGAGAGTAAATATTGAAGATCATACACTACTAATCAATCAAACTTTAACTTATAACAACACTAGTAACGATACTTTACAACATATCATTTTAAACGACTGGAATAATGCTTTTTCTTCAAAATCATCTGCATTAGCTAAACGCTTTTCGGATGAATTCATCAGAGCTTTCCATTTAGCTACTGACAAAGAAAGAGGATATACCAATATTACTTCAATTGTAGATGAAAATTACCAAAATATTTATTGGGAAAGACCAAATGATAAAGTCGACTTAGTTAAATTAAATCTGAACCAACCTCTTTTACCTTGTTCAAAAAAAACATTTACATTAGTCTATGTAATTAAAATTCCTGATTCAAAATTCACAAAATATGGATTTGATAGCAATGGAAGAATTACATTAAAAGATTGGTTTTTAAATCCATCTAAGTATGAATACAAACAATTTGTCCAACAAAGCAATGAAAATTTAGATGACATTCCAAACGCAGCATCTGATTTTGAAATAGAATTTGAATTACCTTCAAATTATTTTTTATCTAGCAACTTAAACGAAATTAACACTATTGAACAAAACACTACCAAAAAAGTAATCTTAAGTTCAGAAAATAAAAATGATATTTCAATAATCATACAACCCACTAACACTTACCAAACCTATAAAAATGAAATTATTGAAGTTAGTTGCGGTATTGAAGACAATCATGTAAATGAAATTCAAAAGGCAATAATATTTGATAAAATCACAAGATTTACAGCATCAAAATTAGGAATGCCTTTAACAAAAAAAATAGTAATTAGTAATGAAGATTATGCCAGACAACCTTTTTATGGCCTAAATCAATTACCAAGTTTTTTAAGTCCTTTTCCTAATGACCTTTTGTATGAATTAAAATTTATTAAATCTTACTTAAATAACTATTTAAAAGAAAACATTGATTTAAATCACAGAAAAGATTATTGGATTCATGATGGTATTCAAGTATTTTTAATGATGCAATATATTGATGAATTTTATCCAGATTTAAAAATGACGGGAAATATTTCAAGTTTAAAATTATTAAAACCTTATCATTTTATAAATCTTGATTTTAACCTACAGCACAATTATTTGTACATGCTTATGGCCAGAAAAAATTTAGACCAACCATTAAATGAACCAAAAAATAAACTCATAAAATTTAACGAACAAATTGCCAGTAAATATAGAGCAGGTTTAAGTTTTAAATATCTAGATAGTTATCTTGGAAACGACATTGTTCACAATTCAATAAAAGAATACATTCAAGAGAATCAATTTTTTGGTACAAACTCACGTCAATTTGAAACTATATTATTAAAAAATAGCCCTAAAGATATCAATTGGTTTTTTAGAACTGTTGTTGAAACTCGCGACTTAATTGATTATAAATTTGGTAAGGTAACGAAAACTAAAGATTCATTATCAGTAAACATCATTAATAAAACAGGAACTAATGTTCCCATATCATTATATCATATTAAGAACAATGAGGTTATTCACAAAAGCTGGATTACAAATATCACAAGCGATTCTACCATCGTAATTCCTAGATTTGATGCCGATAAATTAACTCTGAATTACAACAACGAAGTCCCTGAATATAATTTGAGAAATAATTGGAAATCTTTAAAAGGATTTTTCTTCAATAACAGACCATTTAAATTCTTATTTTTTAGAGATTTAGAAAACCCGTACTACAATCAAATATTTTATGTTCCCGAAGCCGAATTTAATATTTATGATGGAGTAGCTTTAGGAATGAGAATTAACAACAAATCCATTTTAAACAAACCTTTTACATTTAGTGCAACACCTATGTACTCTAGTAACACAGGAAAATTTGTTGGGAAATTCTCAGCAGTGGTTGAAGACAACATAAGAGAGAAAGGCAAATTGTACAGTATTCGCTATTTGGTAACTGGAAGCCGATTTCATTATGCCAAAGACGCCTTTTATTCTAACTTTGTTCCAATAGTTCAATTTAGATTCAGAGATGAAAACTTAAGAACCAATAAAAACGAGTTTATCCAACTTAGACAAGTGTACATTAACCGAGATAAATCTGAATTTACAATTGATACAAATACAGAAAATTATAATATTTTCAATATTAAATACGGAAATTATCAATCTGAAGGAACCAAACATTTCTCGCTCTTAAATGATTTTCAATTATCTGGTTCTTTTGGTAAAGTAGCTACTGAAATACATTATCGTAAACTTTTCGAAAACAATCGTCAAATTAGTTTACGTCTTTTTGCAGGTGCTTTTATGTACAGAAGTACCAATTCAGATTTCTTTAGTTTTGGATTAGATAGACTAAATGATTATATGTTTGATTATAGTCTTTTAGGTAGAAGCGAAACTACCGGAATTTACAGCCAACAATATGTTTATGCTGAAGGTGGATTTAAATCTAAATTGGATACTAGATTTGCAAATCAATGGATGACAACTCTTAATGGAACATTCAATATTTGGAATTGGATACAAGTCTATGGAGATGCTGGTATGCTAAAAAACAAACATACAAGTGCTAAATTTGTTTACGATTCAGGATTACATTTCAATTTGGTACCCGATTATTTTGAACTTTTCTTACCTGTCTATTCATCAAACGGATTCGCTTTAGATGATGCTAATTATGGACAACAAATTCGTTTCGTTGTTACATTAAGTCCAAAAACATTAATTTCACTATTTACTAGAAAATGGTTTTAATAGATTTTTATCTATTTGTTTAACAATTTAACAATAAAAAGTGATTTTAAAATGAATTCATTGCGTTTTTCAAATCAAAACCATTGATAATTTAATAATAATTAAAAAAATATTAAACATCATATTGTTTTGTAACTCGTTTTATTTAAATTTGTTGAATTATCAATTTCGTATATCCAGCTTATGAAAACAGCAACAACATCGGAAGTAGTTTCTTTTGAAGATTTTAAAAAAGAAGTCATTAACGATTATAAAATCGCCCGAATCAGTAGAGAATGTAGCCTTCTTGGAAGAAAAGAAGTACTTACTGGTAAAGCAAAGTTCGGAATTTTTGGTGATGGTAAAGAAGTACCGCAATTAGCCATGGCAAAAGCATTTCAAAACGGTGATTTTCGTTCAGGATATTACCGTGACCAAACCTTTATGATGGCAATTGGCGCTTTAAATATTGAGCAATTTTTCGCTGGGTTATATGGCCATACAGATATTAATTTTGACCCAATGAGTGCTGGACGTCAAATGGGTGGTCACTTTGCTACGCATTCTTTAGACGAAAACGGAAATTGGAACAACTTAACTCAACAAAAGAATTCGAGTTCTGATATCTCTCCTACCGCTGGGCAAATGCCTCGTTTGTTAGGATTGGCTCAGGCTTCAAAAATATATAGAAATGTATCAGGTATCAACCAAACCAACTTCTCCGAAAACGGAAACGAAGTAGCTTGGGGAACTATCGGAAATGCTTCAACTTCTGAAGGATTATTCTTCGAAACCATCAACGCTGCCGGTGTTTTACAAGTACCAATGGTAATGAGTGTTTGGGACGACGAATATGGGATTTCAGTTCATGCTCGCCATCAAACTACAAAAGAAAACATCTCTGAAATCTTAAAAGGTTTCCAACGTGATGAAAATACAAAAGGGTATGAAATTTTACGTGTTAAAGGTTGGGATTACCCAAGCTTAGTAGAAACGTATCAAAAAGCTTCTCAAATTGCACGTGAAGAACATGTACCAGTTTTAGTTCACGTTCAAGAATTAACGCAACCACAAGGTCACTCTACTTCTGGAAGTCACGAACGTTATAAAAATGCTGAACGTTTGGCTTGGGAAGCAGAATTTGATTGTATCGCAAAGATGAAAACTTGGTTAATTGAAAACAATATCGCTACTTCAGAAGAACTAGATGAAATTGATAACCAAGCTAAAAAAGATGTTTTAGAAGGTAAAAAAGCGGCTTGGACCAACTTTACTACTCCAATTAAAGCAGAACAACAAGATTTAGTTGCTCTATTAAACACCATCGCTTCACAAAGTGAAAACAAAGTGTTTATTGAAAAAATTGCTAATGATATTGCTTCAATAAAAGAACCTATTCGTAAAGATATTTTAGTAGCGGCACGTAAAGTGTTACGAATGATTATAAAAGAAAATTCTCGAACTAATTTGGCGTCTTGGATTGAAAATTATACAGAAAAAATTCAACCTAAATTCAGTTCGCATTTATTTTCTCAATCAGATAAAAACGTATTAAAAACCAAAGAAGTAGCTCCAACATACGATGCAACAGCTGAAGATGTAGATGCTCGTTTGGTTTTAAGAGATAACTTTGATGCTATCTTTTCTAAATATCCAGAAACGTTAATTTTTGGTGAGGATTCTGGAAATATTGGTGACGTAAACCAAGGTTTGGAAGGCATGCAAGAAAAATACGGAGAATTACGTGTTGCCGATGTCGGAATTCGTGAAGCTACAATTTTAGGTCAAGGAATTGGAATGGCAATGAGAGGATTACGTCCAATTGCTGAGATTCAATATTTAGATTATTTGTTGTATGCTATTCAAATCATGAGTGATGATTTAGCTACATTACAATATAGAACCGCTGGTCGTCAAAAAGCACCTTTAATCATCAGAACTCGTGGTCACCGTTTAGAAGGTGTTTGGCATTCGGGTTCTCCTATGGGAATGATTATCAATGCAATTAGAGGGATTCACGTTTTGGTTCCAAGAAACATGACCAAAGCTGCAGGTTTTTACAACACTTTATTAGAAACTGACGAACCTGCATTAGTTGTAGAATGTTTGAATGGTTATCGTTTAAAAGAAAAAATGCCAACCAACTTAGGCGAATTCAAAACACCTATCGGAGTTGTTGAAACTATAAAACAAGGAATGGATATTACCTTAGTTTCTTACGGTTCTACATTGCGCTTAGTAGAACAAGCGGCAAATGAATTAGAATCTGTTGGAATTAGCGCTGAAATCATTGACATTCAATCGTTACTTCCTTTCGATATTAATCATGACATCGTAAAATCGGTAGCAAAAACAAATCGTTTGTTAGTAATTGATGAAGACGTTCCTGGTGGAGCAAGCGCTTATATTTTACAAGAAATTGTAGAAAATCAAAACGCTTATAAACATTTAGATAGCGCTCCTCAAACATTAGCTTCAAAAGCACACCGACCAGCTTACGGAACAGACGGCGATTACTTCTCAAAACCTTCTGCAGAAGACATTTTTGAAAAAGTTTACGCTATTATGAACGAGGCAAATCCAACAAAATATCCAAGTTTATATTAAAAAATTTGGTTATTCAAAAATTAATTACAAATATTTGCATATACAATTAAGAAAATGATTTCAATTTTAAACAATACTTGGTGGTGGTCTAACTTACGTCAAACGTCGTGAGCGAAACCTGCTATAGTATAATTTAAAACCAAATACATAGAAAAGGCTTGTCAATCACGACAAGCCTTTTTTTATTGTCAAAAATTAAATCAAATATGAAAAAATATAAATTACATACCCACTACAAACAAATTCTAGCCGACACCATTACACCAGTGAGTATTTACTTGAAGATTCGCGATAAATTTCCAAACAGTATTCTTTTGGAGAGTTCTGATTATCATGCGAATGACAACAGTTTTTCGTATATCTGTTTTAATCCAATTGCATCAATAAAAGTAGAAAACAGAAAGATTGAAACACAATTACCAGATGGTTTTTCAGAAATTATCCCAATTGATGCTGATGTTAATGTTGCTAAAGAAATCGAAAACTTTTCAAATCAATTTGAAACAGAAAAGTCAGATTTTAAATTCATAACACAAGGATTATTTGGTTATTTAGCTTATGATTCGATTCAATATTTTGAAAAAGTATCAATTGCAAAAAAATCAACAGAAAACGAAATTCCTGAAATCTTTTACGCTGTTTATCAGAATATAATCGCAATCAATCATTTTAAAAACGAAGCGTATATATTCTGTCATAGTGTTGACGGAAGCAACAATATAGCTGAAATCGAACAATTATTTCAAGCGAAAAACTTTGCTTCATTCTCCTTCCAAAAATCAGGAAACGGAACTTCTAACTTAACTGATGACGAATTCAAAAATTATGTTACATTAGCCAAAAAACATTGTTTACGTGGTGAAGTTTTTCAATTGGTTTTATCTAGAAGATTTTCTCAAGATTTCAAAGGTGATGAATTCAATGTGTATCGTGCTTTACGAAGTATCAATCCTTCACCTTATTTGTTTTATTTCGATTACGGAAATTTCAAAATATTTGGTTCATCGCCTGAAGCACAATTGGTTATCAAAAACAATCTTGCTGAAATTCATCCTATCGCTGGTACATTCAAACGCACAGGAAACGACGAACAAGATGCCGAATTAGCTAAAAAATTAGGCGAAGACACCAAAGAAAACAGCGAACACGTTATGTTAGTCGATTTAGCTAGAAATGATTTAAGCAGAAGCTGTAACGAAGTGAAAGTAGAAAAATACAAGGAAGTCCAATTTTTCTCTCACGTAATTCATTTGGTTTCAAAAGTATCAGGAAAATTAAAAGAAAATCATACTTTTATGGAGTTAGTTGCTAAAACTTTTCCAGCCGGAACACTAACTGGTGCTCCAAAAATAAAAGCTATGGAATTGATTGAAAACATTGAAAAAACCAACAGAAGTTTTTATGGTGGCGCCATCGGAGTTTTGGATTTTGAAGGGAATTTCAATCACGCTATTATGATTCGTTCTTTTTTGAGTAAAAATCATACTTTACATTTTCGGGCGGGAGCCGGAATTGTAGAAAGTTCCTCAGAAGAAAACGAAATGCAAGAAGTTTATAATAAATTAGGAGCATTACAAAAAGCATTAGATTTAGCAGAAAACATATAAACAAGTGCAAGAACAAGTTCAAGAACAAAAACAAAAATCAAGTACAAATTGTCAAGTCGAGCGAAGTCGAGACTTTTTAAATTTATCAAATTTCTAAAATCTGTGTTTTAAAAAAAAGAACTTGAATTTTGAAATTGAATTTGCCCTTGAAATTGAAAAAAAATTAAAGAAATGAAAATAGCAGTTATAGACAATTACGATAGTTTTACATATAATTTGGTTCACTATTTAGAAGATTTGAACGCTGAAGTAACCGTTTTCAGAAACGACGAGTTTGAATTAAATGAATTGGAAAAATTTGATAAAATTCTACTTTCTCCAGGACCAGGAATACCTGATGAAGCGGGTTTACTAAAAGATGTGATAAAAAAATACGCTTCTTCAAAAAGTATTTTTGGTGTATGCCTTGGTTTGCAAGCAATTGGTGAAGTTTTCGGAGGAAAATTAACCAACTTAGAAAAAGTCTATCATGGTGTAGCTACAAAAGTTACTAAAAATGAAGATGATTTTATTTTTAATGATTTACCTAACGAATTCGAAGTTGGGCGTTACCATTCTTGGGTCGTTTCAAATGAAAACCTTCCAGAAGATTTAATCGTAACTTCTACTGATGAAAACGGTCAAATCATGTCGATGAAACACGCTCATTTTGATATTCGAGGTGTTCAATATCATCCAGAAAGCGTTTTAACGCCTTACGGAAAAAAAATCCTAGAGAATTGGCTTAGCCATTAATTAGCAACAACATACAGGCTAAATTTCTTGCTTCACTAAAACAAAATTAGTGAAGTACAGCCCAACTTATGTCTAATTTTAAAATTAAAAAAATGAAAAATATATTAAATCGTTTAATTCAACACGAAATCTTAACTAAAGAGGAAGCTAAAGATGTTTTGGTCAATATTTCTTCAGGAAGTTACAATCCGAGTCAAATTGCAGCATTTATGACGGTTTACATGATGCGAAGCATTACCATTGAAGAACTAGCTGGTTTACGTGAAGCTTTGTTGGAATTGTGTATTCCTGTTGATTTTTCCGCCTACAATACCATCGATTTGTGTGGAACGGGTGGAGATGGTAAAGACACGTTCAATATTTCCACTTTAGCTTCTTTCATCGTAGCTGGAGCAGGAATTAAAGTCGCGAAACATGGAAATTACGGTGTTTCTTCGATTTCAGGATCGAGCAATGTAATGGAAAAAATGGGCGTAAAATTCACAAATGATATTAGTTTTTTGACCAAGTCTATCGAAGAAACCAATATTGCCATTCTTCATGCTCCACTCTTCCACCCTGCTATGAAAAATGTTGGACCAATTCGAAAAGAACTTGGTGTAAAAACGTTTTTTAATATGTTGGGACCAATGGTAAATCCTTCCTTTCCAAAAAATCAAATGGTGGGAGTTTTTAGTTTGGAATTAGCGCGAATGTATGCCTATTTATATCAAAACACTACTACCAACTACTCCATTTTACACGGATTAAGTGGTTTTGACGAAGTTTCCTTAACCGATGAAGTAAAATTAATTTCTAATACATCCGAACAAATCTTAAAACCAACAGATTTTAAACTTCCCGAATGTAAATTAGAAACTATCAAAGGCGGAACAACTGTTGATGAATCAGCTAAAATTTTCTACGATGTCATTTCTGGAAAAGGAACAACGGCTCAAAACAATGTTGTTTGCGCTAATGCAGCCATCGCCATTCAAACGGTTGAAAAATTAAATTATGATGAAGCTTTAGCCAAAGCGCAAGAAAGTTTAACCAGCGGAAAAGCATTGGAGAAATTGAAAAAATTAATCGCAATAAGTAACTAAAATTTGTCAGTTCGAGCGCAATCGAGAACTTATGAACATCTCGACTGCGCTCGATGTGACACAAAATAATAACTATGAATATTTTAGATAAAATCATCACCGACAAAAAACGTGAAGTCGAACTAAAGAAAAGCATCATTCCCGTTTCGCAATTAGAAACTTCTGTTTTATTCAATTCTCGAACCTATTCAATGAGTAAGTTATTAAAAAACAGCTTTTCAGGAATTATTGCGGAGCATAAACGTCGTTCACCATCGAAATCGGTTATCAATAATAATCATTCCGTTGAAGATGTGGTTTTAGGTTATCAAAATGCTGGAGTATGCGGAATTTCCGTTTTGACGGATGCTAAATATTTTGGTGGAAGTTTAGATGATTTATTATTAGCGAAATCTTCGGTAAATGTTCCGTTGTTACGAAAAGAATTCATTGTTGACGAATACCAAATTTTAGAAGCCAAAGCCCACGGAGCCGATGTAATCTTACTAATTGCAGCGGTTTTAACTCGAGAAAAAATAAAGCAACTTTCAGAATTTGCACAAAGTTTAGGTTTAGAAGTATTGTTAGAAGTTCACAATTTGGAAGAATTGGAAAAATCGATTATGCCAAGTTTGGATATGATTGGCGTGAACAATCGCAATTTAAAAACTTTTGAAGTGAGTTTAGATTACAGCAAAGAATTAGCTACTAAAATTCCAGACGAATTTGTAAAAGTATCTGAAAGTGGCATTAGTTCAATTGAGGCTGTAAATGAATTGCAACAATTTGGCTATCAAGGCTTTTTAACGGGAGAACATTTCATGAAAACCGAAAATCCTGGTTTGGAAGCTAAACGATTCATTCAAAAACTAATGTCATGAAAAATATAAAACTAAAAATTTGTGGCATGAAAGATTCAGAAAACATCATGGAAATTTCTGCTTTACAACCTGATTATCTTGGTTTTATCTTTTGGGAAAAATCAAAACGAAATATGACTTTAGATGTTATTCCTGAACTTCTTGAAACTACAAAAAGAGTTGGGGTTTTTGTGAATGCGTCCATACAAGAAATTGCTTCGAAAATTAATCAATACCAATTAGACATCATTCAATTACATGGAAATGAGTCGGTTATTTTTTGTAAAAACGTAAAAAAACTCGGTGTTGAAGTCATCAAAGTTTTTTCTATGGATTCGAATTTCAATTTTTCTGTGGTTAAAGATTATGTATTAGCTGTCGATTATTTTCTTTTTGATACCAAAGGAAAATTACCGGGAGGAAATGGCATTACTTTCGATTGGAATGTCTTGGAAAACTATCACTTTAATGTTCCGTATTTTTTAAGTGGTGGAATTGGAACAACAGAAATTGACGGATTAAAAGAATTTCTAAAATCACCCGGTGCAAAAAAATGCTACGCAATTGATGTTAACAGTCGTTTTGAGAAAAAACCTGGAATCAAAAATAAAATCAAATTACAAAAATTTAAAAAATTGCTATATGAAATATAATGTTGATGAAAACGGATTTTACGGAAAATTTGGAGGTGCTTTTATTCCAGAAATGTTGTATCCCAATGTTGAAGAATTAAAAGTAAACTATCTTAAAATAATGACTGAACCTTCTTTCCAAGAAGAGTTTAACGACTTATTACAACAATTTGTAGGTCGCCCAACGCCTCTGTATTTTGCCAAACGCTTATCCGAAAAATACAATACCAAAATCTACTTGAAGCGAGAAGATTTATGTCACACTGGAGCACACAAAATCAACAACACCATCGGTCAAATTTTAGTTGCCAAGCGTTTAGGAAAAACCAGAATTATTGCAGAAACTGGCGCAGGACAACACGGCGTGGCAACGGCAACGGTTTGTGCTCTAATGGGATTAGAATGTATTGTGTATATGGGTGAAGTTGATATTAAACGTCAGGCTCCAAATGTAGCTCGCATGAAAATGTTAGGCGCAGAAGTTCGTGCTGCAACTTCGGGGTCAAAAACTTTAAAAGATGCTACAAACGAAGCCATTCGCGATTGGATTAATAACCCAATTGATACGTTTTATATTATAGGTTCTGTGGTTGGACCTCATCCTTATCCTGATATGGTGGCACGCTTTCAAAGTGTTATTTCCAAAGAAATTAAATCCCAACTTTTAAAACAAGAAGGCAGAGAAAATCCAGATTACGTAATTGCTTGTGTGGGTGGCGGAAGTAATGCTGCTGGTGCTTTTTACGAATTTTTAGATGAAGAATCAGTTAAATTAATTGCTGTGGAAGCTGCAGGACATGGCGTTGATTCAGGTGAAAGTGCTGCGACATCTGTTTTAGGAAAAATTGGAATTATTCACGGAAGTAAAACCTTATTAATGCAAACAGAAGACGGACAAATTACCGAACCTTATTCAATTTCAGCAGGTTTAGATTATCCTGGAGTTGGACCACTTCATGCTCATTTACACGATACTAAAAGAGCAGAATTCATTGCAATAACAGATTCCGAAGCCATGCAAGCTGGATTAGAAGTATCAAAAACAGAAGGCATTATTCCAGCCATTGAAACGGCACATGCTTTTTCAGTTTTGGATAAAAAACAATTCCAACCTAATGATATTGTTGTAATCAACTTATCAGGAAGAGGCGACAAAGATTTAAATACTTATATTGATTATTTTAATTTAAGTGATAAGTAATTAGTGAATAGTGATTAGCTAAAAACAAAAAACATGAACAGAATCAACCAAAAATTACAAGAAGATAAAAAACTGCTTTCTATCTATTTTACAGCAGGATTTCCAAAATTAAACGATACGGTTACCATTATCCAAGAATTGGAGAAAAACGGTGTTGATATGATTGAAATTGGGTTACCATTTTCAGATCCGTTAGCCGATGGACCAACCATTCAAGAAAGTTCGACAATTGCAATTGAAAATGGAATGACGACTTCGCTTCTATTTGAGCAATTAAAAAACATTAGAAAATCGGTTCAAATTCCTTTAATTATAATGGGTTATTTCAATCCGATGATGCAATTTGGAATGGAAAAGTTCTGTCAAAAATGCGCTGAAGTTGGGATTGATGGCTTAATTATTCCTGATTTACCACTATTCGTTTACGAAACCGAATACAAGTCGATTTTCGAAAAATACCATTTGAAAAACATCTTTTTAATTTCGCCACAAACATCAAACGAACGTATAAAACAAATTGATACAATTTCGGATAGTTTTATTTATATGGTTAGCTCGGCTGCGGTTACTGGAAGCCAATCTGGTTTTGGTTCAGAGCAAATGGATTATTTCAAAAGAATTTCCGAATTAAAACTAAAAAATCAGCAAATAGTTGGATTTGGAATTAAAGACAAAACCACCTTCAATCAAGCAACTGAATTTCAAAAAGGCGCAATCATTGGCAGTGCTTTTATATCGTTTTTAAAATATAATCCAATTTCCAACATCCAAGAATTTATCAATAAAATATGGTAATTTTAAAGTTAGTTAGCAGTATTTTTTTTAAAATTGTAACTTTTTGTAAAACTAATCGTATAATTAGAAAACAAACTGATAACTATGAATTTTTTAGAACATTATGAGCCTTTACTCAAGGCTTTTTGGTACATTGCTTTACCGGTAAGTATTTTTTTTCTATTACAAACTATTTCAACTTTTATTGGATTTAGTGGTTCTGAAACCGATGCCGATACAGATGGCGGTGATGGTGATATGCCTTTCGAAATATTTACTCTTAGAAACTTAATCAACTTTTTATTAGGTTTTAGCTGGACTGGAATTTCACTTTATGATTCTATTGAAAACAAAACGATTTTAATTGGTATTTCATTACTAGTTGGAATTCTATTTGTTGGTGTTTTCTTTTTAATTATCAAACAAATAGTAAAACTTTCAGAAGATAATAGTTTCAAAATTGAAAATACTATCAATAAAACGGGTGAAGTATATTTGACCATTCCTGAATCTAAATCTGGTAAAGGTAAAATCCAAATAAGTGTAAATGGTTCATTTCATGAATTGGATGCTATTACTAATTCATCTGAAAAACTTTCTTCTGGAATTGCTGTAAAAGTAGTTGCAGTAGAGTACAACTTAGTTATCGTAGAAAAAATCTAATCCTTTATTTATATGAACATTTTACCTATTATTATTGTACTAGCTTTCGTAGTATTTGTTACTATCGTAACTTTAATCTCGCGTTACAAAAGATGTCCTTCAGACAAAATTTTAGTAATTTATGGAAAAACTGGTGGCACATCTGCAAAATGTGTTCATGGTGGTGGTGCCTTTATTTGGCCTGTAATTCAGGATTTTCAATATTTAGATTTAAAACCCATTTCTATTGAAGCGAATTTAACCAATGCGCTTTCAAGACAAAACATTCGTGTTGACGTTCCTTGTCGTTTTACAATTGCAATTTCTACTGAAACAGACAGCATGAATACAGCAGCTGAGCGTTTGTTAGGTTTACATCCGGAACAAATTCAAGAGTTGGCAAAAGATATCTTATTTGGTCAATTACGTTTGGTAATCGCAACGATGACGATTGAAGAAATTAACTCGGATAGAGATAAATTTTTAGATAACATTTCTAAAAACGTAGATTCTGAATTAAAGAAAATCGGATTAAAATTAATCAACGTTAACGTTACCGATATCAAAGATGAATCGGGTTATATTGAAGCTTTAGGAAAAGAAGCGGCTGCAAAAGCAATTAACGAAGCTAAAATTTCAGTTGCTGAGCAAGAGAAAATCGGGGAAACTGGAAAAGCAGTTGCTGATCGTGAAAAAGACGTTCAAATTGCAGAAACGCACAGAGATCGTGATGTTAAAATCGCAGTAACAAACAAAGACAGAGAAGTAAGTATTGCTGCAGCTTTTAGAGATGAAAGTATTGGTAAAGCAGAAGCGCAAAGAGATACTCGTGTAGCAACTTCTGAAGCAAACGCGATTGCGATTAAGGGAGAAAATGAGGCGAAAATTGCCATTGCTCAATCAGAAGCAGCAAGACGTGAAAAAGAAGCAGAAGCATTACGTATTGCGTTAGCTTCTGAAAAAGTACAACAAGCAAAAGCATTAGAAGAAGCATATCAAGCGGAACAAAAAGCGGAAGCTGCTCGTGCTGAAAGAGAACGTTCTACTCAAAATGCTAACATTGTAATTCCAGCTGAAATTGCAAAACAAAAAGCAGTTATTGACGCACAAGCAGAAGCAGAGAGAATTAGAGTGCAAGCAAAAGGAGAAGCTGATGCGATTTTTGCAAAAATGGAAGCGGAAGCAAAAGGTTTGTATGAAATCTTAACAAAACAAGCAGAAGGTTATCGTGAAGTTGTAGGCGCAGCTGGTGGTGATCCAACAAAAGCATTCCAATTATTGTTGATTGAAAAATTACCTGAATTGGTTAAAACACAAGTTGAAGCTGTTAAGAATATCAAGATTGATAAAATCACGGTTTGGGATTCAGGAAATAATACAGATGGTAATGGTTCTACAGCAAATTTTGTGTCAGGAATGATGAAAACTGTTCCTCCTTTAAACGATCTATTTAATATGGCTGGTTTAAATTTACCAACGTATTTAAAAGGAGAAGATGTTCCTAAAGATGTTTCTAATTCTAACGATATTACTCCAACAGAAGAAGTAAAATAATCGTTTAAAATTATAATTTAGAAATCCCAAATTCCAGTTTAATGGATTTGGGATTTTTTATTGTTAAAAATCGGTAATAAAAAATCATTTTTAGCTACTAACTATTATATTTGTTAAAACTATTAATTTAAACGAACTAAACTATGAAGAAAATATTTTTTTCAGGTGCTATCCTAACCCTTCTATTAGCGAGTTGTTCTTCTACTCAAACCGCCAAAAAAAAGGAAGCTGAAGCAGGAACTTATATTACTACAATTACTGCTCCCGAACTAAGCAAGCACTTATATATTGTAGCTGGTGATGAAATGCAAGGTAGAAACACTGGAGAACCTGGACAAAAAAAGGCAGGTGAGTATTTGATTAATGAATACAAAAAAATGGGAATTAGCTTTCCTCCTGGCGCTACAGATTTCTATCAAAAAGTACCTTCTGAATTTATGAAAAGAGGTTTTGCTCCTAAATTGAATGATTCAGAAAACATTTGGGCTTTTATCAAAGGTTCGGAAAAACCAGATGAAATTTTAGTGATTTCTGCTCACTATGACCATGTGGGAATGAAAAATGGTGAAATCTATAATGGTGCTGATGATGATGGTTCTGGAACTGTTGCTTTGCTAGAAATTGCTCAAGCATTTAAAGAAGCTCAGAAAAAAGGACATGGACCTAAACGCTCTATCTTGTTTTTACACGTAACAGGTGAAGAACATGGATTACATGGTTCAAGATATTATTCTGAGAATCCTTTATTCCCATTGGCAAACACAATTGCTGATATTAATATTGATATGATTGGAAGAAGAGATACACTCCATCCAAACACAAATAATTACATTTATGTTATTGGTTCAGACAGATTAAGTAGTGAATTACATGATATTAATGAAGCTGTAAACACTAAATATACCCAATTAGAATTGGATTACAAATACAATGATAGAAAAGATCCGGAAAGAATATATTTCCGTTCAGACCACTATAACTTTGCAAAAAAAGGAATTCCTTCAATTTTTTTCTTTAACGGAATACATGCAGATTATCACTTACCAAGTGATACTCCAGACAAAATTGAATACGATGCCTTAGCAAAACGAGCTCAATTAGCTTTTGCTTTAGCGTGGGAATTAGCCAATCGTCCTGAACGAATTAAAGTAGATAGAGACGGAAAATAATTACGAATAAGAAAATTACGAATTTAGAAGTCAAAATAAAAAATCCGAGCAATGCTCGGATTTTTTATTTAATATTTAATCTTTCAATTAAAAAACAAACATTGCTCTTTCGCTCATTAATTCATTAACTTCTTCAGCAACTTGTTCTAAAACTGCTTCATCGGTATGATTCATTAATACTTTATCGATTAAAGCTACCACTGTTTCCATATCTTCTTCAACTAAACCACGAGTTGTAATTGCAGGAGTTCCCACACGAATACCAGAAGTTACAAATGGTGATTTATCATCAAATGGCACCATGTTTTTATTTACTGTAATTTCTGCTTTTACTAATGCATTTTCAGCATCTTTACCAGAAATTCCTTTGTTTCTTAAATCAATCAACATCATGTGGTTATCTGTACCACCCGAAATTAATTTATAACCTCTTTTATTGAAAGCTTCTGCCATTGCTTGTGCATTTTTCTTCACTTGCATTGCATAACGGAAAAACTCATCTGTTAATGCTTCACCAAAAGCAACTGCTTTAGCAGCAATAATATGCATTAAAGGTCCACCTTGATTTCCAGGAAAAACCGACATATCTAAAACGTGAGACATCATTCTGATTTCTCCTTTTGGAGTGGTTAATCCCCATGGATTTTCAAAATCTTTCCCCATCATAATCATTCCTCCTCTTGGACCTCTTAATGTTTTATGAGTCGTTGTAGTTACAATATGACAATGTGGAATTGGATCATTTAATAAACCTTTTGCAATTAACCCAGATGGATGTGAAATATCGGCTAATAATAAAGCACCAACGCTATCTGCAATCTCTCTAAATCGTTTAAAATCCATGTCACGAGAATAAGCTGAAGCTCCAGCAATAATCATTTTTGGTTTTTCTCTTAAAGCAATTTCTTGAATTTTATCATAATTCAATACTCCTGTCTCTTCTTCTACTCCATAAAATACAGGACGATATAATTTTCCTGAGAAATTAACTGGAGAACCATGAGTTAAGTGCCCACCATGAGATAAATCAAATCCTAAAATGGTATCACCTGGTTGCAAACAAGCTGCAAAAACCGCAGTATTTGCTTGAGAACCTGAGTGAGGTTGCACGTTTACATACTCAGCACCAAACAAAGCTTTGGCTCTGTCAATTGCTATTTGTTCTACAATATCTACCACTTCACATCCTCCGTAATATCTTTTACCAGGATACCCTTCGGCATATTTGTTAGTTAAACATGAACCTGCAGCTTCCATTACTTGGTCGCTTACAAAGTTTTCAGAAGCAATTAATTCAATTCCGTGAATTTGTCTATCTTGTTCATCAAGAATTAGGTCAAAAATTTGTTCGTCGCGTTGCATTGCAATAAATATTCGTTAAAATTAGGTCAAAATTACAAAAAAGGTTTGTTACATTAATAGATAATTTTATATTTGATTCATAATTTTTCAACAACAAACTAACAATATAAATATGCCTAACACAGCAAACGACCCAAATAGAAAATCATGGATAAATGTTCCTGAAAATAGTGATTTCCCTATCCAAAACATTCCTTTTGGTGTTTTTATTACAAAAGAAGATGTTATTACTATTGGTACAAGAATAGGAAATTGTGCAATAGACATGGGAGCTTTACAACAATTAGGGTATTTTGATGGAATAGAACTTACTGACGATATGTTCATGCAAGATACTCTAAATGATTTTATTTCTGATGGAAAAAAGACATGGAGGTTAGTTAGAAATCGTTTAGCCGAACTTTTTGACGAAAATAACCCTAAACTTAGAGATAATAAAGATCATAGAGAGGTTGTAATCTTTAATGTAGAAGATATCGAAATGCTTTTGCCAGTTCAAATTGGTGATTATACTGATTTTTACAGTTCTAAAGAACATGCTACTAACGTTGGAAAAATGTTCCGTGATCCAGAAAACGCATTATTACCAAACTGGTTACACATTCCAGTAGGCTATCACGGAAGAAGCTCTACAATAGTTCCATCTGGAATTCCAGTGCACAGACCATACGGACAAACGTTGCCAAACGGAGAAACAACACCCGTGTTTGGACCATCAAGATTAGTGGATTTTGAATTAGAAACTGCTTTTATTACAACTGACGCTAATTTAATGGGAGAACCTATTCCGGTTGAAGAAGCAGAAGATCATATCTTTGGAATGGTTTTATTCAACGACTGGAGCGCACGTGATATTCAAAAATGGGAATATGTGCCTCTTGGTCCTTTCTTAGCAAAAAACTTCGCTTCATCAATTTCACCATGGATTGTAACCATGGATGCCTTAGAACCATTTAGAGTTAAAGGTCCTGAGCAATCACCAAAACCATTACCTTATTTGCAACAAAAAGGAGAAAAAGCATTTGATATTAATTTAGAAGTTATAATCAAACCTGAAAATTCGGAAGAAACTGTTGTTTCTCGTTCAAACTTCAAATATATGTATTGGTCAATGGCGCAACAATTAGCGCATCATACAATAAATGGATGTAGAGTAAACTCAGGTGATATGATGGGTAGTGGAACCATTTCTGGACCAACAGAAGATTCTTTCGGTTCAATGTTAGAATTGACTTGGGGTGGTCAAAAACCAATTCAAATGAAAGATGGCTCTGAGCGAAAATTCATTAACGATAATGACACCGTGATTATTAGAGGTTTCTGTCAAAAAGATAAATTAAGAATTGGATTTGGTGAAGTTTCTAGTAAACTTTTACCAGCTGTTGATTTGAAATTTTAAAAATTAAATCCTAAAATAATAGAAACTCCGAAAGTTATTTTCGGAGTTTTTTTGCTCAAAACTATCCTGTTTTCAATCATCGATTATTCACGACATTTTATCAAAAAAATTGAATTTAGTTACATTTTAAGACATTATGTCGTAAATTTATATGGTTTTCGGAACTTTATCAGTCATTTTGTCTTGATTTAAGCATTGGAATACCAATTGCAATACTCCTTTCAAAATCATTAAATTGAAATAAAAACGAATCCCCAACTCGATAACAACTAAAAAAATGAACTTAAAAAATTTTACTATTAAATCGCAAGAAGCTTTGCATCAAGCACAGCAAATTGCACAAAGTTTTGGGCACCAACAGCTTGAAAACGAACATATATTCAAAGGAATTTTAGAAGTCGATGAGAACGTAACTCCTTTTATTTTGAAAAAATTGAATGTCAATGTAGATATTTTCAAAAAAGTATTGGATAGTACCATTCAGAGTTTTCCAAAAGTTACAGGTAGCGATTTAATGTTCTCTCGTGATGCAGTTTCTTCACTTACTGAAGCTGAAATCATTGCTAAAAAAATGAACGATGAATACGTTTCTATCGAACATTTGATTTTAGCCATTTTCAAATCTAAAAGTAAGGTAGCCCAAATATTAAAAGATCAAAGTGTAACCGAAAAAGGTTTAGAAACAGCTATTGCGGAAATTAGAAAAGGAGAACGAGTAACTTCAGCTTCTGCAGAGGAAACCTATAATTCACTAAACAAATACGCTAAAAATCTAAATGATTTAGCAAGAAATGGAAAATTAGACCCAGTTATTGGTCGCGATGAGGAAATTCGTAGAGTGCTACAAATCCTAACTCGTAGAACCAAAAATAATCCAATGTTAATTGGAGAACCAGGCGTTGGTAAAACAGCTATTGCTGAAGGTCTAGCACATCGAATTGTAGATGGCGATGTTCCCGAAAATCTTAAAGATAAAATTGTTTACTCCTTAGATATGGGTGCACTAATTGCGGGTGCGAAATATAAAGGGGAATTTGAAGAACGTTTGAAAGCCATAGTGAAAGAAGTAACTTCTGCTGAAGGTGATATCGTATTATTCATCGATGAGATTCACACTTTAGTGGGTGCTGGTGGTGGCGAAGGCGCAATGGATGCTGCCAATATTTTAAAACCAGCCCTAGCACGAGGCGAATTACGTGCGATTGGTGCAACCACTTTAGACGAATATCAAAAGTATTTCGAAAAAGACAAAGCTTTAGAAAGACGTTTCCAAAAGGTAATGATAGACGAACCTGACACAGAAAGTGCGATTTCAATTTTACGTGGTATCAAGGAAAAATATGAAACACATCATAAAGTGCGTATCAAAGACGATGCAATTATTGCTGCCGTGGAACTTTCGCAACGTTACATTACGAATCGTTTCTTACCAGATAAAGCTATCGACTTGATGGACGAAGCGGCTTCAAAATTGCGTATGGAAATCAATTCAAAACCAGAAGAATTAGACGTTTTGGATAGAAAAATAATGCAATTAGAAATTGAAATTGAGGCAATTAAACGTGAGAATGACGAAACCAAATTGAAATCTCTTGGATTAGATTTAGCGAACTTAAAAGAAGAACGCAACGAAATTTTCACCAAGTGGAAATCAGAAAAAGACGTTGTAGATAATATTCAAGCAGTAAAACTTGAGATTGAAGATTTCAAATTAGAAGCGGAACGAGCAGAACGCGATGGAGATTATGGTAAAGTAGCTGAAATTCGTTACGGAAAAATTAAAGAAGCGCAAGAACGATTAGATGCTTTACAAACACAATTAGCAGAAAATCAAGCTGGTAATTCTTTAATCAAAGAAGAAGTTACGCATGATGATATTGCAGAAGTGGTAGCCAAATGGACAGGAATTCCAGTTACTAAAATGCTTCAAAGTGAGAGAGAAAAACTACTCAAATTAGAAGATGAATTACATCGAAGAGTAGTTGGCCAAGAAGAAGCAATTGAAGCAATAAGTGATGCTCTTAGAAGAAGTCGCGCAGGTTTACAAGATACAAAAAAACCTATTGGTTCGTTTTTATTCTTAGGAACAACTGGTGTTGGTAAAACTGAACTTGCAAAAGCATTAGCCGAATATCTATTCGATGATGAAAATGCGATGACCAGAATTGATATGAGTGAATATCAAGAACGTCATGCGGTAAGCAGATTGGTTGGAGCGCCTCCAGGATATGTTGGTTATGATGAAGGCGGACAATTAACGGAAGCCGTTCGAAGAAAGCCATATTCAGTAGTATTGTTAGACGAAATTGAAAAGGCACATCCTGATACATTTAATATCTTATTACAAGTATTAGATGAAGGTCGATTAACCGACAACAAAGGACGTGTAGCGGATTTTAAAAATACGATTATCATCATGACTTCTAATATGGGAAGCCATATCATTCAAGAGAAATTCGATCCCGAAGTTTCGGGATTAAAAGGCGGAATTGAAGCAGCAACCGAAGCAGCAAAAACTGAAGTTTTAGGCTTATTGAAACAAACCGTTAGACCTGAGTTTATCAACCGTATCGATGAAATTGTAATGTTCACTCCTTTGACTGATAAAAATATCAATGAAATCGTAGGCTTACAATTGAAAAGTGTGATTAAAATGTTAGCACAACAACACATTACCATGGATGCAACTCCAGAAGCGGTAGCGTATTTAGCAGAAAAAGGATATGATCCTCAATTTGGAGCAAGACCTGTAAAACGTGTTATTCAACGTGAAGTATTGAATCAACTTTCAAAAGAAATATTAGCTGGAAAAGTAACTACAGATAGTATTATATTACTAGATAGTTTTGATAATCAATTAGTGTTTAGAAATCAAAATGAATTGGTTCAATAAGTCCAATTCTCCATAACACCATAATCCAGGGTCTAAAATGGGTTACGTTTGTTTTAGTTTGGGAAACACCAATTCGAAATTGAATTGGTGTTTCTTTTTAGTAATTATTTTCTCTTGAAAGTAGTTCGGATAATATCATTTGGAAAAACAACCACACTTTCATGACCTGATTTTGAAACTGAAGCTACTCCAAAATAATAATTATCAATCACAATCCCTTTCAATTCAAAATTATCAACATCGCCCACAAAACGGCTAAATTCCCATTGTGGTGAAGTAGTTAATCGCCAATAAATTTTATATCCAACGATATTTTCATCATTTGGTTTTTCCCAACGTAATTTGGTATTTGGCTCAACAATTCCGCCTATTCTCACATTTTTTGGTTCAGGAGTTGCCCAAGTTAAACTGGCTAAAGTAATAGCATTTACAGCAGTTAATTTAGAAGCATATTCAAAATTTACACCTTCTATAACATCTCCATATTTAATCCCATTTTCAGTTCGTAAATCTTGATGTTGGCGGTTGTAATTTTCATGAGCTTCCATAATTCGAACACCTGCAAAACCTAAATCATTGAATGGTCGATGATGACCACCACGCCCAAATCGATCCAATCTATATACTAACATTGGATTCATCTCAGGCATATACGTTGTGGTAAGTTTGTGAATATATCTAGCCAATTGTCTAGAATTCCCATCAACTTCTCCTCCATAAAAACGACGATTATTTCGATCTCTTTCTGTTTCGGTAGTAGGTGTTGGTTCAGAGAAAATGCGGAACGTTCTATTATCAATTACACCGTCAACTCCTTCTATATTTCCAATCATATCGTTATTTAAAACCCCTATGATATCCCAACCTTGTTTTTTAGCATATTCAGCAAAGCCTTTTCCGCCAAACAAGCCTTGCTCCTCGCCTGACAATCCTAAATAGACAATGTTGTAATCGAATTTATATTGAGATAAAACTCTTGCAGCTTCAATAGTTCCTGCCATTCCAGAAGCATTATCATTAGCTCCTGGAGCATCTTTTGAAAAATCTATTGGATCCGAATTTCTACTATCAATATCGCCAGTCATGATGACATAACGATTGCTGTTTTTAGTTCCTTTTTGAACCGCTACCACATTTACAATCCAAGTATCTTTGGGCACTCGTTCACCATCATTTGTAGTTACAAAATCTTTTTGATAGAAGACTTCTAAGCAATTTGAACATTCTTTAGATACTTTTTCAAATTCTGATTTGATCCAACGTCTAGCGGCTCCAATTCCTCTTTTATTAGAAATGGTATCACTAAATGTGTTTCGAGTACCAAAATTAGCTAACGTTCGAATGTCATTTTCAATTCGTTTTGAAGAAACAGCATTGATAATTTCATAAATTCTAGCATCGGTTTGAGAAAAGATAAATTGATTTAAAATCAAAAAAACAACCAAATAGTATTTTTTCATATTTTTTTTATTTCAAATTTAAGGATTAGAAGTGAAATGAATCAATATAAACCAACACAAAACCCACAAAATTTGTTAAAGTTTTTTGTTGAAAAATTGTACACAACCCAATTCGTTTAAACACATTAATAGTTATTTTTACCAAATTAACGAACCAATAACTGCGTCATGACTGATTTTACATTGAAAGAAAAATTAAAACATCTTCTATCTTTTCCAGTAATTGTAGCTGCTTTAGGCTATTTTGTAGATATTTATGACTTACTTCTTTTTGGAATAGTTCGTGTACCTAGTTTAAAAGACCTGAATTTAGATATTGATACTGCAGGCACATTAATCCTAAACTATCAAATGGTTGGATTACTTCTTGGAGGTATCCTTTGGGGAATTTTAGGGGATAAAAAAGGGAGACTCTCTGTATTATTTGGTTCCATTTTAGTGTATTCTTTGGCTAATCTAGCTTGTGGATTTTTACCTCATTTTCCAGTAGAAGATAAAACCATGTTGTATGCATGGTTGCGATTTATAGCAGGAATTGGTTTAGCAGGAGAGCTCGGTGCTGGAATTACTTTGGTTTCTGAATCATTACCTAAACAATTACGAGCAATTGGAACTTCTATTGTGGCAGGTTTTGGACTACTTGGGGCAGTTGTTGCTCAACTAACAGTTGAGTTAGCAGGTGATTGGACCGTTGCTTACTACATTGGTGGTGGTTTAGGTTTAACTCTTTTAGTACTTCGAATTAGTGTTGCAGAATCGGGTATTTACAGTGACATTCAACATGATTTGGATATTAAAAAAGGAAATTTCTTTTCATTTTTCACCAACTGGAATCGTTTTGTAAAATACATGAAATGTATTGCTATTGGATTACCCACTTGGTTTTGCATCGGAATTTTAGCCGTTATGTCCAATCAGTTTGCAAGCGTAATGGGAATTGAAAATATTCAACCTGGAAAAGCAATTATGTGGGCTTATATTGGAATTTCTGTAGGGGATTTTGCAAGTGGATTTATATCCCATTGGTTACATTCACGAAAAAAAGCCATATTTTATATGATGTTATTTACCATTATCGGCGTACTATTAATGCTATATGGAGGAACTAAATCTGAAAATATGTATTATTTTTATTGTGCATGGCTAGGTCTAGGAACTGGATATTGGGCTATGTTTGTAACCGTTGGAGCGGAGCAATTTGGAACAAACATTAGAAGTACAGCAACAACTACTATTCCTAATATGGTTCGTGGATTAGTTCCGGTAATGTTACTAGCTTTTGATGGATTAAAAGCAAATAACGGCGTTATAACTGCTGCAGCTATTGTAGGTTTCTTCGCTTTTGCACTTGGCATCTATGCTACTTTAACCATTTCAGAAACCCATAATAAGGATTTAGATTTCATTGAATAATTTTATTAAATTTGATTTACTAACCAAAAAAAAAATATATTATGTTAAAAAATATTTTAAAAAACGGGATAATCGGAGGTTGTATTGTTAGTGCATTGCTAATCGCTATATCTTTTTACATGAAAGCAAATCCAGAAAAAGAAGTAAACATGATGATTGGATTTGCTGGAATGCTTATAGCTTTTTTGTTTGTTGCTGTTGGAATAAAAAAACAACGTGAATTAAATAATGGATACCTTTCATTTGGCAAAGCATTTTTAACTGGTTTTTTAATTACACTCATCATTTCTACTATTTATGTTTTAGTTTGGTTAGTCATTTTGTATAACTACTTCCCTAATTTTGCCGAACATTATACCAATATGGCTATTGAGAAAGCTAGTCCGGAAGAAGTAGCTAAAGTAACCGAAGAAATGAATTCATTTAAGGAAATGTATAAAAATCCAATTTTGGTTATTTTAATAACTTATATAGAAATTTTACCATTAGGAATTGTATACACCTTAATTAGCGCTTTAATTATAAAGAAAAAAAATGTTACTACTTAACTTCTCGCCTTTCCCAATACTAAAATCGGAACGTTTACATTTTAGAAAATTGACGGATCATGATGCCCCTGAAATTTTAGAATTACGAGGCAATCCTGAAACCATGAAATTCATACCAAGACCTTTAGTAACGGATATCGAAGGCGCTTTGGCACATATAAAAATGATAAATGATAAAATTGATGAGAACTTAGATATTAATTGGGCTGTAACCGAAAAAGGAAGTGATAAATGTATTGGAATAATGGGATTTTACAGAACCCAACCCGAACATTACAGAACAGAATTAGGTTACATGATTCATACAGAATATTGGGGAAAAGGATATGTTACAGAAGCAGTAAATACACTTTTAGATTTTGCTTTCAATACACTTAATTTTCACTCCATTGAAGCGGTAATTGATTCAAGACATACAGCTTCGGAACGTGTTTTACAAAAAAATGGCTTTGAAAAAGAAGCGCATTTTAAAGAGAATTTTTATTACAATAACGAGTTTACTGATACTGTAATTTACAGTTTATTAAAACGTAATTTTAGAATATGATAATCACAATTTCAAATACAAAAATTTCAGCAACAATTAATTCAATTGGTGCCGAATTAATTCGATTAGAAAAAGACAATAAAAATTACATTTGGACAGTTGACGAAACCTATTGGAACAAAACATCACCTATTCTATTTCCAATAGTAGGTCGATTGAAAAATGATTCTTACTCGATAAATAACACAACTTTTGAGTTGCCACGACATGGTTTTGCTCGAAATTATGATTTTCAAATTGTAAACCAAACCGAAAATTCGGTGCTTTTTCAATTAGAAAGCAATTCGGAAACTTTAAAAAACTACCCATTTGATTTTCAATTGCAATTGGAATATGTTTTAGAAGGCAATTCCTTAAAAACGAAGTATTCGATTGTAAATAAATCAAATACAACGATGCCTTTTTCTATTGGAGCACATCCTGCATTTGCAATTGACAATAATTTTAAAGACTATTCTTTACGTTTTAATAAAGAAGATAAATTCATCTCATTCGAATTAGAAAACGAACAATTTAATAATTCATTCAAAGAAATCAGTACAGTTAATAACACCATTTCTTTAGATTACTCGCTTTTTGAAAAAGATGCTTTGGTATTTAAACATTTAAATTCAAATGAATTAACTTTATTAGAAAACGAACAAGAAGTTCTATCCGTTCAATTTGATGGTTTCCCTTATTTGGGAATTTGGACAAAACCAAATGCTCCGTTTTTGTGTATTGAACCTTGGTGTGGTTTAGCAGACAATGTTAATCATAATGGAGAACTTTCTGTAAAAGAAGGTATTAATTTATTAGAAAAAGATGCTACTTTTAATAGAACAATGATAATTAGATTATAATAAACCGTTATATTTTCTAACAAACCATTCTGTTGCTAGCGCAATAACAGCAATTATTAGAAGCCAAACCCAATCAATTAGTGGTGATTTCTTTATGGTTTCTTTTTGGGTTGGAATGTAGTTATTGTTAGCAATCAAATTTTGAATCAATTTCTCCATTTGATTTGGATAATAAACCATTCCGTTTGTATTAGCAGCCAATTGTTCTAATCGGTTTTTATCTGGATTTACGAATTGTTTTTCGATTTCAAAATCCAATACTTCAAATGCACCAGAAAAACTTGAGTTGGATAATTTTTCAGTTACTTTAAAAGAATAAGTTCCTGCTTCTAAACCATCTAAATTTACTTTATATGAATTGTTTGATTTCAATAAATCATAATTCTTAGATGCTTTGGTTTTCGAATTTACTATTTGTATTGTGAGTTGGGCTTTCTCATCAAACTCATAGTTTTTATTAAAATATTCGGCAGTTATTTCTATGCTTTCACCAGCGTTATAAAAACTTTCGTACGTAACATTCAAATTCTTTTTTGAAGAATTCGAAACCAAAAACTGCATAATTTTATCAGAAAATAAATCAAATTCTTCAAAAGATTTTTTAGACAAATGATTTTCTAATCGCCATTTCCAAATATTTTCGCCAAACAAATAAGCACTTCTTTTACTACCATTTTCTGTAAATGTCAGTAAAGGATTTTGAAGTTGCACATTTCTAATTCTAGCAGAAAGTAAGGTATTAACTTTAGCTTTTACCGCAATAGTTCCAAAATTATTTTCTAAAGGTGGAAAATTCTCAAAATTAATATTTGATTGTGAAAACAAATTAAAACCCGATTCATAAGTAGCCAAATAATCTTCTTTTTGATTGGCTAATTTGAACCAGAATTCATCTTGTTTTTGATTAAGAAAATTAAAATCCGTAGCAGTTCCAGTAATCAAAAATGTATTGACTTGAGCTACTTTATTTTGATCAAATATTGGTTTAAAAGAAGCATTAGGTTGATACAAAATTAAAACATTATAATTTTGCAAAGATTTTACTTCATTAGGCTTAAGAATGGTTACTTTACGCTGTTGATTTTGTTCAATACTTCGTTTTAATGCACCTAAATCAGGGTGATTGATTGCTGAAATTAAAGCAATCTCACTTCGTTGGTCTATTACTTCAACAGCAAAATTCTTAGTATTGTTAACAGTATTTCGTTCCTTAATATTAGAAGAAATTATGGCTTTGTATTTAGCAATCCCAACTTTATCAGCATTTAATAAAACTGTAACTGCTTGTGCTTTTTTGTCTTTTGAAAAAGCAATAGTTTGCTTGTGAACTGTTTGGTTTCCTGATTGAATGGAAAAATTAGTTGTAATACTTTCATTTCCATTGTATTGTAAAAATACTTCAACTGGAAATTTATTTTTTAAAAAAGCGTATTTGTTAACGTTGATTTGGTTAATTTTTATATCCAAAATTGTTGTAGTATCCCCAAGAACTATAGGATAAACACTTGCATTTTCTTGAAAACCAAAAACATAATCATTTCCCATGGTTTGATTTCCATCAGTAAATAAAACTATTGGATAATTGGTATTTCGATACAATTGTTTTACATTTTTTGCAACGCCATCAATATGCGATTGATTTCCTTTGAAATCTAATTTTTCTAGTGATTGAAATTCTTCAGCAAACGAAAATAATTGTACATCATATTTTTCAGTAATCGCTTTATTTTCAGAAATAGCACGATATAAAGACGAGGCTTCTTTAGTGGCTTTTAATTCAGAAATTGATTTAGAATTATCTACTACTATAGGTAACGGAGTTTTCTTAATTTCTATTATTTTTCGACTGATAATTGGATTAATCAGCAATAAAAAAACAGAAAGCAAACTTATGAAACGTAAAAAAGCCAAAAACCAATACCATTTCGATTGATTTTTGACTTTGTATAAATATTGATAAAACGACAATCCAGCAGCAATAATTACTGACAATAATAGAAGTAAAACTGTGCTTGTTGTCATTTATAGTTTAACTATTACGTTAACATTCCACCGTCAACATTAATAACTTGACCTGTAACATAGGCACTCATATCTGATGCTAAGAAAACACAAACGTTTGCAACATCTTCAGGAGTTCCACCGCGTTTTAAAGGAATAGCATCTCTCCAACCTTTTACTACGTCTTCGTTCAGTTTAGCCGTCATTTCAGTTTCAATAAATCCTGGTGCAATAGCATTACAACGAATATTTCTTGAGCCTAATTCTAAAGCAATTGATTTTGTAAATCCGTTCATACCTGCTTTAGAAGCAGCATAGTTAGCTTGACCAGCGTTTCCTTTTACTCCTACTACACTACTCATATTTACGATAGAACCTTTACGGTTTTTCAACATAATTTTTTGCACTGCTTTTGTCATATTGAAAACCGATTTCAAGTTAATTTCGATAACTTTATCAAAATCTTCTTCAGACATTCTCATTAATAAGTTGTCTTTTGTAATTCCAGCATTATTAATTAATACATCGATAGTTCCAAACTCAGCAATTACATCATCTACTAATTTTTGAGCTTCATTAAAATCCGCAGCATTTGATTGATATCCTTTTGCTTTAATTCCTAAAGCATTTAATTCATTTTCTAACGCCATTGCAGATTCAACAGATGAACTATATGTAAACGCAACATTAGCACCTTGCTCTGCAAAAACTTTTGCAATTCCGCTACCTATTCCTCGGCTTGCACCTGTAATAATGGCAACTTTTCCTTCTAATAATTTCATGGTAAATATTGGTATTAGTTTGTTTTCAATTAATGCTCAAATATAGGAATATTTTAAAGTATAAAAAAAATTACAAATTCAATTAAACCTTTTTTATAAATCGTAGTCTTATTAAAATAATCTTAAAACAAACTATTATGAGAAACCAAATTTTTCTTAGTCTCTTTGCGATATGTGGATTGACTTCTTGTAGCAATAGTTCTGATAATTACGAAGAAATTCCGCAATATCCTTTTGTTGAAGCTGAATTTGGTTCTACAATTGATTTAAACAACTTAGCTAACTATGCAAATCAAACTGTGCCTTCCTACATTACTAAAGATAATTCACAAGGAAATGCAATAACCGATGCTGGTGCTACTTTAGGTCGTGTACTTTTTTACGATAAAAATCTATCTTCAAACAACACCATTTCATGTGCTAGCTGTCATAAGCAAGAATTTGCATTTAGTGATACCGATGTTGCTAGTACTGGAGTAAATGGAACAACCGGAAGACATTCTATGCGCTTGATAAATGTGAAATTTGCTACAGAAACTAAGTTTTTTTGGAATGAACGTGCTATAAACCTTGAAACTCAAACTACCATGCCTATTAAAGATCATGGAGAAATGGGATTTAGTGGAGAAAATGGCGATATGTCATTCGATGATTTAATCACCCGATTAAATGGAATTGGATATTATAAGGAACTATTTAAATTTGTTTATGGTACAGAAGAAATTACAGAAGCAAAAATACAAAGTGCACTAGCCCAATTTATAAGAAGTATTCAATCATTTGATTCAAAATATGATACTGGAAGAGCCTTAGCTGCAAATGACGGACAACCTTTTTCTAATTTCACTGCTCAAGAAAATATGGGTAAAAACTTGTTTTTAACTCCACCTACTTTCAATTCTAATTCTGTAAGAACTTCAGGTGGATTAGGATGTGGCGGTTGTCATAGAGCGCCAGAGTTTGATATTGATCCTAATTCTTTGAGCAATGGTTTTGGTGGTTCAATTAATGGCGGACCAGATCTTACTAATACAAAAGCACCTACTTTACGAAATTTAATTCAAACAAATGAAACATTAAACGGACCTATGATGCATACTGGTATTATTACTAGTTTACAAGCTGCTATTGGTCATTATGGAAATCTTACTACTGCAGCTCAAAACAATTCTAATCTTGATCCAAGACTTAAACCAAACGGCATAGGACAACAATTAAATTTAAATGCTACTGAAATGGATGCTGTAATTGCGTTTTTAAAAACATTATCGGGTACAGATGTTTATACGAATCAAAAATGGTCAAATCCATTCAATTAAATTTTGTTCTATAAAATTGTTACATTTGTTAAAAACATATATAACATGATAAAATTTTATATAACATTATTACTATTCAGTAGTGTAACATTTGCTCAAGAACATCATTTTAAAGCAGAAAGAAAAGAGGTTACTTGGAAAGCTGAATTCCAAACAAATGAAGTTGATATTTTAAATAAGATTGACAAAAATCATACTAAAATATTTACTAATAAAACAGATAATACTGGTAAAGGAGTTAATTTAAATTGTGACTGTAAGGAAGGTAGTTGGTATTTTGAACAATCATTTGATTTAAATTTTATTGTAGAATTTTCTGAAGGAAAATATAGTGTAATTGTTTTTGATATTATTTTTGATGGTGAAGGCGAAAGCAACAGCAATAATAGACTAGAAAATTATGTGTTGAAATTAGGACAAAGTAATTTTCACACCACGAAAAAAAACTTGATAAATTTAAATTGTTTAGAAAAGTATTTTATTAAACTATTTCAAATAGAAGGAGCAAAAATCATATAAAAAAAATATCCCACAAATGTGGGATATTTTTTTATTATAATTCAAAACATTATGCTTTCTCACCTACAATTTCGTATGGTAATTCAACGATAACATCTCTATGTAATCTTACGCTTGCAGTATATTTACCTACACGTTTTACTACACCACTAGTAATGAATTTTTTCTCAATTGAATGTCCGTTAGCTTCTAATGCTTCAACGATGTTAGCACTAGTAACTGAACCAAACAATTTATCACCACCTGCTTTAGCAGTAATTTTAATTTCTAAAGCTTTTAAAGCTTCAGCTAAAGATTTTGCATCAGCAACTAATTTAGCTTCTTTGTGAGCTTTTTGCTTTAAGTTTTCAGCTAATACTTTTTTAGCTGATGGAGTTGCTAAAATAGCAAAACCTTGAGGAATTAAATAATTACGACCATAACCGTTTTTAACTGTTACTACGTCATCTTTAAATCCTAAATTTTGAACGTCTTGTTTTAAGATAAGTTCCATGTTGTTGTCCTTTTAAATTTTAGAAGTTAGCTCACCAACGGCGAAGCAACAACTATATTGTTAATTATTATTTTAATAAATCGGCCACGTATGGCATTAAAGCTAAGTGACGTGCTCTTTTAACAGCTACAGAAACTTTTCTTTGGTATTTTAATGAAGTACCTGTTAAACGTCTTGGTAAAATTTTACCTTGCTCGTTAACAAATTTTAATAAAAAGTCTGCGTCTTTATAATCGATATATTTAATACCTGATTTTTTGAAACGACAGTATTTTTTAGTTTTGTTTGTATCTATGTTTAAAGGCGTAAGATATCTGATATCTCCGTCTTTTTTCCCTTTTGCAGATTGCTCTAAAGTAGACATAATTAGTTAGTTTTAGATTTTAATTTAGCTCTTCTTCTTTCAGCCCAAGCTACAGCGTGTTTATCTAAAGACACTGTTAAAAAACGCATTACACGCTCGTCACGACGGAACTCAGTTTCAAATGCAGCAATAATGTTAGCTGGCGCTTTGAATTCAAATAAGTGATAAAATCCACTTTTCTTGTGTTGAATTTCGTAAGCTAATTTTTTTAAGCCCCAATCTTCTTTTGATACCATCTCAGACCCTTTAGAAGTAAGAAAATCTTCAAACTTGCTTACTGTTTCCTTTATCTGTTGTTCAGATAAAACGGGATTCAAGATGAAAACAGTTTCATAATGATTCATAATTTCTATATTTATTGTTATAAAATTGGGTGCAAAAATAATACTTTTTTTATATTTAACAATACAATTTATGTTATTTTTTTTATATCAAAAGTTGTTAAATATTAAAATAATTTACTATTTTTATCGGTATTAATAAAATATAAGCCCATGAAGTTGAATTGTATAGTTGTAGATGATAGTTCGATTCAAAGAATGATAATCACAAAATTAGTTAACGAATCAACATTATTAAATTTAGTAGGTGATTTTGCTAATGCTTTTGAAGCAAAAAATTGTATTAACAATAATCCCATTGATCTTATCTTCTTAGATATTGAAATGCCATTAATTAATGGTTTTGATCTTTTAGACGGACTTAAGAAAAAGCCTCAAATTATCTTTATTACGGCAAAATCGGATTATGCAATGAAAGCTTTTGATTATGAAGCTACTGATTTCCTTCAAAAACCAATTTCAAAAGAACGTTTCATTAAAGCTATAAAAAAAGCTAGTGAATTACATATTCTACGTAATGAAATTCATGAAGATGCTGGCGAGAGTATCGTAATCAAAAGCAACTTAAAGAAACTTAAAATATTTGTTTCTAAAATTAAGTGGGTTGAAGCTTATGGTGATTATATCAAAATTGTTACCGATGATGAAAGTCATTTAGTATTGTCTACCATGAAAAATTTCGAAAAAGAACTTCCTTTAAATAAATTTATTAGAGTTCACAAATCGTATATTATTAACTTAGATCGTGTGGAGAAATTCAATAGTAAGTTTGCCGAAATTGGAAATACAAAAATACCATTGAGCAGAAATAAAAAAGAGGAGATTGTAAAAGCTATTGAAAAAGCTTAATAAACATCAACATCTACTTTAACCTTAATAGATCGATATTGCGAAATTGCTTCAAAACTCATGAGTACTTTCGCAATATTTTTTTTGGTATTCCCTAAATGTTTCTGAACCGGAATTTTAACCATTATTGTTCGAATATATTCATTACGAATTCTATTAATCGCTGGCTCTTCCGGACCCAAAACGGGCATATCTAAATTTTGGGATAATACATTATACAACCACATTGAACCTTCTTTCAATTTATCAAAATCACGATGCTTTAAAGTTAATTTTATCAATCTAAAAAAAGGTGGATATTTAAAATTCTGACGTTCGTAAATCTGCTCTTTATACATTCCCATATAATCATTATTCAAAACCTGTTGAATGGTATTATGATATGTATTATACGTTTGAATTACCACTTTCCCTTTTTTCTCTGAACGCCCTGCCCTACCCGAAACTTGCATCATCATCTGATATGCTCTTTCATAAGCTCTAAAATGAGGCTGATTCAACAGATTATCGGCATTTAAAATTCCTACAAGCGTAACATTATCAAAATCCAACCCTTTGGCTAACATTTGTGTTCCAACTAATACATCAATTTCTCTATTTTTGAAGGAATCGATAATTTTTTCAAAGCCGAATTTTCCACGAGTAGTATCTTGATCCATTCTTCCAATGTTTTTCTCTGGAAAAAGGGTTTTCAATTCCATTTCAATTTGTTCGGTTCCGAAACCTTTAGTAGTTAAATCAACTGATTGACAACTATGACAATGAGTAGGATTTGCAATAGTATAACCACAATAATGACAACGCAATTGATTTTTAAATTTATAATAAGTCAGACTTACATCGCAACTTGGACAATGCGGCACATGTCCACACGTCATACATTCTACATAAGGTGAAAATCCTCTTCTGTTTTGAAACAATATCACTTGTTCACCTTTCGATAACGTTTCCGTAATTTCCTCCAATAATTCATCGGAAAAATGCCCCGACATTTTTTTTCTGAAATATTTATCTTTTAAATCAACCAACTGAATTTCAGGCAACACTACATTTCCGTAACGCACTTTTAATTCAGTTAAACCATACTTTTTAGTTTGTACATTATAAAAGGTTTCCAAAGATGGAGTCGCACTTCCTAAAACCACTTTTGCGCCATGTTGCTTGGCTAAAACTATAGCGGCATCACGTGCATGATATCGTGGTGCAGGATCTTGTTGCTTGAAGGTTTGTTCATGTTCTTCATCTACAATTATACATCCTAAATTAGAAAACGGAAGAAACAAAGCGCTGCGAACCCCAATAACCACTTTTGCTTTAGGAGAATTTTCTAAAACTTGATTCCAAACTTCTATCCGTTCGTTATTAGTATATTTCGAATGAAAAACAGCAACTTCATTTCCAAAATAAGCCGTTAATCGCTGAACTAATTGTGTGGTTAATGCAATTTCGGGCAACAGAAATAACACTTGTTTTCCATCTTTTATATATTCTTCTAAAAGTTTAATATAAATTTCCGTTTTACCCGAAGCTGTAACACCATGTAATAAATTTACATCATAACTTTTTAAATTTTCTCGAATACTTTCAAAAGCAGATAATTGTGCTTCACTTAATGAAAAATGACTATTCTCTTCTTTATTAAATGCAACTCTATCTTGCGCAATATAATACTCTTCAAAAATGGTTTTATCTACCAAAGATTTTACAATAGCCGATGAACTTCCGGATGTTTCAATTAGTTTTTTTACAGAAATTGGTGTTTTTTCTCGAGCTTGTAATTGAAAATAATGCAAAACTAATTCGCGTTGTTTTTTTGCCTTTGACAACACTTCTAACAATTCTGCCAATCTTTCTTGTTGCAGAAATTCGTCTTGTAATCTAATGTATCGAACTAGTTTTGGTTTATATTGCTCTGATATTTCTTCTTGTAAAACCAAAGCGCCTTTTGCTAATAATCGATTAATTATTGGAAAAACCGTTTTTTTTCCTAAAATCTTAATTACTTCTTGAACAGTTATTGAAGTTTGACTTTTAAGAGCTTCTAAAATTAGATATTCATCATCTTTTAATTCATTAGTGTCAATTTCAGAATTGTCTTTAGCTGAAATAATAGTTTCGCTCTCCAAAATATACCCTGCAGGTAAAGCACTACGAAAAACTTCACCTAACGAACACATATAATAGGACGCTATCCATTTCCAATGTTCAATTTGATGATAATTAACAACTGGTTTTTCGTCTAAAATTTGATGAATCTCTTTTGCTTCGTATAATTGGGGAGGATTATTTGATTTATTTAAAACCAATGCTGTAAAAATCTTTGATTTACCAAATGGAACAGCTACTCGCATTCCAATTTGAATGTAGTGAAACTCGGCTTCAGAAACTTGATAAGTAAAGGTTTTTGATACCGCTAATGGTAAAACAACTTCAATAAAATACAGCATAGAACAAATATAGTTTGAAAAAAGAGAATAGAAAAAAGAGAATAGAAAAAAGATAAATTCTTGAATAAAAAAAGCGTCCTCATTGAGAACGCTTGATTTTGTATTTCGTTAAGATTATTTTCCTAACATTTCATCTTTTAATCCTTTATCTGCTGGTTTATCACATAACCAAATTCCAAACAATGCCTTTTTAAAATCGTGTCCATCAATACTTCCTTTTTTAACACCATTTTTAAAAACTACAATTCCTTCACTTGGAACATACATAATAATAAAAACATCTCCTTTTTTAATTTCTTCTTTGAAGAAACCTTTAAACTTATCAATTTTAGCTTTCAATGGAGCTGTTTTCTTTCCGGTTGAATTCTCAAAACCTTCATTAATAGCAGAAACCATTTTATCAGAAGTAATTAATCCTGAAACAATGTTTAGCTTAATAGCTGCAGCTTCTTTACTATTCATGATTTCGTTTGCATTAGCACTCTTTTTTTCTAAATAAAGAGCTCCTACATACATATCCATAAATAATTTTACACGTGTTCCAGCACCATTTAAAACCAAAGATTGATTCTCTAGATTTAACTTAGCATCAACTTTAACTCCTGAAACTGTTTTTTGTGCATTAACTGTAAATACAGTTGCAATCAACATTAAAAATGTAATCACTTGTTTTCTCATAATCTTTTTTTTAGTTTGGTTAAATATATAAATTTTTTCTTTTCAATTTAGAAATTGTTGCATTTAATTCAAAACCTAATAGCAAAACCATACAGTTTATCCATATGTAAAACATTAAAACAAGAAGTGTACCAATTGAACCATATAACTCATTGTACTTAGCAAATTTTGTTACATAAATCCCAAAAATATAAGACGACAATACAAATAATATAGTAGTAAAAACGGCTCCATAACTTATAAAAGAAATAGTTGACGTTTCTTTTGTGCCGTATTTATATAAAATAGAAGTGGTAATTAATATCATTAATAAGATAAAACCATATCTACTCCATTCAATAACTGAAACATCAGCAACATAACCTCTAATATTTATTTTTTGAATCATTACTTCAGTAATCACAATTGCAGCAACAGTAATAAGAAGTATCATAGATAAGACAAGCGATATTGCTAAAGAAATAAAATATTGCCTAAAAAAACCTCTTGTAATAGTAATATGAGCCGACATTTCAAATCCGCCTAAAATAGCATTAATTCCGTTGGTCATTAATAATATAGACAAAATAAAACCAGAAGACAACAACCCTTGATGACTTGTTCCCATAATATCTTTTAATATGACTTCAATGGCTTCATATGTATTTGGAGGCACACCATTTTCAACAAATCGCAAAAAATCTGCTTGAAAATTATCTAAGGGAATAAACGGAATTAGATTTAAAATAAAGAGCGCAAAAGGAAATAATGCCATAAAAAAACTAAAGGCAATAGCACTAGCTCTGTATGAAAATGCCCCTCTAAAAATTCCTAAAACATATAATTCTAAAATATCATAAAGCGACAATCCTTCTAAAGATTTTAACTTTATAGATTTAATTAGAATAACCAATTGTTTTACAACGGGTATTTTATTCAGTTTATTTTCAATTTCTTCAGACATAAATTATATTGCTTTTAAACTTAAATCCATATTATAAATTGAATGCGTTAAAGCACCTGAAGAAATATAATCTACACCACATTCAGCATAATGACGAATGGTTTTTTCATTGATATTACCTGAAGATTCTGTTAACGATTGACTTCCAATCATAGCAACCGCTTTCTTCGTCATTTCATAATCGAAATTGTCTAATAAAATTCGGTAAACGCCACCAGCAGCTAAAATTTGTTGCACTTCATCTAAATCTCTTGCTTCAACAATAATTTTCAAATCTTTGTTATTATCAATTAAATATTGTTTTGTTTTAGCTATAGCTTGCGGAATTCCACCTGCAAAATCAATATGATTATCCTTTAACATAATCATATCATATAAGGCAAAACGATGATTTTCACCACCACCAATTTTTACTGCCCATTTTTCAATAGCACGAATTCCAGGTGTGGTTTTTCTAGTATCTAAAATTTTAGTTTTTGTACCTTCCAACAAATCAACAAACATTTTAGTTTTTGTAGCGATAGCGCTCATACGTTGCATTGAATTCAATACCAAACGTTCTGCTTTTAAAATAGACTGTGAACTTCCAGAAACATGAAATACTACATCACCCTGTTTTACTTTTTCACCATCATTGATAAAGGTTTCCACTTTCATGTCTTTATCCACATAATGAAAAATCATTTTGGCAAATTCTACTCCAGCAATAATCCCATCATCTTTAACTAATAACTTCGCTTTTCCTTGCACTGAAGATGGAATACACGCGAGTGAACTGTGATCGCCATCTCCAACATCCTCACGAATGGCATTACTTATAATTAATTCTAATTCTTTTTGAAATTGCGCTTCTGAAATCATGACTACTAAATTGATTTGCTAATGTATGAAATCCTTGGAATTTTAAAAAATTATCAAGATGTAAAAAAACAAAAAACTCTCAGAAAAATCTGAGAGTTTCTTTATAATTGAATATAAAATTCGATTAAGATAAAGCAGCTTTAACTTGGTCAGCAGCTTCTTGGAATTGAACTGCAGATAAAATTGGCATACCTGAATTATCAATTAATTCTTTAGCAATTTCTGCGTTAGTTCCTTGTAAACGAACGATGATTGGCACTTTAATAGCATCCCCCATGTTTTTGTATGCATCTACAACACCTTGAGCAACACGGTCACAACGAACGATTCCACCAAAAATGTTAATTAAAATAGCTTTTACGTTTGGATCTTTTAAGATGATACGGAAAGCGGTTTCAACACGTTTCGCATCAGCAGTTCCACCTACGTCTAAGAAGTTAGCTGGCTCAAAACCTGCATATTTAATTAAATCCATTGTAGCCATTGCTAAACCAGCTCCGTTTACCATACAACCTACAGTTCCATCTAAATCTACGTAGTTTAATCCTACTTCTTTAGCTTCAACTTCAATTGGATTTTCTTCTCTAACGTCTCTCATTTCAGCATATTTTGCTTGTCTGAATAAAGCGTTATCGTCAATATTTACTTTAGCATCAACTGCTAAGATTTTGTTATCAGATGTTTTTAAAACCGGGTTGATTTCAAACATTGAAGAATCTGAACCGATATACGCTTTGTATAAAGCATCGATAAATTTCACCATTTCTTTGAAAGCCTCACCAGATAAACCTAAATTGAAAGCAATTTTTCTAGCTTGGAAACCTTGTAATCCGTAAGCTGGATCAATTTCTTCTGTAAAAATTAAATGTGGAGTATGTTCAGCCACTTCTTCGATATCCATTCCACCTTCAGTAGAATACATAATCATGTTACGTCCAGTAGCTCTGTTTAATAAAACTGAAACATAAAATTCAGATGTTTCACTTTCACCAGGATAATATACATCTTCAGCAATTAATACTTTGTGTACTGTTTTTCCTTCTGGTGGAGTTTGTGGTGTAACTAATTGCATTCCTATAATTTGTTCAGAAAGCTCCGTAACTTGTTCTAAGTTTTTAGCTAACTTAACTCCCCCACCTTTTCCTCTACCACCAGCATGGATTTGTGCTTTTACAACGTACCAACTTGTACCTGTTTCTGCAGTTAATTGTTTTGCTGCAGCTACCGCCTCAACTGGATTGTTAGCAACAATACCACGTTGAACACGTACTCCATAACTAGCTAGGATTTCTTTACCCTGATATTCGTGTATGTTCATAATTGTTATGCGTTTATCTTATTAAAAAAGTGCCACAAAAATAACAAAGTAATTTTTAATGGACTAACTTTTTTTGTTTTAATTTGGGAAATTAATATACATAATCAAAACCAAATTAAAATTCAAAAAACAACAAATGTTATATTTTAAACATTTTGTTATATTTTGTTAATAATTGTTTTAAAAATTGCTTTGAATTAAAATTAGGCTACTTTTGCAGGAAATTAAATCAATTATGAAACCAGAAGTTTTAGAACAATTAGCAACAGAATTTGGGAGTCCGCTATATGTTTATGATGCAGAAAAAATTGCCTTTCAATACAATCGTTTAGTAAATGCTTTTAGTAAAATAGAACGCTTTAAAGTGCATTATGCGGTTAAAGCTTTATCAAATGTATCTGTTTTGAAATACTTAAAAAGTTTAGGTTCAGGACTAGACACGGTTTCTTTACAAGAGGTACAACTGGGATTACATGCAGGTGTAAATCCTAAAGACATTATTTACACTCCTAACGGGGTTTCGATGGAAGAAATTGAAGAAGTAGCGGCTTTAGGGGTACAAATCAACATTGATAATTTATCGATATTAGAGCAATTTGGTACAAAACATCCAAATGTACCAGTTTGTATTCGAATCAATCCACATGTGATGGCGGGTGGAAATGCGAATATTTCGGTGGGACATATTGATAGTAAATTTGGGATTTCGATTCATCAATTGCCTCATATTTTACGAATTATTGAAAACACGAAAATGCATATCAACGGAATCCACATGCATACAGGTTCGGATATTTTAGATGTAGAAGTGTTTTTATATGCAGCCGAAATTTTGTTTGAAACGGCTAAAAATTTCAAAGAATTAGATTTTATTGATTTTGGAAGTGGTTTTAAAGTACCTTATAAAAAAGATGATATTGAAACCAATGTGGAAGAGTTTGGAAAAAAATTAACGAAACGTTTTTTAGCATTCGAAAAAGAATATGGAAGACCTTTGACTTTGGCTTTTGAGCCAGGAAAATTTTTGGTAAGCGAAGCAGGTTATTTCTTGGCAAAAGTGAATGTAGTAAAACAAACTACCTCAACTGTTTTTGCAGGAATTGATTCGGGATTTAATCATTTGATTCGTCCGATGTTGTATGGATCGCAACATCATATTGAAAATATTTCTAATCCTAATGGAAAAGAGCGTTATTATTCAGTAGTGGGATACATTTGTGAAACCGATACTTTTGCTAGCAATCGAAGAATTACAGAAATTCACGAAGGGGATATTTTATGTTTTAGAAACGCAGGCGCTTATTGCTTTTCAATGGCATCTAACTATAACTCACGATTAAAACCAGCCGAAGTATTATGGAAAGACGGAAAAGGGCACTTAATCAGAGAGCGCGAAACGTTTGACGATATTTTGAAAAATCAAGTAATGATTGAAATTTAGTTTTTGGTTAAGAAAAAATCCCGGATAATTAATTTAATTCGGGATTTTTGATTTTGCTTAATACTTTATAAACTATATCGACATTTGTCAAGCTGAACTTGTTTCAGCTTCTAACGTAAGATTCCGAAACGTGTTCGGAATGACAATATTGAGTTAATTTAAACTCGAATTTCACAAATTAGCACGAATGAAAAAGCATCAAATTTTAGTTTGATCCTTTATTATTATTCTGAATTTCAGTATATTTCTTTAATCTGTAGATGAATTTTTCTTCTTTTAATAAAACAGCTTTTGAATTGATTGATTTTATCTTTTCATTTTTAAAATAAACTTCTGTTTTATTCATTTTAGGATACACAATAAAAATAGAATCATGAAATTTATGATAATCTCCATCTTTAAAACTATCCCAATCTGCTTGAACTTTCCTCAAAACTATTCTTTCTATCGAATCAGTATTTAAGTCAAAATAAACTCTTCTCTCAGAAAAACCGGCTTCTGGATTATATCTAAATTTCAAATATTTAAGTTTTGAATCTATAAAAAAATTCTCTTGAGGAACTAAACCATCGTCTAAATATTTAAATTCTTCTGCTTTTGTATTGGCAATAGCTGTTCTAAACTCTTTCTCTAAATCAGAATCTAAAATGTCATTATTTGAATTTTCACATCCAATAAATAAAAAAGATAAAAATAGAAGTCTAATAAAAATATTCATAAACAAATTTACTTACCTAAAACTTCCAACAAAACCTTACCATCAGAACTATTAGGCATGGTTATTTTTAGCATTTGCGTAATGGTTGGTGCAATTTGTGTAATTTCTTTTCTATCGTGAGATTGTCCTTTTTTAATATTCCATCCATAAAATAATAATGGAACGTGTGTATCATAAGAATAAGGCGAACCATGAGTTGTGCCTGTTGCCGAATATTCTACATAACCAGGTTTAAAAATGACAACTAACTCACCATTCTGCGTTGGATCGTAACCTTTTGCAACAAAATTCAAATAGTAATCCGTTGCATTTGCATTTGCAACTTCTTCTTCTGTGTAAGCTCTTTTTATGTAATCTTGCTTTTGTAAATAATCCTTAAAAGTTTGTTTAACTTCTTGTAAATTCAAGCCTTTTGATTTCACTTTATCTTTATCAAAAAACACATTGAAATTAGAATAATTCAAAAGTAAATCTTCTCCATACGTTTTTTCTGAGAATTCTTTTAATTCTTTTTGAATGTTCTTGTAATTAATGTTATCAACTTTATATCGGTTATCCTTTAAATAGGTTACATTTTCTGCTCCTGCATGGTCAGCCGTTAAGAAAACTAAGTAATTTCCTTTTCCAACGGTTTTATCTAGATACGCTAAGAAATCGGCAATAGTTTCATCTAATCGTAAATAGGTATCTTGTAGCTCAATTGATCTTGGTCCTAAAAGATGCCCAACATAATCAGTTGAAGAGAAACTAATTGCTAAGAAATCGGTGATGTTATCTTTTCCTAAATTTTCGCTTTCGATGGCTTTTTTAGCAAAATCAGCCAATAAATTATTTCCGAAAGGTGTAGAACGCAAAACTCCTGCATCATTGGCATCATACATATCTTGCAAATTGTAGGGCATGAATGGCGCTTTTTTATACAATTTTCCTTCGTAAGGATTGTTGTCGTTTAAACTTTCATTATATGTTTCTTTGGGCTTCAGTAATTCCCAATTCTTGCTTAAATATTTTAAATAATGTTTTTCCGAATTGAATTGGGTTGCCCAATCTGGTAATTTTTCACCATAGTATGTACTCGAAATAAAAGCACCCGTTTTACTATACCAAAAAGCCCAATCCGCAAAATGTCCGGCTGGTAAAATAGCACCTCTATCTTTAATACTGATTCCAATTACCTTTCCTTTGAAATTAGTTGCTAATTTTAACTCATCGGTCATGGTAGAACTTTGTAAATTTCTTGGCGACATTTTACCTTCTTTATCTGAATTATCACCTATGGTACTCACTGATTCATCATCGGTACAATACGTTTCTTTACCAGTAGCTTTATTGAACCATTCATTTCCAACAATTCCATGAACCGCAGGCGTTGTTCCTGTATAAACAGAAGCATGGCCAGGTGCCGTATATGTTGGCATGTAATTGTAATGTGTATTATGAAAGGTAAATCCTTCATTCATTAAGCGTTTAAAACCATTGTCTGAAAAGTCATTTGAAAAACGGTATAAATATTCCATTTTCATTTGGTCTACTACGATTCCTACAACTAATTTTGGTTTATCTTGAGCTTTAGAGGTTAAACTAACTAAGACAATTATAAAGGCAATTGCTTTTTTCATTTTAAAATTTATTTATACAAAAATACATTTTTGATGTAAAAGGAATGTTAATTAATAAAAAAATGACTCTTTATTTAATCAAATAAAAAGTCATTTCAAGATATTTTAAAAATATTATTTTTTCTTTGAAGAATTATCTTCAAGTACGGTCATATTATAGGCAATAATCATATCTTGATAGGTGATATATAATTGATTGCGTCCGCCTTGTTTTTTTCGAGTATAAATGGTTAAGATACATTCCACTCCATTATTGTCAACACAATCAAATTTTACTACATCGTCATCACCTATTGTTTCTTGATTTCCATATTTCATTATGGAAAAAAGTTGAAGAATTTCAGAATACACCACAATTCGATGACTTTCCATATCTAACAATACTGTCATTTCTGATTTTTGTAGTTTTGACCAATCGCTCCAGTTTCCTTTATTATCTTTCTGGCTTACCATATATCCAGAAGTCTTAAAGTTAAACTTTTGCGCATAACTTACAGTAGATACAAAAAACAAAAATAATAGTAGGGATTTTAAATGCTTCATCATATAAATATTAAAATTCAAAGGTAGTAACCTCTTTTTTAGCCAAGTTAAATTCGGTTATGATATTATCAACAATAGTTTCAACAGGTAAAATATCATGAATTAATCCGGCAATTTGACCAATTTCTAATTCGCCTTCCACTAAATCACCTTCAAACATACCTCTTTTTGCTCTTCTTTTTCCTAGTAAATTCTCTAAATCTTCTTTTGACGGACATTTGGCATATAATTCCTGAACATCGTTGTAAAATTTATTTTTGATTAATCGAACGGGTGCCAATTCTTTTAACGTTAATTGCGTATCACCTTCACCTGTTTCTACAATAGTTCGTTTGAATTCATCATGCGCCGAACTTTCCGTTGAAGCTGCAAAACGACTTCCCATTTGAACACCATCAGCACCTAATGTCATAGCAGCTAACATTCCTCTACCCGTTGCAATTCCTCCTGCTGCAATTAACGGAATAGAAATTTGTTCGCGAACCATTGGAATTAAGGTTAAAGTAGTGGTTTCTTCTCTACCGTTGTGTCCGCCAGCTTCAAAACCTTCTGCAACTACAGCATCTACTCCAGCTTCTTGTGCTTTTAACGCGAATTTAGAACTACTTACCACATGAACAACCGTTATTCCATTTTCTTTAAGAAAAGGAGTCCAAGTTTTTGGATTTCCTGCAGAAGTGAAAACAATCTTCACGCCTTCTTCTTTTAGAATTTGCATAATTTCTTCAATATTTGGATATAGCATTGGAACGTTTACTCCAAAAGGTTTATCGGTTGCTTTTTTGCATTTTTGGATGTGCTCTCTAAGCACTTCTGGATACATAGATCCCGCACCTATTAAACCTAATCCACCTGCATTACTAACAGCACTCGCTAATTTATAACCACTATTCCAAATCATTCCACCTTGAATAATTGGATATTTTATATTGAAGAGTTGGGTAATTTTATTCATTATAATTTCAATAATTTTCCTTTTGCTGAATTATTAGCAAATTCTATTTGGTAAAAGTACAAACCAGATGCCAAACTTTCTAAATAAATTGTAGCATTTGTTGCATCAACAACATAAGAATTTACTTGTTGTCCCAAATTGTTGTATAAGAATAGTTTAGCCGAAGATGTATTGTTTGGTAAGTTAACCTGAAGTTTATCATTAACAGGATTTGGATACAAAACAACAGAAGCCATTTCATTTGAATTTAAGGAAAGAGCATTGTTTAAAGCCAATTGAAAATCGGGAACACCATAACCTTTAAAAACAGTAGGAGTGGCATATAAATCAGCGGATTGTTTTACAAATTGAACAACTTCTGCATTGGTTAGGTTAGGTACAGCCGACCAAAAAGAAGTCACCATTCCAGCCATAATAGGACTAGAAAACGAAGTTCCGTTTGAGGTTACAATAATTCCAGACGTATTACTAACTGTAGCACTTAAACCTTTCGCACAAACATCGGGTTTAACCCTTCCGTCAAAAGAAGGTCCGATAGAACTAAAAGAAACATAATTTTCTGAAGCATCAACTGCTCCAATTGTTAAAGTATAAATTGCATCAGCCGGCGCTCCAATATGAGGTTCAGAAGTAGCTCCAGAATTTCCTGCACTAGTTACACAAATCATACCTTTTGAAAAAGCGATATCAGCCCCTCTTGAAATAAAAGCTTTTGTTCCATTCATATCAGCATATGTATAGCTGTAATTTGGATTATCATAAGCAAAATAACCTAAAGATGTATTGATAACATCGACACCCAAGCTGTCTGCAACTTCGGCTGCTTCTACCCAATACGATTCTTCAACAGGATTTTCAGAATTAATATCTTCTGTAATAAACAAATAATAGTGTGCATCAGGTGCCGTTCCTACCAATTGATTATCTACAAATCCTCCCATACAAGACAATACATTTGTACCGTGCGAACCTCTTGAATAAATGGAAGTATTTCTATCAGGGAAATTGTAGCCTCCTAAAATTAAATTATTATCTCGTAAACGTTGAAAAGAACTTGCGGTATTAACACCCGTAAAGCCATTATCCATTACCGCAATTATTTTACCCTGACCTGTAAAATCTTGTTGGTGCAAAAAATGTCCGTTTAACATTTGAATTTGATTAGCGGAATTTCCATAATTGAAATCCACTAATACTTCCAATTCTTTATTTACATTTTGGATTTCATTTACACGATTTGTAGGTACAGTTCTTGAATTCAAATTTCGATCGGCAAATTCTATTCTATTAACAAATGAAAAGTTTCGAATTGCTTCTATATCTGTTTGAAGACCTCTAACATGCAAAGCATTTAACCATTTAGACTTAGCTAAAACATTAATTTCACTAGAAGCTACTACTTGGTCAATATAGTTTTGAGAAATAGGCACATCAGATTCGTTTAAACTAATCCCTTGACTCGTTCTTCTGTCTAACGCTCTTTGTGATAGCATTTGCAACGGATTGCTCAAATAAAAATCAGCATCAGGTTTATCATTAAAATATACCCAAGCATCTTCCTGAGCTTGAATCCCATATGAAAATAAAAATATAAAAACGAAAAGTAACTTTTTATTCATTTGCAGCAAATGTTTGGATACCAAATATATAAAATATATTTTTTACTGAATCGTAAAATATATAAATACTATGTATGAGGCTACTAGAAGAATTCCTTCTTTGAATGACAAACTATTTCGTTTTGGTAAAACAACCATTGGTAATAAAATAAAAGCAAAAGCCAACAACCAATAAATATCGAAAGACATAATTTTACTGTCTACATTTTCTATTGGTTTAATAATAGCTGTAAATCCTAAAACACTTAAAATATTGAAAATGTTAGATCCAATTATGTTTCCGATAGAAATATCGTTTTCTTTCTTTACTGCCGCAATTATTGATGAAGCTAATTCAGGGATACTAGTTCCAATTGATACAACTGTAACAGCAATTACTCTTTTGCTAACTCCTAATCCTTCTGCTAGTTGTACAGCACCATCTACTAATAATTCAGAACCTAACCAAAGTGCGAAACCTCCTATTGCTAATAATCCGAAAATCATAGCGTACGACATTTCGGGGTCTTTATCTTCGTTAATTTCGATTTCTATGGTTTTATTTTTTTTGATCAAATGAATCACAAAAGCAATTAATAGTAGAACAAAAATTATTCCTTCTGTACGACTTAATTTTCCATCTAACATTAAAAAGAAAAACAACAATACTGAAGCAATCATCTTCATTGGCCAATCGGTTGTGTAAAAATTAGTTTCGACCTGAATGGCATTAATTAATAAAACAACTCCAAGCACCAAACCAACATTCCCTATGTTTGAACCCACAACGTTACCCACAGCAATATCAGGAAAACCATCTAAAGCAGCTTTAATACTTACAATCATTTCGGGTGCAGAAGTAGCAAACGAAACTACTGTTAATCCCACAATAATTTTTGAGATATTAAATTTTAAGGATAATCCAACAGAAGATTTTAAAAGCCAATTTCCTCCTAAAACTAATAATGTTAAACCTAAAATAATGTAGATGAAATTCATAAAATTGTATTTCTGATAATTTAATTGATTATTTATTTTTTAAATTAATAACTGAATTATAAATAACCAATGATAATATTGCTATAAAAATGCCTTGAATAAAAAATTTTCCAATTTCGTATAAATACATAAAATTGCTATTGGACCAACCAGACGGAGCATGTTCTCTATGAAAATTAGATACAATAATAACATACATTTCAAAATAAAATCCAATCTTAATAGAAAACGCAACAATTAATACATACCAAAATTTAACCCTTAATTTCTTTGAAAGTAATGTAAAAGGAAAAATAGTTGCACAAAAAAGCATTAACCAATAAGACCACCAATATGGACCTGTAGCTCTATTATAAATTGCAACATTATCAGCGTTGATAATAATTTCAATTATAAAACGAATCAAAATAATAAAACTGTAGCAAATTACTGTCCAACTAACAATATTCAATACTTTTTTAGAATTGTATTTTTCTTTGAAAATTGTGTTGGTAATCCATAATGATAAAATCAATGGAATTAAACACAGCATAATATTGGTATCAATACTATTGATAATTGTATCTAACAAATCCATTATTAAGCAATTACACCACTTCCCAAAATCTCTTCACCTTGATGCCAAGCTACAAATTGCCCTTCTGTTATAGCAGATTGTGGATTTTCGAAAACTACATACATTCCCTCTTTAAATTGATGTAAAGTTGCATTTTGTAGAGGTTGACGATAACGAATTCTTGCCATCACTTCCATTTTATCACCTTCTTGTAAAGCCAAATCTTCTCTTATCCAATGAATTTCATCGTTTGCAATAAACAAGGCTTTTTTAAATAAACCTGGGTGTTGATTTCCTTGACCTGTGTAAACAATATTTTTTTCAACATCGGTTTCAATGATGAATAATGGCTCTTTTGTTCCTCCCACATTCAGCCCTTTACGTTGTCCTTTAGTAAAATAATGAGCACCTTGGTGTTTTCCAACAACTTTACCCGGAACTTTCAAATAGTTAATTCGTCTTGATTCGTAAGCAAAAGCTTCTTCTTCCGAATTAAATTGAGGTTTTTCTTGATTATATATAGCTGCTTCTGCAGGAATTTCTACAATAATTCCTTCTTTAGGTTGTAATTTTTGTTGCAAAAATTCGGGTAAACGCACTTTTCCGATGAAACAAAGTCCTTGCGAGTCTTTCTTTTCAGCTGTAATTAAATCTAATCTTGCTGCAATTTCACGAACTTCAGGTTTTGTCAATTCACCTATTGGGAATAAAGCTTTCGAAAGTTGGTCTTGCGATAATTGACACAAAAAATACGATTGGTCTTTATTTCCATCTTTACCTGCTAACAATTGGTAAATTTCTTTTCCCTCTTTTTCAATAGTTCCTTTTCTACAATAGTGTCCTGTAGCCACATAGTCTGCACCTAGTGACATGGCTATTTTCATAAAAACATCGAATTTGATTTCACGGTTACACAATACGTCAGGATTTGGAGTTCTACCTTTTTCGTATTCGTTAAACATATAATCAACGATTTTCTCTTTGTATTGTTCCGATAAATCAACTGTTTGAAATGGAATTCCCAGTTTTTCGGCTACTAATAAAGCATCATTGCTATCTTCTAACCACGGACATTCATTAGAAATTGTTACCGAATCATCATGCCAATTCTTCATGAATAATCCAATAACTTCATATCCTTGTTCTTTTAATAAATAAGCGGCAACACTCGAGTCTACACCACCCGAAAGTCCTACTACTACTCTTTTCATTTATTCCTGTCCTCCTTTTTCTTTTTTTAAATCTTCAAGTGTTTTTGAAACTTCTTCAGTATTTCTTTGTTCGTATTTTATCAATTCTTGACTAAACTTTGCTGCTTTTACTTGTTTGATAACCTTATTATTTTCATAAAATTTCCAAATTCCAACTCGTTTTCCGTTCACATAATTACCCTCATACCTTTTATTACCTAAACCATCATAATAATACGCTGGTCCATCATAAACATTATTTTTATAAATGTGAGAATCAATTAATTCACCTTTTTCTGAGTACGTTTTTGAAGCACCTTCTTTTACACCTAATTTATAATTAGTTTCTTCGGCAACCGTTCCGTCTTTATAAAAAACCTTTCGAATTCCATCCAATTTACCGTTTTTATAAAACTCTAAAGACATTAATTGAGTGGATTCAAAATGATAATATTTCCATTCTCCTTCAGGAAGTTTATTTACTAATTTCCCTTCACTTACTTTATTTCCTTTTTGGTTATAAAAAATAGCATAACAAGAACCATCTCCTTTAGTAAAATCGCGAGTTGCAATTACTGTTCCTGCTTTAGTATCATCAAAATATTTAAATATACCGGTTTCTTTTCCGTGATTAAAAGTACCTTCATATCGAATTCGATTGGATTCTTTATGCGTTCCTCTCCACAAACCATGACGATTTCCTTTATCATCTACTTGATTAATTTTATCTTGTGCATTTGCTAAAAAAGCACCAAAAAATAAAATCAACATAACTATTTTTTTCATATTTTTTTATATTGTTTAATTGATATCCTTTCAATTAACTTAATTTATTCTACTGTTTCAAAAATCAATCCATTTATTGATTAAACAAAAAATAAATATGAGTTAAATTTCTTTAATAAGTACTAAGACCATTTTTTTTATTGTTTAATCTTTTTTAATTTTGGTTAAACAAAAAAAATAAATATCTATGAAAAACATTGCAAAATTAATCAAATTAACATTATTATCACTAAGTTCAATAATAATGTTTTCATGCTCAGATGATGATACTTTACCTAAAAACAATTCAATTACAGGAATTGCATCTGAAAACTTAAACTTAACAATACTTGTTGAAGCTTTAAATCGAACAAATTTGGCAGAGACACTTGATCAAGCTGGTTCATATACAGTATTTGCACCTACTAATGGTGCATTTATGAATTTTTTAGATGAAAATGGTTTTAATTCTTTAGATGATGTGCCAGTATCGACTTTAACACAAATTTTACTAAATCACGTTGTTTTAGGAACGAATACATCAAATAATCTTTCAACTGGTTATGTAAAGACATTAGCAATTGGAAGTGCTTCTCCTTCTAATAACTTAAGTATGTTTATCAATACAGAATCTGGCGTAAGACTAAATGGTGTTTCTAACGTAATTACAGCAAATTTAATTGCAAATAATGGTGTAATTCATGTTGTTGATGCTGTTATTGGCTTGCCTACAATTGTAACACATGCAACGGCTAACCCTAATTTCAGTACATTAGCTACTTTATTAACTCAGCAACAATTAGTAGAAACCTTAAATGGGACTACTAGTTCTCCATTTACTGTTTTTGCTCCTTTGAATAGTGCATTTGATACTGCTACATTAAATTTATATAGTGGATTAACCTCAACACAAAAAACAGCTGTATTAACTTATCATGTAGTACCAGGTGCTAATGTTTTATCTAACGCAATTCCTTCAGGGCCAATAACAACTTTTGAATCAGGAACATTTTCAATCACTGGAACAGTTATAACAGATGAACAAAGTAGAAGTACAAATATCATAGCTACTGATGTACAAGCTTCAAATGGTGTAATTCATGCCATTAACAAAGTATTACTTCCAAACTTAAATTAATTCGTTTCTATAAATAAAATTGCTATGAATAAAAACGCTTTCTTTAGGAAAGCGTTTTTTTTATGTCCCTAATTCAATTGCTCTTAAATTTGCGGCTTCTATAGCATCTATAACAATTTGTTGAAGTTTATTTTGATTAAAAACAGACAAAGCTGCTTCTGTAGTTCCTCCTTTAGAAGCCACTCTTTGAATCCATGCTTCATTTGATAACTTACTTCTATTTTGTAATTGAACTGATCCTGAAAATGTTTGGCTCACCAAAAACTCAGCTTCTGAAGCAGTAAAACCTAATTTAATAGCTGATTCAATAATAGCTTGCATGAAATAAAAAACATAAGCAGGACCACTACCAGAAACGGCTGTGGCTGCGTTTAGCATTTCTTCTTTTTCAATATAAATCGATTTTCCGGTAGTGTTAATTAAATTCTGTACAATGAAAAGTTCTTTTCTATCCACAGCACTAGAAGCACAAAAAACAGTCATTCCTTGTCCTATTTGGGTGGGAATGTTTGGCATAGAACGAACAATTTTTGTAACTCCTAATTCCTTTTGCATCGCTTCAATAGAAATTCCAGCCATAACTGATAAAACAACATGATCTGGATGTAAGAACGCTTTAATCTCAAATGCTAATTGCTTGAAATCTTGTGGCTTTACCGCTAAAATTAAAATATCTGATTCGAAGATCTTAGGATTTGGTTGGGTATAAAAGTTAACCAATTCAATTCCGTAAGAATCTTTTTCTGCTACGGCAATTTTATTTAAAATTAAAATATCTGAAGCTCCAACAAAGCCTGAACTCATAAAACTATTGGCATAGGTTTGCCCCATATTACCAAATCCGATAATTGCTATTTTCATTACTATTTTAAAAAAGAAACCCTGCCTTTTGCAGACAGGGTTTTTAAGAGTATACATTATTTTTTCTTTTGTTGCGCAGCTTTTTGAGCTTCTGCTTGCTCCATCATTTCGCGCATTTTTCTTTGGAATTTACTTTCCTTTTTCTCTTTTGTTTTATTCTCCTGAATTTGAGCGTGAATTTTTTTCTCGTCTACAATATATTTCTTAATTACTAACATAATTCCGATAGTAATTAAGTTGGAAATAAAGTAATACAAACTCATACCAGATGCAAAGTTATTAAAGAAAAACAACATCATAATTGGCGAGATATAAATCATAATTTTCATGATTTTACCCATATCTGGCATACCTTCTTGTGGAGGTGTACTCATCGCTTGGTCACCCGTTGTCATTTTCATATAGAAGAAAATAGCAATAGAAGCCAAAATTGGGAATAAACTCACGTGATTTCCATAAAACGGAATATAAAATGGTAACTGAATAATATTGTCATATGAAGACAAGTCATCTGCCCATAAAAATGATTTTTGTCTTAAATCAAATACAGATGGAAAAAAATAGATTAAGGCATATAAAACAGGCATTTGTAATAAAGCAGGTAAACAACCCGCCATTGGATTTACTCCAGCTTTAGAATACAATTTCATTGTTTCTTGCTGTTTCTTCATCGGATTATCTTTGAATTTTTCATTCAATTCGGCAATTTCAGGACGTAAAACCTTCATTTTTGCTTGAGATAAAAATGATTTATATGTTACAGGTGATAAAATTAATTTAACCAAGATTGTTAGCAAAATAATTGAAATACCATAACCAAATCCAATTGAAGAAATTAGTCCGAAAACAGGAATAAATATATAACGATTCAACCATCCAAAAATTCCCCATCCTAAAGGTAATATTTCATCTAAGTTACGATCATAACTATTTAAAACTTCATATTTTGTAGGGCCATAATACCAATTCATATTATAATTTAAAGCACCATTTTTAAATTCTAAAGGAACCTGAGCTAAAAATTTTTTAGTATAAATTGTATCTGTTTTCTCATCTTTAACTAAGTTTTCAGATTTGAATTTAGCCGTTTTAAAGTTCGTATCTGTTAATAAAATAGACGCGAACAAATGTTGATGAAACGCAATATAAGAAACATCATTAACAGTATCTTCATCTTCGGTACCAACACTTAAAGAATTATCTTTTCCGCCTTCATACTCAAAGTGAATATCTGTGTAGCGGTTTTCATACATAACACTTTTTTCGTTTCTGTAGGTTTTTAATTGCCATTCTAAATCTAATGGTTTTGCAGTATTTACCACTTTTTCTAACCCTTGAGAACGGATTGCAAAATCTAACATATATTCGTTAGGTTTCAATACATATCGATATTCTAAAAACTGATCCGGACCCGCTTTTAATTGTAACGTTAAAACTTGATTTTTACCTTCAATTGTTAACTTAGGTTCAAAATACATGTCTTTTGTATGCAACGTTCTGTTATCGGTTGTATTTAAAGCGATGTCTAAAGAAGCATTATTATCTTTAATAATTTGAACCGCCTTTTTTGAATTTTTCTCAAATTGATCAAATCCTAAAACCGTTGCATCCACTATATATCCTCCTTTATTTGAAATTTTAAGCGATAAAACTTCGTTTTTAATTTCAGTTACAGCATCAGTTGCTGATGGAAGTGTTGCAGAATAGCCAAACGAACCTAATTGGGCTTGGGCTTGAGCAGTTTTTAAAGAATCTGCTTCAGGAGTTGAAGCAACAGTTGAAGTTACGGTTTTAACTTCTTTTGCTTGCTTTTCAACTTGCTCTTTTTTCTCTTTTTCCTTTAATTCCTCTGGTGTTGGAGCATTTGACCAAAGCATCCAAATTAAAATTCCAGAAATTAATACAAATCCAATAATCGAATTAAGGTCTAATTTTTTTTCTTCCATCTACTATTAGTGTTCAGTGTTCAACTTTTATTCCCAAAACTATGGGATTAGTGAACGGTTTATTTATTTTTATGTTGTACTGCAGCTGCTACAAAATTCACAAAAAGTGGGTGTGGATTAGCGACAGTACTTTTATATTCAGGATGGTATTGAACGCCGATAAAGAACGGATGTGTAGGAATTTCTACGATTTCTACCAACTTCGTATCTGGATTTACTCCCGAAGCTACCAATCCTGCTTGTTCTAATTCGTTTAAATACGCACCATTGAATTCATAACGGTGACGGTGACGCTCCATAATCTCAGTTTTACCATAGATTTTTTGTGCCAACGTGTTTTCTTTTATGCTACATTTCCATGCACCCAAACGCATAGTTCCTCCTTTATTTTCAATATTTTTTTGCTCTTCCATTAAGTTAATTACTGGATGAGCGGTGTTTTCGTTCATTTCGGTTGAATTGGCATCAGCATAACCTAAAACGTTACGTGAATATTCAATTACTGCCATTTGCATTCCTAAACAGATTCCGAAAAACGGAATATTATTTTCTCTTGCATAACGAACCGTGTCGATTTTACCTTCAATTCCACGACCGCCAAAACCTGGTGCAACAAGTATACCATCTAAATCTTTCAACTGACTTTCTGCCGAATTGGCATCTAAATACTCCGAATGTATCGAAATGACATTTACTTTTGTCTCATTTGCTGCTCCTGCATGAATAAACGCTTCTAAAATCGATTTGTACGAATCTTGTAATTCTACGTATTTTCCAACCAATCCGATGTTAACTTCGTGTTTTGGATTTTTCAATCTAAATAAGAACTCGTTCCAGTTGTTTAAATCTGGCGTATTTTTTTCTGGTAAATCTAATTTTTTTAATGCTACTTTATCCAATCCTTCTTCTAACATTAAATTAGGAACTTCATAAATAGTAGAAGCATCAATAGATTGAATTACCGCTTCTTTTTTCACATTACAGAATAACGCTAATTTCTGACGTAAATCTGAAGACAATTCGTGTTCGGTACGACACACTAAAATATCGGCTTTGATTCCGCTTTCCATTAAAGTTTTAACCGAATGTTGTGTTGGTTTCGTTTTCAATTCTCCGGCAGCAGCCAAATAGGGCACTAAGGTTAAATGAACAACGATTCCGTTATTTTCACCTAATTCCCAAATCAATTGACGAACTGACTCGATATAAGGTAATGATTCAATATCCCCAACTGTTCCACCAATCTCTGTAATCACAATATCATAATCACCCGATTTTCCAAGCAACTGCATGCGTTCCTTGATTTCGTTTGTAATATGAGGCACCACTTGAACCGTTTTTCCTAAAAATTCTCCTCTACGCTCTTTTTCTATAACCGAAAGATATACTCTTCCAGTAGTTACATTATTCGCTTGAGAAGTAGGAACGTTTAAAAATCGCTCGTAATGACCTAAATCCAAATCTGTTTCCGCACCATCATCAGTTACATAACATTCTCCGTGTTCATAAGGATTTAATGTTCCTGGATCCACGTTGATGTAAGGGTCGAACTTTTGAATGGTGGTTCGGTATCCTCTTGCTTGCAATAATTTGGCTAACGAAGCTGCGATAATACCTTTTCCTAAAGAAGAAGTTACACCTCCGGTAACAAAAATGTACTTAGTTTGGTTCATTGTAATGTTGTTGTGTTGTTGTGTTGTTGTTTCCTTAGACAAGCTCAGGAAGACAAGTTGTAATAATTAATAAAAACGTGCAAAGATAATATTAATTAGTCAATGTGCCAATTAGTCGATGTATCAATTTTGTAATTAAATTGTAAACAATATTCTATTCAACAATGAAAAGTCAAAATATTTAATAAAACGAAATTTTAGAGCCACGGATTACACAGATTAACACGGATTAATAATTTTAAACTGTATAAATATTTTATTTTTTTGAGATGTTTCTTGTGTTATAAACAAAATTTTACAAACAAGTATTACACAGATTAACAAAAGGTGATCCGTAAAAATCCTTTAATCTGTGGCAAAAAAAATTACTTTTTTGGAAAGTTCCTGCGGATATTTCGAACGAGTTCTTCTAAGCCGTTTAACTTGAGTTCGTGTACCAATTTTAATTGTTCGCCCAATTGTCCTTTTGGAAAACCTTTATTAGCATACCAAACTACGTAATACTCCGGAAGGTCGATTAAGAAATAGCCTTCATATTTACCAAATGGCATTTTAGTGTGGGCGAGTTTGATGAGGAGTTCGTGGTTGGTCATTTTTGAGAGGATAGAAGAAAGAGAAAAGAAGAAAGACTAATTCACTATTTTGTAAAACTTGAATCTTTCAGAATCTTTGTTGATTTTTTTCAACTCTTTATCTTCAATATGTTTTGGAATTTCGAAATTAGATATGGGAATTTCCTTTTGCTCTATTTTTGATAATTCGATATCAACAATCAAATAGCCTAAAAAGGTTGTTGTCATCGTATATTTTAAAATTAAATTAGATTCTATTAAATCTTCCACTTCTTTATCATAAATCTGATTATCTTCACTAATTAAAATATTTCTTTTTACAGGAAGTTTTAAAAAATCATCAGAAATTAAATAGATTTCTTTTGAGTGTTTTTTCTTAACAGTTATCCTATTGGCTTTAATTTCAGTATTGTTGAATTTTATGATTGTATCATTTTGCGTCAACTCAATGATTTCATTATGAGTATAATCTGCACCTAATTGTCTATTATAGATATTTCTAAAATTCAAATCATCAATAGTAAGTTCTTTTTCGGTAATTATATATTTCTTTTTTTGATTGAAATTTAAAATTATAGTTTTATTTTTACCATTGTTGATTTTTTTGACATAACCCAAATCATTAATCTTAATGTTAAGAGAATCAAAATACTCCCCTTTTTGAATCATTTTTTCTTTTAAATCTTTAAATTTCAATGTATCTGATTTATAAATCACATAACCATCCATCTTTGCAGTATAGTTCAGTTCACCTTCAAAACTTTGAGACTGAATTGAACTAAAAGCAAACAATAAGATTATTGAAAATAATTTCATAAGAAGAGATTCCTTCGGAATGACAAGATTGTGGATAATATTCATTTTGCAAACTACTTCCAATTAAAAACAATTTCTTTCTTAATATCCTGATGTAAACTATAAAAAACAGGACAAGTCATTGCAGTCCTTTCTAAGATGGTTTTTGTTTTTTCGTCGGGATTTATGGAAAAATTGAAGGTTACGTGAATTTCCGTAATTCTTCTTGGTTCGGTTCCCATGATTTTGGTTACTTCTGCTGTTGAACCTGAAAAATCTACGTCCAAATCTCGTGCTTTGATTCCCATAACGGTGAACATGCAACTAGCTAATCCATTGGCAACGGTGTCGGTTGGAGAAAAAGCTTCTCCTTTTCCGTTGTTGTCTAGCGGTGCATCCGAAATAATTTCAGAACCCGATTGTAAATGTATAGAAGAGGTGCGTAAATCACCTAAATATGTCAGTTTAGAAGTTGCCATTATTGTGCTTGCTTAATTGTTAAATCGCTGTCGTAATACAATAAATACGTTGCGTTATTGGTAATCATTCCATTATTTGATGTATAATCAAAAGCATTTTCAATGTATTCTGTTTTGGTTGTAGCTGCGGAATTTACAAAACCTTCTGGTTGGCAAATGCGCAACATTGCATCAAACGTTACATCAAATCCTTTTTTAGCTGCAGCATTTGGATAAATGTTATTGATTTTCTTAAATTCTTTTTCAAAAATCTTTTCTTCTGGAGTTTCGGCTACTTTAGTAATTGATGGAAATACCATTTTTAAATCGGTTAAATTTGTCATTGGGATTTCTTCAAAATTTAACGCATCATATAATTCAAATACCGCTAATTGAATATCATATTCTTTTTGTAATCCTTTTAAAATATTGGTTACATTTAATATGGTACTGGCTTTTTCAATTTCCATTAAAACAAAATTCTTTTGTCCTTTTACCAATTGTGTTTTCAAAAGAGCAACATCTAAAGCTCCTTTTTCATTGAATACAGCGTGTTTAACTTCTGGATGATTCTCTAAAATATATTCTTTTGAAGTTACTTTTTTAGAGCTAATAACTGCCACAACATTACCTTGTTTTTCTTTGAAATAATTAAACAATGTAACTTTCATCAAATCTTCTGATGGAATTGAATAATATAAATTATTCATAGGTAATCCACGTTCTTTTGATAATGGTGAAATTACTGGAATATCATATTTCGATAATAATTGAGCCGTAGTTTCTATTACAGAATTTTGAAAGGGACCAATAACAACATCAACATTTTCAAAATTATTTTTAGAAATGATAGTGGCCACATTTGAAGAATATTTAGAACTTTCTACATCATACACTTTTACATTAACTGGCAAGCCTAGTGTTTTTGCAGAATCAATTGCCATTTGCGCACCAGCATAAAAATCTAACGTTAGATTTAAAAATTTATTTGTTTTTAAATGTTCCGTTTTAGTCTTAACCGAATCTGTTTCAATTTTATTTAAATTAAATGGCAATAACAACACCATATTTTTAGATTGTGTTTTATCTACAGTTGCTAGTAAATTTACTTTTGTTTTTGCAGATAAAACCGAGTCTTTAACTTTTGAATTAAGAGTTGCTATTCCACCATTTGACGGAACTTTTATTATCATTCCAATTTTTAAACCATCCTGAATATCCGGATTTAACGTTATCAACTCAGCCTGAGCAATATCAAATTTCTTAGATAAACTATATAGCGTCTCTTTTGGTTGCACTTCATAATCAACTAAAATTGTATTGGAAGTCTTTTTTATTTGAACACCTGGCTTTAAAACTACCGTTTGCCCTACATTCAAACCTCCAATAATATGTGGATTTAATTGTTCTAATTCAGTAACTGTTAATCCATATTGAGTAGCTATTCCGTATTTTGTTTCTTTAGCAACAACCAAATGAGTAGTAGCATTTACATCCACTTTTGGTCGCGATACAATTGCTGATGATATTGACTTTAACTCTTCTGCAGAAGGTTTAGAAACAAAAATTTCCTGACCTTTCTTTAAGCCATTTTGAAGAATTGCCTTATTCCAATTTTCTAAATCACTAACCGAAACATTGTATTTTTTTGAAATTCCGTAAAGCGTTTCCTTTTCAGCAACAACATGAACAAGCGCTTTTGAAGAAGTTGTTTTAGGAATTAGTAAAGTTGTGTTTTCTTTAACTCCATTTTTTGCGTCAGGATTTAAACGATAAATATCAAAAGGAGTAACTTCATACTTTTTTGCTATTTGAAAAACGGTTTCTCCTTTAGCTACTACATGTTTAATCTGAGATTTCACTGGTAGGGCAAAGAAAAAAATCAAACTGAAAAGAAAAACAACACTTTTTATCATAATCTTAATTTAAAACAATACTAAACAAAAATTTCAATAGCAATTTATATCGTAAAAATAGAATAAAAATAATTGCTATTGAAATTTATATGTTGAATTTGAAAAATTTATTTTATTCCCATTCTATTGTTGCAGGCGGTTTTGAACTAATATCATAAACCACTCTGTTTACTCCTCTAACATTATTTATGATTTCATTTGAGACTTTCATTAAAAACTCATATGGTAAATGTACCCAATCAGCAGTCATACCATCTGTAGATTCTACAGCTCTAAGTGCCACTACTTTTTCGTAGGTACGCTCATCGCCCATTACTCCTACACTATTCACTGGCAATAAGATAGCACCTGCTTGCCAAACTTTGTCGTACAAACCGTGTTCTTTTAATCCGTTGATGAAAACTGCATCTACTTCTTGTAAAATAGCTACTTTTTCCGCTGTAATATCACCTAAAATACGAATCGCTAATCCTGGCCCTGGAAATGGATGACGTCCTAATAATTCTTCGTCGATTCCTAAACTTCTTCCTACTCTTCGAACCTCATCTTTAAACAACATACGTAAAGGTTCAACCACCTGCAATTTCATAAAATCTGGTAAACCACCTACATTGTGATGCGATTTAATTGTAGCTGATGGTCCGCCAGTTGCCGAAACTGATTCGATAACATCTGGATAAATAGTACCTTGACCTAACCATTTTACATCGGTTAATTGGTGTGCTTCATCATCAAAAACTTCAATAAACGCTTTTCCAATGGCTTTACGTTTCGCTTCTGGATCATCTAACCCAGCTAATGCATCCAAAAAGCGTGCCGAAGCATCTACTCCTTTTACATTTAAACCCATTCCTTTATACTGATTAAGTACATTTTGGAATTCGTTTTTACGTAATAATCCGTTGTTAACGAAAATACAATATAAGTTTTCTCCAATTGCTTTGTTCAATAAAACTGCTGCTACTGTTGAATCTACACCACCAGAGAGTCCTAAAACTACTTTATCGTTTCCGATTTTAGCTTTCATTTCGGCAACTACTTCTTCTACGAAAGCATTTGGTGTGAAATTTTGAGGCACTTTTGCAATTTTCACTAAGAAATTTTCCAACATTTGTTTTCCATCCACAGAATGATAAACTTCTGGGTGGAATTGAATTGCATAAGTAGTTTCGCCTTCAATTTTATATGCTGCGTTTTCTACGTCTTTTGTGCTGGCAATCATTACACCATTAGTAGGAAGTTTCTTGATTGAATCCGAATGACTCATCCAAACTTGGCTGTTTTCAGAAACACCTTCTAAAAATACTTCGTTTTCTTTGATGTATGAAAGATTCGCTCTTCCGTATTCTCTAGTGTTTGAAGCCGCTACTTCTCCACCTGAAAAATGCGCTAAATATTGTGCTCCGTAACAAATTGCTAATAATGGCAATTTTCCTCTGATTTGTGATAAATCTGGGTGCAATGCTTCTTCAGAACGAACCGAACATGGACTTCCGCCTAAGATTACCGCTTTATATGATGATAAATCTGCTGGAATTTTATCGAATGGAAAAATCTCGCAGAAAATGTTTAATTCTCTTACTCTTCGGGCAATTAATTGGGTGTATTGCGACCCGAAATCTAAAATTAATACGTTGTGTTGCATTTTATTGATGTTGTGTTGTAAATTTTAATTTCATTAAAAACAGAAAGACAAGTCATGACTTGTCTCTACAGATTAATATTCAAACGTTCCGTATTCGGATGTAATCGTTAATTTCTTACTATCTGATTTCTCTACTCTTCCTACGATTTGTGCGTCGATATTGAATGATTTCGAAATTTCGATGATGTCTTGAGCTACTTCTGCAGGAACATATAATTCCATACGGTGACCACAATTGAATACTTGGTACATTTCTTTCCAATCCGTTTTAGAATTTTCTTGAATCAGTTTAAATAATGGTGGAACTGCAAATAAATTATCTTTAATCACGTGAACATTATCTACAAAGTGAAGCACTTTTGTTTGTGCACCACCACTGCAGTGAACCATTCCGTGAATTTCGTTTGAATTGTATTTTGATAAAATCTTTTTGATTATTGGCGCATACGTTCTAGTAGGAGAAAGCACTAATTTACCAGCATCTATTGGACTATTTTCAACAGTATCTGTCAATTTAGTTTGACCTGAATACACTAATTCATTAGGAACCGAAGCATCAAAACTTTCTGGATATTTCTCAGCCAAATATTTCGCAAAAACATCATGACGAGCCGAAGTTAAACCGTTACTTCCCATTCCGCCATTGTATTCTTTTTCGTAAGTAGCTTGACCGAAAGAAGCCAGTCCTACAATAACATCTCCAGCTTGAATATTAGCATTATCAATTACATCTTCACGTTTCATTCTGGCAGTTACGGTTGAATCTACAATGATAGTTCTAACTAAATCACCTACATCAGCAGTTTCTCCACCAGTAGAATGAATGGTAACTCCGTGATTTTTTAATTCCGAAATTAATTCTTCTGTACCGTTGATGATAGCCGATATTACTTCGCCAGGAATTAAATTTTTATTTCTTCCGATAGTAGAGGAAAGTAAAATATTATCAGTTGCTCCAACACATAATAAGTCATCAATATTCATGATTAAGGCATCTTGAGCAATTCCTTTCCAAACCGAAATATCGCCAGTTTCTTTCCAATACATGTAAGCTAAGGAAGACTTTGTTCCAGCTCCATCCGCATGCATAATAATGCAGTATTGGTCGTCATTCGTTAAATAATCAGGAATAATTTTACAAAATGCTTGAGGAAATAAGCCTTTGTCGATGTTTTTGATAGCTTGGTGCACATCTTCTTTAGAAGCCGAAACTCCTCGTAAATTGTAGCGTTTGCTCGTATCAGAACTCATGAATATAGTGTGTTGTTGTTGTGGCGCAAAGATAGTTCTAAAAATTAGAATTTAGAAATCTGACTTTAGAATTTGTTAAATTTTTATCACATAAACTGTTTCCGTAATTTCTGAAGTGTTATTTGGAAACAAAACATTCTCAATTTTATAGGTTTTAAAACATTCTCCCGCACTTGATGAAACATCATAATTTACTTCAATTTCATCTGTTTGTAACGTAGTATCATTATTTAATTTAATGGTAAATGAATTATCAGTAGAATTTAAAACAGATGGGAAAATTTGAATAACATTAGCACTTTCTATGAATTTAAAAGGAATAGCCGCTTCATCTAAATCAAGAATAGTTATTTGTTGTTGGGTATAGGTAGTATTTTCAAATACATTTTCATTTGAAGCTTCATCTAGTATTTCTACAAAAAAAGAGGCTGGCGTGGGTTGGCTTCCTTCTTCACAACCATCATTACAACTTATTAGTGAAAAGAATACTACTAATACTATTAAACCTAAACTTTTTTTCATCATTTTTTACTTAAAATTTCAATTTCTACCCTACGATTTGCTGCTGCTTGTTCAGGTGTTGCTTCAGGAATTGGATATAAAGGTTGGGATACACCAAATCCTTTTGTTTTAACCCGATGTTGCTGAATACCATTATAAACGAGAAAACGTTTAATTTGTTTTGCTCTATCGGTTGACAAATTTCGGTAATCTTTATCAATACAACAAATATGTCCTTGAATTTCAATTACTAAGTCTGGATTATTTTGCATAACAAACAACAAATCATACAATGTTCCTTGTGATTCGGGCATTGTTGCGAAAGTGTTTTGATAGAAATTGATATTTTTTAACGTGATTTTTGTTCCAATTTTTGCCAACTTAACTTTTTCAGCTAAAGGAGCATCCTCAGGAATAATTACCTCTGGTTCTTCAACTTTAATTCCTAAAACTTCATTTTCCTTGTCTAAATCTTTTTCTAACAAATAATGAATGATTGCTTTTCTATTCTCGGCTTTATTTGTTGAAGTAGCTCCTTTTTCTCCAAGAGAAATACTTTTAAAATCGGGTCTTATGTTGACTTTATCTTTTACTTGATTAAAAATATGAGTCACTCTTTTTTGAGATAAAGTATCATTATATCCCGTTGAACCTACCTCATCTGTAGAGCCAGTAATTGAAAGGATTTTTGAAGTTGTATTTTCGGCAATCCATTTTTGAAGTTTAGTAGCTTCTGTTTTATTCAATTCGGATTTATTGTTGTCAAAATAAAAAGTAACTTGTTCTTGAGCAACTCCAATTTGAAACCAATAGAAAACTATAACGGAAAATAGATATTTCATTACTATACTTTTTTATGAATAAAACGAAAAATTGTGCCAAATTTAATTCTCTAAAATAAGAATTTCTACTCTACGATTTTCGTTTCGTTCTTTTTCATTTTTTTCTGGAATTTTATGAATTGGTTGCGAACTTCCAAAACTTTTATAAAGCAACCTAGAATCATCTATATCATTTGCAACCAAGTAATTATGTACCGCAATTGCACGAATTAACGCAATATCTTCTGGATCTTCACCTAATTGACAACAAATATGACCTTGAATTTCAATCTTAGCTTTTGGGTTACTAACCATAAAATCTAAAAGCTCTTCCATAACTGGCAGTGACTCAGGAACAAAAATTCCGGAACGATCATAAAAATATAAGTTCTTCATAACCAATTTATCACCAACTTTAGCATTTGCATAGCGATTAGGAATAGCTTCTAGATGAATTAATTCCTCTGGATCTACGGGCTGAAATTCTTTATTAATTTTATTAACAGGAATTGGTTCGTCTGATATTTTTTGACCTGTATAAACCTCAGGATCATCATATACTACCTTTTCTTCTTTTTTTATTTTTTCTGGAAAAACATTGTAAAAAACATCAACTCTTCTGTTATGACGACGTTCTTTTCTAGTTTGAACTCGTTCACCATAACCATTAATTTTTAAATCAGAAGTAAAAAAAATCGAGTTCTTTAATTTTAGTTGCTCATGAACCGTATGAATTCGTTTGTAAGCCAAGGTATCATTGTATTCATAAGTTCCATACCAATCACAATACCCGTTAATTACTAGAATTTCGCGAGTTTCATCTTTGTTTAACCAAGACAAAAACAATTCGTTTTGTTTAGGATTAAACGTATCTTGATCGAAATCAAAATAAAAACTAGCTTTTTCTTGTGCTGAAAGTAGTAGTCCAAACAGCAGTAATAGGTATTTCATTTTAGGGTATTTAATGTAACGAATATAAAAAAATAAAAAGGATATAAAAAACTAATTTATCAAAAAGAACTAACCACAAGTAGTAAACTTATCATTTTCAATAAATTAATAAAAAGACGAAAATTAATTAGCTACAATTTGAATTTCTACCCTTCTATTTTCATTTCTTTCATTTTCGTTATTTTCTGGAATTGTGTGAATTGGGCGGGTACTCCCAAAACTTTTATAACTCAGCCTATTTTTTGAAATTCCATTATTATAAAGGTAATTGTAAACAGCAAGCGCTCTTACTTTAGCAGTATCTTCAACATCGGTACCCATTTGACAACAAATATGACCTTGAATTTCGATTTTAAGATTCGGGTTAGATTTCATAATTTGGAGTAATTCCTCTAAAACTGGTCGCGATTCAGGAACAAAAATCCCAGAACGATTGTAGAAATGTAAATTTTTCAAAATTAACTTATCGCCTACTTTTACTGTTGTAACTTGGGAAGATAAATTATTATTCTTATTATTTTCAATAGTGTCGTCCTTATCTAATATTTCATCTAATTGTATTTCTTCATAGTAAATCTCAACTTTACGATTCAATTTTAAATCGTGATTTTGTTCGAAATTTTCGCCTTTACTAATAATTTCAATTTGCTTTTGGTCAGCAACTTTTTCGATAATATTTGATACAAATTTAGCTCTGTTGTATGCCAACGTATCGTTATAACCATTTGAAGCACGATAATCGCAATAGCCTATAAGTTTTATGAATTTGACTTTTTTATTTCTAAAGAAATCATCAAAACGAATCAGTTCCTTTAGTTTTAATTGATCAGAATCAGTATCAAAATAAACCGTGAATTTAGATTGTCCAAAAGAAATCGAACTAAAAAGAAGTAAAAGGAATAAATATTTTCTCATTATTTTATTATTTATGCCGAAAATAGAAAAACCTGTCCAAATGAACAGGTTTTTTATGAATTATTTTGTTTGAAAATTATTTCGTGAACAATAACTCTCTGTATTTTGTTAATGTCCAAAGTTCGTCGTCTACTAATAACTCTAATTTATCAGCATGGTAACGAATTTCTTCGAAGTAAGGTTTTACTTTATCACAGTAAGCTTCAGCCATTTTTTCAGTACTAGTTAAAGCATTTGCTTTTTTACGCTCTTCTGTCATTTTCTCTACTTTCGTATTGATTCCTTCAATGTGCTCAGAAATTTCTTTAATTAATGAAATTTGTTCTTTGGCTACTTTTTCGAAATCTTTTCCAAAAATTTCTTTTAGACCTTTAACGTTTTCAATTAAAACATTTTGATATTTAATAGCTGTAGGAACTACATGATTACGAGCAATATCACCTAAAACACGTCCTTCAATTTGGATTTTTTTCATGTATTCTTCCAATTCGATTTCGTAACGCGCTTCAACCTCAACATGGTTCATTACACCCATTTCTTCAAAAAGAGCAATTGTTTTTTTAGAAACTTTAGCTTTTAAAGCTTGAGGAGTTGTTTTGTGATTACTTAATCCACGTTTTTTAGCTTCTTTTTCCCAAGCATCGCTATAACCATCACCTTCAAAAAGAATAGCTTTAGTTTGCTTGATATATTCTCTTAATACATTAAAGATAGCTTCGTCTTTCTTTAAATCTTTTTTCTCGATTAACGCATCAACTTCAGCTTTGAAATCTTTTAATTGTTTTGCAACAATAGTATTTAAAGTTGTCATTGAAACCGCACAGTTTGCAGAAGAACCAACAGCTCTAAACTCGAATTTATTTCCTGTGAAAGCAAATGGAGATGTTCTGTTTCTGTCTGTATTATCTAATAAAACGTCTGGTAATTTACCTACTACGTTTAATTTTAAATCCGTTTTTTCTTCTGGAGATAATTTTCCTTTAGAAACACCTTCTAACTCCGCTAATACTTTAGTTAATTGTTGTCCAATGAAAACAGAAATAATTGCTGGTGGCGCTTCGTTAGCTCCTAAGCGGTGATCGTTACTAGCCGATGCAATTGACGCTCTTAATAACTCTTCATTATCATGTACCGCTTTAATAGTATTAATAAAGAACGTTAAAAATTGTAAGTTGCTCATTGGCGTTTTTCCTGGAGATAATAAGTTAATTCCAGTATCTGTTGCTAATGACCAGTTATTATGTTTTCCAGAACCATTAACTCCTTTAAAAGGTTTTTCATGGAATAATACTTTAAAATCATGACGTTCAGCCACTTTTTGCATTACATCCATTAATAATGAGTTGTGATCAACTGCTAAATTAATTTCTTCAAAAATTGGTGCTAACTCAAACTGATTTGGCGCAACCTCATTGTGACGTGTTTTTACTGGTATTCCTAATAACATACACTCGTTTTCTAAATCACGCATATATGTTAAAACTCGTGTAGGAATTGAACCAAAATAATGGTCGTCTAATTGTTGTCCTTTAGCAGCCGTGTGTCCTAATAAAGTTCTACCTGTAGCTAATAAATCAGGTCTTGAATTAGCTAAAGCAGTATCTACTAAGAAATATTCTTGCTCCCAACCTAATGTAGGAGTAACTCTTTTTACGTTTTTGTCGAAGTATTTTGCAACTTCAATAGCAGCAGCATCCACCGCTTGTAAAGCTCTTAACAAAGGTGTTTTGTTATCTAAAGCTTCACCTGTATACGATACAAACACTGTAGGAATACATAATGTAGTTCCAAAAATGAATGCTGGAGATGTTGGATCCCAAGCAGTATATCCTCTTGCTTCAAAAGTATTACGGATTCCACCATTTGGAAAAGAAGAAGCATCTGGTTCTTGTTGTACTAATTGACTTCCTCCAAATTTCTCAACTGGATCACTTCCATCAGGAAAAGTTTCAAAAAAAGCATCGTGCTTCTCTGCAGTAGTTCCTGTTAATGGCTGAAACCAGTGCGTATAATGTGTTACACCTTTAGATAATGCCCATTCTTTCATACCTAAAGCAATGTAGTCGGCAATTTTTCTATCTATTTTAACGCCTTCTGCAGCAGCCTTAACCGCTTTGTAAGCTTCAGGAGTTAAAAATTGTCGCATAGCTTTGTCACCAAAGACATTACTACCAAAAATAACTGATTTTCTATCCAATTCTTCTACTTGAACTGGTTTTCTGTCTGTTGCTTTTCTTAAAGCCTGAAAACGGAATGTTGACATAAGATGTGTTGTTTTTATTGTTAAACCCTTGAAAAGTTATGCAAATATATGATTTTTTTGATTTATTTACAAAAACACCCTATTTTTTTAGGGGTTAATTATCAAATTTGTTATTTTTACATCATGAAAACATTAAATTTACATATGATAATGCTTGGCTGTACCCCAAAAGGCAGGTTTACAGAACAACACGATATTTTTTTTGGAATAGGTTCAAGCGTAAAAGAATTAATTCCAGACATGAATGCTTTTTGGCCAGAAGCAAAAGGAAGAATCCATATAGATGCTTGGCAAAAAGTAACTTTTGTTGATGGATTTTCTATTGAAGTTATTGCAAAAGATGAAAAACAAGAACAAGAAGAACAATTGTTCTTTTTGAATTTAGGTGGCTATAAAGAAGGTGATTTTGAAGAATACCATTACAAAATTTTAGTTGTTGCTAAAACAAAAGCCGAAGCCATTAAAAAAGCCAAACAAACTACATTTTACAAACATTACGGATTTAAAGGAGCCGAATCGCACATTGATGACAAATATGGCGTTGATGTAGATGACATTCATAATATAGAAGAAATTCTTTCGGAGAAATTCAAATCGCAATACCGTTTAAAAATAACAAAAGCCAACGCGGTTTTAGAAGATGAAAAACACATTGGCTATTTAAAAATTGATAAAGTATCCGTATAAAAAAAGAGCTATCATGATGATAGCTCTTTGTATTTAAAGACTTTTTATATTATTAGGATTGATTCCGTAAGCTTGAATTACCGCATCATAATCATTTAAATCTACTTGCGTAGCACTTCTATTAGAAAAATAACCTGGGACAATTACAATTCTGAAAGTTTGATTGTAAATAAACTCAGGAGTTTCTGCCAAATTATAAGTACCACCTGCATAAATAGTAAAATCCTCTCTACTAAAATCATAATCATAATCTAATTCATCACCACCACTTAAATATATAGTTCTAGGAATTAATTGCCAAACTGGAGTATTTGAATCAATTAAATCAGACATTCTATAAATTAAAATATTATCTGAAGCATAAATTTGAGGATTTAAAGTTCTGTAAATAAAATATCCTCCTGTTGAACTATTATAACTAAAATTTACATTTCTTAATTCAAAAACCTCAGCTATAGTATCATTATCAACATGATCGTGTTCCTCATTAATTGTACAACTTTGTAGTGTTATCATCCCGATAAAAGCTATCAATAAAGTAATCTTCTTCATAATATTTTAATTTTTAAGTTATTTCTTATGTAAATATAACCAATTGTTGTGCCAAACTTTATAATATTTATTTTTTGTACATTTGAAACGCTTAAAAAGTCCATAAAAATGGGGAGAAATAATCCAAAAAACATCAAAGCGCACAACAACAAATTGCACAAAGAGCAAGCAAAAGAAAAAGCGAAAAAGAATGCTCGTGCCGAAAAATTAAAAGAAATCGCTAGAAAATTTAACGAATCTAAATCGTAATTTATGTCGAATTGTTATTGCGGAAATTCAATTTCATTTAATGATTGTTGTGAACCTTATATTAAAGGGATAAAAAAAGCACCAACAGCAGAAACTTTAATGCGTTCTCGTTACAGCGCTTTTGCAACAGGTGCTGCAGATTATTTGGTAAACACAACTCATATTTCTAAAAGACGCTTCCACAACAAAAAAGATATATTAACCTGGAGTCAGGCAAATAAATGGTTAAAATTAGAAGTTTTAGCTTCAACTGAAACCACGGTAACCTTCAAAGCTTATTATTTAGACGAAAATTTAAAAGCACAAGTGCATTACGAACACTCAACATTTAAATTAGAAGATGGGAAATGGTTTTATGTAGATGGAGAATATTAGATTTTTTTCTTAATTGGAATCCAAATTTCCTCTTCCGAATCAGGACTATCGTTTTTATACATCTCACCCAAAATTTCAAAATGAGGTCGATTATCTAATTCATATTCCGAATTAGGCAACCAAATACCGAAAATATAACTAAAGGTTTCTCTAGCTTTTACTGCATCACCAACGTGATTAAAAACTGCATACAAACCTTCTTCTACTATTAATTTTTGCATTCCTTCAGGAATAAAATCAAAATCTGTTACAGGAACTACAGCCCATTTCACAAATTCGGTTTGTGGATTGAAATCAAAATTTTCGGGATTGATTTGAATGTTGAATAAATCTTTACCTATCGTATTTCGAATTTCATTTCTTCTAGGCATAAATTCCCCCCATAATTCCCCTATTCGATAATCTGAATACGAAAATTGACTATTTATTCCGATGAATTTTGTAGTTGGAAAGGTTTTTATTGTTGGCTTCATAAATTATAAAATGTATCTTCTTTCCATTTTAACGGATTTTGTTCGATATAATTTTGAATGGTATTAAATGATTTCGAATTCCGAAAAATATGATCGTGAAATCGGGTTTGCCAGGCGAAATTAGGGTTGATTTGACGTGACATTTTGGTCACAATTGATTTATATGAACCTACAATCGATGAAATGGTATTTTTTCCCTGATTTTGAAAACGGGATGAACCAATAATTGAATTGGTATGAATTGTAGAGACAAGGCATTGCCTTGTCTCTACAAATGATTCATCATTCGTTTTATCAATAATCAAAATCCCATGAACATGATTTGGCATCACCACAAAATTTCCTAATTCTACCATTGAAAAATGATTGGGTATTTCATACCAAAATTTTTCTGCCAATTTTCCTATTTCGGATAATTGCATTTCTTGATTTTTAATATGACCAAAAAAATGATGTCGATTTTGCGTACAAATGGTGATAAAATAGGCACCATTATTGGAATAATCCCACGTTTGTAGACGCGCAGAGGAAATGCGGTATTTGTTTTTAAATTTATTTTGCATGGCGTGTAATGTTATATCGAATTACGAAATAATTAAAATATTTTGGGAATTGGAAATAATTTTGATTTTTTTTGAATTCATTCAAAAAAAAAGAGACGCGATAAATCGCGTCTCTACAAATGATTATAATTGAAATATTACATATTTCTTCGGTACTGACCACCCACCTCGAATAATGCGCTGGTGATTTGCCCTAACGAACACACCTTAGCTGCATCCATTAATTTTTCAAAAATGTTTTGATTTTGAATCGCTGCCTCTTGAATGATTGAAATTTGATTTTCTACTTCTTTCGCTTTGGCTTGATGTAAATTCTCTAATGTTTGGATTTGGAATTGTTTTTCCTCCTCTGTAGCACGAATTACTTCTGCTGGAATCACTGTTGGCGAACCTTTTGAACTTAAGAAGGTATTTACTCCAATAATTGGGAATTCTCCAGTATGTTTCAAAGTTTCGTAATACAATGATTCTTCTTGAATTTTACTTCTTTGGTACATGGTTTCCATAGCACCAAGAACTCCTCCTCTTTCTGTGATTCTATCAAATTCAGCTAAAACCGCTTCTTCAACTAAATCAGTTAATTCTTCAATAATGAACGAACCTTGGATTGGGTTTTCGTTTTTAGCTAAACCTAATTCTTTATTAATAATCAACTGAATTGCCATTGCACGACGTACTGATTCTTCTGTTGGAGTCGTAATTGCCTCATCATAAGCATTCGTGTGTAACGAGTTACAGTTATCGTAAATCGCGTACAACGCTTGTAAAGTCGTACGAATATCATTGAAATCAATCTCTTGCGCGTGTAACGAACGTCCAGACGTTTGAATGTGATATTTCAACATTTGCGCTCTTTCGTTAGCTCCGTATTTGTTTTTCATGGCTTTTGCCCAAATCTTACGAGCTACACGACCAATTACCGCATATTCAGGATCAATTCCGTTTGAGAAAAAGAACGATAAATTCGGACCGAAGTCATTGATATTCATTCCTCTACTTAAATAATATTCCACGTAAGTGAAACCATTCGCTAAAGTAAATGCTAACTGCGTAATTGGATTTGCTCCAGCTTCGGCAATGTGATAACCTGAAATCGAAACCGAATAAAAGTTACGTACATTTTGTTTGATGAAATATTCTTGAACGTCTCCCATCAAACGCAACGCAAATTCTGTTGAGAAAATACAAGTATTTTGTGCTTGGTCTTCTTTTAAAATATCCGCTTGAACCGTTCCACGAACTTGTGCTAACGTCTTCACTTTGATATCTTGATACACATCCGCTGGTAACACTTGGTCTCCCGTTACACCTAAAAGCAACAATCCTAAACCATTGTTTCCTTCTGGTAATTCTCCGTTGTATCTTGGTCTTTCTAAACCTTTATCGTCGTAAAGTTCTTTTTTCTTTTTCTCAACTTCGGCTTCTAAACCGTTTTCTTTGATGTATTTTTCACAGTTTTGGTCGATAGCAGCATTCATAAAAAATCCTAACAACATGGGTGCTGGACCATTAATTGTCATAGAAACGGATGTCGCTGGGTGACTTAAATCGAAACCAGAGTATAATTTCTTAGCATCGTCTAAACAACAAATAGAAACTCCTGCATTACCAATTTTACCATAAATATCAGGTCTGTGGTCTGGGTCATTTCCGTATAACGTTACCGAGTCGAATGCTGTAGATAAACGTTTTGCTGGCATTCCCAAAGAAACATAATGGAAACGACGATTGGTTCGTTCTGGACCTCCTTCTCCTGCAAACATACGCGTTGGATCTTCTCCTTCACGTTTGAAAGGATATAATCCAGATGCAAAAGGAAATTCTCCCGGTACGTTCTCTTGTAAATTCCATTTTAAGATATCACCCCAAGCTTGGTATTTAGGTAAGGCTACTTTTGGAATTTGTGAATGCGATAACGATTCGGTATGCGTTTCAATTTTGATTTCTTTATCACGAACTTTGAACGAATAGACCGGATTTTTGTATTTGTTTACTTTTTCTTCCCAAGTCAATAAAATCTCCCAATTGTATGGGTCTAAATTCATTTTTACTCGGTCGAATTCTTTCAATAACAATCCTAAGAAATCTTTGTTGCTATCATTTATTTTTAACGAACTTTCAATAATTCCTGCTTTATCAATTTGAGGTAAATTTCCGTTAACTGATTCAATGGTTTTGAAAATTCCGTATAATTTTTGCGCTACTTCTACTTGTGTTAAAGCAGTTTCGTCATATTTTCTATTGTTTTCTGCAATTTCAGATAAATAACGAGTTCTGTGAGGCGGAATTACGAAGATTTTCTCACTCATTTCACGCGTAATTTGGAAAGTAGATTTTAAATCCGAACCTGTTTTCTCCACAATCTTATCCATGATAGATTTGTAAAGCGTATTCATTCCTGGATCGTTGAATTGCGATGCGATAGTTCCAAAAATTGGCATCTTATCGGTATCTACATCCCAAAGATTATGATTGCGTTGGTATTGTTTTTTCACATCACGAATTGCATCTAAAGCCCCACGTTTATCAAATTTATTTAATGCTACTAAATCAGCGAAATCCAACATATCAATTTTCTCTAACTGCGTTGCAGCACCAAATTCAGGTGTCATTACATATAGAGAAACGTCTGAATGGTCAAGAATTTCAGTATCCGATTGTCCAATTCCTGAAGTTTCTAAAATGATTAAATCATATTTAGCCGCTTTCAACACTTGAATCGCTTCGGCTACATATTTTGATAAGGCTAAATTCGATTGACGAGTTGCTAACGAACGCATGTAAACACGAGAATTGTTAATCGCATTCATACGAATTCTATCACCTAACAAAGCACCACCAGTTTTACGTTTTGATGGATCCACCGAAATTAATCCGATTGTTTTTTCTGGGAAATCGATTAAAAATCTTCTAACTAATTCGTCTACTAATGAAGATTTTCCAGCACCACCTGTCCCCGTAATACCTAAAACTGGAATTTTAGAAGTTTCGTTTGCGGCGTGAATTTTATCTAACGTTTCTTTCGCAATTTCAGGGAAATTTTCAGCAGCAGAAATTACACGAGCAATCGCTCTTGGATTTTTCTCTTCTAAATGTTCCGCTTCTCCATTTAACACATCTCCGACAGGAAAATCTGCTTTTTGAACCAAGTCGTTAATCATGCCTTGTAATCCCATAGCACGACCATCATCTGGAGAATAAATTTTAGTGATTCCGTAAGCATGTAACTCTTCGATTTCAGAAGGAAGAATTACACCTCCACCTCCACCAAATATTTTGATATGACCTGCTCCTTTTTCTTTAAGCAAATCGTACATGTATTTGAAATATTCGTTATGACCACCTTGATAAGATGTCATAGCAATTGCATTTGCATCTTCCTGAATGGCAGTATTTACTACTTCTTCCACGCTTCTATCATGTCCAAGGTGAATTACCTCAACACCTGTAGCTTGAATAATTCTACGCATGATATTAATAGCTGCATCATGTCCATCAAAAAGTGACGCTGCGGTCACAATTCTTACTTTATTTTTAGGAATATAAGGAGTTTGTAGTTCCATATGTAATTTTTGTTCATTTTTGAGGGTGCAATTTACGAATTTAATAATTTTATTCCCCTCAAATTTTATATAAAATTCAGTCAAAAATTGGCACTATCTTTGTAAAACAGTAAGTAAAATATAAAAAAATGAAAAAAATCTTTCTTAGCCTAGCCGTTTTCAGTTTATTTAGTTGTGCTGAAATGCAACAAGTATTAGATCAATTACCTCAAGGAACAACCGGAATTAGCCAAATTGAAATTGGTAATGGTTTAAAAGAAGCTTTAAACAATGGAATATCCAAACAAGTATCAAAATTAACTGCAACAGATGGTTTCTTTAAAAATGAAGCCGTTAAAATTTTATTACCTCAAGAATTACAAGTGGTTGATAAAAAATTACGTCAGATAGGCATGAGCAAATTAGCCGATGAAGGATTGAAAGTCTTAAATCGTGCTGCAGAAGACGCGGTTAAAGAAGCTACTCCTATTTTTGTAGATGCTGTTAAACAAATGACATTCAATGATGCGAAAAACATTTTGATGGGGAACGAAAACTCAGCTACTACATATTTGCAAAATACAACCTCAAATGCATTATACATAAAATTCAACCCAGTGATAAAAAATTCATTTGCCAAAGTTGGTGCTGATAAAGTTTGGAATAATATAATTACAAAATACAATTCTATTCCGTTAGTTACTAAAGTAAATCCTGATTTAACCGATTACACTACTAACAAAGCTATGGAAGGTGTTTTTAAAATGATTGCGGTTGAAGAAAAGGAAATTCGTAACAACCTAAACGCTAGAAGTTCCGATTTATTAAAACGAGTTTTTGCTTTACAAGACAAAAAATAATAAAAAACGGATTATACTTTTATAGAAAAAACGTTTTCGTAAAATTTTAATAATCAATAACATAAGTATAACATTACCTTAACATAAGAATTCAAAAAAAGGTAAGACATTTGCAAAGTAATAAGAGAATGTTTCTCATTTAGTTAGGGTTAGTTTAGAAAAAATCACTCCGATGCAAATCGGAGTTTTTTTGTATAAAAAAGACCGATTTGCATCGGTCTTTGAAATTTTATCTACATTCAGGAGTAAGATGTACCTTTATACCTGTGGAATTACACAAAGGTATATTAGCAAAATCATAATATTGAACCGGATCAGTACCAGGAATTTCTCTTTCTTTTTTTGTTAACACACCATCTGCATCATCATCAACATCAATATAATCTGGACGGCCATCTCCATCAGTATCTATAGCATCTTCATCAAAATCAGGTCCGTATTCATACATAGACAAAATACCATCACGATCATGATCTCTTCTTCTTAAATTATATAATTTAAAATTAAAAATGAGTGGCGAATAAGAAGGAATTGAAGAAAAACCTGAGCTAAAATAAGCTAATCCAGAAGGAAGAAACATAACCCCAGCACCAAAATCATTGAAAGATAAACTACCATCGGTCATAGAAGTAAAAGTTCCTATTTTAAAAAGTGGCATTATATGAGCCCAACCTCTAATAACTTCATCTAAAGACAACCATATTGGGCTTTGTTTACTATCAAAAACTGTTTGTGTATATGTATCCACATTATCAACCGTTGTTTTTGAAAAACTAAAACCTTTATATGATACAAAAGAAGAATCAACTCGGGTAATATTTTCACCAGAACCTTCTCTTAAGTTCAAATAATAAACTTTATACGTTATATCATGCAAATCAACCTCTTTAAAAGTTAATTCAGGCATTGCAGAAATTGGGGTTTGAGTACCGCCATCTGGAATTTGTGTAAAAGTTGTATTGTAATCGGCATCAACTGTTACATAATGTGTATCTAAAAAATCTTCAATCTCAGCTATATCTTCTGCATAAACTTCATCATAAGGCCTATCAGGAGTTAAAGAAACACTATCCTCATTTTGACATGAAATCAAACTCGTTAAAAACCCTAAAGCAAATACAATTTTATAAAAACTCTTCATTATGTTATTTTTTTGTGCGCAAGATACAATTTTCATTTATTTTTGTAGAAATATTAACATGGTTTTTTGAATTATATTATGCGAATTGATAAACTTTTATGGTGCTTGCGATATTACAAAACTCGAAGTATTGCAGCAGAGGCAGTTAAAAAAGGTCATGTTACCGTTAATGGTCAAGTAGCAAAAGCATCTAGAGAGATATTCCCAATAGATAAAATTACACTTAGAAAAGACCAAATCAACTACAAATTAACGATTTTAGATATTCCTCAAAATCGATTAGGAGCAAAACTTGTTGATATGTATCGAAAAGACGAAACTCCAAAAGAAGCATTTGAGCATTTAGAATTATTGAAGTTGTCAAAAGAACACTATCGTGCACATGGAACAGGTCGTCCTACAAAAAAAGAACGAAGAGATATCGACGACTATTTAGATGACAATCTTGAAACCGAAGAATTTGAATAAAATGAATTACTGGGAAGAACGCTATAAAAAAGGAGAAACGGGTTGGGATACAGGAACAATTACAACGCCATTAAAAGAATACATCGACCAATTAACCGACAAAAATCTTAAAATTTTAATTCCAGGTGCCGGAAATGGTTATGAATTTGACTATTTAGTTGAAAATGGATTTCAAAATGTATACGTGATTGATATTGCCGAAACCCCTTTACGTAACATCAAATCGAGAAAACCTGAATTTGCATCACATTTGATTCATTCTGATTTTTTTGCTTTAGAAAATACTTTCGATTTAATCTTAGAACAAACGTTTTTCTGTGCTTTACCGCCAAAAATGCGCCTACAATATGTTGAAAAAATGGCTTCGCTTTTAAATCCTAATGGAAAATTAGCAGGACTATTATTTGATTTTCCTTTAACAGCTGAAGGTCCCCCATTTGGAGGTTCTGTAACCGAATATTTGAATCTGTTTTCAGACAAATTCAACATAAAAACACTAGAAAAAGCATATAATTCGATTAAGCCACGAGAAAATAAGGAACTCTTTTTTATCTTTGAGGTCAAATAACAACACACATGGAAAATATTATTTTAACACACGAAGAAATCAAACACAAAACCAAACGAATTGCTTACCAAATTTTCGAAACATTCGTAAATGAAGAGGAAGTAATTTTAGCAGGAATTGCTAATAACGGGTATATTTTTGCCCAAAAAGTTGCTGCAGAACTAGCTTTGATATCGGATTTAAAAATAACACTTTGTGAAGTTAAAATAAACAAACAAAATCCTCAAGAATCAATAAACACTTCAATACCTAGTGAATATTATAAAAATAAAGGATTAGTACTTATTGATGATGTTCTTAATTCAGGAACTACCTTAATTTATGGCGTAAAACACTTTTTAGAAGTTCCTTTAAGCAAATTTAAAACTGCTGTTTTAGTAGATAGAAATCATAAAAAATATCCAGTAAAAGCTGATTTTAAAGGATTATCATTATCGACTTCCTTACAAGAACACATTCAAGTTGTTTTTGAAGAAAATAATTCGTTTGCTTATCTAAATTAAAAGTGCTTTAATTTCATTTGAAATTTGTTCAACAGATTTATCATCATTATTTACTATTTTATTGGCTTGATGATAATAAAAATTTCTATCAAATAAATGCTTGTTGATAAAATCCTTTAAAGTAACCTCATCTTGATTATGAAGTAAAGGGCGTTTAGCTTTTTCTTTAATTAATCGACTTACCAATGTATCAACAGACGCTTTTAAATAAACAGAAAAAACGCCTTCTTGAAGTAATAACTCATGATTGTTGTAATAACATGGAGTTCCTCCGCCTAAACTTAGAATAAAAGGTTCTTTTTTATCTAAAAACTTTTTCAATATTTCATTTTCTTTTTTGCGAAAATAGATTTCACCTCTAGTTTGAAACAATTCAGTAATTGATTTTTGAGTTTCTTTTTCAATCTCTTGATCCAAATCATAGAACGGAATTTGAAGGCTTTCAGCTAAAAAAGCCCCTATTACCGACTTACCACACCCCATGTAACCTAATAAAACTATTTTCATAAATAAATAATACCCTATAAATTAAAGGGTTAAGAAATTAATTGTAAAAAAAGACAAATTTATAAGAAAATCCCATTGCAAAATAAATAAATGTTTTTATATTTGCACCCGCATTCAAGGAAATAAAATGACTTGGTAGCTCAGCTGGTAGAGCACATCACTTTTAATGATGGGGTCCTGGGTTCGAATCCCAGCCAGGTCACTATATAAAACTTATTTCTTGAACGCACCGACTTGGTAGCTCAGCTGGTAGAGCACATCACTTTTAATGATGGGGTCCTGGGTTCGAATCCCAGCCAGGTCACAGAAAATCTTAAAGACGTTGCATTGCAACGTCTTTGTTTTTTATGGCCAAGTGGAGAAACGGTAGACTCGCCATCTTGAGGGGGTGGTGCTCGTAAGGGCGTGAGGGTTCAAATCCCTCCTTGGTCACTAATTTAATCTTTCCTTACTAGTTTTGTTTAAGATATTTTATTAAATATTAAACATTTTTTGTTGAAATTATTTTTTTGTTTACTTTTTTTATTATTTTTGTTAAACAAAAGGAAATGAGAAATGAACAACGTCAAAAATGTTTTCAGTATTAAAGATTTAGAAAATCTTTCAGGAATTAAAGCTCACACCATTCGAATTTGGGAAAAAAGATATAATGTTTTAGAACCTATGCGTTCTGATACTAATATCCGATCTTATGATATTAAGAATTTACAAAAATTATTAAATATCGTTTTACTCCATAATTACGGATACAAGATTTCTAAAATTGGAACATTAACACAAGATCAAATAAACCAACTTGCCAACGATATTATATCTGAAAAAAGTGCAAAAAATCATGCTATTAGCACTTTCAAGATGGCGATGATGAATTTCGATCAATCGTTGTTTTTCAATACTTACAATCAATTATTGAGTGAGAAATCATTTCGTGAAGTATTTTATACTGTTTTTATCCCATTAATGCAAGAAATAGGATTTCTTTGGCAAACTGAAACCATTTCACCAGCACACGAACATTTTATTAGTTATTTAATTAAACAAAAACTTTTAATTAATACCGAAAAAGTTCAGATATTAGAACCTACAAGAACAGATAAAGTTTTTGTATTGTTTTTGCCTTTAAATGAAGTTCACGAACTAGGATTAATGTATTTAAATTATGAAATCTTACTAAAAGGATATCAAACCATTTACTTAGGAGAAAGTATCCCAACCGATAGTTTATTAGATTTGATTAATTCCTACGAAAAAATATCCTTTGTTAGTTACCTAACTGTTGAGCCTAATCAGGATGAAATAGACAATTATATGATTGACATTCAAGCTAAGTTAATTGAAAAAACCAATCATGAACTGCTATTATTAGGCAGAATGACACAGTCTATTTCATCTAAAGTCATCAAAAAGAACGTACGTATATTTAATAGTATAGAAGAACTTTCAAATACCTTATAAAAAGTTTGCTTTTGTTTAACTTTTTATTATCTTTGTTAAACAAAAATATTAAAATAGTGAGTAAAAAAATCGCCATTATCGGATCTGGATTTTCATCGTTAGCAGCTTCATGCTATTTAGCAAAGCAAGGTAACGATGTAACAGTTTTTGAAAAAAACAGCACCATAGGAGGAAGAGCTCGTCAACTTAAAAAAGAGGGATTTACTTTCGATATTGGACCAACGTGGTATTGGATGCCTGATGTGTTTGAACGTTTCTTTGCCGATTTTGGTAAAAAACCTTCCGATTATTACGAATTAATTAAACTCTCTCCCGCTTATCAAGTCTATTTTGGACATTTAGATTTTGTAACCATTGCTGACAATTTACCAGAAATTGTAAAAACTTTTGAATCCATAGAAAAAGGAAGCGGTAAGCAATTAGAACAATTTATGGCAGAAGCTAAAAGCAATTATGATATTGCTATTAAGGATTTAGTATATCGTCCAGGAGAATCGCCTTTGGAGTTGATTACTTTAGAAACAGCCAAAAAAGTGAATCAATTTTTTAGTAACATTAAAAAAGATGTTCGAAAACGATTCAAAAACATGAAACTGGTTCAAATTTTAGAATTTCCTGTTCTATTTTTAGGAGCTAAACCAAGTGATACACCTTCTTTTTACAACTTTATGAACTTTGCCGACTTTGGCTTAGGAACTTGGCATCCAAAGAATGGAATGTATTCGGTGATTTTAGCAATGGAATCTTTGGCTAAAGAATTGGGTGTAAAAATCGAAACGAATGCTAATGTTCAAAAAATTGACGTAACTAATGGAAAAGCATCGGGGTTATTAGTAAACAATAAAATTGTTACCGCAGATATAATCTTGAGCGGTGCCGATTATCATCACTCAGAAACTTTATTAGATGAGAAATACCGTCAATACTCAGAAAAATATTGGGAAAACAAAACATTTGCTCCTTCTTCACTCCTATTTTATGTAGGATTTGATAAGAAAATTGAAAATGTAGAACATCACTCTTTATTTTTCGATGTAGATTTCGATATTCATGCCGAAGCAATTTATGACAACCCAAAATGGCCTGAAGAACCATTATTTTACGCAAGTTTTCCATCAAAAACCGATGAAAATTCAGCTCCAGAAGGAAAAGAAGCGGGTATATTTTTGATTCCGTTAGCGCCAGGTTTAGAAGATACATACGAGTTACGAGAATTATATTTTGAAAAAATAATAACACGATTAGAAAAATTAACTAATCAAAGTGTAAAAAATAATATTATCTTTAAAGAATCATTTTGTGTAAATGATTTTGTTAAAGAATATAATTCGTACAAAGGGAATGCGTATGGTATGGCAAATACCTTATTGCAAACTGCTTTTTTAAGACCTAAATTGAAAAGTAAAAAAGTGCAAAACTTGTATTTTACTGGACAATTAACAGTACCAGGACCGGGAGTACCGCCGTCTTTAATTTCAGGAAAATTAGTTGCCGATTTAATAAAAAAGTATCAATAGTATGAAGTCCATTTTTGATAACGTTTCATTTGATTGTAGCGTAAAAGTTACAAAAGCGTATAGCACGTCATTTTCATCTGCTGTTAAAATGTTAGCACCCAGCATCCGTCAAGATATTTATAACATCTACGGATTTGTACGTTTTGCTGACGAAATTGTTGATACTTTTCACGATTACGATAAAGAAGCTTTGTTTTCTCAATTTGAAAATGAATTAAGCCTTGCGCTATCTCAAAAAATAAGTTTAAATCCTATTTTAAACTCATTTCAACATACCGTAAATAAATATAACATTCCAATGGATTTAATTGATGCGTTTATGCATAGTATGAAGTTGGATTTACATAAATCAGTTTATACCACAGTTGAAGAATACAATCAATACATTTATGGTTCGGCAGATGTTGTAGGATTAATGTGTTTAAAGGTTTTTGTAAATGGAAATGATGAAAAATACGAAGAATTAAAGCACAGCGCTATGCGATTAGGTTCTGCTTTCCAAAAAGTGAATTTCTTACGCGATTTAAAAGCAGATTTTGAGGATTTGAGTAGAACATATTTTCCAAATACTGATTTGTCTCGTCTAGACGAAGCTTCAAAACAGCAAATTATTAATGAGATTCAAGCTGATTTTGATGCCGGATTTGAAGGCATTCAAAAACTTCCAATTGAAGCTAAATTTGGTGTTTACACTGCTTACATTTATTACAAGAAATTATTAAGTAAATTAAAAAAGACTCCGTCTGTTGAAATTAAAAATACGAGAATTCGTGTTCCAGATTATGAAAAAGTGGGATTATTAGCTAAATGCTACTTGAATTACAGATTAAATATTTTGTAGAATAATTGAAGTTAGATTTGAAAATTAATTATTGAAATTTAAAATGCTATGTGGATACATATCTTAGTTTTTTTTACCACTTTTTGCTTTATGGAATTTATGGCATGGTTTAGTCATAAATACATCATGCATGGATTTTTATGGGTTTTACATGCCGATCATCACAAAAAAGATCACGATTCTTGGTTTGAACGAAATGATGCTTTCTTTATTTTTTATGCATTAGTAAGTATTGGTTGCTTTCTTTTATGGAAATATGAAATTTTTATTTATGGATTAGCCATAGGACTTGGAATTTTAGCTTATGGAATTGCCTATTTTTTTGTACACGATATTTTTATTCACCAACGATTTAAATTGTTTAGAAATGCTAACAATCGGTATGCAAGAGCTGTAAGAAGAGCACACAAGATGCATCATAAGCATATAGGTAAAGAACATGGTGAATGTTTTGGAATGTTAATTGTTCCTTTCAAATACTTTAAAAACTAAAAAATCCCGCTTAGCGGGATTTTTTTTATTGTTTCATAAATTGTTCTAAAGGTTTCAATTGATCAATATCCAATTTTGATTTTTGAAGTAATTGTAACATATTCATTACATGAGTAGGATTCATATCATTTCCTAAAACACGTACTACCGCAAAACCATTTTCTTTCTTGCCAGCTAAAAACACAAATTCATCAATGTGTTCATCATCATTACCTACAAAATATACAGCTGCACCATCGTTTCCAGAACCTATTTTCATTAATTGTTGATAGCTTTCATCTTTTAATATTGATTTAACTTCTTTGATCTCATTTTCATATCCTACAGTATTAATAGAATCACTTTTAAAAGCTAAAACATTCATTTTATCAAAAGATTGTAAGGCTTCTTTTTCAGTATTAGATAATGAAACCTTATCTGTTTTTAAAACATCCGATGATAAGTCTAATGTAATAAATTGAGAAGATTCTGCTTTTTTTACAAAGTACTTTTGCAATGTTGGTTTGTTATTACAACTTACCACAAAAAACACGCTTAATAGGAGTAAAAGGAATTGTTTCATATCTTATTTCTTTGAAGCTTTTTTTAAATCATCTCCACCAGGCAAACTCATTTTTTCAGTTAACATCGAAATTTCATCTAAATTAAAGTTTCCTGTTAATGATAATACAATTGTACTGGCTTCTTTCATATTAGCACCTTCTATAAACATTAAAAGCTCTTTTACAACATTTTGATTAGCGCCCGATTTCACATAAATTTTTACATTTTTACCATCGCTATTAACACGCATCAATTCTTCTAACGGATTAGACTTCAAATAAGAATTTACCGTTGCTTTCATATCAGCTGCAATCTTTGCATTGTTTGTAGTGAAAACTTTTAAGTTTTCTAATTTTTTAAGCAAATTCATATATTGTTGCATTTCTTTATCTTTTGCATCAACTTTTACTTTGCTCATCATTTCAAACATTTTTTTATTTACTACAACAGATGTAACACCATCTTTATCTTCAAATTTATCAAAAGATCCTTGTGCAAAAGAAACCACTGATGCAAATAAAAACGCTATAACTACTACTAAATTTTTCATTTCCTTATTATTTAAAAATTGTTTTTTTTGATTTTTCATATTCTTCTAAATATACTACACTTTCCATGCCAATGTTAACTTGTTCAGATACCATTTTTAAGGCTTTTTGGGTAGCAATAAATGCTTCTTCTGGATTATCATAAGTTCCCAAATCATCTTGTTTTGAAAACGAAGGATAATAAAAAGTAGCTAATCCAAAAAGGACAGCAAAACTTGCAGCGATACCTATCCATTTTACAGTATTTTGTTTTCTAGGTTGTAATGGAAGTTTTTGCTTGAATTGCGTTTCTTTTTGTATTTCAAAGTAACCAAATAACGGTTGATATTTTGCCAAATGTGGCGCCACATCGTTGGAAGAAAAATAGGCCTTTAATTGTTTTTCTTCTGCTATTGTAGTTTCTCCTTGAAAGTATTTTTCCAATAATTGTTCAACTAACTTGAGTTCCATAATTATGTGTTTTTTCAATTTGTTCTCTTAAGGTTTTTCGCGCTCTTGACAACGCTACACGAACCGCTGTTTCATTCATTTCTAATACTTGAGCAATTTCTGAAAATTCATATTCTTCAATTTCTCTAAGTTGCAATATCATTCGTTGCTGTTCTGGTAATTCACCTATAAGCTTTTCTGCCCATTGCAACGTATTTTGATGTTCAATTTGTGTTTCAACACTTACTTGCTTGTCTTGATAATTGCTATGCACAATTTGCAAATTTGTAGCTCTTTTACTTTTAAGTTGATCCAAACAATAATTCTTGGTCATCGTCATCGCTAAAGCTTCCACACTATTGTATTGTTCCAAAGAACTGTTTTTATTCCATAACCTAACCAACACTTCCTGGGTAGCGTCTTCTGCCTCCTCAGTACTAACGAGCATTCGTTTCGCTAAACGAAATAACTTATCCTTGAAAGGAGTGATTATTTGTACAAACTCGTTTTGGTTCATATTAATTGGTTGGTTTATAATGAAGACGAATGTAATTTAATTTTGTTACAAAATGAAAAAAGGTTTTGATAAAATTATACCAAAACCTTTTAAAATCAATTTGTTATTTAGTTTTAAAACATAAAGTTCAAACCTAGTTTAAAGTTTCTACCTCTTGAATTATAACCGATTACTTCTTGAAAATCTTCATTAAAAATATTGGTTACTGAACCAAAAACTTGCAAACGATTTGGTAAAACCTCATATGAAATATTGGAATTTACTAACTGATAAGCTGATAAATTAACTCCTTCAGTTGCCCAAATATTTGAATTATAGAAAGCATCATTTCTTTTGTCAACGTATTGATAATTAATTCCGAATGTTCCTCTTTTTAATTTAAAGCTCAAATCTACATTTCCTTTGTGTTTTGGAATCAAACGATTTAATTGCTCTTCTACTTGAGTAAATGTATAATTTCCTCCAATATTCAAATTATCTGATAAGGCATAACGAGCACTAACTTCAACACCTTTCGCATTAAATGTGCCATCTACGTTTATGTAATAAGACTCAAAAGTTGTTGAATCAAAGAAAAATCCAATTGTATTACTTTCTTCTCTATAAAAACCAACCGCATTAATCGTTAATTTTTTATCCAATAATTGCGATTCAAAACCAAATTCTGCCGTAGCATTTTCTTCTGGAGTTAAGTCTAAATTCCCGTAAGGACCATATAATTGGTACAAACTTGGCGTGATGAAAGCCGTACTGTAGGAAGCTAATACTTTCAATGGTAAATTTTCAAACGAATAACTCGGATTAAAATTATACACTGCTTGATTTCCGTATTCGCTATGGGTATTGAAACGAGCTCCAGCATTGACATTCAAACCAAAATCGGAATTAAAAACCAATGCCGCATACGGATCTAATAAATTGAACTTCGCTCCTTCTCTTGCCACATCGGTATAAGCGTCTTTTTGTGTCATATCGAAATATTGATATTGCGCACCTAAAACCAAATATAGTTGTTTGCTGAAATTGTATTTATTGAAAGCATCAATCGAAGCACTTCTTCCTGAATAGTTATAAGTATCAATCGTTCCCGACCACGAATTTGAAATATTTAACACTCTATCAATAGTTGAAGCTCCTGCATTAATGGCAAATTCTCCTTTATTATATTTGTATTTTGGCAAGAATCCGATTCTAAATTGTTCCGAAAAACTATTGTTATTCAAATCGTCAGAATTCGCAATAATACCATCAAACGAATTGTCGAAAGTGTTTTTGATTCGGTCATAATTCCCGAAAAACTCAAAACTTAATTTATCAGTTGCCTTGAATCCGATTCTTTGCAACACATTCACTCTCGAAAACGTATCTTCTTCAAAATTTTCTCCAGCGGCTTCTGACATTCCTTTCGTTTCTGTGCTGTTTAAAGTGGTCATGTAGGAAACTTTATTGATGGTCCCGTTTACCGATAATCCTTGATTAAAATCTTGTGCACTTGTCTTTGAAGTTTCGGAAGAATTTTGCGTTCCCATATTGATGTACGCATTTCCTGAAATTTCCTTTTTAGCAGATTTTTTCAAAGTAATATTGATTACTCCTGTTGCCGCTCCTGTTCCGTATAACGTGCTCGAAGCGCCTTTCATTACTTCAATTTTCTCGATTTGTTCTACTGGAATCAAACGCAAATCGTATTCGATATTAATTCCTGAAGCATCAGAAACCGGAACACCATCAATGTAAATAGCAACCTGACGATTACGACCACCACGAATGTAATAACCTAAGTTTTTTCCATTAAACGATTGATTTCCATTGATTTCCACTCCAGCAACCTGACTCAAAACATTAGCCAAATTTTGACCTTTTTTAGCTTCTAAGTCTTGTGCAGTAATCACTTCAATAATTTTACCTGATTTTTCTTTGCTTTGCGCAAATTTTGTATCCGAAATAACAACTTCTTTTAAGTTGTTTACCTTTAGCGTATCTGATTCTTGAGCATACGCAAAAGCAGTAGCTAGTGTGAAAACACTTAAGCCAATAAACTTTTTGTTCATTTTAGGGTTAATAAAAAAATGCTGAACTAATTTTTCAACACATAGAATCATAGCTGAAATAGAAAGTAAAAAGGCATTTCATTTAACATAGATAACAAAGCGCTATGTGTAAAAATAATTTTTCTAAAACAACCTTTAAAAAAAACTACAAACTATGTGACTATGTGTTTAAACCAATCACTTCAATCAATAATTAATAATCTGGGAGAAAAGCACAGAATTTACCCATACTCAAACTTTTTTTCCCGAAAGTTTGTTACTCAATGAATGTGGCAGGTCTCCTGGCTTGCGTCTTGTTATCAACCTTCTCATTCGCCGTGGCGAACAATGGTAATGTAGAAAATAACAAGCTTGATAGCTTACAGTTGCGGGTACAGCTCAAGATTTTTGATTTTAGATTGATGATTTTAAATTTCAGAATAACTTCAAAAATCTTAAATCCTTAATCAATAGTCATCAATCACTTGATTCCCTTTTAATGTTGTTTTGAAAAAAATCAGAAACAACAACCAAAATTCGAGTGCAAAGGTATTTTAATTTTGTTTACATTTGAAAAAAAATATGAAAAAATATTTTTACATTGTTGTTCTATTAAGTTTGAATTGTTTGTCTCAAGTGAATTCAAATGAAAATCAAGAAATTTTATCGTTTAACAAAGTTGACGTAATTCCAATTTTTGAAAATTGCAAAAATGAGAAGAAAGACAATCAAAGAGATTGTGTTGTAAATTTAATCAATGCTCACATTGAAAAAAATTTGAAATATCCTGAAGAAGCCAAAAAAGTCAATCTAGAGTCTAAAGTTTTTTGCACTTTTATAATTGATGAAAATGGGAAAGTAACGGTAACTGAAGCCAAAGGAAAGCCAACATCATTTAAAAAAGCATTTGAAAATGAAGCCATTCGAGTGCTTAATTTACTTCCAAAGTTTATTCCTGGCAAACACAACGATAAATTGATAAAAGTTCAAGCACAATATACAGTTGAGTTCAAATTGAAAGATGATAAAATTGAAATAATAGATTATGAAAACACTCCAATTGTGGTAATGAGCGACGAAACAATAGTTGGAGAACCCAATTATGAAGATGAAGTGATTCCTTTTCAAGTAGTTGAACAAATTCCTTTATTCAAAGAATGTAAAATGGTAGAACTTGAAAATCAGAGAGAATGTTTTCAAGAACAAATGAAAAAGCATATAGAAACACAATTAAGATATCCTGAACACGCTAAACAATTTAAGGCTCAAGATCGTGTAATTACGCTTTTTGAAATTAATAAATTAGGCTATGTTACTAATATTAAAGTACGTTCTAGATTAAATGATGAATTTAGAATTTTATTTGAATCAGAAGCTAAACGAATCATTGGAACATTACCACAATTTTCTCCAGGTTTACAAAGAGGAAAAACTGTAATAGTCTCTTATTCAATTCCAATAAATTTCAAATTATAATCTACTTTTTCTTATTCATCTTACGCCACAACCAAATAAACCCAATTACAAAATGTACTAAAATGATTGTTGCTACGGCATATATGAAAGCGTTGGAATCTGTTCTCATGTTTTTTATGGCAAATTTAGTGGTTTTGGTAATTTCTTTCTGTCTTATTTGTTACACAAAGTTATAGAAAAAAACCTTTGCATCTTAGCGTCTTTGCGTGCAGAAAATAAAAAACTACTTTTGCAAAAAACATTTTCATGCGTCATTATATCTTTTTAGCTGTTTTATTTTTAGGATTTATCCAATGTAAAGAATCAGAAAACTCAGCAAATCTTTCTAATTCAGTTCAAAACTATATTCAACATTCGGAAGGATTTTCAATTGTAAAATATGAAGGCTTTTCAATTGTAAAAGTTTCAAATGCATATCCTGAAGCTAAAGACAATTACACCTATGTACTTCATAAAAAAGGAGTTCAAATTCCAGATAGCTTACAACAATTTACTTCTATTGAAGTTCCTATTAAAAAAGTAATCGTTACTTCAACTACGCACATTCCTGCTTTGGAATCTTTAGGAGTAGAAAATACTTTAATTGGTTTTCCAACCACACAATACATATCATCTGAAAAAACAAGAGCTTTAATCGATGATGGAAAAGTGAGAGATTTAGGTTCCAATCAAGGATTAAATATCGAAGTCATTTTAGACATTCAACCCGATGTAATCGTAGGATTTAGTGTGGATGGCGATTTGAAAACCTACAAAAACTTAGAAAAAAACGGTCAGAAAATCATCTTCAACGGCGATTGGACTGAAAAAACACCATTAGGAAAAGCCGAATGGATTAAATTCTTTGGTGCATTATATGATTTAGACAAAAAAGCAACTGAAATCTTCAACTCAATTGAGAAAGAATACAATTCCGTATTAGATTTAGCGAAAAATGCCAAAACCCAACCCACTATTTTTGCAGGTGCTATCTACGAAGACCAATGGTTTTTACCACAAGGCGATAGTTGGGCAGCTTATTTCTTAAAAGAAGCCAACGGAAATTATTTATGGAAAGATTCCAAAGGAACGGGAAGTTTAGCTTTATCGTTTGAAAGCGTTTTAGACAAAGCAAAAGATGCTGATTTTTGGATTGGTCCAGGGCAATTTACATCGATTCAACAAATTTTGAATAACAACCCAAATTACATTCACTTTAAAGCAGTTGCAACTAAAAACGTGTATTCCTTTAGTACCAAAAAAGGCAAAACAGGAGGTGTTATTTATTATGAATTAGCACAAAATCGACCTGATTTAGTTTTAAAAGATATTGTGAAGATTTTACATCCTGAAGTGTTGCCAGATTATGAGTTGTTCTTTTTTGAGAAGCTGAAGTAAAATTGAAACCTGATTTCAAATTGAAACACATAGTCACATAGTTTAGCTTTATGTAAATTTTAGGCGTTTCACTTTACATAGTTAACATAAGCTATGTGAGAATGAAATGATTTCAACAGAACTTTACTTTACATTTTTTCTATGTGACTATGTGTTTAAAAACCCAAAAAACGTAATTTAGCCAAAAATTCAACGCATGCCATTAACCAAAAAACAAAACCTTCTTTTCATCCTCTTGCTTGTCGCAATGGTGTTTTTGTTTTTGGTAAATATTAGCTTAGGTTCGGTTTCTATTCCTTTGAAAGAAGTCGTTAAAGGACTTTTCTCGCAAGAAATGAGTAAGGAAAGTTGGGAAATCATTCTGTGGAATTTCCGTTTTCCAAAAGCCATAACCGCAATTTTAGTTGGAATTGGACTTTCGATGAGCGGCTTGTTGATGCAAACCTTATTTCGAAATCCATTGGCAGGACCTTATGTTTTGGGATTGAGTTCGGGTGCGAGTTTGGGTGTAGCGTTTATCATTTTAGGAACAGGATTTTTACCCACTTTTATTTCATCTTTCTTTTTATCAAATTACGGATTAATTTTAGCTTCGAGTTTAGGAAGTTTATTGGTTTTTATGGCCGTTTTAATGGTATCGAAAAAACTAAAAGACACCATGGCAATCCTAATTGTCGGATTGATGTTTGGAAGTTTCACTAGTGCCATAGTTTCGGTTTTATCTTATTTTACTTCGGCTGAAAAATTGCAGAAATTCACTTTTTGGTCAATGGGAAGTATTTCGAATTTATCTTGGAATGAAATTTCGCTTTTATCTGTTTTTGTAATCATTGGAATCGGAATTAGTTTTATGGTAATTAAACCTTTGAATGCTTTACTTTTGGGTGAAAAATACGCCCAAAGCATCGGAATCAATTACAAGAAAACGCGTTATTTAATTATTATCGCCACCAGTATTTTAGCAGGAAGCATCACCGCTTTTGCAGGTCCGATTGCGTTTATTGGTTTGGCAGTTCCACATATGGCGAAATTGTTGTTTCAAACGAGTAATCATTTTGTGTTGTTTTGGAGTACGCTTTTACTTGGTGCCATTGTGATGCTTTGTTGCGATACAATTGCTCAAGTTCCTGGAAATGATATAACCTTACCTATAAATGCAATAACCTCAGTAATTGGAGCGCCTGTGGTGATTTGGTTGTTAGTTAGAAAGAAACGGTTTTAGATTAAAACTTAAATTAAGATAAAACCTATTTAAACATTTAAAAAACTTTAGTTTCTAAACAAAACTCAAAAAAAACTATGTTTCTATGTGGTAAACCCTATTTTTGTAATTCATAATGAACCACCTAAATTTCACCATACAAACCCAAAACCTTTCGATTGGCTATAAATCCAAATCGGAAACGATTACTATTGCTCAAAACATTAATCTTGATTTAGAAAAAGGCAAATTAATCGCATTAATTGGTGAAAACGGAATTGGGAAATCAACATTACTAAAAACTTTAACAGGAATCATTCCACCTTTACAAGGCCAAGTAACTTTACTAAACAAATCACTTCAAAGTTACAAACCACTTGATTTAGCGCAAGAATTAAGCATTGTTTTAACTGAAAAATTGCCACCAAGTAACTTAACCGTTTACGAAATCATCGCGTTAGGAAGACAGCCTTACACCAATTGGTTAGGAACATTATCCGAAGAAGATACAATCAAAATTGAAGAAGCGATTGCCTTAACCGAAATCCAACATTTGGTTCACAAAAAACATGATGAAATTAGCGATGGTCAATTGCAGATAGCTTTGATTGCTCGCGCTTTGGCTCAAGATACTTCGATTATCATTTTGGATGAACCTACGACACATTTAGATTTAGTTCACAAGGCAACTTTATTGAAATTATTGCAAAAATTAACTCATGAAACTGGCAAAACCATCCTCTATTCTACTCATGACATCGATTTAGCAATTCAAATGACTGATGAAATGATAGTGTTTACTCCAAACCAAATTGTGCAAGACCAACCTTGTAATTTAATTCAAACTGGGATTTTTAATTCGTTATTTGATACCGAACATTTGACTTTTGATGCTTCCATTGGCAAGTTCAAAATCAAATAATTTATCCCAATTTTACCTTTTGTTTAACTATTTCTGTTATCGATTTTCATAATTTTACTAAAAAAAAGTTATGAAGTATCTATACATTACCTTACTCTTAGCAACAATGAATAGCTTTGGACAATTAGTAAAAGTAGATTACGCCGATGGTAATCAAAAATTAGAAGGATTTTTTGCTAAAGCACAAAAAGCTAATCCTAAAAAAGCAGGTGTTATAGTTCTTCCTGCTTGGATGGGCGTTGATGCCCACGCAAAAGAATCTGCAGAATCGTTGGCTAAATTAGGTTATCATGCTTTTGTAGCAGATATTTACGGAGTTGGAAACAATCCAAAAAATACAGGTGAAGCTGGAAAAAATGCAGGTTTCTACAAAAACAATCCTGCGGAATATCAGAAAAGAATTCAATTGGCAATTGACCAATTAGTAAAAGCGGGTGCTGATAAAAATCAGATTGCGGTTATTGGTTATTGTTTTGGTGGAACAGGTGCTATCGAAGCGGCTCGTGGTAATTTAAATGTAAAAGGTGTGGTTTCTTTTCATGGCGGTTTAGGAAAAGCTGCAAATAGCCCAACTAATGAAATTAAATCGAAAGTTTTAGTATTACATGGTGCGGATGATCCTTTTGTTCCTGCAAATGAAATTGAAGCTTTCCAAAACGAAATGCGCGAAACGAAAGCCGATTGGCAAATGATTTATTATGCAAATTCAGTTCATGCCTTTACACACAAAGATGCCGGAAACGATAACAGCAAAGGAGCTGCATACAACGAATTAGCCGATAAAAGAAGTTGGGAAGCGATGAAAACGTTTTTTATGGAAACTTTTTAACATCTTAATAATCAGCAATTGAAAAAAATAATTTTAAGAATCATAATATTTCTTGTTGGAGTAGGAATAGCTTTTCTTACTGAATCTTTTTTTCGTGGTTTCATTCAAGATGTTTTTCAAATATCAACCTCTGATAAAATTCAATTCATTGGAAAGAACATTTATTTTATTCCAAATGTTATTTTTTTACCAATTTTGGGATTAAGTTTAGTAACATTATCAATTGAAAATTCAAATAAAAATAATTTTCAAATTTTTATAAACATACTCCGAAGTTTATTACTATTTTTTATTTCAATTATTCTAATATCTGCTGTTGATGCAAACTTAAAAGTTATTGAATGTACAGCTTGTATTGATGGAATTAGAAAATTAAATTCGAATGATATTAACTATGGGATAATTTTAGGCAGTAGTTTGTTAATTTCAATTATTCCAAGCTTAATTAAAATTAAAAAAACAAACTCAAAAAAAGGAATCTGATTTTTTAATCTTTTATTAATCCAAAAAAACAGAAAATAGTTATTTCACCTGAAATAGCTGTTTTTTTTTATACATCAAAACCACTCACTTCAATAACTTCACCTGCTTTTAAATCATTCAAATGAATATTTCCTACACGCACACGAACCAATCGCAAGGTGGGAAAACCAACCGCAGATGTCATTTTTCGCACTTGACGAAACTTACCTTCGGTTAAAGTTATCGAAACCCAAGACGTTGGGCCGTGACGTTCATCTCGAATCTTTTTGCCGCGTTCGCCTATATTAGGAATAGATTCTAATTTGAAAGCTTTACACTTTTTGGTTTTGTATTTTTTACCATGTAAACCGATTTCAACTCCGTTTCTTAATTGTTCTACAGCTTCTTCGGTAATGATTCCATCCACTTGAGCGTAATATTCTTTTTCTACTTTTTTGCTTCGGACAATTTCGCTCATCATGCCATCGGTAGTCAACAAAAGTAAACCTTCAGAATCTTCATCTAAACGACCAATTGCCATAGTATTTTCGGGAAAATCGTATAATTCGCCCAACAATTTTTTCTTGCGTTTTAATTGGTAAATAAACTGCGATAAATATCCGTAAGGCTTATGAATAAGAAAGTGATGATGCATTTAGAAATTCCGTTTTGGTGTGGCGAAGATACTAAAAACTTGTTGGAGTGATAAAAAAATAAGGAGGCCTTATTTAAGACCTCCCTGTGTCGATTTTGATTTATTACGTTTTTCTGATCTGCTATAACTTGAGAAGAATAAACGACTGAATCTCTTTTTAGATATGTAACTAACGATATATTCAATAACTAATCAAAATCACATAGTAAAAGTATAAAAAATTTCAACGCAAATAAATGGTTTTTAATTGTTTAACATATAATTATCATTCGAATTCGATGAACGAAATATTACATCGACAAACTTGCTTTTAATAAAATTTCGAAGAGTTTTTAGTATGTACATGTATGAGTTTTATTTCTCTTCAACCGCAATAACTCCCTTTGATTTAAAAGGATTGTAATCTATGAAAAACTCAATAGGCAAATATTGCTCACTGAATTTTTGTTGAAAAGAATTGAACCATTTGACCTTTATAAAATTTGTAGATGCTTTTCTTTTAGGTTTACCATTATTATAATACAAATCATTATATGTCTCATTTTTACAACCACAAATAACAAAATCAGGAGTTATATAATTTACAACATATTGCCTTGTAATCTTTTTTTCTTCTTTTCCATTACTGTCAACTTCAATTTTAGACGATTCCCTTTTTTTGAAAGCTTCTACCTTTTTAGTCTTGAAATAAACAATCTTTCCGAATTCATATTTAAATTTTGGATAATTTAAAACTTCATCAATTAATGCAATATAACCTTCTGCTTGTTTTTTTTCATCAACTTTAGCTATATTCAAACTCTTAATACTTTCTAGTTGAGAATGATAAAGATGTGATTCAATAAATTCACTTTTATTGTCATCAAAATGTACACAAATATATTTTACTTTTTCAGCAATCCTATTTCCTGAAACATCGTCAAACTCTTTTTTATCCTTGTTCTCAAAAAGGATTTCTTTTACTATCATTATTGGAGGAACATATTTTCCATCTCCTTTTATATATAAATCAAAAAGTAAAGGATGTGTTTTAAATGTAACTAAATCTCCTAAGTTAAAATTTTCATTCATAATTTTTTGTTTTTATAAAAGTAGAAAAAATATTACATTTACACAAAGTAAGGAAGTTCTTTAGTTATTGAAATAAAACATTTGTTGAACTATTGTATTTATTTAGCAATAAATAAATCACTTAATCAAGACCAATTTTGGGATAATAAATATGTTGATTAAGAACAAGGTAATTTCTTTCTAATTTCCAAACATCTAACGTTAGAAATTTGGAAATCGAAAGAAACGCAATTAATATTTCTATATATTTGATTTCTGTCGGGATAATTCCCCATAGTTGAGAGATAGTTTCAATCATAGTTAAAGCTGTGTTTATTATTTCAATCATTTGTAATAAGTTAATTTGCAAATATACGTACAAAGACAACGGGAGTCGAGAACTCGGCTAATGGTTCAATTTCATTGAAATGTTACGTTTTATTTCGTTCAAAATTCCGTGCGAGAACTTCTCTTACTTTTATTTAAATTATGATAAAAACAAAGGATTGGTTTAAAGACAGAGGTTATCCTCATTTTTCTAATAAAACTCCATTATCTATTAAAAAAGATATCGAGAGTTACGTTTCTAATCCAAAAAAAGTAGCTCAACATTCATTCTTACCTTTAATCTTCAAAGAAATCAAACAAAGGAGATATAAGCTTTCAGATTTTAATGGAATAAAAAGACATTCTCATAAAAAATTAGACAAAAAAGGGAATGTTGTTTCTAACTCTAAAATCAGAGAAATTCTTTATGCTTCACATATTGACGCTCATATTTATTCCTATTATACTCAAAAAGTAATTTCTCCAAAATATGAAGCGTACTTAAATAAAAACATTGAACTCTCAAATTCAATTTCAGCATACAGACAGATTTTAACTGATGATAAAATAAAATTTAAAAACAATGTTCATTTTGCTAAAGATATTTTTGATGAAATAAAAAAAAGAGAAAACTGTGTTGTATTAGCTTTTGATATTGAAAACTTTTTTCCTACGCTTAATCATAAAAAATTAAAACTAATTTGGGCTAAAATTTTAGGTTGCAAAGCATTACCAAAAGATCATTACAATATTTTTAAAGCAGCAACGAAATTTACTTATGTTAAACTAAATGATTTAAAAACGAAGAATAATCATTTTGATGAAAAAAAATTAGCACAGCTAAAAAAAGAAGGGAAACATACTTTTTTTAATTATGTAAAAGAATTAATTGATTCTGATATAATAATCCATAAAAACCAAAAACATAAAAATGGAAAGATAATTGGAATTCCGCAAGGACTACCAATTAGTGCTCTCTTAGCGAATATTTACATGTTGCCATTTGATGAATCAATAATAAATGAATTAACCATAAAACATTATATATTTTATAGAAGATATTCTGACGATATAATTGTAATTTGTAAAGAAAATGAAGTTGAATTTGTGGAAGAATTTGTCATTAATCAAATAAAAGAAATCGAATTAGTAATTTCTAAAGAAAAGACAGAAAAAACTCTATTTAAAACTGATAATAGCAAACTACAATCATTCAAAATTAATGGCAAAGAATTGATTAAAGATATACCTTTAAACTATCTTGGTTTTGAATTTTATGGTTACAAAACATTGGTTAAATCAAAAAACTTAGCAGGATTTTACAGAGATTTAAAAGATACTATAAGAAGAAAATCGAAAAGAGTTGAAAAAATAAACGAAAACAAACTTCTTGATGAATCACCAATATTTAAAAGAAAAATATATAGATTATATAGTTTCAAAGGAACTAAATCAAGATTATTAGATTCTAAAAGAAGTGGTTATATTAATGGAAAGTTAGTTGTCAAACCCTTCCAACGAAAATATAGAGGAAACTATATAAAATATATTTATACAGCTTCAGAAGAAATGAATGCTCCAGAAATAAAAAAACAAATAAGAAGACATTGGAAAATTCTTCAATCAACATTAAGAAAATATAATTTTTCTAATGTAAAAAAGTAATCATAAATTTACATATTAAAATATTAAATCATGAACGAAAGCATTTACATCATAATTGCATTTATAATAGCACTAATCATTGGGATTTTTATTGGAAAAATAATATTTTCTGCAAGTTCTAATTCTGAAAAAGCTACGCTTTCAGAAAAAAATATTGGATTAATTTCTCAAATTGAGCAATTGAAATCTCAGATAAATCAACTCAATTCCGAAAAAGAAACCCTGCAAAAAGAAAAGGAATCGTTAGCCATTCATTTGGCTAAAAAAGAAAATGATTTCGATAATTTATTGGAACGCAATAAAGAACAAAAGCAAGAAGTAGAGCAACTTCAAGAGAAATTTACTAAAGAATTTGAGAATCTAGCTAATAAAATTCTGGAAGAGAAAACCGTAAAATTCACCGAGCAAAATAAGGAGAATTTGAAAAATATTTTGTCGCCTTTACAAGACAAAATCCAACTTTTCGAAAAGAAAGTCGAAGATACGCATAAAGAAAGCATTGATTATCATGCCGCGTTACGCCAACAAATTTTGGGACTTCGCGAAATGAACGAACAAATGAGTAAGGAAACCATCAATTTAACCAAAGCGTTAAAAGGCGATAGCAAAATGCAAGGAAATTGGGGTGAATTGGTGTTAGAACGCGTGTTAGAAAAATCGGGATTAGAGAAAGACAGAGAATATTTCGTGCAACAAAGTCACGTTACAGAAGACGGTAATCGAGTATTTCCCGATGTGATTATCAATCTTCCTGATGGCAAGAAAATGATTATCGATTCAAAAGTAACATTAACCGCTTACGAACGTTACATCAACGAAGAAGATTCGGAAGTAAAAAATCAACATTTAAAAGAGCATATCGTTTCAATTAATCGACATGTGGAGCAATTGAGTAGTAAAAACTATCACGATTTGTACCAAATGGAAAGTCCAGATTTTGTGTTGCTCTTTATTCCTATTGAATCCGCTTTTGCAGTAGCATTAAATCAAGATACTAGCTTGTACAACAAAGCTTTCGAGAAAAACATTGTGATTGTAACACCTTCTACTCTTTTGGCTACTTTACGTACAATTGACAGCATGTGGACGAATCAAAAACAACAAGAAAATGCGATTGAAATAGCACGTCAGGCTGGAGCTTTATATGATAAATTTGAAGGTTTCGTTTCCGATTTGATTAAAATTGGAAAGAAAATGGATGAAGCCAAAGCCGAATATGGAAACGCTATGAATAAGTTAATTGACGGAAAAGGAAACTTAATTACTAGCGTTGAAAAATTGAAAAAAATGGGTGCAAAAGCCAAAAAAGCACTTCCAGAAGCCGTGTTAAAAAGAGCTAATGCGGATACTGAACCAACTGAAGAAATCGAATAATTATGACTATAGCCAATACTGTTGAAGCTTCAAAAATAACCTTGAGTGAATTGATGTTACCTTCCCATTCTAATTTTAGTGGTAAGATTCATGGTGGTTATTTATTAAAATTGATGGATCAAATCGCTTTTGCCTGTGCTTCTAAGTATTCTGGTTGCTATTGTGTAACCGCTTCTGTGGATACGGTTGATTTTTTAAATCCTGTAGACGTGGGTGAATTGGTAACCTTAAAAGCATCCGTAAACTACGTTGGAAAAACTTCGATGGTGGTGGGGATTCGAGTAACATCAGAACACATTCAAACGGGTGTAAAAAAGCATTGTAATTCGAGTTATTTTACAATGGTTGCAAAAGATGAAAACGGACAAAATGTTGAAGTTCCAAAGTTAATTTTATCCAATCTAGAGGAAGTAAGACGATTTTATGATGCCATAAGACGAATAAATCAGAAGAAGAATTTAAAAGATCAAGAAGAAAAGTTCGACCACACTAGTGAATCGGCACTACATAATTTAAAAAATTACAACGTAATTGTGAAAATTAACAATTAAATTACGTTTATTTTGAAAAAATATTATATTTGTTTAAATATATATACAAATATGATAAAAAAATACTTAACTCTCTTCCTTATTGCAATTGTTTTTGGGGTCATTTTTTCTTGTTCCAGCGATAGTGATGACGAATACACTCCTATTTCACCGGTAACTGTAGATTTAACTCAGGTACCTTATCCTAAACTTTCTGATTACAAATTTTTTGAAGGCGATTTAAAAAATCTTAATCCTGCTTTAAATGTAATCCCGTACGAACCAATTTCATCTTTATTTACAGATTATGCTCATAAAAAAAGATTTGTTTGGTTCCCAAATGGAACAAAAGCTACCTATAACGGTGATGACCAAATTTTAGAATTACCTGTTGGAGCAGCTATCATAAAGAATTTTTATTATGATAACGTTCAGCCATCCAATGTTAGAAAAATTATTGAAACTAGAATCATGATAAGAAAATCCGATGGTTGGATTTTTGCAGATTATGTTTGGAATGAAGATCAAACAGAAGCCGATCTTGACCTAAACGGAAGCACTAAAAATATTGATTGGATTGATGATAATGGTGCCAGTAGAACAGTGGAATATCGTATTCCAAATGAAGTTCAATGTATCGTTTGTCATAAAACAAAAACCTATGAAAATGGTAATTATGTTCAAATAAATGTACCTATAGGAATTAAACCTCAAAATTTGAACAAAGCTTATAATTACGGTAACGAAACTAAAAACCAATTAACAAAATGGATTGAACTTGGGATGCTTGAAAATAATTTCTCATTACCAACCGAAATAAATACCGTTGTAGATTATAACGATACGAGCAAACCACTTGAAACAAGAATGAGATCTTATTTTGATATAAATTGCGCTCATTGTCATAAAGAACATGGTCATTGCGATTATCGACCAATGCGATTTGCATTTTCTGAAACCTATAACAACCAAACCAATATGGGGGTTTGTGTTGACACTCAAGACATGCAGAGTTTTCCTCCTGCATTATCAAGACTTGTAACACCTGGAAACACAGGACGTTCAATGCTTTATTACAGAATGAATACTGTAGATGAAAGTATAAGAATGCCACTTCATGGAAGAACTTTAATTCATGACGAAGGTGTACTTCTTGTTGAAGAATGGATAAATTCAATAACAACTCCTTGTAACTAACAATACAACTATGAAAAAAACTACACTTTACTTATTTTTAACATCCCTACTTACGTTTACTATTCAGGCGCAAGATACTTGTAGTGGCGCGTTACCACTTTCAGGACCTGGAACATACGCTGTTGGGGTGATTAATGGTACTCCACCAACTACCTTTTGTGCTCCAAATGGAGCTATTCCAACTGCAAATGTTCCTGCAGGAGAATGGTATAGTTATACACCTACGCAAAATTATTCCGTGACACTAACTTCTGATATTGCTTTGAATAATCCTAGAAAAGATACACGCGTTCACGTATATTCTGGAAACTGTAGCGCGTTAACATGTGTTGCTGGAGATGATGACACAGGTTCTGGATATTCATCTGTAGTAACTTTTAATGCTACTGCTGGAACAACTTATTACATTGTATGGGATAACAGATGGTTAAATACAACAAACAATACAGGATTTAGTTTTCAACTAACCGAAAGTACGATTGTAATTCCATCTACACCTATTTCATATACTACTCAAACAATTTCAACCATTAATAGTCAATACAACATTTGTGTTGTAGATATGAATGGAGATTTTAAAGACGATATTGTTGGAATTAGTGCCACTAATATGAGAATTCATACACAATCAAGCACTCCAGGAAATTTCGTTATTAAAGATATTCCTTTAACAGGAACGGTTTTATTACCAAATTGGAGTTTAGCAGCTGGAGATTATAATAGAGATGGATATAATGATATTGTACTAGGTAATGGTAGTGGTGCCACTATTTTAACATCTTCAAACAATGGTACGGAGTATTCAACAAATACACCTGGACAGTACATCTTTTCTCAAAGAACCAATTTTTCTGATTTAAATAATGATGGTAATTTAGATATTTTTGTTTGTCATGATATTGCACCAAGTTGTTATTATTTGAATGATGGTGCTGGAGGTTTAACTTTTTATCAATCCACAGTAACTCCTGGCGCAATGAGTATTGCAACATCAACAGGGAATTACGCAACATTATTTACAGATTTTGATAACGATGGTGATTCAGATGTTTTTGTATCAAAATGTTCTGGACCTCCTTGTGAATTATATCGTAATGATGGTAATGGTGTATATACTAATATTTCGGCTATAGCTGGCATTAACATTACTCCTATCCAAACTTGGTCATCTGCAATTGCAGATTTTGATAATGACGGTGATATGGATATTATTATCACGGCAAGTGCTGGAACCCACAAGTTTTTTAGAAATGAATTAAATACTACTAATAGTGTTGAAGAAGCCTATTTGAATATCACAACTGGCTCTGGGTGGGATACAAATAGTTCAACAAATATTGACAACATTGCCTATGATTTTGATAATGATGGTAAAGTTGATGTACTTGGCGGAGGAAATAAAATTATGTTTAATCAAGGGAATAATGTTTTTGCCCCTGTAACTTATACTGGATTAACCGTTTCTGCAGTGGGTGATTTAAATAATGATGGATTCTTAGATTTTCAAAACGGCACAACAATTCGATATGCGGTACCAAACGGAAATAATTGGATTAAAGTAAATCTTCAAGGTATTCAAAGTAACCGTAATGGAATTGGAGCAAGAGTTGAAATTTATGGTGCTTGGGGAAAACAAATTAGAGATATTAGAAGCGGTGAAGGATTTAGACATATGAGCACTTTAAACGCTCACTTTGGAATTGGAACTGCAACTGAAATTACGCAAATTGTAATTATTTGGCCTTCTGGAATTGTTGACGTTATTAACAATCCAAATATCAATGAAGCGTTATCTGTAATTGAAGGATCTAGTCCTTTAAGCTTAGTTAATAATGAAAATTCAAAAATCATCATTTATCCTAACCCAACATCAGATATCATAACTTTATCAAACATAGAAACACTTTCAGTTAAAAACATTTCTATTATATCAACTTTAGGAAAAGTTGTAAAAAATGTTGAATTAACCAACTCTAGTTTTTCTGTTTCTGATTTAACAGAAGGATATTATATTCTAATGATTGAAACCACTAACGGAGAGAAATATTCCGAAAGTTTTATAAAGAAAAATTAATTTAAAAGTCGGGCAAAGCCCGACTTTTTTTTGTTACATATTAAAAACTGTAACAAACATCATTATATATTTTTATTTTAGATAAATATTTGCTTATTTTTACTCCATTAAATCCTTACAAATGAAGAAACTTACAAAAATTGCATTCACCTTATTATTATTTGTGAATGTTTCAATGAATGCGCAAACTGCGTTAAAAAATGGTTCAGTAACGTATAGTATGACTATGCCTGGTGCAAGTGAAGAAATGGCTGCAATGGGAGAAAGTACAATTACCGTTAATTTTAATGAAAAAATTCAAGCTACTGATATGAACATGATGGGTGGCATGATGTTAATGAAAACCATCGTTCCTGTTGGAAATGAAAAAGATTCTAAAATGACTGTTGAAGTAATGGGAATGAAATATGAAATTACAGATGCTGGAGCAGAAGCAACAAAAAACAACAATGGATTAGGTAATTTAGAAAATGCTAAAGACATTGTATATGATAAAAAAGACACAAAAGAAATTGTTGGCTTTAAATGTTACAAAGCAACGGTTACTATGAACGATGGATCTACAAGTGTATTCTATATTACAGAAGCTATTGCACCTCAAGTTCAAAAACCAGATGCTAAAATTAAACTTACAGGTTATCCGTTAGAAATGACAGTTCAAACTGCTCAAGGTGATATGGTAATGAAAGCTATTAAATTTTCGAAAGATGTTCCTGTAGATGCATTTACTGTTGGTGAAGGCTTCACAAAAGTTACTATGGAAGAATTCCAAAAACAAATGGGTGGAATGTAATTGAAACCTTATGAGTTGTCCTAAAAAAGGTTGACTCGTTAATAATCCAAATATAGTTAAATCGTAACAGAATTAATTCTGTTACGATTTATTTTTTTCCATTGTTTTAAATGTATTATTTTTTGTTGATGTGCTTGGTTTGGAGTTATCATATTAATTGACATATGTATTCTAAAATTGTTGTATAAAGTTATGGCCTGTGTAACTTGTTTGTTTAAATTTTGATAGTTTTCAAATATTTCATGTAAACCAAATTCTTCTTTTAAAATTCCATTTACTCTTTCTGCCACTGCATTTTCATATGGGTCGTATTCTTGCGTCATACTAATTAAAATATTGTTTTTCTTTAACAATTCGGTATACTCTTTACTACAGTATTGTAAACCTCTATCAGAATGGTGAATGAGTTGATTTTTTGTTTTCCTCTTAATCAAAGCCATTTCTAAAGCTTTTACAGTAGTTGAGCTCATTAAATTATCTGACAATTGATATCCTACAATTTTCTTGGAACACGCATCAGTGAGTAAATGCAAATAATATGTTTTCTCTTTTGTTCGTAAATATGTTATATCAGCAACCCAAACCTGCTCAGGTCTGTTAAGTACTAAATTGCTAATTAAATTTGGATAGCGTTTCATCCAATGTCTTGAATTTGTTGTTTTGTAATATCTTCGAGCTTTAGGAACTTGTAAATATTCTGCTTTTAAAAAATCTAAAAAATTATCCCGACCAATTGATATATGGTGTTTTATAAATTCATCTTGTAACATTACATGAAGTTTTTTACCACCTGTTCGGGGTAATTGCTTACGAATAGTAACTACCAAACTTCGTAATAATTCTGAGTTGTATTTAGGTGTTTTTACCTTTGACTTTCGCTTGTAAAATGCTTGTTTTGTGTATCCAAACAGTTCGCATAACTCATAAATAGTCAATGAACTATTTATATTTATTTCTTCGACTGCTTGGAACCAGACTTTTTTACAATATCAATTTTAAGTTCACGTTCAGCTATTTCAATAAATCGTTTAAATACTTTTAATTCTTCTTCTTTTTTCGCTAATTGAGCTTCTAGCTCTTTTATACGCTGTTGTTGAGGATCTTTCATAGGACGACCAATAGTTAATTTATCTTCATAGGTAAATTTACCATATTTTTTTAACCATCTTGGTATACAACTACTACCTAAAATATTGTAACGTCTTCGAAGCTCTGCTTTTGTAAATAAACCCCTCTCAAATTCACTTACAACTTGACGTTTAAATGCTTCGCTGTAAATTTGTGGGACAGTTGGAATTTTTGAAATTTTCTTTTTTGTTGACATATTATGTGATTTTTAGTCAACTTTTTTCAGGACAAGACATTATCAAAAAAAATCCCGATTTTTAATTAAAAATCGGGATTTTTTTTTATCTAAATGCAGCTGTAGCTGCAATAGCAAATATACCACCTATTAAAATCAACAGATATAAAGATAAAATTACTATAACAGAAATCCCAAGAAATTTGTGGTGTGATTTCAAATTTACAAAAGCTTCCGCCACTAAATTACTATCTCCAAACTGTAGTGCAGTTTTCATATTTGTTGAATATTTAAACAAATAGTAAACAGGAATGAAATAAAGACCTGCCATTAAAAAGTAAAATAATGATAGGAAATTTTTCATAAAACCAAATGGCCCTAAACCTGATACATCATCTGGTAAATCTGATAATGAAACAGTTATAATAACAGCTGCTATTAGCATTAACCCTACTCCAATAAATCCTACAATTGATAAAAAGAATGTCCACTTTGAACCTTCTCTTAAAGCTTCTTTAGCAAGTTGATTTAATTCTAAATTTTGTTCCATATTACTTTTCAAACTCTTTTAAAGTATTAATAATAATCGCTACACAATCTCTCAATTGCTCTTCATTCATAACTAATGGAGGAGCAAAACGAATGATATTTCCGTGAGTTGGTTTGGCTAATAAACCGTTTTCAGCTAAACGCACACAAATATTCCAAGCGGTGTCGCTTTCTTCTGTATCGTTAATTACAACGGCGTTTAATAATCCTTTTCCTCTTACTAAAGTTGCAATATTTGAAGTTTCGATAAATTTACCTATTTCTTCACGGAAGATTTTTCCAAGTTTTCTAGCATTTTGAGCTAAGTGTTCTTCAGACACTACTTCTAAAGCCGCCATAGCAACCGCAGCTGCAACAGGGTTTCCTCCAAAAGTTGAACCGTGTTGTCCTGGCTTAATCACATTCATAATGTTATCATTTGCCAATACTGCAGAAACTGGATAAGCACCACCTGATAATGCTTTTCCTAAGATTAAAATATCAGGTTGGGTATAAGTTGTTTGTTTTTCACATTTTGCTTCACAAGAGCAATTACCACAAACCGCTAATAAAGAACCGGTTCTAGCAATACCAGTTTGAACTTCGTCAGCAATGAACAATACATTATTGGCTTCACAAATGGCTTTTGCTTTTTTGATAAAATCTTCAGATGGTGTATAAACTCCGGCTTCACCTTGAATTGGCTCAACTAAGAAACCTGCAATATTTTTTGATGAATTTACTGCTCTTTCTAAAGCTTCAACATCATCATAAGGAATGCTTATAAATCCTGCTGTATAAGGTCCGAAGTTTTTTCTAGCATTTTCATCATTTGAGAATGAAATAATGGTAGTAGTTCTTCCGTGGAAGTTACCATCACAAACAATAATTTGTGCATCATTTTCGTTGATTCCTTTTTTCTCGTAAGCCCATTTTCTACACAATTTTAAAGCGGTTTCCACTGCTTCTGCTCCTGTGTTCATTGGTAATACTTTATCAAATCCGAAATAATTGGTTACAAACTGTTCGTAAACACCTAATTTATCGTTGTAAAACGCTCTTGATGTTAACGTTAAGGTTTGTGCTTGTTCAACCATTGCACCTACAATTTTTGGATGACAATGACCTTGATTTACAGCAGAATAAGCCGAAAGAAAATCATAATATTTCTTTCCTTCTACATCCCAAACATAAACTCCTTCTCCTTTACTTAAAACTACTGGAAGTGGATGATAATTGTGTGCACCGTGTTTGTCTTCTAATGCAATTGCTTCAGCTGAACTCATTTTTTCTAAAACTGACATAAAATTTTGTTATTGATCGTTACATCGCAATTCCTTCTTTTTGGTGAGAAATCAACCGTTTGCAAAAGTAGTAAATTTTGTTGGAAGATAGAAGTTGAATGTCGGAAGAAATAAACTCCCTACTCTTAGTCAAACATATCCAATAAAGTTGTAACGGTATTCCAATTTCTAATGGTAGCTGTAAGATTGAGTTTCTTCTCGATATACTTTTGATCTAATCTGGTTTTTCCTGCTCCAACAGCATATTTAATGAAGATTTTATTTTTATCAATAGCAGCTTCGTCAGGTTTGAATTGACTGATTTTTAAATCATTAATGGCGCTGCCTTGTAATTCTTTCGATAAAAATGCCACGTATAATTTCTTGCTATCACACTCTTTTTCATTGAGATATGGATTGTTATTTAGACACGCTTCCAAGTCTTCTTTTCCGATAACAACGACTGGAACTTCTAACCCTAATTCTTTGAAAATTTCTTGCTTGATTTTAAATCCAACACTTGCACCATGCTCCTCTTCCGAATCCACAAAAACATTTCCCGATTGAATGTAAGTGCGAACATTTTGAAATCCTGCATTTTCTAAAAGCGTTTTCAAAACGTCCATTTTAATCATGTTGTGACCGGAAACATTAATTCCTCGAAGTAAAGCTAAATGGGTTTTCATAGTAATAATTTGGTATAAAAGTAAAAAATCCTAACAAATACACCTAACAATTCTTATTTTTGCCTCATGGGAAAAAAGAGAACAGAAAAAATCGTATTCGAAAACGTAAAAATCCTTGATGCAGGTGCAAAAGGTGTATCGGTAGCAAAAGCTCCTGATGGCAAAGTAATATTTATTCCAAATGTAGTACCAGGCGATGTAGTAGATGTGCAAACCATGAAGAAAAGAAAAGCCTACTACGAAGGTAAAGCTATAAAAATCCATGAATTTTCAGAACATAGAATCGACCCCGTTTGCGAGCATTTTGGGGCTTGTGGCGGTTGCAAATGGCAAAACATGAAGTACAGCCAACAATTGCTCTATAAAAATCAGGAAGTCTACAATAATTTAAAGCGTATTGGTAAAATTGAGTTGCCAGAATTTGAACCCATTTTAGGTTCGGAAAAACAATTGTTTTACAGAAATAAAATGGAATTTGGCTTCTCGAATGCGCGTTGGATGACCGATGCAGAAATTCAATCGGGAACTGAATTTGACAATAAAAATGCATTAGGATTTCATATTCCAAGAATGTGGGATAAGATTTTAGATATTGAAAAATGTCATTTACAAGAAGATCCATCAAACGAAATTCGTAACGAAATCAAACGTTTTGCAAACGAAAATGGTTTAACATTCTTCAACGCAAGAGCGACTGAAGGTTTACTTAGAACCTTAATGATTCGTACCGCTTCAACAGGAGAAATCATGGTATTGATTCAGTTTTTTGAAAATGATAAAAACGGAATCGAGTTGATGATGAATTTCTTGGCGGAGCGTTTTCCCCAAATTACATCCTTACAATATGTTATCAATCAGAAATTGAATGATACTTTGTATGACCAAGATATTATTTTATTCAAAGGTCGCGATTATATTTTGGAAGAAATGGAAGGGTTACATTTTAGTATTAATGCAAAATCGTTCTATCAAACCAATTCAGATCAAGCGTATGAATTGTATAAAATCACTAGAGAATTTGCAGGTTTAACAGGAAATGAAACTGTTTATGATTTATATACAGGAACTGGAACAATTGCACAGTTCGTTTCTAAAAAAGCTAAAAAAGTAATTGGTGTTGAAGCCGTACCTGAAGCCATTATAGATGCAAAAGCAAATGCGGAACGCAATAACATTACGAATTGTGAGTTTTATGTTGGGGATATGAAAAACGTTTTCAACGACGAATTCATCAACCAACACGGTCAACCTGATGTTATCATTACTGATCCACCGAGAGACGGAATGCATAAAGATGTGGTAGAAATGTTATTGAAAACGGATGTACCTAAAATTGTGTATGTAAGTTGTAATTCGGCCACTCAAGCTCGTGATTTGGCTTTAATGGACGAAAAATACAAGGTTGTTCGTGTGCGCCCTGTGGATATGTTTCCGCAAACACATCACGTGGAAAACGTTGTTCTTTTAGAAAAAAGATAAATTATGAAAAAAATTGTTTTTATAACCCTATCCTTGCTTTTAGCCGTTTCGTTTTGGAACTGCGAAAAAGATGATATTTGTGCAGAAGGAACTCCCACCACACCTAGAGTCATTATTGAGTTTTACGATGATGCTAATCCAACTGTTTTAAAGAATGTCACAAATTTAAAAGTTACAGAATCTGTTCAAACAGAGGGATTTGCTTTTAATGGTGTTAGTAAAATTCAGGTCCCATTGAGAACAAATGATATCCAAACGATATTACATTTTACGGCTAATGGTGACGATTCTGATATTACCAATGACAATCTTGACGAAATCACTTTTAATTACGCCACTCAAGAGGTTTATATTTCTCGTGCATGCGGTTATAAAATGACATTTCAACTAAACACTACAGATGGAACAGTTTTAACAACTGATACTAACAATTGGATTCAAAACATTGTAATCTCTCAACCTAATATTGAAAACGAAAATGAAATACATGTTAAAATATATTTTTAGTATTGGCTTATTATGCGTTTCATTTTTAGGTAATGCACAATCTAAAGACACTACAAAGGTTTTATTTCCTGAGCGTTATGGTTTACGCTTGGGAGCCGATTTACATAAAATTGCACGTTCCTTTTATGAAGAAGACTATCGCGGTTTTGAAATTGTAGGAGACTATCGTTTAACCAAGCGTTTTTATCTTGCGGGAGAACTTGGAAACGAAGACAAAACTATTGATGACGACCGATTGAATTTCACTACAAAAGGCACCTATTTTAAAGTAGGTTTTGATTATAACTCTTTTGAGAATTGGCTTGATATGGAAAATATGATTTATATTGGTATGCGATATGGTGTTAGCAGTTTTAATCATACATTGAATAGTTACAAAATTTATGACCCAACCAATTATTACGGAGAAAATATTGTAATATCTGGCGAAAAATTTAGTGGATTGAATGCCAGTTGGTTAGAAGTAGTAGGTGGAATCAAAGCCGAATTATTCAATAACCTCTACTTAGGATTTTCAGTACGATTGAATTATTTGGTATCCAACAAAAGACCTGAAGGATTTGATAATCTTTTCATACCAGGTTACAACCGAACGTATGATGGAAAGTTTGGTGCAGGATTTAACTACACACTAAGTTATTTTATCCCAATTTACAAGAAAAACAAAAAATCAGAAGAGAAAAAATAATAAAGGAAGTGTTACGAAAGTAACGCTTTTTTTATGAACACAAAATCTCAAATCGATGAGCTTTAACCATAAGCAAAGAAATTTAACCATCAATAAATTCAAACAAAAGTCAACAAACAAACATTAAATCTGTTAAAATCAAAATGTAATTCCTAAATAAAATGCTATATTTGGTTAAAATAAGTATTTTTCGAAATAAACACAATTAAAACCAAATGAAAATAAATTATTTATTTAGAAATAGTATTATTGCTATTGTTGTTGTTTCTTTAATTTCTTCACCTATTTATGCTTGCACAGGTATTACATTACTTTCTAAAGATGGTGGTGTAGTTGTTGCACGAACTGTGGAATGGGCTTTAAATGATGCACAACACAATCAATTATTAATAGTCCCTAGAAATAAAGAATTTAAAGCACAAACACCCGAAGGAACAAACGGTAAAAACTGGAAAGGCAAATATGGTTTTGTTACTCTAACTGCTTACGGACAACCTTATGGTCCAGATGGAATAAACGAAGAAGGTTTATATGTTGGTGTATATTATTTACCCGGCTTTGCAGAATATGCAGTTTACGACAAAACAAAAGCATCCAAATCTATGAGTGTGGGTGATTTAATGCAATGGATGCTCTCTTCATTTAATACTGTAGATGAAGCTATAAAACACCTTAACGAAGTTATTGTGGTAAATGTTGAAAATAAAGATTTTGGAGGTGCAGCGTTGCCTTTTCATTTTAAAATTGTTGATCCAAGTGGAAACAGCAAAATAATCGAAATTGTAAATAAAGGTGAAGTTAAAATTTACGATCCTTATTTAGGTGTTATTACGAATTCACCAACTTACGATTGGCATTTAATTAACCAAAGAAATTATTTAAACCTTTCAAATTCACCCAATCAACAAAAAGTTTTTGGTAACTACGAATTAAATCCGTTAGGTGGAGGTTCAGGATTAATAGGGTTGCCTGGTGATTTTACTCCCCCGTCAAGATTTGTTAGAGCAGCTGCTTTTACTGCTTCATGTCGACCATTAAGCACCTCAATTGATGCTGTATTTGAATCTTTCAGAATACTTGATAACTTTAACATTCCTCTAGGCGCTCAAATGCCATCAGAAAAAACACCCTCAGATATTGTTAGCGCAACTCAAATCACTTCATCGTGTGACTTAAAAGAAAAAGTATATTACTATCATACCATGTGGAATAGACAGGTTAGAAAAATAGATCTTAAATTAATAGATTTTTCAACAATCAAAGAACAAATCATAAATGATGACGAAAATAGAGAAAATACCGTAAAAGACGTTACTCCATTTCAATCAAAAAAGAAAACAAGAAAATAAATTACTATGAAAACATATCTAGCAAAAACAAAAATCCTGAGCAAAGCTCAGGATTTCCTTATTTTATTTCTTTCACCCCTTTTATAAATAACCACTTCATATAGATTTTTTCTCCATCGTGAGTTTTTATAGCTTGAAACTTTGGCGCTAATAATAATGCAACCATAAATGCGGTCAACGGAATCCATATTCCGTTTAAACGAGAAAAGATATTTACTAAATAAAGTGTTGGCATATAAATCACCACAAACCCTAAGAAGTTAAATAAAAATGCTTTTACTTTTTTGCTCATTGTATGTATTGTTTAATTGTTGATCTAATTTCTGAATACTAAAAACTGAACACTGAACACTTACTCTTCAGTATTCAGATACTTACCTTTCTTACTTCCTTCGTACATTTCGTATTTCACCAAGCGTGCTTCTAACTTACCATTGAAAAGTTTAATTTTTCTACTGGGCTTCAAGCCTACGAATTTCAATGCTTCTAAATTGGCAGTGATGAACCAAGCATTCGTATTGGGATAATTTTGTTTTAAGGTATCTCCAATTTCTCTATAAAAACGCTCCATATCAATATCCAAACGCTCTCCGTAAGGCGGATTAAATACCATGTGCAACGGACCTTCGGTTTCTTTTTTAGAATCAAAGAAGTTTTCGTTAGTAATCGTAATGTATTCGTCTAAATTGGCGTTTCTAACATTGTCCTTTGCTTTTGAAACAGCACTTGGCGCTTTATCATATCCCCTAATCGTATAATGAAACTCACGTGTTTTCTTTAATAGTGATTCTAGAATATCGTCAAATAACTCGGCATCCCAATCGTTCCATTTCTCAAAAGCAAATTCTTTACGATTGATGTTTGCTGGAATATTACAAGCAATCATCGCAGCCTCCGCTAAAATAGTTCCAGAACCACACATGGGATCTAAAAAGTGACTCTTCCCTTCCCAACCCGATAAAATCAACATTCCAGCTGCTAAAACTTCGTTGATTGGTGCAATGTTGGTAGCACTTCGATATCCTCTATGATGCAATGAAGCTCCTGAAGTATCCAAAGAAACCGTAACGGTATCTCTATCAATATGCACATGAATTTGTAAATCTGGAAAATCTTTATCGATACTTGGACGTTTGCCATTCAATTCACGAAATTGATCAACTATTGCATCTTTCGTTTTTAACGCCACAAACTGACTGTGATTGAAATGCTCCGAATGCAAAGTAGTTTCAACTAAAAAGGTTTGATGCTCGTTTAAATAATCTGTCCAATCGATTTTTTTGATGCCTTCGTACAAGCTTTTATCATTGAAAGCTTTGAACGTTTTAATGGGTTTCAATATTTTTAATGCAGTTCTTAAAGCTAAATTGGCTTTATACATAAAACCTTTATCGCCCATAAAACTCACTACACGTGTTCCAATTTCTACTTTCTGAGCACCTAAAAGTTGTAATTCTTTAGCTAATATTTCTTCAAAACCAAAGAACGTTTTAGCCGTCATTTTAAAATTTTCCATTCTTCAAATTCAAGTTCAATTGCAAAAATAAATTGCAATATCAATAATTAAGATATTCTTGTGCAAAAATACATTAAATTTGCAAGTTCAAAGATATCAATCTCGTTTAAATGTCAGATAACAACAATATACAACAAACTTCAAACAATTCGTCTTCTTCAAACTGGTTCGAATCTTGGTTTGATACTAAATACTATCACATCTTATATAAAGAACGTAACGATGAGGAAGCGCAGTTGTTAATGGACAATTTAACACATTATTTAAACCTTCCAGAAGATGCAAGAATCTTAGATTTAGCTTGCGGAAAAGGTCGTCATGCGATTTATTTGAATTCCTTAGGTTTTAATGTTACCGGAATTGATTTATCGGAAAACAGTATTAAAGAAGCCTCGCAATTTTCCAACGAAAAACTGCATTTCAAAGTACACGATATGCGTGAAACGTGTAACGAAAAATACGATGCTATTTTCAATTTGTTCACTAGTTTTGGCTATTTTGAAGATGATGCCGACAATTACAAAACCATCAAAGCCATTCACAATAGTTTAACCGAAACTGGTTTTGCTGTTATAGATTTTATGAATGCGGATTATGTAATTGAGAATTTAGTTGCTGATGAAGTAAAAACAGTTGATGGAATTGATTTTCATATCCAACGTTATTATAAAGACGGCCATATTTTTAAAGAAATTTCATTCGAAGATGAAGGCAAAAACTATCATTTCATCGAAAGAGTGCAAGCGCTTCGATTAGAAGATTTCGAAAAAATGATGGAAGAAGCTGGCATTTATCTTTTGGATATTTTTGGCGATTATAAATTGCGAAAATTCTATAAAAACCAATCAGAACGTTTAATTATGATTTTTAAATAATGCAATATATCATCACCTTTTCGGCCGTAATTATTGGCTTTTTATTCGCGTTACTTTTAAAACCACAAAAAAAGAAAAACATCAAATTGTTATTGGCGTTTAGTGGTGCATTTTTACTTTCGCTAACGGTTTTACATTTACTTCCCGAATTATTCAGCGAAGGACACAACCACGTTCACGAAGGTGAAGAAGCACATACGACGTTACCCGTTGGGGTTTTCATTATGATTGGAATTCTGTTCCAAATTTTATTAGAGTTTTTCTCAAAAGGAGCTGAACACGGTCACGTTCATGTGCATACAGACGAGCATAACGAATTACATCACATTCCGTGGTTATTGTTTATTAGTTTGTGCATTCACGCCTTGTTAGAAGGTTTCCCTATTCACAACAATCACAATTTAGCTTACGGAATTGCGGTTCATCACTTACCTATTGCTATTATTTTGACTTTGTTTTTTGTGAATGCCAAGATGAATAAAATGATGATTTTTGCGTTTATGTTCACCTTCGCTTTAATGACTCCAATGGGAACTTTTTTAGCCGAACAAATGCATTTTGCCCAACATTATGCTAAAGAAATTTCAGCAGTTGTGGTGGGAATTTTATTCCATATTTCATCCACCATAATTTTTGAAAGTAACGAAGGACACAAATTCAATTTGGCAAAAATTACGATGATAGTATTTGGTTTTGTTTTGGCTTACATAATTGAAATGGGACATTCGCATTAATCATAAATCGACATAAAACATAAGTAGTTTTTACTTAAATTTGAAGAATATTTAAAACATCATATATGGGAATTTTTTCTGCTTTACTTGGAAATGCAGGTGCTGTAAATCAAGAAACTTTAGTAAAAGATTATGGCAAATTATTAATCACTGGAGAAGAAATTGAATTAGGTTTCAAACTGATTCGTGACACTTTTATTTTTACAAACAAGCGATTAATATTGATTGAAAAACAAGGAATAACAGGTAGTAAAATTGAATACAAATCGATTACTTACAAAAGTATTTCACGCTTTAGTGTTGAAACAGCAGGAACTTTTGACTTAGAAGCCGAATTGAAAATTTGGGTTTCTAGCGAAGCTCATCCAAGTATCGTGAAACAATTTAATAAATCTGTCAATGTCTATGATGTGCAGAATGTTTTGGCACATCATGTTTTAAAATAATCGCATGAATTTTACCAAAACAACAGAACAAGCATCCAAATACGAACATTTAGAAAAAATGTCGGTAACGGATTTGTTGGCGAATATCAACAATGAAGACAAAACAGTTCCGTTAGCGGTGGAAAAAGCCTTACCCCAAATTGAAAAATTAGTTACTGAAATTGTTTCGAAAATGAAACAAGGCGGTCGTTTGTTTTACATTGGTGCGGGAACTTCAGGACGTTTAGGAATTGTAGATGCTTCGGAATGTCCACCAACTTTTGGTGTTCCTTTTGATTTGGTAATTGGAATTATTGCAGGCGGCGATAGTGCAATTCGAAAAGCAGTTGAATTTGCTGAAGACGACCAGGAACAAGCTTGGAAAGATTTACAACAATGGAACATCAATAAAAACGATGTTGTTGTTGGAATAGCAGCTTCAGGAACTACGCCTTATGTGATTGGCGGTTTAGAAATGTGCAATCAAAATAACATCAGCACAGGAAGTATCAGTTGTAACGCGGAAAGTCCACTATCCAAAACTGCTCAATTTCCAATTGATGTTGTGGTTGGACCAGAATTCGTTACAGGAAGTTCTCGTATGAAAGCTGGAACAGCTCAAAAATTGGTTTTAAACATGATTTCGACTTCAACCATGATTCAGTTAGGACGAGTTAAAGGCAATAAAATGGTTGATATGCAATTGAGTAACACCAAATTGATCGATAGAGGAACAAGAATGATTATGGACGAGATTCCAGTAAATTATGAAGAAGCTGGGAAACTTTTAGAAACACACGGAAGTGTTAGAAATGCCGTAAACTTTTACAACAATAAAAATAAAATATAATATGAAACAGTTAATTTTAATCTTAGCAATATTCGGTTTTTCAACAACTTTTGCTCAAAAATTAGAATACAATGAAGGTAAAATATTTCAAGATGGGGAACAAATTTCTTCTTTTGAAACCAAAAACTTATTGAAATCTGATTTAAAAGCCTTACATCTATTCAAAAAAGCAAAAACTAAAGAATCTCTTGGTGGTTTTTTACTAGGATTAGGAATAGGTGGAACTGCTGCTGATTTAGTTATGGGATTAACTTCTGATGTAAAATACCCAACAGTAATTACATATGCTGGTGTTGGCCTAATGGTGGTTTCAATCCCTATTTTATCAGGAAGAAAGAAATTAGTTCAGGAAAGTGTTGATCTGTATAACCAAGGATTAAAAGAACAAAATAAAACTTTAGGTGACAATTTTGAAATGAATTTTGTGACAAATTCTAATGGTGTTGGATTTCGAATTACTTTCTAATGGCAACAGATAAAAACATATTAGCAAAAGGAATAAAGTATTTAGCTGGAGCTTTACCATTGTTATTTCTTGGCCCTATTATTATTAACAGTGCATTCAAAAATGAAAAACATCCTTTATATCCATATGTTTTAACATTGGGAATATTAGTTGCTTTAACAGCGATGTTTCTAATTTACAAAGGCATTAATACTTTAGTAAAAAGTATGTTTGATGGTGATAAACAATAGCAATAACAAGTTTAACCCCTAAGCTTCGAAACAAAAATCAATTATGAAATTCAAAATACAATATTCGATTTACGGTTTACTATTACTAACTGTACTAACTTCTTGTTACAATCAAGAACGCAATTGCACTGATTTTAAAACCGGAAAATTCACTTCAGAAACCGAAATTGAAGGAAAAAAATATACGAGTACATTTGAACGTAATGATTCCATTCAAATTGAAACTTTTGAAGGAAAAATCGATACGTTTAAAGTTAGATGGACGAATGATTGTGAATACGTAATGCAAAATATTCATCCTAAAAACAGAGAGGAGAAGAAAGCAGTTCAAATGAAGATTTTAACTACTGATAAAAACTCTTATACATTTGAATATTCATTTGTAGGCGATTCAAAAAAACAAAGAGGAACAGTAAGAAAAATGGATTAATATTCAAAACTTTCCTACTGTTCCATTATAAAATTAAGACAATCCCGTAATTCTTCCTTCGTTGTCAATATCAATTCGTTCTGCGTTTGGAACCGCTGGTAAACCTGGCATTCGCATTACATCACCTAATAATGGCACTACAAATCCAGCTCCTGAAGAAATTTCAAATTCACGAACGGTAATGTCAAAATTTGCAGGGCGACCAATTAACTTTTCATTATCTGAAAAACTTGCTGGTGTTTTCGCCATACAAATAGAAAAATGACCAAATCCTAAATCGTTAATCATTTTCAATTGTGCTTTCGATTTTGGAGAAAACTCAACTGAATTCGCGCCATAAATATTTTTAGCAACTACGTTGATTTTATTTTCAATAGAATCGGAAGGTTGGTACAATGGTTTATAATTTGCAGTTTCTTTTTCAATTTCTTCAACTACTTTTTGCGCTACTTCAGCCGAACCTTTTCCACCATGAGCAAACGCAGTACTAACAATAGCCGTAACTCCTTTAGTAGCACATAATTCTTTTAATATATCATATTCCGCTTGCGTATCATCAGGAAAAGCATTGATGCAAACCACAGGATTCAATCCAAATTGTTGCATGTTTTCAATGTGTTTTTCCAAATTGCAAAAGCCTTTTTCAATGGCACTTACGTTTTCTGTTTTAAAATCTTCCGCTGCTAATCCCGCATGATGCTTAATAGCACGAATGGTTGCTACTAAAACCACAGCATCTGGTTTTAAACCACTTTGTTCACATTTGATGTGTAGAAACTTTTCAGCTCCTAAATCAGCACCAAAACCTGCTTCTGTTACTACGTAATCGCCTAATGATAATCCCATTTTTGTAGCAATAGCTGTATTAGTTCCTTGTGCAATACTAGCAAATGGTCCACCATGTAAAATAGCTGGATTACCGTCTATGGTTTGTACTAAGTTCGGTTTTATCGCATCTTTCAATAATGTTGCCATGGCTCCTACTACATTCAAATCGCGAGCAAAAATGGCTTTTCCATCTAACGTTTTCCCAACATAAATATTTCCTAATCGGAATTTCAAATCTTCTAAATCTTTCGCCAAGCATAAAATCGCCATCACTTCCGAAGCTGGTGTAATATTGAAACCGTCTTCACGCATTGTACCATTTGCTTTTGCTCCTACTCCAATAATAATTTGACGCAACGAACGATCATTCATATCCATAACTCGTTTCCAAGCGATAGATTTTGGATCAAGATTTAAAGAATATTTCGTGTTTTGTAAATTATTATCAATCACCGCCGAAAGTAGATTATTCGCTTTTTCAATGGCAGAAAAATCACCTGTGAAATGCAAATTGATGTCTTCCATTGGCAACACTTGCACATAACCTCCACCAGCAGCGCCACCTTTTAAGCCGAAAACGGGTCCAAGTGAAGGTTCACGTAAAACCGCAATCGCTTTTTTACCGATGTAATTCAATCCGTCCGTTAAACCAATCGACATGGTTGTTTTTCCCTCACCATATTTGGTTGGCGACATGGCAGAAACTAAAATCAGTTTTCCTTTTGGGTTTTCTTGTTGTAAGCGCAGTGGTAATTTGGCTTTGTACTTGCCATAAAATTCTAAATCGTCTTCTGAAATATTGATTTTTTTGGCAATATCTTTAATATGAGACATCGTTGCATTTTGCGCAATTTCAATGTCTGATGGAAATGTTGACATGTTGTTGTGTTTTAATTTAGGGCGAAATTAAGGGTTTTATTTTGAATGAAAAATGATAAAAATCAATAAAAAAAACCTGCAAAGTAAAAAACCTTGCAGGTCAAAATTTTATTCCAAAGACAACGTTATTTGTCCATCGTCATCTAATTCTATGTTGAAATCTTGAATATCGTTTCCTTCCTCTGAAGCTTCATTAGTTGTAGTTTCTGACTCATCTAACACTTCTTCATACGGAAGCGGATCTAATAAGTTAATCTGTTTAATTTTATCCGTTGTTAACTGATTTCCCAACGCTTTAATTCCTTTTACTGCTATGAATTGTTCTAAATCCACCACTTGGTTTTCTTTTTGAACGCCTTTCACTTTAGCAAAAATAACCTCAGCAACTGGACGCCAATCGGTAGAAACGATTTCCAATTGTGATTTTTCGTGTTCGGAAATAAAGATTTCTTCTTTGTTTTCGTTTTCAATTAAGAAACGTTTTACAAAGTAACGTTCTTTTTCGCCATCGAAATAAATACAAGAAACCGGTTTGTTTGGATTCCATTTTTCCAACACAATCATATCTTCTTCAAAATGGGTAGAAAGTTCTGGAATAATGGTTTTTACTTTTCCAGACTGGTTGATGATTAATAAGCGGTCGTTTGGTTTAAATTCGCCTAGCAACTCGCCTCTTCCATCTACATTCAAACGTTGCACTGTATCATCAAACCAAACTTTTCGCGGACGTAAAGTTGAAATTCCTTTCTCTTTTAACTCGATTTTTTTGATTGGATATTTGGTTACGGTATTTCCTCGAGAAGCTCTTCCTTTGATGGCAATATCCGAAAAATCGACATCCCATTTCAGTTTCTTCACACTTCCAACTTGGCGTAATAAAATCGTAACCACTTCTGCTTCTCCATTTGGATTCGCTGAAAAATACGATACCATAGAACCTGGTTTTTCTTGCGTCAAATCATAAAATTTATCGCGAGTTACTCCAGAAACATTGAAACGTTTGATGAAAGTCGAACCGTTTTTACCATCGCGATACATCATGTTGTAAATGGTACGTTTGTCGTTTTTATCAAATACGGCAACATGAATGATATCTTTTCCAATGAACTTCTTATCATCAATTTTGGTCACCATCATTTTTCCATCGCGTAAGAAAACGATGATGTCATCAATATCGGAACATTCGCCTACGTATTCGTCTTTTTTCAAGCCCATTCCTACAAAACCTTCTTCTCTATTCACATAGAATTTTTGGTTACGCAATACTACTTTCGTAGCTTGAATGTTATCGAAATTTCGTAATTCAGTTAAACGCTCTCTTCCTTTTCCGTATTTGTCTTTTAAATTGGTGAAGTAATCCACCGCATAATCAATCAAATGATCTAAATGATGTTTCACTTGCTCGATTTCAGCTTCCAATTTCGCAATCGCATCATCAGCTTTATCCGAGTCAAATCGTGTGATACGAATCATTGGAATTTGCGTCAATCGCTGTAAATCTTCGTCTTCAATTTCACGAATTAGAATGGATTTGAAAGGCTCAAATCGGTCGTACATGTATTTGTAAAGCGAATCTCTATCCGAATACAATTTGAAGTCGATGTACATTTCTTCACGAATGAAAATCTTCTCTAAATTCGCAAAATGCCACTTCGCTTCGAGTTCGTCCAATTGAATTTCTAATTCTCGTTTTAAAATATTCAAGGTACGATTCGTAGAAATCTTCAAAATATCAGAAACACCAATAAACAAAGGCTTGTTACAATTTTCGATAACACAACCTAGAGGCGCGATAGACAGTTCACAATCGGTGAATGCATACAACGCATCAATCATTTTATCTGGTGAAGTTCCGGGTTGTAAATGAATTAGGATTTCAACCTCAGCAGCCGTATTATCTTCAATTTTCTTGATCTTGATTTTACCCTTTTCATTGGCTTTCAAAATACTATCAATCAATTTTGTAGTATCGGTTGAAAACGGAATTTGGGTAATTACCAAAGTATTTTTATCTAAAGGTGCAATTTTAGCTCTTACGCGCACACGAGAACCTCGCATTCCATCATTATAATTGGAAACATCGGCAATTCCGGCTGTTGGGAAATCTGGAAAAAGTGTGAAAGGTTTTCCTTTTAAAATTTTAATCGACGCATCAATCAACTCATTGAAATTGTGAGGCAAAATTTTAGTTGATAAACCTACCGCAATTCCTTCGCCACCTTGCGCTAACAACAATGGGAATTTTACTGGTAAATGAACAGGTTCGTTTTTACGACCATCATAGCTCAATTGCCATTGGGTAACTTTTGGCGAGAACAATACATCGTGACCAAATTTTGAAATTCGCGCTTCGATGTAACGAGGTGCTGCGGCTCCGTCACCGGTCAAAATATTTCCCCAGTTTCCTTGACAATCAATCAACAAATCTTTTTGTCCAATATTTACCATAGCGTCACCAATACTCGCATCTCCGTGAGGGTGATACTGCATAGTGTGCCCAATGATATTCGCTACTTTATTGTAACGACCATCATCTAACTCTTTCATAGAGTGCATAATACGACGTTGTACGGGTTTGAAACCGTCTTCAATCGCAGGAACGGCACGCTCTAAAATTACATAGGAAGCGTAATCCAAGAACCAATCCTTGTACATTCCTGTAACTTTGGTAATGGTATCCTCTGGATTTTCGTTGTTTTCGTAAAAATGATGTCCCGTTGACACATGAATATCCTCAAAACCTTCTTCGTTTGAAAAATTGTCTTGATTCTCTAAATTGTCGTCCTCTGGGATGATGTTATCTTCTTCGTCTTTCATTTTTATGCTGAATTATTTTCAGTATATTATTTCTTAATTCAAAATTACTGCACACTAAAAACTGAATACTGGCAACTAATTTTTTTCCACTACATCCAACTCCACTTTCAAATTGTTGATGATAAAATCTTGTCGGTCTGGGGTATTTTTACCCATATAGAACTCTAACAAATTTTCAATCGTAGTGGCTTTATCTAACATGACTGGATCTAAACGAATGTCTTGCCCTATGAAATGCTTAAACTCATCTGGCGAAATTTCTCCTAATCCTTTGAATCGGGTGATTTCTGGTTTTGGTTTTAGCTTTTCGATAGCAGCTACTCGTTCATCTTCACTGTAACAGTAAATCGTTTCTTTTTTGTTTCGCACACGGAATAATGGCGTTTGTAATATATACAAATGGCCGTCTTTAATCAACTCTGGGAAAAACTGCAAGAAAAACGTAATCAATAACAAGCGAATGTGCATACCATCCACGTCGGCATCGGTTGCGATTACGATGTTGTTGTAACGCAAATCTTCCATCGATTCTTCAATGTCTAATGCGGCTTGCAATAAGTTGAATTCTTCGTTTTCGTACACGATTTTTTTCGTCATTCCGTAAGAGTTCAAAGGCTTTCCACGTAAACTAAAAACTGCTTGTGTATTTACATCGCGACTTTTGGTTATCGAACCCGAAGCCGAATCTCCCTCGGTAATAAAAAGCGTACTTTCTAAACTTCTAGGATTTTTAGCATCGGTTAAATGGACACGGCAATCACGTAATTTTTTATTGTGTAAACTTGCTTTTTTAGCACGTTCTTTAGCTAATTTACGAATTCCAGATAGTTCTTTACGTTCGCGTTCGGCTTGTAAAATTTTACGTAGTAACGCATCGGCTACTTCTGGATTTTTATGTAAGAAGTTATCTAAATTCGTTTTGATAAAATCATTTACGAACGTACGAACCGTTGGACCATTCGGACCGATATCAGTTGAACCTAATTTGGTTTTCGTTTGTGATTCGAATACGGGTTCCTCCACTTTTACAGAAACCGCAGAAACAATCGATTTACGAATATCGGAAGCTTCAAAAGGTTTGTTGTAAAACTCTTTGATGGTTTTTACAATCGCCTCACGGAAAGCGCCTAAATGCGTTCCTCCTTGCGTAGTATTTTGTCCGTTGACAAACGAATGGTATTCTTCTGAATATTGTGATTTACTGTGCGTAATAGCAACTTCGATATCATCACCTTCTAAATGAATGATAGGATATACCATATCTTCAGCCGAAATATTCTCTTCCAATAAATCTTTTAATCCGTAATCCGAAACGTATTTTTCACCATTGTAATAAATCGTTAATCCGCGATTTAAATAACAATAGTTTTTGAGCATTTTGATGATGTATTCGTTTCGGTATTTGTAGTTTTTGAAAATCGTATCATCAGCAACGAAAGAAACTTTGGTTCCTTTACGTTTTGTAGTTTCTTGAATATCTTCTTCCAGTGTCAAATTTCCGGCTGAGAATTCCGCTGCTTTTTGTTGGTTATCACGAACCGATTCTACTCGGAAGTAATTCGAAAGTGCATTTACAGCTTTTGTTCCGACACCATTTAAACCTACGGATTTTTTAAAGGCTTTGGAATCGTATTTTCCTCCTGTGTTCATTTTAGAAACTACATCAACCACTTTTCCTAATGGAATGCCTCGACCATAATCGCGAACGGTTACCAATTTATCTTTGATAGTCACTTCAATGGTTTTTCCGGCACCCATAACGAATTCATCGATACAGTTGTCCATTACTTCCTTTAACAGAATGTAAATACCATCATCAGGCGATGAACCGTCACCTAATTTTCCGATATACATACCCGGACGCATACGAATGTGCTCTTTCCAATCGAGCGAACGTATGTTGTCTTCGGTATATTGATTTTGCTCTAACATAGACAGATTTTGGATTTTTTGCAATATAGCATTTATCTCCAAAATTGAGAAACGAAAATCGGATAAGTTATTGACAAAATGCGGTTGACAAGAGCAAGTTCAAGAGCAAAAATCAAATTCAAGTTCAAGAACAAAAGAGAAAAGAAGAAAGACTTTTAACTACTTATAGTGCCTAAAAATCCCACTATCTGAAATTGTCCAAAGGGCCGCTTTTTGATTCGCTGCTTTTAGGGCTTGGTTTGCCCAAGAATTGCAGGTGTAAAATAGCGAATAACTTCCGTTGGCTTCGTAAAAAACATCGTGTTTTCCGTAAACGGCATTGGTTTCTATTTTTAGGAATTTACCTGATTTAGTTTGGAAAGATTCATTAATGAATGCAATCAACTTTTTATAATTTTCTAACGAAATTTGAATCTTTTTACAAGACTGGTTCTCTTTTAAATGTTTATAAAAAGTCACATGCATAGCCGATGTGCTCAAACCTGAAGCTGCTTTTACAGCTGTACTTACTTTTAAGTCAGCCCAAGTGGGAGTTTCTAAATAAAAACCTTTGTCGCCCCAGCCTAAAGCTACATATTGATACGTGGTATCTTTTGATTTCGTATGTTCAAATTTGAGTTGGGATGACCAATCGTGATGTTCATTTTTAATTGGCAAAACAATATCGGTATGCACACCGTTTGTTAGAATGTAAATTGGGATTTCTTCTTGATTTTGAGCCACATCATAATTTACAGAAACGAATGACAATAAAGTAACGATTAACAAATACGCAAATAATGATAAAATGAAAATCGCGAAATACTTTAGTAGTTTTTTAAGGATTTTCATTTTAATTATTTAAATAAATAATTGCTTTCGTACTCAAAACCTTCTCTACGTAATAATTTTCTAAAATCAGCTCGTGATGGCGTTAAAATTACATGTAACGTATCGTTTTCTTCAATTACAGTTTTAAATGGAATTTTCAGTTCTGTATTTAACTTGTCAAAATCTTTTTTAGTACCAAGTTGAATGTGTTTTGCTACAACTGTTGATAATTTTAAAATACTGGTTTGGTATTTCCCATCTATTTCCTTATTCAATATCAATGAAGATTTATATTCTTTTGCGATTTCATTTTCTGCAAAGGAAAAAATAGTATCTAGACGCTCGATTTCAAAAGTAATTGTATCGCCTTTTACAAATGTTTTATAAGGTTTATTTTCAGATTTATCGAAAACTTGATTATTTCGAAATTCTAATTCGGGAATAGAATCCAATTCTGATTTTATAGCGGTAATAGTTTCAATTTCTTTGATATAAGCGCATTTTGGCTCAACTATTAAACGATGGGAATAATCCATTGTATAGGTTCGAACAAACTTCTTAGGGAATACTGTTATTTCATCCACATTTGTGGGTTGGGCTGCCGAAAAATATATAAAACTGTTGTTCAATCCATGATCTTTACAGGAAACTACAGCCACAGCAAATGCAGCTAAAATAAAATATTTTTTCATGATAGTTTGTTTTGAAAGAAAACATCAAAACGTATGCCAAAGAAATTATCGGTTTTCTTGTTTTAGCCAATCGGTTTTCTTCTTGATAATTTTAATAACAGCAATTGCTATTAATAAAAATATCATGCTGTATAATAAAAAAGGATTTGGAGCTTCTTCATTTTTAAGATAAACTCCAACGTAATCAAAGGCAAAGAAAATAGCAAATAAAACGAAAATTCCAGTTATCTCTTTTCGAACAACTTTTTTCCAACTAAAAGATAAATCTGCTTTGATAAAATTTTTAAAATCTGGAATAAAAGCAGGCACTTGATTAGCCCAATCTTCATAAACCAAACCAAACTTATTTCTTAAGAATTGCTCTTCTGCATACATAATTCGTTCATAATACAACCAATAAGAAAGTGTAAAAGCAACCACAAACCAAAAGTTACCCGATAGCATTGCAGGAGCTAACCACATGAAGTAATTCCCTAGATATAAAGGGTGGCGAACTAAGGAATAAATTCCTTTCGTATTTAAGGTATCAGCTACTTGATTTTTAACGGTTCTACCAGAAGTGTTTTTTGGTGTAAAACCTATTACACAAATTCGAATAAACAATCCGAATAGTCCTATTAACAAACAACTCATTTCAAAATAAATCTCATATGGCGAATTCTTTATGAAAAAAGTTTCAGGATGTAACTCCGTGTAAACAAAAAGCAAAAAACCTATGAATAAAATAAATACAGGCAAAACTCCTCTATATCTAAAGAGCCACAAACCTTGCTTTTCGAATTCTTCTTTTAATGCCATAAAGAGATTTATTTCTTTGGTATGTCTAAAAAATTACACGTTAAAACGGAAATGCATTACATCACCATCTTTAACAATATATTCTTTTCCTTCTACTCTTAATTTTCCAGCTTCTTTAACTTTTGCTTCAGAACCGTAATTTGAGAAATCTTCAAATGCAATAACTTCTGCACGAATGAAACCTTTTTCAAAATCAGTGTGAATAACTCCAGCTGCTTTTGGTGCTGTATCACCGATGTTGATTGTCCAAGCACGAACTTCTTTAACTCCAGCAGTGAAATACGTTTGTAATTTTAATAATTTATAAGCGGCACGAATTAATACTGCCGAACCTGGCTCAGATAAACCCATATCTTGTAAGAACATTTGACGCTCTTCGTAGCTTTCTAATTCAGTGATATCGGCCTCTGCTCCTACTGAAAGTACAATTACCTCAGCATTTTCGTCTTTAACTAAATCACGAACTTGGTCTACATATTTGTTTCCGTTTACTGCTGATGCTTCGTCAACATTACAAACATATAATACAGGTTTTGTAGTGATCAATTGGAAACTTTCTAACATTTCTTCCTCATCATGATTTTGAGGAACTACTGTACGAGCTGATTTACCCGCTAATAAAATTTCGCGAATTCTATCTAACAATGCTTTTTCAGCTTGTGCTTCTTTGTTTCCAGTTTTAGCAGCACGATTGGTTTTTTCTAAACGTTTTTCTACCGTCTCTAAATCTTTTAATTGCAATTCGATATCAATCGTTTCTTTATCGCGAATTGGATTTACATTTCCATCAACGTGAACAATATTATCGTTATCAAAACAACGTAAAACGTGAATAATAGCATTACACTCTCTAATATTTCCTAAGAATTGATTTCCTAAACCTTCTCCTTTACTTGCTCCTTTTACTAAACCTGCAATATCAACAATATCTACTGTTGCCATTTGAACACGCTCTGGTTTAACCAATTCCTCTAAACGAGCAATACGTGGATCTGGAACATTTACTACTCCAATATTTGGTTCTATAGTACAAAACGGAAAGTTAGCACTTTGCGCTTTTGCGTTTGATAAACAATTAAATAAAGTTGATTTTCCTACGTTTGGTAATCCTACAATTCCTGCTTTCATAAGCCCTTAAATCCTCAAAGAGAATTTTAAATTACTAGTTAATATTATTTTAAAAGTGCGCAAATATACTTTAATCCTGATTAGTTTCAAAGCATTAATAATAAGTAGTATTATTCTTTTGGGTTTTCCTCTTCATTTTGAACATCACCAATACCTTTACTTAACTGCTCAATGATTGCTTTTTCTTCTGGAGTTGATACAAATCCTGATTCTACATCCCAATAATCCGTAAAAAAAGAAGTCTGCTTGTTGATAAGTGATTTCCCTTTAAATATGTTTTTATCTCCATATTCAAAGGTTTTTTTATTAAAATCGGTAATTACCATGTGATTTTTTACTTCAATTCGTCTGGATTTCTTTTTATAATATTTTTCAAAACCAATTACTTCTTTGGAATTAGCTAAATAATAATAATTTCCTTCTTGTCTAAAAGTGTTTTTAAACTCTAATTTGTAGACTTTTCTCGAAGCAAACATACTCTCTTTGTAAGTTTGAAGTCGGTCTGAAGTAACAAAAGAACCCACTTCTATAATTAGCTTTTTATTACTATCATAAATTATATAAAAATTAGACAATATGCCTTTAGCCTCTTGAAAAGGAACAACTTTTATAACCAAATAATCTTCATTTGGCGGATAGGTTCTAATTGAAAAATCATAGGTTTTCTTTGCTCTTGAATCAAGAATTTCATCTAAATATTTGAATTGATAGTAATTTTCTATGATGTTATTTAAATCATATCCCAATATATTAGTATCAACTTCAGCATCTAAAATACCAATTGCACGATTTTGTTCTACAAGAATATCCGTTTTAATATTCTTTTCATTACCAAGTATTTGAAAATTTATTAAACCATCATTAAAAAATACAACTTTATTATCTCTTTTATAAAATTCATGTAAATAAACTTTTAGACTAATTGGAATTGTAATTTTTGATTTAGAATTTTCAACCAAACGTTTTAAAATTACCTGAGGATGATCTTTAGTAATTATGTATTCTTCTAATTCTTGTGTAATGGGTTCTAAATAAACTATATTTTCTTTTTTGTTTAATGTAGAAAACTTAACCACTATTTTTTTATAAGAAGAATGAACCAATTCTAAATCGGATGATCGTGTTAAACTAATTAAGGCCACACCATCTTTATTGGTCAAATATCCTTGACGTGTTCGTATTGCTGTTATTGTTACTTCATCAACAGGAAGATCAGTGTCAAAATCTTTGACAATAATAGTAAATTCGAGACTTTGTGAAAATACAATCGAAGTAAAAAAACATAATAAAAAAGTAAGTTTTTTTATCATAAATCGCCTATTATTCTTCAAATATAAGCAATTTTAATGAAAATTAGAAGATATTTACTATTAAATTATGGGTTAGTTTTCTTTGGCAGAAAATGCTTTACCTTTATCAATAATAAAAACTTGAATAAATACAGATAGTATACCTGATACCATAAAAATTACAATTACATGATAGATATAACACCAATAATAAAAAAAGGAAAAAATTCTAACATTGTAGTTATTTTTATTGTTTTCTAAAACCTTGACAGATTCATTTAGTTCAAAATTTGAAAATAAAACTCGGGTACCGTCTTCATAGACTACTTTTTCATTGTCTCGGTTAACATATTCAACAATTGGAATATTACGTGTTACATGCACATCATTCGCTTGATATTTTACATAACCATAATTAGGATATGTTACATTTACATCCGTAAAACCAATTATTTTTCCGTTGAAGATAGAATAATCAGACAATTCATCATACTTGATATAAAAATGAATTGCACAAACGATAATAAAAGAAAATATAGCAATTTTTCTCATACAAAAAACTCCTCATTTGAGGAGTTCGATTTATTCGTTATGCAAGAATGATTGTCTGTTTAGTAAGGTTTCTTCACTTTCTACATGATTATCATCTGGCACACAACAATCAACAGGACAAACGGCTGCACATTGAGGTTCTTCATGAAACCCTTTACATTCTGTACATTTTCCTGGAACTATATAATAAATATCATCTGAAATTGGGGTTTGTGCTGCTTCAGCATCAACTTCAGTCCCATCAGGTAAAATTACTTTTCCACTTAACTTAGTACCATCTTTCCATCTCCAATCATCAGCACCTTCATAAATTGCTGTATTTGGACATTCTGGCTCACAAGCCCCGCAGTTAATACATTCGTCTGTTATTATAATTGCCATATCTTCAAATGTTAGAAGTTAGAAAATAGAAGTTAGAAGTTTTATAAAAATCCACTTTAAGTCTAACTAAATGATTATTTTTGTGCAAAAATACAACGTCTACTAAATATAAACAAGTTACAAATGTTACAAAGTGAAATAAAATCGAGTTTTGTTGAATTAGGGAATTTTTTATGTCAATTTTCTGAGGACGGAAATCAAAAATCTAAAGCGGTTTTACATAACGATTTGTTCTTTGAAAACTTCATAAATTTAATTGAACTTTCGCAATCACACAATGGATGGTTTACTCCAGAACAAGTTTATTTTAGTATTCAAGCTTGGGCAAAAGCATTAACCGAGGAAAACCTAAATCAGTGGCTTTCTAACTATAATTTTAAAAAAATTGAACCTAAGAATGTTGGGTTAGTTTTGGCAGGTAATATTCCTTTAGTAGGTTTTCATGATTTTTTGTCGGTATTAATTTCAGGTCATAATGTATTAGTAAAAACCTCATCTAATGACCAACATTTATTAAAGTTTTTAGCAAAATATTTGATTTCAATCGAACCAAAACTTAACTCAAAAATAACGTTTGTTGAAGGTAAATTAGAAGGATTTGACGCTGTAATTGCCACAGGAAGTAATAATACAGCACGTTATTTTGAATATTATTTTAAGGATAAACCAAGTATTATTCGTAAAAACAGAAATTCAGTTGCCGTTTTAAATGGAAATGAATCATTTGAAGATTTGGTCAATTTAGGTGAAGATATTTTTAGATATTTTGGATTAGGATGTCGAAATGTTTCCAAACTTTTTGTTCCTAAAGGATATAATTTTGATAATTTTTTCAAAGCTATGTTCGAATATCGTGATGTGATTCAATATGAAAAATATGCTAATAATTACGATTACAACAAAGCTGTTTTCTTGATGAGTAATTTCCAAATATTAGACAATGAATTCATGACAATAAAAGAAGATGTAAACTATTCTTCTCCTATTTCTTCTGTTTTTTATGAATTTTACGAAAATTTAGAAACGATTAATTCCCGATTAATTACTGATGCCGAGCAAATTCAATGCATTGTGTCTAATGATTTGATTCCAAATTCCGTTGCATTTGGCCAAACACAACAACCCAAACTATGGGACTATGCAGACAATGTAGATACATTGGCATTTTTATCAAAAATATAATTACATTATTCATAAAAATTAGGTCTAACTATAACGTTTTTGTTAATAACATCTCATAATTATTATTGAATTTAAACCTGTTTTTTATTTGAGAATTCCGAAATTTGACCTTTAAATAAATAACTACAACTACAATGAAAAAACACAATTACAGTGCAGGTCCATGTATACTTCCACAAGAAGTATTCGAAAAATCGGCACAAGCTATTTTAGATTTTAACAATTCTGGATTATCTATTTTAGAAATTTCGCACCGCAGTAAAGATTTTGTTGCTGTTATGGATGAAGCTAGAGCTTTAGTTTTAGAGCTTTTAGGACTAGAAGGAAAAGGATATGAAGTTCTTTTTTTAGGTGGAGGTGCTAGTATGCAGTTTTTAATGGCTCCATACAATTTAATGAAAGTTGATGGAAAAGCAGCTTATTTAGATACTGGAACTTGGGCTAGTGGCGCAATCAAAGAAGCAAAATTATTTGGAGAAACTGTTGTAGTTGCCTCTTCAAAATCTGAAAACTATAATCATATTCCTAAAGATTATACAATCCCTTCAGATGCTAATTATTTTCACTGCACAAGTAACAATACCATTTTTGGAACCCAAATAAAATCATTCCCTGAAGTAAATATCCCTTTAGTTTGTGATATGAGTTCAGATATTTTTTCGCGAGTATTAGATTTTTCAAAATTTGATTTAATCTATGCAGGTGCTCAAAAAAATATGGGACCAGCAGGTGCTACACTTGTAGTTGTTAAAACAGAAATCTTAGGTAAAACAGGAAGAACAATTCCTAGTATTTTAGATTACCAACAACATGTTTCTAAAGAAAGTATGTACAATACTCCGCCTGTATTTCCTGTATATGCATCATTACTAACCTTACAATGGTTGAAAAAAACAGGCGGAATTGCTGCAATTGAAAAAATCAACGAAGCCAAAGCTGAATTGCTTTATAATGAAATTGACCGCAACCCACTATTCAAAGGAACAGCAGCAAAAGAAGATAGAAGTAACATGAACGTAACTTTCCTATTAGAAAATGAAGCACATCAAGAAAAATTTGATGCTATGTGGAAAGCGGCTGGTATTTCAGGATTAGCGGGTCACCGTTCTGTTGGCGGATATCGTGCGTCTATGTACAATGCTTTACCAATTGAAAGTGTTCAGGTATTAGTTGATGTAATGCAAGAATTAGAAAAAAATATTTAGTAATTAGTAACTAGGTAATAGTTATTGGAAAAAAATAAATACAAAATGAAAGTTTTAGCAAACGACGGAATTTCAAAAAGCGGAATTAAAGCTTTAGAAAAAGGCGGTTTTGAAGTAATTACAACAAAAGTAGCTCAAGAACAAGTGGCAAACTATATCAATACCAATGATGTAAAAGTCGTATTAGTTCGTAGTGCTACTAAAGTTAGAAAAGACATTATTGATGCATGTCCAGGTTTAAAAATTATAGGACGTGGTGGCGTAGGAATGGACAACATTGATGTAGCTTATGCTCGTGAAAAAGGATTACACGTAATCAACACTCCGGCTTCATCATCTGAAAGTGTTGCAGAATTAGTTTTTGCTCATTTATTCACTGGAGTTCGTTTCTTACATGATTCTAATAGAAATATGCCATTAGAAGGCGATTCAAACTTTGACGGATTAAAGAAAGCCTATGCAAATGGTGTTGAATTAAGAGGTAAAACTTTAGGTATCATTGGATTTGGTAGAATTGGGCAAGCTGTTGCTAAAATGGCTCTTGGATTAGGAATGAAAGTTATTGCAGCTGATAAATTTGTAAGTGATGCTGTAATTAGAGTTGACTTTTATAATGGTCAGTTTATTAATGTTGATATCAAAACAGAACCACTTGAAGACATTTTTAAACATTCTGACTTCATTACATTACATGTTCCTGCTCAAGATGGTTATGTAATTGGTAAAGAAGAGTTCCCTTTATTAAAAGATGGAGTTGGAATTGTAAATTGTGCTCGAGGCGGAGTTATTGATGAAGTAGCTTTAATTGAAGCATTAGATAACAATAAGGTTTCATTTGCAGGATTAGATGTGTTTGAAAACGAACCAAATCCAGAAATTCAAATTTTAATGCATCCAAAAATTTCATTAACACCTCATATTGGTGCAGCAACTGGTGAAGCTCAAGATAGAATTGGTACAGAATTAGCCGATCAAATTATTAGTTTGTTAAAAAACAATTAAGCAAACTAAATTATATAAAGTTAAAAGCATCGATAAACTCGGTGCTTTTTTTTATCTTTATACTCTAAATTTGAGTAGCTATGAAATATATAGTTTTTACCCTATTTACATTTATTTCAATTCTATTTGCTTGTAATGTTTCTCAGGAAAATAAAAGTTTTGAAGATAAACCAAAACTTGAGAGTGACACCATTAAGATTGTAAACAAAAAAATAGAATATGAAGTATTAATTATTGATGTAGGCTTTTCATCCTGGTTCAATAGCTTTGCAAAACCCCGAAATTATTATTCGCAATCCTATTTAGAATCCAGAAACAGAGTTTGGGTATTAGAATGGAACAGAAGAGCTATGTTATCTTCTCAATACAATCCTAATCTTTATGAAATGACCATAAACTACGAACAAAATATTGATTATGGCTACGAGGTAAACTACATGATTTATAACTACTTAGTCTATTTTCAATTAACACACAATCAAAGATTAGGAGGTTTTACTCCAAGAATATAATTTTATGAAAAAGCTTAAAGAACGCTGGAACGTTACCTCTAACCTTCAGTTAATTATTATTTTTATCGTTTTTGCCATCACTGGATTTAGTTCGTTACAATTGGCAAAACCATTTTTAAATCTTATTGGAATACAAGAAACATTTGAACCTCATTGGTTGTATCGAGTAATGAGAATTGTTTTAATTTTTCCTATTTATCAAGTTTTACTAGTTCTTACAGGTTCCATTTTTGGCCAATTTACCTTTTTTTGGGAGTTTGAAAAAAAGATGTTAACAAGAATGAAACTAGGATTCATAGCTAATTATTTTGATTCAAAATTTAAAAAAGAAAAGACCGACTAAAAGTCGGTCTTAATTTTTAAAGAGGAATATTTCCGTGTTTACGTTTTGGAGTGTCTACCACCTTATTTTCTAGCATACTAAATGCTTTAATTAACTTTCTTCGTGTATCTCTTGGTAAAATTACTTCATCAATAAATCCACGTTGCGCTGCAGTATAAGGATTTGCAAACAAATCTGCATATTCTGCTTCTTTTTCTAATAATTTAGCTGCCGGATCAGCCGCTTCGCTAATTTCTTTTTTGAAGATAATTTCAGAAGCTCCTTTTGCTCCCATAACTGCAATTTCAGCACCTGGCCAAGCAAAATTCATATCAGCCCCAATGTGTTTAGAATTCATTACGTCATAAGCTCCTCCATACGCTTTACGAGTAATTACCGTAACTCTTGGCACCGTAGCTTCACTAAATGCATATAATAATTTTGCTCCATGAGTAATAATTCCGTTCCATTCTTGGTCCGTTCCTGGTAAAAATCCTGGCACGTCTTCTAAAACTAATAAAGGAATATTAAAACAATCACAGAATCTTACAAATCGAGCTGCTTTTATTGAACTGTTTACATCTAAACAACCCGCTAAAACCATAGGTTGGTTGGCAACAATTCCGATACTTCTTCCACCTAAACGTGCAAAACCAACAATAATATTATCTGCAAAATCTTTATGAATTTCAAAGAACGAATCTTCATCAATGATTCCACCAATTACCTCATGCATATCATAAGGTTTATTAGCGCTATCTGGAACAATAGTATCTAATTTTTCACGAACCTCATCTTGTAAATTATAAGGTAATTTTGGAGTTGTTTCTCTATTATTTTGTGGAATGTAACTCAATAATCGTTTAATATCTTCTAAACATTCAATTCCGTTAGGAGACGTGATATGACAAACTCCAGATTTTGAGGCATGAGTTGAAGCTCCTCCTAATTCTTCCGAAGTTACTTCTTCATTTGTAACTGTTTTTACCACATTTGGTCCTGTTACAAACATATAACTATTATTTTCCACCATCATAGTGAAATCGGTCATCGCTGGAGAATATACAGCACCTCCTGCACATGGTCCCATAATAGCTGAAATTTGAGGAATTACTCCAGAAGCTTGAACGTTTCTGTAGAAAATATCCGCATATCCACCAAGTGAACGAACACCTTCCTGTATACGAGCACCACCAGAATCATTTAAACCTATCATAGGAGCGCCATTCTTGACCGCCATATCCATTACTTTACAGATTTTTTCGGCATGAGTTTCAGATAAAGAACCTCCAAAAACCGTAAAATCTTGAGCAAAAACATAGACTAATCTTCCGTTGATAGTTCCATAACCTGTAACTACTCCATCGCCATAAATGATTTCTTTTTCCATACCGAAATCGGTAGTACGATGTGTCACTAACATTCCAATTTCTTCAAACGAACCTTCGTCTAAAAGATACTCTACACGTTCTCTTGCCGTTAATTTCTTTTTTGCATGATGAGCAGCTATTCTTTTTTCGCCTCCACCCAATTTGGCTAAAGCTATTTTATCGTTTAATATTTTAATTTTATCTTCCATATTTTTAAAGATTAAAGAAGATAGAGATTAGAAAAAAGACTTTGAAACACATTATTTCTAACTTCTATATTCTATTTTCTATTTTCTTTAGTTTGGTAATCTTAGTACTTTTTGATCTTCAACATATTTTTTAAAAGCTAGCATAGCTGCGATTTGAGCTTCCGTATCTAATTTAGATTTCAGCTTTTCTGCATCATAATAAGCTTTTACAAATCCAGTATCAAAATCTCCAGAACGAAACGCTTCATGCTCCATTACAAATTTCCCAAAAGGTAAAGTTGTAGCTACTCCTTCCACCAAATAATTATCAATCGCTTTGATCATTAATTCGATAGATTCTTCTCGAGTGCTTCCATAAGTAATTAATTTAGAAAGCATTGGATCGTAGTAAATTGGCACATCCATTCCTTCTTCAATTCCATTATCAACACGAATTCCTTCGCCTACTGGTAATTTATAAGTACTTAAAAAACCTACATTAGGTAAAAAATCATTCATTGGATCTTCGGCATATACACGAAGTTCCATAGCATGACCTTTGATTTGTAAATCTTCTTGTTTCATTGGTAACGCTTCGCCACGCGCAACACGAATTTGTAATTCTACCAAATCCAATCCTGAAATTAATTCAGAAACTGGGTGTTCTACTTGCAAACGTGTATTCATTTCCAAGAAATAGAAATTATGATCAGCATCCATCAAAAACTCAACTGTTCCGGCTCCTAAATAGTCACAAGCTTTGGCTACTTTAACAGCTGCCTCACCCATTTCCTTACGTTTTTCTGGAGTTAAAATTGAGGAAGGTGCTTCTTCAACTACTTTTTGATGACGACGTTGGATGCTACACTCTCTTTCAAAAACATAGACAATATTTCCATGACTATCCGCCATAATTTGAATTTCTATGTGACGTGGTTTGGTTACATATTTTTCAATGAAAACTGAACCATCACCAAATGCATTGGTAGCTTCTGAAATGGCTCTATCCATTTGAGAAACAAAATCTTCAGCTTTTTCCACCACACGCATTCCTTTTCCTCCACCACCAGCAGAAGCTTTAATTAAGATAGGAAAACCTATTTCGGTTGCAATTTTCTTTGCCGCATCAATATCAGTAATAGCATCTTCAGTTCCTGGAACCATTGGAATATTGTAATGTTTCACAGCTTCTTTTGCTGCTAACTTACTTCCCATCATTTCAATTGCTCTGGATTTTGGTCCAATGAAAATGATATTGTTTTTTTCACATGCTTCTGCAAAAGTTGAGTTCTCACTTAAAAATCCGTAACCTGGATGCACAGCATCTACTCCAAGTTCTTTACAAACTTCGATAATTTTATCACCACGCAAATACGATTGACTTGACGCTGCTTCGCCAATTAAAACAGCTTCATCCGCGTATTTTACATGCAAAGCATTTCTATCGGCAGAAGAATAAACCGCTACCGTTTTGATTCCCATTTTTTTCGCGGTTTTCATTACTCTAATAGCAATTTCTCCACGATTGGCAACTAATATTTTCTTAATTTCTTTCATCTTATTCGAATTCAATTAACAATTGTCCTTTATCTACAGCATTTCCTTTTTCAACAGAAATTGATTTAATAACTCCATCTCTAGGAGAAAGGAAACAGTTTTCCATTTTCATGGCCTCTAAAATCAATAAAGGATCATTTTCTTTTACTTCTTGACCAACAGAAACGTTAATTTCTAAAATCAAACCTGGCATTGGTGCTTTAATTGCATTAACCAATTTAGTTCTACCACGTTGAATTCCCATACTTTTGATTAATTCATCTAAAGGATCTGAAATTGCCACTTCGTAGGTGTTGTTGTTAACCTTGACAGTATATTTTTTTGAAATAAAATCAGCCGAAACAATTTCAGCCTTGTAGGGTTTGCTTTCTTTTAGTACATGAAACTTATCTGCTTCTACATTAATTGCATCAAAATTTTGAAGATCATTTTCCGTAACTTCAAAAGAAGCCGTATTATTTACTAAAAGTTTATAGTTTGTGCTCATATGAGATTATTTTAGTGGACGTAAACTTACAAAAAGAAATCGTTTTCGTAAATGATAAATCTCATAAAATTTGGAAAATAAATATAGTTGTATGAAAAATTAAAGACATGAACAAGTACAAGATCAAGTTCAAAAATCAAGTTTCAACGTATTAGTATTCAGTCACAGTTTTCAGTTTAATATGCTTTATAGAAATCAAGTATTGTTAATTTTTAACCTTATAAAATAAAATTACAACACTAATAACATGCTATTTCTAAGTGTTTGTATTGGTTTTGAATACCAAAATAATTCAAAGTCATCAAATTTTTGCTCAAAATCAGCTTTTAATTGGGCAAATGTTACTTTATTTTGGGAATAAATTGAAGTTTTATCCAAAGTTTCAAGTAACCATTTCCCTTCTTCTAAATTTACAGCTATATCAAAAGTTTGGGTTTTACTATGAAACGTAAATTTCATCATTTCCCATGTATTTCCTTTTTTAGATTTTGTAAAAATTTCCGTTTGAGGTTTTCCGCCTATCCAAACTATTTTAGCGTTAGGTTTTGTATTGAAATTATGGTCTTTTTGAAGGCAATTATAAATAAAATCAGATGGTACTTTAGTTTTTGGAATTTTAAAATCAAACCAATCTTGCAAGTCGTAATCAAAACAGATTCCGTGCATGTAATTGAATAACGATTTTTTTAATCCGAAACTGAATTTATCGTGATTGATTCCAGTTTTATCCTTGAAATTGATGTCGTTATTAGCAAATGTAATTTTATTTTGCTCAGGAATTACACCGAATTCCTCTGGAAACATTCCCACAGGAGAATGTGCTGTCATAGCAAATTGATGCCAAAAACCGCTTTGCAAAACACCTAATTCAAACAATTGACGCACCATCTCCAAACTATCTACCGTTTCTTGAATGGTTTGTGTTGGATAACCGTACATCAAATAGGCATGCACCATGATTCCTGATTCGGTAAAATTTCGGGTTACTTGTGCAACTTGTTCAACTGTTACACCTTTTTTGATTAATTCTAGAAGTCGATCCGAAGCTACTTCTAATCCACCAGAAACCGCAATACAACCCGATTCTTTCAATAACAAACATAAATCAGCTGTAAAACTTTTTTCAAAACGAATGTTTGTCCACCAAGTGACAACTAAATTTCGTTTGATAATTTCCAATGCCACTTCACGCATTAATGCTGGCGGTGCCGCTTCATCTACAAAATGAAATCCATTTTCGCCTGTTTGAGCGATTAATTCTTCCATTCGGTCTACCAGAATTTTGGCAGCGATGGGTTCGTACAATTTTATATAATCGAGAGAAATATCGCAAAACGTGCATTTTCCCCAGTAACAACCGTGAGCCATGGTGAGTTTATTCCAACGACCGTCACTCCACAAACTGTGCATAGGATTGGCTACTTCAATTACGGAAATATATCTATCTAATAATAAATCGGAATAATCTGGAGTGCCTACTTCACTTTGTTTGTAATCGGGGCGAGTTGAATTGTTTTTATATACGACTTGGTTATTTTCTAAAAGGAAAGTACGCTTAAATTCAGATTCTAAAACAAGTTCAGAATGACAAATAAAATTATGAAGCAACTCTACAGGTAGTTCACCATCATCGAGTGTAATAAAATCGAAGAATTCAAAAACGCGTTGGTCTTTTAAATCACGTAACTCAGTATTTGGAAAACCGCCACCCATAGCGGTTTTTATATTTGGAAAATTTGCTTTTATGAATTGAGCACAACGGAAAGCGCTGTAGAGATTTCCTGGAAATGGAACAGAAAAACATACTAATTTAGGTTGAACTTCTTCAATTCTTTTTTTCAGAATTTTGATGGTGATTTCATCAATAAACGTTAATTCATTTTGCAAATGATTGTATAACTCATCAAACGAATTGGCACTTCTTCCTAAACGTTCAGCATAGCGACTAAATCCGAAATTTCCATCAACACATTCTACAATAAAATCGGATAAATCTTCTAAATATAAAGTAGCTAGATGTTTGGCTTTATCTTGCATTCCCATTGAACCAAAGGCAAATTCCATATCGTCTAATTGATCAAAACGAGAGGCTTCAGGTAAAAAATTTCCAGAACAAATTTGTCGCGCTAACGATGGATTTTTACCTTGAAGAAAAGCAATTACAGCATCGATGGTTTTGATGTAATCGTCTTTGAGCGAATAAATTCTTTGAGTGTTGGGTGATGGATGATGGATGATGGGTAAAAAAATCTCGATTAGACCTTTCTTTGAAAACATTTCTAAAATCACTTCGATACCTAAATCCATTTGGTAAGCCGAAATGTTTTTGGTATTCAGAAAACCTTTCAAATAAGCCGTTGCTGGATACGGCGTATTCAGTTGGGTAAAAGGTGGTGTTATTAGAAGAATGTCTTTCAAGATGTAGGTTTTTATTGCAAAAGTAATCTTTTTATGAAATACTAACTACATGTTAAATACGAGAATTAAAAGTATAATTTTATTATTTTAGCAAAAAAATAACAAAAATGCCAAACGACTGTATAACGTATCAAAATTCGGGTTACTTCATTCCATTAATTGTGGATTATTTAGATCAAAAATCTAATGTAAAACCGTTATACAATCGTTTTCCTTCAATTGAGAATTTTAAATTTCAATTCGAAGAAAAAAAGAATAATTTTCCAGTTGAAAACAGAAAAATCTTAGTAGAAGCGCTAAAAAAGCAATATAATAACTTTCAAATTTCAGAGAAAACTTTAAATAACCTTGAACTTTTAAGCCTAACAAATACCTTTACTATCACTACTGGACATCAGTTGAATTTACTTACGGGTCCGCTATACTTTATTTATAAAATTATTTCGGTAATTAATTTAACTAAAGAATTAAAAGCGGCTTATCCAGAACAGAATTTTGTTCCTATTTATTGGATGGCCACCGAAGATCATGATTTTGAAGAAATCAATTACTTTCTTTTCAAAGGAAACAAAATGGAATGGAAAAAAGAAAGTAAGGGACCTGTTGGACGAATAGACACTTCTGGATTGGAGGAACTATTTGAATCGTTTTCTAAAGAATTAGGTTTGGGAAATAATGCTAATTATTTGAAAGACTTATTTAAAAAATCCTATTTAGAGCATACGAATTTAGCAGATGCAACTCGATATTTAGCTAACGAATTATTTAAAAATGAAGGTTTAGTTATTTTAGATGGAGACGACTTAGAGCTTAAAAAATTATTTATTCCATTTGCGAAAAATGAATTGTTACAACAAACTTCATATAATAAAGTAAGCGAAACCATTGAACAATTAAAACCCTATGCTATTCAAGTAAATCCTCGAGAAATAAATCTATTTTACATTCAGGATAATTTAAGAGAACGTATTGTTTTTGAAAATGGAAATTACAAAATTAATAATACTTCATTATCCTTTTCTGAAAGTGAAATTCTTACGGAACTAGAAAACAACCCTAAAAACTTTAGTCCGAATGTTATTTTAAGACCCTTATATCAAGAGGTAATTTTACCTAATTTGTGTTATATTGGTGGTGGTGGAGAAATTGCTTATTGGTTGGAATTAAAATCAATGTTTGAGGTCAACAACATTGTATTTCCTGTATTATTAGTTAGAAACTCAGTATTGATTGCTACTGAAAAACAAGTATCGAAATTAGATAAGTTACAAGTAAATTGGAATGAGATTTTTCAATCTGAAAAAAAACTTGTTGAATTAAAGACAAAAGAATATTCCCAATTTACAATTGATTTTTCTGAACAAAAGGAAGTCTTAAAAAATCAGTTTATTGCACTTTATGAAATTGCATCTAAAACTGATAAATCTTTTTTAGGAGCTGTTGCAGCTCAAGAAAGAAAGCAAATAAAAGGACTTAATAATTTAGAAAAAAGATTGCTTAAAGCAGAAAAAAGAAACCTATCTGAAAAAATCAATAGAATATTAGAAATTAAAGCTGATTTATTTCCTAAAGGAATTCTACAAGAAAGAGTTTTAAACTTTTCAGAATTTTATAATGATATTTATTCATACAATTCATTAATTACTACATTACTTGAAAGTTTAAATCCACTCAATCAAAGTTTTACTATAATTATTGTTTAAAAAAATCGACTAAAAGCTTTTTTTTTCGATAAAAAGCAATATATTTATTTTTTTAACATAAAATTGACTAAAATTTATATAATTATAACAATTTTAAATCCTTATGTTAAATTATTATTATATTTGCACACCAAAATAACAATAATCCCTATGAAAAAAATTACATTTTATTCGATTTTATTAGTATCTATATTGGCACTTTTTGCTTTTAATGATCGTAATCCTAATTCTGATTTTGTCATGATTGAAGGAGGTACATTCAAAATGGGCTCCAAAGCTTCTGACAGAGCTGCAGATGTTGACGAACAAAAAGAGCATGAAGTAAAACTTAATTCTTTTATGATCAGTAAATTTGAAGTTACTGTTTGGGAATGGAAAGAATTTATCAAAGCTAACAAAATGAAAATGCCAGAAAAACCAAAATGGGGATGGCAAGATAATTATCCAATCAACGGAATTACATGGAATGAAGCAATCGCTTATTGTAACTGGTTGAGCAAAAAAGAAAAATTACAACCTGTTTATTCAAAAAAGGGACCTAATATTGTTTGCAACTTTAAAGCAAATGGGTATAGATTACCTACAGAGGCTGAATGGGAATATGCTGCAAAAGGAGGTTCTTTATCAAAATCCTTTAGATATAGCGGAAGCGACAACTTAGATGACATTGCATGGTATAAAGGAAATAGTAATGGCACTCCACACACAATTGGAACAAAATTACCTAATGAGTTGGGTATTTATGATATGAGCGGAAATGTATGGGAATGGTGTTGGGATTGGTACAACAAAGACTTCTATAAATTAGAAAAAAATGACAATCCAAGAGGTCCAGAAATGGGAAACAGAAGAAGTGTTAGAGGTGGTTCATGGGATAGTCAACCAAATTATGCTAGACCAGCAAATAGAATTTCTACTGAACCTAATAAAACCCATGAATTTTACGGTTTTAGAATAGCAAAATCAATAGCAAAATAATTTTAATACAGTTTGCAAAACCTATTTATAATAGTAACTTTGCAAAAAATTTAAAAATGGCAACAAACAGAACTTTTACAATGATTAAACCAGATGCTGTTGAAAACGGGCATATTGGTGGTATTTTAAATATGATTACTGAAGGTGGTTTCAGAATTGTAGCAATGAAATTAACACAATTAACTGTAGCTGACGCTCAAAAATTCTATGCAGTTCACAGTGAAAGACCTTTCTTTGGTGAATTAGTTGAATTCATGACAAGAGGTCCAATTGTAGCTGCTATCTTAGAAAAAGAAAATGCAGTTGAGGATTTCAGAACTTTAATTGGTGCTACAAACCCAGCTGATGCTGCTGAAGGTACTATCCGTAAAAAATATGCAACTTCTATTGGAGAAAATGCAGTTCATGGATCTGATTCTGATGAAAACGCAGCAATCGAAGGAGCATTTCATTTTGCAGGAAGAGAACAATTTTAATTAGTAAATTTGTAAAAATTACTTAACTAATTATATATTTAAAGTCCCGATTTTTTTATAAAAAATCGGGACTTTTTTTTATCGTAAAACCAAATTGGTTACTATATCTTTTCTTAGTTCCTCATTAATCATTTTAATTATCTTTTCTTTCCCAAAACTCAACTCTTCTCGTAATACTGCAGAAGATAAGGCAACATACAAAGTAGAACCTTTTAATTGAATTTCGGTAGTATAATTATTCACTCCATTTCCCATAAGATTTTTCCAAGCTTCTCGAACGTTAATTTGATCTATACCCACTTCCAATTTATTTTGTGAAATAAATTGTTTTAATACATCTCCTATTGGACTTTCTTCATTATATCTTTTAGCCATTTTATTTAACTGAAAATTGCAAAGGTCTTTTATAATAATATTCAATTTCTTGTTGGTTTTTTACTACCAATTTATCTTTAGTTAATTCAATAATTTCCTCATTCCAAGAAGCGTAAGTTGTTTTATATTGCAATGAAGCTTCTCCGTCTTTTACAACTACTACAAATTCTTCCTGAACATCATTTGTCAAATAAGTACCATCTAACTGTGGCATTACTTTTTTTCTAAAACCTTTATCAGATTCAATTTTAAAAAAATCGATTGTTTCGTTTATTTTATACTCTTTCTTTTCACCATCAGGTAGCACTACTTTTTCAATTTCCCAATACCCATTTAAATTTACCATGTCAGCTTGTGTAATATTTTGTTTACACGAAAAAAACACACCTAAAACAAATAATAAAAGAAGACGTTTCATAATACTGCATAAAATTAGACCATAAAATTACAATTAAATATGATTTGAATTAAACTAATCCATATTTTTATTGTCTAAAAGAAAGATAACTATAAATAAAATGAAAAAAATATTATTCCTCCTAGCAATTACATTTATATTATTTAGCTGTAGTTCAGACAATAACAATTCATCCAATGAAGAAGCAATGTACTTTCCCCCTATTGGATCTACCACTTGGGAAACAAAAACAGCAGCTTCACTTGGTTGGAATGAATCTGAAATTCAACCTTTATTAGATTATTTAGAATTAAAAAATACTAAAGGCTTTATTATACTTCACAATGGAAAAATAGTGATGGAAAATTATTTTAATGGTCATAGTGCAAATGATACATGGTATTGGGCAAGCGCAGGAAAAACACTTACTGCAACCGTTACAGGAATTGCCGAACAAGAAGGTTATTTAAACATAAATGATAAAGTTTCAGATTACCTTGGTACTGGTTGGACTAGTGCACCTTCATTAAAAGAAAATTTAATTACTAATAAACACCTATTAACAATGTCATCAGGATTAGATGATGCTTTAGGTGATGATGTTTCTCCCTCCAACTTACAATATATTGCAGATGCAGGAACACGTTGGGCATATCATAATGTTTATGTTAAACTTCAAGATGTAGTAGCACAGGCTACAGGGCAAACTTGGTCAAACTATTTTAATACAAAATTAAGAGATCGCATCGGTATGACAGGTGGAGCATGGATTCAGACAGGAGGATTGAGTGTTTATTGGAGTACAACAAGAAATATGGCGCGATTTGGTCTTCTTGCATTGAATAACGGAAAATGGCAAAACAATCAAATTGTACCTATAAGTTATATGCAAAATGCAACATCAACTTCACAAAATATTAATTTGGCATATGGTTATTTATGGTGGTTAAATGGAAAGTCAAGTTATCACTTACCACAATCTCAATACCAATTTAATGGCTCTTTGATTCCTTCAGCACCAAGTGATTTATATTGTGCACTAGGAAAAAATGATCAAAAGATATATGTAGTACCGAGTAAAAAATTGGTAATAATTAGAATGGGAAATGCTGCAGATGGAAGTAATTTTGCCTTATCAGATTTTGACGATGTACTTTGGCAAAAAATAAATGCTGTTATAAACTAACAGCATTTATTTTTTATTATTTTTTTTCTTTCTTTTTACCACTTGTAAACTTAATTAGCAAATACATAAAAATTGCAAATGAAGCTAATCGAAGTGTTAAAAATATAAAATCATTGCCCTCAAAAGGTATAGCTATTAAAGCCATTGCAACAGCTATAATAAAAAGCTGTATTGTTCTGTATTTTAAAAGTTCTCTCAAAATAATTGTATTATTATTTAAAAAACGAATCTACAAATTCATATTTATTAAAGACTTGTAAATCTTCAATACCTTCACCAACTCCAATATACTTAACTGGAATTTGAAACTGGTCCGAAATCCCAATAACAACACCACCTTTAGCTGTACCATCTAATTTAGTTACTGCTAAACAAGAAACTTCAGTAGCTGCAGTAAATTGTTTTGCTTGTTCAAATGCATTTTGTCCTGTTGAACCATCTAAAACCAAAAGTACATCATTTGGTGTGTTTTCCACCACTTTTTGCATTACTTTTTTCACTTTAGACAGCTCATTCATTAAACCTACTTTATTATGTAAACGTCCTGCAGTATCAATAATAACAACATCGGCATTTTGAGCTACAGCACTTTGTAAAGTATCAAAAGCTACAGAAGCAGGATCGCTTCCCATTTGTTGTTTTACAATAGGAACTCCAACACGATCAGCCCAAATTTGTAATTGATCAATTGCTGCAGCTCTAAAAGTATCAGCAGCACCTAATACCACATTATAACCAGATTTCTTAAATTGATAAGCTAATTTACCAATCGTTGTGGTTTTTCCAACTCCATTAACTCCAACCACCATAATTACATATGGCTTTGTATTAGTAGGAACTTCAAATTGTGTAGCTTCACCAGAATTAGTTTCTGATAATAATCCAGCTATTTCTTCTCTTAAGATACCATTTAATTCATCAGTACCAAGATATTTATCTCTAGAGACACGATCTTCAATTCGTTCAATAATTTTTAAAGTAGTATTTACCCCAACATCAGAAGAAACTAAAATTTCTTCTAAATTATCTAAAACTTCTGCATCTACTTTAGATTTACCTGCAACCGCTTTTGTAAGTTTAGAAAAAAACGATGTTTTTGTTTTTTCCAAACCTTTATCTAACGTTTGTTTTGCCTCTTCACTAATAGCTTGCTCTTTCTTTTCAGAAGAAAATATTTTTTTAAAAAAACTCATACTAAAATTAGGTTTTAAGTTTTTACAAAACCGATTATCATTTTAATTCGATTTATCAGACAAATGTAAAAATAAAAAAGCTACTTTCAAACGAAAGTAGCTCATCTATATAATGTAAAATGAATTATTTCTTTTTCAAAAATTCATCAACTTCTTCAGGAGTCATAACTGCTTCAACAAAAGTATAAGCACCTGTTTTAGGAGACTTAACCATTTTAATTGCTTTAGTTAATCTTTTAGAAGCTGTTTGTAAAGTTGCTACGGTTTTCTTTGCCATGACTTATAATATTATTTAAAGTTTAAAAAACTTCTAATTACTTAATTTCTTTGTGAACAGTTACTCTTTTTAAGATTGGATTAAATTTTTTAATCTCTAATCTATCTGGAGTATTTTTTTTATTTTTTGTAGTGATGTAACGAGATGTTCCAGGAACTCCTGAAGTTTTGTGCTCTGTACATTCTAAAATAACTTGGATTCTATTACCTTTCTTTGCCATTTTGCTCTATATATTTTAAGGATTAAACAGATTTAACAAATCCGTTAGCTTTTGCATTTTTCAATACAGCAGCAATTCCATTTTTATTAATCGTTTTTAAAGCAGCAGTTGAGATTCTCAACGTTACCCATCTATCTTCTTCAGGAATATAAAAACGTTTCTTAACTAAGTTAACAGAGAATTTTCTCTTTGTTTTATTCATAGCGTGAGAAACATTGTTTCCTACCATCGCTCTTTTACCTGTAAGTTCACAAACTCTTGACATTATTTCTAATCTTTATTTCGTTATCTAAAATCAGGGTGCAAAGAAACAAAATCCATTTCATATACACAACTATCTTTTATTATTTTTTTAAAATTTCTTTATAAATAAGCTCTAACCCTTTACTTACTGCTCTATCAATCACTTTTTCTCTTGGTTGACCAAAGTTAAATTCTTCTACAAAAACCTCACGTGGTGTAGCAATTCCGATAAAAACAGTTCCTAATTCTGCTACTTCATCTCCTTTTGTTGGCCCAGCATTACCTGTTGTAGCTATCGCATAATCAGAATTCAACCTTTTTTGCGCCGAAATAGCCATTGCTTTTGCCACTTCCGCACTAACAACTCCGTTAGAGTTTATGATAGTTTCATCTATTCCTAAAACATCAATTTTTGTTTGAGTAGCATAACTTACTATACTTCCCTTAAAATAATTTGAAGCTCCTGAGACCGCTGCTAAAGTAGAAGCTATTTTACCGCCCGTACAACTTTCGGCTGTAGCTATTGTTAATCCTTGTTCGGTTAACAATCTACCCAACACCACTTCAATTGGTTCATCTTCATTATATCCAACAATAACATCATGAATTAAAACATCCAACATTTTAACTTGACGTTCCATTTCAGTTTTTAGCACATCTTCATTTTCTCCTCGAGCTGTTAATCTCAAACGAACTTTTCCAGGACTAGGCAAGTAAGCTAATTTTATAAAATTTGGTAAATTATTTTCCCATTCTTCTATCTGTTCCGCCAACATACTTTCTCCTCTTCCATAAGTCATGATGGTTTGATGTAAAATATAAGGTCGTTTAAATTTTTGAACCAAATTTGGAATCAACTCATTATCAACTAAATATTTCATTTCATAAGGAACCCCCGGTAATGAAACAAAAATAGTATTTTCTTTTTCCAACCACATACCTGGAGCTGTTCCTACTTGATTGAACAATACTTTTGCTTTAGTAGGAACCAATGCTTGATCTCTATTTATTTGAGTAATTGGACGCTTATAAATCCCTTCGATAATAGATTTTACGTGCGCCAAAACAGCATCATTTTCAATTAATTCATCATCAAAATACTCGCAGAAAGTCTTTTTTGTAATATCATCTTTTGTTGGACCTAATCCACCTGTTACTACAACTACTTCTACTTTATTTTGAAGTGACTCTAATGTATTTAAAATATGTTGTTTGTCATCTGAAATAGACAACATTTCATGTGTTGCTATTCCGATTTTATCTAAAGCTTTTGCAATATATGAAGAGTTTGTATCTACAATTTGGCCAATAAGAATTTCGTCGCCAATGGTAACTATAGCAGCTTTCATTTATATTATTTAATAGGTTGGAGAAAAAGTATTGATATTACAACTTGAAATCTTTTTTAATTTCTTTAACTGCCAAATCAATTCTTTCTTTTAATGATTTAAAAACCTCTTTAATTTCTTTACGTTTCCCTTCCGCTTTTGCCCAATTCATGATTTGAATATTTTCTTCGTAAGCCATATCCATTCCAAGCAAATCTAAAGTAGGTTTAATTTTATGACAAGATGCATACGTAACTGTATAATCTTTTTCTTCAATTCCATTTTTGATCGATTTTATCTCAGCAGGAACTTCTTCCAAAAACAACGTTACAATTTGTAATGCAAAATCAATATCATTTTCTGAAATTTCATAAACTTTAGATAAATTATATTGTAACGCCATTACTATCTTATTTGTACTTTAAACATCGACTTTCCTTCTATAAAACCTTCTAAAACATCACCTTCAGTAACTTTTGCAACACCTTTTGGGGTACCTGTAAAAATAATATCTCCAATTTTTAATGTAAAATATTGTGAAACATACGAAATTAACTCATCAATTTTCCACAACATTAAATTAGTATTACCTTCCTGAACTGTGACACCATTTGATTTTAACTCAAAGTTAATATTTTCTAACGAAGAATAATTTTTTTTCGATGTAAAGTTCCCAATTACCGCTGAATGGTCAAATGCTTTTGCTTTTTCCCAAGGTAAACCTTTTTCTTTCAACTTACTTTGAACATCACGCGCGGTAAAATCAATACCCAAACCAATTTCTTCATAATATTTATGAGCGAACTTAGCATCGATATGTTTTCCTACTTTACAAATCTTAACCAAAATCTCTACTTCATGATGAATATCATTACTAAAAGCTGGAATTACAAACGGATTTTTATTAGGTAAAATCGACGAATCTGGCTTTAAAAAAATAACCGGTTCAGTTGGTCTTTCATTATTAAGTTCCGAAATATGATCAGCGTAATTACGCCCAATACAAATTATTTTCATTTTTTTGAATGATGGATAATAGGTGATTGGTGATGAGTAAAACCAATTACACATTACCATTAACCTATACCCTTTATTTAGTGTTTAACTTCCTTAATTTAATTCCCGTTAATACTTTTTTTGTGTATAAAGGAAAATCTGCATTTTGAATCCAGCCAAAATAACCCGGTTCTTTATCAAATACTTCTTCCACTAATGCGCCTTTGTGCTTTCCAAAGGTAAAAATTTCTTTTCCTTCATTATTTAAAGCGATGAAACCAGCGAAATCTACAGATTTTTTTCGAGTAGTAAATTCTGCTAATGATTTCATATCATTTTCTAAATTTTCATAGCGATCCAATTGCGCTTTTAGAATTTCATATGTAGCCATTGTATCAGCCTCAGCACTGTGAGCATTTTCTAAACTTTGTCCACAATAAAATTTGTAAGCTGCACTTAAGGTGCGTTCTTCCATTTTATGAAAAATCGTTTGCACATCAACAGAAACTCTATTTTTCATATCAAAATCAACTTCAGCTCTAAGCAATTCTTCTGCTAATAAAGGAATATCAAATCTATCTGAATTAAATCCAGCTAAATCCGAATCTTTTATCATGTTATGAATTTGAGAAGCCAATTCTTTGAATGTGGGTTCATTTGCTACTTTTTCATTGGTAATTCCGTGTACAGCCGTAGTTTGAGGCGGAATTGGAATGGTAGGATTTACCAACCAAGTTTTACTTTCTTTATTCCCGTTTGGATATACTTTAAATATTGAAATTTCTACAATTCGGTCTCTTGCTACATCAATTCCTGTAGTTTCAAGATCGAAAAAGCAAATAGGGCGTGTTAATTTTAATTCCATAGCGTTTATATATCTTACAAAGATAAATGAAGATTTTTTTATTTACTAATTCTTGAAAACTTATAATAAATAATAATTTCCGCTAGCAATAAATTAAACGTCCAACCCGACCAAGCTGCTATTCTATAGGCATCCATTGGATATGGTTCAAAAAACAACACTAATAAATACTTAAATAATCGTAAAGAAATTGCAGAAAGTGTCAAAGCAAAACTTCTAATAGCAAATTTTTGATGCTTAATTAGTTGTCTTTTAAGAACGAAATAAAAAGACATAAACGTAAATAACATCCAAAAAGTTGACAATAATAAGAACGAAACTTGGGCTAACACCCCTCCGTTTGCATAATACGACATAACCAAACCACTTGGCCCAGAAAGCAACAAAAGAATACCAACATAAAATCTACCCGAAATTCGATGCAACTTTACATATTTCTTTTGAATGTAATTTGAAAACTGAATAGCGCCAAAAATCATCAAAAAGATACTCGTATACACATGCGTAAAAAAAGCAATTTTATAGTGATCAAAAACGATTACCTCTTGTTTGATTCGCAAAAAAGCAACATCTGTGTGATACGGAATATATTGAAGCGTTATTAACAAAAGTAAATACGAAAAGTAAACATAAACCAACCACAATAAATATTTAGAATACTTACGCCACATTACCTTCCAAAAGTATCATAGTATTCTTCAGCATTTTGCTCATATCGCAGTAACAAATCGATATTTTTAATTTCGACTTCTGTTAAATCCTCTTTTACATCACCAAAAACAGGCATATACCAATCAAATTGTTCAAAATACATTCGCAATTGCTTATCGCGAAAAGCAAATCCATGACGAGCAAAAATGGAATTTCTTAGAATAAAAATATCAGCTTTGGTTAAATTGGAAACGAAATCAGAAGTCAATTCATCAATGGAAGCATTCTTCTCGAATACCTTTTCTGTTGTAGAAAAATACTCAGTGTCAATATATTCTTCAATCTTACCATCTACAGTATCTGTTGTGTAAACAAATTCTTTAGACTTATCCGTGTTAAAAAATGTCATTTCAATTTTTTGTTCCTTATTGTAAACAAAAATCTTTTTCTTAAGGTTAAAAATTCGAGATGTAATTTTTACTTCTTCTGGATAATAAGCTACCCAATCACCTTTCATGATAGAATCGGATTTGTTAATTCGAATTACAAAATTACCATCTGTTTTTTCTTTTTTATATTCATCAACTTTCATTTCAAAATTTGAAGTATTTTCAACTAGTAAACCTTTAAAAGGACTAATATTTCCTACCGAAATAGAATGACCAATTATAGAATCTCCTTTAATTTCATCAATAGAAAAAGTAATTTTTCTGTATAAATAATTAACAGAACTACTCTCATTTTCGTAAATAGAATCAAGCTCAGAATCTGATAAATTAGCATTAAAATTGCCAACCCAATAACCTAACAAATCTTCTTTGCTGTTTACAACCAAGCTAGTATTAACCTTTGGTTCTACAAATTGAATTTCCTCAAAGCTTTGTTCTGCAATAAATTTCCTTTCATTTTTAATTGCTTCTTTACATGAAATAGTTAAGAATACGGCACAGATTAATGGATACAAAATTTTCATAAAATGGAATTAATAAATCAAAAATAACAAAAAACCCGACACTTTTCAGTATCGGGTTGATTTATAATTTATTTGATATTAAATATCTCTATTGATATCCCAAGCTTCTAAATAATCCGCAACGCGTTTTACGAAACTTCCTCCTAATGCTCCATCAACTACTCTGTGGTCATAAGAGTGCGATAAGAACATTTTTTGACGAATTCCAATGAAATCACCTTCTGGAGTTTCAATAACTGCTGGTACTTTTCTAATAGCTCCTAAAGCTAAAATACCTACTTGCGGTTGGTTGATAATTGGTGTTCCAAAAACAGAACCAAAAGTTCCTACATTAGTAACCGTATAAGTTCCGCCTTGTGTATCGTCTGGTTTTAATTTTCCTGCTTTTGCACGGTTTCCTAAGTCATTAACTGCTTTTGCCATTCCAACTAAGTTCAACTGGTCTGCATTTTTAATTACTGGAACAATTAAGTTTCCGTTTGGTAAAGCTGCTGCCATTCCTAAGTTAATATTTTTACGTTTAATAATGTATTCTCCATCAACTGAAATATTCATTCCTGGGAAATCTTTCAACGCTTTAGCAACCGCTTCCATGAAAATTGGTGTAAAAGTTAACTTCTCACCTTCTCTCTTTTCGAAAGCGTTTTTAACTTTATCTCTCCATTTTACAATGTTAGTAACATCAACTTCAATAAACGACTGCACGTGTGCCGAAGTTTGAACCGATTCTACCATGTATTTCGAAATCAGTTTACGCATTCTGTCCATTTCCACAATCTCATCACCACCGTTAACAGAAACTGGAACTGTTGAAGTTTCAGGTTTCACGTTTGAAGTTGGTTTTGTTTCCAATACAGGCTGAGCACTTGCTACTGAAGACTGAACACTAGTTTGACTTCCTCTATTTTTAATATAATTTAATAAATCTTCTTTGTTTACGCGACCATCTTTACCAGAACCAGCAATTGATTCTAATTCTGCTAATGAAATTCCTTCTTCTTTCGCAATGTTTTTAACTAAAGGTGAAAAGAATTTATCTGATCCCGAATAGTCGGGAGAAAAATCAGCTGGCGCTACAGTTTCCTTTGCAACTTCTACTGCTTTTGCAACTTCAGCAACAGCAACTGGCGCTTCTACTTTAACTTCTGGAGTTGCTGCAACGGCACCACCTTCGGTTTCGATAATAGCGATTGTTTGTCCCACTTGAACTACATCATCGGTATTAAATAAAATTTCAACAAGTGTTCCTGCAACTTCTGAAGGCACTTCACTATCTACTTTATCAGTAGCAATTTCAAGTACTGCTTCGTCCATTTCAATTTTATCACCAACTTTTTTTAACCAGTTAGTAACTGTTGCTTCTGCAACACTTTCACCCATTTTAGGTAATTTCAATTCAAACTTTGCCATATCTTTAAACTAAAGTTGTGTTTTTGTATTTGGTTTGCAAAAATACTAATTTTTCGTTCGATTTTTAAAGAAATCAATAATTTTTTACAACAAAATTATTTGTCCTCTATCGTTCGAATTATTACTTCCAATTAAGTAATTCGAACTCGAAATATAATTCTTAAAACTTAGATTTTTACTCATATTTAACTGCATAAAAGTAATAATTTCAGCAAAACTAAAAGTAGTCGTATCAAATATTATTTCTATGTTTTTTTGAGGTAGATTTACAAATTGATTAAAATCAGACAAATAAGTTGTTTTTTGAGGAAGATTTAACTCTAAATTTTCTCTGGAAAAAACTATATATTCATCAATAGTTCGAACTTCATTCTTTTGTTGATTCTTCTTCAAAAGACTAAAAACAAAACTTCCCACTTGCATCATGACATCAAAAACCCATGATTTTTTGAAGTGTTTTTTATAGAAAAATTGCATTGCTTCACGGAAACGTTTCATATAGGTTCCATCGCGAACAGTACTTTCGCCTTTATAATGAATCACCGAAGTTTCATGAAAATAATAATTCGATTTTCCCGTTTTCAAAACCAAATAACTCAAATCGATATCATCAGAATACATGAAGCAATTTTCATCAAAACCACCGACTTCAAGATACAATTCGCGCTTCATTACCATAAAAGCACCCACCAAAATATCAACTTTCCCTGTTTCGTTTTCCGATAAATGTTGGGCATAATATTTTCCGAAATAATTCGAAATTTTATACAATCCGAAAATCTTCGTAAAAGCCACCCAAGGTGTTGGAACGCCACGTTTACTTTCGGGAAGAAAATTACCAGCACCGTCGATTAGTTTACAACCGATTATTCCAGTGTTCAGTGTCCAGTTTTTAGTATTCAGTATTTTAGAAAAAGTATCTTCTGTAACTACAGTATCGGGATTTAAGACACAAATGTATTCGCCTTTGGCTTGGGCAACTCCGATGTTATTTCCTTTTGGAAAACCTAAATTATCTTTGTTTTCAATGAGTTTGATGTGAGGAAATTTGGTTTTCATCATCTTGCAACTATCATCTGAAGATGCATTATCTATAACGATAATTTCTCCATCAATGCCTTCCAAAGCTTTTTGAACACTAAGAACGCATTGCTCTAAAAAATAGCGCACATTATAGTTGAGAATGATTACGGATAGTTGCATAAATTTATTGAGAATCTTTTTTGTTGTTCCAAAAATACACTAATTCGACTTTTTTATCTTTCTCAATAATTCTATAAAATAAGGATGTTTGTTTGGATATAACAATTTTGTAAACATTTTTATGAATTTGACCAATTAAAGGATTAATCGATAACCTTTTTAAATTTTCATCAACTAACATGACAAAATCATCAACTTCTTTTTGATTCCATTTTAAATAAATAAAATCAATTTCTTCCATGTAAGTTTCAACAGCTAAAGGAACCCAAACAATCTTATATTCCATTCAAAAAAGGATATTTCTTTTTCAAATTAGACATAACTTCTTCATGCGTAAAAACAAGACCTTTGTCTGCTTGTTCAATACCCAGCTCAATCGCTTTTTTTACATGTTCTGGCAATTGCTCCCAAGCATCATTACTAGCAATAACTTCACTTTTAGGAGTTACTTCATAAGCTTCTGTTGGTTCTTCTATTTTATTTTTCTTTTTGGAAGTCATAAAATGCATTTTCACAAAGTTAGGAAATAATCTATAATCTTTAGATACAATAAACTATTTTTGCACTTCTAAATTCTAACTTCAGAATTCTAAATTAAAAGAATGAATTATTTATCAGTCGAAAATATCTCTAAATCTTATGGCGAACGTGTGTTGTTTGACAACGTTTCGTTTGGAATTAACAAAGATCAAAAAATAGCTTTTATCGCTAAAAACGGTTCAGGAAAAACCACCATTATGAACATGATTAATGGTTTGGATGAACCTGATACTGGTCAAGTGGTGATTCGAAAAGAAATCAACATGGCGTTTTTGTCGCAAAACAATAATTTGCAAGACGAACTAACCATTGAGGAAAATATTTTTGCTTCGGATAATGAAATTCTGAAGGTAATTGAACGCTACGAAAAAGCTTTAGAAAATCCGAATGATGAAGAAGCGTATCAAAGAGCTTTTGATGATATGGACCGACACAATGCTTGGGATTTTGAAACGCAATTCAAGCAAATTTTGTACAAACTGAAGTTGGAAGACCTGAAAATGAAAGTCAAAAACATGTCAGGTGGACAAAAAAAGCGTTTATCGTTAGCGATTATTTTGATTAGTAAACCCGATTTATTGATTTTAGACGAGCCAACCAATCACTTGGATTTAGAGATGATTGAATGGTTAGAAGATTATTTTGCTAAAGAAAATATAACGTTGTTTATGGTAACACACGACCGTTTCTTTTTAGAACGTGTTTGTAACGAAATCATCGAATTAGATAACGGAAAAATCTACCAATACAAAGGGAATTATTCCTATTATTTAACCAAAAAAGAAGAACGTTTGGCTTCTGAAAATGCAACAATTGACAAAGCGCAAAACTTATTCGTAAAGGAATTGGCTTGGATGCGCCGTCAACCAAAAGCAAGAACTACCAAATCAAAATCGCGTCAAGATGATTTTTACAAAATCAAAGCAGTTGCTGAAAGTCGCAGAAAAGAAAATGTTGTAGAGCTCGAAATCAACATGGAGCGCATGGGAAGCAAAATTATCGAAATGGTTAAAGTGAATAAAAAATTCCCTGACAGAACTATTTTAAATGATTTTTCTTATTCTTTTCAACGTGAAGAACGTATTGGAATCATTGGTAAAAATGGAACAGGAAAATCTACTTTCTTGAATATTTTAACGCAAACCATGCAGCCTGATTCGGGTAAAGTAATTATAGGTGATACAATTAAAATTGGGTATTATACACAAAGTGGAATCAACCCAAAACCAGGTCAAAAAGTAATCGACATCATCAAAGAATATGGCGAATATATTCCGTTGACGAAAGGGAAAATTATTTCGGCTTCGCAATTATTGGAACGCTTTTTATTTGATGCCAAAAAACAATACGATTTCGTAGAAAAATTAAGTGGTGGCGAATTAAAACGTTTGTATTTATGTACGGTTTTAATTCAGAATCCAAATTTCTTGATTCTGGATGAGCCAACGAATGACTTAGATATTGTAACTTTAAACGTTTTAGAAAGTTTCCTCTTAGATTATCCAGGCTGTTTGTTAGTGGTAAGTCACGATAGATATTTCATGGATAAGATTGTGGACCACTTATTTGTTTTTAGAGGCGAAGGTGAGATTGAAGATTTTCCAGGAAACTATTCGGATTTCAGAGCATATGAAGATTCTATTGAACCTGAAAAAGACGACAGCCCAAAAGAGAAAGTCAATTGGAAAGAAAAACAAACCGCTTCAACTGGTTTGAGTTTCAATGAACAGAAAGAATTCAATAAAATTGAAAGAGAAATAAAAGATTTAGAAATTCAAAAGAAAGCTATCGAACAAGAATTCGCCGACGGAAAAGTTTCGGACGATAAGATTGAAGCTAAAGCCAACGAATTGCAAAAAATCATTCAGTCTTTAGAAGAAAAAGAAGAACGCTGGTTTGAATTATCGAGTAAAATGGAGTAATAATTAGTATTCAGTCGCAGTCGCAGTAAGCAGAGAAAACTGTGACTGAAAACTGTGACTGAAAACTGTGACTGAAAACTGTGACTATAATTAAATCCTATATAAAATTCCTTTTCCACTCCAAAAATGAACATGGAGTGCATTCGCCATTTGTGTTTGATTTGGTTACAAAATGCTTTTATGACAACATAAAATATCCAGAATACGAAGTATTAAAATCGTACCGAAAATCGCTTTTAGCAAATAAAAACACGATTGAAGTAACCGATTTTGGTGCAGGTTCACGAGTTTTTAAATCGAATGTTAGAGAAATTTCAAAAATCGCACAAACCGCCGGAATTACGTCAAAAAATGCGGAATTACTTTTTAGAATTGTTCGCTATTTTCAACCAAAAAGCATTTTAGAAATTGGAACTTCGTTAGGATTGGCAACAAATTCTTTAGCTTTAGGAAACCCTGAAGCTTTTATAACTACGATAGAAGGGTGTAAAAACACACAAGATGTAGCAAAAAAGAATTTTGAAAAACAATTTGAAGGAGCATTTGGTAGAGATTTTAGCTATCCAAAACCAAATGTAAATTTTGTGACTACAGAATTTTCAAGTTATTTCAAAACCCATCACCCATCACCCATCACCCATCACCTAATCTATTTCGATGGCAACCATTCCAAAAAAGCTACTTTAGCTTATTTTGAAGCGTTACTTCCAACTATTTCGAACGATTCTGTATGGATTTTCGATGACATTCATTGGTCGGCTGACATGGAAGAAGCTTGGAAAATCATAAAAAATCATCCAAAGGTTTCGGTTACAATTGATACGTTTCAATGGGGAATTGTCTTTTTCAGAGCCGAACAACAAAAAGAACATTTCATTATCAATCCAAACAAAACAATTAGTTCTCACTTGTTTGAAAGAATTCGTTTTTAGTTGTAACAAATTCCTTTCTTTTTCTACTTATAAAAGTAGTATATCAACAATTCTGTCATCTCGAGCGAAGTCGAGAGGTTAAATTCTAATTTCATTATGGCAAATCCGTTAATCAAAATAACCAATATCAAAAGAGATTTCCCTTTAGGAAACGAAATCGTATATGTATTAAAAGGCATCGATTTAGAAATCAATAAAGGTGAATATGTAGCTTTAATGGGACCTTCAGGTTCTGGAAAATCCACTTTGATGAATATTTTAGGTTGTTTGGACACTCCAACTTCTGGAACTTACATTTTGAACGGAAAACACGTAAGTGAAATGCAAGACGATGAATTGGCAGGAATTCGTAATAAAGAAATTGGATTCGTTTTTCAAACGTTTAACTTAATGCCAAGAACAACCGCTTTAGATAATGTGGCTTTACCAATGGTTTATGCAGGTCATTCTAAATCGGAACGAGTTGAAAGAGCTACCGAAGTATTGACACAAGTAGGACTTCAAGACCGTATGGATCACAAACCAAATCAGTTATCGGGTGGTCAACGTCAGCGTGTGGCGGTAGCTAGAGCTTTGGTCAACAAACCATCAATCATTTTAGCCGATGAGCCAACCGGAAACTTAGACAGTAAAACTTCGGTGGAAATCATGAATTTATTCAACGAAATTCACGCCAACGGAAACACTGTAATCTTAGTAACACACGAAGAAGACATTGCCGCATATGCACACAGAATCATTCGTTTACGAGACGGTCTTATTGAAAGTGATTCACAAAATCCAAACATTAAAAAGTAATTTTTATATAAAAAAAGTAAGCCTGTCTTGATATTAAATCTCGACAGGTTTTTTTATTGTAATCCTAGTAAAATAACTAACTTTGCCAACTAATTTTTCAGAATGAACTTTTCCGACTACTCTAAAGAATTTTCACAAAACTTAAAACTCGCCTACCCTATTATTTTAGGAATGTTAGGTCATACCATTGTGGGAATTGTGGATAACATCATGGTCGGAAAATTAGGTCCAACAGAATTAGCGGCGGTTTCATTAGGAAACAGTTTTGTCTTCATTGCTATGTCATTAGGAATTGGATTTTCAACAGCCATTACGCCTTTAGTAGCAGAATCTGATGGAAAAAATGATGTCGCTGGTGGTCGTTCGGCTTTTCATCATGGATTGTATTTGTGTACAATCTTAGGTGTGGCACTATTTTCTTTAATCTTTTTTGCCAAACCGTTAATCGCTTTTATGGGCCAACCCGAAGATGTGGTAGAAATGGCAAAACCCTATCTTGATATCGTTGGTTTTTCGTTAATTCCGCTAATTATGTATCAAGCGTACAAACAATTTGCTGATGGATTGAGCGAAACAAAATATTCAATGTGGGCAACCATTATTGGAAATATTACCAACGTTACATTAAACTATTTTTTAATCTACGGAATTTGGATTTTTCCTGAATTAGGTATTGTTGGTGCAGCTATTGGAACTATCGCTTCTCGTTTTGTGATGTTAGGTTTTATGCACTACATGATGAATTTAAAACCGAAATTCCATCCGTATTTTAAAGGATTTAGTTTGAAAGAAATTAAGAAGGAAGTCAACCAAAAAATCATCAAAATTGGAATGCCTTCTGCTATGCAAATGTTCTTTGAAGTAGCATTATTTACTGGAGCTATTTGGTTGTGCGGAATGATTGGAACTACCAGTCAAGCTGCCAATCAAATTGCATTGAGTTTGGCATCAATGACCTTCATGTTTGCCATGGGATTAAGCGTAACTGCCATGATTCGTATTGGAAATCAAAAAGGATTGAACGATTTTGTTACACTTCGAAGAGTAGCAATTTCCATTTTTTTATTAACGATACTTATTGAAGTAGTTTTCGCCTTGTTATTTGTACTATTACACACTAGTTTACCTTATATTTTCGTAGATATCAACGATATTAAAAACCTAACCGAAAACTTAGAAGTAATCGCAATTTCAGCTAACTTACTTTTAGTAGCGGCTGTTTTTCAAATTTCCGATGGCTTGCAAGTGGTGGTTTTAGGAGCACTTCGTGGCTTACAAGATGCGAAAATTCCAATGTATATTACGTTTGTAGCGTATTGGGTAATTGGATTTCCTATTTCTATTTATTTAGGATTAGAAACCGAATTAAAAGCTGTTGGTGTGTGGATTGGACTTTTAGCCGGATTAACAGCAGCCGCGATATTTTTGTATATTCGCTTTAATTACTTAACGAAAAAATTGATTAAAAATTAATAACGTACAGACAAGTCATTTACTAGTCTCAATTAAAAATAAAAAATATGAACTTACCAAAATTTGTAATCGGAGATAATACCGATTTTCCAGAAGATATTTTTGTAATCCATTTAGAATATCCAAGATTCGTAATCAATTTAAAAGATGACGAAGTAGAATTTTTAGAAGATATCGAAGAAGAAGACGAAAAGGAATTGGAATCCGAAATGGAACATTTAATTACCATTGCTGGAGAATTCTACGATAGAGAAATGGAACGTTACGAGCAAGAATAGTGTTCAGTCCCGATAGCTATCGGGAGTAAAAAGTGTTTAGCAGCTAATTACTAATTACTTTTCACTAATTACTATTTATTAAAATATTGTTCCAACAAATACATAGCCGCTGCAAAAGGTGAAATTTCATTGTTTTGCACGGCTTTTTTGTTTTCTTCTAATAGTTGAATGATATTCGGATGATTGTAAAAGTGTGATTTCAATTGTTCGTTTATCGTTTCCATCATCCAAAATTGGTTTTGACTTTGGCGTTTTTCTTCGAAATAATGATTCGATTTTACCAATTCAAAATACTCCGAAATAATTTCCCAAATCGCATCAATTCCTGTTTTCTCATAAGCACTACAAGTCGTCACTTTCGGAATCCAACCCGAAGATTTGGCTGGAAATAAATGTAATGCTCTATTGAATTCGGTCTTGGCTAATTTGGCTTTTGCAACATTATCGCCATCGGCTTTATTGATTACGATAGTGTCTGCCATTTCCATGATACCGCGTTTGATACCTTGTAATTCATCTCCTGCACCCGAAATTTTCAACAACAAAAAGAAATCCACCATACTGTGAACAGCAGTTTCGCTTTGCCCTACTCCAACGGTTTCAATAATTATCGTATCAAACCCACAAGCTTCACAAAGAATAATAGTTTCACGCGTTTTTCTGGCAACGCCTCCCAACGTATCACCTGAAGCACTTGGTCGGATATAAGCGTTTTCATCTTTTACCAATTCTTCCATTCGGGTTTTATCGCCCAAAATACTTCCGTGACTGATAGACGAACTTGGGTCAACCGCTAAAACTGCGACTTTCTTTCCGAGGGAAGTTAAATATTTTCCAAAAGCTTCGATAAATGTACTTTTTCCAACCCCCGGAACACCAGTAATTCCAATACGAACGGAGTTATTAGCATATGGCAAACAACCTTTTATCACTTCATTAGCTTTAGCTAAATGTTCAGGATTCATACTTTCAACCAAAGTTATAGCGCGACTCAAAGCGGTTTTATCACTTTTTAAAATTCCAGCAATTAATTCTTCTGCCGAAGGTTGTTTTCTTCGGAATTGTTGAATTTGACTTGCTACAACACTACTCAACGTTTCGGGTTGCTCCACGCCGTGAATTTCTGAAAGTGCCGATTTTTTATTTGGTGTTTTCAAAAGGAATTTTGCTTTGTGTAAAAATACAAAAAATGTAGGAATATAAAACATCGAAATCTCAGGGTTTAATTACCTTTGTATTCTTGATTTCTTCAAATGGAAAATATCTTACTTTTATTTTTATGTTTGATTTTGGGTGTTGCGCTTCAAAAAGTACCGCAATTTCCTAAAAACGCGTATCAAAGTTTGAATCAATACGTGATTTACGTTTCGCTTCCCGCTTTGGCGTTGTATTATATTCCGAAAATTACGATTTCTTTGGCATTGCTTTATCCAATTGGCGTTGCATGGTTAGGTTTCGGATTATCGTTTGTGTTTTTCTGCGCTTTAGGAACGTATTTCAAATGGTCGAAAAAGTTAATCGGCTGTTTGATTTTAACTGGTGGATTGAGCAATACTTCCTTTGTAGGATTTCCTATTATCGAAGCTTTATATGGGTCGGAAGGATTGAAAACCGCCATCATAGTTGACCAACCGGGTTCATTCGTAGTAGTAACCACTTTAGGAATTTTAGTCGCAGCTAGTTTCTCTCGAGGCAATTTAAGCACTTCAGAAATCGTATTGAAAATTGTAAAATTTCCCCCTTTTATTGCTTTTACGATTGCACTTTGTTGCACACTGTTTTCTTTAGAATTTCCAGAAGCATTACAAAACTCGTTTTTAAGAATTGGAAACACAGTAACTCCAGTTGCTTTGGTAGCCGTTGGATTGCAATTAAAAATTGATACGAGAAGCAAACATTGGTCGTTTTTAGTTTTAGGATTGCTTTTCAAATTGATTTTAATGCCCGCTTTTTTCTTCTTACTTTACAAAATTGTGTTAAACGGAAAAGGACTAGAAATTGATGTTTCTATCATGGAATCCGCAATGGCACCAATGATTACGGGAGCTATTTTAGCTTCTAACTATGGATTAAAACCGAAATTAAGCAGTATGATGATTGGGATTGGAATTCCGTTTTCGTTGCTTACAGTAGCTTTTTGGTATTGGATTTTGAGTTAGTATCACAAAGTTGCTCAAAGTTTTGCACGAAGTTACGCTATGTCATAATTTGCGAACCTTGCGAAAACTTTGCCCCTTTGCGGTTAAAATCTGTATTCCAAAAAACATAAAATTAATTATCTTTACACTTCAATTTTACACTATGAATCCTGAAATATTACTTGCGCTTGAAAATATTGTTGGTTCGGCTTATATTTTTACTGATGAGGCTACTCGTAAAACCTATGGTCATGATGAAACGGAAGATTTGAGCTTTCCTCCTCATGTTGTGGTGAAGCCTGCTAATACGGAAGAAGTGGCGCAAATTTTAAAAGTTTCCAACACTTATAAAATTCCGACAACTCCGATTGGTGCGCGAACGGGTTTGAGTGGTGGTGCTTTATCGATTTATGGTGGCATTGCGATTTCAATGGAACGCTTTAATAAAATCATTGAAATTGATGAGAAAAGCCTACAAGTTACTACCGAACCTGGTGTAATTACGCAAGTTTTACGAGAGGCTGTGGCAGAAAAAGGCTTGTTTTATCCCGTAGATCCAAGTAGTATGGGAAGTTGTTTTATTGGCGGAAACATTGCTGAGAACTCTGGTGGTGCAAGGGCTTTGAAATATGGCGTAACAAAAGATTATGTGCTAAATTTAGAAGTCGTTTTACCAACAGGCGATATCATTTGGACAGGCGCTAATACCTTGAAAAATTCTACTGGTTACAACCTTACCCAATTGATGGTGGGTAGCGAAGGAACTTTGGGAATCGTGACAAAAATTGTATTGAAATTATTGCCTCAAAATAAACATAACGTATTGCTTTTAGTTCCGTTTTATAAAGCTGAACAAGCGTGTGAAGCGGTTTCGGCAATATTTAGAGCCGGAATTGTGCCAAGTGCGTTAGAGTTCATGGAACGCGATGCTATTGATTGGACTATAAAATTTGTTGATGGTTTGAATGTGGAAGTCAAAGACAATGTTCAAGCACATTTATTGATTGAAGTGGATGGCAATTATCCTGAAATTTTAATGCAAGAAGCTGAACAAATTTTGGCAGTCGTAGAGCAATTTGAAATCGATGAAGTACTGTTTGCCGATACTGACGAACAAAAAAATACGTTATGGAAAATGCGTCGCTCTGTGGCTGAAGCGGTGAAAGCAAATTCTATTTATAAAGAAGAAGATACGGTTGTTCCAAGATATGAATTGCCTAAATTATTAAAAGGAATCAAAGAAATTGGAGCGAAATATGGTTTTCAATCGGTGTGTTATGGCCATGCTGGTGATGGTAATTTACACGTAAACATCATCAAAGGCAACATGACCGATGATAATTGGAAAACTGAAGTTCCTAAAGGGATTCGTGAAATTTTTGAATTGACGGTTGGTTTAAAAGGAACACTTTCTGGCGAACACGGTATTGGTTTAGTACAAAAAAACTACATGGATATTGCGTTTTCAAAAGTACATTTGGAACTAATGGAACGCATAAAAGCCATTTTTGACCCTAATAATGTGCTGAATCCTGGGAAGATTTTTCCGGATGGGGAATGATTAATTCTTTTTAAATGATTCAATCTTTTTAATAAAATATTCATCTTTAATCAAAATATTTATTGAGTCTCGATATTTATTTGCAAGACTGTCTTGTCCAAAAATTTTATAATATTCCCAACCCTTTGAATATCTGAAACCTTTATTTTCATAATTAAAACCAATTAATTCTTCATAGTTTTCAACAATTTCATCTGAACTTAAATCATCAAATAAATTTCTAAAAATTTGATATTTGACTATTAAAAAATTTGAAGTAGTTGCATGTTTTGATGGTATAGTTTTATATAACTCATATGCTTCCTTATTGTAACCTTGTTTAGAGAGATTTAAACACTTTTCTAACTTTCTATTTGAAAAATTAAAACTTGGATCATTTGTTTTTAAAATGGCGTAAGATATGTAGTTTTCTTTCATATCTAAACCTGTAGAATAAGAGAGAAAATTATCTATTTTAATTTGACCATCTTTATCAATTAATATCAATTCTGTAACCTCAACTAAATTAGTTAACTCTGAACATATGATAAAATGAATTCCTTTTTTTGATTTGAAACTATTTGTGATTTTAATTTTTCCCTTTAATTTTTTTGACAAATTTTGGAAATATTCTGAGCATTTTCTTTCGTATCTGTACTTAGAATTAAAAATTTTTCTATCAACTTTATTATCTAATTTTAATGAATCAGAAATATGATCGATTCGTTTTAAAACATCGATAACGTTAATAAAATTATCATACTTTTGATTTTTGTTTGACTTTATTTTACTAATTAAATTTTCAGAAAATTTCAAATATTCATCATCTGAAACCTCTTTCTCTGAACAAGCAACTAGGAATAAAAACAAAAATAAAATTTTAATGTAATTCATAGAATAAATTTACTTCCCTAAAAACTCCACCAAATTCGCATCCGCATTTTTAAACGTTGGTGGTTGTTCGATAATACTTGCATTTCTTTTTTTGTTAATTTTCATGGTGATATCAGCATCCGTAGTAAACAATAAAACCGACATAAACGGATTAGCGATATAAGGCGTTAATTCTGCTTCCATTTCCTCCATTTTGATGATTTTTTCTACTTCTTGTAAACCATCATTGTAAATTTTAAAGGTCACGGAAAGCTTCAAAACGCCATCTTGCGCTACGGTTCTCACGTATATATTTTGCAACTCAGGTTTTCCGATGGTTTTAGCTAAAGTGAGTTTTGCGAAAGTTCTGTTGGTGATACTTTCATTAACATGATTGAAAAATTCGTTGTAAACTATACTGTTTTCGTTCATTTTGATATGGAATTACTTTTCAAAGATAGTTAGTTTAAATAAAATATACCTACTTAAAAAAAATGCTTTTATGTAAACAAAAAATATAAATACAAATTCTCAAAAGTATGTTAAACTATTTTTTTGTAAAAAAATGAACTTCTATTTTAATTTAACACAAACAATTTATCAAAAAATAATACATTTTTATTGTTTTTCAATAAATTTTTATTGATATTTGCATCATTAATTCTTAATATTTACTCTTATGGAAATAAAAATTAGTGCACAACAAATGCTAAATGTATTGTATGTATTGGCTTGGATTATCTTTATTGGACTTGGTATTGATGCCGGTGGATTTCTTGTAAACACCTTTTTTACTTTGTTCATTAATCCGATAGGTTCATCGTATTTTTGGAACCATATCGATTTGTCCTCCTTGTATCAATTTAACCAAAGTCATTTTGTGACGTTAACTTCTATAATGAGTATAGTGGCGGTTTTAAAAGCAATTCTGTTCTATTTGATTATCAAAATAATTCATGATAAGAAACTCAATTTGGCCCAACCTTTTAATAAAGATGTCAATCGATTTATTTTTAGCGTGGCGTATTTAACGTTGGGAATTGCACTTTTTGCGATTTGGGGAACTAATTTTTCTGAGAAAATGGTGCAACAAGGCGTTTCTATTCCATCGATTCAGCATTTAAAAATTGCGGGAGGCGATGTTTGGTTGTTTATGGGAATTACGCTTTTAGTGATTGCTCAAATTTTCAAACGCGGTATCGAATTTCAGGAGGAAAACGAATTAACAGTATAACGTATGGCAATAATAGTAAACTTAGATGTGATGATGGCAAAAAGAAAAATGTCGCTCAACGAACTTTCGGAAAAGGTAGATATTACGTTAGCTAACTTATCGATTTTAAAAACTGGAAAAGCAAAAGCCATACGCTTTAGTACGCTTGAAGCAATTTGCAAAGTATTAGATTGTCAGCCTGGAGATATTTTGGAATATACTCAAGATTAATTTATAGCTTTTTTAACTTTTAAATATTGGTATTTTAATAGAATATTCGTAACTTTAAGTATTATTAATTTAATCCTTATCATTATGTTAGTTCAAATTCACACCGACAAAAATATTGAGGGCGGAAGCCGTTTTGCAGAATTCTTTAGTAACGAAATAAAAAATGAATTAGCAAGATTTGATGAAATCGTAACCCGTGTTGAAGTTCACGTTTCTGACGAAAATGGAAATAAATCCACTCCAAATGACAAAAAATGTGTCATTGAAGCCCGAGTAGAAAAAAAACAACCTATAGCGGTTACCGCTACAGCCGATAGCCCAGAAAAAGCATTTTTTGAAGCTTTAGAAAAAATCCAACGTGTTTTGGATACCACTTTAGATAAAATTAAAGAACATTAAAAAAATTTATAATTTTTAAAATACCTCCCATGGGAGGTATTTTTTTTGCATTTATATGTTGCAGCTACTTTAATTATTAATTTTATTAAATCAGCATGAATAAATTATATTTTTCTATAAAAATCTTCTAATAAAATGCCATTAAAAACATTATAACGTTAAAAAACTACATTTTATCGAAAACTTTATTACTCAATATTAAAAAAGGATACATTTACAATTGTAATCAGTTATTCTTAAACAAGATACAGTTATTCTTTTTACAGTCCAACTTATTACTTATACTAACCTTTTTAATCGTTAGTATAATTCTTCCCCTACATAGTAAATAAATTATTTTAATTCATTTTATATGGGGATGTTATGCTTTAAAACCTTCAATACTACTTTTAATATTGAAGAAAAAAGAATCTTAAAAAAAAGCGAAAATGCAGTGTTTTTTAATACTAGTTCCATTTTCAAAATTCTAATTTTTACTTTATCGTTTTTTGTTTTAGGAATTGGAAACGTATGGGGACAATGCAATTTTAGAATTCAACTTAAAGATTCCTATGGAGATGGCTGGAATGGAGGAAATATTTCAACAGTAAAAGTGGATGGAATAACAGTTTTATCAAATTTATCTTCATCAACTGGTACAAGTTGGACAAATAATGGTACGTTTACAGCTTACAATGGTCAAATTATATCTATATCATATACTTCAGGATCCTATTGTTATGAAAATTCTTACAGAATTCAAAGAAATGATTCAGGAACATGGAACAATATTTATACTTCAGTAACTTGTCCTACAGGAACATATAATATAACAAATAATGGATGTAGTATCTCTCAACCAGGTTGCTCAGGAACACCAAACTCAGGAACTGCAACTGTTAGTGCTGAAGCTGGTTGTAGTGGTTCATCAATAACATTAAGTGCAACTGGATTATCTTCTGGATCAGGAATAAGTTATCAATGGGAAAGTGCTTCGTCCGCTTCAGGACCATGGACCAATATATCTGGTGCAACAAATAATTCAGCTAATATAACTTCTGTAAATGGAACAACTTTTTATCGAATAACTACAACTTGTACCTCATCGGGTTTAACTAATTCTTCTAATTCTGTTTCCTTTACCGGATCAACATGTGGGTCGGTTAACATTCCATCATCAGGTTCTACTACTGTAAATTGTGGAACTAGTACTTATATTTATGACAATGGTGGTTCTTCAGGAGATTATGCATCAAGCAGTAATGGATATTCTGTTCTAGATAATTCTGGAACTGGGGTAATTACATTAACTGGATCTTTTACTTACATTGAAGGAGGTTATGATTATCTAAAAATCTATAGTGGTGTTGGTATAAGCGGAACATTATTAGCAACTTATTCAAATTCAAGTGGAGGAACAATAACTCCATATACAAGTCCAGCAGGTACACCTATTACAATTCAATTTACATCGGATTCTAGTGTACAAGGCGCTGGTTTTGCCTTAACTGCAATATACTCAGGAACCTGCGCCTCATGTATGGCTCCAACGGCTTTAACTTCAACTGTGGCAACCACAACAGCTGCTACCATTTCATGGACAGCAGCTTCACCAGCGCCAGCAAATGGTTATGATTATTATATATCTTCAACTTCTACAGCTCCAACAGCAGGAACAACTCCTACAGGTACAACAGCAGCTGGTGTTACTACTGAAGAATTAACTAGTTTAACGGCTAACACTATTTATTACTTTTGGGTACGCTCTAATTGTGGTGGAGGTGAAGTTTCATCTTGGGTAAGTGGTGGAAGTTTTAACACTTTAGAAGGTAATACTTGTGGATTAGTTCAAGATTTAGCATCATTAACTAGTCCTTACAGCGGTACTACTGTTGGTTTCTCTAATAGTTTCACAAACTCTTGTTTAACTGGTACTGGAGGTGATAGAATTTTTAAAATTGATGTTCCAGATGGTTTTCAACTTTTCATTGGACAATCTGTTAACGGCTATGATTCTAAACACAGAATTGCCTATGGAGGAACTTGTCCAGGAACTACAGAAATCAATACAGGATATGTAGCAAACTTTCCTACACAGCTTACAAATGGAACTTCTTTAGGATGCTTAGACTACGATGATTTAACTCATTATTATTTCAACAATACTACAGGTTCCACTCAAACCGTATATTGGATACAAGATGGTTATTCGACTAATGAAGGAACATTTACTTTAGAATGGGAATTGAGTGCAGCTCCAACTTGTATTATTCCTTCAGCTTTAACTTCAACTGTATCTACCTCAACATCAGCTACTATTTCTTGGACAGCAGCTTCCCCTGATCCAGCAAATGGGTATGATTATTATATATCTTCAACATCTACAGCTCCAACTGCAGGTACAACTCCTACAGGTACAACAACTGTTGGTGTTACTTCTGAAGAATTAACTAGTTTAACTGCTAATACCACTTATTATTTTTGGGTACGCTCTAATTGTGGTGGTGGTGAGGTTTCATCTTGGGTAAGTGGTGGAAGTTTTTATACGGGGTATTGCTTACCATCTGGTGCTACTAATTATTATTTAAACAATGTTGTTACTACCGGTGGTCTTACAAATATTTCTAATGCTTCTGGAGCGGGATCTGGTGGTTATACAAATTACTCTTCAACAATAAGTTGTTCAAATTATATTGGAGCAACTACTTCTATCACATTAACACCAAGTTCTGGAACTAATTATTTCTACTGTTGGATTGATTGGAATAATGATTTGGACTTTAATGATGCAAACGAAACGATTTTTGCTACTACAACTTTTACATCAAATTATACTGGTTCAATTACTATTCCTAATGGCACAGCAATTGGAAACTATAGAATGCGTGTTGCTAATAGCTGGTCAGGAATAATTACTTCTTGCGGACCTTCAAGTAATGGTGAATACGAAGATTATACATTTAGTGTAATTTTAGAGCCACAACCTATCACTATTACCCCTGCATCAGCAACTACATTTTGTGTTGGAAATTCGGTAGACTTAACTGCTTCTAGTACTGAAGCATACACTTATACATGGTCACCAAGTACTGGATTAAGTAGTACGAATGGTGCTACAGTAACAGCTAATCCTACAAGCACAACAACCTATACTGTTACAGGTGATAATGGTGCTGGAATGGTAACAAGTCAAAATATAACTATTACTATAACACCTTCTCCTTCAGATGTAACTATTAGTAATAGTAGTGAAACCGTGTGTAAAAACAGTGTTCAAACATTAGTTGCTAGCGGAGGTAATGTATCGGGTTTATCTACAACTGTATCTTCAGGAAATGTGAATTTAGCTATACCAGATTACAACATGAGTACTGGAGTTTCTCAAGTATTATCTGTAAATACTATACCTGAAAATGCAACAATAACTAATATTGATGTAACATTTAACATTACTCACACTTGGGATTCAGATGTAATAATTAATCTTGAAGCTCCAAATGGCAAAATTGTAAATTTAGTTGCTAAAGAAGGAGGTGCTGGAGACAATTTTACAAACACAAAAATTACTTCAAACACTTCTGTTTCTTCAATAGTAGGAAATAGTGCTCCTTTTACAGGTACTTTTCAAGCCGAACTTGCCTCTAATACAAATGCTAGTTCTCCAACACCTGCTATTAATACACAATTATTTTCTGATTTATTTTCAATACCTAACGGAGATTGGAAACTAAGAGTGTATGATGATATTTCGGACGACACAGGAACTTTAATTAATTGTGCCATTACCATAACTTATGATTCATCACAAATAACTTGGTCGCCAATTTCAGATCTTTATACTGATGCTGCTTGTACCGTTGCATATACTGGTGAACATGCAACAACATTATATGCAAAACCAAGTGAAACTAGAACCTATACTGCTTCTTCAATAGTTGGAAGTTGCGAAAAAACAGATACCATTACATTTACTGTTGCATCTGCTGTACATGATGGAACCGCTTGGTCTAGCGCTCCTGCTGCAAATAAAGAGTTAATTTTTAATGGTGACTTTAGTTCTACTGAAAATCTAGAAGGATGTAGCTGTACTGTTAATTCTGGAAATGTTGTAATAAATTCAAATCATACTTTAAAAATCTCAAATGAAATTGAAGTAAACGGTGGAAGCATAACTTTTGAAAATAACAGTTCATTAATACAAATTAATGATGTAACTAACTCAGGAAATATAACCTACAAAAGAACTTCACCTCAATCGGTTTCTAATACAGACTATGTGTATTGGTCATCTCCTGTAGGTGGACAAACAGTTCCAAACGGCTATAACTATATGTGGAATAATGCTGGTGGAACATCAGGAAATTGGACTTCAGCTGTTGGTCAATCAATGACGGCTGGAAAAGGTATAATCATGAGAGGTACAAGCAGTAAAACATTTACAGGGGTTCCTTATAACGGTGAAATTGACGTAACAGTTTACCGAAGAAATCTAGCAGGATATAATGACAATTGGAACCTTGTTGGAAATCCTTATCCTTCAGCAATTAGTGCTGATGAATTCTTAACAGATTTAGACAATTCAAATATTGAAGGATCTATCGGAATTTGGACACACAACTCCCCTATTTCTAGTACGAATGGAAATCCTTTTTACGGAAACTACTCTTACAATTATAACCCAAGCGATTATATCATTTATAATTTATCTGGTTCTCAAAATGGCCCTGATACGTATAACGGATATATTCCTGCAGGACAAGCCTTTTTTGTAAAATATAATAATGATGATAATGCTTCCCCAATTGCTGCATCTAGTACTATTAAATTTAAAAACACAATGCGAACTGATGTTGATGGAAATTCTTATAACAATTCTCAATTTTACAGAAATAACGCTTCAACACAAAGTTTAGAAAAGAATAGAATTTGGATAGACATTGTAGGAACTACTTCGGCTTATTCTAGAACTATGGTGGGATATATTGAAACTGCTACTGATAACAAAGACCGATTATTCGATTCGTCTACAAGCGTAACCAACACTAATACAAGCATTTATTCATTAATCAATACAGATAAAATGAGTATACAGGCAAAAGGGCTCCCTTTTAATGATACCGATTCTATAGCATTAGGTTATAACGCTGCACAAGCTGGAAACTTCACAATTGCTATTTATGCGGTTGATGGATTGTTTGTTAATCAAGAAGTGTACTTATTTGATTCAGAATTAAATATCATACATAATATCAAAACAGCGCCATATACTTTTACTACCTTACCAGGAGAAAACAATTCAAGATTTAGCTTAGTATTTAATAATGAAACACTTAGCAATCCTGATTATAGTATAGAAAATTCAGTTTTAATTATTAATTCAAATAAATTAAAAGTAGTTTCTAATTTAGAAGAAATGGAGTCTATAACCGTTTTTGATCTTCTTGGAAGAACTATATACAACAATAGCGATATTAATTCTAAAGAATTCTTACTACCTATCATACAAGAACAAGTACCATTGATCGTAAAAATCAAATTATCAAGTGGTACAATTGTTCAACGAAAAACTTTCTATTAATTTTTTTATAGTTTGTTTCATAGCGTTGAAGGCTTGGATAATATAATTTCCAAGCCTTTTTGTATTTAATACTATCTAATTATTAGGTATTAAAGTATTCTATCCTGAGTTTAGGCTCAGGATTTTTTAGTCTATATGTTGTTGTAAACAAAAATTGAGTTTGATAATTTGTAGGAATTTTTTATTATTTTTGAGGAATAGAATATATGCAACTTTCACCTATCTTGAAAATATGGCAAGATACTAGTCCGATAGTTTCGCATATAAATAAGTTAGTGGCAATAAAATGAAACTCTTGATCGAAGTTGTAGTTGGTTATATGTATAAAGTCCAGAAGAATAAACTGGACACATCCAAATTCAAAGAAGAGTTTGCAGCAATTCGACATGGAAATTATTTGCAGTTTTTCAATTTAATAGGAAAACCTATTGACTTTATCGTATCAAACGATAATGGAGCAGTTAGCACAAGTGTCATCATTGAAGAAAACGAGGCTACTCTTATAGCCTTAAATAAAGTCGGAGAATCACTCAAGGATTTTTTTAAGAGGGCAAGGTATGAGTTTGGAGTGATAAATGATATTGATCTTACTGATGAAGTATTTGAAAAAGCCGCGCTTTTTGAACTTTCGCTAAGAATGCATTCTAACGATAAAAGATTGATAAATAAGGAAATAAACTTTGTTGATATTATTAACAGTCTTAACATTTCAGACTTAGACAAGGAAGTTTTTCATGATGGCAGAAAGTTTATTAATTACATTAAAAGACCTGAAAAGCTGAAATATTCTTGGAATGAAGGTGTTCTAATTTTCAATAAAGCTTTTGAGTTAATGATCGAAAAAAAAATGACAATAATCTAATTGGTAAAAATTTGAAATGGAAATTGAAAGTTTTCCCGCGAGCGCGAGCGTCATGCTCGTGAACACAAAAAAACAAAAAATCCCGAGCTCACACTCGGGATTCATTATTTAAAACCTGACAGGTTTGCAATCTATTTCAAACTCGCTAAACTCTGTTCTAAAGTTGCAATTTTTGCTAAAGCGTCGGCTTCTTTTTTGCGTTCGTTAGCAATTACTTGTTCGGGTGCGCCGGCTACGAATTTTTCATTCGAAAGTTTACCTTGCACCGAGCGTAAGAATCCTTTGGTGTAGTTTAACTCTTCGGTTAATTTTGCAATTTCTGCTTCTACATCGATGTTTCCAGTAATTGGAATAAAATATTCATTCGATTTCACACGGTACGATAATGCACCATCTACTTTATCTGAAACATATTCTAAAGTAGCAACATTTCCTAACTTCTGAATTACTGAATCAAAATATGTTGAGGCTTTTTCGTTGTTCACTACTTTTAAATCTATAGCATCTTTAAATGGCAGATTCTTGTCTTTACGAATCGTTCTAATTCCAGAAATAACTTCCGTTGCGAAATCAAAATCAGCAATTAATTTTGCGTCAAACGCTTTCGCTTTTGGCCATTCTGAAACGATTAACGCTTGTTCTGGCGTTCTTTCGGTAATGTGTTGCCAAATTTCCTCTGTTAAAAACGGCATGAACGGATGTAACAATTTCAAGTTGTTTTCTAACATTTCAATTGCTTTTTCAAATGTAGTGCGGTCAATTGGTTGTTGGTAACCAGGCTTTATCATTTCTAAGAACCACGAACAAAAATCATCCCAAACCAATTTGTAAATCGCCATTAAAGCGTCTGATAATCTGTATTTATCAAAATTATCTTCGATTTCGGCTAAGGTTTGTTGCAACTTCGCTTCGTACCATTCAATCGCTACTTTTGATGCTTCTGGTTGTGCAATATCGGCTACTTCCCAACCTTTGATTAGTTTGAATGCATTCCAAATTTTATTAGAGAAACCTTTTCCTTGGTTGCATAATTCCTCGTCGAACAAAATATCATTTCCTGCCGAAGCACTTAATAACAATCCCACACGAACTCCATCAGCACCAAATTTTTCAATTAGTCCAAGTGGTTCAGGCGAATTTCCTAAAGATTTCGACATTTTACGACCTTGTTTGTCGCGCACTAATCCCGTTAAATATACGTTTGAAAATGGTTTTTCACCTGAATATTCGTAACCTGCAATAATCATACGCGCTACCCAGAAGAATAAAATATCGGGTCCCGTAACTAAATCATTCGAAGGATAATAATATTTAAAATCTTCACTTTCTGGATTTAATACACCTCCAAAAACCGCCATTGGCCATAACCATGAAGAGAACCAAGTGTCCAATGCGTCAGCGTCCTGACGTAATTCAGCAGTGGTCAGTGTTGAGTTGCCAGTTTTTGCTTTCGCAAGCTCAAGCGCTTTTTCGATGTTTTCAGCTACAACGAAATCTTCTTTTCCGTCACCAAAATAGTAAGCCGGGATTTGTTGTCCCCACCACAATTGACGCGAAATATTCCAATCGCGAATGTTGTTTAACCAATGCGCATACGTATTATTGAAACGACTTGGATATAATTTGATTTCGTCTGATTCTAAAACGGCTTTGATAGCAGGTTTTACTAAATCTTCCATTTTTAAGAACCATTGGTCGGATAATCTTGGTTCGATTACCGCTTTCGTTCTTTCAGAAGTTCCAACTTTATTTAAATGCGTTTCAGTTTTTGCTAAAGCTCCGATAGTTTCTAATTCTTTAGCAATTTCTTCACGAACTACAAATCTATCTTTTCCTTGATAATGCAATCCGTATGAATTCAAAGACGCATCTTCATTGAAAATATCGATGATTTCCAAATTGTGTTTATCACCTAACACTTTATCGTTGGTATCATGAGCAGGCGTTACTTTTAAACAGCCCGTACCGAATTCTACATCTACATATTCGTCTTCGATGATTGGTACTACTCTACCACAAATTGGAACAATAGCTTTTTTCCCTTTTAAATGCGAAAAACGTTCATCATTTGGATTGATACAAATAGCAGTATCCCCAAAAATCGTTTCTGGACGAGTAGTTGCAACCGTTAAGAAATCTTCTGAACCTTCGATTTTGTATTTGATGAAATATAATTTTCCTTGACGTTCTTCAAAGATTACTTCTTCGTCAGATAACGTAGTTTTTGCTTCTGGATCCCAGTTTACCATTCGATAACCGCGATAAATCAAACCTTTGTTGTATAAATCTACAAATGAGTGAATTACAGATGCTGACATATCGTCATCCATCGTAAATTTAGTACGACTCCAATCGCAAGAGCAACCCAATTGTTTTAATTGCTCTAAGATGGTTCCACCGTATTTTTCGGTCCAATCCCAAGCGTGTTTAAGGAATTCTTCGCGTGTTAAATCGTTTTTATTGATGCCTTCTTCTTTTAACTTGGCTACTACTTTCGCTTCGGTTGCAATTGAAGCATGATCCGTTCCTGGCACCCAACAAGCGTTAAACCCTTTTAAACGCGCACGACGAATTAATACATCTTGAATGGTGTTATTCAACATGTGTCCCATGTGTAAGACTCCGGTTACGTTTGGTGGCGGAATTACAATGGTGTACGGCGTTCTGTGGTCGGGTTTAGATGTAAAATAATCGTTTTTCATCCAGTAGTCGTACCACTTTTGTTCTACTTCTTTAGCGTTGAATTGTGCAGGAATCATTATATCGTTTATTGTTTATTGTTAATGGTTTGTTGTTTAAACTTAATGAAACAACGATTACAAAAAATCCTAAAGTTAACTTTCTAGCCCCGATGGGAGCGGCATCCCGCTTTTAGCGGATAGAGCGGACAGCGGGAAAATGGATAGCTAGTAAATCCTAAACCATTCGCTTCTAAAAACACCTAAACTAAAACTTTGGTATATTTTTTGTATTACTAGCTGCAAAAGTAACTATATCACGAAAATAAAAAAAATGTTAGGAGTAGTTTGTTGGTTGCTTATATTTAATTAATTTTACAACAACCTATTAATTGATATGATGATGAAAAAATTACTTGTTTATTTAACTGTATTAATTGGAATATCTTCTTTTGCTCAATCAGGCGCTAAGATTGAATTTAAAGAGGAAACCATAAATTATGGCGAAGTAGAAAAAGGAAAAGATGATGGAATTCGAGTATTTGAGTTCACGAATACTGGTGATGAACCGTTAGTTATTAAAAACGCAAAATCGAGTTGTGGTTGTACGGTTCCAGAATGGCCAAAAGATCCAATTGCTCCAGGAGGAAAAGGACAAATTAAAGTGCAATACAACATGAATCCGGGACCTATTAGCAAAACCATTACAATTGAAAGTAATGCCATTAATAAACCTAATGGAATGATTCCTTTACGTATTAAAGGTACTGTAATTGTAAAGGAAGAAGTTAGTCCGCTAGTAAAAAAGAAGACGTTTCCAAATTCATAAAGAATTAAATAATTAAATCTGGCTTCAAAAAAGTATCTTTTTTTTTGAAGCCTTTTTTTATAGTATTTTTTCTAAATTAAATTTAAACGTTTTAACTACTCCTTTTCTGCTTACTTGAATGGTGATTTGTTTCCCTTCTTTAGAATGAAATAAATCAACAATCCTTTGAATTGACAAATTATGGGAGGTATAATTATTGATTCTCAAAATAATATCTCCAACTTCTAATCCGGCTAGTGCAGCAGGTGAATTTTTTCTAATAGAATAAATTTCAAAATTAGGTTTTAATTCATATTTAAAATAATCGGAATACGTATCTTGGGTAGTGTTTTTTTCAAAGCTAATTACATTTGTTGAAAATGCATTTTGTACTTTTTCTTTGACAAATTGGAATCCGCTATGTTGCACTTCAATTCCAGCCATATTATATTCAAATGGTTTATTAAAAAGTGAATTCTTTTTAAAATATACTTTTTGATTTTCATAATCTAAAATCCAATTGAATCTTTTGATTACTTCGCCTCCTAAAAATCCATTTCTATTTTGCATAGGAATACTAATATCAAAAAAAGATTTTTCTGGATAGGAAACTAACACATTACTGAGTAAATTCCCTTCTAGTTTCACTTCTTTAACTCTAGATTTTTTTCCATAAATATCTCCCGAGAGCCCTTTTCCTAGATAATCTTCAAAATAATAGGAATTACATTTTAAACTATCATTTTCAAACAACCATAAACCATCACTCAATCCAGTATCATATAAAAGTTTTAAGTTTATTTCATCTTTATCGATTATAGTATTTAAATAAATATAAGGCCTGTCATTATTAATCTCAATTTTAGAAACAGCATAACTATCTATTTTTTTCAACTTATTTGATTTATGTAAAATAATATTCATTCTTTGGTAATCTAATTCAATCAAATAATCTTTAAAAAAAGAACTTCCTAATATTCCATTAATTGGAATTCCAAGTCTATTGACCAAACTTATATCGCGATCAAAAACAAAAATTGCTTCAAAATTACTATCTCGATATTTTCCTACTTCTAATGTGTTATTTTTAGATAAGTATCCTTCTACTTTTTCACTAATTCCAGCACCGGTAATTGTAATCAAATTTGTTTCTTTTAAAACCATTGACTCATTATTTGGTAAGCTAAAAACAATACTTTTAGAAGCGCCTGTATCTGCAATCATCTTTAAATTTACTCCATTAAAAACAACATCTACAATAATTAAATTATGAGAAAGTTCAAATGGAATTTTAATTTTATCTCTTTTGGAATTCCATGATGATACATTTTGTCCAAATGAAATTGTTGTACTAATAATAAGAATTCGAAATACAATTATTTTTAGCATTGATTTTTTTTTCTAAGATACAAAAAACAACAATTTATTATTTTGATTTAACATTTTTTAATTAGTTGTTTCATTATAAAAACAAAAAAAAATTGCAATTTTGCACAACTTTAAAAAATATATCATGCCAAAAGTTTCAATAAAAGGGCAACAAATGCCAGAATCTCCAATTAGAAAATTGGTTCCGTATGCTGAAATTGCTAAGAAAAAAGGTCACAAAGTATATCACTTGAATATAGGTCAGCCTGATATTAAAACTCCAGAAGTAGCTATTGAGGCTGTTAAGAAAGCAGATATTTCAGTACTTGAATATAGTCATTCTGCTGGTTTTGAAAGCTATAGAACTAAGCTTTCACAATATTATAAAAATCATGGTTTACCAATAGAAACTCAAGACATTATAATTACTACCGGAGGTTCTGAAGCTTTACTTTTTGCAATGGGAAGTACAATGGACTCGGGTGATGAAATTATTATACCAGAACCATTTTATGCAAATTACAATGGTTTTTCAACTGCTTCTGGTGTAAATGTAGTTCCTGTTATTTCTGGTATTGAAACTGGTTTTGCATTACCTCCTATTGAAGCATTTGAAAAATTAATTACTCCTAGAACAAAAGCTATTTTAATTTGTAATCCTGGAAATCCAACAGGATATTTATACTCGCAAGAAGAAATTTTAAAGCTTGCGGAAATTGTTAAAAAACATGATTTGTTCCTAATCGCCGATGAAGTTTATCGTGAATTCATTTATGATGGTGATCAACATTTTTCTGTGATGAATGTTCCTGGACTTGAAGAACATGCTATTATGATTGATTCTGTTTCTAAACGTTATAGTATGTGTGGTGCTCGTATTGGCTGTATTGTTTCTAAAAATAAAGAAGTAATGGCAACTGCTATGAAATTTGCACAAGCTAGATTAAGTCCTCCTACTTATGCTCAGATTGCAAGTGAAGCAGCTTTAGAAACTCCACAAAGTTATTTTGATGATGTTATTTCAGAATATAAGGATCGTAGAGACACACTAATTTCTGAATTAAATAAAATTGATGGTGTAATTGTTGCTTCTCCTAAAGGTGCTTTTTATTGTATTGCAAAATTACCAATTGATAATGCAGATAATTTTGCTCAATGGTTATTGGAATCTTATGATTTAAATGGTGAAACTGTAATGGTTGCTCCTGCTGCCGGATTTTATTCTACACCGAATGTTGGATTAGACGAAGTTAGAATTGCTTATGTTTTAAAGAAAGATGACTTAATAAAATCTGTACAAATATTAAAAGAGGCAATTTCTAAATATAACAATAAGTAATAAAAGTATACTAAAAAAAGAGAGCTCTAATTATAGAGCTCTCTTTTTTATTTATAAATATTTGGTTATTATCTAATCAAAGAGAAATGAGCTTTAAATTGTTTAGCAACTCCATTTTCTGTGTAATCTAATGTAAACCAATAGTCCGTAGATGGTAATTCTTCTTGGTTGTAAGTACCATCCCAACCATCACTTGAGTTTGTTGTACTTAATTGTTTTAATAGTTTACCATATCGATCAAAAATGTACAATTTAGCATCCGCTTGATTTAAGCCAATGATATTCCATGTGTCATTGATTCCATCTCCATTTGGTGTAAAATATGTTGGGTAATCAATTATCAATACTGTTTGTGTCATATATGTACAGCCTTCGGTATCTATAACTGTTACCGTATGTTCCCCTGCACTTACTCCTGTAAACACATTTGATGATTGGAACGAACCTTCATCTAATGCATACATTATACTTCCTGAACCATCTGGTACTGTAACTGTAATAGTAGCATTATCACTAAAATACTCACTTTGAACTATTGCCATTGATGTTGCTGGAGTTGTAGCCGTAACTGTTGCTGTAGCGGTTGACAACATTGGATCTGATGAACATCCTGTTGACCAATTCGTTGCTATTACACTATAAGTTCCTGCTTCATCAACTACCAATGTTGCATTAGTTGCTCCTGGTATAATATCTCCATTTGTATCAAACCACTCAAAATCATAATCCACATCATTCAAGCCCGTATTCAATGTATATGTCTGATATACTTCTCCTGATGCCGTGATACAAATATTACCATCTGCTAATACTGGTCGTGGTGAAGGGTTTACATTAACTCTATAATCTGTATATCCTCCTTGACAATCTCCTAAATTCGATCTCACTCGGTAAATAACATATCCTTGAGTATTTGTAGTAGTAGTTAAAATATCATTTATCGTAACTGGTGCTACTCCTGTTCCTGGTGTTGCTCCAGATACATTAACTACTGTTAATACTTCCCATGTTAACTCTGTACCTGCAATAAGTGGTGAAACATCTACTATTAAATCTGTTCCCTCTTCACTACAAATGGTTTTAACTGGTGACGGAATTGGTAATCCTGGATTTGGATTAACCGTTACAACACCACTTGAAAGTGTATTTCCTGTACATCCATTTCGAACCGAACTTACTTCAAAATAAATAGTTCCTGCTACTAATGGGTTACTAGTAACCACTTGTAAATCAAAACCTGTAGTTGTTGAAGTTGCCGCAATTGTTCCTGAAGTAGTCCCTCCTACTATATTTACTCCACTTGTTATAGCTGTCCATGTGTAAGTTATTCCACTAATGTTCCCTACAACATCTACATGAATATTTGATCCTGAACAAACCGCAGTATCCGATACGCTTACACTCTCAATTACCGGATTTGGATTAACTGTTATTTCTATTGTTCTTGGCGTACCATCACATCCATTTGCATTTGGAATTATAGTCATAGTTATAGTTCCTATAGTTTCTGGATTGTTCAATGTCGCAATCTGATTAATATCAGCTTCTGTTCCACTTGTTACATATGAACCTGTTATATTCGATACTGTTGCACTCCAAGTATATGTTGTAATACCAGGAAAATTACTACTTAAAACTATGTCTGTACTACTTCCATCACAAATATTTGAACTGAATGCAATATTCGTTATACTAGGTCTTGGCACTATAGTAATTGTAGTTGAAACTAAAAATGAAGAACAAGCTCCGTTACTTGGCACCAAATAATTAACTTGATAAGTTCCAGGTGTACTTGCATTTGGCGTAATTAATCCAGAATTAGCATTAATAGCTAATCCCGCTGGAACTGCACTAAACTGTCCTCCTGTAAAACTACCTGTTCCTAAAATTGTTACTGCTACCGGATCTTCAGCAACACAATAAAGCGGTAATGGATATGAAATTGTAGCCGTATTAGGTACATCTACTGTAATAGTTCCACTTGTTGTCGCTGGTGGACATCCGCCTGTAGTTGTTACTGTGTAATTGAATACGCCTGAAACTGTTGGAGTTCCACTTATCGTTACCACATCTGCTGACCATGAACCTGTAACTCCTGCTGGTAATCCAGTAAATGTTGCACCAGTAGCTCCAGTTGTAGCTAAACTAATATTCGTAATGGCATTATTGATACAAACCGTTTGATTGGTACCTGATGCTATTGTATTTAATGGTGTAACAGTGATTGTTCCACTTGTTGTCGCTGGTGGACATCCGCCTGTTGTTGTTACAGTGTAATTGAATACACCTGAAACTGTTGGAGTTCCACTTATCGTTACCACATCTGCTGACCACGAACCTGTAACTCCTGCTGGTAATCCAGTAAATGTTGCACCAGTAGCTCCGGTTGTAGCTAAACTAATATTCGTAATGGCACTATTGATACAAACCGTTTGATTGGTACCTGATGCTATTGTATTTAACGGTGTTACTGTAATTGTTCCACTTGTTGTCGCTGGTGGACATCCGCCGGTTGTTGTTACAGTGTAATTGAATACACCTGAAACCGTTGGAGTTCCACTTATCGTTACCACATCTGCTGACCATGAACCTGTAACTCCTGCTGGTAATCCAGTAAATGTTGCACCAGTAGCTCCAGTTGTAGCTAAACTAATATTCGTAATGGCATTATTTATACAAACCGTTTGATTGGTACCTGATGCTATTGTATTTAACGGTGTTACTGTAATTGTTCCACTTGTTGTCGCTGGTGGACATCCGCCGGTTGTTGTTACAGTGTAATTAAATACACCTGAAACTGTTGGAGTTCCACTTATCGTTACCACATCTGCTGACCACGAACCTGTAACTCCTGCTGGTAATCCAGTAAATGTTGCACCAGTAGCTCCAGTAGTAGCTAAACTAATATTCGTAATAGCACTATTGATACAAACCGTTTGATTGGTACCTGATGCTATTGTATTTAATGGCGTTACTGTAATTGTTCCACTTGTTGTCGCTGGTGGACATCCGCCTGTAGTTGTTACGGTGTAATTGAACACACCTGAAACTGTTGGAGTTCCACTTATCGTTACCACATCTGCTGACCACGAACCTGTAACTCCTGCTGGTAATCCAGTAAATGTTGCACCAGTAGCTCCAGTTGTAGCTAAACTAATATTCGTAATGGCACTATTGATACAAACCGTTTGATTGGTACCTGATGCTATTGTATTTAACGGTGTTACTGTAATTGTTCCACTTGTTGTCGCTGGTGGACATCCGCCGGTTGTTGTTACAGTGTAATTGAATACACCTGAAACAGTTGGAGTTCCACTTATCGTTACCACATCTGCTGACCATGAACCTGTAACTCCTGCTGGTAATCCAGTAAATGTTGCGCCAGTAGCTCCAGTTGTGGCTAAACTAATATTCGTAATAGCACTATTGATACAAACCGTTTGATTGGTACCTGATGCTATTGTATTTAATGGCGTTACTGTAATTGTTCCACTTGTTGTCGCTGGTGGACATCCGCCGGTTGTTGTTACAGTGTAATTGAATACGCCTGAAACTGTTGGAGTTCCACTTATCGTTACCACATCTGCTGACCACGAACCTGTAACTCCTGCTGGTAATCCAGTAAATGTTGCGCCAGTAGCTCCAGTTGTGGCTAAACTAATATTAGTAATAGCACTATTGATACAAACCGTTTGATTGGTACCTGATGCTATTGTATTTTGAGGAGAAATTGTAATATCAAAAGTACTTGTACCTGCTGCTCCACATGAAGTAGCAGCAAAGAAATAACTAACCGTGTAAGTTCCAGGTGAGCTTGAAGCTAAATCTATTTCTCCTGTTGAACTATTAATTGCTAATCCAACTGTAGAACTGTAAACACCTCCTGTTGTAAATCCTGCCACAGGTATAGGCATAGGATTTGTGCCATTTATACACACAGGTGTATTGTAAGAAAAATCAGTAATTGGAATTGGCAAAGGATTAACTGTTAATGTTCCACTTGTTGTCGCTGGTGGACATCCGCCTGTAGTTGTTACGGTGTAATTGAATACGCCTGAAACTGTTGGAGTTCCACTTATCGTTACCACATCTGCTGACCATGAACCTGTAACTCCTGATGGTAATCCAGTAAATGTTGCACCAGTAGCTCCAGTTGTGGCTAAACTAATATTCGTAATGGCAGTAAATTGACATACAGTCTCACTAGTTCCAGCGTCTATTGTATTTAATGGTGTTACTGTTATAGTTCCTGTAGCTGTTGCTGGTGGACATCCACCTGTAGTTGTTACAGTGTAATTGAATACACCTGAAACTGTTGGAGTTCCACTTATCGTTACCACATCTGCTGACCATGAACCCGTAACTCCTGCTGGTAATCCAGTAAATGTTGCGCCAGTAGCTCCGGTTGTAGCTAAACTAATATTCGTAATGGCACTATTGATACAAACCGTTTGATTGGTACCTGATGCTATTGTATTTAACGGTGTTACTGTAATTGTTCCACTTGTTGTCGCTGGTGGACATCCGCCGGTTGTTGTTACAGTGTAATTGAATACGCCTGAAACCGTTGGGGTTCCACTTATCGTTACCACATCTGCTGACCATGAACCTGTAACTCCTGCTGGTAATCCAGTAAATGTTGCACCAGTAGCTCCAGTTGTAGCTAAACTAATATTCGTAATGGCATTATTGATACAAACCGTTTGATTGGTACCTGATGCTATTGTATTTAATGGCGTTACTGTAATTGTTCCACTTGTTGTCGCTGGTGGACATCCGCCTGTAGTTGTTACGGTGTAATTGAACACACCTGAAACTGTTGGAGTTCCACTTATCGTTACCACATCTGCTGACCACGAACCTGTAACTCCTGCTGGTAATCCAGTAAATGTTGCACCAGTAGCTCCAGTTGTAGCTAAACTAATATTCGTAATGGCACTATTGATACAAACCGTTTGATTGGTACCTGATGCTATTGTATTTAACGGTGTTACTGTAATTGTTCCACTTGTTGTCGCTGGTGGACATCCGCCGGTTGTTGTTACAGTGTAATTGAATACGCCTGAAACTGTTGGAGTGCCACTTATCGTTACCACATCTGCTGACCATGTACCTGTAACTCCTGCTGGTAATCCAGTAAATGTTGCGCCAGTAGCTCCGGTTGTAGCTAAACTAATATTCGTAATAGCACTATTGATACAAACCGTTTGATTGGTACCTGATGCTATTGTATTTAATGGTGTTACAGTGATTGTTCCACTTGTTGTCGCTGGTGGACATCCGCCGGTTGTTGTTACAGTGTAATTGAATACGCCTGAAACTGTTGGAGTTCCACTTATCGTTACCACATCTGCTGACCATGAACCTGTAACTCCTGCTGGTAATCCAGTAAATGTTGCGCCAGTAGCTCCAGTTGTGGCTAAACTAATATTAGTAATAGCACTATTGATACAAACCGTTTGATTGGTACCTGATGCTATTGTATTTAATGGCGCAATCGTAATATCAAAAGTACTTGTACCTGCTGACCCACATGAAGTAGCAGCAAAGAAATAACTAACCGTATAAGTTCCAGGTGAGCTTGAAGCTAAATCTATTTCTCCAGTTGAACTATTAATTGCTAATCCAACTGTAGAACTGTAAACACCTCCTGTTGTAAATCCTGCCACAGGTATAGGCATAGGATTTGTACCATTTATACACACTGGTGTACTATAAGAAAAATCAGTTACAGGTGGTGTAGTTGGATTTACAGTAATTGTTCCTGTTGCTGTTGCTGGTGGACATCCGCCTGTAGTTGTTATGGTGTAATTGAATACACCTGAAACTGTTGGGGTTCCACTTATCGTTACCACATCTGCTGACCATGAACCTGTAACTCCTGCTGGTAATCCAGTAAATGTTGCGCCAGTAGCTCCGGTTGTTGCTAAGCTAATATTCGTAATGGCATTATTGATACAAACCGTTTGATTGGTACCTGATGCTATTGTATTTAATGGTGTAACAGTGATTGTTCCACTTGTTGTCGCTGGTGGACATCCGCCTGTTGTTGTTACAGTGTAATTGAATACACCTGAAACTGTTGGAGTTCCACTTATCGTTACCACATCTGCTGACCATGAACCTGTAACTCCTGCTGGTAATCCAGTAAATGTTGCACCAGTAGCTCCGGTTGTTGCTAAACTAATATTCGTAATAGCACTATTGATACAAACCGTTTGATTGGTACCTGATGCTATTGTATTTAATGGTGTTACTGTAATAGTTCCACTTGTTGTCGCTGGTGGACATCCGCCTGTAGTTGTTACGGTGTAATTGAACACACCTGAAACTGTTGGAGTTCCACTTATCGTTACCACATCTGCTGACCACGAACCTGTAACTCCTGCTGGTAATCCAGTAAATGTTGCACCAGTAGCTCCAGTAGTAGCTAAACTAATATTCGTAATAGCACTATTGATACAAACCGTTTGATTGGTACCTGATGCTATTGTATTTAACGGTGTTACTGTAATTGTTCCACTTGTTGTCGCTGGTGGACATCCGCCTGTTGTTGTTACAGTGTAATTGAATACACCAGAAACTGTTGGAGTTCCACTTATCGTTACCACATCTGCTGACCACGAACCTGTAACTCCTGCTGGTAATCCAGTAAATGTTGCACCAGTAGCTCCAGTAGTAGCTAAACTAATATTCGTAATAGCACTATTGATACAAACCGTTTGATTGGTACCTGATGCTATTGTATTTAATGGCGTTACTGTTATAGTTCCTGTTGCTGTTGCTGGTGGACATCCGCCTGTAGTTGTTACAGTGTAATTGAATACACCTGAAACTGTTGGAGTTCCACTTATCGTTACCACATCTGCTGACCATGAACCTGTAACTCCTGCTGGTAATCCAGTAAATGTTGCACCAGTAGCTCCAGTTGTAGCTAAACTAATATTCGTAATGGCATTATTTATACAAACCGTTTGATTGGTACCTGATGCTATTGTATTTAACGGTGTTACTATAATTGTTCCACTTGTTGTCGCTGGTGGACATCCGCCGGTTGTTGTTACAGTGTAATTGAATACACCAGAAACTGTTGGAGTTCCACTTATCGTTACCACATCTGCTGACCACGAACCTGTAACTCCTGCTGGTAATCCAGTAAATGTTGCGCCAGTAGCTCCAGTTGTAGCTAAACTAATATTCGTAATAGCACTATTGATACAAACCGTTTGATTGGTACCTGATGCTATTGTATTTAATGGTGTTACGACAACAGTAGCGGTATTGGATATAGTTGAAGTACAGCCAGGTGGTACAAAATTATATTGAACGCCATCAACCCAAGTAATTCCCCCAACTCTTGTAATAATAATTGTATTAGTTGCAACAGTAGTTGTAACGGTAATTCTTTGTAAAAAATCATTTGGTGCAGCACTGAATGCGCCGATATTAGCAGTACCATCTGAAATTGTAACACTTCCGGCGTTAGTATCTCTTGCAATACTAATAGTTATAACAGTACCAGCTGGTACTAAATGCTGTAAAGTAATGTTAAGTGTAGTATTTGTATTATCAATATATGCACAGTTAGTTCCATTTGCTACAGCTCCTAAAGCTGAAATAGCACCTGTTGCATTAGCTGGAACAACACCTCCAGTAGCAGACAATGCATTACCTGTAACTGGAGTACCTGCAGCAGCAATGCTTAAAGCATTAAATGTAGTATTTGCAGTAACAGCAGGAACTGTAACTGTTGCAGTTCCTCCTGCATTTATAGGCACGGTTTGTGTAGCCCCTCCATCTATATTATAACTAACTGTAGCATTTGGCGTACCAGTAATATTAAATACTGCATTATTACCTGAACAAATTGGAGAATTTGATGTTAAAGTACTTAAAACAGGACTATCACTAATTGTCACTGAAGTAGTAGCAACGGTAGGTACGGCACAACAAGAATTAGGAGCTATTGTATACGTAATAGTATATGTTCCTGGAGTACTAGTTGCAGGTGTGATTTCACCTGTTGTTGTATTTATTGTTAAACCGACTGGTGCACTAAAAACACCAGAGGTATATGATCCTGTTCCTGTTAAATTTACACTAACTGGTGTAGAAGTTGAACAAAATGGTGATCCAGTGTAAGAGATAGTAGTAGTAGGACAAACTGCAGCAACATTAACATCAACATTTCTAACATAACTACACCCAAATTCATCAACCGCTGTTAATGTATAAGTAAAAGTTCCTGAAGATAAAAATGGACCAACAGAAACATTATTTGTTAATTGATTACCTAAACATGTTCCTGGTACAGGACATCCTCCCGGTCCTGGATCAACAACTACTGTTGAAGTTGTTGATTGTGCAGGTACCGCTGGTCCAGCACCACTAGTACTCCAAGTTAATGTTGCAATATCTGGTGTCACAGATTCTGCGTTAGCATAACAAGAACCTGGGAATGCTAGAGACCATCCAGTTATAGTACCATCGTCAAATGTAATATTATCTCTTACTCTTAGTGTCCAAACTCCATTTAAATCTGCACCATCTAATGAAGAAAATGGATTAGTAGAATTATATGTTTGAGATATGTAATTATCCCCAGTTTCACAGGCTCCAACATAAGAACATGTCCCATTTGCTGGTGCAGGTGTAGTTACTCCAGCAGCTGTCCAATTGACACCTCCAGAGTTAACAACGGTATAAGTTGCAGGACATCCAGCAACACCATCATCGGCAGGATTTGCACAAACACCAAAATTTGTACCTCCTCCATGTTGATCATAAATCATGACGCTCTGACCTGTAGGAGAAATCAAGGTTATCTCTAAATCTCCAGAATAAGTATGCTCTAAATCAAAAGTTATTGTTGGATAACAACCTGGTGTAACAGTAGCTCCTGCCGGGAATAATCCAGAAAAATCAAGCGTTGTGTTATAATTTACACCACTTCCATCGGGTAATGTAATAGGACTTCCCGAGACCGAAAGTGGATTAGTAGACATAGTTTGTGAAGTAACCAATCCGTTTAAATTTACAGAATCACCACAATTTACATTAAAAGTTGTGAGGGATGAACCTGTAAAGTCGGGCGGTGGTAGCACCCTAACAATTCTAGTAACAGCATTTGTACTTTGACATCCTAATGGATCAATATCTGTATTATTATTTCTAACTGATAAGTTTACGGAATAAATCCCAGGACCTGGAAAAGTATGAGAAGTTGTCGGAGTAGCTGTTGTAGTACTAGTACCATCCCCCCAAGACCATTCGTAAGTAGAAATAGAAAAACCTCCAGGTGCTGTTGATGGACTTGCATCAAAATTAACCGATAAAGAACCCGGATTAGTAGCACTTGAAGGACAAATATTAAATGGAGATGTATCTGTCAAAGCTGCAATAGGAGTAACACAAGGTGTTACACAAGAAATCGTTGCCGACCATCCTGCTCTTCTTATCGTATTATTTGAAATAAACTGAAATGAAATACAACCATCAGGGCTAGTTGAAATAAAAGTTGCAGCACCTAATGCACCACACAATCTATCATCGTTTGTACCAACTGCTCCAACAGCATTACCATACCAAATATCTAAATAATCAGTACAAGTACCTGCAGCTCCTTCTGTATCAAATGTTGTAAAAACAACTCTTATAAGATCTCCGGGAGTAGAAGGACAAAAAGTAATAGTACTGTTTTGATTATTAGCATAATTTCCACCTCCACCATCATCAACAAAAGTACCTGAACAAGTAGAAATTGTTCCATTTGCACCATTATTCATTGTATATGTTTGAGAAAACACATTACAAGAAAAAAATATAAAAATCCAAAGTAGGGAGTAATTTTTATTCATAATTTTAACTTTATATATATCAATATACAACTATTGAATTGTAGTTAATTTTCTTTTTAAATTTTGATCAAACATATATATATACCATAACTCTTCATAAGTATATATTTTTTTAACTTTATCTGACAATGAAATAAAGTATTCATTGGCAATTTTATAATAGTAATAATCATCTCCTTTTTTCAACTCCATTTCAGACAATTCTTCGTCAGAAAATTTTCTCAAAAAATTATTTGAAACAGGATTATTAATATAATTTTCATCTGACAATTTATAGGAAAGGTCATTTAGCTCAACACCTTTTTTTGACAATACTACACCTGGAGGCAAATTAAAATCTCCATCAATTCCTTTCTGTGCTTGAGCTAATTGAATAGTCAATAAAACAATAATAAAAGAAAAAATTTTTTTCATAAGTAATTCGTTTGTTTTACATTTTTATTAACAATAATACAAAAAAAATTAACAAAACAATAACATAATTTACTTTTTTATTTAAAAAAATAAAAGAGGATTAATCATATGATTAATCCTCTTTTTAGATATATTAAAACAATAAATTTATCGTTTCATTGTAAAGTGAGCTTTAAATTGTTTTGGCACTCCATTTTCTGTGTAATCTAATGTAAACCAATAGTCCGTAGATGGTAATTCTTCTTGGTTGTAAGTACCATCCCAACCATCACTTGAGTTTGTTGTACTCAATTGTTTTAATAGTTTTCCATATCGATCAAAAATGTACAATTTAGCATCCGCTTGATTTAAACCAACTATATTCCATGTGTCATTGATTCCATCTCCATTTGGTGTAAAATATGTTGGGTAATCAATTATCAATACTGTTTGTGTCATATACGTACAGCCTTCGGTATCTATAACTGTTACCGTATGTTCACCTGCACTTACTCCTGTAAACACATTTGATGATTGAAATGAACCTTCATCTAATGCATACATTATACTTCCTGAACCATCTGGTACTGTAACTGTAATAGTAGCATTATCACTAAAATACTCACTTTGAACTATTGCCATTGATGTTGCTGGAGTTGTAGCCGTAACTGTTGCTGTAGCGGTTGACAACATTGGATCTGACGAACATCCTGTTGACCAATTCGTTGCTATTACACTGTAAGTTCCTGCTTCATCAACTACCAATGTTGCATTGGTTGCTCCTGGTATAATATTTCCATTTGTATCAAACCACTCAAAATCATAATCCACATCATTCAAACCCGTATTCAATGTATATGTCTGATATACTTCTCCTGATGCCGTAATACAAATATTACCATCTGCTAATACTGGTCGTGGTGAAGGGTTTACATTAACTCTATAATCTGTATACCCTCCTTGACAATCTCCTAAACTAGATCTCACTCGGTAAATAACATATCCTTGAGTATTTGTAGTAGCAGTTAAAATATCATTTATAGGTTGTGGTGCAATACCCGACCCAGGAACAGCTCCAGATACATTAACCACAGTTAACACCTCCCATGTTAACTCTGTACCTGCAATAAGTGGCGAAACATCAATCATTAAATCAGAACCTTCTCCACTACAAATGGTTTTTACTGGTGAAGGAATTGGTAATCCTGGATTTGGATTAACCGTTACAACACCACTTGAAAGTGTATTTCCTGTACATCCAGTTCGAACCGAACTTACTTCAAAATAAATAGTTCCTGCTACTAATGGGTTACTAGTAACCACTTGTATATCAAAACCTGTAGTTGTTGAAGTTGCCGTAATTGTTCCTGAAGTAGTCCCTCCTACTATATTTACTCCACTTGTTATAGCTGTCCATGTGTAAGTTATTCCACTAATGTTCCCTACAACATCTACATGAACATTTGATCCTGAACAAACTGCAGTATCTGATACGCTTACGCTCTCAATTACTGGATTAGGATTAATTGTTATATCTATTGTTCTTGGTGCACCATCACATCCATTTGCGTTTGGAATTATGGTCATAGTTATAGTTCCTATAGTTTCTGGATTGTTCAATGTCGCAATCTGATTAATATCAGCTTCTGTTCCACTAGTCGTAACACTGTAAAAACCAGAAATATTAGATACTGTAGCACTCCATACAAAAGTAGTACCTGAAATATTACTATTTAATATAAAATCTAACAATGTTCCATCACATACGGTATCAGTAACTGAATAAGTTAATACCGGTAACCCAGTAACATTTATAGAACCAGTTACAGAAGCTTGAGGATTACATCCACCAGATGTTGTAATCGTATAATTATAAATTCCTCCTGTATTGGTAGAACCAGAAATAGTTACAACTCCTGTTGCTGCATTATAATTTGATGTAATTCCACTAGGTAAACCTGTAACAACAACATTTGTAGCAGTTCCAACTACTTGATATTGAATTGGATCAATTGTTACTCCTGCACATCTTGATTGACTATCAGTTCCTGGAGCAGAAATTAAAGATATAGTAGTATTTGGAAATAAGTTAACCGTTGAAGATAAAACCACATTGGAAGAACAAATTCCATCAGATACACTAACCGTATTTAATGTTGTGCTACCTGTAACACCAGAAACAGAAACAACTCCTTGTCCTGATGCGTTTATAGAAACTGTTTGTGGTGCATTTCCATCGATACTACATATTACTTGTGTATTTGGAATTGCATTAATTGTAAATATCGCTGTACCACCAAGACAAATTGGACCATTATTAGTCACACTTGTAATTGTTGGTTGTGGTAATTGTTGCGATATACTAAAAGATGTTGATTGTACTGAAGTACAACTACCATTACCTGCAGTAACTGTATAAGGTGTCGCTAGAGTCATTCCTGAAATTAATCCTCCTGCTCCCACTGTTGGTCCTACAGGATTAAAAGTATAGGTTAATCCCGCATTATAATTTGTAATTGTAGCAAAACCATTCGCAATACATGTTGGTGCTGTAACTGAAACTATTGGAACAACTGGTGTAACCAACATTGGTAAATTACTAAATTGAGCAGATGCTGCTGAAGTACAAGTAGCATTTGATGCTGTTACTTCGTACATGGTATTTAATGTCATTCCTAAAACCAATCCTGTTGCATCAATAGTAGGACCTGTTGGTGTAAACGTATAAGTTAAGGTTGCATCATAATTCGTTATCGTACTGAAACCATCTGCTGAACATGTTGGTGCCGTTTCTGAAATCGTTGGAACTGCAGGTGTAACTAACATATCTTGGATAGTAAAAGCTGCAGAATTTGCTGATGAACAACTTCCATTTGAAGCTAATACTTCATAACTTGTTGCAAATGCCATTCCTGAAATTAATCCTGATGCATCAACCGTTGGACCTACTGGTGTAAACAAATACGTCATAGTAGCATCATAATTAGTAATTGTTGCAAATCCAGCGGCTAAACATGTAGGCGCTGTAACCGAAACTATTGGAACAACTGGTGTTACCAACATTGGTAAATTACCAAATTGAGCAGATGCTGCTGAAGTACAAGTAGCATTTGATGCTGTTACTTCGTACATGGTATTTAATGTCATTCCTAAAACCAATCCTGTTGCATCAATAGTAGGACCTGTTGGTGTAAACGTATAAGTTAAGGTTGCATCATAATTCGTTATTGTACTGAAACCATCTGCTGAACATGTTGGTGCCGTTTCTGAAATCGTTGGAACTGCAGGTGTAACTAACATATCTTGGATAGTAAAAGTTGCAGAATTTGCTGATGAACAACTTCCATTTGAAGCTAATACTTCATAACTTGTTGCAAATGCCATTCCTGAAATTAATCCTAATGCATCAACCGTTGGACCTACTGGTGTAAACAAATACGTCATAGTAGCATCATAATTAGTAATTGTTGCAAATCCAGCGGCTAAACATGTAGGCGCTGTAACCGAAACTATTGGAACAACTGGTGTAACCAACATTGGTAAATTACTAAATTGAGCAGATGCTGCTGAAGTACAAGTAGCATTTGATGCTGTTACTTCGTACATGGTATTTAATGTCATTCCTGAAATTAATCCTGTTGCATCAACCGTTGGACCTACTGGTGTAAACGTATAAGTTAAGGTTGCATCGTAATTCGTTATCGTACTGAAACCATCTGCTGAACATGTTGGTGCCGTTTCTGAAATTGTTGGAACTGCAGGTGTAACTAACATATCTTGGATAGTAAAAGCTGCAGAATTTGCTGATGAACAACTTCCATTTGAAGCTAATACTTCATAACTTGTTGCAAATGCCATTCCTGAAATTAATCCTGCTGCATCAACCGTTGGACCTACTGGTGTAAACACATACGTCATAGTGGCATCATAATTGGTGATTGTTGCAAATCCAGCGGCTAAACATGTAGGCGCTGTAACCGAAACTACTGGAACAACTGGTGTTACCAACATTGGTAAATTACTAAATTGAGCAGATGCTGCTGAAGTACAAGTAGCATTTGATGCTGTTACTTCGTACATGGTATTTAATGTCATTCCTGAAATTAATCCTGTTGCATCAACCGTTGGACCTACTGGTGTAAACGTATAAGTTAAGGTTGCATCGTAATTCGTTATCGTACTGAAACCATCTGCTGAACATGTTGGTGCCGTTTCTGAAATTGTTGGAACTGCAGGTGTAACTAACATATCTTGGATAGTAAAAGCTGCAGAATTTGCTGATGAACAACTTCCATTTGAAGCTAATACTTCATAACTTGTTGCAAATGCCATTCCTGAAATTAATCCTGCTGCATCAACCGTTGGACCTACTGGTGTAAACACATACGTCATAGTGGCATCATAATTGGTGATTGTTGCAAATCCAGCGGCTAAACATGTAGGCGCTGTAACCGAAACTACTGGAATTGATGGCACTGAAAGTGTAGCTGTATTGCTAAAAGTACTTGAATCTAAAGAAGTACAAGTACCATTTCCTGCCGTAACAGTGTAACTTGTTCCGAATGTCATTCCTAAAACTAATCCTGTTGCATCAATAGTAGGACCTGTTGGTGTAAACGTATAAGTTAAGGTTGCATCATAATTCGTTATCGTACTGAAACCATCTGCTGAACATGTTGGTGCCGTTTCTGAAATCGTTGGAACTGCAGGAGTAACTAACATATCTTGGATAGTAAACGCTGCAGAATTTGCTGATGAACAACTTCCATTTGAAGCTAATACTTCATAACTTGTTGCAAACGCCATTCCTGAAATTAACCCTGATGCATCAACCGTTGGACCTACTGGTGTAAACACATACGTCATAGTAGCATCATAATTGGTGATTGTTGCAAATCCAGCGGCTAAACACGTAGGCGCTGTAACCGAAACTACTGGAATTGATGGCACTGAAAGTGTAGCTGTATTGCTAAAAGCACTTGAATCTAAAGAAGTACAAGTACCATTTCCTGCCGTAACAGTGTAACTTGTTCCGAATGTCATTCCTAAAACTAATCCTGTTGCATCAATAGTAGGACCTGTTGGTGTAAACGTATAAGTTAAGGTTGCATCATAATTCGTTATCGTACTGAAACCATCTGCTGAACATGTTGGAGGTGTTACAGTAATTGTTGGAATATCAGGAGTTGGAGAAATTACAACTGTAGCAGTATTTGTAAGTGTTAAATCACACGTTCCTAATTCAATTTCATTTAAAGTAATTGTTACATCAGAAGTAGCATTAGGAATTGTAATAGTTGCATCACCCGAAGCGTCTAAAACTTCAAATTGAATAGGACCACTACCAATAGTGTAAAAAACAGAAGCACCTGGAGTACCAGAAAGAGAAAATATTGCATTTTCTCCAGCACAAATTGGTCCATTAGCATTCAAAGAAGTAAAGGTAGGATTAGGATTTATTGTTATTGATCCAGAAAGATTTAATTCAGGAGAACAACCTGCAGTTTCTACTGTATAATTAAAAGTACCTAAAACCGTTGGTGTACCTGTAATGGTTAATACATTCCCTACATAGCTCGTTGTTAATCCTGCTGGTAAACCTGTTGCTACAGCATTAGTTGCATCACCTGCCGTTTGATATGTGATATCAGTAATTGGATTACCAATACATATTGACTGGCTGGCTGTTGCAGGAGCAGAAGTTAAATCTATATCACAAGAAGCAACAACACAATCAACATTAAAATCAATAAATTCTGAACCTTCACACAATCCTTGAATGATTTTAACAAAAACTGTTGTACTTGAAGTAGGAGTAAAATTTGAAGGATCAGGAATTAAACTACCGTCTGCCATATCGTAAAACTCAAATACAAAATTTGCTGGATTCGCAGGCGACATTAAATCATTTAAATAACTTAATAAATCAAAAGTAGGGTTGCATTCACCAGGTGGACCATCATACGGCCCAATAGTATTTGCAGTTACTCCAGTGGAAATATCAACTAAAATTTCATCATATTCTGTTGTGGAACAAGAAACCCTGTCAACTTCAACTCTCCATATTCCATTTTGACTTACAACTAAAGAATTTGTTGATGTTGTTGTTTGTAAAACTCCATTTAAATACCACTCATAACTAAGTGTTACCGGAGTAATAGGTGGTGCATAAAAATTTGCAACTAAAGTTACTGAAGTCGCAGTAGAACATAAAATTCTATCTGGACCTAAACTAACTCCACAAATCTCACAGTTAGTTGATCCATTCGAACCACCAGTATTATTGGTTTGATCAAAGGTAATTGTACCAGATTGGTTAGAAAAATTTGTTATTAATACTACATAATAATTACCAGCAACAGCAGCAGGTATTGAAAAATTTTCTACTGGAGCAGCAGAATAGCTACATGCTACAATATTGTTTGCCGATGCATTACTACCATCAGGATAATCTTGTAAAGCAGTTGTACATAAATTAGGCAACACTCTTGGATCAGTTGTAAATGGTCCCCAACAAATAAAATCTACATCAATACCATTACCAGCGGCATTAGTTTGTGAAATTTCAAATTCCAATAAACCCGAAGTACTAACCTGAAAAGAATACCAAGCGCCATTGGGAGATGTTCCTAAACAGCCAATATTTCCTAAATTTGGAGTATTTGTAACATTATTAAATGGAACAGATGCATCACCACAAAAAGACGCTATTGTTCCACAACTACCACCTGGACCTTGTGAGAAAGCCACTAATGAAAACAATAGACTTAAATAAACGTATAATTTTTTCATAGTTACTTAATAAATAAATGATAATTCCACGAAGTCATCTGATTCCCTTGTTTTCCAACAAATCTAATACGCCATTTGAAACATTTCGCAAAAATATCTTTATGGTTTATAATATATTCATTAATATTATTTTTTGAAATACTTTTTAAATCCACAAAAATAGTTGATTTCAAATCTTTGGCTTCTAAACTATTCCAACAATCCATTATTGGAACTATTTCTAGATAAATCTTATTTAAAGAGGTGTTTTTATTAATTAAACCCGAATCCCATTTTAGTTTTGCATAAGTATTAACGTAAGATGTAGATGAAGGAGATTCTACAAGAGCAATTTTAAAATTTTCTAGTGTAAAATTAGTTTTATTTTGAGCAAAACTAAAATTACAAATTATTAAAAAAATTAATAATTGAATGTGATTTTTTTTCATTTTTTATAGTTTGATAATTAGTTTACAGAACCACAAATTTAACAAAATTTTAAAGCAACATACTTTTTTTTGAATAATTAACATTTAAAAAAAAAATCTAAAGTTTATTATTTATCTTTGCATCGATTTAAAATTGCTACTAAAAATTATAGTTATAATGACACAGAACGAGGATTTTCAGGACGAAATAGGAAATGACCATATTGCTACAAGTGCACAAACTCCGTTAAGAAATGATGCATTTGCAATTTCTGATGAAGAAAAAATAGAATTGATCAAAAAAGATGTTGAACATATTCTTAACACTTTAGGATTAGATTTAACGGATGACAGTTTAAAAGGAACACCTAATCGAGTAGCAAAAATGTTTGTTAAAGAAATTTTTGGTGGTTTAAATCCAAATAAAAAACCAGGTTCTTCTACTTTTGACAATAAATATAAGTATGGTGAAATGTTAGTTGAAAAAAACATTGTAGTTTATTCCACTTGTGAACACCACTTATTACCTATTGTAGGTCGTGCTCATGTGGCTTATATTTCTAACGGAACTGTTGTAGGTTTATCTAAAATGAACCGAATTGTAGATTACTATGCTAAACGTCCTCAAGTTCAAGAACGTCTAACTATCCAAGTGGTTCAAGAATTACAAAAAGTATTAGGCACAGAAGATGTAGCTTGCGTGATTGATGCCAAACATTTATGTGTGAACTCTAGAGGCATTCGCGATATTGAAAGCAGTACAGTTACGGCTGAATTTGGTGGAAAATTTAAAGAAGATAAAGTTAGAAGAGAGTTTTTAGATTATATTAAATTGGATACGCAGTTTTAGGCTGGATGTTAGATGCTGGAAGATGGAAGTTTTGGCTAAATTTTGTTAAGCGATTGCCTTAGTTAATGAGATTCCTTGCAAGCTCGGAATGACAAAGGATTGATGTTGGATGATGGATGATGGTAGTTTTAATTCTGAAACCCGTAACTCTAAACTCGTAACTCTAAAACTGAAAGATAACTAAAAACTGAGACTGTCAACTGAAAACTAAAAATAGCCCTGATAGTAATGTAAAGCCCACAGCAATAAAAATATAGTTTTTATTGTTTTAAAAATGCGACCTAAGAAGCACTTTTTAAAACTTAGAAAAACAGATTTTTATGCGAGGACTTGTAAAGAATAGCAGGAATAGCTTCAAAAATATAATAGAATGGAATTATACAAAAATCAAAACTTAACAATATACAATACGCTTTCGGGCGATAAGGAAACCTTTACTCCTATTCATGAGGGAAATATTGGAATGTATGTTTGCGGCCCTACGGTTTACAGCAATGTGCACTTAGGCAACGTGCGTACGTTTATGAGTTTTGATGTGATTTTCCGTTATTTACAACATTTAGGCTACAAAGTTAGATACGTTAGAAATATTACCGATGCCGGACATTTAACTGATGATGGCGATGTGGATAACGACCGTTTTGTGAAACAATCGCGCTTAGAAAAATTAGAACCTATGGAAATCGTACAGAAATATACGGTGGATTTTCACAAGGTTTTGGATACCTTTAATTTTCTTCCACCAACGATTGAACCAACAGCAACGGGACATATATTAGAGCAAATTGAGTTAACCCAAAAATTGATTGATACCGGATTTGCTTACGAAAGCAATGGCTCGGTTTATTTTGATGTGTTTGCTTACAACCAAAAAGGAATGAATTATGGCGAATTGAGTAACCGTAACATCGAAGAACTTTTTGCTAATACGCGCGACTTAGACGGACAAAGCGAAAAGAAAAATCCGCAAGATTTTGCCCTTTGGAAAAACGCTTCTCCAGCACATATTATGCGATGGAACTCGCCTTGGGGTGAAGGTTTTCCGGGTTGGCATTTAGAGTGTACAGCGATGAGTACGAAATACTTGGGCGAAACATTTGATATTCATGGTGGTGGAATGGATTTGAAATTTCCGCATCATGAGTGTGAAGTTGCTCAAGGAAAAGCTTGTAACGGACATTCGCCAGTGAATTTTTGGATGCATACCAATATGTTAACCATGAACGGTTTGCGCATGAGTAAATCGACAGGTAATTATATTCTTCCAATGGAATTGGTTACAGGTGAAAATACGTTTTTTGAAAAACCTTTCCAACCGAATATTGTACGTTTTTGTTTCTTACAAGCGCATTATAGAAGTGTTTTAGATATTTCTAACGATGCCATGTTAGCTAGTGAAAAAGGCTATTCTCGTTTAATGGAATCGTATAAATTAATTCCGATGTTGAAAGCAAGCAATGTTTCTACTTTAGATATTGCGGCTTGGAAACAAAGCTGTTATGATGCGATGAACGACGATTTTAACACACCTATTTTAATTGCACAATTATTTGAAGGTGCGCGTTACATTAATTTGGTAAACGACGGAAAAGAATCGTTAACTGCTGATGCTATTCAGTTATTACAAAATACGATTTCAAGTTTCTTGTTTGATGTGTTAGGAATTAGTAATGAAGCTACTTCAGGAAATTCCAATACTACTGAAAAATTAAGTGGTGTTGTTGAAATGTTAATTGGAATGCGAAACGAAGCTAGAGCAAACAAAAACTTTGCTTTATCGGACCAAATTCGTGACCAATTATTAGCGTTAGGCATTCAATTAAAAGACGGAAAAGAAGGAACTAGTTTTACTTTTTAATAAACATTATCGTTGTCATTCTGAACTCGATTCAGAATCTCAATTATACATTTAAGAGAAGCTGAAACGAGTTCAGCTTGACAGAGATTTTAGTTATTTTTATCAATCAATAATCATGTGTAGCCAACACCAATCGAAATATCCACAAACACTGAAACAATGGTTGATTTATCCGTTAGTTTTATTGGTGCGATTTTATCAAGTTGGGATTTCACCTTTCACACCAGCAACTTGCCGATTTGAACCGACATGTTCTAGTTATACCATTCAAGCGCTTCAGAAACATGGTGTTTTTAAAGGTAGTTGGTTAGCTTTGAAACGTATTTTTAGTTGCCATCCTTGGGGAAGAAGTGGCTATGATCCTGTGCCTTGATTTTTACACAAAGCGTTTTACTTCTTTTAAACAAAACACATAGCGAACTTTGCGAAAAAACTTTGCAACTTTGCGTTAAAATTACACCGAGATACACGGAGCTTTTTTTGATTTTGATTGGGTTGAAAAGAGCCACACAGAGCGTTTCACTTATTTTAAACGAACTTTGCGAAATAACTTTGCTCCCGAAGTTTCGGGATTTGCGTTAAAATTACACCGAGATACATGGAGCTTTTTTTTCCGAAGCTTCGGAATTGATTGTGTTGAATAGAGCTACACAGAGCGTTTCACTTATTTGATTTTTAAAATTATTTAAATTTCTTCAATCTGTGTTTCTAATCATTTGTTTTAGGTTTTAGGTTTCAGGTTGAAGATTGAAATTGATTTTTGAAATTGATTTTGAAGTTGATTTTTGTCCCGAAGTTTCGGGATTGTCATTGTTCTTGAAAAAATTTCTTATCGGAATTTTAACATGTTTCCCAATAATAATATTTATTTTTACGCTTTAATCAGATACAAAAATTATGATTTACGCATTAAATATGGTTTGGAATCCTTCTGAAGGGATTGATTTAGGAATTTTCATGTTACGTTTTTACAGCCTTACTTGGGTATTGGCTTTTGGATTAGGTTGGTATGTAATGAAACCAATTTTCACAAGAGAAGATGAACCGATAGATTCATTAGATAAATTATTTATTTACACATTAATAGCTACTATGCTAGGAGCTCGTTTAGGACATGTAATTTTTTATCAATCTGAATTATTTTACCAAGATCCTCTCAGTATTTTGTTACCAATAAGCACCAAACCCACATTGCATTTTACAGGATTTGCAGGATTGGCGAGTCACGGAGCGGCAATTGCTATTATCATGACTATGTTTTACATTCAAAGAAGAGTTATCAAACGTTCCTTTTTATGGATTTTAGACCGAATTGTAATACCTGTTTCGTTAGGAGCAGTTTTTATTCGTTTGGGGAATTTCTTTAACTCTGAAATCGTAGGAACTGAAACTACTTCATCGTTTGGGATTAAATTCTTAAGGGATACATATAGCCCAAATGACGCAATGCAGATCACTCATATAGGTAATAAAAATGAAGCTTATCAAGCGATTGCTACAAACCCTCAATTTGCAGAATATTTAGCAGCTGTAACACCAAAACACCCAGCGCAATTATACGAGGCTATTTGCTATGTTTTTGTTTTTGCTATTTTAATGTTTTTATATTGGAAAACAAATGCTAGAAACAAACCAGGTTATTTATTTGGATTGTTCTTAGTCTTACTATGGTCGATTCGTTTTGTGGTAGAATATGTTAAGGAAAGTCAAGGAGGTTTTGAGCATTACACAATCTTTAATGCTTTATCAACAGGACAATGGTTAAGTATTCCGTTTATATTTATTGGAATTTACTTTGTAATAAAAGCAAAAGAAATTAAAGAGGTTTAACAATCTAGATTATAATAAAAAAGTCGGTTAGCATTTCTAACCGACTTTTTTGTTTTTATGAAAGTTTAGTAATAATATTGAGTTTTGTTTTTAATTTACTAAGTGGACACGGATTATAAATAGACCTAATCGACTATTGAGTTTTTCGTAGCGTTCGAATTTAATATCCTCGTGTATAATTTACTTTGTTGGCATTGATTGTAAATCAGCGTAGTCGACTCAAAATAATCAAATCATAATTAGTTATCATAGTTTTTAAATGAGGTTTAATAGTCAAAAATGGTTGGTAAAAAGGTCTTAAAGCACTATAAAATATGATGTTTACAAAAGTTTATTGAAATTAGTTTCAATAAACTTTTTTTTATTTATGAAAAATTCAAAAAAAAGCGTTGTTCAACCTGTAAAAGTTTTCAAACAATTAAATGGGGAATTAGAGAAAATAAACAACGTTTTAAGTGCAGGGATTGTGGTCAATTATTTACTTCAAGTAATAAATCTGTTTCTGATTCCAATAAACAAATTTGGTTTAAAAACTGGATAATTGGGAAAGATACTTTTGACAAAATATCTACTGAATCAGGATATAGTAAAAGTACTTTACAACGTTATTTTTCTAAAATGTTAGCCAAAGCTCCTGTTTTGGAGTTTAGTTCTACAGATGAAATTTATTTAGTTATTGATGGAACTTATTTTTCAAATGATATTTGCTTAGTAGTTTACAGAAATTATCATTTAAAACTAACGCAATTATATAGATTGAGCGATGGAGAACATTTTGAAGAAATTGCAGAAGATTTACAAAACTTAATAAATCTAGGAATAAAAATTAAAAGCATAACTTCTGATGGTGATAAATCATCCATCAAAGCAATTAAGAAAGTATGCCCTAAAGTGCCTTTTCAAAGATGTTTAGTTCATATTTCTAGAATGTGTAGAATATGGCTAACACAGCATCCAAAACATAAATCAGGATTTGAACTCAAACAGATTGCAATAAAAATACATCACATTGACACTGAATATAAAAAACAATTATGGTTAATGGAACTCATACAATGGGAAGAAGAATACCGAGACTTTATCAATCAAAAATCATATAATACAGAAACAGGAAGATATTGGTACACTCATAAAATGGTAAGAAGGTCATTTATGGTAATAAAAAAAGCTTTACCTAATATGTTTTTATATTTAAAAGATGATAAAATCCCTAATTCAACTAATGCTTTAGAATCATTCTTTGGGCATTTAAAAGGTAACTTAAACATTCATAGAGGATTAAGTTTAAAGAATAGAAAGAACTTTTTAAAATGGTATTTGTATTATAAAAACGAAATCTATAAATAGGTTTTTTTAGCTATAAAAGATTACCGATAATTAAAAAAGGATAGCATTAAAACTATCCTTTCAATTATCGTATAATCATCAAATCTATTGCTGGTTGGTTGCTCCTCAGCAGAGCCAACTTCCTCTTCAATTTGATCTGGTCAAGATAATCATTCTAAAATGAAAAATCACCAACCATTTTTGACCACATTACCTTAAATGATAATATATTGACAAAAAAAAGTCCTGATAAAATCAGGACTTTCTTATATAATCTAAACTAATTAATTAGTCTTCTTTCTTAAATTCAGCCATTTTACGACCTTCTTTCTCACCAATTGCATCAGTCATAACTGGAGTTGCAACAAACAATGAAGAATAAGTACCTACTAAAATACCTACTAAAATTGCAAATACGAATCCTCTAATTGTTTCTCCACCAAAGATAAAGATAGCAATCAATACCACTAATGTAGTAGCCGAAGTATTAATCGTTCTACTTAAAGTAGTGTTTAACGCTTTATTTACTAATCCTTTAAAATCAGGAGATGAATTATAATCTAAGTATTCACGTACTCTGTCAAAAACAATTACAGTATCATTCAATGAATAACCAATTACCGTTAAAATTGCAGCAATAAATGCTTGGTCAATTTCCATGTTGAATGGTAAGAATGAATATGCAAAAGAGAAAATACCTAATACAATAATTACGTCATGAGCAACCGCAGCAACTGCACCAAAACCAAACTGCCATCTACGGAAACTAATCATTAAGTAAACGAAAACTACAAATAAAGATCCTAATACTGCCCATAATGAGTTTGTTTTAATATCTTTTGAAATCGTTCCTGTTACTTTTGCAGAAGATAAAATACCTATTTGCTTTCCTTCATATAAGTTTGCAAATTCTTCGTATTTTAAGTTAGCTGGAAGATGTTTCTTTAACCCTTCATATAATTTACGATTAACTTCTTCATCTACTCCTTCTCCTTCTTGATCTACTTTATATTTTGTAGTAATTTTTAACTGATTATTACTACCATAAATTTTAGCTTCAGCACTTTCAAAAACCGCTACTAAATCTGCAGTAACTTCTGGAGCAGAAACCGCTTTATCAAAACGAACTTGATAGGTTCTACCTCCCACGAAATCAACACCTTGATTTAATCCTTTAGTAGCTAAAGAAAAGATACTTAAAGCAACTAAAATTCCTGAAATTGCGTAAGCCATTTTCTTTTTCCCTAAGAAATCGATATTCAAGTTTTTGAACCAAGTTCTTGTTAATGAAGTTGAGTAAGCTAATTTTTCATTTTTACTTAAACTCCAATCTAAAAACATTCTTGTAATAAATACCGCTGTTACTACAGAAGTAAAAATACCTATTAATAATGTAGTTGCAAAACCTCTGATAGGTCCTGTTCCAAAAACTAATAATATAACAGCTGTAATTGCAGTTGTAACGTTAGCATCTACAATTGAAGACATGGCACCTTTCCAAGTGAAAGCATAATCTGTTGCTTCTTGAACTGATTTACCATTATCTAACTCTTCTTTTGCTCTTTCAAAGATAATAACGTTCGCATCAACTGCCATACCTATTGTTAACACAATACCAGCAATACCTGGTAATGTTAATACAGCACCAAAACTAGCTAATGTTCCAAAAATGAATAAGATATTTACTAATAACGCTAAGTTAGCATAGAAACCTGTTTTACCATAGTAAACAACCATCCATAAAAGTACTAGAGAGAACCCGATGATGAATGATAATAAACCATTATCAATAGCTTCCTGACCTAATGATGGCCCTACTACTTCTGACTGAACAATTTCAGCAGCAGCTGGTAATTTACCTGCTCTTAAAATATTAGCCAAGTCTTTTGTTTCTTCGATTGTAAAGTTTCCAGAAATTTCTGACTGACCTCCTGTTATAGCTCCTTTACTTACTCCTGGCGCAGAATACACAATGTTATCTAAAACAATTGCAATTGCATTTCCTTGTTGAGAAACAGCACCTGTAATTTGTTCCCATTTTCTTGCACCATTTCCATTCATTTGCATTGAAACTGCAGGCTTACCTAATTGATCAAAAGTATCTCTTGCATCAACAATTACTCCACCACTTAATGGCGCCACATTATCTCTTGTTCCTTTTAAAGCATATAACTCAGTAACATCTGGAGTTTTTGCATTTGTTTTTCCCCAAGCAAATTTTACATTAGCTAAATTAGCTGGTAATAAAGCTTTGATGTCATCTCTTTTGAAAAATGCATTAATAGCTGCAGTATCTTTAGTAGCAAAAGTTCCAACGTATGGAGCACCTTGCATTCCTGGAGCAATCATTTTTCCTAAGAATGGACTATTTTTAGCAGCTGTTGTATCTGCTTTATCAGTTAATAATGAATCGATACCCGATGTTTTAACTGGAGCTTCTTTAACAGCAACTTCAGTTTTCTTTAATGCATCTTCTACTGACATTAAATATTGACCTACATCTTCAATTTTATACGTTTCCCAGAACTCTAATTGAGCTGTACTTTGTAATAATTTTTTAATACGATCAACATCTTTAGCTCCTGGCAACTCAACTAAGATTCTACCAGAATTTCCTAACAATTGAATATTAGGTTGAGTAACTCCAAATTTATCAATACGCTCTCTTAATACTTTGAAAGCACTTTCTACTGATTCTTGAACTTTTTGTTTGATAATTGGCTCAACTTGTTTGTTAGTCATATCAAACTTAATAACATCATCTAAGTTTCTGTTTCCAAAAACATCAGCTGCTGCTAAATTTACGTTTGCAGCATTTGCTGCTTGAAAGAAAGCATCAATGTAATCTTGATTTCCTTGTTGATTTGTTTTTGCATCAGCAAGCGCTTGGTTGAATGCTTTATTTTTAGAATTATTTGCCAATCCTTTTAAAACATCTTTAACCGAAATTTGAAGAATAACGTTTAATCCTCCTTCTAAGTCAAGACCTTTGTTGATTTGTTGTTCTCTTACTTTGTTGTAAGTAAACCCTAAAACAGGATACACTTCTTCTTTCCCTATAGAATCTAAATAACGTAATTCCTTAGCTGTATCTCCTTTAGCAAAAGCTTTTGCATCAGAAACTACACTATTCGCTACGAAAGTAAAAGAAAGCTGGTAAACACATACCAAAGCAAAGATAATTGCGAAAAATTTAATAAGTCCTCTATTCTGCATTATTCAAAAATTTATTTATTCTATTTTATAAAAACGGACAAATATATAATTTACAATAGGATTTAGCAATTTTATTTTCAATTAATCTTTTGTTTTTAGTTATGTTTTCTTAAAAAAAAACTTTATCTCCTAAAAATGAATCACTTGTAACAAAATTCAGAATTACTTGTTCCTAAAAAATACTATCAAATTCTTTAAAATTAGACCAATATTCCAAAGCACTCTTTTAAAAAAGTCAGTAAAACAAAAAAAGCTGCCAATTACGGCAGCTTATCAATTTTATGTTTGTTGGTATATTATAATACTGATTTTAAATCTGCATTCATATTACGAACTGCATCTGCACTTTTCGCAAACAATGCTTTTTCAGCATCATTTAATTGTACATCAACAATTTTTTCAACACCATTTTTTCCGATAATACATGGTACACCCATACAAATATCTTCTTGTCCGTACTCACCTTCTAAGAATACTGAACATGGAATCATACGTTTTTGATCGTTTAAAATGCTATCAACTAAATATGCCACAGAAGCTCCTGGAGCATACCAAGCAGAAGTTCCTAATAAACCAGTTAAAGTTGCACCTCCTACCATAGTATCAGCAGCTACTTTATCTAACTCAGCTTGAGATAAGAAATTAGAAACTGGAACTCCATTGTACGAAGCCAATCTTGTTAATGGAATCATTGTTGTATCACCGTGACCTCCAATTACCATACCTTGAACATCATTAGCTGGTTTATCTAATGCTTTTGATAAGTAATATTTAAAACGTGAGCTATCTAAAGCACCACCCATTCCAATTACTCTATTTTTAGGTAATCCTGTTGCTTTTAATGTTAAATAAGTCATAGTATCCATTGGATTTGACACTACTACAATAATTGCATTTGGAGAATGCGTTAATACGTTATCAGCTACCGATTTAACGATACCTGCATTAATCCCGATTAACTCTTCGCGAGTCATCCCTGGTTTTCTTGGAATTCCAGATGTAATTACTACTACATCACTTCCTGCAGTTTTAGAATAATCACCAGTTGTTCCGCTTAATTGTGTGTTGAATACAGTTGTTGTAGCACATTGCATGATATCCATCGCTTTACCTTCGGCAAAACCTTCTTTGATATCAACTAATACTACTTCGCTTGCAATTCCTCTGTACGAAATAACATCTGCACATGTTGCACCTACGTTACCCGCACCAACTATTGTTACTTTCATTTTGTTGTGTATATTAAATATTTATAAAATTAAAATTGATATTGTACTCCAATATTTCCGTTTACAAATTTACCAAAAGCAATTGAACTTTGCACATAAAATTTGCTTATTTGATATCTACCTGAAATTTCTCCCATAGCATTCCATTTCGTTTCCTCTAGCTGAGGAATTAGTTGATTTATTGGGTCTACAAAAAGTGATGGTTCTGAACTATCACTATATACTTTGAAATTAAAATCACTAACATTTGTTATAAAACTTCCGATTATCTCAAAATCTTTAATTTCCTTTGAAACAGCAAATTGAAAATGGAAAGTATTAATTTTACTACTAAAACTATCGAGTCCTAAATTCCCAAATGTTGCCGTTTGTACATCTAAAAAATCAAAACGGATTTCCTCATTTGAGTAAACGGTAAGAAATGAAATATTGATTTTCTTTTCTTCTAATTTTTTAAAATACTGACTAAAGTTATGTTTTAATCCAAAGCCATAAACCTGATAATCTCCTTTTTTAAGTTTTGTACGAGTAGAATACCTTCCTACTACTTCAAAACCATAAGGTAATCCTAAACTTGCTTGCAAATAAGGATACACCACAACTTCTTGATTTATTCCTTCAGGAGTTTTAAATCGCACTTGTTGACCATCTAAGTCACCTACTAAATAAATTTGATTATCATTTCCTAAGGTAGTTGGAACCACAGCTGTTTCTGCATTTTCAATTTGAAAAAACTGAAAATCGCTATTACTTATTTTAAATTCTCTATCTTTTTTAGGGACGAAGAATGTATTTACATGTATCCCTAAATCAAATTTCCATTTTTCTTTCTTTTTTGCTGAATTCATCCAAGAAGAGGAAGCTTGATAAACCGCTGCATCCGTAGCTGGAGTTATGTATTGATCAGAATAGAAAAGGGCATCTGTTAACAGATACCCTATTTGTTCATTTACAGTTTGCGCCTTACTTTTTTGAGTAAAAAAGAAAGCTACAACTAATCCTATTGCAATTACCGAATTACGCATCAATTTTAGCGTAAGCCGCATTTTTCTCAATAAACTCTCTACGTGGCGGAACTTCATCCCCCATCAACATAGAGAAGATTCTATCTGCTTCAGACAAGCTATCAATAGTTACTTGACGTAGCGTTCTAAAATCAGGGTTCATGGTAGTTTCCCATAATTGTTCTGCATTCATCTCTCCAAGACCTTTGTAACGTTGAACAGCAGCACTTCCACCCATTCTTTCATTAGCTAAATCACGTTGATCATCGTTCCAAGCATATTCTTTTTTATTTCCTTTTTTCACCATATATAAAGGAGGAGTTGCAATATAAACGTGACCGTTTTCAATTAACTCTTTCATATATCTAAAGAAGAACGTTAAAATCAACGTTGCAATGTGAGAACCATCGACATCGGCATCACACATGATGACTACTTTATGATATCTTAATTTTGACAAATTCAGTGCTTTGCTATCTTCCTCTGTTCCTACAGTTACCCCAAGAGCAGTGAAAATATTACGAATTTCTTCGTTTTCAAACACTTTATGTTGCATTGCTTTTTCAACATTCAAAATCTTTCCACGTAATGGTAAAATAGCTTGAAATGCTCTATCACGACCTTGTTTTGCGGTTCCACCTGCCGAATCTCCCTCAACAAGGAAAATTTCACATCTTGCTGGATCTTGTTCAGAACAATCTGATAATTTACCAGGCAAACCTCCACCGCCCATAACGGTTTTACGTTGAACCATTTCACGCGCTTTTTTAGCGGCATGACGTGCTTGTGCTGCTAAAATTACTTTTTGAACAATAATTTTGGCATCATTTGGATTTTCTTCCAAATAATTTTCAAGCATTTCAGCTACTGCTTGTGAAACTGGAGAAACTACTTCTCTATTTCCAAGTTTGGTTTTCGTTTGACCTTCAAATTGAGGTTCGGCAACTTTTACAGAAATAATTGCTGTTAAACCTTCACGGAAGTCGTCACCCGAAATTTCGAATTTCAATTTGTCTAACAATCCAGAAGCATCTGCATATTTTTTCAACGTACGTGTTAATCCCATACGGAAACCTTGCAAGTGCGTTCCTCCTTCGTGTGTATTGATATTATTTACGTAAGAAAAAATATTCTCAGTATAACTTTCGTTATAAATCAAAGCTACCTCAACTGGAATTTCACCTTTTTCGTTTTCCATTGAAATTACATGACCAATAATTGGCACACGGTTTCCATCTAAAAACTTAACGAATTCTTTTAAACCTTCTTTTGAATGGAACGTTTCAGTTCTTGGTTGTCCTTTATCATCAATATCACGTTTATCTGTTAACGTAATAGTAATTCCTTTATTTAAGAAAGAAAGTTCACGTAAACGAGCCGCTAAGGTATCATAAGAATACTCTAAAGTTTGAGTGAAAATTGTTCCATCAGGTTTAAAAGTAACGATTGTTCCTCGCTTATCTGTAGTTCCAATTTGCTTTACAGGATAAAGTGCTTTACCTCTTTCGTATTCTTGTTCGTAGATTTTACCTTCTCTATGAACAGTAGCTCTTAAATGATCAGAAAGTGCGTTAACACAAGACACCCCAACACCGTGAAGACCTCCAGAAACTTTATACGAATCTTTGTCAAACTTACCTCCAGCTCCAATTTTTGTCATTACAACTTCAAGAGCTGAAACACCTTCTTTTTTGTGAATATCAACAGGAATTCCACGTCCGTTATCTTCAACAGAAATAGAATTATCTTCATTAATTGCTACATAAATGGTATCACAATGTCCAGCTAAAGCCTCATCAATTGAGTTATCAACAACTTCATATACCAAATGATGTAAACCTCTTACTCCAGTATCTCCAATATACATGGAAGGACGCATTCTTACGTGCTCCATTCCCTCTAACGCCTGAATACTGTCTGCCGAATAATTGTTTTTCTTAACTTCTTCGCTCATATTAAATTTACTCTTAAAATATTCGATTTTTATAAAACAGACAAATATAACCATTCTTATAAAAAATCCCTCAAAAAGTAGTCTAAAAACAGATTAAGTTATTAACATTTGTTAAAAAAAGAAAGCGTCAGCAAAAATCTACTGACGCCATTCTAACAACAAACCTAATAACAATACTAAACCATTTCTTTTTCAATTGCTATTGACACATCGGCTTTAACATGAGCTGCATTTGCTCTTCCGCTTGGATCTTGATTTTCTTGCCATTTTGGAATCCATTTACGAACCGTTTGTGCAGCACTTTCTTGTGGAAAATGCTTATGAAATATTCTTCTGTAATAAAACGCCTCTTTTGTTAATGGCGTATTATATGGAAATAATTGTTTTGCTTTTTCAAACTCTTCATCTGTTACTTGACTCGAACAATAATCAATTAAAGTGTCTATCCAATTATATCCAACACCATCAGAAAATTGTTCTTTTTGACGCCATAAAATCTCTTCTGGCAAATATGGTTTTTCTGGAGTATCAAATGCTTTTCTTAAAATATATTTTTCAATACCGTCATAAGTCTTAGGCATTTTCTCTTCAGGTTGCAATTTAATTGCCAATTCTAAAAATGCTTTATCTAAAAACGGAACGCGAGCCTCTAGACCGTGCGCCATGGTTGATTTATCGGCACGAAGTAAATCGGCTGTAAATAACTTTTGGACACGCTCGATAGTTTCTTTTTGGAAATCTAATACCGATGGTGCATTTCGGAAATACAAATAACCTCCAAAAATTTCATCAGCTCCCTCTCCTGACAATACCATTTTAATTCCTTTTTCGGTAATTGCTTTTGATAAGAAATACATGGGTGTACTCGCACGAATTGACGTAACATCGTAAGTTTCCAAATGCCAAATTAATTTATCTAAAATCTCAATCCCTTGTTCGACTGTAAAATGAATTTCGTGATGTGTAGTTCCTATGAAATCTGCTACTTTTTTTGCAGCCACTAAATCTGGAGCCGAAGCATCTAATCCAATTGAAAAGGAATGAAGTTCTTGTCCGCTTTCTTCCAACAATCTTGATGTCATAGAAGCAATTAACGACGAATCTAATCCGCCAGAAAGCAACACCCCAAAAGGTACATCACACATTAGACGTTTTTCTACAGCTTGCGTTAAAGTTTTATTTAATGCTTGTAAATCTAATTTCTCAACTGCTTTTTCGTGTGCTTCCCATTCTGGTTTATAATACTTTACAAATCCTGTTTTTTCGGTATAATAATGTCCTGGTGGAAAAGTAGAAAACGTTTTACATTGATCAGAAAGTGCTTTCATTTCTGAAGCAAAATATAAGCGACCTCTTTCATCAATTCCGTAATACAATGGTTTTACTCCAAGCGGATCACGCGCTACGATATAATCATCTCCATCGATTACAACGAAAGCAAAAATTCCGTCTAATTTATCACAAAAATCGTAACCAAATTCTTCATACAAATGCACTATAACTTCAGAATCAGATGTTGTTCTGAACGTATGATGTTTTAAAGTGGTTTCTCTTAATATTTTATGATTGTATATTTCGCCATTATGCACCATCCAAGCGGAATTTGTTCCTTGTATCGGTTGTTTTCCTGTATGTAAATCTACAATTGATAAACGCTCATGAGCCAAGATATGCCCTTTTTCCATAATATGAATATCACTTTCATCTGGTCCACGATGACTCATTCTTTTAGACAATTGTTGCACTAATGTTGCATCTTTTCCTTTTCCTATAATGGCTAATATTCCACACATAACTTTTTAGTTTAAATATTTAAGAATGTAAAAGTTTTGATACTTTTAATTTGATAAAGCAAAATTGAATATATAAGTTTAAATAATAAACCTTATATTTAATTTTAGTTATAATTTTAAACTAAAAATTGATTTTTTAATTATATTGTAAATCAGAAAGTCTGTTTTAACTTTGTTTTGATTACAAATCATAAAAAAACCACTCGAGAGAGTGGCGTTTGTTTTATGTGATGGATTTAATTTGGAATCGATTTTTGTTGATTTCAACCTCATCTCCGAGGTTTTTTCCAATTAACTGACTTCCCAGTGGCGATTGTGGTGATACGGCAATTATCATTTTATTTTCAATTTGGATTTTTGGTAAAGCGGCACTGATATAAAATAGCATTTCATTAGTTTGAACTAAACTTCCAAGAGCAATTTTGGTATGAATAGAATCGGTATCAATTTTATCAACGATATTCTTTTGACTGATGATTTCTGAAAGTTTTTGATTGAGTTTTTCTTGCTCCAAATGCATCATTGACAATGCAGTTTCGTGCTTATCGCCAGCCGAACCTTTTGCATCGTTTTGTGAATCTTGAGCCAAATCGGAAATCATGAAACGTAATTCGTTTATTTTCTCCGATAATAGTTTTTGATAGTGAGACTTTATTTTTTGTTTGAATGTCATGGTTTAACCGCTAAGGACGCTAAGAAGGCGCTAAGAACGCAAGGATTATTGTTTTTCTTCTATTCTTTCCAATTTAATTAACTTACTTTCATTATTTATAAAAGTAATAGTATCCGATGTATAATTTTCTTTTGAAAAAATAAGAGTCATTTCTTTATCACCAAAAGCAAATCCTGATATTTCATGAAATTGAAAATATCCTTGATTATCGGAAAATCCTAAAGCATCAAACTTATTAATTTCTTTTATCTGAACATTAGCTATTGGTTTATGAGTTTCAGAATCAACAATTATTCCATCAATAGCTTGAAACCCGTCACAAGAAACAAAAACAAAAAATGAAGCCGACAAAATTATTAATTTAAAGTATATTTTCATTGTTTATGATAGTTTACCACAAAGGGCACTAAGTACACAAAAAACCTTAGTGAACCTTGTGTAAACTTTTGTGAGCTTTGTGGTTAAGTATTTTAGAAATCAAACTTATAATTCGCACCTAACAACACTTGAATTCCTTGTACTGGGAAATTTGCCCAACGGTTGTATTGTTGGTTCGCTAAATTGTTTCCTTTTAAGAAAGCTGTTAATCTTGCGTTGTATTTAAAACCTACATGCGCATTTAAATCAAAATAACTATCTAATGTAACTTCTTGTTGAGAAAAAGTTGGTGGAAACACTAAAACATCATCTTGTATCGTTACGATATCTTTTCTTTCCCCTACAAAAAATACATTGGCTCCTGCGTACCATTTTTCGGTAATATCAAAATCTAAAGTAGCACCAATTTTTAATTGTGGTAAATTCCATGCTTCTGCTTGAGTATCTGTAGAAAAAGTATTAAAAGTTCCATTAATTCCGAAAGTAATATTTTTAGAGAAATCGGCTTTTAGTTCGCCAAACATACTTAAAGTGGTAACATTGTCATAGACTACTCCAAAAGAATTTCCGAAAGCATACCCTTCTGTATTTCCATTTGCTGGATTGTATTCATTACTTACAAAAAGTGCTTTGTCATCTTGATTTAAATAAGAAGCACGAACATTAAAAGCAACTGAATTTGCTAGTTTACCTTTCATTCCAAAATAAATATCATACTTATTATCTGTTGGAGCTACAAATAATGTAGGGGAAACAAAAGTATTTTGATCTACAAAATCAGCATACGAATTTTGTTGCAAATCTCCTTCAGCACCAGCATAGGCTACTAATATATCTCCAACAATTTTATAAGACGCTTTTACATTTGGATACACAAATATTTTACCATCACTCTCGCCATTAATTTTAGCTGTAGCGTAATAAACTCCAGCTCCAATTTGTACCGACAAATCATCTTGTTGGTATAAAATACTTGGTTTTGTTCCGGCAATGATTGTGCTGTATTGTAACTCTGAATTTACATCATACATTCTATCAAATGAACCACCAACATAATCCAAAACAAAATCAGCTTTAATTTTTTGATTCATTACATCAAAATCGAAATTCGGTTTGATGAAAAAACGATTTTCACCTGAACCTAATCCATCTGAAAAACGTTTAAATTGCATGCTTGCATCATTAAAAAATCCGTCTTTCAAGCTCATTTTTCCTCCTATAGCAATCGTATTATACGTTTGTTTAGAATAGATTGAAGCAATTGTTGGGTCATCAAAAAGGATGGCATCTGTTGGTAAACCATACCAATTATAAATTTGGTTTTTCACACCTAAATCTACGTTCCAACTCATATCACGTTCACGTACACCATAAGTAACATCTAAACTGGTGTTGTAAAATTTATCATCTAACACTAAATCATTAATTCCTCCTTGTGAAGATAAATGACGTAACATTCCACCAACATAATTACTTCGACTTAAATTTTGAGTGATGAATAATTCTGCGTTGATTGTAGGATAATTTCCAAATCCTAAGGTAGCGTAATTGTTATACAATTTTTCTTTTTCGGTTTTATCAACACCAGCTGCTTTTCCTTTTGCAGGTGTGAATGTCGACGCTACTGGAAACGAAAAAATATTGTATTGAATTACTTCTTTTTTCTGATTGTCTTCATCATCTAAAAGAGGGGTTTCTTTTACTTTGAAAGCATCTGAGATTGTTGGTGTATATGGTTTTACAATATTAACCACTTCTGAACCAATGTTTTCATCCTTTACTTGAGAAAATGAAATTTGAATTCCGAATACAACTAAAACTAAGGCGATTATATTTAATTTCTTCATGTTCTTTATTTTAAACGAGATTTTGAAACAATCCCGAAACTTCGGGACAGTTTGACAATGAAATAACATTATTAATTAGTGATTGATGAATTACGTTTTGCTTCTTCTCCCTTGATGAAATCCAATTCTTTTTGAGCTTCTTCAATCACATCTGTATATTCTTGGAAGTTTTCAATTACACTTTCTAAAATGTAAGTGGCTTGAAAACTATCTTTTAAAGCAAAGAAATTTTTAGCCATAACTACTAAACTTTTTGCTCCATAATATTTATAACCAGAATAATCTTTCGCAATTTTTTGAACTACATCATTTGAAGGTTCGTATTTGCCTTCTTTATTTTTAAAATACGCATCGTAATACAAAGCTTCTGCTGCCAATTCACCTTTTGCAATTTTTTGAAGTTTTGCATATGCTTCTTTGGCTTTTACTTCATCATTTGTTTTGATTGCTGAACGCGCTACAATAATTTGGGCATCGCTTTTAATTCGATCATCAATTTTATCATTTTTCAATACTTTATCAGCATAAACAACAGCATTTGTAAAATCTTGTTTTTCGTAATACGATTTCATCAAATTTGACTGTGCATATGTAGTATTTTGAGGAAACTCTGCCTCTGCTTCTAAACGCAACAACACTGGAATAGCATTCTCATAATTTTTAGCTTTCAAATGTACTTGACACAATCGTGCTAAAGCTTGCTCTGTAAATTCGTTTCTTGGTTTAGCAACTACAAATTCATAATGTTTAATAGAGTTTTCTTCTAAGTTGTCTGCGAAATACAATTGTGCTAAATAGAAATTTGCTTTCAATGCATGTAATCCGTTTGGAAATTTACTTACATAACTTGAGAATCCAGAAATAGCTTGTTTAGTATTGTTTTGCAAATATTGTCTTTCGGCTGATTCATAAGTATCATTATCTAAATCAGCATCTGAAACTTCTACAAATGATAAAGTCTTTACCCAAGACGCATATTCATCCACTTTGCCTTTGTCTACATAAATTAATCGAGCTGTTGAAACGGCTTCAATAGATTCTGGCGAATTAGGAAATTCAGCAACTACTTTCTTGAATTTTGTTAATGCTAAATCTTCTTTGTTTGAATTGTAGTAAATTAAGCCTTGTTTCAAAATTGCTTTTGCCACATACGAACTCGATTTATAACCGCTGATTAATCTATCATAAGTTGCAATTCCTTTATCATTTTGGCTTTGATTCACATACGTATTTCCCAATTCATACAATGCATCATCCGCATATTGTGAATTTGGGAATGTTTTAGAGAATTTCTCTAAATCTTCAATTTTACGGTCAGGACGATTTACAAAACCGTAACTAATACCTTTTTGAAAGGCAGCATAATCGGCATCAACACTCTTCATATCGATAGCTTTATTATAAGCATCCATTGCAGGCCAATATTTAGCTTCCATAAAATTACAATCACCTAAACGCAAATAAGCATCGGTTAATCTAATTTTATCTTCTTTAATTTCCTTTGTAAATGCATCAAAATATTGAATTGCATTACCGTATTCTTTTAATTTAAAATAGGAATAAGCCAAATTATAATTAGCATTCTTAAATTCAGGCGTGTTTGAAGCTTCAGATGAATTTAAAAATTGCTTGAAACTCAACTTTGCTTCTTCAAATTGGTCTAAATTATACTCTGTTTCAGCTTTCCAAAAAATAGCTCGAGCAGTAAATTTTGCATCTCTATTTTCAGCTAATGATTTTTTAAATAAAGTATATGCTCCCTGATAATCACCATCGGTATATAATTCTAAACCTCTGTAAAAGGTTACTTTTTGATAGGCCAATTTGTTTTCGGCAGATCTGTTTTTTTCTAATAAAACTAACGCTTCTTTGTAGTTTTTAGAAGTAATATACGAACTGATTAACAAGGTATTGATTTCAGCCTTATAAGAAGTAGTTGGATATTTGTCTAAATATGCATTCATTACTTCTGGAACCGATTTGTATGGATTTCCGATTTCGTAACTCAATTTCGCATAATTCAAATAGGCATCTTCTTGAATTTTTAAATCAAATTCCATTTCAGAAGCCGTTTTGAATGCATTTAAGGCTTGTTGTTTTTTGTTAGTATTCAAATAACTTTCTGCTAAATGATAGTACGCATTTTGTGCAACAGCATCATTTCCTTCAATGATTTTATTGAATTGCGAAATCGCGTTTTCGTAGTCTTTTTGTTGGTAATAAGTATATCCTAATTGATAAAAATCGGTATTGTTCCACTTTCCTTTTTTTCCATTGTAGGCCAAAAGATACGGTAGAGCTTTATCATATTGTTTCAAGTTAAAATAACTTTCACCTATAATTTTTGACAATTCACTTTTTTCTTCCCCTTTGGATTTTGGTAATTGTTCTAAACCTAAATCAATAGCTTTTTGGAAATTCCCAAGTTTAAAATTCATGTCCGCTTGAAAATAACCCATTTTTTCTTTGTACTTGTCTTGATCAGAAACTTGTTCAAAATATTGATTTGCACTTTTATAATCGTCAGTCTCGTAAGACATGTACCCCAAATAATATTTCGCTTGACTTCCAAAAGTCTTAGAATTTACAACTTGATTAAAATATTTTGTTGCTTCTTTGGTTTTTTTAGCTGTAAAATAAGCGTATCCTTTTTGGAAATTGTATTTTTCTCTTTCGGCTTGTGACATATTATTAGAATCGGCTTTATCAAACCATTCTAATGATTTTGGATAATTTCCTTCTTCAAAATAATAATGAGCCACTTCTATATACGCTTGGTTTGTTTTAGTACTTGTTGGATAATTCTCAACAAACCTTTCCACTAACACATCAGCCCCCATTTGATTTAAACGAATAGCACAATTAGCAATATAGTAAACACAATCCGATTCAACTTCCATATTGTCGGTTTTCGATTTTACTTTATCGAATAAAATTTGTGCTGCTTGATATTGCTTATCTTTATATAATTCGACTGCTCGATTAAATTCTGTTAATTCGTGAGTATAAACAGAGGATTGTTGGGCTAAAAGTGTTCCCGAAAAAACTAAAATAAAAAAAGAAAGTTTTAAATACTTGATCATAAGATTCGCTATTTATAAGTTCCAAATATAAGGCTTATTAAAAGTATTAACGAAGGTTCTTAACATATTATTGTACTTTTTTTGAACATAGTTTTTAACCAAAAACAATAATTTTTATCGAATTTTGTACAAAATTTTGAATCGGAAGTTATAGTTATTACATTTACATTTTAAAATTCATCTAATATATGTCTCAATCTGTTCTATCTTTAAAAAATGTTACGATTTATCAAGATAATAATCCTGTTTTAACCGATGTAAATTTGGAAGTAAAACATGGCGAATTTATTTATCTAATTGGAAGAACTGGTTCTGGAAAAAGTAGTTTTTTAAAAACACTTTATGCCGATTTAAGTTTAAAAGACGGAGAAGGACAAGTTGTAGATTATAATTTAAAAACTTTAAAAGAAAGTGATATTCCTTATTTAAGACGTAAATTAGGCGTTGTTTTTCAAGATTTTAAATTGCTTTCAGACCGAAGCGTTAAAGAAAATTTATTGTTTGTATTGAAAGCTACAGGTTGGAAAGAAAAAGAAGAAATGGATCATAAAATTGAAGAAGTTTTGGATAAAGTAGGAATGAAAGGCTTTGCTTTTAAAATGCCCCATCAACTTTCTGGTGGAGAACAACAACGCGTTGGTATTGCCAGAGCTTTATTAAACGATCCAGAATTAATATTAGCCGATGAGCCAACAGGAAATTTAGACCCTCAAACCAGTGTTGAAGTAATGGAAGTATTACGTAAAATCAACGAAAATGGAAAAACCATATTGATGGCTACTCACGATTATGCTTTGGTTTTAAAATATCCTACAAAAACATTGAAATTTGAAGGCGGAAAAATGTTTGAAGTAGTTCAAAGAACGGTGTAAATGTTATCCATTTTAATTCCTATATACAACTATAATGTTTATCCATTAGTGATGGAATTAAAATCTCAAGCTGATGAACTAGACCTTTCTTATGAAATTTTAGTTCAAGATGATGCTAGCAAAAGTTATTTAGATGAAAACACCAAAATCAATCATTTACAACATTGCTCTTACACTTTGAATCTTGAAAATTTAGGAAGAGGAAACAACATCAATCTACTAAATAATCGAGCGCAATTTGATTATGTTTTAATTATGGAAGCAGATGCTTTCCCTGAAAAAAAAACATATCTAAAAGACTTAATTACTGCTATAAATCAAGAAACACACGTTTTGTTTGGCGGTGTTTCCTATCCCAAAATAAAACCTGAACAAGCGAATTTGTTAAGATGGAAATATGGAAATGAACGCGAAAGCATTTCTTTAAAAAACAGAATTAAGAATCCCTATCATTTTGTTTTTACTTGGAATTTACTTGTAAAAAAAGACATACTAACACAATTTCCATTTTCAAATAATATTACAAGTTATGGCTATGAAGATGTTGTTTTTATCAAGCAATTAAAAGAAAATAATATTATTATTCAACATATCGAAAATAAGCTAATACATTTTAATTCTGAAAGCAGTGTAACTTTTATTCATAAAACCGAAATTGCGTTAAAAACATTGCATCAATTAATCCAAAATCAAAAATTATCATCTAATGATACAAAGATTGGTAAAGTTTCTAAGCTAATCCAAGTGTTACATTTACAAAACTTAGTTTGCTATATTTTTAGTAAAATTTCAAAAAAATGTATCGCTAATCTCACTTCTACAAATCCAAGTTTATTAATTTTAGATTTTTATAAATTAGGTTATTTTTTAAATATTAAATAAATGCGAATATTACTAATCAATAACTTTGATGAACAAAATCGGCTTGGAGGAGTTGAGCACTATTTGCATGAATTAATTCAATATTCTAGAAAAAATAATCCAAATTTGATTTTTAAATGGTTTGGAAAACAGAAGATAAAAACCAATTGGTTTGAAAAAATTTACAACAAAACAATCACTCAAGAAATTATAAAAGAAATCAATACTTTTCAACCCGATGTTATTCATTGTTTTAGCATTGGTGCTCCAGTTACACCTCACTTCATGAAATATGCCAAGCAAAAAGGCATTCCGATAGTGTATTCATTTAGAGATTATTATTATATCTGTCCAAAAAATTACATGATAACTGATACAAATGAAGTTATTAAACATCATGAGAGTGGATTAACCTGTATTCTACATCACACGCCTAAGAAAAATATTCTTTTTGATACGTTATTGCATTTCAAACAATCGTATCATAAAAAGGTTATAAAAAAGCATATTGATTACTTTATAACTCCATCTGATAATTTAACACAATTTGCTAAAACTCATTTTAAGAAACCTGGAAAAACATTAGCGAATCCCATTTTATTTGGACAAAATCAAAACTCAAATTCAGAAGGAAATTACATTTTATTTGTTGGCCGATTGGTTCCTGAAAAAGGGGTTTTAACCTTATTAAAAGCTTTTGAGAACATATCAAAACAGTTACCAAATGAAAAATTATGGATTGTAGGCGATGGAATTCAGAAAGAAGAACTTGAAAATTTTACTAAAAACAACAACATTGAAAACGTTACTTTTTTAGGAAATAAGAACCGAGAAGAATTACAAGAAATCTATCTAAATTCTAAATTTTCGGTAGTTCCGAGTGAATATTTAGAAGCGTATGGTAATGTAATTTTAGAAAGTTTATCTTTTGGGAAAACTGTAATCACAAGTGATTTGGTTGGAATTAAAAATGAAATTGAAGAAAATCACGTAGGTTTAACGTATGCTTTTCAAAGTCAAAAATCATTAGAAGAAAACATCATAAAACTTCTTACTAATCCTGATTTAAAATCAGAATTAGAACAACATATTCCAAACTATTTAGCAACCAAAACTTTTGAAAATCACTTTTCCGAATTACAAAAAGTGTATGAAAATTTAAGTAGAAGAAATAGCTAGAAACTCCTCAAATTCGCGAATATAATCGTCTTCATCAAAAACATCAGAAGCCACGACTAAACATACAGCACCAGAAGAAAAATCTTTCAATTCACGCCAAACTCCATTAGGAATCAACAAACCTTCGTAAGGTTTATTCAAAGTTACTTTTTGTACTTGTTTGCCATTGTTCAAAACAACATCAAAACTACCTGAAAGCGCTACCAAAAATTCGTGTTGTTCTTTATGCGAATGTCCGCCTCTTTCAGCTCCAGCTGGAACATCGTACAAATAATAAACGCGTTTAATTTCAAAAGGAACAACGTCTTTTTCAATGACAGATAAATTGCCTCTAGGATCTTCTATTTTAGGTATTTTGATTATTTTAATTTCCATAATTTAAAAGTTGTAACCAATGGTTTACAATTACATTCGACTTAAATTTTGCCACACTTGAAACCGCATTAGATTTACAGTTTTGATACAAAACCTCGTCTTCTACAAATATATTCATTTTGTGAGTTAATTCAGTAAAATTCTGATTCTCGACTAAAATTCCGTTTTCGTTATTGAAAATCATTTCGTTTGGACCACTTTCACAATCAAATGAAATAACAGGCGTTCCTATACTCAACGCTTCTAAAACTGTCATTGGAAAACCTTCATATTTACTAGATAAAACCAAGAATTTAGCATTTGAAATATAATCTGAAACATTGGATTTGAATCCTAATAAATGAACAAACGCACTTACCTTATTTTCTAAAATTGTCTTTTCAATTTGTTCTTGCTCATCTCCTACTCCTAAAATTACCAAATGAATGTTCTTTTGTGGTAAAATCGAATTGGAATAACTTGCAACCAATTTATCAAATTGCTTTAACGAAACCAATCTCCCGACTGCAATACAATAATCAAATGGTAATGTTTCAGACTTTGAAACTGGTTTTAAATCAAAAGCATTTGGAATAACAATAGCTGAATCAAAACCGTATTTTGTTGCAAGTTGCTTCTTGATAAAATTTGAAACTGTAACCACTTTAAAAGCTTTTTGCAACATTTGCTTAGCAATAAAATTGTTAGCAGTTAAATACGTTGCATTTTGACTGCTATGAACGGTATAAATGAATTTTTGGTTGCGATAAATAAAATTGAGAAACAACCATTCCATTTTAGGATTGATGCGATGACGAAAATCAATTATGTAATCAAACTTTTGATTTTTTAAGTAACTTTTTAATTTAAAATATTTTAGAAACTTCGAATAATTACCAAAAGTGACTAATTCCCCCCCGTGTTCATATTCGATTAAATTTTCCAAAACCAAAGTATGCACTTCAATTCCCGCATCATGAAGCATTTTGGTTGTTGTGCCAAAAACGCGTTCCAAACCACCTTCGGCCAATTTATAACCCACAATGGCTACTTTTAATTGATTTTTTGAATGGTTTGTCATTTTGATGCGATTAGTTTCTTAATTTAGCATAAAAATAGATTTAAAAACCCAATATGCAAAATTTTCCACTAGTTAGTGTCATTTGTTTATCTTACAATCACGAAGCTTATGTAGTGGAAGCCTTGAATTCGGTTATTAATCAAACGTATCCCAATATTGAATTGTTAATTGCAGATGATTGTAGTACGGATAATTCTGCAATAGTGATTGAGAATTGGTTAAAGGAGCATCCAAATGTTCAATTTTTATCTAATAATACGAATTTGGGAAGTAATAAAACGTTTAATCAATTGGCTAAAATTGCTAAAGGCGAATACATTATAGATTTGGCAGCCGATGATGTTTTACTTTCTAATTGCATTGAAAAACAAATTGCTACGTTTCAAAATTCAAAATATAAAAATCTAGGAATTGTCTATGGAAATTTGATTGAGATTGATGAAGATGGTGCATTTTTAAAGAATTATTACACGGAAGATGAACACCCTGAAAGTGGTGATATTTACAAGATGGTTATTGGAAGAACGACCAAAATTTGTTCGGTTTCTTCGATGGTAAAAAAATCAGTTTTTGAACAATTGGGTTATTATGATGAAACCTTAGCTTATGAAGATTTAGATTTATGGATCAGAGCTTCAAGAGTTTTTGAATTTGAATATATTCCTGATTTATTAGTAAAAAAGAGAATTCTAACTACTTCTCTAAGCGCTTATTTTACTCAAAAAAAGAATTCAAGAACAAAAAGACTTCACGAATCAACATTGAAAATTCTTTACAAAGCATTTGAATTGAACCAATCAAGAGAAGAACACAAAGCGTTGTTAGGAAGAATTCGATTTGAATTTTACAAATTTTTAAAATCGAGAGATGTTGTACTTTTAGCAAAGTTGCTTATCTTAGAACTAAAAACCCGATTAAAAATCGTTTTCTAAATTAGGATTGGATTTTGTTTTTCAACTTAAGTACCGCATACACTGAAGAGGTAATAAATAGCGCCCAAATTATTGGATTCTGATAAGAAAAATCAAACCAATTAAACGAAAGCAAAGCGATTGCTCCTATTACCATTGAAAGCACAATTATTCGTTTTGTTTCTATAGAATAGGAAAAACTATAGTTTTTAGTAACTGTAAAAAAGTTATACAATAATGAAACCAAAAATACTATTGCAAAAGCAAAGCCTAAGCCTTTTAAACCGAAATAATACGTACAAACTACTGAGCAAATAACATTTACAATATCACTTAAAAGGTTTTGCTTGAAGAATAATTTCTTGTTTCCTTTTACCAATGAAATGAATCCAATTGGCCAAGCAATTGTTTTAAAAATCAATCCTATTAAAGCGATTTTTAGAATTAATAAAACATCTAAAAACGAATTGGAATACAACAAAACAACTAATTGAGGTGCAAGCAAATACATCAACAACACTAGAGGTACTACTAAAAATAAAGCAAATTGCGTTTGATCATTAATATATTTTTCAAATGTTGGTTTATCACTTTCTAGATTACACAATTGAGGATAAAAATCATTTGACATTACAATGAAAATTATTCCCAAATAGCCAATTAAAATTGTGTAGCTCACCTGAAAAACCCCTAAAGCTTCAATTGATAAAAAATCTTTTAAAAACAGACGAATTACGTAAAAAGCTAATTGATTGATCAGAGTTCCTAATGATAAAATTATTCCCAATTTCACCATGGGCAATCCTTCAAAAAAGACTTGTTTTAATGTTAGGTTATTTTTTTTAAAACGAATTGTATTTTTTGTATTGAAATAAACTACTAAAAATGAAACAATTGCAGAAATTAATATGGCAATAGCAATTCCGTTTATTTTAAAAAAGAAATAACAACCTATAGCCAAAAACATTTGAATAAAGGAAATAATAACCTGGATTTTAACCATTTTTTTGATTTCTCGCCTTCCTTGTAAAATGGACATTCGAGCAGAAAAAAGAGCAAAAAAGACAAAATAAAAGGCAACTAAAACAAACCACAAATAAGAACTATTTGAAGGATAGGTGTTTTTGAAAAAAGAATACGAAATTAACCCAAAGAAAACAGCACCTAATAAACCCGAAAACAAAGACCAATAATAAATGATGCTAATCATTCTCTTTTCTTTGTTTTTTACCTCTTCAGATTCTTTATTTAGTAAAGCTATTTCTCTTACACTACTTGAAGTCAATCCAAAATTTACAATTCCAAAAAGTATGCTTAATAAATTTTCAACTATACCAATAATACCAATTCCTACAGCACCTAAATAAATAGCTGCAATTTTATTAGTGATAATTTTAGTTCCAATTTTAACAAAATGCGAAGCACCAAAAATTTTTGTGCTTTTAAAAATTGGACTATAAAAATTTTTCTCTTGCATGCGTTTGGCCTTAGCAATTTATTGTAATTCTTTTATAACATTCGCCGGATTTCCAGCGGCTATAACATTAGAAGGAATCGATTTTGTTACAATACTTCCATTTCCAATTACAGCATTATCACCTATTATAACTCCTTTTAAAATAGTCACATTATCTCCAATGAAAACATTATTTCCTATTTTTATTGGAGCACTATTTGGAATACCCTTTTTTCTTTTATCCACTGCTAAATTGTGACCATCATTATCAATAAATGAACAATTTACTCCCACTAAGACATCATTCCCAAATTCAATTGAATGAATTGCTTCAATTGAACAGTTATTGTTAAAATAATTGTTATTCCCAAAAACAATTTTTGCATCAGGATTTCTAGCTTCAACATAGGTGTATGTAGCATAAAATTGGGGTGATTCTTTATATCCAAACTTACAATTTGAGCCAAAAGAAATCTTTCCTTTACCTATTAAGAGTAAAGGTTGATGTTTAATAGGATTTCCGATAACATTTTGACATTCAGACAAAATATTGTATTTCCAAATCCTACATTTGACAAAAACTATTTTTTTAAATAAACTCAATATACCCATTTAATACTTATTTAAAACAGTTATGATATGTTGAATTTCGGAAACTGTCAATCCCGAATTCAATGGAATACTCAACACTTCATCATGAATTTTTTCAGTGATTGGAAAAGATAAATTATTCCAATTAGACAATGCTTTTTGTTTGTGAGGTGGAATAGGATAATGTATCATGGTTTCAATTCCGTTCTCTTTTAAATAATCTTGTAAATGATTTCGGTTTGAAGTACGAATGACAAACAAATGAAACACATGATTATTAGACAAATCCCAATAAGGCAATGTAATTTTATCATTTTTAATTTCAGAAAGATATTGTTTTGCTACTCTTCTTCGAAATTCATTTTCAGCTTCTAAATGCTTTAACTTAATATTCAAAAAAGCCGCTTGTAGCTCATCTAATCTAGAATTTACACCTAAAATTTCATTCTCATATTTTACTTTCGAACCATAATTTCGCAAAGAAAACAAAACTTCTGCCAATGCATCATCGTTAGTAGTGATTGCACCTCCATCACCTAAAGCACCTAAATTTTTACCCGGATAAAAACTATAGGCAGTTGGGTGATGGGTGTTGGGTGATGGATGAGCCTCATCAGATAACTCAGACTGAACACTTTTTAATGAACACTGAACACTAAATCTTGCACCATGTGATTGCGCTGCATCTTCAATAACTAGTAAATTATGTTTTTGAGCAATTTCGTTTATAGCTTTCATTTCGCATAATTGACCGTAAAGATGAACTGGTAAAATAGCTTTGGTTTTGGAAGATATTTTGGCTTCAATTTCTTCCGGATTAATGTTGTACGTTTCCAATCTAGGTTCGACTAAAACAGGAATCAAATCTGCTTGCAAAACTGCTAAAATACTTGCAATATAAGTGTTAGCAGGAACAATAACTTCATCTCCTTTTTGTAATTTCCCTAAATGTATGTAGGCTTTGAAAATGAGCACTAAAGCATCTAATCCATTCCCAACACCAATACAATATTTAGAACCACAATAAGAAGCAAAATCTTTTTCAAATTGCTTAACTTCATTTCCTAAAATATACCAACCTCCCTCTAAAAATTGCTTCATCTTATCTTGAAAAGCAAATTCAAAAGGTTGGTTAATTTTTTTTAAATTGAGGAAATGTATCATAATAAAACGTTATCTAACAGGATGTAATTATTAATTTCTAGTTCGTAAAAGTCTTGGGTTATACTTTTTGCACCAAAGCTTTCTTTCCAATACAATAACCCTTCATTGATATTTTTACCGTGATTTTCATTAGAAATTCCAAAATCGAAATATTTTTTGTTTTTAAAAACGTTGGAAATTAAATAATCGTGTAAAAAATCTAAACTTCCTAATTCGTTTTTATCTGAATTACCAGAAATATATTGCGAATGCGCTACAAAATTGGATTCAAAAATAGTGGTTCCAGCAACAATTGTATCGTTTTGATACACGTTAAATTGTCTTATATTTTCTGGAAATTTAGAATGCAAATATTGAATTTCTTGTAATGAATGAACAGGTTTAGCTTGATGTTTTTCAGCTAAATTAGGAATTAAAATTTCGGTCCAAAACGATTCAAAATTTGCTTCTTCTCTTACTACTAAATTATTTTTTATGCCTCGTTTGATTCCGTTTTTTCGATCTCGTGAAAAAGAAAATGAAGACGACATATCCAAAACCGTCAAAACATCTCTTCGGATCAAATTACCCCTCATCAAAAACATCAAATAACGCAATTCATCGGATGGCATTTTATGATATATGGCAGGAATTTCTTTGAAAATCATCTTGTTACAACCGCATGTTTTCAAAAATTCAAAAATTGACTTTGCGATGAAAATACAATCAGAAAGTTTTGTTTTTTCTTGAAGAATTATACCTCCATAAGTCAATCCTTGATGTGAAAAAAGAGTATCTTCTTGTCTATTTGCTGGCAATAATGCTATTAATTGTTCCGAATCATCAAAAACCAATAAAGAAAAATCTTCAAAACGATCTTGATGATATTCCATAAAATCTCGGTGAAATAAAAAAGTAGCATTTTTAGATTTTGCTACAAATTCATTCCACAAAAAATAGAATTCCGAACTGTATTTTTTTACTTGATAGTTTTTCAAAAATTAACTTTTATTGCGGAAAATTACTAAATTTTTATGGCATCTGATTTCTTTATTCTAATTTTTAAAAAATTTATATTAAATTAGAACCAAATTTTCACAAAATCAACATGTTAAAAAAATTACTTTCTTTCTTTTTTTTACTACAATTATTCCCTGTTTTATTAAAAGCTCAGGATATTTCATTATACACCCAAATCAATGGCCGTTATGATTTTACTTTCATTGGAAATACTCTAAATCCGTCTGAAAATACAAATTTTTCACCAACATTTTTATTTACCTCTTCCTCTGCTACTTTAAATCTTTCTCCTGATGATAGAATTGAAAGAGCTTATTTATATTGGGCTGGAAGTGGACCTGGTGACACCAATATAAAACTTAATGGTGTTGATTTTACTCCTGATATACTAAGTAATGTAGTAGGAACCGCTAATAATTTTACCTATTTCAGTGCTTTTAAAGATATCACAACTTTTGTACAATCTACTGGAAATGGTGTTTATACAATTTCCGATTTTGATTTAAACAGCTATGTTTCCACCTATATTTCAAACGCAACACATTTTGCAGGATGGGCCATATTAGTGGTTTACGAAAACCCTAATTTAACATTAAACCAATTAAACATTTATCAAGGATTAGAAGCATTATCTCCTAATCGCCCATTAGGTATTATTGATTACATGACAATACAACTTGATAATCTGTATTTAATTAGTAATACGGGTGCCAAAATAGGTTTCATTGCTTGGGAAGGCGACCGTTTTATTCAAGAAAGCGAGCGTTTGAGTTTTTCCGCAAATGGAACAACAAATATTCTTAGTAATCCATTAAACCCTAGTAACAATGCTTTTAATGGGACGAATACTGAGACGAATTCTTCCAATCTATACAACATGGATTTAGATGTGTATTCGATTGAAAATTATATTGTTCCAGGTACAACATCCGCAACGGTATCGTTACAATCAGGACAAGATTATGTGATGTTAAACACCGTTGTAACCAAACTTAACAGCCAACTTCCAGATGCTACAATTGTACTTGAAAATCCAATAATCAATTGTAATTCTAGAGAAATTACTATTGATTATATTGTGTCTAATTTTAATAGTACTGAAGTTTTAAATGCTGGCACTCCAATAACTTTTTATGCTGACGCTCAACCTATAACTACCATTTTTACGCAAAACATCATTCCGATTGGAGGAAGCGAAATTGGAACTATAACACTTACTATTCCAAATACAATTCCTTTAAATTTCAACTTAACCGCAAATGTTGATGATTCAGGAAATGGAACCGGAATTCAACCCGAATTAATCGAAACCAATAATTCATTCCAAATAGCAATAGAATTAATTGTATCTCCAACTTTTAACAATTTAGAGCCATTAACAACTTGTAATTTAGGGTTAACTCGCGGTATTTTTGATTTTTCAAACTATTCCGAAATTGTAAAAACAGACCCAAGTCATATCGTTACATTTCATGAAAGTTATAATGATGCTGTACAAAATAGCAATCCCATAACTACTATTTCAAATTACGAAGCCATTACAACACCAAAAGAAATTTTTGTACGAATAGATAATGGATGTTTCTCAATCACTTCTTTTTTGTTATTAACTGAAAATTGTCCTCCAACAGTTTATAATGCAGTTTCTCCTAATAATGACTTTTCAAATGACACTTTTTTTATTGATGGACTTCGAGATGTTTTTGTGAATTTTGAATTGTTGATTTACAATCGTTGGGGAAAACATTTATGGACAGGAAATAACAACAAACCTGATTGGGATGGGTATGTTGAAGATGGCGTTGGAACTACTTTAGCTCCTGATGGAACGTACTATTACATCCTTTATTTAAATGATCCAAATTATCCAGAACCGCTTACAGGTTATCTTTATTTAAACCGATAAAACTTAACAAACAAAAGTTAAAATTTATTAAATACGTTTTCCTGAATATTAAAATCAGAGATAATTTTTATCTTTAGCCTTTACAAAAACTAAAAATCATGAGATACTTATCGTTATTGTTAGTATTCTGGCTTACAATTAGCAGTCAAGCACAAGAATATTTTCCTAAAAATGATGGTGTAAAACAAAGCTTTAAAAACTACACTGCGTTTACAAATGCCACCATTTATGTATCAGCTACGCAAAAAATTGAAAAAGCCACGCTGTTAATCAAAGAAAACAAAATTGTGGAAGTAGGCACTTCTGTCAACATTCCAAAAGGAGCCAATATTATTGACGCCACAGGTAAAACTATATATCCATCTTTTATTGAATTGTATAGTGAATTTGGAATCAACAAACCAAATCCAAGACCTAATGGAAATTTCACACCACAATACGATACCAATCGTGAAGGTTATTATTGGAATGATCATATTAAGCCAGAATACAATGCGTATGAAAACTTAAATTATGATTCAAAAGCCGCTGGAGGTTTAAGAGAAGCTGGTTTCGGAACTGTTTTGAGTCATCATAACGATGGTGTAATTGCTGGAACAGGTTTATTATGGACATTAAACGATTTTGGTTCTAATGCAGATAGAATGTTAAAAGACAAAGTTTCACAACATTTCACATTTAGCAGAAGTAAATTTACTAAACAAAGTTATCCTTCTTCTTTAATGGGAAGTATGGCGTTAATTCGTCAAGTATTTCATGATGCAAAATGGTATGCACAAGGAAATGCAACTAATAAAGACTTATCTTTAGAAGCTTTCAATGCGAACAAATCTTTATTGCAAATCTTTAACGCTGGTGATAAACTAAACGCATTACGAGCAGATAAATTAGGTGATGAATTCGGAGTAAAATACCTAATCAAAGGAAGTGGAAACGAATTTGAACGCATAAACGAAATCAAAAAAACGGGAGCAACGTTCATCATTCCATTAAACTTCCCAGATGCTTATGATGTTTCAGACCCTTACTTAGCACAACAAGTAAGTTTGAGCGATATGAAATTCTGGAATCAAGCACCTTTCAACTTGAAAATTTTAGAAGAAAACAATGTTCCTTTTGTAATTTCTACTACAGATTTAAAAGATACAAAATCCTTTTTATCCAACTTAAGAAAAGCGGTAACTTATGGCTTACCAAAAGAAAAAGCACTATTAGCATTAACAGAAAATCCTGCAAAATTGGTTAATCAATTTGATAAAGTAGGTTCTATTTCTAAAGGAAAATTAGCCAACTTCATCATTGTTTCCGGAGATATTTTTGAAGATAAAAGCAACATCTTAGAAAACTGGGTGCAAGGAAATCGAAACATTATCGATAAAATTAATCCTACCGATATAAGAGGAACTTATGATTTAGTATTTGATAATCACAAATTCGAATTAAAAATCGAAGGCGAAACTTCAAAATTTGAAGCTAAAGCGGTTAAGGACAGTATCAACTTTGGAACAAAAATTCAATTCAACGATCCTTGGGTGAATTTAGTCATCAAAAATCAAGATACTACAAAAGCAAACTTCGTTAGACTTTCTGGAACTTTTGTAAAAGAAATGATGCAAGGAAAAGCCGTTTTAGAAAATGGAAACGAAACAACTTGGACAGCGACTAAAAGAGCTACAGAAGTTAAAGAAGATAAAAAGAAAGACGGTAAAAAAGACGAACCAAAAGTACCATCAATGTATGCCGTAACCTATCCAAATGTTTCATTTGGAACTACGGAAAAACCAATACAAGAAACAATTCTTTTCAAAAATGTAACCGTTTGGACTGGAGAAAAAGAAGGAAACTTAAAAGAAACAGATGTTTTAATCCAAAACGGAAAAATTGCAAAAATTGGTAAAAACTTACCATCAACCGGGGCAAAAGTAATCGATGGAAGCGGTAAACATTTAACTGCAGGAATCATTGACGAACATTCTCACATTGCCATTTCAAATGGAGTTAACGAAGGTGGTCAAAATTCATCAGCAGAAGTTACTATTGAGGATGTGGTAAATTCAGATGATATTAATATTTACAGAAATTTAGCAGGTGGTGTTACTTCGGCTAACTTATTACATGGTTCTGCAAATCCTATTGGTGGTCGTGCGGCATTCATCAAATTAAAATGGGGTTATTCTCCAGATGAAATGTTAGTAAAAGACGCTCCTAAATACATCAAATTTGCATTAGGAGAAAATGTAAAACAATCGAATTGGGGTGATTTTGCTCGTAATCGTTTTCCACAATCTCGTATGGGAGTAGAACAAGTGTATGAAGACTATTTCACAAGAGCAATCGAATATAAAAACGAGTGGGATGCTTACAAATCGGGTAAAGGCAAAAACAAAGTAATGCCAAGATTTGATATTGAAATGGAAGTAATTAATGAAATTTTAGCTAAAAAGCGATTCATTACGTGTCACTCTTATGTACAATCAGAGATCAATATGTTAATGAAATTTGCAGAACGTTATGGCTTCAAAATTCAAACTTTCACACACATTTTAGAAGGATACAAATTAGCGGATAAGATGTCGGCTCACGGCGTTGCGGGTTCTACATTTGCAGATTGGTGGGCTTACAAATATGAAGTTAATGATGCCATACCATACAATGCAGCGATTATGATGAACGAAGGTGTTAAAGTATCTATCAATTCAGATGATGCTGAAATGTCACGTCGTTTAAATCAAGAAGCAGCAAAAACAGTAAAATATGGAAACGTAACGGAAGAAGAAGCTTGGAATTTCGTAACCTTAAATCCAGCAAAAATTCTCCAAGTGGATAACAAAGTGGGAAGTATAAAAGTAGGAAAAGATGCTGATGTCGTACTTTGGTCAGATAGTCCATTATCAATTTACACAAGAGCAGAAAAAACTTTAGTAGACGGAATCATTTTCTACGATTTAGAAAAAGAAACGGAAACTTTAGCATTGATTCAAAAAGAAAGAGCTGAATTAATCAATTTAATGTTAGACGCTAAAAACAAAGGAATGAAAACGCAATTACCTAAGAAAAAAGAAAACGGTCACTACCACTGTGATACTTTAGGAGAATATTGCAAAGAGTCTCATTATAAATACAATTAACAAAACGATTATTTCTGATGAAAAAGTAAAAGGAAATAAATCAATCGAACAATTGTCCCCTTGAGGGGACTTTAGGGGTGTAAAAATCATGAAAAACAAAATCATTCCATACAAGTCACATTTGAAAGATTTCGCAAGAGAGCTAAGAAAAAACAGCACACTTAGCGAAGTGATTCTTTGGCAAAATATAAAGATGAAAGGTTATGATTTTCAATTTCACAGACAGGTCCCTATGTTAGATTATATCGTTGATTTTTATTGCCATGAGTTAAGGTTAGCTATTGAAATTGATGGTGACAGCCATCTTTACAAATATGAATATGATAAATTCAGACAAGGCGAATTAGAAAAATTAGGAGTACATTTTTTACGTTTTAGTGATATTGATGTAAAGCAAAACTTATTTTCTGTTTTATTATCTATAGAAAAAGAAATCGAAAGACTAAAAACACCCCTAAAGTCCCCTCAAGGGGACAATCCTACTAATTAAGTTCAGAGTAAATCTTAGTTAGTTTTTGAATATTTTGATAAAATTTTAAAAAATTTATAAATGAAAAAAATAACATTCATTCTTTGTATAATTTCTTTGTTAGGCTTTGCCCAACAAACGCCAGCGCCAAAACAAAGTAAATCCATATTAATCTTAGGTGCTAAAGCGCATTTAGGAAACGGACAAGTCATTGAAAATAGTTTAATTTCGATTATTGATGGAAAAATCGCTAACATCGGCGATGCTAGAGTAATGAAACCAGCCAAACACGATATTGTGATTGATGCTTCAGGAAAACATGTTTACCCAGGATTTATTGCTCCCAATTCAACTTTAGGTTTAGTTGAAATTGATGCCGTTAGAGCTTCGGATGACGAAAGTGAAATTGGAGAGTTCAATCCACACGTAAGAAGTATTATTGCGTATAATGCTGAATCAAAATTAGTAGAAACTACACGCCCAAACGGTGTTTTATTAGCCCAAATTACACCAAGGGGTGGAAGAATTGCTGGTACTTCATCAATTGTTCAATTAGATGCTTGGAACTGGGAAGACGCTTCAATTAAAACTGATGATGGAATTCACTTAAACTGGCCAAGAAGTTATTCAAGAGCGGGTTGGTGGGCAGAACCAGGTGGAATTGAAATGAACAAAAATTACGAACCTCAAGTAAAAGCGATTCAAGACTATTTTGAAAATGCTTTTGCATATTTGGGAAGTAAAAATGCTAAAAAAGATATTCCTTACGAAGCTATGAAAGGAGTACAATCAGGTAAAAAAACCTTGTTTGTAAATGCAAATGGTGAAAAAGAAATCATTGATGCCGTTTTATTCAAAAAGAAAAACAACATTAAAAAAATGGTAATTGTGGGTGGATATTACGCCTTTAAAGTAGCTAATTTACTTAAAGAAAATGAAGTTGGCGTATTATTAAAACGCGTTCACGATTTACCATTATTAGAAGACGAAGATGTAAATCTACCCTACAAAAATGCTAAATTATTAGTTGATGCTGGAGTTTTGGTAGGTTTACAAAATGCAGGTGATATGGAACGTATGCAAACTAGAAATCTTCCATTTTATGCTGGAACTTGTGCTGCTTGGGGATTATCTAAAGAACAAGCATTACAATTGATTACAGGAAATTCCGCTAAGATTTTAGGAATCGACAATCAATACGGAACATTAGAAGCTGGTAAAAGTGCTACGTTATTCATATCAGAAGGAGATGCTTTAGACATGAAAAGCAATGTTATTTCTTTTGCTTTTATCGATGGACGACAAATTAGTTTAGAAAGTCACCACACCGAATTGTATGAACGATACAAAGGAAAATTCGAACAACAAAAAAAATAAGACCAAAAGCCTTTCAGTAAATGAGAGGCTTTTTTGTATTTTTGCCACTTAATTTCAAATTCATGAAACAAATCACCTCGGTTCAAAATCCGTTTATTAAATCGTTAGTTCAATTACAGGAAAAAGCAAAAGTTCGTAAGCAAACAGGCACTTTTTTAATTGAAGGAAAACGCGAAATTGAATTGGCGCTAAAAGGTGGTTATAAATTGGAAACTATTCTATTTTTACCTGAAATCATCTCGGATAGAGAAATAAAAAACTTTGTCAAATCGAGCGAAGTCGAGATTATCGAAATCTCAAAAGAAGTCTATCAAAAATTAGCGTATCGCGATACAACTGAAGGTATTTTAGCTATTGCCAAAACCAAATCCTTAGCTTTATCCGATTTAAAACTATCTAAAAATCCTTTAATTTTAGTTGGTGAATCTTTGGAAAAACCAGGAAACGTAGGTGCTATTTTAAGAACAGCTGATGCCGCCAATATTGATGCTGTTATCATTGCTAATCCAAAAAGTGACTTATACAATCCAAACATTGTTCGCTCAAGTGTAGGTTGTTTATTTACTCGACAAATAGCCGTTGGAACTACCGAAGAAGTTATTGCTTACTTGAAAGGAAACAACATTAATATTTACTCGGCTACATTACAAGATTCAACAGAATATCACACCCAAAACTACACCACTCCAACTGCTTTAGTTGTAGGAACTGAAGCTACTGGTTTATCAGAAAAATGGCGAACCGAAAGCACTAAAAACATTATCATTCCTATGCAAGGTGAAATTGACTCAATGAATGTTTCGGTTGCAGCCGCTATTCTACTATTTGAAGCCAAAAGACAACGCGGATTTTAGACTTTCTTCTTTTCTCTTTTTTCTATTTTCTAGATTTGCACAATTAGAAAAATTAGCTTACTTTTCGTTAGTTAAAGTAAAACTATGACAGAGTTAGAATTAGAAGCCGAAAATAAAGCCATAGCGCAAGAATATAAAGAATTACTTCGCATTAGTTATCAAACCCTTACAGATGAAGATAAAAAAATCATTCGAAAGGCATTTGATGTAGCTGTTGATGCTCATAAAGACCAAAGAAGAAAATCGGGTGAAGCCTATATATTTCATCCTATTGCTGTTGCTAAAATTGTAGCTAGAGATATTGGTTTAGGAGCTACTTCTATCGCAGCAGCATTAATGCATGATGTGGTAGAAGATACCGAAATCACCGTTCAAGACATTGAAAAAATGTTTAATCCTAAAATTGCTCAGTTAGTTGAGGGATTAACCAAAATTGCTAAAGTAAAAACGGATCAAGAAATTTCTGTTCAAGCGGAAAATTTCCGTAAAATGTTGTTAACCTTAAATGATGATGTAAGAGTAATTTTAATCAAAATTGCCGACAGATTACACAACATGCAAACAATGGAAAGTATGGCGGATTATAAACAAGCCAAAATTGCTTCCGAAACACTTTATATTTATGCTCCTTTAGCACATCGATTAGGACTTTACAACATTAAAACCCAACTTGAAGATTTAGGTTTGAAGTATACTGAACCTGAAATTTACAACGATATTGTTAGCAAAATAAAAGAAACTAAAGAAGAACAAGATGCTTATATCAAAACTATTTCAGATGTATTAAGCAAATCGCTAGTTGATGAAGGTATTGAATTTACAATCAAAGGGAGACCAAAGTCGATCTATTCCATCAGAAGAAAGATGAAAGCTCAGGGAGTTACCTTTGATGAAGTGTATGATAAATTTGCACTCCGAATCATCTACAAAGCGGAACAACATGATGAAAAGTTTCTTGCCTGGAAAATTTATTCTCTTGTTACTGACCATTATAGACCTTCTCCTAGCCGATTAAGAGATTGGATTTCTTCGCCAAAATCAACAGGTTATGAAGCTCTCCATATTACTGTAATGGGTCCAAAAGGGCGCTGGGTAGAAATTCAAGTTCGAAGTGAACGCATGGATGAAATAGCTGAGAAAGGATATGCAGCTCACTACAAATACAAAAATGGCGCTACCGAAGAACACGGACTAGAAATTTGGCTGAATCAATTAAAAGAAGCGCTTGAAAATTCAACAGCTAATGCAGTTGACTTTGTTGAAGATTTTAAATTAAATTTATATTCTAAAGAAATCTATGTCTTTACCCCTAAAGGAGAAATTAAATCACTTCCTAAAGGAGCTACATCTTTAGATTTTGCTTTTAGTATACACTCTGAAATTGGTGTAAAAACAAGAGGAACCAGAGTAAATGGAAAATTAGTTCCCTTAAATCATGTTTTGAACAGTGGTGATCAAGTAGAAATTATTACCTCTGTTAATCAAAAACCAACTTCTCAATGGCTTGATTATGTTACTACTTCTCGTGCAAAAAATAAGATTAAAAACGTATTAAATGAAAATACTAAAAAAATTGCAGAAGAAGGAAAAGAAATTATTTCAAGAAAATTAAAACATTTAAAAATTACATTAAATGAAAATACTACAAATGAACTTGTAAATTTCTTTAAACTACAAACCAGTCTCGATTTATTTTATAGAGCCGGAATTGGCGCAATTGAAAACCAACAATTAAAAGATTACGCGGCTCAAAAAAGCAATACACTTGTTAATTTCTTCAAGAAAACAATTAAACGTTCCCCTTCTGCTCAACCTGATCAGATTTATAAAAACGAAATAAGTAAAAAATTTGACTTACTTGTATTTGGTGCAGAACAAGATAAATTAGACTATAAACTTTCTACATGTTGCAATCCAATTCCGGGCGATGATGTGTTTGGTTTTGTCTCTATTAATGACGGAATTAAAGTGCATCGAAAAGATTGTCCAAATGCAATTAGCATGCAATCAAATTATGCATACAGAATAATTCAGGCAAAATGGATAGATTCTTCTCAAGAAGAGTTTAAAGCAATCCTAAAAATTAAAGGAATGGACATTTTAGGATTAACAAATAATCTTACTAAAGTTATATCAAGCCAAATGAATGTTAACATTCAAAGCATCTCATTAAGTAGTGAAGCTGGCATTTTTAATGGACAAGTTACTGTAGTAGTTCAAAACAATACCATTCTAAAAAAACTAATTGATAATATTAAAAAGGTAGACGGAATTGACAAAGTAACACGTGTTTATAATAATTAACAAAAGTTAATAAATAATGGAGTACAATTATATTTTGCAACTTACATTAAATAAAAATAACACTATCTTTGCCACAATTTGATTAATAAATCGATGGAAAATAAAAATCAAGAAATTGTAAAAAATGTTTTTACAAAGTATTTAGAAGAAAAAGCGCATCGCAAAACACCAGAAAGATTTGCTATTCTTCAAGAAATTTACAATACTGCTGAGCATTTTGATATTGAATCTTTATATATCAAAATGAAAAATAAAAATTACAGAGTAAGTAGAGCAACCCTTTACAATACTATTGAGCTTTTATTAGAGTGTGGTTTAGTGCGTCGTCATCAATTTGGTCAAAATCAGGCACATTATGAAAAATCTTATTTTGACAAACAACACGATCATATTATTCTAACAGATTCTGGTGAAGTTATAGAATTTTGTGACCCTAGAATTCAACAAATAAAACAAACCATGGAGGAAATGTTTGGGATTGAAATTCAAAACCATTCACTTTACTTCTACGGAACAAAAAAACAACAATAATTGACTATTCAAAAATTAATATAACCCGTACAGACAATCCACTGACTTGTCTGTACAAATAACAACAAACAACAACACAATGACTGTAGATTTACTACTTGGATTACAATGGGGCGACGAAGGAAAAGGGAAAATCGTTGACGTTCTAACCTCAAAATATGATATTATTGCCCGTTTTCAAGGTGGACCAAATGCGGGACACACTCTAGAATTTGACGGAATCAAACACGTTTTAAGAACGATTCCTTCTGGAATTTTCCATAAAAATGCAATCAATATCATTGGAAATGGAGTGGTAATTGACCCAGTAGTTTTCCAAAAAGAAATTGAAGGGTTAGCAAAATTCAATATGGATGTTACTGCTAAATTATTCATTTCAAGAAAAGCCCACTTAATTTTACCAACACACCGTTTACTTGACGCTGCTTCTGAAGCTTCAAAAGGAAAAGCTAAAATCGGTTCTACATTAAAAGGAATTGGTCCAACTTACATGGATAAAACTGGTAGAAATGGACTTAGAGTGGGCGATATCGAATTAGAAGATTTTAAAGAAAGATATAGAGCATTAGCAGATAAGCATGAAGCTATGATTAAGTTTTACGATGTAGAATTACAGTATAACTTAAAAGAAATGGAAGATGAGTTTTTCACTGCTATTGAAGACTTAAAAAAATTAACTTTTATTGATAGTGAAGAATACTTAAACAAAGCCTTAAAAGAAGGAAAATCAATCTTAGCTGAAGGAGCGCAAGGTTCTTTACTAGATGTTGATTTTGGAACATACCCTTTTGTAACTTCATCAAATACAACAGCTGCTGGAGCTTGTACTGGTTTAGGAATTGCACCAAACAAAGTAAAGGACGTTTTCGGAATTTTCAAAGCATACACCACACGTGTAGGTAGCGGACCTTTCCCAACAGAAGATTTTGAAGAAGCTGGACAAACTATGGCAAAAGTAGGAAACGAATTTGGTTCAGTAACAGGACGTGCGCGTCGTTGTGGGTGGTTAGATTTAGTGGCTTTAAAATATGCGGTTCAAGTTAATGGTGTAACACAATTATACATGATGAAAGGCGACGTACTTTCTGGATTTGATACGTTACAAGTTTGTACAGGATACAATTATAAAGGACAAGCAATTCAACATTTACCTTATAACATTGAACCAGAAAATGTTACTCCAATTTTAACCGAAATGAAAGGTTGGAAAGCAGATTTAACAGGTATGACAACGTATGATGAATTACCTCAAGAATTAAAAGAATATATCGAATTTATCGAAAAAGAAGTAGAAGTTCCAATTAAAGTAATTTCAGTTGGACCAGACAGAAAACAAACGATAACAAAATAAGACTTAAAAAACGCTTTCAATTGAAAGCGTTTTTTTTATCTTTAATGAAATCAAATTTTAAACTTATGAAAAAAATAGCTGCTTTATTTTTGTTACTTATTTTTGCATCATGCTCAAATGATATTAATGATTCGGTTCAGCAAAATCCAAATAGAAATTTAACGCTATTAAAAGTTGATTTTTTAACCCATACTTTTGAAGGAGGAAATAGCTTTGAATTTAACAACATTGCTATGACAAACACTTTACCTATTGAAGAAACTTATGTAGCTCCGAGTGATTTTGGCAATTATACTTTAAAATATATTCCTACTAACGAAGTTATTTTTGATGGTCCTATCGGATGGATGGGAGGTTCTTATGATCTGCCATTAGAATTCGATTCATCTGATTATGAAACTACTACATTAAATCCTACCATCGATTTTAATGAAATTGAATATTTCTTACCAACTGCAGAAATATTAGCTTATGAAGGATACACAAACTTTGATTACTCGAGTGTTTGGAATGCAGTTAAAAATCTTCAAGTTACCAATGACTGCTTAGACAATAACGGAAAAATAGGGTTTGTTCTTTACACACCAGGTGTAGGAGTTTTCCAACCTGAAAATGCTTATTGGTTAATAATTCTTTAACAATAAACAAATTTTCAAATACTTTAAAGTGATAAAATATTCTTAATTATCAGTCGCTTTTCGAGTTTTTACTTAAATTTGGCTCAAAATAAATCCGACTTGAAAAACACATTTTTATATATCGCCTTTTTATTGTTAACGGTAACTTTATCGTTAGCGCAAGAGAAGAAAAAAATTATCATTGAAAACTCAGATTTCGTTGATATGAATCAGACAGAAATCCCTGGAGCAATTGTCTTTACTGGAAATGTTAAGATAATTCACAATGGGGTGAAAATGACTTGTAATAAAGCCTATCATTTTAAAGACGAAAATTACGTTAAAGCATTCGGAAATGTTCAAATGAATCAAGGTGATACCATTACCATGAACAGCCGATATGCAGAGTATAATGGTAACGAAGAACTTGCATATGCAACGGGTGAAGTAATTTTACGTTCGCCAGAATCTACACTTACAACAGATACTGTTTACTTTGACAAAAAAAACCAACAAGCATTTTATAATTCTTTCGGCACAATTCGAAATAAGGAAAACACCTTAAAAAGTAAATCGGGAAAATATTTTGTTGACCAAAAAAAATACAAATTTATAACAGCAGTTACTGTTACTAACCCAGAAAGCACCATTAATACAAACAACCTTGATTATTACGAAAATTCTGGTCATGCTTATGTTTTTGGTCCTTCAACTATAAACAATAAAGGAAACCTCATTTATACTGAAAATGGTTTTTATGACACCAAAAACAACATAGGAAAACTTTCTAAAAACTCTAAAATCACACTTGACAACAAAATAATTGAAGGTGACGATTTGTTCTACGATCGTAAGAAAAATTATTCCAGAGGAATCAATAATGTGAAAATCACAGATACCATAAATAAGGTAATTGCTACTGGACATTATGCAGAGTTGTACCGAAATGCCGAAACCAAAAAAGACTCTATGATTTTAACCAAAAGAGCCTTGGTAAAAACATTAGTAGAAAAAGACACCATGTACATGCACGGTAAAAAAATTATCGTTTCTGGACCAAAAGAAGATCGAATAATAAAAGCTTTCAATAACGTACGTTTTTATAAAACCGATATGAGTGGCAAATGCGATTCCTTATGGTCTAGTAATAAATCTGAATTAACAAAATTAATAGGAAGACCAATACTTTGGAATAATGACAACCAAATGACAGGTGATATTATGCATCTTATTGGAAATAACAAAACCGAAGAATTAGATTCACTTAAAGTCCTAAATAATGCCTTTATAATTCAAAAAGACAGTTTAAGCGAAAATGGTTATAACCAAATTAAAGGGCAAAATTTATATGGCAAATTTTTTAAAAACAGACTCAAAGAAGTTGATGTAGTTAAAAATGCAGAAGTTATTTATTATATGTATAATGATGCTAATGAATTTATTGGAATTAACAAAACAGTTTGCAGCAAAATCAATTTAGAATTAGAAGAAAACAAAATTGATGCAATAACATTCTTTACCAAAACCGATAGTCACATTTATCCAGAAAGTGAATTTCCAGAAAACGCAAGAAAACTCAGAGGTTTTTTATGGCGTGGCGATGAACGAATTTTAACCAAAGAAGATATTTTTCCAGAAGACGAAATTGCCTTAGATGATAAAATTCAAATTGAAGCTAAAAAGAAAGCTATTGAGGCAGAACAACCAATGCAAATTTTACCTGAAACGTTAGATTACGATTCTAAAAACAAAAAAGAAGAAAAGAAATCGGATAAAAAACTAGAAGTAAAAAAACTAGAATTAAAAAAAGTAAAAAGTAATAAATAGAAGTAGTTAGCCAAATTAACTAATCACTATTTACTTTTCACTAATGACTAAAAACATGATTGAAGATTTTTTTAAATACCAAGCGCAAACCTCTCCTCACCCATTAGCTATGGAAATATCTCTTGCTAAGGGTTCTTATATTTATGATACAGCTGGCAACGCTTACTTAGACATGGTTGCCGGAGTTTCAGCAAACACATTAGGGCATCAACCACAACGCGTGAATGATGCCATCAAAAAACAATTAGACACTTATTCTCACGTGATGGTGTATGGCGAATATGCCCAACATCCAGCAACAGAATTATGTAAATTATTAGCCCAACACCTTCCCTATCCACTTACCAAAACGTATTTAGTAAATTCCGGTACGGAAGCGATTGAAGGTGCTTTGAAATTAGCCAGAAGAGTTACAGGTAGAAGTCAATTGATTTCATGTAACAATGCGTATCACGGCAATACAATGGGAAGCATGAGCGTGATGGGATTTGAAGAACGCAAGCAAATTTTTCGTCCGTTAATTCCAGATGTGGATTTTATAACGTTCAATAACGAAGCCGATTTAGAAAAAATCACTACGAGAACTGCTGGAGTTTTATTAGAAACGATTCAAGGTGGTGCTGGATTTATTGAGCCTCAAAACGATTTTCTAAAAAAAGTACGCCAACGTTGTGATGAAGTAGGCGCTATCATGATATTAGACGAAATCCAACCTGGATTTGGTCGCACAGGAAAACTTTTCGGATTCCAAAACTATGATGTTATTCCAGATGTAGTTGTGATGGGTAAAGGAATGGGTGGCGGAATGCCTGTAGGCGCTTTCACAGCATCTGAAAAAATGATGGATTTACTAAGTCATGATCCTAAACTAGGTCACATTACCACTTTTGGCGGACATCCTGTCATAGCAGCAGCGAGTTTAGCAACATTACAAGAAGTTACCGAAACTAATTTAATGGCTGAAACTTTAGAAAAAGAACAACTTTTCAAGAAGCTTTTAGTACACCCTTTAATCAAAGAAATTCGCGGTAAAGGACTTATGTTGGCTGCAATGACCGATTCTCCTGAAATTACAAATGAAGTAATTTTACGTTGTCATAAAAGAGGTGTTATATTATTTTGGCTCCTTTTCGAAGGTTGCGCTGTTCGAATTACGCCGCCATTAACCATCAGTAATGAAGAAATTACAAAAGGTTGTGGCATTATTATTGAGGTATTAAATGAGATAGAAAAAGAATTGAAATGATGGATGATAGATGTTTGATGATGGATGTTTTATCAGTTGAAATTGATTTTTGAAATTGATATTGAAAATTGTTAATTAAATTGTTTAAAACAATTCACACCCAAAACCACTACCCCAATATTATTCCTTACTTTTAATAAGGATAAAATCATAAAACGAAGCGCTATGAATTTGAGTCACGAAGAAGAAGAAAACAGCTTGTCCTTATCTAAATTTGAATCAATGTTAAAAACCAACAAAGTTTTTTTCTTTGATTCTGAAGAGTTTGAAGATATCATTCTTCATTACATGGATACGGGCCGATTGAATTTGGCCAAAAAAGCGCTAAAATTAGGTTTAGAACAACATCCAAAATCTACTGGATTAAAATTAGTTCAAGTTGAAATGTTGGTTTACGAAGACAAACTCGATATTGCTGAAAAGCTTCTTAACGAGTTGTATGCTATTGAACCAACTAACGAAGAGATCTATATTCAAAAAGCCAACATACATTCTAAAAGAGACGAACACGAAAAAGCCATTTCTTTTCTGGAAATTGCCTTAAAATATACAGATGATTATGCTGATGTATATTCTATGATAGGTATGGAATACCTGTTTATGGATAATTTAGAAATGGCGAAAGAAAATTTCATCAAATGTTTGGATGAAGATACCGAAGATTACTCAGCACTTTATAATGTGGTTTATTGTTTTGATTTCCTAGATCAAAACGAAGATGCTATCGTTTATCTAAACCGATTTATTGATAAAAATCCATATAGTGAAGTGGCTTGGCATCAATTAGGACGCCAATATTACGCCTTGAAAAATTACGAAAAAGCAGTTTGGGCTTTTGATTATGCTACTTTAATTGACGAAACCTTTTTAGGGGCGTACATGGAGAAAGCAAAATCATACGAAAAACTAAAAAAATATCAAGATGCGATTGATTGCTACAATATTACATTAGAATTAGACGACCCTTCTTCTTTTGTATTGCTACGTGTGGCAAAATGTTACGAGCGATTAGGAAATACTGAATTTGCTTTAAACTATTACTTAAAAACAGTTCATGAAGATCCATTATTAGACAAAGGTTGGATTGCTATTACTGATTTTTACATTCGACAAAAAAACTTCCAAAAAGCCTTGTACTATGTTAACAAAGCGATTGGAATTGATGGTGATAACTCATTATATTGGAAACGTTTTGCTGCGGTAAATAGCGCCTTACATTTTTTTGAAGAAGCAGAATACGGCTACCGTAAAGCATTTGAATGTGGCGACATCAATTTAGATACGTTCACATTGTGGACAGACGTATTACAATATTTAGGCGAATTTGAAACTGCTATCGAAATTCTTTTAGAAGCTAGTAATGTTTTACCAGATGAATACGAAATCGAATACCGTTTGGCAGGATTGTATTTTCTAATGGACGATGTTACCAAAGGAAATCTTCACTTAATAAACGGAATGAAATTAGAACCAAAACACCTAACTTTGTTTCAAGAATTATTCCCAGTGGTATGGGAACGAACAGAAGTTCAAAAAACGATTTCAAAGTTTAAAAAATAGAGAATTAACAACCCTTAATCCATTCCAAAGTAGCGATGCTTTGGAATTTTTATTGCCATGAGAAAACTTTTTCCCGATTATTTGATTATTACCCTTAAAGGATTAGCTATGGGTGCTGCAGATGTAGTTCCAGGTGTTTCTGGAGGAACTATAGCTTTTATTTCCGGAATTTATAAAGAATTAATTGATAGTATAAATAATGTAAATCTTTCGGTCTTAAAAACACTAAAAAAAGACGGTCTAAAAGCAGCTTGGGAACAAGTAAATGGTAGTTTCTTATTAGCTTTAGTGATTGGAATTGGAATTAGCGTGCTTACATTTTCAAAAGTAATCACACATTTACTAGACACACAACCTATACTAGTTTGGTCGTTTTTCTTTGGATTAATCATTGCGAGTATTACCTTAATTTGGAAAGAAATTACACATTGGAAACTAGTAGATATTTTATTTTTACTAATCGGAATTACGGTTTCTTATTATATTACTATTGCACGTCCGGTGAGTTCTCCTGATAGTTATTGGTATTTATTTTTATCTGGATTTATTGCCATTATTGCGATGATTTTACCCGGAATTTCAGGTGCTTTTATTTTACTTTTAATGGGTTCATATGAAACCGTAATTGGAACAATTAATACTTTTAGAGAAGGGTTAACAACAGCTAATTCAGAAATTCTAATTTCGGCTTTATTAAAATTAGGCGTTTTCGCGGTTGGAGCAATAATAGGACTGAAATCATTTTCTAAAATATTGCATTGGATGTTTGAACATCATAAAAATACAACTTTGACATTATTAATAGGCTTTATGATGGGCTCTTTAAACAAAGTATGGCCTTGGAAACAAGTATTAGAAACCAGAATTAACAGTCATGGAGAAGTTGTTCCTTATATTGACAGAAGTATTTTACCCCAAAATTTTGAGGGTGAACCACAAATTACAATTGCAATAATCTTAGCCATTTTTGGTTTTGTTTTAATCTTTGGAATGGAAAAAATAGCAAGTAAATTGGGTAAAAAATAAAATTGTTAAAAAAAAATAACGTTCTTGTAACAAATAAAAAAAAGAGACTGATTATATTTGAAAAATTCATTTTTTTAACTCAATACTTATGAAAAAGAAAACTAAAAAACAGTTGAAATTTGGCTTAATTGGTCGAAACATAAGCTATTCTTTTTCTAAAAAGTATTTCAATGAAAAGTTTGAAATAGGTCATTTTGATAATTGTGAATACAAGAATTACGACATTGAAAGCATTAAAGACTTTCCAAAAACAATCACTGAAATAAAAGGTTTACGTGGTTTAAATGTAACAATTCCGTATAAAGAAGAGGTTATTCCGTATTTAGATAAATTATCAAAAACGGCAAAAAAAATTGGTGCTGTAAACTGTATTACAATTTCAAAAAAGAAAAATCTAAAAGGTTACAATACCGATTATTTTGGATTTAAAAAATCAATAAAACCCTTATTAAAAGAACACCATAAAAAAGCATTGATATTAGGAACAGGAGGCGCCAGTAAAGCAATTGCTTATGCTTTACGAACTTTAAAAATCGAATACGATTTTGTTTCAAGAACTGCCGATGAGTTTCAATACAAATATGAAGAGTTAGACGCCACTATTTTTGAAGAATACACTATAATCATCAATACCACTCCAGTTGGCACCTATCCGAATATTGATGATTGTCCAAAACTAGATTATAGCTTGTTTACCAAAAAACATATTGCTTACGACTTAATTTATAATCCAGAAGAAACCGCATTTTTAAGAAACGCAAAAGAGCAAGGAGCCGTGACTAAAAATGGTTATGAAATGTTGGTTTTACAAGCGGAAAAGGCTTGGAAGATTTGGAATGAGTAAGTAAGCACGCAGATGACACTGGTTTTCAAGCGCGGATTATAACTGATTTTTCTTTTAAACACACAAACACAATAGATTTACTTTGTGTTGATTTTAGTCGGACGCTTCGGACGTTGCACTTGGCATAGACAACATAGAATTTAACAGCAAAGAGCACAAAAGTTTTCGCAAAGTTCGCAAAGTTTTTTTTACATACAGTTTGTCATTCTGTTATGTATCTCTTTAATGTCATGCCTAACGGTATTTAAGTTAGTCTAATGAAAAAACACAAAACCAAAACTGCTTTAAAAACCAATCCCAAGAAAGCCTTTTGACAGCTATCTAACCCCGATAGGAGCGACACCTTGTATAGCGGATAGCGGGAAAATGGATAACAATAAAGCTTATAGCATTCGTTTCAAATAAAATAACAGATAATTCCTCATTTTTTTTGAATTTACGTAGTGCTTTAGTATCTTCACACCATATTAGTAACCTTAAGCATTTACACAATGTCAGAAGCAACACATGATAACCTGCAGAACGCAGATGGACAAGACCAAATGGAACAATTAGATGGTGTGACCATTATTAGTCAATCGGTATTAGAGGAAATAGACAATTCTAATGCAGAAGAAAGCGAAGATGATACAATAAAAGAAAAGCACGAAATTCCGGTATTGGATTACGATGCGATGTCGATGGAAGCCTTAACCGATGAATTAGAAAAATTAGTCGACAATGAAAAAGTAATGGCGATTAAAGACCATGTTGAAGGCATCAGAAAAGCTTTTTCGGACAAATATCACCATTTTATAGACGAGAAAAAAGAGGAATTCTTATCTCAAAACAACGAAGAAGGTTTAGAGTTTGAATATCATTTCCCATTAAAAAATAAGTTTGATTCTATTTACAACACCTATAAATCAAACAAAGCGAAATACTTTAAACAATTACAAAACAATTTAGAACAAAACTTTGCGGTACGCGAAAGCTTAATCGAAGAATTAAAAAACCTTATCGATTCAGGCGATGCAAGTATTAGCGATATGTTCAAAAAAGTAAACGAAATTCGCGAACGTTGGAAAAATGCCGGTGCAATTCCAAGAGATAAATACAACATCTTGTGGAACAACTACCATTTTCACATGGAGCGTTTTTACGACATCATGCACTTAGACAAAGAAGCGCGTGATTTAGATTTGAAAAACAATTTAGAGCAAAAGCAAGCTATAATTGCCAAAGCCAAAGAATTGTTGAACGAAGCTGACGTGATGAAAGCGTTCCGTGAATTGCAATTATTACACCGCGTTTGGAAAGAAGAAATTGGTCCGGTTGATCGTGAACACAGAGAAGCAATTTGGAACGAATTCAGTGAAATCACCAAACAAATGCACGATAAACGTGAAGGTTTATATGCTGAAGCAAGAGCAAAAGAATCAGACAACTTAGCGGTTAAAAATGAAATTATTTCGCAAATTATCGCTTTAGGAAACGAGAAAATCGATTCGCACAGTGGATGGCAAGCGCAAATTCAGAAAATGGAAGCGCTGCGTGAAGCGTTCTTTAAAGCAGGAAAAGTACCAGCAGAAGTAACGGAGGAAACTTGGGCTAACTTTAAAAATGCAGTTAGAGCTTTTAATGCGAATAAAAATGTTTTCTATAAAGATATTAAAAACGAGCAACAAGATAATTTAAATAAAAAATTAGCTTTAGTAGAAAAAGCAAAATCGTTGCAAGACAGCACAGATTTTGCTGCTACAACTCCAATTATGAAGAAAATTCAAGACGATTGGAAGAAAATTGGGCACGTACCTCGTAAATATTCTGACAGTGTTTGGAAAGACTTTAAAGATGCTTGTAATGCATATTTCGACAGAATGCATGAAGCAAGAAATGCCGAAACTAGTGAAGAAGTAGAAGCATTTGAAAAGAAAAAAGCATTTTTAGAAGAGTTAAAATCATTCACTTTAACTGGCGAACACAAAGCAGATTTGGATGCAATTAAAGCTCATATTGCGACTTGGAAAACCTTTGGAAAAGTACCTTATAACAGAAGACATATTGAAGGAAAATTCAATAAAATTTTAGATGCCTTGTTTGAAAAACTAAGCCTATCTAAAAAAGACACTGAAATGATGCGTTTTAATAATCGCTTAGAGCAATTAGCAGAAGGCGACGACCGCAGAGCTTTAGAACAAGAGCAATTCTTCATTAGAAAGAAAATCGACGAAGTACAAAGCGAAATTTTCCAGTTAGAAAACAACATTCAGTTTATTAGCAGTAGTTCGAAAGGTGAAAATCCTTTTATTAAAGAAGTTCAAAAAAGCATTGAACGCCACAAAGACGACTTGAAATTGTGGAAAGAAAAGCTACAGCAAATTAAAAATATGTAAGATAGAATCCCGAGTTTAGGCTCGGGATTTTTTTGTTGACAATTTTAAAACACAACAATTAACTTTGTAAGATTTTCGTTATATTTGATAAAACGTTATTGACACTCGTTATATCTTATATGAAAAAATATTTATTTTTAATATTCCTTTTAGTAAATTCAATATTTTTATACTCTCAAAATAACCAAGATGAACCCATTTGGTGGAAATGGGAAAGAGAAGGCAAGTATTTAGAAGTAGCTAGTCATTTGCTATATATAGTTGAATCGGATTCTACTACAAATAAACATGCAGATTATCTTCATATCGCTAGAAGTTATGGTTATTTAAATGATTATGAAAAAGCTATTTTCTATTTTAAAAAATCAATGATTGGTTTAGAAGAAAAGAATGACGAACAATTTTGGTGGTATTATCAAGGAACTTTAGCATTTTTTGAAAGAAATAAAGATAAACTTAAAATTTATTTAGATAAACTAGAAAACAATCATTCGAACTACTACAAGAATAATTATCTAACTTTAAAATCGCTTTATGAAAATTTCGAGAAAGGATATTTAGAAGCTTCTAGATGGAAAAATAATCAAACTAAAAATTAAAATACCGTCCCTACAGGACTTCCTAATCGTTGTGTTGATTTTTTACCCATATTACGTTCCTACGGAGCTACCTACATTCCGTTCCTACGGAACTAGAAAAAATAAATAAAACTAATGTAAAATGCCGTTAGGCATGAAATATGGGTAACATAAAGTAATATAGCTGAAAAAATCCCGTAGGGATGACATAAAAGAGATGCTTAACAGCATGACAAGATTGAGGATAAACTTTGCGTGCTTTGTGCCTTCTTTGTGCTCCTTGTGGTTAAACCTGAACACTGAGACTGAACACTGAGACTGAACACTGAGACTGAACACTGAACACTACAAATTCTTCGCTTCTTCCCAAAAAACATCCATTTCAGCTAACGTCATATCGGCTAAAGGTTTGCCTAATTCTGTGGCTTTACTTTCTAAATATTGAAAACGTTTGATGAATTTTTTATTCGTGCGTTCTAAAGCGTCTTCTGGGTTTACTTTTAAGAATCTGGCATAGTTTATCATGGAAAACAAAACATCGCCAAATTCGGCTTCTATTTTATCTTGATTGCCGGCTTGTACCTCAACTTGAAGTTCGTTTAGTTCTTCTTGTACTTTGTCCCAAACTTGGTGCGGTTCTTCCCAATCAAATCCAACGCCTTTTACCTTATCTTGAATGCGACTTGCTTTTACTAACGCAGGCAAACTTTTTGGCACACCTTCTAATACTGATTTTTTGCCTTCTTTCAGTTTTAATTTTTCCCAATTTTGCTTTACTTCCTCTTCGTCAGCCACCACCACATCGCTATAAATATGTGGATGACGATCAATTAATTTATCACAAATGGAATTCGCAACATCAGCGATATCAAAATCATTGGTTTCGCTACCAATTTTGGCATAAAAGACAATATGTAATAACAAATCGCCCAACTCTTTTTTGATTTCCTGTAAATCGTTATCTAAAATGGCGTCGCCTAATTCGTAGGTTTCTTCAATCGTCAAATGACGAAGACTTTCAAGTGTTTGTTTTTTATCCCACGGACATTTTTCGCGTAAATCGTCCATGATATCTAAAAGTCGGTTGAAAGCTTGTAGTTGTTGTTGGCGTGTGTTCATGATTTTGTTTTTTGTTTCAAGTTTCAAGTTTGAAATTGTTCTTGAAATTGATTTTTGCACTTGTTTATGTAAAAATAAAAAATCCCACGTGGAAAACGCAGGATTTTAAAGTATAATTTTTAACTACTTATTCAGCAGCTGGAGTTTCTTCTTCTTGTTTGATTTCTTTTGTTAATGCTTCTACAGAAACAAAACCTTTTGGTTGTAATAAGTTGTACCAGTTTAAGATTTTCTTGATATCAGAAGTATATACTCTGTCCTCATCAAATTCTGGTAAAATTTCTCTAAAGTAAGCTTTTAATTTAGCATCATCTTCTTTATGAGACATTGCTAAACCATCATTTTCTTTTGTAGCGATAGATTTGAAAACTTCCGCTAAACGAACTTCTTCAGAGTATGTATAAACTGCAATTTCAGACAACAAACTTACATTTGCTCTCATTCCTACTGTTATCTTTTTTCCGTCTAATAAAGATTCGGCAACAAATCCTGTACGTGTTTGAATTTTTAATTCATATAAACCTGGTTTCCCAGAAATAGCTAATATTTTTTGAATGCTCATTTTTCTTACTTATTAAGGTTGGCAAATATATTATTTTAAAGTAAAAAGTGAAACGTAAAAAGTAAAAAGTTTAAAAGAATTTAAATTTAACTGATTACTAAAAACTGAACACTGAATACTGCAAATTAACGTCCTTTTTTGTTTACGTATTTCATTTTATAATCGGGTCTTGCTTTACCATCCATAATGTTTTGCAATTTTTTCCCTATTAACTTCTTTTTCAACATTGAAAGATGATCTGTAAATAAGATTCCTTCAATATGATCGTATTCATGCTGAATAACACGCGCGATTAAACCATCGTAAACTTCAGTCTTTTTATTAAAGTCTTCGTCCATATACTCTATCGTAATTTTATCATGACGAAAAACATCTTCACGTACATCGGGAATACTTAAACAACCTTCGTTGAATCCCCAAATATCACCTTCTTCTTTGATGATTTTTGCATTAATAAACGTCTTTTTGAAATCTTTCATTAAGGCAGCTTCTTCTTTAGAAACGTCATCACTATCAGAAAAAGGTTCGGTATCAACAATGAACAAACGAATAGGCAATCCAACTTGTGGAGCCGCCAATCCTACGCCATGTGCATGATACATGGTTTCATACATATTAGCAATTGTTTCTTTTAGATTTGGATATTCTGGAGTTATATCCTCTCCTACTTTACGTAAAACTGGTTCTCCGTATCCGTATATTGGTAAAATCATGCTGTAAATTTTATTATTTGTAAACTTAAAGTTGGAATTGTTACATCAAATTCGATGCAAAAGTACTATTTTTTGTAATGTAAATAATCCTGAAGCATAATTGTTGCGGCAATTTCGTCAACCAAAGCTTTATTTTGACGTTGTTTTTTCTTTAAACCGCTATCAATCATGGTTTGAAATGCCATTTTAGAAGTAAAACGTTCATCTACACGTTCAACAGGCATTTCAGGAAAATTACTTTTGAAAGTCTCAAGAAATTTATTGATTATTTCCGCACTTTGCGAAGGCGTTCCATCCATTTGCTTTGGTTCGCCCAAAATTACTTTCTCTACTTTTTCTTTACCAAAATAATCCTTTAAAAAAGAAATTGCCGTTTCAGAAGCTACAGTAGTTAAGCCAAAAGCTATCATCTGCATTTCATCGGTAACAGCTATTCCTGTCCGTTTTATTCCGTAATCTATTGCTAAAATTCGCATATACTACTATTTTAAGCAAATATAAGGTCTTCTAAATAATAAAACTATTCTTCTAATTGTAATATTTTAGCTGTACTTGATTTTACTTGAGTAAACAATTCTTCATTTTCGTTTAGTTGAGCACCATAAGAGGGAATCATTATTTTCATTTTTGATTGCCAATCAGCCGATTTTATTTGTTCACCAAAACATCTTTCGAGTAATTCAATCATTACTGAAACCGCAGTAGAAGCTCCAGGAGAAGCACCTAATAAAGCGGCTAAAGTACAATCCGAAGAAGAAACGATTTCTGTACCAAATTGCAATATTCCTTTACCATTTTCATCTTTCTTAATAATTTGAACTCGATTCCCTGCTTGTTCTAAAACCCAATCTTCTGGTTTAGCATTAGGGAAATATTCTTTTAATGCTTCAACACGTTCTTCATGCGATTGCATTACTTGTTCAATTAAATATTTTGTAAGCGGTATATTATTTGCTCCAGCATATAACATTGGCCAAAGATTACTCGTTTTTATTGATTTCAATAAATCAAAATACGAACCTTTCTTCAAAAATTTAGTTGTAAATCCGGCATAGGGACCAAATAATAATTCTTGTTTCCCACCGATAACACGAGTATCTAAATGAGGAACCGACATTGGAGGTGCTCCTATTGCAGCTTTACCATAAACTTTTGCATGATGTTGTTTGATGATAGTTTCATTTGTGCAACGCAGCCATTGACCACTAACTGGAAAACCTCCAAAACCTTTTCCTTCAAAAATTTTAGATTTTTCTAACAAAGGTAATGAGCCACCACCTGCACCAATGAAGATAAATTTTGTTATTATTTTTCTTTTTTTTCCAGTTTGCAAATCTTTAACCTTTACAACCCATTCATTATTTATATTTTTCTTCAACTTGGCAACTTCATGCTGAAAATGCATATTTACATCTTGCTGACTTTGCAAATAACCAAACATTTGACGTGTTAAATTTCCAAAATTCACATCAGTTCCACGTTGCATAAAAGTTCCAGCTACTTGCTCATCTTCATTTCTTCCCTCCATTACTAAAGGCATCCATTCTTTCAATTCTGTAGGGTCAACTGAAAGTTTCATTTCTTTAAACAATGGTGATTGTGTCATCAACTTATATCGCTTCTTTAAAAAAGAGACATTGTTTTTACCCCAAACAAAACTAACATGAGGAACTGTTTTAATAAACTTTTCAGGGGTTTGGATTAAGTTTTCTTTAACCAAATATGACCAAAATTGTCTTGAAACCTCAAATTGCTCAGCAATCTGGATTGCTTTAGAAATATTTATATTCCCTTTACTGTCTTGAGGTGTATAATTTAATTCGCAAAAAGCAGAATGACCTGTTCCTGCATTATTCCATGCATCAGAACTTTCAGTAGAAATAGCATCTAATTTTTCAAAAATTTCAATTGAAATATTAGGCTGTAATTGTTTTAATAAAGTCCCTAAAGTAGCGCTCATTATTCCTGAACCAACCAATACAATATCTGCTTTTATTTCCATGATAAAATATTTTGTGAATTAAAAATCGCAAAGATATTTCAATGACTTTAATTAAATTAAATGTTTACATATGGTTTTATTAAAAAAATATAAATGAAAACGTTATCGTTAATAACTATTTTGTTAAAATAAACTATTAAGTATAAAAACTATTATTTGTGATATTATCATGCTATTAAATCTTTTATACTATAAAAATTTAAAAACCTTTTATCTTTGCAGAAAAAAAAGATGAATAGCTTACAATCAACAATAGAACAAGCTTGGGAAAACCGCGCTTTACTTCAAGAAGAAACTACGCAAAAAGCCATAAGAGAAGTAATAGAATTATTAGATAGTGGAAAACTTCGTGTGGCTGAACCAGTTGATCCCGAAGTTTCGGGAGGCTGGAAAGTAAACGAATGGGTGAAAAAAGCTGTGGTAATGTACTTCCCAATTCAAAAAATGGAAACTTGGGAATCGGGTATTTTTGAATATCACGACAAAATGTTATTAAAACGCAATTATGCTGAAAAAGGAATTCGTGTAGTTCCTAATGCTGTTGCACGATATGGTGCTTATATATCAAGTGGTGTTATTATGATGCCTAGTTATGTTAACATTGGCGCATATGTTGATGAAGGCACAATGGTTGATACATGGGCAACAGTAGGAAGTTGTGCTCAAATTGGAAAACATGTTCATTTAAGTGGTGGTGTAGGAATTGGTGGTGTTTTAGAACCATTACAAGCTGCTCCTGTAATCATTGAAGATGGTGCATTCATTGGCTCAAGATGTATTGTAGTTGAAGGAGTTCACGTTGGAAAAGAAGCGGTTCTAGGTGCTAATGTATGCTTAACAGGTTCTACAAAAATTATTGACGTAACAGGTAATGAACCCTTAGAATATAAAGGAGTGGTTCCAGCTCGTTCGGTAGTAATTCCTGGAAGTTATACAAAGAAATTCCCTGCTGGAGAATATCAAGTTCCATGTGCCATCATCATTGGACAAAGAAAACCTTCAACCGATTTGAAAACTTCTTTGAATGATGCTTTAAGAGAATATAATGTAGCGGTATAATTCAAAGTACGAAATACGAAGTTTTAAGTACAAAGTTTAGTTCCAATTCATGATAAAAATGTTGTGAATTGGAATTTTTATTTTCAATAGAAAGTAAATTAGATGTAAATAAATTGTAAATTTTATTCGAATACTTAAATTTGCTGAAAATTATCTTGTATGACAAATTATTTAAGCAGTGTAAAATTATTTTTTAAACGTTACTTATTAGTTCTATTCTTTTATCAAATTTGTCGTTTATTATTCTTTTTTTTTAACAAAAATGCATTTGAAAATGTTGCTGCTAAAAGTTTCTTAGGCGGAATCCTTTTCGATATTTCTGCTCTTGCTTTCATTAATATAATTTTTGCTTTATTTCATTTTATTCCAGGAAATTTTAAATATAAAACAAGATATCAAAAAACATTAAAAATATCTTTCTTCGTAATTAACTTTGTATTTATACTAACCAATTTTGTGGATTTTGAATACTACAAATTCACTGGTAGAAGAAGTACATTTGGAATGATAACTGCGAGTGGAATGGAAAACGAAATTGGCGGTTTGATCTTTTCTTTTTTAATTGAATTTTGGCACTTACCTCTATTAGCAATTTTATTAGGAGTTACTTTTTGGAAATTAATTCCTAGTCTTAAAATGATGGCAGAACAAAATGCTGATTGGTCTTTAATAGCAAAACAAACAGGTATTTTTTTACTATTAATGGGCTTTATCTTATTACTTGGACGTGGTGGAATCCAAAAAAAACCTATAGGTATTGTTAGTGCTGTAAATTATGGTTCTATTAATCAATCGGCACTTGTTTTAAACACACCTTTTTGTATTTTAAAAACCATTGGTAAAAAAGAAACTCTAGAATCCCCAAAATATTATTCAGAACAAGAATTAAATAGTATTTTTAGTCCTATAACTGAGTTTAAAACAGAGGGAAATCCAAACAAAAAAAATGTAGTAATCATTATTTTAGAAAGTTTTGGAAGAGAAAATATTCAACGTGGACAAACACCTTTTTTAGATGAATTAATCAAGAAATCGTTGTTTTTTGAAAACGGATTTGCCAATGGAAAACTATCTATTGATGCGGTTCCTTCAACCCTTTCTAGCATTCCAAGTTTAATGAATACTTCTTTGATTACTTCTAGTTATTCTATAAATGAAGTTTACGGCTTACCAAAAATTTTAAAAGAAAACGGCTATCAAACAGCATTTTTTCATGGTGCTTTCAACGGAAGTCAGAATTTTGACCAATACTGTAAAGTAGCTGGTTTTGACAATTATTTCGGTAAAAACGAATATGTGGGCCCAGAAGCATTTGATGGAAGATGGGGCATTTTTGATGAAGAATTTATGCAATATTTTTCAAGTAAAATGACCGAATTCAAACAACCATTTTTCAGTACAATTTTTACAATTTCATCGCATAATCCATACATTATTCCAGAAAAATACAAAGGAAAATTTCCAAAAGGAACTACTAAAATTCAGGAAAGTATTGCCTATGCTGATTTTGCTTTAAAACGATTTTTTGAAACAGCTTCAAAACAAGAATGGTACAAAAACACTCTTTTTGTTATTACAGCAGATCATACATCATCAGAACCTACTGAGAAAAAATTCAAAACAAATGTTGGGAAATTTAGAGTCCCAATATTATTCTTTGATCCTTCAAATCCTTCTATGGTTGGAAAAAATCTAAAGAATTTACAACAAATTGACATTATGCCATCGATTATTGATTATTTGAATATCGATAGTAAAATGATTACGTATGGTAAATCGTATCAGTCCGACAAGGATTTTGTAGTGTATTATTTAGATAACATTTACCATTATGTATCGGGAGATTATTATTTAGCTTTTGACGGAAAAAAATCAATTGGATTGTATAATTTCAAGAATGATGAATTGCTAAAAACCAATTTAATGAAAATCGAAAAAGCAAAAGCAACCGAAATGGAAAGGTTTATAAAAGCGTATATTCAATCATTTAATGAAAGAATGATTGGAAATAAATTAACGCTTCAATAATTTTTCTTGGCGTTGCAATTTCAACAATTTAGCATATTTCATATGAGAAAAAAACGCTTGTATTAAAGCAATTGTAATACCGTCAATTCCATTAAAAATTCCTTTTTTGAAGAAATAACATCTTACAAAAGCAGTTAATCCATTAAGAATTGGTTTAAAAGAGTTTACTCTTTTTCCTTGATCAAAAAGTTGTTGGGCATGCCAAGTAGAATATTGATTTTTCTTAGCGATAATTTGCTCAAAAGAATCCCAACCGTAATGTAAAATATGAACGGCTACTTTTTTCTCATTAGTAGTTTCAATTTTTTGATGCACTTTCGCTTCTGAAGGTTTTGCTGTTTTCTTGTTAAAAAAACGTACTTTATGATCGGGATACCAACCTGAAAAATCGATTAATTCATCAGCTAAAAAGTTCTTCACTCGGAACGAAAAAGCATCGTAGTTTCCTTCAAGATACTTCCCATTTAAGATAAACTCTTTGGCATCTTTATCTAAAAACTCGTCTGCATCTAAATTTAAAATCCAATCATTTTTACAAAAAGGCAATCCGTGCGTACGTTGTGGTCCATCACCAAGAAACTTTTGAGAAATAACTTTTGCACCTTTTTCTTCTGCAATTTTCACTGTATTATCAGCACTTAACGAATCTACAATGATAACTTCATCACATACTTCAAACAAAGCATCGATGCATTTCCCAATATTTTTTTCTTCATTATAAGTAATAACTAAACCGCTAATTGCCATAAAAATTGAATTTTCACAAAAGTAATCAAATTATTTTGTTGGCAAAGTTTCAAAATCAGTGTATTTTAGCCAAATAATTTATCAAAAATGAAAATTTTAGTCATACAACAAAAGCGAATTGGAGACGTACTTACCTCAACTATTCTATCCAATAATTTGAAGCAAAAATATCCGAATGCGCAAGTGGACTACATGTGCTACGCCAATTGTGTTGATGTACTAAAAAACAATCCAAACATTGATAATATTATTGTTTTGGAAGAAAAAGTGCGAAAAAATTATCTTTCCCTTTTTCAATTTATTTTCAAAATTAGAAGCACCAAATATGATGCAGTGATTGATGCTTATAGTAAGTTGGAAACCAATTTAATTACACTATTCTCTGGCGCTAAATATAAAATTTCATATAAAAAAGGATATTCAAATATATTCTATAATTACAATATTGAACGATTAAAAAACGGCACAAAATCGGATATTGGATTGGCAATTATTAACCGTTTACGTTTACTAAAACCACTTATTGAAGAAGAAATTACCGATTATAAACCAAAAGTATTTTTAACGGACTTGGAAATTAATCAAGCAAAGGAAATGCTATCAAAATTTCCATTAAAAAAAGACAAACCAACCTTTATGATTGGGATTTTAGGTAGTGAATGGTACAAAACCTATCCGTTTGAAAAAATGGCAGAATTGTTAGATTTCACCGTTCAAACAACTGATGCGAATTTACTTTTTAATTACATTCCGAAACAAAAAGAAGAGGCTCAAAAAATCTTCGATTTGTGTCAACCCGAAACACAACAACGCATTTATTTTGATTTGTATGCCAATGATTTACGTTCATTTTTAGGCTTATTGTCGCAATGTGATGCTTTAATTGGCAACGAAGGCGGAAGTGTAAATATGGCAAAAGCATTGTTTGTTCCAACTTTTTCACTTTTTTCTCCGAGTGTTGATAAAGAAACTTGGCAAATTTTTGAAGATGAGAAAAACATCTCTATTCATTTAAAAGATTTGAAACCCGAAATTTATACTGAATTCGACGAGAAATACATTAAAGAAAACACCTTTAAATATTTTGAAGAATATCCGATTGCTTTAATAAAAGAGAAATTAAAGGGTTTCTTTGAAATTATTCGTTAAGGTAATTAGACAAACCATTTTCAATAAAAGTCACATTGTGTTTTTTATTATAATTTCGAATGGTGTTATTTTTCTCCCAAGTTTCTGGAGTAGCATAACCTCTTTTGTGATCTAAATGCAAACAAACAGCACTATAACGAATTTGCTTCGATAAAATTCCGTAATTGAATAAACGTTCCCCCACTTCCCTATCTAATCCACCATATTGCATTTCTTCGTTAAAACCATTTATGGCAATTAAATCTTTCTTAAAACAAGAAGTATTATGTCCGTTGAAGGTACGTTTTGTAGGTGTTAACCAATTCATGAAATTCGCAAAAAGTGTAATTTTGGTCAGTTTTGATAATTTAAACGTTTTGGAAACTCCATTTTTTATTAACCAAGAAATCGAAAAACAATCTTGATTTTGAATGTTTTCAAGAGAAATTTTATGAGACGTTTCCATTGGTAATTTAAAATAGCCTCCAGAAAGAAAATAGCCTTCCTCTTGGTATTTTATATGTTGGGCAACAAAATCCTTTCGCGGAATACAATCACCATCGGTAAAAAGTAAATATTCGGATTTCGTTTTTAAAATGGCTTTGTTTAAGATTTTACATTTTTGAAACCCATTATCGTCTTGCCAAACATGAACAATTGGAAACTTAAATTGGTTTTGAAAAGATTCAATTACTGCCTTTGTTTTTTCGGTAGAACCATCATCAGCAATAACAACCTCAAAGTCTTGCTCAGTTTGGATGCTATACCCAACAAGCACTTTTTGAAGCCATTCTTCTGAATTGTAAGTAGTAATAATTACCGATAATTTCATCTAACGAATTAAAAGTGAAAAATACTACTTTTTCCAGAACTTTAATTTCTTTTTGATTCTTTTTTTTCGGTGAAAGCGATATTGGAAATCGGCCGTTAATCCCCACATGGTTTCAAAAATAATAGTTTCATCTTCACCCGAAAGTTTTGCATACTCATTACTCATCACAACAATCATGTCTTTTTTATGTGTGATTTTCGATAAATTTTTCATTCGGGTTTTAAAATCAAGCGATTCATGAAACTTCATTCGATTCAAATCCACAAGAAAAAAGGAATAACTTCCATCTGTATTTTTTCGAATTAAGGTATTTCCTGGTGAATGATCTAAGAATTCAATACCTTTTTCATGCATTTCAAAAGTGAATTGGGTAAACTTTCTAATGATAAAATCTCTATTTTCAAAAGCTTCATTTTGCACAATTTCTCTAAATTCGAAAACATTTTCAAGATGTTCGCAAGCGTAATAACTTTCTTTTAGCCCTATAAAATCATAATTTTCAAAAAATGCTACTGGGTTGGGGGTGCCAATTTGCATTTCCATCAATTTTGAAGCAAACTCAAAAGAACGACGCGCTTTAGATTTTCTGAAATATCTATACGCAATTTTGTTTATTAAATTGGGTTTTTTAAATGATTTTATATTTAACGTAATATCTTCAACTTTAAATAATTTAATAGTATTTCTTTGACCATTTACAAGAATTTTTCCTTCGATTAAAAAATTATCAATTAAAAAAGTGACTTTTTTTAGTATGTATTCAAATTTATTATTAATAAAAAACTTCATTTAAATTATTTTAAATTAAATTGACACGGAATTTACGTTAATATTTAATTACAATAATATATTTTTGCAAAAAACAAAATATGATTTCTAAAACATTTTTTTCGAAAAAATTATTTTTTATTTTTCTAATAAATACTTTTTTAACATTGATAATTTCAATGAAATATTATGCTTTTATTGATAATGTAAATTCAACAAATGCAAATATATTTATTATTATTTCACAAATTGCTCATTTTGCCGTTTTAAATAGTATTCCATTATTCTTTTCGCTCTTAGTTTTTTTTGTTTCAAAAAATATATTATTAACAAAATCTGTAAACATTTTATTATCGAGCTTACTTTTAATTCTAATTAAATTAGACACAATAGTTTTTAGTCAATTTAGATATCATCTATCGCCTATGGTTTTTAAATTGGCATTTGGCAAAAGAGCAAGCGATATTTTTCAATTTTCAAATGAAAATTATATTACTGCATTTTTATTTATTATTGGTGTTTTTGGCTTGCAAATTTTATTATTTTTTCTAGTTAACAAATTTTATTTTGAAAATAAAAAAATTGAAAAAACCATAAAATTTACTTCGATAACACTAATAATAATTGTTTTTATTTCTCATATCGGATTTGCATGGTCTGATGCAAATAGTTATAGACAAATAACCCAAACTAAAAATCTATTTCCTGCCTATTATCCTTTAACCGCTGAAAATTTATTTATAAAATTAAATCTTGTAAATAAAGATTTATCTAAAAATGAAATATCAATAGAAACAGAATCCAAAACTATAAATTATCCTATAAAAAAAATTGTTAATAATATTAATAATGCATCTAACAAAAACATTCTCATTATTGTAATCGATTCTTGGAGATATGATTATTTAACTGAAAAGATAACTCCTAACATATATAATTTTAAAAAAAAATCACAAGAATTTACAAATCATAAAAGTGGGTCAAATATGACTACAGGTGGTATATTCTCAATGTTTTATGGAATTCCAGCAACTTATTTTGACTCATTTACTGGAATAAATAAAAGCCCTGTCATGATCGATCAATTCATTAAACAAGAATATGATATCAATATATTAAGTAGTTCTACTGTAGAAAACCCTCCTTTTAATAAAAATGTTTTTACCAAAGTAAAAAATCTTAAGTTAAATACTTTGGGTAATTCGCCTTCTGAAAGAGATCATAATATTTTTAAATCTTGGACCAACTATATTGAAAATTACAATCAAAAAAAACCTTTTTTTGGTTTCTTATTTTTTGATTCTGCCCATGGATTTGATTTTCCGAAAAAATACAAAGCCCCCTTTAAACCTCATCTTGAAAATGTTGATTATTTAGCTTTTGATGATGATTATGATCCAAAATCACTAATTAATAGGTACAAAAATAGTTTACATTATATTGATAGTTTAATTGGTAATATAATATTTCAATTGAATAAAAAAAATAAATTAGAAAACACTATTATAATTATAACCTCTGATCATGGACAAGAATTTAATGATTCTAATAAAGGATATTGGCAACATGGTGGAAATTTTTCAAAATACCAAATAAACACTCCATTTCTATTATATGATTTTAATAAAGCCCCAAAAAAATATAATCATTTAACACTACACTACGATATTGCACCAACAATCATGAATAGTTATTTAGGAGTTAGTAATAGTCCTAAAGATTATTCTTCTGGAAAAAGCTTGTTTGATACTTCAAAAAGAGATTTTTTTATATGTGGATATAATCAAAAATTTGCCATAATAGAACCAAATAGAATAACCAACATATATACATCTGGTTTATTAGACGTTGTAGACAATAATTTAAACGTCTTAGATGAAGAACCAAATGATGAATATATATTTGAGACTATGAAAGAAATAAAAAAATTTTATAAATAAATATAAATTATGAAAATAACATTAATTTCTTTTGATAATTGGGGTTTTAATCAACACATAGCAAAAGCATTAGAGAATAATAACCATAAAGTAAATCATATTGATTTTAGTAAATTTAAATATAAATATCCTACATTTCTACACAGATTATACAATTTTTTTTTAAAAATTTTATTTAAAAAAAATCTTAAAACAAAATTTTATGGAAATTGTATTATCGATGAATTAAAAAAAAACAATGAAACACAAGATTTGATTTTAACAATTAAAGGTGACTTTATAGCACCTAAATTTGCTATTCAAATTAAAAATTACACAAAAAAATCTGTTGCTTTTTTTAACGACAATACCAAAAGATGCCCTAAAATAATTCAAGTATTACCTTGTTTTGATGAAGTTTTTTCTTTTGAAAAAGAAGATTGTAAAAAATACAATTTAAAATTTAAAACTAATTTTATTTATAATTATCAAGAAAATGTAAATTTTGAAAAGAATTCTGATTTTGAAGTTTTTAACATTTCTTCCTATGGTAAACGAAGTGATTTAATTATTAAAATTGCAGAGAAACTAAGCTTACTTGAAATCCCTTACAAATTTTTTATTTTTGATAAAAAGAAAAAAATAAGTAATAATTCATTAATTAATTCAATACAAGAAACAATTCCACTGAGTGTTGTAAATAAATATATTGAACAATCAAATGTCTTATTAGATATTCACAGAGAAAACCAAAACGGCTTATCATTTAGGGTTTTTGAAAGCTTGGGACTTCATAAAAAATTAATCACAACAAATTCCGATATTAAAAACTATGATTTTTATAATGAAAATAACATATTATTAATTGATTCCAAAAATCCTGTAATTCCAAGAACTTTTTTTGAAACGGATTATAAAAAACTTCATGATGATATTTATGAAAAATATTACGTTAATGGATGGATAAAAAATGATTTAAATTTATAGTTTTATGAAATTATCAGTAGCAGTTTGCACCTTTAATGGAGAAAAATATATTTCAGAACAACTGAATTCTATAATAAACCAAACTTTAGCAGTAAATGAAATAATTATATGTGACGATCAATCTAGTGACTCAACAATTGAAATAATTAATTCATTTATAGAAAAATATCCGACTTTAATAAAATTATATCAAAATAAAATTAATTTAAATGTCAATAAGAATTTTGAAAAAGCGATAACATTATCGACAGGAGATTATATATTTTTGAGCGATCAAGATGATGTTTGGGAAAAAAACAAGGTATTTAAAATTATGGAAATATTTAATTCCAATAAAAATGCAGAAGGTGTTTTTTCAAACGGTTATTTAATTAATGATTGTAGTGAAAAAGTAGTAAATAAAAGTCTATGGGAAAACGTTTTGTTTCTTGAACATTTTATTAAATCTCCAGCAGATCTCTATAATTATGGAACAACTATAAGAAATATGGTAACTGGAGCAACATTATGTATAAAAAAAGAAACTAAAGAATTTATATTTCCCTTTCCAAAAACAAATAGTATTTATCATGATGAATGGATTGCTTTAATATTATCTTACAGAAAAACATTATTATATAGTAGAGAAAAACTTATTTCATATAGAATACATTCTAACCAACAAATTGGTGTAACAAATCCAATTAAATTAAAAGAGAACACTATAATTATTAATTCAATTTTAAATAAAACAAAAAAAATAAAATATAAACATTTATATTTAATTTACAAATCTTATTTCAGAAATTATAATAAATTTACAGCACTTAAAAAAAATTATATTTATTCAATAAATTTTGATATCGATTTTATAATTAATAATAACAAACAATATATAATAGAAATTAATAAAAAAATGAAAAAATCATCAGTTTTTTTATATTATTTAAATAAATTTAAAGATAAAATAGCAAACAAAAGACAACTTAACTAAAACAAATAACATGATCAGACATCTATATTTTTTTAAAAACGTTAGAAAAAACATCAATTTTATTGACTCAATAATTATCGTAATTTTATTAAAACTTAAAACAAAAAAAATACCTTTACCTATTTTAGGTAGAACAGTATACATAAGAAAAAAAACAAAAGATAGAGAAACATTTGAAGAAGTGTTCAATCATAACATCTATAATTTAAAATTACCTATTGAACCGCAAACAATTATAGATGCTGGAGCAAATGTTGGTTTAGCAACATTATTTTTTAAGATAAAATATCCTAAATCTAAAATAGTTTCTCTAGAAATTGAATCTGGAAATGTGGAAATGATTCATAAAAACCTTAAAGGTTTAAAAGATATTGAAATAGTTCATAAAGGGTTATTTAATAAAAAAGGGTTTTTTAAAGTTGAAGATCCTTTTAATGCAACAAATAGTTTTGTAATAAAAGAAGTGACTTCGTCAGAAAAATACGATATAGAATCTACAACTATAGATGAACTAATTGAAACCTATAAATTTAAAACCGTAGATATTTTGAAAATTGATATAGAAGGTGCAGAAAAAGATTTATTTGAAAAAAATTATGAAAATTGGTTACCAAAAGTTAAAGTAATTATGGTTGAAACTCACGACAGAATGATTTCTAAATGTGCCTACACAGTTATGAATACGCTAGATAAATATAACTTTATGCTATATACAACAACCGAAGGGACATTATATTACTATAACACATCATTAATTGAAATATAATTTTATTTATGGATTACCAAATAGGGATTTTAATTATTTTTATAGTAATATTAGTTATTGTATCTGTTTTAGTATCCAATTCTCTTATTAAAATCCCAGTAACTAATGTTAAATACCCTGAAATAGATGGCTTACGAGGATATTTAGCATTTTTTGTTTTTATTCATCACAGCTATATTTGGTATAATTTTTTAAAAACAGATATCTGGGAAAAGCCTAAATCTAATTTATTCAATCATTTAGGCGAAACAAGTGTAGTATTTTTTTTTATTATTACCGCATTTTTGTTTATTTCAAAAATACTCGATAAAAACACAATAGATTATAATTGGAAAAAATATCTCATTGCTCGATTTTATAGATTATTTCCAATTTATTTTTTTTCCATTTGTATTATTTTTATTCTTATTGCAATTATTTCAAAGTTAAAACGTAACGATTCATTTTTCAATTTAATAAAACAAATAATTAACTGGATTTTATTCACTATTGATGGCCCAAAAAACATTAACAATATAAATAATACATTCATTCTAAACGCAGGAGTTACCTGGACTTTACCTTATGAATGGATGTTTTATTTCTTATTACCCGTTTTTGCAGTTATTCTAAAAATTAAAGTAAACTATAAAATTATAGTTGGTTTTGTTATTGCATTTTTAATTATTTTAAGTATCTATAAACCATCTTTTAAAAATTTTGTGCCTTTTATTTTTGGAATAGCAATAGGGTTATTAATGAAAGAAAAAAAATATCAATTTTTTAAGAAATCAATATATACATTTATAGCATTATTTCTGCTTTTTATATCAATTAATTATTTCCATAGCGGAAGAAAAATAATTCCTATACTAATTTCATTTTTTGTCCTTTTTATTATTGCTAACGGAAATTCCTTTTTTGGTCTTTTATCAAATTCTTTCTCAAGAAAATTGGGTCAAATAACATATAGTATCTATTTACTTCACGGAATTATTTTGTTCACAGTTTTCTATTTTTTTATAGGATTTGAAAAAGCATCAAAATTATCACAAATTGAGCATTGGTCAATTATTGCACTTACCATATTTCCAGTTATTCTATTAAGTCAAATTACTTATAAATACATAGAATTGCCTTCAATGAATTTAAAAAATAAATAGTTACAATTTATGAAAACTGAAGTACACAACGCATTTGAAGTCATCAAAAACGGAGGCATTATTTTATATCCAACCGATACGGTTTGGGGAATTGGTTGCGATGCCACCAATGAAGAAGCCGTAAAAAAAATTTATGCTTTAAAACAACGTGAAGAAACCAAAAGCATGATTGTTTTACTTAATGGTGAACGCATGATGTACAACGTTTTCAAAGAAATTCCAGATGTAGCTTGGCAAATTTTAGATTTATCAGAAAAGCCAACTACTTTAATACTAGACAATCCTAGAAATGTTGCCAAAAATATCGTTGCTGAAGATAACACTTTAGGAGTTCGATTAGTTACCGAACCTTTTTGTTTTAAACTAATGGAACGCATGAAAAAACCATTAGTTTCCACTTCAGCTAATATTTCAGGCGAACCTACTCCAAAAACTTTCAAAGAAATTAGTCCCGAAATTATAAAAGGTGTGGACTATGTAGTAAATTTGCACCTCGATAAAGTTTGCAAAAATCCTTCTACGATTATTAAATTAAGTTTAGATAGTCAGGTAAAAGTGATTCGCAAGTAAAAAAAAGCACCGCAGATTCGCTGATTAAAATAGTTTTATGGAAGAATTTTTATATAAAGACAAAACTTATCAAATTATTGGAATTCTATTTGAAGTCCATAAAAATTTAGGAAAAGGTTTTTCTGAAATTGTATATAAAGACGCCATTGAATTTGAGTTGCAACAAGCAAACATTCCATACGAAAGAGAAAAAGAATACGTAGTAAACTATAAAAACACTGTGTTGAAACATAAATTTTATGCTGATTTTGTAGTTTTTAACGAAATAATATTAGAAATAAAAACTGTCGATTGTTTTAACAATGCTCATTACAATCAATGTTTAAATTATTTGAAAGTTTCAGGAAATGAATTAGCACTTTTAGTTAATTTTAATTCTGTATCTCTTGAACACAAAAGAGTTGCCCTTTCAAGAAAATAAAAAATCTGCGAATCTGCGGTAATAATATGAATTACAAACAACATTTAGAACATACCATCTTCAAAATCATTTCTCAAGCAGCCCATGAGCTTAACTTGGAATGCTATGTGATTGGTGGTTTTGTTCGCGATATTTTACTTGAACGAGATCACAAAAAAGACATCGACATCGTTGCCGTGGGTAGCGGAATTGAACTAGCATTAAAAGTATCCGAGTTGATTCCATTTCATCCAAAAGTACAAGTTTTTAAAAACTATGGAACTGCAATGTTGCGCTACGATGACATTGATGTGGAGTTTGTTGGCGCTAGAAAAGAATCTTACACACACGATAGCCGAAATCCATTAGTGGAAAACGGAACGTTAAAAGACGACCAAGAACGAAGAGATTTTACCATAAATGCGTTAGCTTTTTCTTTGAATTCTGAAAACTTTGGAGATTTAGTTGACCCATTTAATGGTGTAGAAGATTTGAAAAACAAAATCATCAAAACACCTTTAAATCCAGATATTACGTATTCAGATGATCCGTTACGAATGATGCGAGCCATTCGTTTTGCTACGCAATTGAATTTCGAAATCGAATCTGAATCCTTAGAGGCAATTACTAAAAATATAGAGCGAATCAACATTATTTCAGGCGAACGAATTGTTGATGAATTGCATAAAATTCTTGCTTCAAATAAACCTTCAATCGGATTTTTACATTTGTATCAAACGGGTTTATTAGACATTATTTTACCTGAACTTACAGCTTTAAATAATGTAGAAGAAGTGGAAGGTCATACACATAAAAACAATTTTTATCATACTTTAGAGGTAGTAGATAACATTTGTCCAAATACCGATGATATTTGGTTGCGATGGGCTGCATTGTTACACGACATAGGCAAAGCACCAACCAAAAGATTCAACAAAAAACAAGGTTGGACATTTCACGGACATGAATTTTTAGGTGGAAAAATGGTCAAAAAAATATTTGAACGTTTGCACATGCCATTGAATCACAAGATGAAATTCGTGCAAAAAATGGTTACTATGAGCTCGCGACCAATTGTAATTGCAGAAGATATTGTTACGGATAGCGCTGTTCGTCGTTTGGTTTTTGATGCAGGCGAAGATATTGATAGTTTAATGACCTTATGTAAAGCGGATATCACGACTAAAAATCCAAAGAAATTTCAAAAATACCACAAGAACTTCGACATCGTAAAAGAAAAGATAGTAGAAGTGGAAGAAAAAGACCGAGTTCGTGTATTTCAACCTCCTATTTCAGGTGAAGAAATTATGGAGTTATTTGGTTTGAAACCTTGTAGAGAAATTGGAGTTTTGAAAGAAGCGGTTAAAGAAGCTATTTTAGAAGGTGAAATTCCTAATGAATATGAAGCTGCTAAGGATTTTGTCCTAAACAAAGCTTCAAAAATGGGATTGAAAAAAGTATAAAAATTATAATCTGTTAAAGCACTTTTCAAATTAGCATTGCGTAAATTTGGGGTGCTTTTTGAATATCAAGAAATATGAAAACTAATAAATCAGTTATTTACTGGCTACTTTCGGGATGTGTTTTGTTATTTATCATGGTAACTGTTGGTGGAATTACACGTTTAACCAACTCTGGTTTATCGATGACCGATTGGCATTTAATCAACGACACCTTCCCTCCTTTGTCGGAAGAAAAATGGGTAGAAGCATTTGAAGAATACAAAAAATATCCAGAATACCAATTAATTAACAAACACAAAGATTTTCAATTAGAAGATTATAAATTCATCTTCTTTTGGGAATGGTTCCACCGATTTATAGGTCGTATTATTGGTGTGGTTTTCATTATTCCGTTTGTATATTTTTTAATCAAGAAGAAACTAGACAAAGAAACGATTAAAAAGTGCTTTGTTTTATTAGGAATGGGGGCTTTTCAAGGATTCTTAGGTTGGTTCATGGTAGCCAGCGGTTTAAAAGACATGCCCGATGTGAGTCACTTCAGACTAGCAATTCACTTAACTTTTGCTTTTATTACGTTTGCTTACACGCTTTGGGTTGCCTTGGATTTAATTTACCCTGAAAGAAAATCACCCGTTTTAGAACTGCAAAAAATTGCACGTATTGCTTTAGCAATTTTAATCATTCAAATCATTTACGGAGGTTTTGTTGCAGGTTTAAATGCGGGATTAATTCACAACCATTGGCCTTTAATGAGTGATGGACAATTCTTTCATGAAAGTATAAAATTAGAACAATCAAATTTATTGTTATCTTTTACAGAAGGAAAAAGTGGCGTTCAATTCATTCACCGAACATTCGCTTATGTAGTAGTGGGAATGATTATTTTCTTATTCATAAAAAGTAGAAAATTTACTTTAGATAAAACGCAAGGTTCTGGTATTAAAACCTTATTAGTTTTTGTGTTTATTCAATTTATTTTAGGAGTTTTCACTTTATTATTCCACGTACCACTTTGGTTAGGATTAGCGCATCAAATTATGGCGTTCTTTTTATTAACAGCCATGACGTTTACGTTACATAGATTTAGTAAATAATGAAATACTATTTCCATCTTCAATATAAAATGATAAATCGTTCGTTTATTGAATATGGAATGCCTATAATTTTAGGTTATTTTATTCTGATTTTTGTTTTCATTTTGGGTTCCAAAACCCTTTTTGAAAAAGTAGATTATGCAACTTATCTTTACATTTTAACCTATTGTATTCTGATTCTAAAACTTAGTGAAGTTACTCGAAATAGATTTTTAAAATATTGTTTTAAATCCTCAGATTATAAACTCATTAGAATTACCGAAAACATTTTAATTGCTCTACCTTTCATTGCTTTTTTAATCTATCTTAAAAATTTCTTATTTATACCTGCATATCTAATTTTAGCAATCATTTTAGGGTTTATAAATATAAAATCTATTTATAATTTTATCATTCCAACCCCTTTTTCAAAAAAGCCTTTCGAATTTACTATTGGTTTTAGAAATACTTTTTATATTTTCCTTATTTCAATATTCTTATTATTTAAAGCAATTGAAGTAACCAATCTAAATCTTGGAATAGCAGCTTTAATTTCAATTTTTCTAATCTTATTTTCTTATTATTCCGTTCCCGAAACTTCGTTTTTTGTGTGGAGTTATAATTTAAATCCTAAATCTTTTTTAATCGAAAAAATTAAGACTTCTATTCTATATAGTTCCTTCATAGTTCTCCCATTTACTACAATTTTAGTCATTTTGTTTTTCGATAAAATAGAATCAATTGTAACTTTTTTAGCAATTGGTTACTTATTCCTAGTAACTATTATTTTAGCAAAATATGCTGCTTATCCAGATAAAATGAATATTATTCAAAGTGTATTACTTGCCTTTTGCATTTATTTTCCACCATTGTTAGTTATTGTAATTCCATATTTTTACCTTCAATCGTTAAAACAACTCAAACCGCTTCTCAAATGATTCAAATTGAAAATTTATCAAAAAAATATGACAACAAGGTTGTACTACAGTCTATAAATTTACTTTTTGAAAGTGGAAAAGTTTACGGATTAGTTGGAGAAAATGGTGCTGGGAAAACAACTTTATTTAATTGTATTGCAGGTTTAGAACCGTATGATGGCAAAATAAAATCTGACTATCCTTTATTAAAAAATCATTTAGGTTTATTGGTAACAGAACCTTACTTTTTTCCAAAAATTACTGGAAAAGAATATATTCAATTATTATGTAATGCAAGAAATATACATACTATTGACTTCGAAAAAAATAATATTTTTGACTTACCGTTAAATGAATATGCATCAAAGTATTCTACCGGAATGAAAAAGAAATTAGCCCTAACAGCTATTTTGCTTCAAGAAAACAAATATTTCATTTTAGACGAGCCTTTTAATGGAGTTGACATTCAAAGTAATATCATAATAACCGAGATCATACATAAATTAAAAGAACTAGGAAAAACAATAATTATTTCTTCTCACATTTTCTCAACATTAAATGATACTTGTGACGAAATAATGATTCTTGAAAACAATTCCATTTCAAAAAGAGTGCTTAAATCAGATTTTTACCAACTAGAAAATGAAATGAAAAAAAATTCAATTGGTAATAAAATTGAATTTCTGAATTTGAAGTAGCTAAATTTTCTTTTATCTACGATTCTAATAAGAATTTATTGTAACATTTTAATATTTCAATCGTTCTAATAAAGAACCTATTGAATAATATGAAAAGTATCAAAATCATTTTCAGTTTTTTACTTGTTTTTGCAATACATATTAGTTACTCGTGTAGTATGTACAAAGTAACCAAAAATGGCAGAACTATGGTGGGCTGTAATGAAGATGCTTGGAGAACTACACCTCATATTTGGTTTGAAATTGGAAACAAAAAAAATCATTTTGGAGCTGCTTTCACAGGTTCGCGATTCGATGGAACAAATGGATATGCACCTCAATCGGGAATGAATGAGCATGGTTTAGTTTTTTCGAGATTAGCATCGTATCATCCTAAAAATAAGAATTCCAATTTCAAAAACCAACTTAAAATAACGAATCCAACACAATATCTAAAAGACATTCTTCATACTTGTAAAACTGTTGAAGAGGTAAAAAAATATATTGAAAAATATGATTACAGTTATTTTATAGAAGACGTTTTCATTTACGTAGATAAAACCGGGAAATATATTGTGGTGGAACCTTACAAAATTATTTCGGGTAATGAGGCAAGTTATGTTTTATCTAATTTTTGTCCATCGATAACTTCAAAAGAAGATGCTTTTAAATTAGAACGTTATCAAAAAGGTGTTTTATTTTTGAATAACAAATTAGAAACCGATTTAGAATTTTGCCAAAAATTATCGGACACCATGCATGTTTGCAGAGAAAAAATTGGTGATGGAACACTATTATCTTCTATTTGGGATAACACAAACGGAATTGTGAATTTATACTTCTATCATAAATACGATACAACCATACAATTTAACATAAAAGAAGAACTGGCAAAAGGCAATCACATTATAAAAGTAGATACTTTATTTCCAAAAAATACTGAATTTGAAAAACTAGCTTCGTATCAAATACCGCATAACAATGATATTTTACGTTTATTTTTAGTGTTTTTCGGATTATTCTTTGCAATGAGTTCGGTATACTTTTTAGTGAATTATTTAAAAAACAGAAAAACCGATAACTTCAACAGTATCAAATTACTTTTAGTCCTTTTTGGAATTATTTTATTCTATTATATGTTTGTATTAAGTACAAATATCAATATTTTCTATTTTGCTTCGCCTTATAAGAGCAATTCAAGTATTGCTGTAAGCCTAACTTCTTATTTACCTTATGTGTTTTTAGTAATAATTATTCCATTAATTCGATTCAATTTAAAACTGATTCAAGAAAAAAATTGGAATAATTTAGCTGTAATTACTTTAAGCTTGAATACTATTTTATATCTGATTTTAATTGGTTTTTTTGTGTATTGGCGTTTTTATTTTAATTTTTAGTTACCCAATCCACTCCTTAAAATCACTTACACGTTCTCTGGCAACAATAACCTCATCGTCTTTATATGTTGGGAGAATAATTTTTAATCTTGAATTCGAGTATACCTGAATTTCCTTTACCGCTTTCAATGGAACTATGAATTTTCGACTTATGCGATAAAAGTCTTTTGGATTGATTTCAGCTTCTACAACTTCTAAAGTAGCATCGATTAGATAATCACGATTATCCAAAGTGTGAATATACGTTCCCTTGTTTTCACTGTAAAAACATTCTACTTCATCAATAGAAATCACTTTTAATTGTTGTCCAATTTTCACTGAAAAACGCTTTTTGAATTCCTTTTCAACTGGATTAACTAACATGCGTTTAATCGCTTCAAAATCTAATGAAATATTTTGCGACTGGGTTCTGGCTTTGAATTTATTGACTGCAATTTCTAAATCTTCTTCATCTATTGGTTTTAGTAAATAATCGATACTATTCAATTTAAAAGCTCTTAACGCATATTCATCATAAGCAGTTGTGAAAATCACGGCACTTTTGATGTGTTGTTGAGCTTTGTCGAAGTACTCAAATATCTCAAAAGACAAACCATCAGACAATTGAATGTCTAAAAAAATCAAATCGGGATGCGGATTATTTTGAAACCAAACGATTGATTCTTCAACAGAATGCAACATGGTATTGACTTGCAATCCTAATTTTTCAACTTTTCTTTGCAACAAACGTGCTGCTGGTTTTTCGTCTTCAATTATTATTATGTTCATTGTTATTTTTGATTAAAGTTCCAGTGTGTGTTGTCTGCTAACTGCGACTGAAAACTGTGACTAATTACTCCCACTTATTCGCCTTTTCTTTCTCCATAATTTCTTTAATCTTACGTTCTTCCCAATTTTGTCCCATAATCCAATTCGGCAAAAAAACCGAAAGTCCGTGAGCGACTAACCCAATTCCCCAAAAAAACGCTGTGAAAAAATTATGCATTTGGAAATAACTTTCTCCTTCATGTAAGTTTTGAATATTAATAATTACAATCATCGTATTGATTACTAAATAAACCAAACTATGCGTATAAAACCCTTTAATCTTTTTAACTCTTTTTAGTGCTTCTTGGTATTTAATATCACCTTCGTTTGAATTATTATATTCATTTGATTGATAGGTTCTTATTGTATTGCTGTTATGAGTATTCATTTCATTTGTAATTAAATTATCTTTTTCTAAAAGTTGTTGTATTTTATTGTCTTTCCATTCCGAATTAAAAACAGTATCCAACTTAAAAACTTTAATTCCGTGAATAAAAACTGGGATTCCAGCGCCTAAAAACACCCAAATTACCCATAATACTTCGGGTGTATATTTTAAATTAATAAATATCAAAATAATCATTACGATTAAGAAAATATATAGATGTCTATAGAAACCCTTAATATTTTTCAGTCTTTTTTGAGCTTTTTGATACTGTTCAAATTCATAATCCTTTTTCATTTGTTTTATTTTTTGATATATAGAATATCGTTATTTTTATTACAATGTTTGCCTAAACAAACTTTAAATTAAATGCGATTTAAGCTATTTCCATTTAGTATGTTCTTTATTTTCTTTTTCTAAAATTTCCTGAATTTTTTTCTCTTCCCATGATTTACCATATCCAAAAGTTTCTAAAGCATGAAAAGTTAAACCAAGTCCCCATCCTAGCATAGGAAACCAAAACCACTGAAAATTAGACGTTCTTAAATTAATAATAATCAATATGGGAATTACTAAACAGTAAGAAATTAAATTTCCATAAAATCCTTTTAATTGTTCTACTTTGTCTTTTGCTCTTTGATAAGCTAAATTTTCATTATAAATATTTTGTGTTTCCATGATGGTAATTTGTTTAGTTAAAATTGGTAGAAAAATTTTAAACTCTTTCTCGTTTTCTTCTACCAATACGGTTCTTTTAGTTAATATAGCATAGCGATTTACAATGTTTTGTAATCCTACACCTTTGCGATCTGTTAATACTTCTTTCTTTTGAAGATTATTTGTTACAACAAGTTGATTATTCTCGATGCTTATTTTTATATGCAGGGGTTTTGTTTCGCTAACTACATTGTGCTTAATACAATTTTCTAATAATAGTTGCAAAGACAACGGAACTACTTTAGCCTCTTCGTTATCAAAATCTTCTGGAATTTCAAATGTGATGCTGTTCTCAAATCGCATTTTTAATAAATTCATATAGGTTTTAGCAAATTGAAGTTCTTCTGCAACCGACACCAATTCTTTATCTTTTTGCTCCAAAACATAACGATAAACTTTAGATAACGAAGTCGTAAATTTTTGAGCATTATCTGGATTTTCTTCAATTAGCGAACTCAATACATTTAAACTATTAAAAAGAAAATGAGGATCAATTTGATTTTTTAAACTTTCAAACTGTGCCGAAGCCGTACCAGCAATAATTTTTTGCTCTTTTACTTTATTTTCTTGATAAGCTTTATAAAAATAAAAAGCATGAAATGCAAGAGTTACAATAAAGGTAATAACAATAGTAACTAAATAATTTGCAGCAGTTTCAGAAGCAAAAAAAGCTTCAAAAGTTTTGTTTTCAATTACTATATCCTCAAATATTCGAAGCAAAAAAATGATAAAAACGGAAATAATAAATGATCCTAAAAAACCAATTGTTATTCTTTTTTTTGAAAATCGATCAACTTCAAATTTATCATCTAAAAACATGAATAAATAAGCATTCGCAAAATACAAGGTTAATCCATAAAGCATGGTATATCCAAAGTTTGCAGCTAAATTTTTGTTCAATTGTATGCTTACACCTGAAATTAATCTAATTATAAGTAATACAAAAAAGATTAAAACTGCAATTACAAGTGCTCTTGGTAATTCTTTTATAAGCCTATTTATCATTATATTATAAAAATTATTTGCATTTATTTAATTCGTATTGTGCTCTATCTAATCCCCAACTTGGATGAAAAGCGGTTTCAGGTTTAAAAGTAGCAAAAAGTTCGATTGCTTTTTCAATTTGGGCGCACATTGGTTTTGTATCCTGTCCAAAATACTGTGCCATTCCTATTTCAAATGAAGCTTTTTGAAACACAACTCTCGGGTTTTCAGGAGCAATTTTGTATGCTTTGTTTAAAATATACATTACATCACCCGATAATTTTTGTCCGTTTGTCATAGGATCATAAACTATAGAAGCCGTATGAATCATGGCTTGCATCACTAATACTTCTGGATTATCTTGAGCTATCTCATTACAAACATCCTGAGCTTTTTGGGCAGATTCAATTAATGACAACATCTTAGTTTTGTCTTGTTCTACAAAAGCTTGAGTTGTATAAATAAGTGCTATGTAATAACTCGGTAACCAATTCGTTTTTTCAACCGAAGCGATGCGTTCTAATTGTGCCACTGCTTCAATAGATTTTCCTTCTTTCCAAGTTTGAAGAGCCTTTGCCATTCCTTGTTCAAATTGTGTTTGTGCACTTACTACAGAAGCAACAAACATTGCGATGATAGTGATTAGTTTTGTCATGATATTGTTGTTTTTAGTTATTAATTAATTTTTGATTTTGAAATTATTCTAGTCTTGTATTGTTTCACTTTGATGATTCAAATTTCCGTCAGATTTTATTCTTTTAAAATTGATTCTCACCGAACTGTTGATTTTTGATGATGAATTGTATTTTTTTAGTAATTAGTGATAAGTGAATAGTAATTAAAATTCCTTTTTATTTTCACTTTTTACTACAAATTATCCAAATTATTCGACTTTTTATTATCACTTATTGTCCAAAAGAACCCTACAAAAATGAATCGATCCGCAGCTTGTGTAATTGCTTGACGTTGAAATTGTCCTGTTGTATCAGCAGAATTTGCATATTGATAACCAAATACATTTTCAGTTCCTAAAATATTCGTCACAGAAAAAAATAATATTTTTTGTTGCGATAATAAGTAGGCCCAACTCAAACTTAAATTTGTAAATGACTTTGTTTTACCCGACATAAATTCTGTGACATTAGGATTATCATATGGTCTTCCCGAGTTGAAAGAATAAGTTGCACTAATTTGGGATTTCCATTTATCCATCCAATATTTTGTAACTAACGAAAAATTATGATTGGCAACAAAAGATGGGGTAACTTGATTTTCATAATTTCTAAAATCTCTTTCAGAATCAATATAGGAGTATGAAATCCAATAATCTAAATTTTTTATTGAATTATTATCTCTCCAAAATAAATCCAATCCTTTAGCATAACCAAAACCATTGTTATTATAATTACTATCAAAATTTGCCAACGTTCCGTCATATTTTACCAAGTCTTCATAGTCTTTATAATACACTTCAGCACGAAACATTCTGCCTTTCTTGTTATACATATAATTTAATATATAATGCGAAGTGGTTTCATAATCTAAATTAGAATCAAATTTCAAGTAATCTTGTCGTGCAGTTTGATTAAAATTTCCATAAGCCATTGAAAACTGACTATTTTCTGCCACTTTGTAAGCAAAAGAAACTCTTGGCTCCACTGTAAACTCATCAACAATAGAAGCATTTGAAGAACGTAATCCAACATTAAAAGCTACTTTTTTTGACAATAAAACTTCTGCTTCAGAATAAAATGCAATAGTATTATTTTCATAGCCATATCCAAAAACATTGAAGTTTTCATCAAAATTGGTATGAAAGAAATCGGCACCAACACTCAATTTAAATCGGTTTGAGAAGGAATTTCGCAATTTAAATTTACTATGTAATGTTCTTTCATTATTTGCAACTTTATCGGCTGAAATTCCAATTTTATTTTGTGCATAACCATAACTCAATCCGGTTTGAAGTTGTAAATTATCATTCAAATACCCTTTATACGAAGTATTGAAATAGAAATTATTGTTTTTCAAATCAAAACGAATTTTTTCATCAAAATTGATATCTTTCTGATTCAAATCGAAGGTAGAATAATCAAATGCACTATAAAATTTAAAAATTCCATTTTTAAATTTATATCTAAAAATACTTTCTCCTGAAAGAGATTGTACTGGTTTATTCCAATCTAAATTTTGAGGAACCATCTTTTGATATGGCGCCAAATTAATATAACTCGTATTCAAGGAAAAAGAACTTTTATCCCATTTTCTTGTTTTCCCTAATCCAACACCAACAGTCATAATTGAGATATCTGTTTGATTTTGAATTGGTTCATCAATCGTATTCATTAATAAAACACTCGACAAAGCATCTCCAAATTCGGCACTATAACCACCTGTAGAAAAGGTAATACCGCTAAACAAGAAAGGTGAAAATCTACCTCTAGTTGGCACATTGTTAGCACTAACTCCATAAGGTTGCCCTACTCTAATTCCGTCTACATAGGTTTGCGTTTCGTCCGCTTCTCCTCCACGAACAAATAACCTTCCGTTTTCACCAACCGTTTGTGTTCCAGGCAAAGTTTCTAATGCTGCAATAATATTTCCAGCAGAACCCGCCGTGGTTACAATATCCATTGCTTTAAGAGCTGTTGCTTTACTATTATCACCAGCTTTAAAAGTTCCAGCAGTTACTTCAACAGCATTTAAGGTGTTAAGACTTTCTTTAATCGTAAAAACTTTTGATTGAAATTTCTCAACCACAAATTCATAAATTATTGTTTCAAATGATAAAAAACTTATTTGCAATTGTTGATTTCCAGTGGCAGAAGTAGTAAAACTAAAGTTGCCATTTTCGTCAGATGTACTCCCATCGTAAGTGCCAATTACAAAAACATTAGCTCCTGAAACTGGAATTCCTTGTTCGTCGATAATTTGTCCTTTAATTTGGGTTTGTCCAAAAGAAATTAGTGAAGTAAATACGATTAAATAAGATAAGATTGTTTTCATTTTTATGATTTTGATGAAGCAAAGTTGCAATTGTATAATCAGGTTTAAAATTGAACCTAACCCAACTGTCATTTTTGTAGGATGAATTGTAACTTTCCCGATTTTATTTACTTTTACCAAAATTTGTTTCATGGCCTACCAAGATATTTTAGACGAAATTTATAATGAAGTCATCCAAATTGAGAACACCGGAAAAGTTGCCGATTACATTCCGGAATTAGCAAAAGTTGATGCAAATAAATTCGGAATTGCTTTAATAGACAATCATCAAAACGTGTTTTCAAAAGGTGATGCTTCAGAGAAATTTTCAATTCAAAGTATTTCAAAAGTTATTACCACTTCGCTTATTTTTTCTAAAATAGGAAACGATTTATGGCAACGCGTTGGTTATGAACCTTCAGGAAATTCGTTTAATTCACTGGTGCAATTGGAAAATGAAAATGGCATTCCAAGAAATCCGTTTATTAATGCTGGCGCTATGGTTGTAGCCGATTTAATGTTGGAACATTTTGAAAATCCAAAAGCATTTCTTCTTGATTTCGTAAGAGAACTAACTGAAAATCCAAATATCAATTACAATGAAAATGTAGCACAATCCGAAAAAGCTTTTGTTTACAGAAATGCGGCTTTGGTCAACTTTATCAAATCGTTTGGTAATATTAAGAATGAACCTGAGGCAGTATTAGACTTTTATTATTATCAATGTTCTATTGAAATGACTTGTGTAGATTTAGCCAAATGCTTTCAAGTTTTTGCAAACAATGGTAGTATTCCAAAGAGCAATACTAAGTTCTTAACACAAAGTCAATGTAAACGCATGAATGCTTTAATGCAAATGTGTGGATTTTACGACCAAGCGGGTGAATTCACGTTTAAAGTTGGGCTTCCAGGAAAAAGTGGTGTTGGTGGTGGCGTTGTAGCTTTATTTCCAAACCAATACACTGTTGCGGTATGGAGTCCGAAGTTAAATAAAAAAGGAAATTCGTTTTACGGTTTGGAAACATTAGAACGATTAACAACCCGAACGGAAACTTCAATATTTTAAAATCTTATTAACAATTCGCAAAAGCAAAAAAGTTTCTCGTAAATAATAATTACTTTTGCTTTTCTTAAAATTTCAAAGATTATGATTTACAAATTCCGAGTGATTCTCGATGCTGAAGAAGATATTTTTAGAGATATTGCCATTGAAAGCGATAACACCTTAGAAGATTTACATAATACTATTGTTAATGCTTTTGGCTTTGATGGAACAGAAACAGGTTCGTTTTTTACTTGTGAAGACGATTGGACTTGGAACGAAGAAGATGAAATTCCAATGTTTGACACAGGTGATGTTCCTGGGGAAATGAAAACCATGATAGATTTCAAAATTGATGATTTGATGCACCAAGACAATACTAAAATGGTCTATGTGTATGATTTCTTTAGTATGTGGACATTCTTTGTGGAATTAGCAGCAATTGAAGAAGAAAAAGAAGCTGGTGAAACCTATCCAGCGTTATTATTTTCTCATGGCGAATTACCAGCAGAAGCAGGTCAAAGCGGATTAAGAGGTGATATATCTAATGATGATATCTACGGAGACTTTGAAGACGATTTCGATGACGATGATTTCGACATGTTTGATGGCGATGACAGCTTCGAAGACATGGGATTTGAAGAAAATTGGAATTAATTAGCCAATGTGCTAATGTGGCAATGTGCCAATTATAAAAACTAAATTACTAACAATGTCAATTGGCTTATTGACTAATTGACAAATTGACACATTAATAATGATCAACTTATTTAACGCACATATCGAAAACCTATCGATTCATAGAGTAGGAAACAAAAGTAGAAACGAAGCTATTTTCTTATCGGAAAATCCATACGGGTTGAATGATGAAATTATGCCTTTGTTGAAGGAATTTTTCTTTAAACCTTTCAGAGAAAAAGAAGAAAACTATTTTCAGTTTGCTCATGAAGTAGATTTAGAATACAACGAAATGTACAATTTTGCTACCGAAGTTTTCAATAACCCAGGCGAAATTCACAACGTTTCAAAAAAAATCACGAAACACCTTTTCGAACAATCGAATCATCCACATATTAAAAACGGAGAAGTGTATGTTGCTTATTTTACGCACGTTTCTATAGATAATAATGTGGTTGATGCTATCGGAGTTTTCAAAAGTGAAGTACAAACCGATTTCTTACAATTCGAAGAAAACGGAAACAACTTAGAAATGATTTTACAACAAGGAATCAACTTGAATAAGTTGGACAAAGGTTGTATTATTTTCAATTACAAAAAAGAAGAAGGTTACAAAATTTTAACTGTAGATAGCAACCGTTACGATGCGCGTTATTGGTTAGAACATTTCTTGTCGGTTGATGCATTTCAAGATGAAAACTTCATGACAAAGAAATACTTAAAATTCTGTCAAGAGTTTGCCAAAGAAGTAGTTTTACCAGCAGAAGACAAACAACAAGAAGTATTGTTTATGAACCGTGCTATCAATCACTTTGCGAAAAATGATGAATTTGAAGAAACTGCTTTCTTAAATGAAGTAATGCAAAATCCTGAATTCATTCCAGAATTCAAAAATTATAAAGTAGATAAAGGTGCGAAATATAGTATCGAAGACGTTTCAAGTTTTCCAATTGCAAATGCTGCGGTGACAGATGTGCGTCGTACCTTAAAAAACACGATTCAATTGGATACGAATATCCAAATCAAATTGGATTTCATCAACCCTGAAAGTGCTGAGAAATTCGTTGAAAAAGGTTGGGACGAAGAAAAACAAATGTATTATTACTTAGTTTACTTTAATAAAGAGCAGAAATCATAAAAGTTAAAAACAGATGCATTATTCTCTAAATTTAGATTTTAATTTTTTTCATCCTTATCTTCCAAATGAATTTTGTATTAACATAAATGAAGATTTTAGATTTAAAAAATCTATAAATGCAAAAAAAATTACAATTAAAGCAAAAGATGAAGGATATGAATCAATTGTAACATTCTGTAACAAATTAAATTTAATTGAATCTGAAATAAGAGTTTTAGAAAATGGAAAAACTTATGAATCTTCATTTTACTATAACAATGAAACTTTAAAACTTGAGCGAATTATAATTAAAAATACAATAAGCGACAAAACATTTGAAGAATTTCAAATAAATTATTATTCTAATAAAATTAAAATTGATTCAAATATTTATCTGATAGAATATAAATATTCAAATCTTTTAGTTGACACCATTACTATAATTAATAAACAAACTAATTATATTGATGATATGTTTAAATTGATATACAATGATTCGGAAGAAATAATCAAAGTTGAAGAATATTCACAAATTGAAAATTCAGATGATGATAATCAATTAATTTTAGATAAACCAAAGTTGTTTTTTAATACTCATGTCAAAAAAAAATTAGTCAATAATATTTTAGAGATTGAACATAATATTGAAGATTTAATAGACAATACAATTGAAAAAAAAGTTTATATGTTTAATGAATTGGGTTTAATTTTGTCTGAACAGATTTATTCCAAATCAAAAGATAAAATAAATTCTCAAATTGTTTATGAATATGAATTTAATAATAATGGAGATTGGACTAAAAGAATTGCTAAAAGAAAAAATCTTGCAATTGAAAGCAATGAAACTTATAAAATAATTGAAAGAGAAATAATTTAAAAAAAACTCAATAATTAAAACCTCAATTACGAATTGTAATTGAGGTTTTTTTTGAAAGAACTTTAACAAAATATTTTGTTTAACTTTTTTGATTTTAAATTAAACATTCTGTACCTTTGAGAAAAATATTTAAAATCATGGCAAAAAAGAAAGAAATAAACAAAGAAGGCATTTTAAGTTTATATATCGATTATTTCTTAGAACACAACAAGCAACCGCAATCGGTTTATTTGTTTGCCAAACATGCTGGTTTTGAGGAAGGTTTGTTTTACAAATACTACGCTTCTTTTAACCAAATTGAGCAAAACTTTTTCACTTCGCTTTTCGATAATACATTAGAATTATTAGGAAAAAGTGAAGAATTCGCTTCATACGATGCTCGTACCCAATTATTGAGTTTCTACTTCACTTATTTCGAAATGTTAACTGCTAACAGAAGTTTCGTGGTAGCGTTATTAAAAGAAGACAAAAACAAATTGAAAAGTTTGTCAAAATTGAGCGAATTAAGAAAAAGCTTCAAACAGTTTTACGACACTTTAGACATTGAAAAAATCGATTTAAAACAAGAAAAGTTAATCGAAATTCAAGAAAAAACGATGAGCGAAATGGCTTGGTTCCAATTTTTATTCACCTTAAAGTTTTGGATTGAAGACACCTCAATTTCATTCGAAAAAACCGATATTTTCATTGAAAAATCTGTCAATACCAGTTTTGATTTAATGGATACTACTCCTTTTAAAAGTTTAATCGATTTTGGAAAATTCATGTGGCACGAAAGAGGCGCATTTAAAATGTAATCACATGAAAACAATCGATAGTATCCCAACATCAAAAATCCAACGCGCTTCTAAACTGATTCAAACCGGTGCAAAAGTGGGCGTGAATTATCTCAAATATTACGGAGATAAAATCACTAAAACCGAAGAAGAAGCCAAAGAATCACTGAATAAAAACAACGCTGCTGACATTTATGACAGTTTAAAGCAACTTAAAGGAAGTGCTTTGAAAGTTGCACAAATGTTGAGCATGGATAAAAATATTTTACCAAGAGCTTACGTGGAGAAATTCTCTTTGGCACAATTCTCGGTTCCACCGTTGTCGGCTCCATTGGTAAACAAAACCTTTAAAAATTACTTTGGTAAACAACCAAACGAAATATACGATACCTTCAATGCCACTTCGATAAATGCGGCTAGCATTGGTCAAGTGCACCAAGCTACCAAAGATGGGAAAAAACTTGCTGTGAAAATTCAATATCCAGGAGTGGCAGAAAGTATTAGTTCCGATTTGGCTTTAGTGAAACCTATTGCCATCAAAATGTTCAACATTAAAGGAAAAGACTCGGACAAATATTTCAAAGAAGTTGAAGATAAATTGATTGAAGAAACCAATTACATCAACGAAGTAAAACAAAGCATGGATATGGCAGAAGCTTGCCAAAACATTCCAAATTTAATTTTTCCAAAGTATTATCCTGAATGGTCTTCAGAAAAAATCATCACGATGGATTGGATGACAGGCGAACATTTGTCAGAATTCACCTCTCATAATACTGATGCTGAGAAATCGAATATTTTAGGACAAACACTTTGGGATTTTTATATGTTTCAAATGCACAATTTGAGAAAAGTACATGCTGATCCACATCCAGGAAATTTCTTAATAACGGAAGATACTAAATTAGTAGCTTTAGATTTTGGTTGCATCAAAGAAGTTCCAAATGATTTTTATATGCCCTATTTCGAATTAGCGAAAAAAGAAAACTTAAACAATCCGGAATTCTTCCAATCGAAATTATACGAATTAGAAATCTTAAGAAAAGAAGACACAAAAGAAGAAGTAGAGTTCTTCACTGAAATGTTCCACGAGCTTTTAAGTTTATTTGCTAGACCATTCCACGTTGAAGAATTTGATTTTTCAGACGAAGAATTTTTCGGACAAATTGCTGATTTAGGAGAACGTTATTCCAAAAACACGGAATTACGAAACATGAACGGAAATCGTGGCTCCAAGCATTTTATCTACATCAACCGAACCTTTTTTGGTTTGTACAATTTAATGCACGATTTAAAAGCCACAAAGGTTAAAATCAACAACTTTATTCAATATTAACTTACCCCAACTGTACCTTAAAATCCCTATTCAAGCCATAAGAATAGGGATTTTTAATTTTGTAGTTTTTACAACTTTAGTAACAAATCTGAAATTTGTTCGTCTTATCATTAAATCAAAAACGAACAAACTTGGAAACCATTTTAAAAATCTCAAATCTTCACAAGAAATTCAGAAAAGTTCATGCTGTAAATAACATTTCACTTGAAATCAAAAAAGGAAATGTGTATGGAATTTTAGGTCCAAACGGCTCAGGAAAATCAACTACACTGGGAATTGTATTAAATGTTGTAAATAAAACCTCAGGTGATTTTGAATGGTTTGACGGAAGTCTTTCTACTCATGATGCCTTAAAAAAAGTTGGCGCCATTATTGAAAGACCCAATTTTTATCCATACATGACAGCAGAGGAAAACTTAAAGTTAGTTTGCAAAATCAAAAACATTCCTTTTGACAAAGTCAATGAAAAATTACAATTAGTAGGTTTATTAGACCGAAAAGACAGTAAATTTAAAACCTTTTCTTTAGGAATGAAACAACGTTTAGCTATTGCTTCTGCCCTATTGAATGACCCTGAAATCTTAATCTTAGATGAACCAACAAATGGTTTAGATCCACAAGGCATTCGTCAAATTAGAGATTTAATTAAAATAATTGCCAATCAAGGCACAACTATACTTTTAGCTTCGCATTTGTTAGATGAAGTAGAAAAAGTATGTTCTCACGTTATTGTATTACGTTATGGAGTTACACTTTATCAAGGCACCGTTGACGGAATGTTAGCCAATGAAGGATTTTTTGAATTACATTCAGAAAACTTTGAAGAAATGGTTCGATTGGTTTCTCAACATCCTGCCGTCGAAAAAATTGAAATTCAGGATGGAAAAGCATTTGTGTATTTACTAGCTCCTTTAGAAGCGGGCGATCTAAATCAATACCTGTTTAGCAGAAATGTCGTATTAACCCATTTATTAAAACGTAAAACTAGCTTAGAGGAACAATTCTTAAAACTAACCAACTAACAACATTACAATGAAACGATTACTTACTATAGAATTACAAAAAATTTGGTTAAATAAGGCCAGTCGCGTTTTAAGTATTATATACTTTTTATCTTTATTCTTACTTGCAAGTATTGCACTTATTGAATTTGATTTTGGCTTTTTTAAATTTGAAGCGGCAAAAAGTGGTTTCTTTAATTTTCCCTATATCTGGCATTTTACTACCTATGTAGCATCATGGTTTAAAATATTTTTAGCTGTAATTATAGTTTCAATGGTTGCTAATGAATTTAGTTACGGAACTTTGAAACAAAACTTAATTGATGGTATGTCAAAAAAGGAGTTTTTACTCTCTAAATTGTTTACTATTATCCTTTTTTCATTTTTGTCAACTCTATTTGTTTTCATCATTAGTTTAATATTGGGATTAAAATATTCCTCATATACAGAATTTGAAATTATTTTTTCTGACATGAGTTATTTATTTGCCTACTTCTTAAAACATGTTGCCTTCTTTTCTTTCTGTTTATTTTTAGCATTATTAATCAAACGTTCTGCTTTTACTTTAGGTTTTATTTTTGTTTGGTTTTTAGGAGAAAATGTTGGGCATGCTATTTTAAAATATAATATTTTAGGATATACCCCTAAGGATAAAGACACTGTAGCTATTGACTGGGTTAAAGATGTTTTACCTCTAGAATCTATGTCAAATCTAATTATTGAACCTTTCACCCGTTTAAATTTTGTAAAATCAGTTTCAAATACTGTGGGAGCAACTTTTGAGAAAGATTATCATGTACAACCTATCTTTGTAGGCATCGTTTTAGCTTGGACAATTATATTTATTTTAACATCATTTTACATTCTAAAAAAGCGTGATTTGTAGTATCTTTGCAGATGCTATGAGTATATTTAAAAATACCATTTTTGGATTAATATTATGTCTGAATTTACAATTTACTAACGGGCAAAATATTACAGTAAATGAAAATTATACTGCACAAGAATTAGTTGAAGATGTTTTAATCAATAGTTCTTGTGCAAATGTCTTTAACGTTAGTGTTTCTGGAGGGAATTTTGCTTCTGGAGAAAAAAGTTTTGGTTATTTTGATGGAACTGGAACTACTTTCCCTTTTCAAAATGGAATAATAATTTCTACTGGAAAAATTAATAATGCTCCTGGTCCAAACTCCTATTTATCAGACGATGGTGGAAATATGGGATGGAACGGTGACTCCGATTTAAATCAAGCTTTAGGTTTGAGCAATACCTATAATGCCACTATTTTAGAATTCGATTTTATCCCATTAGGAAATAGAATCAGTTTTGATTATATATTTTCATCTGAACAATATTTATCAAATCCAATGTCAAATCAATGTAATTATACAGATGGTTTTGCATTTTTATTAAAAAGAAACGGTGATTCTGATTATCAAAATTTAGCTGTTGTACCGGGAACAAACACTCCAGTTAAAGTAAATACAGTAAGAGGTTCTGGCACCATTTGTCCACCAGCAAATGAAGCGTATTTTGATGCATTTAATGGAACTGATCATCCCACAAACTATAACGGACAGACCAAAATACTTACCGCAGAATCAACTGTAATTCCGGGCGAAACCTATCACATTAAATTAGTAATTGCAGATGAAGGAAATTACCGCTTTGATTCGGCTATTTTTCTGGGTGGTGGAAGTTTTAATTTTGGAATAGACATTGGTGAAGACCGATTAATTGCAACTGGAAATCCATTATGTCAAAATGAAACATTAACTGTTGATGCTACTCAAGTAGGAGCTACAAACTACCAATGGTATCAAAATGGTAATTTGATTCCTAGTGCTACAAATGCAACTTACAACATTACTGCTGCCGGAGATTACTTGGTTGAAATAGAGTATGGACCAACTTGTCAAACTACAGGACAAATAAAAATTGAATTTGCCGAAACTTTAACCCTTAATCAAAATACATTTACAGAATGTGATGCCGATAGCAATCAAGATGGAAAAACAGTTTTTGATTTAAACGCGATTAAAAATCTATTGTTTACCAACTTACCTTTAAATTATACTGTTTCATTTTTTGAAACACAAACAAGTACAACTGCTTTACCAACAAGTTATACTAATATTGTTGCTTTTAATCAAACTATATATGCTAGAATAACCAATATTCAAGGTTGTTATACTGATTATCCTGTTAATTTAATTATAAACACATTTAATGAGGTTGTTGCAGATGAAACTTTGGGTTTATGTGAAAATAATAGTCTAATATTAGACGCTGGCAACGGATTTTCATCTTACCTTTGGAATACAACTCCTGCACAAACCACCCAACAAATTACAGTGACTTCTGCGGGAACCTATACAGTAACCTTAACCAATGCTACGAATTGTTCTAAAGATAAAACATTTACAGTAGATGCCTCAGGAATTGCAACAATTGAGGAAATTTCGATTAATGATTTTCAAGAAAACAACAATGCTACAATTCGTATTTCTTCCTCAAGTTTAGGCGATTATGAATTTTCTTTAGACGGTGTTAATTATCAAGACACTCCATTTTTTTATAATTTAGAAGCAGGCGAATACACCGTTTATGTTCAAGACAAAAAAGGGTGTGGCATCACTTTTGAAACTTTCTATATTTTAGATTACCCAAAATATTTTACTCCAAATAATGACGGATTTAACGATACTTGGTTCATCAATAATCTTGAAAAAAGAGGTTTAGAAAACAGTACAATTACTATTTTTGATCGTTATGGAAAACTTCTAAAACAGCTTACAGGTTTTGGAGATGGGTGGAACGGAACTTTCAATGGCGAAACATTACCTTCAAGCGATTATTGGTTTGAAATTCAATTATCTAGTGGAAAATCTGTAAAAGGACATTTTACTTTAAAACGTTAGGCATAATAATTGCAGAATAGCTTACAAAATAATATATTCGCACTATGATGCAAATACACGAAATTGAAGCTATAAAATCACTTTTAGCTACACCAAAAAAAATTACGATTATACCACATAGAAACCCTGATGGCGATGCTATGGGTTCTACATTAGGATTATTTCACACCCTAAAACAGCTTAATCACGAAGTTACGGTTATAGCACCAAATGAATTTCCTGATTTTCTTGCTTGGTTACCCGAGAGCAATAAAGTCATGATATTTGAACGTAGTTTTGATACTTGTAAGGCTATTTTAGAAAAATCAGAATTACTATTTACATTAGATTTTAATGCACTTCACAGAACGGGAGAGCAAATGGAAAATGTATTAAAAACACTTTCTGCTCCTTATATTATGATAGACCATCATCAAGCTCCTGATGATTATGCAACTCATACATTTTCAGACACAACATATGGGTCAACTTGCGAAATGGTTTATGATTTCATAACTCAATTAGGTTTTGAAAACTTAATTAATAAAACAGTAGCAACGTGTTTGTATACTGGAATTGTTACCGATTCTGGAAGTTTCCGTTTTCCAAAAACTACAAGTAAAACACACCAATGTGTTGCCAATTTAATTGATAGAGGAATCAATAATAGCGAAATTCATAATTTACTATTCGATAATTCATCATACAATCGTTTGTTGCTATTAGGAAAAGCACTTCAAAACTTAAAAATGCTTCCTGAATTCAAAACAACTTACATCACATTGACACAAGATGAATTAAATGAATTTGGTCATCAAAAAGGAGATACAGAAGGTATCGTAAATTATGGTTTAAGTATTAAAGGCATCGATTTTACAGCTATTTTTATTGAAAACAAAGAAGAAGGAATTATTAAAATTTCATTCCGTTCTCAAGGTGATTTCGATGTAAATCAATTCGCTCGAAATCACTTTAATGGTGGCGGTCATATCAATGCGGCTGGAGGAAAATCTTTTTCATCTTTAGAAGAAACCATACAACAATTTATTGCTATTTTAGCAAAAGAAAAAAAATAATACCAATGAAAATTAAAATCGTATACTTTTTTTGCGCACTCTTTTTTTTAGCAAGTTGTTCACAACAGCAACAAGCTAGAAAACCCATAACGCATACTTCTGGAACTTTCATCAAAGAATCGATTGAAAGAAATAAAATTTTAATTGCCGATGAAGAAGATTTAATAGCGGAAGTTATTAAAAACGACTCTTTAAAATCTTATATTGCTTCTACAAAAGGATATTGGTACAAATACGAAACAAAAATTGAAGAAGTAGCTCCAACTCCAAAAAGAGGTGATATCGCTTTTTTTGACTATGAAATAAAAGATTTAAAAAGTAGAATTATCTATACTATAGCCGATACAAAACCCCAAACCTATTATGTAGATAAAGAAAACATTATGATGGGTTTACGTGATGGAATCAAACTTATGAAAAAAGGAGAAACCGTTACCTTTTTATTCCCTTCGCACATGGCTTATGGATATCATGGAGATGATAAAAAAATTGGTACAAACGAACCATTGATTTGCACCGTAAGTTTAAATGACATTAAAAAAGATACTGAAGCTAAAAATTAAAATAAAATGAAAAAAATTTCAATTCTGTTTGCAAGTATTATTGTTTTATTTTCTTCTTGCACAAAATCATATGACACCTTAGAACAAGGTCTTTATGCTGATATTGAAACTTCTAAAGGAAATATCATTGTAAAATTAGAATTTGAAAAAGTTCCAAATACTGTGGCTAATTTTGTAACATTAGCCGAAGGAAAAAATCCTTTTGTAAGTGAAGAGTACAAAGGAAAACCCTTTTATGACGGTTTAAAATTTCACCGAGTTTTATCTGATTTTATGATTCAAGGTGGCGATCCAAATGGAGATGGATATGGTGGACCTGGATATAAATTTAAAGACGAATTTTATCCCGATTTAAAACACTCAAAAGCAGGAATTTTATCAATGGCAAATGGTGGACCAAATACAAATGGTAGCCAATTTTTTATTACACATAAAGCTACACCTTGGTTAGATAATATGCATACCGTTTTTGGTGAGGTTATTGAAGGTATAGAAACTGTAAATGCTATTGAAGCAGACGATGTAATTGAAAAAATAACAATTGTAAGAAACGGCAATGCAGCTAAAAAATTTGATGCAGTAAAAATTTTCAAAAATTATTATTCCAAAGTAGAAAAAGAAATTAAAGAAGCTGAAGTAAAATATAAACAATTACTTGAAAACAAAGTCAAAGAAATAACAAGTTTACAAGCTACAGGTACCAAAACTAAATCAGGTATAATTTATCAATACTTAAAAAAAGGTACTGGTAAAAAACCTACTAACGGAACACCAGTTTTAATTTATTATGCAGGTTACTTAGAAAATGGTCAACTTTTTGATACAAACTATGAAGATGTAGCTAAAGTTTATGGAAAATTTGATCAAAATAGAGCCAATCAAAATGGTTATGCTGGTTACCCTACTACAATTGGAAATCTTCCATTTATTGCAGGTTTTAATGAAGGTGTAGACATGATGAATTTTGGCGATAAAATATTAGTTTACATTCCATCAGAATTAGGATATGGACAAAATGGAGCTGGTGATGCCATTCCGCCAAATGCAAATATTATTTTTGAAGTAGAATTATTAGAAGTTAAATAACCAAAATAAAACGATAAAATGAAAAACATAATTAAATCTATTCTAGTTGTTTTAAGTTTTGTAGGTATCTCTTATGCTCAAAAAAACAAACAAGAAGGAATCTTTGCAGAAATAAACACTGTAAAAGGAAAAATTGTAGTGGAATTAGAATACAAAAAAACACCAATTACAGTTGCTAACTTTATTTCACTAGCAGAAGGAAAAAATCCAAAAGCAGATGCAAAATTCAAAGGAAAACCTTATTATAATGGATTAAAATTCCATAGAGTTATTGCCGATTTCATGATACAAGGTGGTTGTCCAGATGGTAAAGGAACCGGTGGACCTGGTTATAAATTTGATGATGAAATTGTAGTTGACTTAAAACATTCAGGAAAAGGAATTTTATCTATGGCAAATGCAGGACCTGCAACAAATGGAAGTCAGTTTTTCATCACACACAAAGCAACACCATGGCTTGATGGAAAACATACCGTTTTTGGACACGTAGTGAGTGGATTAGAGGTCGTAGATAAAATTACTCAAGATGATGTAATAACATCTGTTAAAATAATCCGAGTTGGAAAAGAAGCAAAAAAATTCAATGCAGAAAAAACATTTGCTGATTACTTTGCTAAAAAAGAAATAGCCGAAAAAGAAGCTATTGAAAAACAAAAAGTTGCCAAAGAAAAAGCTTTAAAAGAATTTGAAAATGCTGCTTCCACAGCAAGTGGATTAAAATATATTGTTCTTAAAGAAGGAACAGGAAACAAACCTGTTGCAACAAGTAATGTAAAAGTGCATTATACTGGAATGTTCTTAGATGGTAAAGTATTCGATAGTAGCGTTCAAAGAGGAGAAACTATTGATTTTGGATTGAACCAAGTAATTAAAGGTTGGATAGAAGGTATACAATTAATGCCAGAAGGTTCAAAATATAAATTTTATATCCCTTCAAATTTAGCTTATGGCGAAAAAGGTGCTGGCGGCGTTATTCCACCAAATGCCGATTTAATTTTTGAAATTGAATTAATTAAGATTAATAATTAAAAATAAAGAAGCCGCTAAAAAATTAGCGGCTTCTTTATTTCAATTAAAATTTCCAATCAAAATCATCTTCTTTTTCTTTGAAAACTGCTCCCAATTCAATTTTAATAATTTCGTTGTAATCTACATGAAAAAACAACCAATTGGGTTCATTAAAATAACTTACAACACCTTCATTTGTATCCATTTCAAAAGGTTTAATTTTATTTTTTTCTAAAATTGGATACACTTCACTCCAATCTTTTCCAATTAAAAAAGAATTAAACAACTTCACTCCTGAATTTGAAGTAGTCATATATCCTAATTTAAAATCTTCATCTTTATAAAAAGTCAAACGAAGTTTTCTTGTATGATACATGTACACAACATTTTCATCTTCATCTTTATAACTTGAATCGGGTTTACCTAAAATTTTAATTACATCTTGCTCTTTCATTCCAAAAAGCAAATTGTCAATTCCATATTTTAACTTAATTTCCATCACAATGATATTAAAAAAATCCCGACTAAAAGTCGGGATAAAAATTATACTATTTTAAAACGTTTTCTATCGTTTTCATTCAAATAGATTTTACGTAAACGTAACGATTTTGGCGTAACTTCTACATACTCATCTTTCTGAATGTATTCTAATGCTTCTTCTAAAGAGAATTTGATAGCAGGAACAATTCTTGTTTTGTCATCCGCTCCAGCAGAACGGAAGTTGGTTAACTGTTTCGTTTTAGTGATATTAATAACCATATCATCTCCACGAGAGTTTTCACCCACTACTTGACCTTCGTAAACATCTTCATTAGGGTCAACGAAGAATTTACCTCTATCTTGTAATTTATTGATTGAATAAGGAATTGCTTTACCATTTTCCATAGAAATCAATGAACCATTGATACGTCCAGCAATTTCTCCTTTATATGGTTGGTACTCAATAAAACGGTGTGACATGATAGCTTCACCTGCAGTAGCCGTTAATAATTGATTTCTTAAACCAATAATTCCACGAGATGGAATGTTGAATTTAATAATCATACGATCACCTTTTGGTTCCATAGATAACATTTCCCCTTTACGAACAGTAACAAACTCAACAGCTCTTCCTGAAAGGTTTTCTGGTAAATCGATAGTTAACTCTTCAATTGGCTCACATTTAACACCATCAATTTCTTTAATGATTACTTGTGGTTGACCAATTTGCAACTCATATCCTTCTCTTCTCATCGTTTCAATTAAAACCGATAAGTGAAGAACTCCACGACCAAAAACCATAAATTTATCAGCAGAATTTGTTTCTTGAACACGTAGTGCTAAGTTTTTCTCTAATTCTTTTTCCAAACGTTCTTTTACGTGACGAGAAGTTACGAACTTGCCTTCTTTACCAAAGAAAGGAGAATCGTTAATTGTGAACAACATACTCATGGTTGGCTCATCAATAGCAATAGTTTGCAATGCTTCAGGGTTTTCAAAATCAGCAACAGTATCACCAATTTCAAAACCTTCTAAACCAACTAATGCACAAATATCACCCGCTACAACTTCTTCTACTTTTTTACGTCCTAAACCTTCAAAAGTGTGTAACTCTTTAATTTTAGTTTTGATAATTTTACCATCTCTTTTTACTAAAGAAACATTCATTCCTTCACGTAAAACACCTCTTTGTAAACGACCAATTGCAATACGACCTGTAAATGAAGAGAAATCTAAAGATGTAATTAACATTTGAGGCGTTCCTTCAGAAACTTTTGGTGCAGGAATATTTTCCAATACCATATCTAAAAGAGGCTCAATATTTTCTGTTTGATTTTTCCAATCGTCAGACATCCAGTTATTTTTCGCCGAACCATAAACTGTTGGGAAATCTAACTGCCATTCTTCAGCACCTAATTCAAACATTAAGTCGAAAACTTTTTCATGTACTTCTTCTGGAGTACAGTTTTCTTTATCTACTTTATTAATAACAACACAAGGCTTTAATCCTAAGTCAATTGCTTTTTGTAATACGAAACGCGTTTGAGGCATTGGTCCTTCAAAAGCATCCACTAAAAGACAAACTCCATCAGCCATATTAAGTACACGCTCTACTTCACCACCAAAATCGGCGTGACCTGGAGTATCGATAATGTTGATTTTTGTTCCTTTGTAAGTTACTGATACGTTTTTAGAAGTAATCGTAATTCCTCTTTCACGTTCTAAGTCATTATTATCTAAGATCAAATCTCCTGTGTTCTCGTTTTCACGAAACAACTGACAGTGGTACATAATTTTATCAACCAAAGTAGTTTTACCGTGGTCAACGTGTGCAATAATTGCGATGTTTCTAATAGAAGTCATTTACTTATTTTTTTGAAGGTGCAAAGGTAATGTTTATTTTGATAAAAACACTATAGTAATCAATACTTTAGTAGAAATAACAAAATGATAACGTATAAAAAAAGCTCTCAAAAAGAGAGCTTTAGTATATTTTACTAACAGTAGACTATAAAGAAGCTACATGTTTAGTTAATTTAGATTTTAAGTTAGAAGCTTTGTTATCATGAATGATATTTTTCTTAGCTAATTTATCAATCATTGAAATTACAGCTGATAATTTAGCAGAAGCTTCAGCTTTATCAGTAGCTAAACGAATAGCTTTGATAGCGTTACGAGTAGTTTTGTGTTGGTATCTGTTTAATACTCTTTTTTTCTCGTTACTTCTAATTCTTTTTAAAGCAGATTTATGATTTGCCATTTTGTTCTTTTTTTAATTGTAATAATTGTTATAAACTATTAGTTAAAAAAGAAAAACCTCCCACAATTACATTTGCAATCACTTTGGTTTTAACTAATAAAATAAAGAATGAGACACTACCCTTTATTTTATAAAACTATTTCACAACTAATTTTGTAGCCCGTAGGGGAATCGAACCCCTCTTACCAGGATGAAAACCTGGCGTCCTAACCGATAGACGAACGGGCCATTAACCAATTCTATTTTCAATATTGTAGCCCGTAGGGGAATCGAACCCCTCTTACCAGGATGAAAACCTGGCGTCCTAACCGATAGACGAACGGGCCATTTCATACTTTGAACTCTAAAAGACCTCATTTCTGTAATGCGAGTGCAAAGATAAACACATTTTTTATTCCTGCAATAGCATCAATATTTTTTTTTAGCTTTTTTTGCTATTTTTTTAGTAAGCCTTTGCAAATAAGACTCTTCCTACCGAAGGTTTTCCTGTAAAAACACAAGATCCTGCTTCTTCAACTCTATCTAAAGCAATACATCTTATTGTAGCTTTTGTTAATTCTTTGATTTTTTCTTCCGTTTCAGGAGTTCCATCCCAATGTGCAGCTAAGAAACCACCTTTTGTTTCTAAAACTTCTTTAAACTCTTCAAAAGAATTTACTTCTGTAATATGAGTATTCCTGTAATCCAATGCCTTAGCAAATAAATCATTTTGAATAGTAGTCAATAAATTTTGAATGTAAGCCGCTACTCCATCCTTAGAAACCACTTCTTTTGACAAATTATCTCTGCGCGCGATTTCGTAAGTTCCGTTTTCTAAATCATTTGGTCCAACAGCAATACGAACAGGAACTCCTTTTAATTCCCATTCAGCAAATTTGAATCCTGGTTTTTGGGTATCTCTATTATCGTATTTAACTGAAATTCCTAATTTTCTCAACTCAGCAACTAAACCATTCACTTGTTCTGTAATAGCATCAAATTGCTCATCTGTTTTGTATATTGGAACAATAACCACCTGAATTGGCGCTAAATTTGGAGGCAACACCAAACCTTTATCATCAGAATGTGTCATTACCAATGCTCCCATTAAACGAGTTGAAACTCCCCAAGAAGTTCCCCAAACATGTTCTTGCTTCCCTTCTTTATTAGCAAATTTTACATCAAAAGCTTTAGCGAAATTTTGACCTAAAAAGTGTGAAGTTCCTGCTTGTAATGCTTTTCCATCTTGCATTAAAGCTTCAATACAATACGTTTCTTCTGCACCCGCAAAACGTTCTGTTTCTGTTTTCAATCCTTTAATTACAGGAATTGCCATGAAATTTTGAACAAAATCAGCATAAACATTCATCATTTTCTCTGATTCTTCAATCGCTTCCTGACGCGTTGCGTGAGCCGTATGCCCTTCTTGCCATAAAAACTCAGCTGTTCTTAAAAATAAACGCGTTCTCATTTCCCAACGAACCACATTTGCCCATTGATTAATTAATAAAGGTAAATCTCTATAGGATTGTACCCATCCTTTATAGGTTGACCAAATAATAGCCTCACTCGTTGGACGAACAATCAATTCTTCTTCTAATTTTGCATTTGGATCAACAATAAGTTTTCCTTTATTTTCCTCATCGGTTTTTAAACGATAATGTGTAACAATGGCACACTCTTTAGCAAAACCTTCAGCATTTTTTTCCTCTGCCTCAAACATACTTTTTGGAACAAACAAGGGGAAATAAGCATTACTATGCCCAGTTTCTTTAAACATTCTATCCAATTCAGCCTGCATTTTTTCCCAGATTGCATATCCGTAAGGTTTAATAACCATACACCCTCTTACCCCTGAATTTTCAGCTAAATCTGCTTTAACGACTAACTCGTTATACCATTTGGAATAATCTTCCGCTCTTGTTGTTAAGTTTTTGCTCATTATAAATATTTTGGCACAAAAATTGTTTATATAAATTTTAACTAATTTGTTTGGCAAAAATAGTTAAATTTGAAGTGTCCAACAATAAAAAAATAAGAGTTATGAAAACTTATTACTTGTTTAACCCAAAAAATGCCCTATTTTCTTTAATTGGATTATTGGCTATATTGACCACATCTTGTGGGTCTTATCAAAATTCATCGTATTATGACAATGATGGTGTTTATGGATCTCAAACCAACACCCATACTGAAAATAAATATTCAGAGCAAAACATTGAAAATTCGAATAAATACGCTCAACAATTTAAAAGTATGCAAGACGATTATACATACTTTACTGATGTTGACAATTACAATTCCCAAGAAAACGATACTGTAGTTACCGTTTACCGTAATGAATCTAACAATAATTATGCGGGTTGGGGTAATAACTCATCTAATGTTACTGTTAATTACTATACAAATGGTTGGGGTTGGAACAACTGGTATGGCAATTATTGGGGTTGGAACAATTGGTATGGACCAGGATGGGGATGGAACAATTGGTATGGCAACTATTGGGGGTGGAACTCATGGTATGGTGCAGGATGGGGATGGAATGGTTATTATGGGCCTAATTGGGGTTGGAATGGATATTACGGTAGAGATGTTGTCTACAACAATGGTAGAAGAGGCGGATCTCGATATGTGAGTCCATCTTCGGGAAGAATTGGCAATTACAGTACTAGAAGAACAGACACACCGAGACCAAACTTTAGCAATACTAGAAATAATACAAGAACAGAAAGTACTAGAACTCGAAATCAAGTAACTCCAAGAGACACTAATACTAGTACTCCTCGAAATAATAATTACACAAGCCCTAGAAGCAATAGTAGTTCGCCAAGAAGCAACAGTAGTACTCCAAGAAGCAACAACTATTCTAGCCCAAGAAGTTCAGGCGGAAGCTTTGGTGGAAGTTCAGGTGGCGGCGGTGGTCGTTCTGGCGGTGGATCTAGAGGAGGAAGAGGTTAATTAAACACTAAATTTCATGAAAAAAATATTTTTATTATTTTCTCTTAGCACATCTTTATTAAGTTTAAGTCAAGAAATGACTACTAACGATGCTTTGAGATATGCAGTTGATAATTTGAACGGTACAGCTCGTTTTAGAGGAATGAACGGTGCCTTTGGAGCTGTTGGTGGTGATTTATCTGCAATTAACATTAACCCTGCAGGGTCCTTATTTTTTAATAACAATTTTGCAAGTGCTTCCCTTACTAGTTTTAATAACACTAATAGTGCGAACTATTTCGGTTCAAAAGATAAAGAAAGTTACAGTACAATTGATTTAAATCAAATTGGAGCTATACTAGTATTTGAAGATAAATCAGGTAAAACAGAATGGAATAAAATTTCTGTTGGATTAAACTATGACAATTCAAGTAATTTTGATAACAGAATTTTCACCTCGGGTTACAACCCATATAATTCAATATCGCAATATTTTGTTAACCAAGCCAATACCGTATTAAATACTGAATTTAACGATTATCAATATGATATGGCTTATCAAACCTATATCATTGACCCACATCCAACCGTTCCTAATCAATTTGTTTCCAATGTTTCTCCTGGCGGAAATTATTACCAAGATTATTTTACAACATCAAATGGCTATAACGGTAAAATAACAGTTAATGTAGCCGGAAGTTATCAAAATAAATTATTCTTAGGATTAAATTTAAATGCTCATTTTACAGATTATGTTGTAACAACTAGTCTTTACGAAAACAATGATAATCCAAGTAATCCAAACACACAACCTACAATAAGAAACATAATTTTTGACAATCAATTAAGTACTTATGGTTCAGGATTTTCATTTAATCTAGGTGCTATTTATAAAGTAACTGATTCTTTTAGATTTGGTGCATCTTATGAATCTCCTACTTGGTATAATCTGAATGACGAATTGGTTCAAGATTTATACACGTATGATAATGTAAATGTTCCGTCTGGTGATGAGAGTTTGTATTATGGAAGTCCATTATTTGTTTTTCCTACTTACAGATTAAGAACACCAAGTAAAATAACAGGAAGTGCTGCTTACATAATTAACAAAAGAGGATTAATTAGTATTGATGTTGCTTCTAAAAATTACGGCAATATTGAATACACCAATACCAATCAAAACGATTTTAGAGATTTAAACTCGCAATTAAGCAGGGAATTAAAAAATGCATATGAAATAAGAATTGGAGGTGAGTACAAAATCAAACAATGGAGTGTTCGTGGAGGATATCGTTTTGAGGAAAGTCCATACAAAGTTGATTATGCATTTGGTGACTTAACTGGATACTCAGCAGGTGTAGGTTATAGTTTTGGAGAAAACAGAATCGATTTATCTTTTGCTAACTCGCACAGAAATTTTAATCAAAGTTTAATTTCTTCTGGAATGAATGACACTTCTAGAATTAGAAATGTTCAAAATAATGTTACAGTAACTTATTCTATAAATTTCTAAGAAATTAAAAACATATTATCAAACCACTTCTTAAACTGAAGTGGTTTTTTTGTTCCTAAACGATTGATTTTAGCCCCGATGGGAGCGACATCATGTATAGCGGACAGCGGGACACAACAGTAAAAAATTCTCAAACGCTGGTGCTTCAACTAATTATTTTATGTAATTTTGCGCTCCTAAAGTGGGGATAAAACTAAAAACATGAGAACCAAATCGTTAAAGAAAAATAAAATCAATGTAATTACACTTGGATGTTCTAAAAACACTTATGATAGTGAGGTGTTGATGGGACAACTTAAAGCTAACGGAAAAGACGTAGCTCATGAAGAAGAAGGTAATATTGTAGTTATTAATACTTGTGGTTTTATTGATAATGCAAAGGAAGAATCGGTAAATACGATTTTGGAATATGTAGATAAAAAAGATCAAGGAATTGTTGATAAAGTATTTGTTACCGGATGTTTATCTGAAAGATACCGTCCAGATTTAGAAAAAGAAATTCCAGATGTTGACCAATATTTTGGAACCACAGAATTACCTTTGTTATTAAAAGCTTTAGGAGCAGATTATAAGCATGAATTATTAGGTGAACGCTTAACAACAACTCCAAAAAATTATGCTTATTTAAAAATTGCTGAAGGTTGTGATAGACCTTGCAGTTTTTGCGCGATACCTTTAATGCGAGGAAAACACGTTTCACAACCTATTGAAAAATTGGTCAAAGAAGCAGAAAGTTTAGCAAAAAAAGGAGTAAAAGAATTAATTTTAATAGCACAAGATTTAACGTATTACGGTTTAGATTTATACAAAAAACGCAATCTTGCCGAACTATTAGAAAACTTAGTTAAAGTAGAAGGAATTGAGTGGATACGTTTGCATTATGCTTTCCCAAGTGGTTTCCCAATGGACGTTTTAGATGTAATGAAACGCGAACCAAAAATTTGTAATTACATTGACATTCCATTACAACACATTTCAGATTCCATTTTAAAATCAATGAAACGTGGAACAACTAAAGAGAAAACGACTAAATTATTACAAGAATTTAGAGAACGTGTTCCAGGAATGGCAATAAGAACCACTTTAATTGTAGGGTATCCTGGAGAAACTCAAGAAGATTTTGAAATTCTTCGTGATTGGGTTCAAGAAATGAAATTTGAGCGTTTAGGCTGTTTTACTTATTCTCATGAAGAAAATACTGGTGCTTTTGCTTTAGAAGACGATGTTCCTCACGAAGTAAAACAAGCAAGAGCGGCAGAAATCATGGATTTACAGTCTCAAATTTCATGGGATTTGAATCAGGAGAAAATTGGAAAAGTTTTTAAATGTGTTATAGACCGAAAAGAAGGACAATATTTCATTGGAAGAACTGAATTTGACAGTCCAGATGTAGATAATGAGGTTTTAGTTGATGCTTCAAAATATTATTTAAAAACAGGTGATTTTGTAAATTTAAAAGTAACAGATGCTACAGAATTTGATTTGTATGCAGAACCCGTTTAATTAAAAAATACCAATCCAATCCTTGCAAATATGCAAGGATTTTTTTTTAGAAATGATAAATGTCATATCTGATTTTATTTTTTGATGGTAACTTTGAGTATAGTAATTAAAAAACCAGCATTATGATAACTAAACATCCTATTTACCAAGATTTCCCTGAATACGCTGAAAAAATCAAAGACCTTTATCATCATAATGATGAATTTCAGGTTTTACTTCATTCGTATACAGAGTTAGATGAAAAAATCTTTAAAATTGAAACCGATGAAGAACTTGCTATGGATGATGAATTATCACATCTTAGAAAAGATCGTGTGTTTTTAAAAGATGAAATTTTCAATTTTTTAAAAGATAGTTAAAAAATTGTATTAATAAATAAACCGCTTAAAGCGGTTTATTTATTTCTATAATAATGTTGAAGGACACACATATTCTGTTTTTGGCAACTTAGTTGTTTTAGAAATTTCATTGAATCCACCTGAGACATCTACAAAATTATCAAATCCTCGTTGTTTTAATATTGAGGCAGCAATCATACTTCGATAACCTCCAGCACAATAAATTACAAATGGTTTGTTTTTAGGAAAACTCTCCAGTTGCGAATTTAATTGGTTTAATGGTATATTTTCAGAATTCATCAAATGTTCTGAATCGAATTCACTCTTTTTACGAACATCAAAAAGAGGTAAATCTTCTTTTTGCATTAACACTTCTAGTTGTTCTCCTGTAATTCTTTTTAAAGAATCAATTTCTTTCCCTTCTAGTTTCCAAGATTCAAATCCTCCCTCTAAATAACCGATAGTATTATCATAACCTACTCTAGACAATCGAATCATACATTCCTCTTCCCTTCCTGGTTCTGTTACTAAAAGAATAGCTTGATTAATATCAGATATCATTTCTCCAACCCACATTGCAAAGCTACCGTCTATACCAATATTAATACTATTAGGAATAAATCCATTTGCAAAATCAGTAGCATTTCTTGTATCTAATACTAGAGCACCCGAAACAGTTGCCAAAGCTTCAAAATCTTTAGGATGTAATGGATTTTTACCTTTTTCAATTACTTTATCTAATGACTGATAACCATTTAAATTTAACAATACATTTTTTGGAAAATACCCTGGAGGCGATGTTAAACCGGTAAGTAATTCAATTAAAAATTCATCTTCAGTCATATCAGAACGCAGTGCATAATTAGTACGTTTTTGATTTCCTAAAGTATCAGTAGTTTCTTTACTCATATTTTTTCCACACGCACTTCCTGCACCATGATTTGGATACACAATTAAATCATCAGAAAGTGGCATAATTTTCTCACGGAGTGAATGATATAATAAACGAGCTAATTTTTCTTGTGTTAAATCGGCTATTACGTGTTGGGCTAAATCTGGCCGACCCACATCGCCAATAAATAATGTATCTCCGGATATAATTCCGTGTTCCTTATCATTTTCATCAATAAGTAAATAAGTTGTGCTTTCCATGGTGTGCCCCGGAGTATGAATGGCTTTAATTTTATAATTACCAACGGTAAAAACCTGACCATCTGTAGCAATTATTGCAACATAATTTGGCTTAGCAGTTGGACCAAAAACAATTTCAGCACCTGCTTTTTCCTTTAAATCTAAATGACCACTAACAAAATCAGCGTGGAAATGCGTTTCAAAAACATATTTAATTTTAGCATTATCTTTTTTTGCACGATCAATATAAGGTTGGACTTCTCTAAGAGGGTCAAAAATAGCGGCTTCACCATTATTTTCAACATAATAAGCAGCGTGTGCAATACACCCTGTATAAATTTGTTCTACTTTCATGACATAACTTTTAGAAGTTACGAATTTACATGACTGTAGTATTAAGTAAAATGATAAATATCATATAGAAAACATGCAACTAGTTTTCTAATACTCGATTAATTTGAATAAAACGTTTTTTGTAGTACGGTTCTTCAGTTGAAGAAATAATTACTCCAGCTTGAACTGAGGAATGAATAAATTTTATTTCATCGCCATTAACTTCAGTAATCATCCCAACATGATTGACACTTCCTCTTCCATTTGTTGAAAAGAAAATCAAATCACCTTTTTGAGCCTGACTTCTATCTATTTTATAACCAGCCCCAACAGCCATTGAACTAGATGAACGAGGCAATGTCATATCGATATGTTGAAAAGTTGCATACATTAATCCAGAACAATCAAAACCAGCGCTAGTTGTTCCGCCACCACGATAACGAGTTCCTATATGCTCCGAAGCTTTTGAAATTAAAAATTCTGCTTTTGTAGTATTTTCTAAATTAAGTTCTTCTTTTGGTTGCGTAGTTGCTACTACTTCTTTTTTGTGATTTTCAAACTCTACATTCCCTTTTCTAACAATTACTTCATATCCAATAGGCAAATTAGCAATAATTTCTGGATTCATTTCTTCCAATTCTCTAACACTTACTTTATACTTCTTAGAAAGTCGGTATAATGTTTCTCCTTTAGCAACTTTATGAACTTTATTACCCAATTCATCTGTTTCTAAATTGTCTGTAATTGATTGTTCTTTAGGAGTATCCAATTCATTATTTTTCTCTTCTTTTTGGACAGGTTTAGGAATTTCACTTGTTGAAGCAACAATAATTTTATCACCAATTTGAATTGATTCAGGTTTAATATTGGGATTTAATTCCTTAAGTTTATCGAGACTGATATTATATTTTTTAGAAATCTTATAAAGTGATTCACCTGAAGTTACGATATGAATTTCTGTAGTATTAGAAGTTGCTTTACTATTTTTCTCTTTTGATTTTTTATTTTTATTTGGAATTACAAGAATGGTTTTCAACTGCAATATTGCACCCTTAGTTTTAGGATTTAATTCATAAATATCTGCCTCTGTAACACCATATTTCTTAGCAATAGAATAAATAGATTCACCTGAAACTACGGTATGTTTAATTGTTTTTTGAGAGAAAACAAATCCGCTAGTAAATAAAAATAAAAAAGTGATTACATGTAATAATTTCATTAGAATACATTTATATGGAATATAGAAATACTAAGTGTTGCAAGATAAAGAAAACTCCCTTTTTAAAGGGAGTTTTAACATTATTTTAAAATTAAATTATGCTTTTCCAGCTGCTATCAAATTCAATGCTGAACCTGCTTTAAACCATTCTATTTGACCTTCATTATAAGTATGATTAGCCAAAATAACATCTTTAGAACCATCTGCATGAACAAATTCTATAGACAAAGGTTTCCCAGGAGCAAATTGGGTTAAATCTAAGAAATTGATTGTATCATCTTCTTGAATTTTATCATAATCCGATTCATTAGCAAAAGTTAAGGCTAACATTCCTTGTTTTTTCAAATTCGTTTCATGAATACGTGCGAATGATTTTACCAAAACCGCTTTTACTCCTAAATGTCTTGGTTCCATAGCAGCATGTTCACGAGAAGAACCTTCTCCGTAATTATGGTCACCAACAACTATTGAAGGAATTCCAGCAGCTTTATAAGCTCTTTGTACTTTTGGAACTTCGTCATAAGTTCCAGTTAATTGATTTTTAACCGAATTTGCTTTATTATTAAATGCATTTTCAGCACCAATTAACATATTATTCGAAATATTATCCAAATGTCCTCGGAAACGCAACCAAGGTCCAGCCATGGAAATATGATCGGTAGTACATTTTCCAAAAGCTTTAATTAACAATTTAGCCCCTGAAATATTTTTTCCATCCCAAGCTGGGAATGGTTCCAATAATTGTAATCGGTCAGAAGTTGGGGAAACCACAACTTCAACAGAAGCACCATCTTCTGCTGGAGCTTGGAATCCTGGATCTTTAACATCAAAACCTTTGGTAGGCAGTTCATCTCCAAAAGGCGGATTCAATTTTACGGATTCACCTTTATCATTAATTAAAGTATCGGTTATTGGATTAAAATCCAAACGACCCGAAATTGCTAAAGCCGCTACCATTTCTGGAGAAGTTACAAAAGCGTGGGTATTTGGATTTCCATCGGCTCTTTTTGAAAAGTTTCGGTTGAACGAATGCACGATGGTGTTTTTTTCTTGTTTGTCCGCTCCTTCTCTATCCCATTGTCCAATACAAGGTCCGCAAGCATTGGTGAATACTTTGGTTCCCATTTTTTCAAAATCGGCAATAATTCCATCTCTTTCAATCGTATAACGAATTTGCTCTGAACCTGGATTAATTCCGAATTCTGCCTTTGGAGTAATTCCATGAGCCACAGCTTGTCTCACAATAGAAGCAGCACGAGACATATCTTCGTAAGAAGAATTGGTACAAGAACCGATTAATCCCCATTCTACTTTTATTGGCCAACCATTAGCTACAGCTTCTTCCTTCATTTTGGAAACTGGAGTTCCTCTATCTGGAGTAAATGGTCCGTTAATATGTGGTTCTAACTCGGATAAATTAATTTCAATTAATTGGTCGAAATATTTTTCTGGATTCGCATAAACTTCGGCATCGGCAGTTAAGTAAGAAGCTACTTTATCGGCAGCATTTACCACATCTTGACGACCAGTTGCGGCTAAATATCTTCTCATGGAATCGTCATAACCAAAAGTAGAAGTCGTAGCTCCAATTTCAGCTCCCATATTACAAATGGTTCCTTTTCCGGTACATGACATCGATTCGGCACCTTCTCCGAAATATTCTACAATAGCTCCAGTTCCACCTTTAACGGTTAAGATATCGGCTACTTTTAAGATTACGTCTTTTGGAGCGGTCCAACCGTTTAATTTACCTGTTAGTTTTACTCCTATTAATTTTGGAAATTTTAATTCCCAAGACATGCCTGACATTACATCAACTGCATCGGCTCCACCAACACCGATAGCTAACATTCCTAAACCTCCTGCATTTACAGTATGAGAATCGGTTCCAATCATTAATCCTCCGGGAAAAGCATAGTTTTCTAAAACGATTTGGTGAATAATTCCCGAACCTGGTTTCCAAAATCCAATGCCGTATTTGTTGGACACTGATGATAAGAAATCGAAAACTTCTTTGGATTGTTTATTCGCGAAAGCTAAATCAGCTTCCGCACCTGATTTTGCTTGAATTAAATGGTCGCAGTGAACAGTTGTTGGAACCGCTACAGTTTTCTTTCCAGCATGCATAAATTGTAATAAGGCCATTTGCGCTGTTGCATCTTGACATGCTACTCTATCGGGAGCAAAATCAACATAATCTTTACCTCTTGTGAAGGCTTGCGTTGGCATTCCTTCCCAAAGATGCGAATACAAAATTTTCTCAGACAAAGTCAATGGACGACCAACCAAATCACGAGCTTTATCCACTCGTTCCGCCATGGTAGCGTACACTTTTTTAATCATTTCAATATCAAATGCCATAGTAATTTATTTTGTGTGTTATTTAATCCCACTAATTTACAAAAAAATGAAGAGATAAAAACAAAAAAGCTCAAGTATAACTTGAGCTTTCTGAATTAATATTTTAGATATTATTATCCCACTAATAATTTGTGTGATGGAGCAAACTTAGTTAAGTTGATTCCTTCTACCGCTTTTTTGTATTCTTCAATTGAAGGAGTTCTTCCTAAAATAGTTGATAATACTACAACTGGAGTAGATGATAATAATGATTCTCCTTTTTTCTCTGCAGAGTCTTCTACAACACGACCTTGGAACAAACGAGTTGATGTTGCCATTACCGTATCTCCTTTAGACGCTTTTTCTTGGTTCCCCATACAAAGGTTACAACCTGGACGCTCTAAGTACAACATGTTTTCGTATTCTGTACGAGCTACTGCTTTTGGCGCATTATCATCAAATTCGAAACCAGAATATTTTTGTAATACTTCCCAATCACCTTCTGCTTTTAATTCGTCAACGATGTTGTATGTTGGAGGAGCAACTACTAAAGGCGCTTTAAATTCCACTTTACCTTGTTGTTTTTCGATGTTTTTCAACATCTGAGCTAAGATTTTCATATCTCCTTTATGCACCATACAAGAACCGATGAATCCTAAATCAACTTTTTTATCACCTCCATAGAAAGAAAGTGGACGAATCGTATCGTGAGTATAACGTTTAGAAACATCTTTATTATTTACATCTGGGTCAGCAATCATTGGTTCAGCGATTTGATCTAAATCTACTACCACTTCAGCGTAGTATTTTGCATTAGCATCTGGACGTAAAGCTGGTTTTTCTCCTGAACGGATTTCTGCAATACGCTTATTAGCCTTATCGATTAATCTTTGAAGCACATGATTTTTGTTATCCATGCCTTTATCAATCATGATTTGGATTCTTCCTTTTGCAATTTCTAAAGATTCGATTAAAGTTTCATCTTCAGAAATACAAATTGAAGCTTTTGCTTTCATTTCAGCAGTCCAGTCAGTAAATGTGAAAGCTTGGTCAGCCGTTAATGTTCCGATATGAACTTCAATAATTCTTCCTTGGAACACATTTTCACCTCCAAATTGATGTAACATTTGCGCTTGTGTAGCATGAACTACATCACGGAAATCCATATAATCTGGCATATTTCCTTTGAAAGTTACTTTTACTGATTGTGGAATTGGCATAGAAGCTTCTCCAGTTGCTAAAGCAAGAGCCACCGTTCCTGAATCCGCACCGAAAGCTACTCCTTTTGACATTCTAGTATGAGAGTCACCACCTATAATGATAGCCCACTCATCAACTGTAATATCATTCAATACTTTGTGAATTACGTCGGTCATGGCATGGTAAACCCCTTTAGGATCACGAGCTGTAATCAATCCAAAATCATTCATGAATTGCATTAATTTCGGGATATTTGCTTGAGCTTTTTTATCCCAAACCGATGCAGTATGACAACCTGATTGGTACGCTGCATCAACAATTGGAGAAATCACAGTAGCTGCCATTGATTCTAATTCTTGAGCGGTCATTAAACCTGTAGTATCTTGCGAACCTACGATGTTTACAGTAACACGAACATCAGAACCTGCGTGTAACACATTTTTGGAAAGTGTTCCTACAGCGTTTTTGTTGAAGATTTTCTCAACTGCTGTTAATCCTTGTCCTTCAATATGAATTTCTTTTGAAGGCGCATACACTAGAGGAGCTTCGATTCCTAGAGTTTTAGCAGCAAATGTTTGTAGTTTTTTACCAAAAACGATAGCATAAGAACCACCTGCTTTGATAAACTCCATTTTTTGTGGTGTGAATGATCTTGAAATATCAATCAATTCTTTGTCACCGTTGTATAATTTTTTTGTTTTTGTATTGATAGTTAAAACCGTACCTGTAGCAACTGAATACACTTGCTCTAAAATTGGTTCCCCATTTTCATCGCGAACTAATTCACCGTTTGCATCTGTCTTTTTTACCCAGTTTTTCAAATCAATTCCGATACCTCCAGTTACATCAACTGTAGTAAGGAAAATTGGAGAAATTCCGTTAGTTCCTCCTACAATTGGAGCAAAATTTACGAATGGCACATATGGACTAGCTTGTTTTCCTGTCCAAAGCGCCACGTTATTTACACCCGACATACGAGAAGAACCAACTCCCATTGTTCCTTTTTCAGCAATTAACATTACTGATTTATCTGGATGTTGTGCTTGTAAGGCTTTAATTTCTTCTTGCGCTTGAGGCGTAATCATACATTTTCCATGTAATTCACGATCCGAACGCGAATGTGCCTGATTACCCGGAGATAATAAATCGGTTGAAATATCTCCTTCTCCAGCAATGTAAGTAACTACTTTAATTTCTTCTGCAACTTCTGGAAGTTTTGTAAAGAATTCTGCTTTTGCATAGCTTTCTAGAATATCTTTAGCAACAACATTTCCATTTTCAAAAGCTTCTTTGATACGAGCCATATCAGCATCGTAAAGATATACCTGTGTTTTTAATACATCTGCTGCTTGTCTTGCAACAGCCTCATCATTTCCTAAAGCTAAATCTAATAAAACCTCAATTGAAGGTCCACCTTTCATGTGCGATAATAATTCGAAGGCAAATGTTGGAGTGATTTCTGCAACTACTTCTTGATTAAGAATAATCTCTTTTAAGAACTTAGCTTTAGCTCCTGCTGCAGGTGTTGTTCCAGGTAAAGTATTATAGATAAAAAAATTCAAACAATCGGTTCTGTTTGCATTATTTGTATCTTTAATTTGAGTAATGATTTCGTTTAACAAATCAGCACTATCAATAGGTTTTGGATGCAATCCTTGACCTTTTCTTTCTTCTATTTCTTTAATGTAATCGTTATAAAGATTCATTTCAGTAGCTAATGCCATAAATTAGTTATTAAGTGTTTGTTGTATTTTTTTAAGTGGCACAAATTTAATAAATCTTAGTCAGATTTAAAAATTTTTAATAAAAAGCCTAAATAAAAGAAATATTATTTATAAAGATTCTATTTTAATGGTTATTTTTCAATAAAATAGGATAAAATGAAAATATATTTAAGAAATTGATAATTTAAATTGGTATTATTGTTAATTTCTTAATATCTAAGAAAAAAAACTATAATTCTATCAATTAAAAATATTCTTTTCTCTGAGATTAGTCATTGGTTTTTCAAAAAAACGATAGAGCAGATAAGATAAAAACACAACTAAGAACCAATAAAACAAAGTGTAACCAAAAAGAGAAAGTCCTCTAAGATTTTCAGATGGAAATAAAACCTTTATTACATGAAGTATTACTGTGTAGTGTAACAAATAAATACTGTAAGAAATAATACTCAACAAAGTTACCCATTTCAAAAAAAGTGTTTCTTTTAATTTAATGGATACTAAATATGGAATTATTAAACAAATAGAAACAGAATTTAATGGCAAATAAAGCACATTGAAGAAAAAAGGGTAATTTTCAGCTTGAATTCCAAAAATAAAAATCAAAACATGAAGAGTAAAAATTCCGAATAGCCCCAATACAAAAAAACTAGAATTTAATTTTTCAGTAATATATTTTTTATAATACAAATAGTAAAGAACAAATCCATAATAAATTGCATCTAATCTATAAATTGTTACTTTTCTCAAGGATTGATTCCAATCTGTTATAGAAGTTAACTCATGTGTTGTATTAAAGTAAATTCTTGCTCCAAAAAACAATGCTAACATAAACAAGCTCATCCCTAAAAACAAATATCCTCTATTAACTTGAGGAAATATCTTAACCAAAAACAACAAGGTAAAAGGACCAATGATATAACAAAACTGTTCAACCGCCAAACTCCACGAAACTCTGTAAAAATCAGGAGAAGTCTGAGTTATATTTTGTAAATAAACAAAATAAAGATATAGTTTTTCTGGCATTTCCTTGTAAATTAAATACCAAAGCAACACATTTATGAATAGAATTAAATAGTAATTTGGCAACGTTCTAAACCATCGACGTTTTAAAAAACCCATGATTACTAAAAAAGAAAAATCTTCTTTTTCAAACATTCGAAGAACAATTTTACCAATTAGAAACCCACTGATTATAAAGAATATTTCCACTCCAATGGTTCCACTCAACTGCATAAACCAACTCAAAACAGGAGGAAAAAAATCACTTATCCAAAGAGAATGAGCAAAAACAACTAAAGATATTGCAATAGCTCTTGCAATATCTAATCCATGCTTTCGTTTATTTAAATCAATTGGCAGTCCAAACATATTTTTTTAAAACAGCTTTTTGATTATTTCTTCTTCCGAAATTCCTTCGGCATCCGCTTTATAATTTTTTACGATTCTATGACGAAGAATTCCAACAGCTACAGCTTTAACATCTTCAATATCTGGAGAAAACTTTCCATTAAAAGCAGCATTTGTTTTTGCAGCTAAAATTAAATTTTGAGAAGCTCTTGGACCAGCACCCCAATCGATATACGTTTTTACATACTCATTGGAAAGCGGATTATCGGGACGTGTTTTACTTACCAAAGTTACAGCATATTCAATCACATTATCTGCCACTGGAAGTTTGCGAATTACATTTTGAAAATCAATGATTTCTTGTGCGTTGAATAAAGCATTCACCACAGGTTTATTATCTGAAGTTGTAGCTTTTACTACATTAACTTCTTCTTCAAAACTTGGATAATCTAATTTAACGGCAAACATAAAACGGTCTAATTGGGCTTCTGGTAATGGATAGGTTCCTTCTTGCTCAATAGGATTTTGAGTTGCCAAAACAAAATAAGGCAAATCTAATTTATAATGATGTCCGGCTACAGTAACTGCACGTTCTTGCATGGCTTCTAACAAAGCTGCTTGCGTTTTTGGTGGCGTTCTATTAATCTCATCAGCTAAGATGATATTAGAAAAAATTGGCCCTTTAATGAATTTAAAATGGCGATTTTCATCTAAGATTTCACTTCCAAGAATATCCGACGGCATTAAATCTGGAGTAAATTGAATTCTTTTAAAATTCAAACCCAAAGCTTGAGAAATAGTATTTACCATTAATGTTTTTGCCAATCCTGGAACACCAATTAACAAGGCATGTCCGCCCGAAAAAATACTCATCACTATTTGATGCACTACTTCATCCTGACCAACAATTACTTTGGCAATTTCTTGTTTTAATGCTTTTTGTCTTTGAACTAATTCTTGAATGGCTGCTACGTCTGACATATTGAAATTAGAATTTAGAATTTAGAATTCAGAAAAGTGAATTAATATATTACTGGACTAAAATAAGAAAAAATCTTATAAAAAACCCTCTGATAAATCAAAGGGTAAGTTATTTATTTTTTTAACCAATTGTTTACAAAATCACAATCTTTGTAATCATCCGAAATTTTAATATACGTTTCATTAATTTTTTCTTCAGTCCATTTTGCAATTTCTTTAACCTGTTTATCTCTTAATGCTAATTCTTTGATTTTAATATAATCTCTTGAAAAATCAGCTTGATGCTCTTCAATTCTATTGTTTACTGTAATAATTTTATAAAACTTACCCACTCCTCTTTCTTCGTCTAAAATAGGTAATGAAATCTCGTTATCTTTCAAACTAGATACTTGAGCATATAATGTTGGGTCCATTTTTGTTAATTCAAATCTTGGTTCCATTGTTCTTGGATTCAAAAGAACACCACCATTATTTCTAGTTTCTTTTTGATCAGAAGAAGATTTAGCCGCATCAGCAAATGTAATTTCGTTATTTACAATTTTACTTCTGATTTGCTCTATTTTTTCTTTTGCATCTTTCATTGCTTGTGGTGATACTTTAGGAGCAATTAAAATATGACGTAACTCAACTTCTTGACCTTTAATTTTTTCAATTTTGATAATATGATACCCAAATTCCGTTTCAAATGGATCAGAAATTTCACCTTCGGCTAAACTGAAGGCCACATCTTTAAATTCTTTAACAAAGGCTGTTTTACGATTCATTTTATAAAACCCTCCATTAGAACTTGACCCTGGATCTTCAGAAAACAAAACCGCTTTACTAAAAAAACTTGAGCCGTTTAAAACATCTTGTTTGATTTCGTTCAATTTATCAATTACTCTTTTCTTTTCTTCTTCAGTAATCACTGGCTTTACAACAATTTGTGCTACTTCCATTTCGGCACCAAATGTTGGAATCTCATCTTTAGGAATTGAGTTAAAAAAAGTTCTAACTTCTTCTGGAGTTATGGTAACTCCTTCAACAATCTTATTTCGCATTTGAGAAGTAAGTTTGTTCATTTTTACAGCATCAAAAAAGTGACTTCTTAATTCATCAACATTTTTTTTGTTATAATATTTTACTACTTTATCAATTGAACCAATTTGTTCCACAGCAGCATCTAATTGCTCATTTAAAAACGAGTTTACTTCAGCATCTGTAACAACAATACTATCTTGAATGGCTTGGTGCGCATATAATTTATCCTCTAATTGCTTACCAAATAATTCGCAACGTGTAATTTGACTTACATCAACTCCTTGAGCCTTTAATGTAATATAATCTAAATCGATATCCGAATCTAAAACTACATAATCACCTACAACAGCAACCACACCATCAACTTTTACTTTTTTAGGCTGAGCAATCATCAAACTTGATGTTAAAAAAAGCAGGGTTATAAATATTCTATTCTTAATAAATTTCATAATAATTATCTTTGATTGCATCATTAGTAATCTCTTTTTCTAATTTGTTAATTAATATTAGTTTTCTATTGTTTATAATAATTTGTTTGATAGTTGGTTTCAAAAATTCTAAAGGTGTAGCACTGTCTTTTGGCAACACTTTATTAACTTTTACCAACCAAATTGTTGTTGAATCTGGGTATTGAAAATTCATACCACTAGCAATATATTTATGTTTATTTTCTAAATTAATAAACGGAACTTTTTCAAAAACTTGATTAATATCTACCCAAATGGAATCATTAAACGCATAGCTTTTAAACTTTACAGCCATTTGTTCAAGCTCTTTTTTATCTTTCGCAGTAAAGGAACTAAACTTTGATTTAATTTTTGCAAATTTTGGATTTTCTTTAACTAAATTAATATATCTAAGCTTAACTAACTCATTAGAATTTTTAAAATATTGCTTGTTGTTATTGTAATATTCTTCAATTTCTTTTTCAGTAACTACTGTATCAATTTGTCTAATTACTAAATTTTCTAAGTAGGCTTTTGTATATAAATCAACTTTGTATTGCTGTATTAAAACATTGTATTCGTCAATTTTATCTTTTCCAATATTTTTTTCTGCCGCTTCAAAAAGTATTTTTTGGGTAGCCCATCTTTCAATAAATGACTTTACAATAGCTATACTATCTTGTTTAGAAGTTCCTTTTGGCACTAAACTTAGAATATCAGACTCAAAAAGAAAGCTTTCACCAACTCGCGCAATAGCTTTAGGCTTTCTTGGTGCTTTAAAATAATCACACGAAGTAAGCATAAGTGAAAGAAAAACAATTTGAATCCAATATCGCATTTTAGTTCTTTAATTGATTTTTAACTTTAGAAAACACTTCTTGATTGATATGTATTGAAAATTCTTTTTTCAATTCATCAACCCAATGATTTTCTAGATATTGCTGATAATCACTAATAACTTTACCTCTACATTCTGAAAGCTCTTTAGCTCCAGCTGGTTTTTCATCAATAATGTTTAGTACAAAATAATATTTGTCTTTAGAAACAATTGAGGTAACTCCTTTTGATACATTTTGATATTGAGTCAACACATCATAATCTTCCTCATACAAACCTGATTTAGACATAATATTAACTTTTCCGTCTTTATTTAATTGCTCTTTGATGTAATCTAACGATTTTCCTTTTTTCAAATATTTTTGAGCTTTTTCAATAATTTTCGCATCAGTTGAAGATAAAATATCCACATTGTATCGTTTTTTCCACTGATAGTTACTGATGTTGTTTTTGAAAAATTCATTTAAGCCAATGGTATCATTTTTAGCACGATTCCAAATTTCTTTTTCCATTAAATCAAACAACAATAATCCATCTCGATATTCCTCCATAATGTTTTTAAAATCTGGAAATTCGTTTTCTAAATTTTCATTGTAGTAAGCAATCAATTGTTCGTCAATAAACTTTTCAAAAAGCTCATCAACCAATCTAGAAATTGGTTTTGTTTTTATATTTGATTTTTGCTTACCAATAATAAAATCTATGAATTGATTTGCATTTAATTTTTTATCTTTATTAATGGTTAAAACAACTCCTTTTATGGCTTTTGTTTTTTCATTTACATCCCAAGTTTGAGCATAAAACTCATCGGTAACAACTGCTTTTATTTTAACCAAAATCTTTACATCTTTCAATATAGAATATTTACTTCTTAATTTTTTCGCTAGTGAATTTGTTATCAATAAAGAACGCTCATCTTTTCTGATTTTTTCCTCCAATTCTGTCTTCATCTCATCATATGTACGAACAGGATGTTTATCAATCAATTTTACGATGTGCCATCCAAATTGAGTCTCAAAAGGTTTCGAAATTTGTTTTTTATCTTTCAATTCGAATGCAACATTTTCAAATTCTTCAGAACTTAATTGCCCCGAACCAAAACGCTGTAAAACGCCACCTTTTGGAGCTGATGATTTGTCTTCAGAAAACTGTTGTGCAAGAGTTTCAAAAGACTCTCCTTGTTGAATTTTTTGATAAATATCTTCTATAGTTGATTTTGCTTTTGCATTTTGTGCTTCATCCGTATTTTTAAGAATCATTATATGAGCAACTGTTACTTCTCCTCTATTAATTCTTTTATCAACCACTTTTACGATATGATATCCAAAACGAGTACGAAATGGTTTTGACACTTGACCAACATTCGTTTTATAAGCTGCATTTTCAAACGGATATACCATTCTAAATGCCGAAAAATAACCTAAATCGCCATTGTTATCTTTTACAGATGGATCTTCAGAAGTTTGTTTTGCAACGGTAACAAAATCTTCTCCAGCATCTAATCTTCGTTTTATATCTACTATTTTATTATACGCTTTTAAAGTATCTTCTGGAGTTGCTCCTTCATCTAATAAAACTAAAATGTGCGATGCTCTTATTTCTTGTTGTAATCTATCATAAGCTTCTTTTACTAATTCATTAGTAACTTTTGAATCGTTTACATAATTCTTAGAAAGCTGATTTCTATATGATTTTAATTCGTTTTGATAATTGGTACCATATTGTAACCCAACTTTATTAGCTTTTTGAACTTTTAATTTATATCCCAAAAACAATTCTAAATACTTGTCTAAATCTTTTTGAGAATCATCTTTTACTAGATCTAAATTCTTGTTGTAAACTCTAATAAATTCATCTGTATAATAAGGATTATCATCAATTGTAAATAAAACATCCTTAGTTTGAGCTATTAAAAAATACGGTGCTATTAAGAAAACAAAAATAAGTATTCGACTAATTTTCATAATTATTTATACATTTTAGATTGTAATCGACAAAAATAACAATTCGCCACTATTTCACAACATTTATAACCTACTATTAACAGAAAATTCTGCAAAAAAAGTTACTTTTGCACAAAATTTTGAATAATGAGTTTTAAAGAAGAAATAGCAAGAAGACGAACTTTTGGAATTATCTCCCATCCTGATGCCGGAAAAACCACTTTAACTGAAAAATTATTGTTGTTTGGAGGTGCTATTCAAGAAGCTGGAGCGGTAAAAAGTAACAAAATTAAAAAAGGGGCTACTTCCGATTTCATGGAAATTGAAAGACAAAGAGGGATCTCGGTAGCAACTTCTGTCTTAGCTTTTAATTATAAAAACAAAAAAATCAACATCTTAGATACGCCAGGTCACAAAGACTTTGCAGAAGATACGTTTAGAACTTTAACAGCTGTTGATAGTGTAATCGTAGTTATCGATGTTGCAAAAGGGGTTGAGGAACAAACCGAAAAATTAGTGGAAGTTTGTAGAATGCGAAACATTCCAATGATTGTTTTCATTAACAAATTAGACCGTGAAGGTAAAGATGCTTTCGATTTGATGGATGAAGTAGAGAAAAAACTAAAACTTCGTGTAACACCATTAAGTTTTCCTATTGGAATGGGATACGATTTTCAAGGAATTTATAACATTTGGGAAAAGAACATCAATCTTTTTGAAGGTGATAGTCGAAAAAACATTGAAGAAACGATTGCTTTTAACGACATCAACAGCCCGGAACTAGAAGGAATTATTGGAGAAAAACCAGCAACTCGATTAAGAGAAGAATTAGAATTAATAGACGAAGTATATCCGCCTTTTGATAGAGAGGAATATTTAGCTGGAGATTTACAACCGGTTTTCTTTGGTTCAGCTTTGAATAATTTTGGAGTTCGTGAATTATTAGATTGTTTTATAGAAATTGCGCCAACACCAAGAGCAAAAGAATCTGACACTAGATTGGTACAACCTGATGAAACTAAATTCAGTGGATTTGTATTTAAAATTCACGCCAACATGGATCCAAAACACCGTGATCGTTTGGCTTTCGTTAAAATTGTTTCGGGAACATTTGAAAAAAACAAACCGTATTTACATGTAAGACACGGAAAAAACATGAAATTCTCGAGTCCGAATGCATTTTTTGCTGAGAAAAAAGAGATTGTTGATATTTCTTATCCAGGGGACATTGTAGGATTACATGATACTGGGAATTTTAAAATTGGTGACACATTAACCGAAGGAGAACAAATGAACTTCCAAGGAATCCCAAGTTTCTCACCAGAACATTTTAGATACATCAACAACGCTGATCCTTTAAAATCAAAACAGTTAGAAAAAGGAATTGACCAATTAATGGACGAAGGGGTTGCCCAATTATTTACTTTAGAAATGAACGGAAGAAAAGTAATTGGAACGGTGGGAGCGCTTCAATACGAAGTTATCCAATACCGTTTAGAGCATGAATATGGTGCAAAATGTACGTATGAAAACTTCCCTGCTTTTAAAGCGTGTTGGGTAAAACCACAAGATGCTAAAAACGAAGAATTTGCAGAATTCAAACGTGTAAAGCAAAAATTCTTAGGGCATGACAAATACGGGCAATTAGTATTTTTAGCGGATAGTGATTTCTCTATCCAAATGACCCAACAAAAATATCCAACAGTAGAATTATTCTTTACTTCGGATTATCAGAAGAGATAAATACAAAGCCATTTCGTTTGAAATGGCTTGTTTTTTTTTATTTATGTCTTCTTTGCTCTCTTGCTAACAATGTGTTTTTCAACAACATTGCAATGGTCATAGGTCCTACTCCACCAGGTACAGGCGTGATGAATGAAGCTTTTTTAGATACATTTTCGTAATCTACGTCACCTACAATTCTATATCCTTTTTCAGTAGTTTCGTCTTCTACTCTTGTAATTCCTACGTCGATTACTACTACATCGTCTTTTACCATTTCTGCTTTTAAGAAATTAGGAACTCCTAATGCTGATATAATGATATCGGCTTGTGACGTTATTTGGTTAATGTTTTTTGAATGACTGTGCGTAACAGTTACGGTTGAATTTCCTGGAAATCCTTTTCTTCCCATTAAAATTCCCATAGGTCTACCTACGATATGACTTCTTCCGATAACTACAGTGTGTTTACCATCAGTTGGTACATTATATCGCTCTAATAATTCTAAAATTCCGAATGGTGTTGCCGGAATAAAAGTAGACATATCTAAAGCCATTTTTCCAAAATTTTCAGGATGAAAACCATCTACATCTTTACTTGGATCAATAGCTTCAATGATTTTTTGAGTATCGATTTGTTTTGGTAACGGCAACTGAACAATGAATCCATCAATATCGTCATTCTCATTCAATTCTTTGATTTTTTTCAACAATTCTGTTTCCGAAGTTGTGCTAGGCATTTTAATCAAAGTCGATTCAAAACCTACACGCTCGCAAGATTTTACTTTGCTTCCTACATATGTTAAACTTGCTCCATCGTTACCTACAATGATAGCTGCTAAATGAGGTACTTTCTCACCTTTGGCTTTCATTTGAGCTACTTCAGCAGCGATCTCATTTTTAATATCTTCCGATACTTTTTTTCCGTCTAATAATTGCATTTGTTTTTTGTTTGTTGTGTTGTTTTATATGTTATAAAAAAGACGCGATGAATCGCGTCTTTACAGATTATCTCATGCCTTTCATTCCGCCCATGGCTTTCATCAGGTTTTTACCTGCACCACCTTGCATCATTTTCATCATTTTGCTCATTTGGTCGAATTGTTTCATCAATTGGTTCACTTCCTCAATTTTTCTACCAGAACCTTTTGCAATTCTATTTTTACGTTTTACATCAATGATTGAAGGCTTGCTTCTTTCTGCTGGCGTCATTGAGTGAATAATGGCTTCAATATGTTTGAAAGCATCATCTTGAATTTCAACATCTTTTAATGCTTTTCCAGCACCTGGAATCATTCCAACAAGGTCTTTCATGTTCCCCATTTTCTTGATTTGTTGAATTTGCACTAAGAAATCGTCAAAACCAAATTCGTTTTTAGCAATTTTCTTTTGTAATTTTCTTGCTTCCTCTTCGTCGTATTGCTCTTGTGCTCTTTCTACTAAGGAAACCACGTCTCCCATTCCCAAGATACGATCTGCCATACGAGAAGGATAAAACACATCGATAGCTTCCATTTTTTCACCAGTACCGATGAATTTAATTGGTTTATCTACTACCGATTTAATTGAAATTGCCGCTCCACCACGCGTATCACCATCTAACTTTGTTAAGATAACTCCGTCAAAATTCAATCTATCGTTGAACGCTTTTGCAGTGTTTACCGCATCTTGTCCGGTCATTGCATCCACCACAAATAAGGTTTCTTGTGGTTGAATTGCTTTGTGAACATTAGCGATTTCGTTCATCATTTCTTCATCCACAGCCAAACGACCAGCGGTATCGATGATGACAACGTTGAAACCATTTGCTTTTGCATGTTTGATGGCGTTTTGAGCAATTTCAACAGGATTTTTATTTTCTGGTTCTGAATAAACTTCAACCCCAATTTGTCCACCCACTACATGCAACTGATTAATTGCTGCAGGACGATAGATATCACAAGCCACCAATAAAGGTTTTTTGCTTTTTTTAGTTTTTAAAAAGTTAGCTAATTTTCCAGAAAAAGTAGTTTTACCAGAACCTTGTAAACCCGACATTAAAATCACAGAAGGATTTCCAGAAAGATTAATTCCTGCAGCATCACCACCCATTAATTCGGTTAACTCGTCTTTAACGATTTTAACCATTAATTGTCCTGGTTGTAATGTAGTTAATACGTTTTCACCAATAGCTTTTTCTTTTACTCTTGTGGTAAAATCTTTAGCAATTTTAAAATTTACGTCGGCATCTAATAAAGCTCTACGAACTTCTTTAAGAGTATCAGCAACGTTAACATCGGTGATTTTACCGTGTCCTTTTAATATATGAAACGCTTTATCTAACTTATCGCTTAAATTATCAAACATGATTCTGATTTTGTTTAATGAAGTGCAAAGATAAGATAAAGTTATAAAGTCGCAAAGTAGTATTTAGAGATTGTATAAAATAGTTTACTTGTTGAAATTGAATAAATGACAAGTTCATAAATGTAACAAAAAAGCAACTGATTAGACTTATTAATTAAAAATTAATGCTATGATTTTAACTACTACAAATTCTATAGATGGTTTTACAATTGCTGAGTACAGAGGAATTGTTTCGGGTACAGCTGTAAATGTTCAAAAAATGAAAATGACATTTAATATGCAAAAATATTATGCTGGAGTTAGCGAAAGTATTTCAGAAGTTAAAGAACAAGCTTTAGAACAACTTAAAGTAAATGCTGAAAAATTAAATGCAAATGCTGTTGTTGGAATTCAGGTTGATATTGAACTTACAGCTACTAATTATGTAGCCATTTCAGTAACCGGAACCGCAGTAAGTATCATCAAAAAAATGAATTAAAATTGAAATAAAATTTAAAAAGCCAGCTAAAAAGCTGGCTTACTTATAATTTAAAAATTGTTAAATTTTTTCAAAGGTTAGGTAATCTGTTCCTCCGTTACCGCCGCTAACATCAACTAATTCAATTTTAGTTGGGGTGTAACTAATAATATCCCAATCATCTGACAAATCATCTACAAAAGTAGCTGGTGCAGGTGTTGTAAATAAAATATTAAAATCTAAATCATTACTTGGACTATCATCGGTACTATTATCTGTTGTAACTGACCAAGATCCTGTGTATGTATTTGTATTTGCAGCTGTTAAAACTCCATTGGGTCCAAATGTAAAAATGTAATTGGAATAATTAGTAGTTTCATTAACACCTGAATCTTCATAAAATGTAATTCTCCAAGTACCTGAAGTTACCGCATTAATAACAGGTGTTGGGTTTGCTGAATTGTTAGTATCGTCATCGTCACTACACATTGAAGCAACGTTTAATACAAACAACAACGATAGAACTGAGATTAGTTTAAACTTTTTCATGGTTTTAATTTTTTTATAATTAACGCTAAATTATAAAAAAAAGTATAACTAATCTTGAATCTTAAAAACTTTTCTTAAAATATCTTCCATTAAACACCATTTGGTAATAGATGATTGAAGCAAATTAGCTCCAACAAAAATGGTAAACCAATACCAATTTTCATTTACATACATACCTAATAATACACTTAAAATTATAAATGTTCCTGCAATTGCTCTAATTAATCTGTTTATCATAATTTTTTTTTTAGTTATACTTTTCTACTGAAAACACTGCTAAATGTACTTTAGAAATTGTTTCTTGTTTTTTATTAAATTGAGTAACCTCATCAAACAAAATATCTAAATTTTGTTGTAGAATAAAGGCATAAAATACTACTGAATCTGTTTCATTCATATCAGAACCAAACCAATTTGATTCCATACTTTCTTCGGAAGCATCTCTAAAACCTTTTACATCACGATACGAATAGGATTTTACTTTAGCTTCTTTTAGCATCTTTTTGACATCTTTTTCAAATTCTGCTATGGCTGTAATTAATACTAATTTCATATTTTGGCCCCACCTAACCTCCCCAATTGGGGAGGAAACTATCGAGGTAAGTTTTTTTATGATTAAACATTTTTATTATTTATTATTCTCCCATTTTTTACGTTCCGTGATGTAGTAAATTAATGGCACTACAATCAAAGTAAGTAAAGTTGAAACAATCGCTCCTGCTACTAACGAAATGGCTAATCCTTGGAAAATTGGGTCGAACAAGATGATTGAGGCTCCGATTACTACTGCTCCTGTTGTCAATAAAATTGGTGTCGTTCTCACAGCTCCAGCTTCGATAATAGCTTGTTTCATTGGAATTCCATCATTTAATCGGATTTCAATAAAGTCAATTAGTAAGACCGAATTTCGAACCATAACTCCTGCTAACGCAATCATTCCAATGAACGAAGTAGCAGTAAAGAATGCTCCTAAAACCCAGTGACCTAATACAATTCCGACTAATGAAAGTGGAATCGCAACCATCATTACAATTGGAGTTTTGAAATTTTGGAACCAACCTACAATTAACATGTAAATTATAATAATTACCACTAAAAATGCAGCTCCTAAATCACGGAATACTTCTAAGGTAATTTGCCATTCTCCATCCCATTTCACAGTGAAGTCACTTTCATCAGATGGTGTGTCCATGTACAATTCGTTTACTTTGTAGCCTTTTGGTAATTGCATTTTTTCTAACTTTTCGTTCATTCCTAAAATCGCATACACCGGACTTTCTAATGCTCCCGCCATATCGGCTAAAACATAAACTACACGTTTTTGATCTTTTCTGTAAATCGTGTTTTGTAAAGTATCTGTTGTAACTTTAACTAAATCACTCACTGGAACAACATTTCCTCTACTTCCTTTGATTTTCAAATTTTGAATATCTTTAATCGAAGTTTTGTCTTTATCTTCTAATGAAAGAGTAATACCAACAGGATTATTCGAACGTTCATCATACAAATTAGATACCGGCATTTCTCTTAACAAATAAGTCAAATTACCAACAACTTGTTGAGGAGCGATTCCGTTTAACATGGCTTTTTCTCTGTCAACCTCTAATTTGTATTCTACTTGAGGAGCTTCTACCATCCAATCCGTATCAACCACATCAGAAGTAGTTTCCAAAATCGTTTTCACTTGATTCGCCACTTTGATCTGCTCTTCGTAATTAGGTCCGTAAACCTCAGCAACTAAAGTTGATAAAACGGGTGGTCCTGGTGGAACTTCTACAATTTTTACGTTGGCACCATATTTTTTAGCAATCTTTTGTACTTCTGGACGCACTACTTTTGCGATATCGTGACTTTGTAAATCGCGATCTTCTTTATGTAATAAATTCACTTGGATATCTGCCATATTACTGCCACCACGCATATCGTAATGACGTACTAAACCATTGAAAGTTATGGGTGCAGAAGCTCCAATATAATTCTGATAATCCACTACTTCTGGAACAGTTGAAAGATATTGCGCAATTTCTTTCGTAACCGCAGCTGTTCTTTCTAAAGTAGTTCCTTCTGGCATATCAATTACCACTTGGAATTCGTTTTTGTTATCAAAAGGTAACATTTTAACCGCTACCGATTTCGTAAAAAACATCAGAACTGAACCCAATAATAGTACTATCGTAACTATGAACATCAAATTTCGTTTCTTAGAATTATCTAAAAGCGGTTGCTCTACTTTTTTATAGATTTTATAAATCCAAGACGTTTCTAAACCTTGTTCTTCTTTGTGTTCTTGCTCGTCTTTTTCATGTAATAAATGGTATCCCAAATAAGGTGTAACGGTCAAAGCAACAAATAATGATAACATCATGGCAATAGAAGCTCCAATAGGCATCGGACTCATGTAAGGCCCCATCATTCCTGACACGAAAGCCATCGGTAAAATAGCCGCAATTACAGTAAATGTTGCTAAAATGGTTGGATTTCCTACTTCGTTAATCGCATAAATCGCAGCTTGTTTGAATGGCAGTCGCTTCATTTTGAAATGACGGTGCATGTTTTCGGCAATAATAATACTATCATCCACCACAATACCAACTACGAACACTAAAGCAAAAAGCGTAATTCTATTTAACGTATATCCTAATAAATAGTAACTAAATAAAGTTAAAGCAAAAGTTAATGGAACTGAAAAGAAAACTACTAATCCACCTCTCCAGCCCATAGCTAACATTACTAAAACCGTTACCGCAATAATGGCAACACCTAAGTGTAATAGTAATTCTCCAACTTTATGAGATGCTGTTTCACCGTAATTTCTTGAAACCTCAACATGAACATCGGTTGGGATAATATTTTTCTTTAAAGTTTCAACTCGCTCTAATATTTTCTCAGAAATTTTCATCGCATCAGCACCCTTAACTTTGGCTACTGAAATGGTTACCGCTGGATATTCCGAATTGAATTTGGAGAATTTCTCATTTGCTTTTCCATATCCAAAAGACACATAGTTTTTAGGTGTTTGAGGTCCGTCTTGAATAGCTGCTACTTGCTTTAAATAAACTGGCATGTTATTGTTAACACCTACTACCAAGTTTTCTACATCTTCTGAAGTTGATAAAAACTTACCCGTAGTCACTAAATATTCCGCATCATTTTGCACAAAACTACCCGATTGTGAACTTCCGTTATTGGCTTGAATCATTTGCATAATGCTCAATGCATCCACCCCGTTTTCAGCCATTTTATCTTTGTCTAAAACTACTTTTAGCTCGCGTGTTCTTCCTCCAATTTCTTTCGTAATCGCAACGTCTTTTACTTTTTCAATTTCCGAAGTAACTTCTTCTGCTATTTGACGTAACTGGAAATCATCGTATTTTTCACTCCAAAGCGTTAATCCCAACATTGGAACATCATCAATAGAACGTGTTTTTACGATAGGTTGCATTACTCCTTCTGGAAACATGGTGCGGTTTTTCATCAACTCGTCGTATAATTTTACATACGAATCTTCGCTGTTTTCACCCACATAAAATTGCACCACCATCATCGAATAGCCATTCATCGCCATACTGTGAATGTGCTCTACTCCTTTGATGTTTCCAATGATTTTTTCTAATGGTTTTACTACTCTACTTTCTATCTCAGACGGACTTGCGCCAGGATACATGACCATAACATCGGCCATTGGAACGTTAATTTGCGGTTCTTCTTCCCTAGGAATTAAGAACGAACTGTAAGTACCAATAATCATCAACGCCACCATTAATAAAATGGTTAATTTTGAGTTGATAAAGAAATTGGCTATTTTACCTGATATACCTTCTTGCATGTTATTTTTTGTTTAAAAGTTTAAAGTTTCAGGTTTCAAGTTATCTACTAAAAACCTTTACTGAACACTAATTACTGATTACTGAAGACTAACCTTAGCTCCATTGAATAATTTTCCGTCAGCTGAAACGATGTATTGTTCGTTTGCTGCTAATCCTGATAAAACTTCTACTTGATTCCCGAATGTTTTTCCAACTCGTAACCATCTCAAAATAGCAACATTACCACTTCCGATAGTGTAAATCCCTGTCAATTGTCCTTGTTTTACTAAAGCGCTTTCTGGAACTAAAACCACATCTGATTTCACAGTTGTTGTTTCTTTTTTAGCCGATGGAAATTGCACGTTTACGAACATTCCTGATAAAATTTCTTTATCCATTTTGTCTAAAGTTACTTTCACCAAATATTGCCCACCTGTATTTTTAGCTGACAAACTCACTTCCGAAACTTTTCCAGCAACTTCTTTATTTAAAGATTTCACGTTGATTTTAACTGGCATTCCATTTTTTACATTCGAAATATCACTTTCTGAAACCATTGCTGTTACTTGTAATCTTGATGCTCCTTCAATACTTACTAAAGGCATTCCTGGATTCGCCATATCACCTTCTTTTACGAATGTATTGGTTACCGTTCCTGAAAATGGAGCGGTGATATTCGAATAAGAAAACTGCGCCATCACTTCATTACGCATTTGTTTGGCTGCTTCTAAACCTGCTTTTGCCATTTCGTAGCGAGCAGTCATATCGTCCAATTCTTTTTGAGAAGCTGATTGTTGTGCAAACAAGTTCACAAAACGATCGTAATCTTTTTTCGCATTGCTATAAGCTGCTGTTGCTTGTGTGATAGAAGCATCCACTTGTGCTTTTTTTGCTTGTAAGTCAGTATTATTGATGCTTACCAAAAGTTGTCCAGCCGAAACATTTTGTCCCACTTTTACATTTACTTTGGTTACATACCCCATCATTCTAGTACTTAGATTCGCACTATTTTCGGATTCTATTTTTCCGCTTGCCGTAACATATGAACTATTAGAACTTCCTGAATTTCCAGCTACTTTTACTGGAATTGCTGGTAAATCTGCTACATTTTCTTTTTTATCACTTCCACAAGAAGTTAAGATTAAAGATGTTAGTGTAATGATTGTTATTATTTTTTTCATGTTGTTATTTTTAAATTTTATTTTTTGGAACTTTGTTTTTAAGAAATTTTGAGATTTTTACACCCCTAATCCCGATAGCTATCGGGACCTCAAGGGGACAATCCTGTAAAGAAATTTTATTTGGTTAAAAATTGTAAGTATTGTTTGGTAAAGTTATATTCGAAAACGGCTTGTAAATGCTCTAATTCTTTTTGTGCCATTTGCGTTTCTGACATTAATAAATCGGTTGTTTTTTCTAAACCTTGTGTGAATCTGTTTTGACGAATTCTATACGCTTCTTGCGATTGTTCGAAAGCTAATTTTGATAAATTAACTTTATTTTCTGCATCAAGCAATTGACGATTGGTTTTATTCAATTCTAACTGACTTTGCTTTTTGTATTGTTCGGTTTCAACCGTTGCTTTTTCAAAATCAGCTTTTGCTTTTTGTGTTTTGCCAACGTTTTTAAATCCATCGAAAATATTCCAAGATAATTGTGCCCCTACTAAATATCCTTGAGCCGAAGTTTGAAAAAGATGTTGGTCATACAATTCGTAACTTCCAAAAGCATTTAATCGAGGTAAGAATCCGAATTTAGACGATTGAAACATTTTTTGATAGGCTTCTGCCGATTTTTGCATCGCTTGAATATCTTTTCTGGAATCAGAAATTGTGGTATTTATAGTTTCTATAGCAATTGCATTATCTAAATTTTCTGCCGGTTTAAAGGTTTTTCCGGTCATATCTTCGTTTAATAAAAACGCTAAATAATCGGAAGCATTTTGTACATTGGACTTAGCATATTGCAATTGATTCGCAATTTCATTTACACGAACTTGCACATTTAATAAATCGGTTTTTTGCAACATTCCGTTTTTGAAATAGTTGTCTACTAATTTTAAATTTCCTTGTGCTGTTGTATTTGCTTTTTCCAAAACTTGTACCGCTTTATAAGCTAATTGTAATTGCATATACGCTTTTGAAACTTCAAGTTCTAAATATTCTTTAGTGCGCTCTGTTTGCAATTGAAAAGCATCCATTTTAGCTTTTGCAGCTTGTCTTCCATACAAACCATCTAAGTTGATAAGTGGTTGTTGAACTTCTATTTTAGTGGCAAAATTTTGTGTTTTATCAGGATCATTTAATAATGCCGGATTAAAATCGGAAGCCGTTAAAATTTCTTGATTGAGTTTAGAACCAAAAGCCATCAATGGATTAGTAGTTAAAATTCCGGTATGCGATACATTTACATTAGGCAAGAAAAGTGCATTTGACTGACGATAATCAGCTCTTGCTGATTGAAATGATTTTTCTGCCACTTTAATTTGTAAGTTATTTTCTGTAACTTTCTGCAATAAATCATTTTTTGAAATCGTCAAAGTATCTTGTGCGAAAGTTGCACCAGTTACCATTCCTAATACGATTAATAATTTGACTTTTTTCATAGTATAGTTTTATTCATATTTTATGTTACAAATGTACATTCGTAAAAAAAGGTAGTCGGTAACAAGAGTTACACAACTTTGTAATTATTGTTACAAAAAAGAAAGAGCGCCAATACAGACGCTCTTAATAACCAATAAAACTAAAACAATCATCAATCTTATTAATGAATTGTATTTCAAAATTACAATTCCCTATTTTTTATTTCAGCCACAATTATTACATAAAAAAACGCCCCGAAAAATCGGGGCGTTTTCAATTTATTTAGAATAAAATTATTCCGCTTTTTTCTCAGATGATTTTTTAGATGAACAACATCCACCTGATTTTCCTTCTGAACCACAAGATTTTTTATCTGAAGTTGAGCAAGATTTTTCAGTTTTAGCTGTTTCTTTTTTTGCTTTTTTCTTTGGCTCTTGAGCGTTAACATTCATTGATAACATAAAAGCAGCCACTGCCATAATAGAAACTAATTTTTTCATTGTATTTATTTTTTAAATTATTATTTATTCTTTTGTTTGTTTTGTACTATCACAAATATATATAAATTTAGAAACAGTACTCTTAATTTTTTATTAATTTAACATTTATTACTTTTTAATTATTCTTTTTGACACATAATATTTATCATCAAATATAAAAGTAAGGATTACCATTTTTGAATTAAGAAATGAAATATCAAAGTTCATAGCATTTTTTCCCATTTTGGTATCTTCTATTTCCCCTTCTTCAATAATTTTTCCATCTATACTGGTTAACATGTAATTTAGTTTAGCAGCATATGGCATCTCAAATGTTACTCTAACCGTATCATTTACAGTTGGATTAGGAGAAACCGTAAATGAAAACGGATTTTTACCATCAATTTGTGGTGTACTTAAAGTTGTATTTTTAACCAACTTCACTTCATAAACCGTAGGATCTGCACTAGTCAAATTAGTTTGATTATCTGTAAATGCAGATGCAGATGAACTTTGAATGCCTCCAAATAAATGCCCAATTACAAATTCATTATCTGTAATATTAGACAACTGAATTACTTCATTTGTATAATGAGGTAAATTCTCATTTGGTATAAACTCTGCTCCTGCACCTTTTAGATTAGGCATTTCAACAGGTAATTGATATTCTAGTAAATTTCCATCAGAAAAACGAGTAGTAAGACTTATCGTTTTTACAAAAGGAACCGTATCATCTTGTAATAATGTTCCATTTTGATAATAATACTGACTCATTCCTCCAAAAAACAGATTATGCATTCTGTTATTAGTTGCATCATACAAACAAGCTTTACCACTATGATAATTACTCAAATATTGATTGAATTGCGTTTGTGGAAAATAGCCTCCCACTTTTATATCAACTGGATATAAGAATGGTAAATCTACTGCAATTTGAAATACACCAGAAGAAATGGTGTAACCTAATTCTCCATCAGGAAATACTTGAGGCAACAAATTATAATCGCGTCGATGCAAATGAACTGCATCTACAACTTCTTCATAATTGGCATAACTCAAATTACTACCTGAATTATCAATAGTAAATTTTCGGATGGAATTGGAATACGTTTGAGTAAAGGTTGGATTGTTCATTGGATTGTATCTTCCATCAAAACGATGTCCGCCCACCAAATAAAAAGTATTCCCAATTTTTCCTAATTGACCTCCCGTAATCGCAAAAACATCATTTGATATTTGTTTGAAATAAGAAGTAATAGGAGTTCCCGCTACAATTGCATTTATCAAATTAGGCACATCAATCGATGTTAAATTATTAAAGGTTTTATGATCCGCAGCAGTTGTAGAATACGCATAACCACCAATGATAAATAATGCATCCCCATCTTGATAAAAATTCATATTAGTGGACTGTAATTGTTCTTTTATTCCTGTAGGAAGCGAATTTACAGAAGCAGACCATGTTTGTTGAGTAGCAACATCTACTACATACATTTCCGTATTGTTTTGTGCTCCAGGAAACGCATTAAAGGGTTGGCGTGCATGAACTCCGTCTTTTCTTCCACCAATAATAAGCCATTTGCCATTATGTTGTCCAAAAGCATACGAATGCAATCCGGGTAAACCCGAAACAACAACTGGAGTGAGTACCACATCATATTCAAAGGTACTTTGTGCTGTTGTTGACTGAAAAAAAGCCAACAAAAACACGATTAAAATATTTTTCATTTTATTCCATTATAAATTAAGCTTGTGCAATTAACACAAACATCAAAATCAACTTTTTCTAATTTAGGAAATGAAAAACTTAGGCGGATGCCAAATAGAGTGTTGGTATCTAGAAATAAAAATTTTCTCGTAATTGGATTGTTCCTTTTCGATTTTAAATTCGGGAAAAGTAATTTCAGGTTTAAAGTCTAATTCCCCTACAAATTGAACAGGACTAAAGTTTAAACTCATAATAATTTTCCCTTTTTCACAACCCGAAGATTCAGAACCTGATGTATGACAGGTTTGTTCACAATTTTGACTCGTAAGCATTTTCATTGCTCTTACTGACGGTAATGCCACCAATAGCAACAAATAAACGCATAATATGTGAACTGAAAATTTCATTTAACAAATATATACAAAATACAAATAGGCTTGGTAACATTTGTTACACAATAAATTATGATTGTTTCTTTTTGAAAAAATCATAAATCATATTAAATAACAATCCACCTAAAACACCTCCATACAAAGTACTATTTAAAGGTTTTGAGGTTATTGAACATGTTCCTGTGACACAGCCAACAAAATGATAATACGCATATCCAGAAATACATCCGAGAATAATTCCAATTACCGTTATTGCAATTTCCTTTTTATTCATGTTTTATTTAAATGACAAAGTTACCATTCAAAACCAAACTATTAGGTAACATAAGTTACTAAAACTGAAAATAGATAAATGGTTGGGTATCTGCAGAAGCGGTTGCATACACTACCCAATAAATCAATCCTAATATAATAGCTTTTGCAACTAAGGGTAAAGATGTAAAGGTTTTTTGCATTCCAGCTAATGTTTTCACTGGAATAAAATGCCAAATCACTCCAATTGCAATTAACAAAAAGACATTTTTATAACCTAGTATAATAGTATGCCATTGATTTAAATTGAAAGTAAGTTTTGTTATATTTTCGGCAATTTGAAATGCCGTAGTAAAATCTTTTGCTCTAAAAAACAACCAACAAAATACTACAAAATGAAACGTCAAAATAACCTGAATGGTTCTAACAAAAATATTTTTAGGCAATTTTATAAACTGACCAAAGAATTTTTCTACAACTAAAGCCATTCCGTGTAAAACTCCCCAAACCACAAATTTCCAAGAGGCACCATGCCATAAACCTCCTAATAACATGGTCATGAATAAGTTGAAATAGGTTCTGATTTTACCTTTTCGGTTTCCGCCTAATGAAATGTATAAGTAATCTCGTAACCAACTTGAAAGCGAAATATGCCATCTTCTCCAAAACTCAGTAATCGAACCCGATTGATAAGGTGTTCTAAAATTATCAGGCAACCAAAATCCCATTAATAACGCTAAACCGATAGCAATATCGGAATAGCCCGAAAAGTCACAATAAATTTGAATAGCATATCCATAGGAAGCCATTAAGTTTTCAAATGAAGTATAGCTATTTGGCGCATCAAAAACACGGTCTACGAAATTGGATGAAATGTAATCTGAAATCACGGCTTTTTTTAACAAACCACCAATAATCAAAAATAAAGCGCGATTAAAATCTTCTTTTGTAAGTTTTAACTTCTCATAAATTTGAGGAATAAAATCACTTGCTCTAACGATTGGTCCCGCTACTAATTGTGGAAAAAACGAAACAAAGAATAAGAAGTCTATAAAACTCTTTGTTGGTTCTAATTCTTTACGGTAAACATCAATCGTATAACTTAAGGTTTGAAACGTGTAAAAAGAAATTCCGACAGGAAGAATAATATCTTCAAACTTCATATTTCCACTAAAAAGTGTATTGTAATTATCAATAAAGAAGTTGGTGTACTTAAAATAAGCCAGCATTCCTAAATTAATAACCAAACTTAAAATCAAATAAAACTTACGATAGAATTTTTGAGATTCAACAAATATTAATCGAGAAAGTGAATAATCTACTACAGATGAAAACAACAATATCCAAAAATAAAAACCGCTTGATTTATAGTAGAAAAACAACGAAAACAAAACCACATAAGTGATTCGGAAATAATGGGTTTTTCGAGACAAAATATAAATCGAATAAAACACTACAAACAACCCTAAAAATAAGGCGCTATTAAAAAGTAATGGCTGTTTTGGATTATAAACAAACCAATTTGTAATGGTTTCCAAATCGATGTTTCCTACATGCTCAAGAAACCAATTTTGTATACTAAAAAGTGCTTTCACTATTGTTTTGTCGATTTATATAATTCGTAAGATTGCTTAAAAGCTTCAAAAAACAATTCGCCTTGTCTTTCATATCCTGCCTTTGAATAATGTACTTTATCTTTAGCCATATACCCTTTAGCTACATTACGTTTAATAGATTTATTACCTCCAAAAACATCCAAAAGATTCCAAACTGCATAATTTTTAACATGAGCATTATCTTCGATAATTTGGGCATATTTTTCAATGAATGTATTTTTATACTTTCTATGAAGTATTGAAGGTGGCGATGTCATCACTAAAACACAAGCTTGCGGATTATTTTCTTTAATTCCTTGAATCATTTGGTCTAAATGCGCAAAATATTGCTCCTCTGATTGTTTGTCAAAACTCTCATTTGTTCCTAAAGAAATAACCACTAAGTCTGGATTTAAAACTGGTAATTGCTCATTAAATAATCTAAATTTATTGAAATCAGAGGCTTTTGCTCCATTTACCCCAATACTGTGATAAATAACACCAAAATTCTCGTTTTCTAAAACCAATCCGTTTAATGCAAAATCATCAATTTCTTGATTTGGAACAATAGCAATTTTTTCTAAAGGCGTTTCTGCAACATAATCATTTGAGAACAAAGAAGGTTGTAATTCAATAGGAATATATTCTGTTTTTATAGAACTTTTAGATTGTGTTCCTTTTGTTGGAATAGTTAATACTTTTCCTTCTCGAATCATATCACTTTTTAATCCATTTGCTTTTTTTAAAACTTTCAAAGAAACGTTGTATTTGTTTGCAATTCCTCCCAAAACTTCACCAGACTTAACTTTGTGAGTAATTCTTTTAGGTACTTTTCTTTCGATAACAATATCTTTATTAGAAACGGAAACATCAAATAAATTTACATTTTGAGGCGAAATTACTTTAAGTTTCGTGAAATAATATTGAGGATCTTTCACCACCAATTGAATGGCAAAATCCCTAGATGTTGTTTCTAAAGAAATCCCACTTAAACCAACAGGTCGATTAACATCGGCATATAAATTTCTAAAACTCTGAAAATTTCCAGATGCAGAATATCGAATTGGTGCACTATTATTTGTTTTAGCAACACTGTAAGGAAATGTAAATCCGAAACCTGCATTTCCATATGATTGTTGGAATAGATTTCGAATTTTTGCAGTGAATAAATCAGCTTGAATATGAGAATCTCCTATATGAACAATATTTATTTTACCTGATTTACTTTGCTCTAATTGATACATTTTTTCATAAAAAGGCAAAAGAGCATTCACATTATGAAAATCATTACTAGAAAAAGTAACTTCAACCGAATCTACAACTTCCACTTCAATATCAACTGAATCTACAGGAACTAATAAAGAATCTTGAGCAAATCCAAAGATTGAAAATCCCAACAAAAACAACAAAAATCTAATCTTCATAAACCGAATCTTTATTGGTTATTACACTATCTTTCTTTACGGGTACAGCTGCTTTTTTGCGTTTTTTTCTCAATTCTTTATACATTTCATAGCCTTGATTTAATTGGGTAAAAATCAAATTCGCAGCTTCTTTAGCTCCTCTATGATTAAAATGCGTGTAATCTTTGTTTGCTTTTGATGGCTCTTTTTCTACCCACTGTATCATAGAACCATCTCCACCCATTAAGGTAAACATATTTACAAAACTCGATTCTGATTTAATGGCATATCGCTTTTGTGCTGTATTTAATGGAACTACAGCTGAATCCGTTTTCATTTCTGAATCGTATTTGGTTGATTTATCTGCTGTAGATACAATTAAGATAGCAACTCCTGGAAAACATTCTTTCAAATGAGCAACCACTTTAGCCATTCGTTTTTCGTACCAACCATAATTTAAAGAACCATAATTCAATACATTAGCTCCATACTGTAAAACAATTAAATCGTAATCTAATTTCGAATGAAACGCTCGCATGGTAGCAATATCAAAACTTCCTATTGGCAAACCTGAATTTCCTCTATTCGAGAAATTATCTACATGAACTCCTTTCCCATCATCAAAATTAAATCCGTAAATAGGAATGGAATCAGCTTTTTTGAAATTAACTTTGATGTTTTTCAAATTATTTTCAGAAAGTACTAGCGTATTTACTAATCCATTAGGTGCTAATTTTTTTGAAATCGTATCAGAACCAATGATATAATTTATTTTCCCTTCTTTGTTAGCTGAATTACCATAAAATAATGTTGGTCGAGGTAGTTCAGAAGCAAATCTTGTTTTATTTGCTTTGTATTTTACCCATACAATATTTGCCGTATCATTCGCATAAAATACATGTCCGTTAACACCAAAAGGATGAGAAGGATTTTTAACCTTTAAATACGATTGGGTTTTCCAATTTCCTGAAAATTCATGAGTTAAAGAACTTCTTGAAGCAGCTGATTCTGATGTAATATTCACAAAACCAACGCCTTGACCTCCAAATTTTTCTTGCAAATACGTTCTAAAATCTTTAACGATTAAGTCACCATCTGTCATAGAATCACCAAAATAAGCAATACGAACATTGCCTTCTTTTTTAGTTTCTAATTGAAATAATTTTTCAAAAAAAGACACTAGATATTGATTTCCTTTATATTCTTCAAATGTTTCTGGTGGAAATTTAATCCCATTTGCAATTTTAAAATCAATAATTGTTTTAGACAATGTATCTTCTACCACTTTTCCTTCATCTTCAGCAATAGCTTCCAAAAGCAAACTATCTACTACAACATTTTTAGAATCGAGCTTGCTATCGGTAAATAACTTTTTTGGTAAGAACGTTTTGAATGCCAAAAAAGACAATCCAGAAACGATTACCACAATTAAAGTTTGAAAAAAATATTTTGATGTGTTCATGTATTAAATTTCAAGTTCAAGAGCAAATTCAAAAATCAAGGGTAACTTCAAACTCAATACTCTTATTACATTCTTTCCGGAACATTAATTCCTAATAACTGAAATGCATTTTTAATCGTATTTCCAACGGATTTTGATAATTGAACACGGAAGACTTTTATATCGTGATTTTCTTCTCCTAAAATGGAAACTTGTTGATAGAACGAATTGAATTCTTTTACCAAATCATACGTATAATTTGCAATTAATGCCGGACTATGATTGGATGCTGCACTTTGAATTATCTCTGGAAACAATTGTACTTGTTTAATTAATTCCTTCTCTTTCTCATGTAATTCTACTTCGCTTGAAACAACAACATTTTTGAAATCAAAATCTGCTTTTCTTAAAATCGATTGAATTCGCGCATAAGTGTATTGAATAAAAGGTCCGGTATTTCCATTAAAATCAACCGATTCTTCAGGATTGAACATCATTTGTTTTTTCGGATCAACCTTCAACATATAATATTTCAATGCACCTAATCCTATAACTTGATACAGCTTCGCTTTTTCTTTAGCATTATATCCGTCTAATTTTCCTAATTCTTCTGAAATTGTCTGCGCTGTTGTAGTCATTTCTGCCATTAAATCATCAGCATCTACAACCGTTCCTTCACGCGATTTCATTTTTCCAGAAGGCAATTCCACCATTCCGTAAGATAAATGATACAAGCTATCTGCCCAGTCAAATCCTAACTTTTTCAAGATTAAGAATAATACTTTGAAGTGATAATCTTGTTCATTCCCTACCGTATAAACCATTCCTCCAACATCTGGAAAATCTTTCACACGTTGGATTGCGGTTCCAATATCTTGTGTCATGTAAACCGCTGTTCCATCAGAACGAAGTACGATTTTTCTATCTAAACCATCCGCCGTTAAATCAATCCAAACCGAACCATCAGGATCTTTCTCAAAAATGCCTTTTTCTAAACCAAATTGCACTACTTCTTTTCCAAGTAAATACGTATTGGATTCGTAATAATAACTATCAAAATCAACACCAAGATTTTTGTACGTTTGAGCAAAACCATCATACACCCATTGGTTCATGGTTTTCCAAAGAGCTACTACTTCCTCATCACCTGCTTCCCATTTGCGTAGCATATCTTGAGCTTCTAAAATAGATGGTGCTAATTTCTTTGCTTCTTCCTCTGTTTTTCCTTGAGCAACTAATTCAGAAATTTCTTTTTTATACTGTTTGTCAAATTCTACATAGAAATTCCCAACCAATTTATCACCTTTTAATCCTGATGATTCTGGAGTTTGCCCGTTTCCGAATTTTTGCCAAGCCAACATTGATTTACAGATGTGAATTCCTCTATCGTTGATGATTTGCGTTTTATATACTTTTTTCCCAGAAGCTTTAATGATTTCGGCAACTGAATAACCTAATAAATTATTTCTAATATGACCTAAATGCAAAGGTTTATTAGTATTTGGCGAAGAATATTCTACCATTACCGCTTTTTCACCTTCTTTAGGAGTTACAAAACCAAAGGTTTCGTTGTTTTTAATTGAATTGAAAAATTCTATATAAAAAGCATCCGAAATCACAATATTTAAAAATCCACCTACCACATTAAACTTTGCTACTTCTTGTGCATGTGAAACAAGGAAATTTCCAATTTGATTTCCAATTTCAACCGGGTTGCCTTTTAATGCTTTTACCAAAGGAAAAACCACCATCGTTATATCACCTTCAAAATCTTTCCTAGTAGCTTGAAATTCAACTTTTTCAACAGAAATATTGAATAATTCTTGAACTGCTTTTTGGATGTGTGTTGTTAGTGTGTGATGTAATGTCATTTTACCTTATTTTTTTGAACGTGCAAAGGTAATAAATAGTAATTAGTGATTAGTAATTAGTGATTAGTTTTTTTTCGATTAAAAAAATATTTCAAAAATACTGTAACATTTAACAATTGTTGAAGTCTATTAACCACAATCATCAATCATTTAATTAAAAACAAACAAATGAAACTTAAACTAATTATCACCTGCTTTTTGTTCGCTATGACTTTTGGTTTTGCACAAAATTCAGGAAGTATCAAAGGAAAAGTAATTGACAAAAACACCAATGAACCTTTGCCTTATGTAAACATTATTGTTAAAGACAATAGCAAAATTGTAACGGGAGGCGTTACAACAGAAGAAGGAAATTTCATCATCACTAAATTAGGAAATCAAAAATACATTGTTGAAATTCAATTTATTGGATATACAACGGTTGTAAAAAATATTGATTTAACAACAGAATCAAATTTAAACCTAGGAACTATAACTATTTCAGAAGACGTATCCGAATTAAAAGATGTAGAAGTTGTTGCGGAACGTTCTAATATGGTTCAAAAAATTGACAGAAAAGTGATTAATGTTGGAAAAGATTTAATCGCATCAGGAACTACAGCGTCAGAAATCATGAATAATATTCCTACTGTTAGTATCGATCCTCAAACGAAAGAAATTAGCATGAGAGGAAACAGCAATGTTCGTGTTCTAATTGATGGAAAACCTTCAAATGTTTCAGTAGAACAATTGTTACAACAAATTCCTTCGGCTTCAATCAAACAAATCGAATTGATTACAAATCCTTCGGCAAAATATAATCCAGAAGGGATGAGCGGAATCATCAATATTATTTTGCATAAAAATTCGCAAGACGGGTTTAATGGTTCTTTAAACACTGGAGTTACTTTTGGAATTACACCAAAGACAAATTCGGCATTAAACATGAATTACCGCGTAGGAAAAATAAATTTTTACACCAATTATGGCTTTAATCACGGAATAAATGCAAATCACGGATTTGTTGATAGTGAAAGAACTAATCAAGAAAACCTACAAAATTTCCAATTCAAAAACAAAAACAATTCGCACCTATTAAAATTTGGAATGGATTATTACATTAACGATAAAAATACTCTATCTGCTTACACCAATCAAAGTTTTACTTATGGTTCTGGCACAGGATTGACAACCGTTGCTTATGATGATCCAATTAGCAATAGAAATACAAGTCAGCTTTTTGGTAGTAACGGAAATAATAAAAACCAAACCTACGACATGGTTTTTAAGCACGACTTTGAAAAGAAAGATGAAAATTTAGAACTTCAATTGAATTATTCTCATACGGTAAATGATGAAAACACACTTTATGATGAAACCATTTTAAACCCATCAGAAAGTTTTGAAAGAAGAAATATTGTTAAAGGAACAACTGATTATTTTCAGTTTAATGCTGATTATATAAATCCAATAACAGAAAATTCTAAATTGGAATTAGGAGTTGAGACGAGAATTCAGAATTCAGGAAATCGTTTTAATGATATCAACCCTAGTTTTACAAGTGCTAATAATTCGTTTGAATTTGGAAGAAATATTTATTCAGCTTATGCTAATTTAGGAAAGCAAATAGGGAAATGGAGTGGTCAATTGGGTGTTCGATTAGAGTATTTTGATTTAGAAGCAGATTTTGCCATCAATGAAACAAATCCAAGTTTTAGCGATGCCCAAAAAATAAGTGATGATTTATTTACAGCTTATCCATCGGCTTTTTTAACGTATACTGCAAATGATAAAAACTCTTTCAATTTTAATTATTCAAGAAGAGTTGACCGTCCAAGTATTGGACAAATTAGCCCAATTAGAGAATGGACAACGCCTTTAATGGAATCAAGAGGAAATCCCGATTTAGTTCCACAATTTACAAATTCGTTTGAAGTAAATTATACAAGATCTACTAAAATTGGATCCATTACAAGCGGTGTGTTTTATAGAAGCATTTCAGATGAGATTTCAAGAACTGTTTATAACGACCCTAACAATCCAAATAGAAACATCTTATCTTATGCCAATTTTTCAAATAATAATGCATACGGAATTGAATCATCAGGAAATTTAAAATTCGCCGCATGGTGGTCTGTTAATGTAAGTACCGATGTTTATTTCAAAACTGCTAAAGGAACGGTACAAAATGCCAACACAAACGCTTTAGAAAATGCCGAAGTGGATGTAACAACATTTAATGCAAGAATTAACAACAGTTTTACAGCAACAAAAAATTTACGTTTCCAATTATTTGCTATGTATAGAGGTAGAGATCGTGGATTACAATATGATAGAAAAGAAATGTATAAAATGGATTTTGGAGCAACTTACAACATCTTAAAAGGAAAAGGTACAATAACAGCTCGTTATAATGACGTTTTTGAAAATATGCGATTTGCTTTTGATGGTAACATTCCGTTTAGACAACAAGGTGCTTTTTACTGGGAAAGTCAAACGTTTTATGTAGGATTCAATTACATGTTTGGTGGTGGAAAAAACCGTGCTTTAGCAAGAAAACAAAGAGATGCTAACGAAACACAAAGTGGTGGTGGAATGTTTTAATTTTAGTAATTAGTCGTTAGTGATTAGTAAATAGCAAAAACGCTCTGAAAATTCAGAGCGTTTTTTTTCTATATTCTATTTTCTTTATTCAATTTTCTAAAAATTACCATCTAATAATAACACTTCCCCAAGTAAATCCAGAACCAAAAGCAGCTAAAACTACTAAATCACCTGATTTAATTTTACCTTGTTCCCAAGCTTCAGTTAAAGCAATTGGAATAGAGGCTGCAGTGGTATTTCCGTATTTTTGAATATTGTTGAACACTTGGTCATCTGTTAAACGGAATTTCTGTTGAATGAACTGTGAAATTCTCAAATTCGCTTGATGTGGCACCAACATATTAATATCGGAAACTTGCAAATTATTCGCTTGCAAACCTTCGTTAATTACTTCACTAAAACGAACTACTGCATTTTTGAAAACAAATTGTCCGTTCATGTATGGATAATAACTTTCATCGTTTGGATCGTTATCTGCAATAATGTCGGTTACCCAACGTTTGCCCATCCCTGGAGCAATTAATGACAATTCTTCTGCATGTTGCCCTTCAGAATGTAAATGAGTAGATAAAATTCCTTTAGATAAATCTTCTTCTCTTGAAAGTACAGCTGCTCCTGCACCGTCACCAAAAATTACTGAAACACCTCTTCCACGAGTAGTCATATCTAAACCAGTTGAATGCAATTCAGAACCAATTACTAAAACGTTTTTATACATTCCGGTTTTGATGTATTGGTCAGCAATTGAAATCGCATATACAAATCCTGAACATTGATTACGAACATCTAATGCGCCAACCGTTCTTAAACCTAAATCACGTTGCACTAAAACACCTGGTCCTGGAAAATAATAATCGGGACTCAAAGTTGCGAAGATGACAAAATCGATATCTTCTTTAGCAACGCCAGAACGTTCAATAGCAATTTGTGCTGCTTTTACCCCCATTGAAGTGGTGGTATCTTCTCCTCTTATCACATGACGACGTTCTTGAATTCCAGTACGTTCCTGAATCCACTCGTCGTTAGTATCCATTATTTTTGATAAATCATCGTTTGTTACCACATTATTAGGAACGTAATAACCTAAACCTGAAATTTTTGAATGATACATACTTTTCTATCTAAATTAAGCTACAAAAATACGAAATTATTAATTGTGTGATGATTTAATTAGATTTTGAAAATTCTAATGAAACTGTCTTCCCTTTTTCTATTTCAAAATCATGTTCAAAAAAAACAATTTGATTTTGATACTTAGCTTCCATTAAATAATGACTTCCTCTGAAATAAGAATTTAAAACCTCAACCTTAAAATCAGAATTTACTGTTGCTTTTAATTCATGCGGATAAACAAATTTCAATTCTCCTTCAATTTCAATTTCGTTAACATCACCAAATAATGAGGCTACATATTTATGATTTGGATTCTCATAAATATCTTTTGGAATACCACTTGCTACAATTTTACCTTCTTTTATGATCACTACTTCGTCAGCAAAAGATAACACATCTGTACTGTCATGCGTGGCCACTATACACGTAATTTCTTTTTCTTTTAAATAACCAAATAGTTTACGTCTTAAACTATTTTTTCTAAAATTATCAATATGACTAAAAGGTTCGTCTAACAATAAAACTTCAGGTTCTAAAGCCAAAACTCGAGCTAAGGCGACGCGTTGCATTTGTCCACCACTTAATAATTTTGCCTTCACATCTGCAAATGCTGTCATTTCAACAATTTCAAGGAGTTCTGCTATTCTTGCTTTTTTATCTTCTGGAAAAAAATTAGATAGGTACTTCCCTACATTTTCAGCAACTGTAATATAAGGCATCAAATCGAAATCTTGAGCCAAATATTTCATGAAAGGCATCCCTGGAATTAAATGATATTTTGGACCCAACACTTCTATATCATTCCAAAAAATTTGCCCTTCATTTAAGTCATACAATCCATAAATCAATTTTAATAACGTACTTTTTCCACAACCACTTTCTCCTATTAAAGCCAAATTTCTACCTTTTGGCAATTGTAAAGAAATCGCATGTAAATTTGGAATTTCGTTATAAGAAAAAGTAATATTTTGAACCGACAGCATGATTATTTTTTTTACAAAGATAAGATTAAAAATTATGTCAATTTGTCACCAATGCAACTTTGGTATTTATTTTGAAATAGGTGAAACATCAAATTGTTTAACTTAAAATTTTAAATATGGCATCAGGAAAAATTAATGTTTCAGTTGAAAACATCTTTCCCTTAATCAAAAAATTCTTGTACAGTGATCACGAAATTTTCTTACGTGAATTAGTTTCGAATGCAACAGACGCTACTTTAAAATTAAAACATCTAACCAGCATTGGGGAAGCAAAAGTGGAGTATGGAAATCCTAAAATTGAAGTAAAAATTGATAAAGAAGCTAAAAAACTTCATATTATTGACCAAGGTTTAGGAATGACGGCGGAAGAAGTTGAAAAATACATCAATCAAATCGCTTTCTCTGGTGCAGAAGAATTCTTAGAAAAATATAAAGATTCTGCCAAAGATTCAGGTGTAATTGGACACTTTGGATTAGGATTTTACTCGGCTTTCATGGTAGCTTCTAAAGTAGAAATCATTACTAAATCATACAAAGACGAACCGGCAGCACATTGGACATGTGATGGAAGTCCAGAATTTACTTTAACTTCTCATGACAAAACAGAAAGAGGTACCGAAATTATCCTTCACATTGCAGAAGATTCAGTAGAGTTTTTAGAAGAATTCAAAATTCGTGAATTGTTGACCAAATACAACAAATTCATGCCAATTCCGATTAAATTTGGAACTAAAAAAGAAGCGCTTCCAAAACCAGAAGACGCTCCAGAAGATTACAAAACAGAATACGTTGACGTAGATAACATTATTAATAATCCAAATCCGGCTTGGACCAAACAACCGAGTGATTTATCAGAAGAGGATTATAAAAATTTCTATCGCGAATTGTACCCAATGCAATTTGACGAACCATTATTTAACATTCACTTAAATGTGGATTATCCGTTCAATTTGACTGGAATTTTATATTTTCCAAAATTATCTGCCGATTTACAAATTCAGAAAGACAAAATCCAATTGTACCAAAATCAGGTTTTTGTAACTGATAATGTAGAAGGAATTGTTCCTGAATTCTTAATGATGTTAAAAGGTGTAGTAGATTCACCAGACATTCCATTAAACGTATCGCGTTCGTACTTACAAGCCGATGGCAATGTAAAGAAAATTTCGAACTACATCACTCGTAAAGTTGCAGATAAATTGAAATCACTATTCAACGAAAACCGCGAAGATTTCCAACAAAAATGGAACGACATCAAAGTAGTTTTAGAATACGGAATGCTTTCGGAACCAAAATTCTATGAAAAAGCAGGCGATTTCGTTTTATATCCAACAACAGAAGACAAATATTACACGTTAGCCGAATTAAAAGAAGCATTAAAAGACAACCAAACCGACAAAAACGGAAAATTAGTAGTGCTTTATGCCTCTAACAAAGATGCACAACACAGCTACATTGATATCGCAAAAGAAAAAGGTTATCAAGTGTTATTGTTAGATTCACCAATTGTGTCGCATTTGATTCAAAAATTAGAAGCGGATAATGAGAATCTAACGTTTGCTCGTGTAGATGCAGATCATATTGATAAATTAATTCAGAAAGAAGAAGAAACAATTTCTAAATTATCGGATGACGAAAAAGAAAAACTGAAATCGTCTATTGAAACAGTAGTTCCAAAAGAAAACTACACAGTACAATTAGAAAACTTAGATAGCAATGCAGCACCATTCATTATTACCCAACCCGAATTCATGCGTAGAATGAAAGAAATGAGCGCAACTGGCGGTGGTGGAATGTTTGGCATGGGTAACTTCCCAGATATGTATAATTTGGTTGTAAACACGAATTCAGAATTAGCGACTACTATATTAAACAGCCCAGAAGACGCACAAAAAGACTTGGTAAAACAAGCTTTAGATTTAGCAAAACTTTCTCAAGGTTTATTGAAAGGAGAAGAGTTAACGGCATTTGTAAAGAGAAGTTTTGAGACGTTGAAGTAGTCTTAATTGTCTTTCTGAATTTATTAATTTTTGATTTTATAATTTAATTAAAACCTGACAGGTTTGAGAAACCTGTCAGGTTTTTTTGTTAACTTTGATTATAAAACTGTAAACTATGAAAAAACTAACTTTCGACATCGAAATAAGCGCTCCAGCCGATAAAGTTTGGAATGCTATGTGGAAAGAAGAAAACTATAAAAAGTGGACTGCTGCCTTTTGCGAAGGTTCAACTACAAAATCTACTTGGAAACAAGGAGAGCGAATTCATTTTCTTGATCCGAATGGAAACGGAATGTATAGTGAAATTTCAACTCTAGTTCCAAATGAAAAAATGTTCTTCACGCACATTGGAAACCTAAAAAACTTTAAGGAACAGCCTATAGATGATGAATCTAAAGCTTGGTCAGGTGCAATTGAAAATTATTCTTTAAACGAAGAAAATGGTAAAACAAAAATTTCTGTTGTAATTGATGTTTTAGAAAAATATATTGAATATTATAATAAAACTTTTGGATTAGGCTTAACAATTATTAAAGAAATTGCAGAAAACTAATAGACAAAAACTAATTACAACATAAATAATGACACTTTCAATCGAAACTCCCGCTTTATTATTTTCAGCAACTTCACTAATTCTTTTAGCTTATACGAATCGATTTTTAACAATTGCCCAAATTGTTCGCGGTTTAAAGAAAAACTACGACGACAATCATAATAAAAATATACTTTTAGAAATCAAAAACCTAAACTTACGACTCACACTCATTCGATACATGCAACTTTTTGGCGTTATGTGCTTATTCTTGTCGGTTTTTGCTATGTTACTATTGTATATTGGTCAAGATTCTATTGGAATATATCTTTTTGGAGCTAGTTTGTTAAGTTTATTAATTTCTTTAGGCATTTCGTTTTGGGAAATTAGTATTTCTGTTAATGCTTTACGAGTGCATTTAAAAGATTTATCTGATGATATTGAATAATTAATTTTTAAAATTTAAACCTTTTGAATTCTATATAGTCTAATCTATAAACTTAAAAAAAATAGCATATGAAAAAAATGAATTTTTATATTATCGGAACTATTTTGCTAACATTAATTTCTTGCAGTAAAGAAGATATTGTTGTTGATCGCGAATTAGTAAGTGCATACGCAGAAATTGAATTTAGTAGTGATGTAGATTTCAATTCAGGCATTGAAGCTTCTAGTGATAATGGCTCATTTTCGAGCCGAACAAATTCCGCATCAAATTCTGAATTAACTTCATGCGCTACAGTAACTGTAGACAATGCTACACCCGGAGTTTTCCCTAAAACATTCACAATTGATTTTGGATCTGGTTGTATTTCAAATGGGATTTTGAGATCTGGAAGCATTACGGTTACCATATCAAATTATATTATGAGCACAGGAAGTATTACTACAATTGTAAGAGGTGATAATTATTATATCAATAATAAAAAAGTTGAAGGTACAATCGTATATGAAAACACGACTACTGATGTAAATTATCCGCAATGGAATAGAACGATTACAAATGGAAAAACAACTACTACCTCTGGAGATGTTTATACTCATTCTGGTACTCGAACTGTAAAACAAATTGCAGGTGTTACTACTTTAGCATTACTCGATAATGTATACGAAATAACAACTGGAAACCACACTATTACAAAAAACAATAATGCTACTTTAACTGCAACTGTAGTTGAGCCATTAATTAAAAAATATGCTTGTGCTCATGTTTCACAAGGACAATTAGATTTACAAGGTAGTGTTTTAGATGGTATTTTAGATTATGGTGATAATACCTGTGATTATTTTGCTACTTACACACATTCAAATGGTGTAGTTTATGACATTGTGTTAAATTAAAAAAAGTAAAAATGAAAAAATCGATATTTTTATTGATGTTGATTTTAGGAATTTCAACATCATATGCACAAACAGACGAAAAAAATGACTTGCCAGAATATACTGGAGAAAATTTTAGTTTAGAAGGTGCATTAGCTTTATTTAAAAAATCAAATTCACTTGAAGAATTTGAGAAACTAATCAATTTAGAAAGCAATAATGTAAATAATCTCGACTTAAATAATGATGGTCAAACTGACTATATTGTAGTTCAAGATATCCAAGACCATGATACTCATGTTATCGTTTTGAGTACATTTCTAAACGAAAAAGAAAAACAAGATATTGCTACAATAGGTATTGAAAAAACGGGAAATGAAGAAGCAATTCTTCAAATTGAAGGTGATTCCGATTTATTTGCAGAAAACACCATAGTTGAACCTCTTGATGTAGAGGAAGAACTTGTGAAATCTAAAGGTGGACCAAATTTTCCTGAAATAACAACAAACCGAGTAATTGTTAATGTTTGGTTTTGGCCAAGTGTACGTTTTCTATACTCTCCAAGATATACAGTATGGATTTCGCCTTATCGATGGAACTATTACCCAAAATGGTGGAAACCATGGAGACCAATAAGATATAGTATTTTTTATAAAAATTGTGCTTCACATAGAGTATACTTTCATAAAACCAATACACGCAGGGTTACTGTTGCACGAAAAGTATATTTACCAAAAAGAAGCAAATCAACTTTAGTAATTCGAAACAAAAAAGGAACAACTATTGTTAAAAAAAACAACCGAAACAAAACTTCAGTCATTAAAACAAAAAGAAGAAGATAGATTTAAGAATTAAATTTAAAAAAATCTCGTTTAAGTATAAACGAGATTTTTTTATTCAATAATCCATAGCAAAACTGGCTTTTTTGTTTGTTGTAAACGTTCGTCTAGTTTTTCCATAAAATCATCTGAAACCGCAGGACAACCCCAACTTAACGGACTATGTCTTGGATAAATTTCAAAATTCTTTACTGCATCCCAAGAATGCAATACCACTACCCTTTTTACCGCACTTTTATTTGTAGATTCTAATCCGTGTAGCCAATATTTTACATTGATTCCCCAAGAACTATAATCGCGATTACCAATTTTATATTTTCCCTTCATAGAGCAATGACTATTTACTCTGTTGTCAAACTTAACCTTTTTCCATTTATCTGGATTATCTTCAAATTGATCACAACTTCCATGCGTTACTAAATTTTTATCAATAATTTTATTCGATTTAAAATCATAAATAAAAAAACGGTTTTTCCCAGAATGCACGCCCAAATCAACTAAAAAATAGTACTCTTCATTATACTGATTCTCTTTACAAAATTCAGAAGCTTCTTTATGATAAGAAGAGTAATCTTTAATTCGAATTGAATTGTTATCTGAATTATTACAGCACAAGAAGCAAATTGAAATTAATAATAGAACGTGTTTCATAAAAGGTGTTTTATACAATTGCCAAATAAATTTTATTTTTTCAATACAGCTAAAATTATACCAAACAAAATTATTTTTCTTTTTCTATACTCTTTTTTGTTTTTCGTTTATCTTTGCGCCCCCTAAAAAATTTGTACATGTCAAAAAACAATATAATAAAAGGCGTTTTCTTAGTTGCATTAGGTGCAACTAGTTATGGAATGTTAGCCACTTTTGTAAAATTAGCTTATAAAGAAAACTTTACAACCGCAGAAGTAACTTCCTCTCAATTCATTTATGGGATAATTGGAATAATATTAATCAACTTATTCCAACGCACCAAAAATAAAAACACCGCAGTAAAAGCTACACCAAAAAACATTTTCCATTTAATGTTAGCTGGAACTTCATTAGGAATGACGAGTGTTTTTTACTATTTAGCGGTAAAATACATCCCGGTTTCTATTGGAATTGTATTGTTAATGCAAACCGTTTGGATGGGTGTTTTATTAGAATGGTTTTTAGATAAAAAAGCACCTTCATTTCAAAAAATAATTTCGGTTATCATCGTATTAATTGGTACAGCTTTAGCAATCAATATTTTTAAAATAGATTTTAATGACCCAACAATTGATTGGCCAAACGGATTATTTTGGGGTTTATTGGCGGCAGCGTCCTTTACAACTACGATGTTTACCGCTAACAAAGTAGCACTAGGAATTTCATCAGCACAAAGAAGTTTGTATATGTTATTAGGTGGTGCTGTTATCGTTTTTGGTTTTAGTTTATATACCCAAGTTACACCTTTTAACTTTGAAATTTTTGCAAAATGGGGAATTGTATTGGCATTATTTGGTACAATAATTCCGCCTATGCTATTAAATGCAGGATTTCCTCATACGGGAATTGGTTTAGGAAGTATTGTATCTTCATTAGAATTACCGGTTTCGGTAATGATGGCATATTTTCTTTTAAACGAACAAGTGTTATTCATTCAATGGATAGGAATTCTGTTAATAATTACCGCAATCGTAATTATGAATATACAATTCAAGAAAAAATAAATAAATTAGCGATGTAATTCATCGCTTTTTTTATGCTCGATTTATTCCCAAAAGAAAAAATAATTTTACCGTTACCCGATGCGCTTTTCGAGTTTTATCCCAATTTCTTCAATAAAGAAGAAGCCAATCTTTTATGGAACAAATTAATAAATGAAACGCCTTGGCAACAAGACGATATTACCATATTTGGAAAGAAAATAGCCCAACCCAGATTAACCTGTTTATTTGGAAATGAAGGGAAACCATATTCGTATTCGGGATTAACGATGCAACCTCAACTTTGGAATCCTACATTGATATATATTAAAGACAAAGTAGAACAAGTTGCACAACAAAATTTTACTACAGTTTTAGCCAATTTATACAGAAACGAAAAAGACAGCAACGGTTGGCACGCTGACAACGAAAAAGAACTGGGCAGAAATCCCATAATTGCATCAGTAAGTTTTGGGGAAGAACGTAAATTTCAACTGAAGCATAACTTAAATCCTGAGATTAGAATGAATATAAATCTCAATCATGGAAGTTTATTATTGATGAAAGAAGGAAGTCAACTACATTATAAACACCAAATTCCAAAAGCTTCTCAATCTAAAAATCCAAGAATAAATTTAACTTTTAGAACAATTCTATAAAAATTCATCAAAAAAAAGGGAATAGTGGTTCATTATTTTAAAAAATTCAAAAAAAACAACCTGCCTATATTTTGAATTTATTTTTTTACTAATATTGAATTATTAACCAATAAACTATAGAGAAATAGTATTTACTTCATGAAAAAGAAGAAAATTTCAGAATTCGACAACGAAACATTAGATAGAGTTGTTGCTATGGCGCAAGAGGAAAAAAAACCTTTTGAAGTTTTAAAAGAAGAATTTGGTGTTTCAGAAAATGAAGTTACCGAATTAATGCGAAAAAGATTGTCCAAAGATAATTTTGAACTTTGGAAAAAGAAAGTGACTGCTAGTAAGCCAAAACCTAAACCAATAAAGTATAACGAATTGGAAGATGAAGACTTAGACAGCAAATATTATTTCAAAAATAAATTCGACTAAAAAAATTTAACTCTTGTTCAACAAGAGTTTTTTTATTTTATACAGAACTTTGTTTTATGAAAGAAAAACAATTTACTGAATCACAAATCGATCGTATCATAGAAATGGCTTGGGAAGACCGCACACCTTTTGAAGCTATAACTTTTCAATTTGGAATTTCCGAACAAGAAACTATTGAAATTATGCGACGCGAGATGAAAGCATCAAGCTTTAAAATGTGGCGAGAACGTGTTCAAGGAAGAGCCACAAAACATGCAAAACTTCGCACTAACGGCATTGACCGTTTCAAATGTAAACTACAAAGACAAATTACAGGTAATAAAATTTCTAAACGCTAATTGTAACAATACATGCATTTTATCTACTTATTGGTAATTCAATTAAGATAAGATGAAAAAAATAATGTTATCCCTAGCTTTAGTAGGGTTTTTATGGAGCTGTAGTCCAACTCAAACAACTAATAAACAAAATGATGTTGCAGTTACTATTGATTTAATCAATGTTAAAGACGATAAAGTAAAAGTAACCGTTACACCTCCAACTTTCACTATTGAAACTGTAACCTACCATTTCCCTAAAACAGTTCCAGGGACTTATTCAGAAGATGATTACGGTCGTTTTATTGAAAATGTAAAAGCTTTTGATGCTAAAGGGAACTCGCTTAAAATAGCAAAAATTGATGAGAACTCTTATTCAATTTCTGATGCTAAAAAATTAGCAAAAATTACCTATTACGTTAATGACACCTTTGATACTGAAGGAGGAGCAGGATTTGGAGCTAGTGAAGATGTGTTTTCTCCGGCTGGAACAAACATTAATGCTGGTGTTAATTTCATGTTGAATACCCATGGATTTATTGGTTATTTTAAAGGAAAAGAAGAAACTCCTTATAAATTAACGGTTACACATCCTGAAACTTTATTAGGCGCTTCTGCAATGACAGATGCTGATAATAGCGCTACTTCTGATGTTTTTTACATGCCAAAATATGCTAACTTGGTAGAAATGCCAATCATGTATTCAAAACCAGATTTTACTTCGTTTATGGTGGATGATATGGAAATTATCATTAGCGTATATTCTCCAACAGGTAAATATACAGCTGAACAAATTACTCCAAATATGGAAACCATGATGAAAGCGCAAAAACGTTTCTTGGGTTCAATAAATACAACAAAAAAATATGCTATATTATTGTACTTATCAGATATGGCTGCGAAAGATGCAAAAGGATTTGGAGCTTTAGAACACCCAACATCAACTACGGTGGTTATGCCAGAAATGATGGGATTAGAAATGCTACAAGAGCAGTTAAAAGATGTAGTTTCTCACGAATTTTTCCACATTGTAACCCCTTTAACGATTCATTCAAACGAAATCCAATATTTTGATTTTAACAACCCACAAATGTCAGAACATTTATGGATGTATGAGGGCGTTACAGAATATTTTGCTAATTTATTCCAAGTAAATCAAGGCTTAATTGACGAAAATGAATTCTTTGAAAGAATGGCTGGTAAAATAGCACAATCACGTCAAATGAACGACAATATGAGTTTTACTAAAATGAGTAAAAACGTATTAAACCCTCCTTACAAAGATCAGTATTTAAACGTATATCAAAAAGGAGCATTGATTGCAATGTGTGTTGATATATTAATTAGAGAAAACAGCAACGGACAAAAAGGAATTTTAAACCTAATGCAAGAATTATCTAAAGAATACGGAACTACTAAAGCATTCAAAGACGAAGAATTATTTGATAAAATTACAGCTTTAACCTATCCTGCAGTTGGTGAATTCTTAAAAAACCACGTTGCCGGTGAAACTCCAATTCCATACGAACAATATTTTGCTAAAATGGGAGTTTCTGAAGCTTCAATAGAAGTTACTGGAAATCCGTTTTTAAAAGGACAAAGTCAACCTTATATCACAGTAAATCCAAGTACAAAAGAAATCATGATTTTACCGGGTATGGAATTGAATGAATTCATGAACACTTTAGGTTTAAAAAATAACGATACACTTTTAGCTTTCAACGACAAAAATTATAACTTAGATAATATTTATGATTTAATAATGGAAAGCATGAACTGGAAAGATGGTGATGCTATTACTGTTAAAATTAAAAGAGATGGTAAAGAGCAAACGGTTAAAGGTAAAGTGATAATGCCTAAAGAAAAACAAGATGGTTACCAATCAACAGACGACACTAAAAAAGCGGTTCGTGATGCTTGGTTAAGAGCTTAAAATTTGAAATTGAATTTTTACAATTGATATTGCACATGAAAATCCTCAAAGTACATAGTATTTTGAGGATTTTTTTATTTACTTTGCGAACACAAATTAAAAACTCAAAATGAAGAAGATAGTTCTAGCTGTAATAGCCGTTATTACCCTTATAGCATGTAAAGAAGAAGTTAATTCAGATGCAAATGTTCACATTACAGGTGACGTTAAAGGATTAAGTAAAGGAAAATTATACGTACAAAGAATTCAAGATTCTACCTTAATTATTTTAGATAGTATTCTAATTAATGGCGATTCAAAATTTGAAAGTCACATAAATTTAGAAAGTCCGGAAATGTTGTACTTGTTTTTAGACAGAGGACAAACCAATTCAATTGACAATAATTTGCCATTTTTTGCTGAACCTGGAAATATTAAAGTTGAAACAACATTACAACATTTCTTTGCAGATGCAAAAATAACAGGATCAGAAAATCATGACTTATGGAAAAAGTTTGACAGCATTAATAGCAAGTTTAGAGATCAAAATTTAGCTTTAATGGCAAAACGTTTAAAGAACGAATTAAAACCAAATCCAGTTACCACAGACAGCATTGAGCAAGCGTATCAAAAACTTTTAAAAAGAAAATATCGTTACACTGCGCATTTTGCAGTTATGAACGGAAACAAAGAAATTGCGCCTTATTTAGCACTTTCTGAAATTGCAGATATCAATACTATTTACTTAGATACCATTCAAAAAAGTATGACACCTGATGTTGCTAAATCCAAATATGGGAAAATGTTAAGTGAATATGTTAAGGAACGAAAAGAAATTGAAGTTCAGAAATAATCAACTAAAGCGGTCAGTAATGCCCGCTTTTTTTATTCATATTTTAAATATATTTTAAATACTGCATACGCGACAATCTCGATAGTGTAATAATAATATTCTAAAAACTATTTATACTTTATTTAAACAAATATGAAGTAAGTTCGATTCCTAAATCGAGTAAAAAAAATTAATAAGAGATCAAAACAAAAAAACCATCACATTTCTGTGATGGTTTCTACTTTAGAGCCGATGGAGGGACTCGAACCCACGACCTGCTGATTACAAATCAGCTGCTCTAGCCAGCTGAGCTACACCGGCAACTCTATTGCGGTGCAAATATAGTTCTGAATTTTAAATTTCCAAAAAAAATCTGCACTTTTTTATCGCAATTTTTTAGTTTAATTCGTTTATTTTCGCAACAAATTGATTTGCAGCCGCTTCGTAATCTTTACGGATTTGTTTAAAATGCGCTTTTTTATTTTCAACGTCTTTTTGATTTGCTCTTGTCATTAAAGTATCAAAAGTTTCGTAGATTTCATCAACTAATGCATCTGAAGTTTCTGTTGGTTTTCCTCCATTAGTCATTTCCCAAATGTAAACGATGTTTACAATATCTCCTAAAACGTAGTTGATTTCTTTTTTCAAGTTTTTAACGCTTGCCATTTTGTATAAATTTAAAATTTAATGCAAAATTACATAATATATTTTGTTCTCAATACATTATATCGAAATTTCTAACAAAGTAGCCTTTCCTCTAAAAGTTAGATTTTCCATACAAGCTGGAATCAAAATAGTATCTCCCATGCGATAACTTACTATTTCGCCGTTAACAATCATTTCAAATTGCCCATTGGTACACATAAAAACTGTAAAAGCTTGTTTGGTACGTTTCCAAATAAAAGTCTCTTGTAACGCTATGATATTCGTAACAAAGTAGGTGCAATCTACTATAGTAGTACTTTTATTTGCTTCTTCCTTGTAGTCAATTTTAGAAGGTGTTGTGTGATAATTAATAGCATCTAAAGCTAATTCAGTATGCAATTCTCTTCCATTTCCGTTAATATCTACTCTATCCCAATCATAGATTCGATACGTAACATCACTCGTTTGTTGAATTTCTGCCACCACTACTCCTGCTCCAATAGCATGAATAGTGCCCGTTTCTAAAAAGAATACATCTCCTTTTGAAACAGGATATTCGTTAAGTAAATCTATTAGATTTTTATTTTCTAAATGCGCTAAATATTCTTGCTGATTGGAATCTTTTTTAAACCCAACAACCAAACGTGCCGACTCATCGGACTGCATTACATACCACATTTCCGTTTTCCCAAAGGAATTATGACGTTCTCTTGCCAATTCATCATTAGGATGCAACTGAATAGACAAATCTTCTTTAGCGTCGATAAATTTAAAAAGCAATGGAAATTGTTTTCCAAAACGAGCAATTACAGATTTTCCTAGAATTTCTTCAGGATACAAATCGATAATTTCGTTGATATTTTTTCCTTTAAAAACACCTGTGTTCACTATACTAATTTCGCCAGGAACAGTCGAAATTTCCCAACTCTCACCTGTAGTTTCAGAAACTATCGGTTTGTTGAGATAGGTTTTCAACTTGCTTCCACCCCAAATGCGGTCTTTTAGTATCGGTGTAAACGTTAAAGGATAAAACTTCATAGTTATATAGTGATGTACAAAGATGCGAAAAAAGTATTAAAATCCTAAAATTAAGATTATATGGATGAGTTATTTCGCTTTTTGAATAGCTTTCAATGCTTTTTCAATATGATTTTTTGCACTCATACTATCAAAAATATAAATACAATACCCTTTAGCATCAAAAACATACGTCACCCTTCCAGGTAATAATCCAAACAAAGCGGTTGGAACCCCAAACAAACGACGTAATTTTCTATCCGCATCTGAAAGTAAAATAAACGGCAATTTATATTTCTGTTGGAAATTTTGATGTAAACTAGCCGAATCGCCACTAATACCAATAACTTCGGCACCTAAATCTTGAAAATCTTGATAAGCATCCCTAAAACTGCAAGCTTGTGTAGTACATCCTGGCGTAAAATCTTTTGGATAAAAGTAAATCACTACCGGTTTTTCATGTATTTCATGACTTTCAAAAGCAGTTCCGTCTTGCTTTGTAGCTTTAAAACTTGGTAATTTATCTCCAATTTGAATTGCCATATTACAAACCTTTATAAGTTACAAAATTTCTTGGAGTTTCGTACAAGGTAATCTCTAATTCTTTATCAGCATCAATCAAAACACGAAGTTTATTCCAAATAATGTAAGCAATATGCTCGGCAGTAGGATTCAAATCTTTGAACTCTGGAACATCTTCGTTTAAATTTTTATGATCAAAAGCTTCCTCAATATGCTCTTTGATTAAATCGGATAAGACTTTAGTATCAATCACATAACCCGTATCTGTATCCACTTCTCCCGTAACCGAAACAATTAGTTCGTAATTATGACCGTGAAAGTTAGGATTATTACATTTCCCAAAAACCTCCTGATTTTTTTCCATAGTCCAATCCTTACGATACAATCGATGTGCTGCATTAAAATGGGCTTTTCTTGAAACAGTTACTCTCATAATTTGGTTTTTAGGTAATGGTTAAAAGGATCTATGAATTATTTTTTTAAAATTTATCCTATTTCTTTAATCTGTGTTCCTTAATATGAAATTTATAATTTATGATCTTCTAGATAATGATAAAATTCATCAAATATAATCTTAAACCAAACGGTGTAAGTATCAGGATTTAAAATCATATCTTCTTTGATAGCTTCAATGCTCATCCATTTCCAGTTTTCTACTTCTTCTGGATTTATAATTGGTGCTTCATTGTAATAACCAATCATCACATGGTCTAATTCGTGTTCGGTTAACCCATTATCAAATGGCGCTTTGTAGATGAAATGAAATAATTCTTTTAAATTGGTTTGAAAACCCATTTCTTCAAACAAGCGACGCTTACCAGCTTCAATATTGGTTTCTCCAGCACGTTGATGACTACAACAAGTATTTGTCCATAAAAGGGGTGAATGATATTTGTGATGCGCACGTTGTTGCAACATTACTTCATTTTTTTCATTCAAAACAAACACTGAAAAAGCCCTGTGTAAAACCGCTTTTTCATGTGCTTCCATCTTATTCATAAGCCCAATAGGCTCATCTCTTTCATTAACTAAAATTACTTGTTCTTCTATCATAGCATTGCGTATACGTTTCAAAAATACAAAAAAAGAAAGGATTAATTATTCGTTTTTAAGTTTGTGATAAGTTTAACGTATGTTGAATTATTGAATATTATGAATAAAATTAGAAATTCATATGACATTAGTAATCAATAACTTTTTTTTACTATCTTTGCGCCATTAGTAATGATATGAATTTCTTCTTGCAATACTTTGATTAAAAGTACTTTATAAATTCTTGTTTAGTTAGCTTGTGTTTTTTTATCTATTTACTTTTAAATTAATTTTAATATTTTTATTTAAATGGCGAGACCACAAGAAACTTTTAACAAACGAGAACAAGAAAAATTAAAAGCACAAAAAAGAAAAGAAAAGCAAGAAAAAAAAGAAGCTCGTAAAGCTAATCCTAAATTATCAGGTGATGATTTGTATGTTTATGTTGATGAATATGGACATTTAACAAGCACACCACCAGACCCTACAAAAAGAATTGAAGTAGATATTGAAAGTATTGAAATTGGTGTTTCTAGAAGAACTGAAAGTGAAGAAGTGCCAACTGAAAGAAGAGGAACTGTAGATTTCTTTAACGAATCCAAAGGTTTTGGTTTTATAAAAGAAGTTGAAACTGGAGAAAAATACTTTGTTCATATTAGCGGTTTAATTGATAAAGTAATTGAAGGCAATTTAGTAACTTACGATTTAGAAAAAGGTGCTAAAGGCATGAATGCTGTAAACGTTAAAAAAATATAATTTCCCCCCTTTTTATCCCAAATTTCTTTAAATCACAGTGCAAGCTGTGATTTTTTTATTTCCCTAAACTCTCAGCAATTTTCAAGGCACATTTTTCACCATCAATTGCTGCTGAAATAATTCCGCCTGCATAACCTGCTCCTTCACCACAAGGATACAAACCTTTGATTTGAACATGTTCCAAAGAAAAGTGATCTCTTGGAATTCGTACAGGTGATGAAGTTCTACTCTCTGGAGCATGTAAAATAGCTTCATTGGTCATGTAGCCTTTCATTGATTTTCCGAATTGTACAAAACCTTCTCGCATGATTTGAGTTAAAAATCTAGGAAAAACTTGTCCTAATTCTACTGGAGTAGTTCCTGGAACATAGGATGTTTTTGGAATGTCTTGAGAAACTTTATTTTGCGTAAAATCAACCATTCGTTGCGCTGGAACTTTTTGTGTTTTTCCTGCCAAATCCCAAGCTTTTTGTTCAATCGCTTTCTGAAACTCCATTCCAGCTAAAGGTCCAAATTTCTCAAATGGTTTAAAATCTTCTAATTTTAATTCCACCACAATTCCAGAATTGGCAGTTGCTTGGTCACGTTTTGAAGGTGACCATCCGTTGGTAACTACTTCACCTGGAGCTGTAGCGCAAGGCGCAATTACACCACCTGGACACATACAAAACGAATACATACCACGACCATTTACTTGTTTTACAATCGAATAAGGCGCTGGCGGTAAATAATCACCACGAAAATCACATGAATATTGAATTTGGTCTATCAATTCTTGTGGATGTTCAGCACGAACCCCTAAAGCAAAAGGTTTTGCTTCGATATGAATCCCTTTTTTATGTAATAGTTCAAAAATATCACGAGCGGAATGTCCCGTAGCTAAAATCACTTTGTTGGCCGAAATGACATCACCATTTTGAATAACGACACCTTGCATTTCATTGTTCTTAATAACGAAATCAGTAACGCGAGTTTCAAACAAAACTTGTCCGCCACATGCGATGATTTTTTCGCGAATATCTTGAATGATTTGGGGTAATTTGTTAGTTCCAATATGCGGATGGGCTTCAACCATAATATCAGGTGTTGCACCAAATCCTACTAAAAGAGCTAAAATTCGATCTACATCTCCACGTTTTTTAGAACGAGTATATAATTTTCCATCAGAATACGTTCCGGCTCCACCTTCACCAAAACAATAATTAGAATTTTCGTTTACGATACCATCACGATTAATTGCTTTCAAATCACGACGACGACCACGAACATCTTTTCCGCGCTCCAAAACGATAGGTTTTAAACCTAATTCAATTAATTGCAAAGCAGCAAATAATCCCGCCGGACCAGCACCAACAACAATTACTTCTTGTTTATTCGAAACATTAGGATAATCAGGTAATTCAATTTTTTGGGCTACAAAAGGTTCGCCAACTAAAAATATATTGGCTTTAATATTAATTTTTATTGCTTTCTGACGGGCATCAATCGAACGTTTTACAACTACCACTTTCTGAATTTCTTTTGGGCTAACCTGAAATAACTTGGCAACATGTTGGGCTAACAAAATTTCATTTGCTGCTACTTCGGGTGAAACTTGAAATTGTAATTCGCGTGGCATAATCTAAATATTTCGGCAAATATACTACTTGATTTTCGATTTTTCCTCAAAAGCACGCAACGCAAAAGAAGCCAACCAATGTTCGCCTTCGTAATTACCATCTACAATAGAAGGTAATGAGAAAGACAAATGTTTATCTGCCAAAGGCTTCAAATGCGAAAATTGTTGAGGATACTGCTGAATTAAAAAGTAGATATTCCAAGCTCGGCTGAAATTCAAACCATCTAAATGCACTAAATGACCATCGGTTCTATCAGATACACGCGCTACTTCCCATTGCCATTTTTTTGAAAACAATTGGGGTGCAAATTTTTTCAACCAAGGAAGAAATTCATTTTGAGGTAAAATACGTTGCATAATCGCGATTTCTTCCATACAAGGTGATAAAAAATCGGTTCCGCTAGGTTCCCAATAAAACGGACAATTTTCATCATTTAAAAATAAGCGTTTGGCATGTTTTTGAATACTTTCTTGCAACTCTATATTCTTTGAAAAAACTGCATAATCCCAAGCAAATGTTAATCCAAAAGCTGTATTTGAATGCGTTCCCACACGTATTGGATAAAGTAATTTTGGCAAAAACTCAAGATATCGTTTTATAATTAAATCGGTTAATGGATGTAAATTTTGAGCTAATTCTTTGGCAAAAGGTTCATTCGAAAGTTCCAACTCATGCTGTAATTTGAGTAACCAATTCCATCCATAAGTACGCTCAAAGGATTTCTCATGTGTTTTTTCAAAATAGGCTATTTCTTGAGCAATATTTTCTTTTGAAAGATTGATTTGTAACTTTTCGATGATTTGCTCCCGATCTTTTATGTCTTTAAAATTAGTTAACAAATACACCAAACTCCAATGACCATGCACCGAAGAATGCCAATCAAAACAACCATAAAACGCAGGATGTAAAGCTTTTGGCGACAATAATTCAGTTTCATTCAATAAAAGTTGGTTGAGTTTGTTTGGATATTCTTGTTGCAAACATTTCACTGGCAAACTCGCCAAATGATTCGCTTGTTCTAATGTGAGTTGTTGAGAAAACGCAAAAGTTCCAACAAAAAGTAAGGCAAATACAACTTTCATATCTATTTAGTTTTTTCAAATGTACTAAAAACTTACCTTTGATTTTTAATTTGAAAACATGAACCGAAAAATAAAACTCATTTGGGATTTTAGAGGAGAAGCTGCAGCTAAAACAGCCGAACACCATGATATTCATCTGAATGAATACTTAGAAAAAGAAAAAATCACATTAGAAAAAACGGGTTTTGAAATCATCAATGAGATGCATGCCATTGCTTTTATTGTAGTAGAAGAAAAAGACATGATTACATTTAGAGACATTTTAAAACCACATCGTGGTGAAATTTATAATGCAAATTAATTTATGATTTCAACACTAATCAATATGTTCGGGAATAAATGTCCCAATTGTAACAAAGGAAAGATTTTTGAAAAAGGATTATTACATTTCAGTTTTCGTTTCCCAAAAATGCATGAAAATTGCTCCAATTGTGGAACCAAATTTGAAAAAGAACCCGGTTTTTTCTTTGGTGCCATGTTTGTGAGTTATGCACTAGGTGTGGCAGAAGCCTTAATTACCTATTTTATCTGCATGCCATTTTTTGAAGAAACTTTTGATTTAAGGATAATTCCAATAATTGGAACGGTGATTTTAAGTTTAACTTTAGTCAACATCAAACTTTCTAGAATCATTTGGATTTATATTTTTAAAGAATATTCTGTGTAAAAAGAAAATCCAAACTCTATAAATAGAGTTTGGATTTATATTTTAAAATCAAGAATTAATTCGCTACTTCGCTAATAAATTTAATTCGCATCAAACGTAATTCTTCAGTATCGTAATCACCGTCGAATTCTTTCAACGCCAAATCAATTTTATCCGATTCGGATTCCATGAAATAATCGTGAATTTCTTCTTGTTGGTCTTCATCTAAAATTTCGTCAATCCAATATTTGATATTCAATTTGGTTCCCGAATAAACAATTTGTTCCATCTCTTTCAACAAACCATCCATATCTAACCCTTTTGCTTTAGCGATGTCATCTAATCCCAACTTTCTATCTACATTCTGAATGATATACAACTTCAATCCAGAATTAGCCCCAGTTGATTTCACTACTAAATCATCTGGACGAATAATATCGTTATCTTCAACATATCGACTGATCAAATCAACAAATGGCTTTCCATATTTTTTGGCTTTCCCTTCTCCTACTCCGTGCACATTACTCAACTCATCAATAGAAATTGGATATTTCAACGCCATATCTTCCAAAGAAGGATCTTGGAAAATAACAAATGGAGGCACACCTAATTTTTTAGCTTCTTTCTTACGTAAATCACGTAACATAGCCATTAAGGCTTCGTCTGCTGTTCCAGAAGATTTTGCTGCAGTTACAATCGCTTCATCTTCTTCCTCATTGTATTCATGATCTTCTGACATCATAAAAGATTCTGGCTTTTTAAGGAACTCTTCTCCTTTTTTAGCCATTTTCAAAACGCCATACGTTTCAATATCTTTTGTTAGCAATCCTGACACTAAAACTTGTCGAATTAAAGCCATCCAATATTTCTCATCAAAAGAGGCACCTGATCCAAAACAAGGTAGAGCATCAATCTTTTGAGCTTTTATAACCGCATTAATTTTGCCAACTAACGCTAAAACCACTTCTTTAGATTTAAATAATTGCTTGGTTTCTTGAACTACCTTTAATAAAGTAACCACTTGGTCTTGCGCTTCAACTTTCTTCTTCGGATTACGAACGTTGTCATCCATGTCTGCCCCTTCACCGTTTACATCGTCGAATTCTTCACCAAAATAATGCAATAAGAATTTACGACGAGACATAGAAGTTTCAGCATACGCTACCACTTCTTGTAACAAAGCAAAACCGATTTCTTGTTCCGCAACCGGTTTTCCAGAGAGGAATTTTTCTAACTTCTCAATATCTTTATAGGAATAGTATGCTAAACAATGTCCTTCACCACCATCACGACCAGCACGACCTGTTTCTTGGTAGTAACTTTCTAAAGATTTTGGAATATCATGGTGAATTACATAACGAACATCGGGTTTATCGATTCCCATACCAAAGGCTATAGTTGCCACTACAACCTCAACATCCTCCATCAAAAACATATCTTGATGTTTGGCACGTGTTTTAGCATCTAAACCCGCATGATATGGAACAGCACTAATACCATTAACCTGTAAAACTTGGGCAATTTCTTCCACTTTTTTACGGCTCAAACAGTAAATTACACCTGATTTTCCTTTATGTTGTTTGATGAATCGAATAATATCCGATTCTACATTTTTAGTTTTTGTACGTACTTCGTAATATAAGTTGGGACGGTTAAATGATGCTTTGAATGTATTGGCATCTGGCATGTCCAAGTTTTTCAAGATATCTTCTTGAACTTTTGGAGTTGCTGTTGCGGTTAAACCAATCATAGGCACATCACCTAATTGGCGCACTATATTTCTTAGATTACGATATTCTGGACGGAAATCATGTCCCCATTCTGAAATACAATGGGCTTCGTCTATAGCAACAAAAGATAGTTTTACACTATTTAAAAACTCAATATATTCTTCTTTTGTTAGAGATTCTGGAGCAACATATAACAATTTCGTAATACCAGAAGTAATGTCTTTTTTTACCTGATTAACTTCTGTTTTATTTAACGAAGAGTTCAAAACATGAGCAATACCGGGTTCAGAACTCAAGCTTCGTATTGCGTCTACTTGGTTTTTCATTAAGGCAATTAATGGAGAAACCACAATTGCAGTTCCGTCTAACACTAATGCTGGCAATTGATAACAAAGTGACTTACCACCGCCTGTTGGCATAATTACAAAAGTATTATTTCCGGTAATGATACTTTTAACCACTTGTTCTTGAAGACCTTTGAATTGGTTAAAACCAAAATATCTCTTTAATTCTTTATGTAAATCAATTTCGTTTGGATTCATTCTCTATTAATATGATTTTACCTAAATTTGCAAACATAAAGATACAATTTTCTTTAATACACACAAATTTTTTAATCTATCTATTTTGAGCACAACAAATACGATTTTAGCAACTGCAAAAAGAACACTGCTTTCTGAGAGCAAGAGCATTGAAAACTTAATTAATTACCTTGATGAAGACTTTGCCAAAAGTGTTTCAGAAATCTACAATACTAAAGGAAGATTAGTAGTAACAGGAATTGGTAAAAGTGCATTAATCGCTCAAAAGATTGTGGCTACTTTAAATTCTACAGGAACACCTTCAATGTTTTTACATGCAGCAGAGGCGGTTCATGGTGATTTAGGTATGGTACAACCAGAAGACATCATTATTTGCATTTCTAAAAGCGGTAACAGTCCAGAAATCAAAGTATTAGTTCCGTTATTAAAGCGTTTTGGCAATACACTTATCGGAATGACCGCAGATAAAAATTCATTTTTAGGAAAAGAATCGCATTATATTTTGCATGCTTATGTAGAAAATGAAGCATGTCCAAACAACTTAGCACCAACCAATAGTACCACTGCTCAATTAGTACTTGGAGATGCGTTAGCGGTTTGTTTGATGGAAATGCGCAATTTTAAAAGTGAAGACTTTGCAGTGTATCATCCTGGCGGTGCTTTAGGAAAAAAATTATTGTTGCGTGTAAAAGATATGTTAGATACCACTCACAAACCTATGGTAACTCCAGATGCCTCAATCAAGAAAGTAATAATGGAGATTTCAGAAAAACGCTTGGGAGTAACAGCAGTTATTGAAAACAATCAAGTTGTTGGAATTGTTACAGATGGAGACATTCGTCGTATGTTAAACGATCGCGATACGTTTTCTGATTTGTCAGCAAAAGATATCATGACGAAAAACCCAAAACACATCAACTCTTCAATTTTGGTTTCAGAAGCTTTAAATATTTTAGAAAACAATTCCATTACACAATTAGTGGTAATTGATGAAAATGAATATAAAGGAATACTTCACTTACACGATATTTTAAAAGAAGGAATCGTATAATGGCAGAAAAAAACATAAAAGAGATGTCATTTTTAGATCATCTCGAAGAATTACGCTGGTTATTAGTTAGAAGTTCGGCAGCCATTTTATTATGTGCCGTTGTTGCTTTCTTTTTTAGCGACTTTATTTTTAACGAAATCATTTTTGGACCTAAAAGTCCCGATTTTATTACGTATCAGTTTTTTTGCGATTTAGGAAAACAATTTAATTTAGGAGATACTATGTGTATAACCGAAATCAATTTACCCATTCAAAATCGTGAAATGGGCGGACAATTTTCGATGCACATGTGGACCTCTATAACTGTTGGGTTTATTTTCGCATTTCCATTCATGTTGTGGGAAATTTGGAAATTCATCAGTCCAGCATTGTATGAAAACGAAAAAAAATATGCGGCTTCATTTATTATAATCTCATCCATTTTGTTCTTTATTGGTGTTTTATTTGGTTATTATTTAATAGCGCCATTATCTGTTCAATTCTTTGCAAGTTATATTGTAAGCCCTGAAATCAATAACTCTATAGACATTGATTCGTATATCAGTTTAATGAAAACATCAGCAATTGCAAGTGGATTATTGTTTGAATTACCAATCATTATTTTCTTCTTAACTAAAATAGGTTTGGTAAATCCAGAATTTTTAAGAAAATACAGAAAATACACTTTAGTAATTGTTTTAATATTATCTGCAATTATTACACCACCAGACGTTATTAGTCAAATCATTGTAGCTATTCCTATTATGATCTTATATGAGGCTAGTATTTTGATTAGTGTTTTAGTTGTAAAAGCGCAAGAAAAAGAAAAATTAAAAGCATAAAAAAATGGCAGATTTAGTAAAAGAATTCAATGATTATCGTTCTAAAATGAACGAAAAATTATTAGCCGATAACAATAAAGTTATTAAAAGAATTTTCAATGTAGATACCAATGCCTACATGGAAGGTGCTTTAGATGTAAAAACAAAAGAGTTATTAGGCTTAGTTGCTTCGGCAGTTTTGCGTTGTGACGATTGTATAAAATACCATTTAGAAACAGCTTATAAAAACGGAGTAAACAAAGAAGAAATGATGGAGGCTATGGGAATTGCCACTTTAGTTGGTGGAACTATCGTAATTCCCCATTTGAGACGTGCTTATGAATTTTGGGAAGCTTTGGAGAATGAGCCAATGAGCTAATGTGTCAATGTTCCAATATACAATTAACAATAAATTGGCACATTAACAAATTGTCTAATTGACACATTATTTCTTATTTTTACAAAATATTAAAACATTGACATATTGCCGAATTGGCTAATTGACATATTGATACATTGCCTAATTGGCTAATTGGCATATTGCCTCATTGTCTAATTGACACATTACAAAATGAAATTAAGAGCAGAAAATTTAGTTAAAACCTATAAAAAAAGAAGTGTAGTAAAAGGGATTTCCGTTGAAGTAAATCAGGGAGAAATTGTAGGTTTATTGGGTCCAAATGGTGCCGGAAAAACCACTTCATTCTACATGATTGTAGGTTTAGTAAAACCAAATAGCGGTTCTATCTATTTAGATGACATGGATATCACAAATTATCCAATGTATAAGCGTGCACAGAACGGTATTGGTTATTTAGCTCAAGAAGCTTCTGTTTTTAGAAAATTGAGTATTGAAGATAACATTATGAGTGTTTTGCAATTGACTACTCTTTCAAAAGCAGAACAAGAAGCTAAAATGGAAGCCTTGATTGATGAATTTGCTTTACAACATATTCGTACTAATCGTGGAGATTTGCTTTCTGGAGGAGAACGCCGCAGAACTGAAATTGCACGTGCATTAGCAACTGATCCAAAATTCATTCTTTTGGACGAACCTTTTGCAGGAGTTGACCCTGTAGCCGTTGAAGATATTCAACGAATTGTAGCCCAATTAAAAAACAAAAACATCGGAATTCTTATTACCGACCACAATGTTCAAGAAACTTTGGCTATTACTGACAAAACCTACTTAATGTTTGAAGGTGGCATTTTAAAAGCAGGAAAGCCAGAAGAATTGGTAGCTGATGAAATGGTTAGACGTGTTTATCTAGGACAAAATTTTGAGTTACGAAAAACCAAAATTGATTTTGATGCTCCAAAAACAACCATTATTCATGGTAAAGGAGAATTAAATTTGAATAAAGAATAGTTTTTTTTGTAGCACAAAGTTTCACGGATTTTAGCACAAAGCTTTATTTCTTTTATCATAGTACTGATTGTTAAACAAGGGATGCTTGGCAGCAAGACAAGCTATGCGCATAGTCTAATGTGAATTATACTAAGTGCAATGTGCGACACTTCGGACTAAATCAACAATACGTGAAACAACTGTTTCTATGTGTTTTAATGAATTGCATCCTTTGCGAAAAAACTTTACTTCTTTACGTTTAAACAACTATCGAATACACTTCAGCAACAATTTATTTGTATCGCCATTAAAAATATTAATATCCACCATTCCTTCAATGCCTTGAATTTGGGCTTTTTCAGTAAATTGCCAAAAGAGCCAATCCGATTCTAAATCATTGCGCCAAAAATTATAATTGGCAATCCAAAGTGGATAATCTGAAAATTCCTTTTTTAGGAAATCTGTATAATAACTCTCCCCAGAATAAATTATTGGTTTTACTTTATAGTGCTTTTCCACTTTTTTCAACCATCTTCGTAATCCTACTTTTAGACTATCAATTGATTGAGATTTTGGTAATTTTTCAATATCCAAAACGGGTGGCAAATCCCCTTTTTGTAATTTTACCGTAGTAATAAAATTTTCTGCTTGTTCCAATGAATTTTCATTGGGACGATAATAATGATAAGCGCCTCGAATAATTTGCCTTTCTTTTGCCCCTTTCCAGTTTTCTTTAAATCTGGTATCAATTTTGTTTTTTCCAGCCGTAGCACGAATAAAAACAAATGACAACTCAAAAGCTTCATCAATATGATAAGTTTGCTCCCAATCGATTTTGCTTTGATATTCTGAAACATCAAAACCTATGGCTTTGTCATCGTGTTTGTGTAACACTTCATAAATGCGGATATCTGCTAATTTCCGTTCTTCTTTGGATAAAGTTGCTATATTTTTATTGGTTTTAAAACCCAAATAATACAAAAAACCATCTCGAAACTTATAAATTCCAATCGCAACAAATAACAAAAGAACTAAAGAAATCAGGTAGAAAATCCATTTTCTTTTCGAGTTTGATTTTCTTTTTGTTATTGATTTATGCCTTTGAATTTTATAGGTCATTACGCTTTTACTTTATTCGCAATCACAGAAACTAAAACATAACTAATGATAATCAAAGGAATAGCAACAAAACCTAATACAAAAAAGGATAAAATAGAACCTAATAAAAACAAGATTTGCATTTTATATTTTGCCCAAGTAAATTCTTTTATTTTCAATGAAAAAAGTGGAATTTCGGCATTTAAAATATAAGCACTTACTATTGTAATTACTAACAACACATAAGGGTTGTATAATATATTTGTTAGTGTTTCAAAATCATTTGCAAATTGTATCATTGGAATACTCATAATTACCAAAGCATTAGCAGGTGTTGGTAACCCAATGAAAGAATCGGTTTGTCGTGTATCTATATTAAAATTAGCCAAACGATAACACGATGCTATGGTAATTAAAAACCCTAAATAAGGAACAAATCCCATATAAAATGTATCTTCAGTTAGCATATAAGCAGGTTGCGTTTGTTGTATATCCTCAAACAATCTAAACATCATTAATCCTGGCACAACGCCACAGGTTACCATATCCGCTAAAGAATCTAACTGAACTCCAAGAGGTCCGGCTACATTAAATTTTCTTGCAAAAAAACCATCCCAAAAGTCAAAGAATATTCCTAAGCAAACAAAAAGAAAAGCTTCATCAAAATAACCTCTAAAAATGGCAATAATTGCCAATAAACCAGAAGAAAGGTTTAATAACGTAATAAGGTTAGGAATGTGTTTTTTAATTGTCATAGTTATATTTTTAAAAAAATCTTACAAAACTTTATAAATTTAGAGCAAAGGTAATACAATAAGTTAATACTTTTAGAGTTTAGTATTTGAGAAATTTATTTCATCTTTGTAAAAAAATTGGCATTGAAAAAGACCACCTTATATTTTTTAATTTGTTTTTGTTGGATGGCTTATGGACAATCCATTCGGAAGTATTCCAATGAATTTTTAAATATTGGTGTAGATGCTGCGGCTTTAGGGATGTCAAACGCTGTAGTTTCACACACAGGTGATGTTAATTCAGGCTATTGGAATCCGGCAGGGTTATTAAAATTAGAAGACAAGCAATTTGCGATTATGCATGCCAATTATTTTGCGAATATTGCGCAATATGATTATGCTGGTTTTGCCATGCCAATAGACGACAGAAGCGCCGTGGGAATTTCAATAATTCGTTTTGGAGTTGATGACATTTTAAACACTACGCAACTTATCGACAGTGAAGGAAACATCGACTATAACCGCATTTCTCTTTTTTCAGCTGCAGATTATGGATTAACCGTTTCATACGCTAGAAGTTTACCTATTGAAGGTTTAAATTATGGAGTTAATGCAAAAGTTATACGAAGAGTTATAGGAGATTTTGCAAATTCTTGGGGATTTGGATTGGATTTAGGAATACAATATATCAGTGATGATGAAGATTGGAAATTTGGTTTAATGATTCGGGATATTACAACAACTTACAATACTTGGACCATTAATGAAGAAAAATATCAGGAAATTGCTGATGCTATTCCGGGAGAGAATCAAGAATTACCTGAAACTAGCGAAATTACATTACCTAAAGCGCAATTAGGAATGTCTAAAAAATGGATTATTCGTTATGATTATAGTTTGTTAGCAGCAACTAATTTAAACATGCAATTTGCTAGAACAAATGATTTAATCTCAACTAACGCTGTAAGTATTGATCCAGCTTTAGGGTTAGAATTTGGCTACATTGATTTGGTTTATCTTAGAGCTGGCGTTGGAAATTTTCAACAAATAACTCAAATTGACAATTCCAATAAATTAAGTTTTCAACCTAATATTGGAATAGGATTCAAATACAAAGGAATTCAAGTTGACTATGCTTTAACCGATTTAGGAGATCAAAGCGCTGCCTTATATTCCAATATCTTTTCACTAAAAGTGGATTGGGAATTGTTTAGATAATTCTCATCAGAAAAAAGACAAAAGAACATAGATAATAGAACTCGAATGATAAAAAAATTACTTTTCCTATTTCTTTTCCTTGGAACAACAATTTCTTATTCCCAAAACATCACACTTTCTGAAAAGGCAAAAGTTAGTATTTTAACTTGTGGTCTAGGCCCTGAATCGTATGCTATGTATGGCCATACTGGAATTCGAATTAAAGACAGTTTAAAAGGAATTGATATAGTTTATAATTATGGTGCATTTGATTTTAGCACTCCAAACTTTATTGGAAAATTTGTAAAAGGTGATTTACAATATTTTGTTACTTATGGAAATTTCATCGACTTCTATTACAATTATCAATACGAAAATAGAGAGATAATTGAACAAGAATTAAACCTTACACCTTTACAAATTCGTGATTTATATCAGCAATTAAATCAGTCTGTTTTTAGTGAAGAGCGTTTTTACACTTATAAGTTCATTGATCGAAATTGCACCACTATGGTTGTGGATAAAATAAATGGCATTTTAGGAAAGGAATACATAAAATCAAACACAACTAACCAATCGTATCGGGAAATATTATATCCTTATATGACTGATTTTTACATGAAATTAGGAATACAATTGATTTTTGGTACAAAAGTAGATGAACCTGCTACCCGCTTATTTCTTCCATACGAATTTAAAGATGCTATTTCTGCGACAAAAGTTAATGGAAATCTGATTGAAAAAAACAAGACAACCCTTCTTAAAGTTACTCAATCAGAATTGCCTTTTAATTGGCTTAATTCTATTTATTCGTTGATTACCATTTTGTTAATTTTAGTATTTTTAAACAAAAAATGGATACAAATTAGCTACTTTATTTTAGCTGGAATTTTAGGTGTATTCTTTTCTTTAGTTGGTTTGTATTCCTTACATGAAGAAGTATTATGGAATTATAACATATTATTATTTAACCCGCTTTTATTAGTTTTTGCTTGGTATCTTAAAAAAGGAATTAAAGATAGAATTGTTTTATTTGGGAAAGTAATTTTAGCCTTATTGTTAGTGTATTTAGCCTATATGACTACAAAAATTCACTTTGAAATTGTATGGCCTTTTATCGCCTTACATTTTTATTGGATAGGAAAAATTATTTTACAAATAAAAAAAGTAAGTAACTAGCTTCTTATTGACCTCTGAAGAAAAGAATAGTGCTCAATGTCTTGATAATAATATTAATATCAAGAAATAAACTTCTATGTTTAATGTAATACAAATCATATCGAAGCTTCATTAAACTATCTTCAAGATTTGCTCCATAAGGATAATTTACTTGTGCCCAACCTGTTAATCCTGGCTTAATTACATGGCGAGATTGATATAATGGAATTACACTTGATATTTCATCAACAAATACTTTTCGTTCAGGTCTAGGTCCAATTATTGCCATATCCCCTTTCAATACATTGATAAATTGAGGAAATTCATCTAATCTAGTCTTACGCAAAAATTTTCCAAAAGGAGTAATTCGACTATCATTCGTAGTTGCAAAAACAGCTCCATTTTGTTCAGCATTTTGAACCATCGTTCGCAACTTATATATTGTAAATGGAACTCCATTTTTTCCAATTCTTTCCTGTGTATAAAAAAAACTACCTTTATTAAAAAATAGATTAATCAACCAAATAATTGGACAAATTAGCATAAAACCTAGTAAACCTACTATTGACAATAAAATATCAAATAAACGGTTAAAATAGATATATAATTTGTTTTGATTACTTCTACTAAATGGAAAAAATTTATACAATTCTTTATCTTCAAATTGAATTGGTAATCGATAAGTACTGCTCTCATAAACTTGATTGTATTTACGAATAACAATTCCTTTCTCTAATAAACCAAGCAATTTAGTGTATAAATCTAATGAGGTTAATTTATTTTTTGAACTAATAACTACAATTTCAGAAATATAGTTTCGAGTTACAAATTCCTCTAAATGTTCTTCCGAAACTAATTCTATTTTAGATTCATGATGAGATTCTCCTATTGCAATATATCCTAAAACATGATAATGAGGATTAAACTTTGATAATTCTGCAACCATGAAATCAATTTCCTTGCTATTTGCAACAAACAAGACTTTTTTCATAAAGCGATTAGAAGCAAATAAAACAATATAAAGATACCTTCCTAATGATAAAGAAAATAAGATGGAAAAGAAAAATAATAAAATTTGTAAACGATTTGAAGGTAAAACGGGTGTATAAAAGGGTGTTAATAAATAAACTAATACCGTAACTGAAGAAGTTAAAATTATACTTTTTGAAATTTGAAGTCGATTACTTGCCGTTTGTAAATTATACATTTCAAAAATAGACCCAAAAAGAAGCAAATAAACCGCTAATACAATTGTCCATGTAAAGTTAGTTTGAGATACTTTAAAATAGTCAAATTGAAAATAATGACCAATAAAAGCCAAAACAGTTATTGGAAAAAACAAATCTATAAAACGTAATAATATCTTACGTTCTGAAATTTCAAAATGTATTTTTCTTTTTTGTACTTGCATAGTTTTAGGGGAAATTTAGGTGCAAAGAAACAAAAATAATATTAATACAATAATAAAAATTAATATAACATCTTTAACCACTGCTTTTTGACAACTCCCCAATCCAATTGTTCAATCCATTTTCTACCATTTGACGATAACAAACTACACTTTAAACTATCCGACAATAAATCAATTATTACATTAGCCATTTGTTCATCATCATCATCGTTAACTAAAATTGCATTTTGATTATGAGTTAACAAATAAGGAATTCCACCAACATTTGTTGAAATAACTGGCAAACCAATTGCCATAGCCTCCATTACACTAACAGGAGTATTATCAAAATGGGTCGTATTTATAAAAAAATCAGAATTTGATGCCAATTCTAACCATTGATCTCTACTTAATTTACCTGTAAAGTTTACTTCAACACCTAGTTCTTGTGCAAATTTCTTGGTTGTATTAAGACTTCCATCTTTATCAGGCCCCACCATTGTTAGTTGAGCATTAGGGTATTTTTTTTGGATTCTAGAAAGTACTTTAATTGCCATTTTTGGATTATAAATTGTGGCAAAAGCTCTAACCCAAATAATTTTTGGAGCATAATTATCTCTTGATTTAAAATTGTAGTGTTTTATTTCAAGAGCATTAGGAATGTAGATAATATTATGATATCCGTGTTCTTCAAAAACTTTTTTTAAAAATCCTGAAGGCGCTACATTTTGATAAGCATTCGAAAACAACTTTTTGCAAATTCTTGGATTTAATTTCAATCGCTTAGGTAAATCTCCACCATGAAGAATGGGTATATATTTTATTTTAAAAATATCAGACAAATAGCCACAAAAAAAAGCATACCAAAAAGCTTTCGTACTATACGTATCAATTAGAACATAAGAAACTTTATTACGGTATTTAAATAAAGTTAATAACATATCAAGTAATCGAAAAAGAAACCTTTTTTTACTTGAGGCATAATAAATCTCAAAACCTTCTTTCTCTAAATTAGGACCTAAAGTTTCAATAGTGGTTTTATTTAAACCATGTTTAGACAGTTGGTTTCCTATGTATAGTATTTTCATCTACAAAGCTTACTTTTAAAAGTGTTAAAGCATAAATAAATGCTGGTGCTGCAATACGCATTGCCGCGTGATTGATTGTTAATAACCAAAAAACAAAAAAGGAAATTAAAAAAATATGTTCTCTGTTATTCAAATAAAAAATTAGTGGTGTAAACAACAAAATCATGAATGCTAAAATACCAAAAACACCATGTTCAGCTAACAATCTAGTAATTTCATTATGAGATGCCGCTTCTATACCAGTCATTTGTTCTCTATATTCTTTGTTTTTACCAACACCTATTCCCCATACTGGATTCTCTAAAAACATGATTAATTCGGTATTCGCAATTTCTCCCCTTCCTCCTAATTTATCAACTTTTTCCCTTCCTCTAGCATCTTTATTTGCATATCTATTTTCTATCATGCCGCCCGTTTGCAACACACTATAAGTCCATACAAAACCTCCAATTATCAGAGAACTTATAGTTAGAATCACAATAATACTTTTTGCTTTAGTGTTTGCAAACCAATATAAAACAAAGATTAATACTACAATCATTGCAATAGCAGTTAATACTCCTCCTCTAGAAAAAGTTACAATCCCTCTAAAAGATGTCATTAACAACAAGGCTAAATGAACTAAAAAAACCAATTTTGATTTGGAAAATAATATCAATAAAGCAAAAAAACAAAACATACCTAAACCTAGGATTGTAGAAACTTGATTGGGACCAAAACCTCCAGAAGTAGCAAAATTTGATTGCGTTCCTGTAACTACATCTCTAATTGAAGGTGTATATAAAAACAAATACACTACCATGGACACTAACGGTAATGCAATTGCCTTAATTATATATTCTATTTGAGTTAATGTAACTTTTCTGTTAAAACAATACAATGCGCTAACAAACAAAGCAACTTCACCAAGTATGTTAAACAATATTGCTTTTCTTACATCTACTTCATATCCAAGGACATTAGCACCTATATAAACTCCGGGCAACAGAAGCAAAATAAAAAATAAATAAATAATTGCGTTTTTAGAAATTCCTGAATACAGCATCCCTAAAATAAAGAAAATAATCACTTCATATTTTGCTAGTTCATGAACTGCATTTCCTCCCGTCATCCTTAAAAACACTTCGACACCAACTACATACGAAGTAATCAAAAGTACTTCATTATTCTTATTTTTAGAATTAACTAGCAAAATTGTACCTAATAAAGGTATAAGGACACCATAAATTTTGGAAAGAAAAGGCACTGCATAAATTAAAAAGGCTAGCAAAACATGCAATCCTAAAATCAATAAATATGTACGTTGATTACTTTTCATAAATCCATTTGAAATTTATTCTAGAAAATTTCTAGTTTGATCAATTATTTTGATAGGCTGATATTATTTTCTGAATTACTTTTTCTGGAGCATAATTATCCTTAACAAAGGTATTTAAATTTTTAGCCAGAGAAGCATTTTTATCTGATTCGTTTTCAATTTTCATAAAGACATCTCGCAATTCTTCTTCATTATTTGAAGAAATTAAATAACCCGTTACATCATTTTGAACAATTGAATTACAATAACCAACATTAGTACAAATTACGGTTAAACCTGCCATACCATACTCTAACAAAGTAACTGGAAATCCTTCATAACTTGATACTAATATCCCTACTGAAGCTTGTTTTAAAATATTATTCACATCTGTACAAGTACCATAAATAAAAATACTTTCTTGCAAATTATTTTGTTGGATAAAATCTTTTAACTCATCAGAATAACTATCCTTTTTGTCTTTACCAATTAAATGCAAAGTCCAACCTAAATTTGCTATTTTACTTGTATAAAATGAACGTAAAGCCAAAATATGGTTTTTAGGATGATGTAAATTAGCTAAAAAAACTATCCTTTTTTCCGGACTTCCATTAAGAAAAGTAACCGGTAGTTCTTGTGAAGAATCAGAAGTGAAATTAGATAAAAATTCAACATTTTTAACCATTAATTTCTTTTTAGCCCAATCCCTAAGTACCTCATTAACTGTAAAAACACCGCTAAACAAAATTGAAAACAAACGAAGTAAAAAGTAATTATCTCTAGATTGAACTCGATTACCAAAATGATCATGCCAATAAACACGAATAGAAGGCATTGTAAATTTTAATAAAATGGCAAAAAAATATGACGTTCCGTGTGCATGAATTGTATTTACTTTATTGTTCTTAACAAACTTTCTCAATCGAAGTAACGCACTAATATCAACCGATTTCTTTTTATCTAAAAAGGCATAACTTACCTTTTCATAAATCGTACTTTTCAAACCACCTTCTAATCGGGTTACCACTAATCCTGATAAAGCTACTTTATCAACAAGTCCGTTTGCAATAGTTACAGTCATACGCTCGGCACCACCTGGCTCTAGGCTGTCGATTAACTGAATTACGCGAATATTATTATCTATTTTCAAAGAAACTTTATTATTATCATTTACAATTTAATCCTAAATAGCGTGAAATTTAATCAACTTATTGATTAATTAACTTTTTTATTTCCTCTTCAAAAAAGTCTAATGTATATTTTTGAGACCAAAGTTGGCTTTCTAAACTCATAGCTTGATAAGACTTATTATAATCGATAACAGAATTAATTTTCAATACATCATTTAACAAATTTTCACTCAATACAATGCCTCGTTTTCCATAATCTAACATAAAAGGCACACATGAAACAGGATTTACTACAGGAACACAACCCCAAAACATTGCTTCTGCCACAACTTTTGGCCAACCTTCACTTTTGGAAGGCAACAATAAAAAATGACTTTTTTTATAGGCTTCTAAAACCGTTTCTTTAGATTGATTTCCATTCAAGAAAATAAAGTTTTGTAATGAATGCTCTTTAATGTATGCCGTTATCGTGTCTCTCAATTCTCCTTCGCCAAATAAATTTAGTTGTACATTTTTACCATTTTTAATAAGTTCATTTACTAATTGAACCGCATATAAAGGTTGCTTACCTTTAGACAAAGTACCCACAAACAGAAATTCAATTGTACCATCAAAAGTTCTAGGTTGAGTGGCAACTTTATCAGATTCAAAATAAGTGGCTGTAAAAAATGGCTTAATATTTTTAGTTTGCTTTGGCCAATTACCATAAACCAAAACTTGCATATTATGGGTTAAAATTGTATTACTTAATATCCAACGTTGCAATTTGTACGTAAATGGTTGCTTTGCTTTAGGATCCCAATTACCTGCATATTTAGCGGTTTTTTTCTTAAAGGGAAAAAATATTTGAACTATTGACGCAATTAAGCCCATGTTCCCAGGACAACGCAAATGAATGTGATCAGCCTTAAGCATTGCCTTGAAAATTATAAAAAAAGAGAAAAATATGGCCGGTATTGCTTTTAACAAATTGAAAAAAGAGGTAACATCAAATTCTTTTAATTTAAAAATTGTATCTACTGGAAAAGAAATTGGAGCAATTAATAATTTTTTTTCCTCATTCCATATGGGACAGCAAAAATCAATTGAATTAGTATATTTTGCCCATAACTGCATTTCTTTTTCATAAGGAGCATACAGTGCTAATTTTTTATCTTGATTTATTATTGGTGCTGAAGAAATAACAACTAACTTCATCTTAAATATAGCCCTCCGAACTTTTTTCAGAAACCTTGATTGCAGGAACGCCCAGCATAACGCTATTGTTTGAAACATTAGAATTTACTAATGAACAAGCGCCAATTAAGACATTATTTCCTACAATAATATTTCCAGCAATAACTGCATTTGCCGCAATATAGACATCATTTCCTATTGACGGAACTCCTCTTTTTTCGCCAATTCCAGAAACACCAATAGTTACTCCTTGAGAAATATTACAATTATTCCCTATAACTGTTTTAGCATTTAAGATAATCCCACCAAAATGACCTATGTAAAAGGAATGACCTATTTTAACTGAAGAAGGTATCGAAATTCCGGTCAAGATTTCAATCATTTTTTGCCAAATCAAACAAAAAATCTGTAAAAAATGTTTTAAAATAGGAACAGGCAAATTATAAACAGAATGAGCTATCCTATATTGAAGGATAGCCCAAAAACTTTGTGTAAAAAAAACTATAGTAAAAAAATTACCTCCGTATTTTTTATATTTTTTGTAATCAAGATAGATTAAATTAAGGCAACTCATTTACTTTTTTAAATTAAAAATGTAAAGATACAACTCTGATTTAACAATACAAGAAAACAAATTAATTGGTTTTATTAAATAGATCTTCTAAAAACTCGTTTGTTACGGGTTTACTTGCAAACATTACTGAACTATTAATTTTTGCTTTTTGTATGTATAAATCATCTACCGTAGTTGATAAAATACATATTTTAGTATGCGATTTGATAACATCAGATAAATCATTAAATCTATCTAAAAACCCAAAGCCATCAATTACTGGCATATAGATATCTAAAAAAATAAAATCGGGTAATTTATCCGTTGTATTTTGAAATTCCTCTAAAAATTGAATGGCAGTTGTAGAGGAATTAAACTCCATTATATCTATAGATTCATCTATATTATTAATAATTTTAGATGTAATATAACAATCGAACTCATTGTCGTCAACGATCATTATTTTTTTTATTGTTTTATTCATTAAATAGGGGTATTAAATTATAATTTTATAAATTTTAAAAATTCTTCTTGTCTTCTTTTAGCAATTGGAAGCGAAATCCCGTTGGGCAATTCACAATATAACCCGTCTTTTTTTGTAATTTTAATTATCTTTTTAACATTTATAATATAAGAATGATGAATTCTAAAAAAATGATTATTCAACAAAACAGAACTATATTCTCCTAAGTTCTTACTTGATAATATTTCATGTTTGTTTTCTAAGACAAAATCGGTATATTTTCCATCTGCTTTACAATATAATATCTCTTCAATTTTTATCAAATCAATTTTATCAGATGATGAAATAGCAATAAATCCATTATTAGTACTTAAAATTCCAATTGAACTTATTTGATTTAATTTCTGATTTTGAAAACTTATTTCCATTTCAATCAACTTGATTACTTTATACAAGGAAACGATTAATCCATTAAAATTTAAGGGTTTTAATAAAAAATCTACTGCATTGTATTGATATGCTTCATAAGCTTTATTTCTGTCTTCAGAAATAAAAATAAATTTAGGGATATTAAAATCCAATTCTTTAAGCAAATCAAATGAAGCCAAGTTCTCATCAGTAGGATCTAAAAAAACTAAATCAGGTTTTTGTTTTTTTATGATTTCGATTCCATCAATAAAATTGTCACAATGTTCATTAATTTCAATAATAACTAAATTCTCCTCCGCAAAATTGGAAAGTTTTTTAATAACTTCACTATTCGACTCAATGATTATGGCTTTTATTAATTTCATATTTTAGAATTCATATTTTTATTATAATCGAATAAAGATAATTATTTTTCTTTAAACTACATTCTTTTTTTTGGAATTGTAAATATGAATTTTGATCCTTTATTTAATTGAGATTCAACTTGAAGTGTTCCATTATTAATTTGAATTATTTTTTCAACTATAGCCAAACCTAACCCGCTTCCTGGATATTCAGTCTTGGTATGTAATCTTTTAAAGGGCTTGAATATCATCTCAAAAAATTCCTCAGATATTCCAATGCCATTATCTGCCACTTCAAAAATATGGTGGTCAGGATTTTCCTTGTATGAAATTTTCAACTGTAGTATTTCCTCACAAGTATTGTATTTCAGTGCATTCTCTATTAAATTATAAAAAACAGCATGCCATTCAAATCGAAATCCTTTCACCAAAGGCAATTTATCACATTGAAAATCAATAGTTTTTGAATCCGACAAATTGAAATCATTATAAATTGTAGTTACCAATTCATTTAGATCTAAATCTTCTTCTTCAGTTGTAATACAATCAATCTTAACATATTGTGCTAAATCAGCTATTAAATCTTCTAGAATTTTTACATTATCAAAAATAAATTTGAAATATTTAGCTTCTTTTTCATCTTTATTGCTTTTGTTTTTAGCTTCAATAAGTTGTAAAAATGATTTAATAGAACGAATTGGCGCTTTTAGGTCATGTACAGCAATGTTTGTAAATCCTTCTAATTCTAGCTTTTTTTCTTTATCCTGAACTTTTACTAAATCTTTAGATTTTTTTAATTTCAACAGATAACTAACTTGTTGAGAAACATTTTTAAGCACCTCTTTTTGTTCTTGTGTGCCCAATTTAGCTTCAAACGGGTTAAACATTCCTATTGAACCTACAACAATTCCTTGCAGATTAACAATTGGAACTGTACAAAAAGTAATCGGGTTTGAAAGAGCGTATAATTTTACATTAGACGAAAATTGTTCTTGTTTATTTAGATCTACAACTTCTAAAATTTCATTTGTCTTAGCTGAAGAAATTAATTGATAACATATTGAGTTTTCTAATGGAATAGAGGCAACTGAAATACCTAATTTAGATTTAAAATATTGCTTATCCTTTTCAAAAAAGCTAATAAAAATAGTAGATGCACCACTTACTGAAGCAATAATTTGCAACAGATTATCTAACATTGGATCTGGTAAATCAGTTAGCATTCCACAAGATTTAAGTGTTGCCATTCGTAAATCAGCATCTGTATTTAAAATATTCATATTTAATTAATTTCCAATTACAATAAACTCACTTCGTCTGTTCATTTGATGTTCTTCTTCTGAACAAGGCACACCGTCTGAACAATTATTCACAAGCATTGATTCTCCATATCCTTTGGCGGTTATTCTAGAAGGATCAATTCCTTTATTAACCAACCAATTATATGTTGCCAAGGCTCTATTTTTTGAAAGTTTCATATTATAACTTTTAGAAGCTCTACTATCAGTATGCGACTTAATTTCAATTTTCATGTTAGGATTTTGTTGCATTACATACAATAAAATGGCAATTTGTTTTTCGGCATTTTCAGTAATTTCATATTTATCCAAGTCAAAATAAATATTTTGAATAGAAAAGAATTTTGCCAAATCTAAACCGTCTCTTAATTCAACTTCTTTAGGAAGCAATAAGGTTTGAACATTAGTGTTAGATTGCAATTTATTTCTGTAATAATCCTCTTTAGCTTCATAAATATCGTGGTTATACATTACATACCAACCATTGTTTGTATAATTATTTCTAAAGAAAAATTCACCATCTTGATTTGTTGTTGTTTTATCTATGATTGTTTTTGCATCATCAAATAATGTAACAACTACATTTTCTATTGGCGTTCCAAACAAAGCATCTACTACTTTTCCAACAAATAATTTTTCGGTTTCTTCGGCCAATGTTTTTTTCTCATAGAATTTATATATATCATCACTTCCTTTTCCTTTTGGTCGGTTAGAAGAAAAATATCCTATTTTACTATCGGGATTAATCACATATGAAAAATCATCAAAAGGAGAATTTACAGGATTACCAATGTTAAATGGTTTTGAAAAAGAATCATCGCTATTAATTTTTGAAACAAATATATCCAATCCGCCTAAACCAAGATGACCATCTGATGCAAAATAAAGTTCATTATTAGCAGATAAAAAAGGAAACGTTTCTCTTCCTTCGGTATTAATTTGATTACCTAAATTTTGAGGGAGTCCATATTGTCCATCTTCCATTAATTCAACTTTATACAAATCGGATTGTCCAAAAGAACCCGGCATATTAGACGAAAAGTATAAAAACTTTTCATCAACACTTAATGCTGGATGAGCACAATTAAAATCATCACTATTAAAAGGCAACTGAATAATATTTGACCATTCGCCATTAATTAATTTTGCACTGTAAATTTTTAATGAAACTTCGTCTTTACTATTTTTTTTATTTTTTTTATTTTCAAAATTATTTCGTGTAAAAAATAGTGTTTTACCATCTTTTGTAATAACAGCAGTAGATTCGTTATTAGAAGATAATTTCGAATTAAAAAAGAGTTCTGCTTTTGGTGTTTTTTTGGCAGAATTGTTAGGAGCAACATACAAACTAGAAAATGGTTGATTTGTCCAACTATCTATTTTGGCGTACTCATTTGGTCTTGAACTAGTAAAAATAATTTTGTCTTGATATTCAAAAACACCAAAATCACTATATTTTGAATTAAGATCAAGATGAGTTACTTCATAACGACCATTATCCTTGCCTATTTGAATTAAATATTCCGTATTGTCTTCGAACTGTTTAGATCGTGAATCTGCTTCTTTTAATTTTGAAAACAAACCTAAATAATAATTAGACAATTCAATATCGGGAACTGTTTTTAGAGTTTGAGCATATCTGTAATAGTATTCATAATCAACTTTATCTGTTCCTTTTATTAATTTTTCATACCATTTATTTGCTTCAATATAATTACCATTAAAATAGTACGAATCGGCAATTTTTTTATAAATATCTGGAGAACCGTAACCATTTTTATCAACTTCAATAAAAATAGAAACCGCATTCATATATCCTAATTTTTCGTAGGCTGAATTGGCCTCTTTAATTTTTCGCTCTTGAGAAAAACTAAAGAAAAATAGAAAAAATGCTACTATTGGGATTATTTTTTTCATGAGAACTATCTTAAAAGAATCTAGGAGAATAAATTTTTGCTGTTGATTTAAATAATTCAAATCGCATAAAAATTTCATGAGAACCTGAGTTATAATTTGCCAAATTAGAAGCTTCAGTATCATAAGAATACCCTAAAAATACAGATTTTGACAATTGAAAACCAGCTAAAACACTAATGGCACCATTAATTCGGTAAGCAGTACCTAAAGTTAACTTTTCAAAAAATAAAAAATTGGCAGTAACATCTATTTGCATAGGAGCACCCGTAACAAATTTACCTAAGAAAGCAGGTTTAAACTGTAATGATTCGTTCAAATTAAATACATAACCTCCCATAAGATAGTAATCCATTTTTGAATTAGCAGAAGAAGATCTTGTATTATCATCATAATATTTCGTTTCCAAGAAATTAGGAACAGAAAGACCTATGTAATATTGGTCTGAATACCAATAAAATCCAGCACCAACATTAGGTGTAAAACGATTATCAACATTGTTTTGCAATAAAGGGTCTGAAGGATCATAAATACTAAGTTTCGTATAATCAACATTTAACAAATTAGCAGTAGCTTTAACGCCAAATGACAAGATTGAAGAATTTGAAAATGGAATACGATAAGCAAAATCTGCCGAAATGTTTTGCTCTGTAGCCGGTCCAATTTCATCATTAATAATAGAAACTCCCCATCCAATATTTGAATCTGCAACAGGAGAATGAAGTGACACAACTGCTGTTACGGGAGCACCATCTAAACCCACCCATTGAGCTCGATATAAAGCCAAACCACTAAGAACATCTCTTGTTCCAGCATAAGCAGGATTAATCACAATTGTATTGTACATGTAATTTGTGTATTGTGGATCTTGCTGAGAATATAATTCCTCAGCACCCACTAGCATTATAAGAAATAATGCAACTAAGGATATGACTGATTTTCTCATTGTTATCTTGGGGTTAAATGATGAAAACACTAAATTAATTTTGCTAAAAATAGCTATTCAGGAAATAATATTATTATGAATTTTTATACCTTTCCATATTATAAAGTTACGAAATTTATAGGAATTATTTGTCGTTTTTGGAAACTTTATTTACTCATTTTTTGAAAGGAGTAAATAAAACTCCTTTCAAAAAACAAGCTTTCCCAAAATATCAATGAATGATTTCTTTTTATTAAATTATCACTATTCTGATAATCTAAAAATCATATTTTTTTATTCAGGATTTAAACTTACTACCTGAAAGGAGCGTAAAACCCCTTTCAAATAATAAGCTTCCCCAAAATATCAATGAATGATCTCTTTAATTAAATTATCGTTTTTCAGATAATCTAAATTTTATCGTTTTTAAATTCGGGTCTTAATACTTACTACCTGAAAGGAGTTTAAAATACTCCTTTCACAGTAATAAGCTTCCCCAAAATATCAATGAATGATCTCTTTTAATTTGAAGCAATATACAAGTAACCTGTTTTTTGTATATTTTTCAAATTGTTACTATTTGAATCGAAATAATCATAAGAAATAATGTAATAGTAAGTTCCTTCTGGTAATGTTCCTCCCATAGTGTTTAAAGAACTATCTGAAACCCCACTGAATGCATTTTCTTTATTATCATAATTCACAGTTTCGTATACTTTAGAACCAAATCGGTTATAAATTTCTACTTTATTATTTTGATAACACTCAATACCTTCTAAGTAAAAAATATCATTTTTACCATCTCCATTAGGAGTTACAGCATTGTAAACTTTTACTCCACAAGACAAATGAATCTCTTGATTTAAATAAGCTACATTTCCACATGCATCAGTAGCTGTCCATTTTCTAAAAATGGTTGAAGTACTTGCACAATCACCTTCTACAGTTTCTTCTTCATAAACAACAGTTACTTCTCCTGAAGCACTTTCTGCTACTACATTAGGAATTTGAGGAATATTTTCACAATCTGTAAAAATTACTGGCGCAACGCTTGTTATGAAAATTGGAATTCTATTATCTACTACCATTACATTTTGAGTTAGTTTAGCTTCATTTCCACAAGCATCTGTTGCTAACCATGTACGAATTACTTCATAATTTGTAGCGCAATTTCCAGGAATAACTTCTTGTTCGTAAGTAACACTCACTTGGTTTGAACAATTATCACTAGCTTGAATAGAATAATTAGGAAGTTGATCTATATTTTCAATTGTTACTTCACTAGGAATATTTGTTAAAAATTGAGGAGCTACAGTATCTACTATATGAAATACTTGACTACATGTAAAAGTATTTAATGCTCTATTTGTTTCAGATTCGTAAAATACAATTGTGTAAGTTCTTGTTACTGTTCCATTGCATCCTGTATCTTGAGAATTAGAAGCCGTAATAGTTACCAAATTACATTCATTTCCAATAATTCTACCGGTTTGGTCACCTAATTGCTCAAATTGCGCTACTGTTAATGAAGTTGCATTTGGCAATTCATCATAGCATTCTAAAGTAATGTCTTCAAAATTAGGACAAACCACATCAACTACACATGTTAATTGTAACTCAATTGTTGCAGTATTAGACCAATTACCTTGAAAATCTTTAACTCTATAATACAATTTAGAAGGATTTTCTACTGTCATTGACACAGGAATGAAAGTAATATTTCCTGTACTCGTGTTTAATTTCCAATTTCCTTCATTAGGAACTGTAACAATTACTAAGTTTGTATCATAGCTTACAGTAGCATTTAATTCTGATGGGATTTCTAATTCAACTGTTTGCACATCTACAACATCACCTGTAATATCATTTTCTACTAAGTTTAAAGTAGCATTAAGTCCTGCAGTATAATCAGAGGTGTCATCTGTTGCGATTGGTAATAAGTCCAACACAATATTTGCCTCATTACTCACATTTTGATTGAAGTCTTTAATAAAATAACGAATTGGTGTTGGAGTTCCAGAAAAACTTTCCTCAGGAATAAATTTAACTATACCATCAGTTAAATCTACTAACCATCTACCTTCATCAGGTATTTTAAAATCAATTACATTATCTTCAGCACAATATGCTATATCAATTGCATTTATTGGCGCAACTAAACGAGTACTTGTTGGATCAACTGGCGCTCCTAATGTATCGTTTTCAAATGCTTTAAAAAAAGTTGATGTATTAGTATGATAAAGCACTACGTCATCACTTGCAATTGGGCATATTTCTGATGTTACTTCTAAAGGAATAATAATTTGATTGCTACAGTTTGTACTTAAATCTGTGCAAACAAAATTATAAGAACCCGCTGGTAAATTATCGATTGTATATTCAGAGGTAGTTCCGTTATATACATTTCCAGTTTCTGTTTCAAGAATAGTCCAACTTTCAGGTAAATCAGTAACACTAATTATTCCAAATTCACCATTACATCTTGCTTCTGATTGTAAAGAAAATTCTGGAGTTGGTGCATCGTATACATAAAATTTTTGAGTAAACTCTCTACCACAAGCATCAATAGTTTTTGCTAAATAGCTATTCCCTTGTGTTAAATTACTAAATACAGAATCACTTTGATAATTATAAATAAGTTGAGTTCCAGTTTCATCGTATAATGCATACATGTAAGGAGGAACACCACCTGTTGCTACCATGTTTACTGTAGTTTCACAACCAACAATAGATTCAAAAACAAAAGGAGTAAGTGTTGCAGAAAATGCATATTCATATAAAAATCCACCTTGTAAACGAGGTAAACCATTAGTTCCGCCTAATTGTGATGGTGTTACAGGATTTCCATCTCTTACACCACCATATCTGAAAAATAATTGCTCATTATTTGGTATCGCAACAGTAATTTCTCTTGTTGATGAATTATAATTAAACGGTGCTGCAGAAGTAATCACACCTGAATATAAAATGGTTCCATCTGCTTTGTAAATGGCAGCATAAGTATTTACTACACCAATTGGTAATTTTAATGCTACTGGAACCACATCTGTAATAGAACCACAACCTAAAATTTGATGAGTAACAGAATAATTTCTTGTATGAGTAGTAGTGTGATTAAAAGTTGCTGTTTTTCCACAGGCATCAGTAACTGTTATATTATAAGTGCCTGGAGGAAATGATCTTGAATTTTCATTGGCCACCACATTTATTGCAAATGGATTATTAAAAACCATTGAAATTGGATATGAAATTGGAGCAGAAACCAAAGTAGCTCCATTGCCTACTTGAGTGGTGTAAGTTGAAGGACCTGAATTAATAGTAAAAGTAACCGGGCCAACAGCGAAACTTGAAACAGGCAACTCTTTCATTCTCAAAATTGAAATATCATCATAATAAGCCAATGCATCGTTATAACCTGCATTAAATGAAGACTCAACTATAGGAGCAAAAGGAACAGTATCTTGACGCATTTCTAATTGTGTTGTGAAACCACAAGCATCTGTTAACGTTATTGTATAAGCAACATTGTATCTTAATCCTAAATCTACTGACGCTGCATTACCCATAGAAACACTGTTTAAATGAGACAAATTAAAACTTCTTGTTTGAATAGGTTGGTTGTAAATATTATAAGCAACTTCACCTGGTCTACTAGTTTCTTCTACACTTACTTGAACTGGATTTGTTACATTAATTCTGAAAAATTTCACATCATAACCGTAACCACAACTGTTATTAGGATCTTCAAGTATATAAATTCTTGGAGTATCAAAAATAATATCTTGTTCAACTGGAAGACTTAAAACACCACCAGGAATTTGTCCACAATTGTTAGAACCTGTGTAAGTTAAATCGCTACCTGCAAAAAAAGAAGCAGGTACTTCAAAAAAGACACTTCTATTAGTTAAAACACCTATTTCAGCTTGAGGAATAATATTCTGAACATTTAAAGTTTGACCTAATACATTGGTAAAAGTATAATTTACATTTCCACTAGAATTACTACAAACCGTTTTGATTTTAAATTTATAAATACTTCCACATTCAGGAGAATTTACTTCAGTTCTTCTATCTGTATGTGAAATTGTAGTAACTACAGAAGTCATATTATCAAATCCATTAGGAATTACAATAGTAATATCAGAACTATTACTACCACAAGCATCCATAATATCAATTAAATAAGTTCCTGATGCTAATCCTGATAACGTAATATTTGGAGAATCTGGAGCGATAGTAAAACTTCTTGCTCCACCAGGACCACTAATTATTCTTGCTTGATAAGACTGATTTGTAAAGTCATTTACTCCAAGAGTACTGTGTATATTAGAAAGTCTAATTTCTCCATCAGTTCCATTAAAACATCTAGGAGAACTCAACGAGTAAGTAAAATCATCCGCTGGTCTAACTGAACCATTTGTACATTGAGAAAAACTATTTCCAAAACTTAATATAAGGAAGAAAAATAGTAAATTTACTAATTGTAAATTTGATCGGAAGTGTAATAGCTTTTTCATGACTAAATATTTTGGGAAACATTTATTAAAATCTTACTTCTAAGTTCCGACAACTATAACTGAAATCCGAAGGCTATGTAACAAGCGTATCTTTATTATTAACAAGTGTATTTTTTGATAAATTGCACGAAAAAACTTAATAAAAAATCAATTTCTATTATAAAATAGACAAAATTCTTATTAAAAAAATATACACATAAAAGTTTTATTTGTACATTTACAATAGTTGAATCCCCCTATAGATTGCTAATTATTAATCTTGTAAAACTTAACATTTTAGCAGTATGCCAAATCACAATATTAGTAATGATGAAAAAGTAAAACATTTCATTGCGGATCAATCAGAATTAACTTCTAAATCAGGAAGTTGGGAATTAAATCTTATTACTAATGAATTGTTTTGGTCAGAGGGTGTTTATGAAATAATAGATAGAGAGCCAAATTCTAAAGAATTAAGTAGCGTTTCTGAATTAGAAATCATACATCCTGATGATTTAGATTTCGTATTGAAGAAAAAGAAAGAAGCCTTAGAAAAAGGAATTGAATACCGAATCAAAAAAAGAATCATTACAGACTCCCACACTGTTAAGCATATTTTTTCTTTTGGAAAGGTCATTTTTGACCAACATAACAAACCTATTAAATTTATAGGATTATATTTAGATATTTCTGAGTATATAGAAATTGAAGAAAAGAACAAATTCGTTAATAAACTTTCGAATGATGTTATTTATGAGTGGGACATTCAAAAGGATGAATTTACATGGAGTGAAGGATTTAAAAACTTTATTGATTATGAAATTCCAAACGATAAGATAAGTTTGGATGAATGGAAAAAATTTATTCATCCTGTAGATTTCACAAACGAAGACGAAAATTGGATTCAATTTATTAACAATCCAAAAGCAACAGAATGGAGTAAAGACTTCCGATTTAAAAGAAAACAAGACTCTTATTGTTATGTTGAAGAAACCGCAATTTTAATTCGAGATCACGAAAATAAGCCAATGAAAATGATTGGCATTATTAAAGACATATCCGAAAGAAAAACCATTGAAATTCAGAAGAAACTTCAAAGTGAAATTTCTAAGCTGTTTCAAAAAGAGGAAAAAACAGACCTTATTTTTGAATCTGTTTTAGCATTAATGTTACAGAATACTGATTTTGTTGGAGCTGAATTGTGGATAACAAAATCAAGCGAACAAAAAATTGCTTTAAAATGTTCTTTACATAAAAATGGTAATATTGACATAAACGCCTCTTTTGACAAGGGAAATGGACTACCTGGAATCCTATGGAAAAACAAAAAACATCAAATATGGGCAGATAAAAAAGCAATAGATGAACATTGTAGTATTTCAAAAATGGATGCTTCAGAAAGCAATTCTGTTTTAGGCATACCATTACAAAAAGGAAACCAATTTGTTGGCACACTTTTACTATTTTCAAAAGAAAACTTTGAAGTTCATCCCTATAAAACAAATGCTTATATTTCATTAGATCGTGTTTTAGGTATTGAAATTACTAGAAAAATTTCTGAAGAAATTAATCAACTAATGTTTAATAGTGCTTCAGAAATCATAACTATTGCTAATTCAAACGGATATTTCATTAAAGTAAATCCAGCACTTTGTAAGCTATTGGGGTATACCGAACAAGAATTAACTGCCGTTCCTTTTATCAATTTTATTCATCCAGATGATATTATTGAAACAAAAAACGAATACAATTCTATTGTTTCACAAGAAAAAAGCGCCAAAGAATTCATAAATCGTTATCGTACAAAAAAGGGAGATTACAAATGGATTTCTTGGAATACTTCTGAACCTTTTGGTGATGAAAACAACTTTTTTGCTCACGGCAAAAACATCACCGAAATGAAAGAATTGGAAATTTTATTTGAAAAAACTTCTAGTTTAGCAGAAATAGGGAGTTGGGAATATGACATTTCAGATGAAAACAATCCTATTTTTTTATCAAAAGTTTTACTAGATATTTTGGAATTAAACAATGACACTAAAATTGATTTAAAATTTTTACTCAATCTAACCCATCCCGATGATAGAAACAATACAAAAATTGCATTTCAACAACTGATTCTTTATGGCGTAAATTTTGACATTGAATTTCAAATCATTACTCCTAACAACAATCATAAATGGGTTAGAAGTATTGGAAAAGAACAAGAAGATTACTCAAATGGTTCTAAAAAAGTTTTAGGAAGTTTTCAAAACATTACCAAACAAAAAAATACAGAGTTAAAACTAGAACAAAGAAACATTATTTTATCTTCCATAACCGCTGTAACAACAGAGTTAATGCATTCTAACAATTGGTATGAATCATTATTCAATGCATTTGCAATTACAGGAAACACTATTGATGTTGACAGAATTTACTATTTTGAAATTGACGACATAGAAAGTGAAGAAAAAACATGTAGTCAAAAACTTGAATGGACAAAAAATAATATAAAACCTCAAATTGACAACCCAGATTTACAAAATATACCCGTTCTTGAAATTGGTGATTTTTATGAGCAATTAAACAATGGCAAACTCTTTTATAGCATAACATCCCAGTTAAAAGAAGGGAATTTAAAAGAAATAATGGCAAGTCAGGATATCAAATCATTTTTGATTTATCCGGTAATTTTTAATAACAATCTACTAGGTTTTATTGGATTTGACGATTGTACCAATGAAAGAATTTGGACAGATACAGAAATATCTTTTTTATCTAATATTACCTATAATTTAACTGCTAGTTTACAAAGAAAGATCTACAATTTAGAACTTGAAAAATCATTAGTTGAAAAGAACAATATTCTTGAAAGTATTGATGATGCTTTTATTTCAATCGAAAAAGATTGGACGGTTAATTATTGGAATAAAAAAGCAGAACAATTATCAGAATTGAGAAGAGAAAAAATCATCGGAAAAAATTTCTGGGATTTATTTCCTCATCTTGTTGGCACTCCTTTTGAAAAAAAATTAAACAGAGCCATTATTTCAAAGAAATCTATCAATTTTCAAAATAATTTTAAAGAATTGGACATTTGGCTTGATGTAACAGCATATCCCTCAATACATGGACTATCAGTTTATTTTAAAGACATCACTCGAACAAAAAAATATGAAAATGAATTAAAACAATCTAATGATCGTTTTGAAAAGTCTACTGCTGCTACTAATGATGCTATTTGGGATTGGGATTTAAAAAACAATACGTTGTATCGTGGTGAAGGATTCCTAAAACAATTTGGATATGATGTTCCAAAATTTATTTATCACAATGATATCTTAAGCCTCTTCAAAGCAAAAATAAAACCTAAAAAAGCGGATAAAATTATAAAATCGATTGAAAAAGCTATAGCAGATCCAAACATAATGAATTGGAAAAAAGATTATTGGTATTTGAAACAAAATGGCGAATATGCTTATGTTACCAATAATGCAATTGTAATTAGAGATAAGAACAATAAAGCAATCCGAATAGTAGGTGCAATTCAAGACATAACGTATCGAAAAAAACAAGAAAAAGTACTTCTAGATTTGAATAAAAAACTTGAGTTGCAAACAAAATCCTTAATTAAAACGAATCAAGAATTAGAACATTTTGCCTATGTAGCTTCTCATGATTTACAAGAACCGTTACGAATGGTAACTAGTTTTTTAACACAATTAGAAAAAAAATACAAGGAGCAATTAGATGAAAAAGGTAAAGAATATATAAATTTTGCTGTAGATGGCGCAAAGAGAATGCGCAATATTATTTCAGATGTATTAGAGTATTCAAAAATAAGTCAAGTAGAAGAAACATATGAAGAAGTAGATATAAATGAAATAATAAACAGTGCCTGTAAAACAAATTTAGATAAAATTCAAGAAACGAAAGCTGAAATTCGATATGAAAATTTACCTACTATTATTTCTTCAAAATTTCCACTTACGCAAATATTTCACAATCTAATTAGCAATGCCATTAAATATCAAAAATTGCATAACAAACCGATTATTAGTATTTTAGCAATCGAAAATGAAAAAAATTGGACTTTTAAAGTATCCGATAATGGAATAGGAATTGAAAATGAATATTTAGAAAAAATATTTGTAATCTTCCAACGACTTCATAACAAAAGAGAATACGGCGGAAACGGAATAGGTTTAGCAATTGTAAAAAAATTAATTGAAAACTTAAACGGAAAAATCTGGGTAGAATCTGAAATTGATAAAGGAACAACATTTTATTTTACGCTTCCAAAAAATGAAAAATATTAATATACCTACTAAAAACAAAAATTATTGGCCAAATAAATTGGCACTGATAGCATTTGCTGTATTACTAACTATAAGCTCTTTTTTAACTTATAGAATTTATAAAATTGAATACAGCAAAGAAGTATTACAAGTAAAGGAGAAAACTTCAGACGTAAGAAATCAGTTGGAGAGCATGATCAACAACAGTTTAAATGTAGTTAAAATCATAACTTTCATAACTGAAAACAATTTTGACGAAACAGAATTTGAAAAAATTTCAAAAAGTTTACTTGAAAAAAATGATTATATAAACGCTACTCAATTAGTAAAAAATTACACCATTTACAAAACATATCCTTTAGAAGGAAATGAAAAAACCATAGGATATAATATCAATGCTGATAGTTTAAAAAAGAACAGTCTTTTTGAAGACATAAAAAAAGAAAAAATATTTTTTGAAGGACCAATAAAACTTGTACAAGGAGGTGAAGGTGTAATTGGAAGACAACCCATTTTTAAAGGCAATAAATTTTGGGGTTTTTCTGCTGTTATTATAAAAACAGATAATTTTCTAAAAAAAATAAAACTCAATAATTCTGGAAGTGGTGAATTATTTGAATATCAAATTGTTCAAAAACATACTGATTTAAGAGGTGCTAAGTTCTTTAAAAACAGCACCAATTTTAACGAAGGAATTGTCAACAAAACCTATTTACCATCAGGTGATTGGTATTTGTATGTGAAACTAAAAAATCCTCAATATATCAATAAAGCATTGGAGTTTTTTATTAGTAGTATCTTTCTAAGTTTAATAATTGCTATTTATCTAAGAAAGTTATCTCAAGACCCAATAAAACTTGAAGAATTAATTAAGAAAAAAACACAAGATCTTGAAAATCTAAATCACCAATTAGAATTAAGAGCAAAAGAACTAAGTGAAGTAAATAAAGAGTTAGAACATTTTGCTTATGTTATTTCACATGATTTACAAGAACCTTTACGAATGATAACAGGTTTTTTAACCAAAATAGAAAAGAAATACAATGATGTCCTTGATGATAAAGGAAAACAATACATCTTTTTTGCAGTAGATGGAGCAAAGAGAATGAAAAAAATTATTCTTGATATTTTAGAATTTTCTAAAGCAGGAAAATACACAGAAGAAAAAGAATTAATTGATTTGAATGAAGTTGTAGAGGAAATTAAAGGTTTTTATACTAATAGTTATCCAAATGGTTTATTAACATATGAAAAATTACCGGTAATTAAATCTTATAAATCACCCGTATTTCAAGTTTTTCAAAATTTAATTGGAAATGCATTTAAATATTCAAAGCCAAATGAAATACCATTCATAAGAGTAAAAGTCATTGAAATTACAAATGATAATGTAACAATTGCCATAACTGATAACGGAATTGGAATAGAGCAAGAATATTTAGACAAAATATTTGTTATTTTTCAAAGATTAGAGAATGATATTCACATTAAAGGAACTGGAATTGGTTTAGCAATTGTTAAAAAAATTGTAGAACGTTTAGGCGGCACAATATGGGTTAAATCTGTAAAAAATGTTGGAAGCACCTTTTATTTTACACTTCCAATTAAATGATAATTAATACTCTGATTGAATTTTTATACATATTTTAATATAAAATCAAAAAAAATAACATCTATTTATAAAATTTTTATAAATTTATAAATCACAAAACAGATTAATTGCTTATGAAAAACTTACATATTTTACTTGTAGAGGATAATGAAGGAGATATCATTCTAACTCAAGAGGCTTTTGAAGAATGCGACTTCAAAACTAGTATTCATGTTGCTAGAAATGGTAAAGAAGCAATTACGTATTTGTTTGAAGATTGTGCTTCACTTAATCTTCCAGACTTAATTCTTTTAGATATTAATTTACCTTTATTAAATGGTCATGAAGTATTAAAAAAAATTAAAGAAAACGAAAAAACAAAGCACATTCCTGTTGTCATGCTAACTACTTCTTCAGCATCAACAGATGTTAACTTAACATATGCTAATCATGCAAATAGTTTTATTTCTAAACCATCTGAAGTTGACGATTTTTTTGAAACAATTTGTACGTTAGGAAAATTTTGGTTCGATACTTGTAAACTTCCAGAGGCAAAATAATATGATTCCTGAGAAAATATATAATATTTTAGTATTAGAAGATAATTTTGGTGATTTCTATCTTCTAAAAGAATATCTTGAAGAATGCTTACCATATGTAAATGTTGTTCAAATGGAACATTTTAAAGATTTAGAAGAACAAAATTCAATTGATACATTCGATTATATTTTTTTAGACATGTCACTTCCTGATAAAAGTGGTGAAGAATTAATACAAGAAGTCCTTAATATAGCCAAAACAATTCCTGTGATAGCATTAACAGGCTTTTCAGATCAATCTTTTTCAAAAAAAGCACTGGAACTTGGCGTTACAGAATACTTATTAAAAGACGACTTAAATAGTATTGAATTACAAAATAAAATTTTCGACAAAGAGAATGGTATTTTGTGCTAATTCAAAAATAAATTAATTAGGTTTGGAATAAAATAGGGAAAACCATCCCATCATTCTACCTGTAAATTCTGTAAATGCTTCTTTTCTTTTTGAAGTTGTAATAACATTTGTTCCTCTAATTACAGCCAATAACAAAGTAATTGAATGCCATTTGAACTTAGATTTTAAAGAAGGTTTTGGATGTTTTACACGCCAAACATACCATCCATTTCGTACCACCATTTTACCATATTGATATTGATTTGGACGTCCAGCTGCATCATGATGGTGTTCTAAATTTGCCGCTGTATTTAAATAAAGTTTACCAACTTTAGATACCCGAAGTGTAAAATCAGCATCTTCATACAAACCATAACCTTCAAAATAGGTAGAAAACTGAAATTGTTCAAAAACCGATTTTCTAAAGGAAGCAACACCTCCCATTAATTGCTCTACAGGATACACTTTTCCTGATGGTGGTAAAAACCCAACACTTCTTCCGTGAGAAAATTCTGGAGCGTATCCAGGCGGAACATCGCTATCTAAACCTAATTTTTTTCTCGAAATAAATCGAGCTCCATCTTTTCTGGTATATCCATCAAAATAAAACTCATCAATTTTTGGTTGATAGTTCTCCCCTACATATTGCCAAGATACTTCATTTGTTATATAGCCACCCACTCCTAAAGCATCGGGATGAATTACATAAGCGCTAATGATTTCTTCAAAATAATTGTTTGCTAAGACGGTATCATCATCTAAAAAACAAATAACATCACTTGTTTTAGAAACTCTTGCAATTCCATAATTACGCTGTTTGGTTAATCCCCTATCAGCTGGAGAAACTTTAAAATAAACCAAATTTTCAAATGAGTTTTGCTCTAGCATGTGAAAAGTAGCATCATCTGGCGAACCATCCACAATTAAAATTTCATTAGGATACATCGTTTGTAACCTTACCGATTCAAGTAAAGTTAACAATGCATGAGGGCGCTTATAGGTACAAATAATGAGACTAAAGTTCATTTCTTTTTTTTAATTCATTAGCCCATTTTAAACTTACAGCCCATTTCTTTTTAAAAAGAGTGAGGTAAGTAAATGGATTTTTAACAGCTTGAACACGATAAAATTTAAAAAATAAAGTAGTTCTATACCCCATAATTTGTTGTTTTGTTTTATGTAAAAGAGAAAACAACATAATTGTAGGTGATGGTTTTGGCGCTAGAGGTTCGTTGTGCCAATCTAATACTGGCTTTGTTCTAAACCCTCCAATAGGAGCTTTTAAGTGCAAAATATTAGGTTCTGGCAAATAAATAACGTCATATCCTTTATTTCTAATTTGCATACCAAAATCTGTATCTTCTCCAAAACCAAATTCGTAAGCCATTCCAAAAGACAAACCATCAAGTACTTCTGAATACACCAAAGAGCAACCAGAACCAAAACTCGACCATTGGATTATGGAATTCATGGTCTTTTTTTCATTAGCTTGTAAGCAACTTAAATTAATTACTTTAGTTTTTAATTTTGCTGCCATTTGAAGCGAAGAATAAATAAAATCTTTTTCAATCCTAATATCGTCATCAGCCATAAATACCCAATCACTTGATATGTGTGTTAATGCTAAATTTCTTGCATTACAAGCTCCTGATTGATGTATAAACTCATGCTTAATTTCAAAAGGCCATTTTTCATTTGTAATAAAATCCAATTCAGACTTACTATCTTCTAAAGGATTTTGTTCAATAATGATAACTTTTTTTGGCAAATGAGTTTGATTACTTAAATCTTGAAGTACATCGTATAAATATTTTTTTCTTCCAATTGTGGGAATTACAACATCTACTGAAAGCTTGCTACAATCAAAAATTGGAGAGTTGCCTTCATTAAAAACAAGTTGTTTTGAAAATGACTTTTTTGAAACAAAAAAAGTTTGAAATAAAGAAAGAAAAGCAATTTTTCTTTCGTTAAGGTATAAATTCAAAAAAAGAAGAAATATCCAAACCGTTTTATAATGCTCTTTAATAAAAACAAACATAGTACTTAAACTGGCTTGAAATATTTCTAGTGGAACTGTTTCATTAGGATTTAACACCAATTTAGGTTCAGAATAACAGAACAAACCTTCAGCTTGATAGGTTTTTGCAATACGATTTAAAGTATAATCAAAATTATCTGAATTCCATATTTGAGAATCTATTTGCGATAAAAAAGAAGTATGAACTCCTCCTACATAACTAGACATTTGCCAAGTAGGATATGTACCATTTTTATTGATTTTTATAAAAATAGAATCTTCAACATAACCAATAGAATTTGGGAAATAATTCCCGTTAGGCAAATACGACATCATTTTTCTTTCCAAGTCAAATAGCTGAGGAAAAGAGGACCATGCTACATTAGTATAAGCAAGTTTATGACACCAAACTAATAAATGATTTGGATATTGCTCAACTAAAGCAGGAAGTACACTTGTAACTTTTTTACCGTTATAGGAAGCAACTTCAATTTCATCAATTAATAACTGAGTAACATTATTTTGATCATGAACTATTACAATCATTTCTTTACGTATTTTTTGTAAAAAGTTATACTTTGCTCAGCAATTAATCTATTAGCAAAAACATTTTGTATTTTTTGAGCCGCATTTATACCAAAGGTAGTATTTTGAATTTCATTATCCAATACATCTAAAATAGCATTAGCATACTCTTCATGATCCTTTGGATGAACTAAAGTTCCTTCTTTTTGTGTTGTTATGACTTCAGGCCCCCAACCAATATTAGAAGCAACAATTGCTTTTTGCATTGCCATTGCTTCTAACCAAGAAACAGGTAAAGCTTCGGCAAATGTAGGAAAAACACAAACACTAGCTTTTGCAATATGAGCACGAACTTCCTCATAAGGAACACCACCTAAATAACTTACATTACGTAAAGCTTCCGGAGTAAATAAGGGTTGCATCAATTCCCAAGTCGAGCTGCTTCCTGTTAATATATCTGCAGAATCGCGGCCAACTAAAAGGAGTTGGGCTTTTGGATTTTTCAAAAAAACTCGATTAAAAATTAACGGTAATTCTAATAAGCCTTTTTTACGAATTAATGTTCCGAAATATAAAATGGTATTACTTTCCTTTTGAATTGTATTGTCGGGTTTAAAATTTTCTGGATTAATTCCGTTTGGAATAACTGCAAATGGAATTTGTAATCCAAATAACTCATTGGTTTTATCTGCAGTAAATTGGCTTACTGAAATATGACCATCCGCCTTTTTTAAAGCTCTTTTTTCATGAAACTTATTGATCCATTTTACCGGACGATTGTCTAAATGACAGAAATAAGTATCACTTCCATTCAACCGAATAACTAAAGGACATTTTTTAGGTTGAATAAAAGAGGATATTCCGGTCCAATCGGGAGCTTCAACAATATCTATAGCTTCCGAATAGTATAAATCATCTATTATGCTTTGAATTTTTTTTCTGGTAAAAAACCAAGACAATCCTTTAATCTTAATATTTTTTATCAATTGAATGGTGATTCCCGAAGCATCAAAAACAGCATCTTCTTTTTGACAATAAACTAAAATTCTAACAGTATGTCCTAAATCTGTTAAGCTTTCAGCTAAGTTTTTTATACTGGTTCCTATCCCACCCGAATTACCAGTTCGACTATGAGGATATTCTGGAGTCAAGAATGCTATTTTCATTTTATTTTTTTAATTCTTCACAAAATGCTAAAGTACAAAAATCTCTGCCTTTACTATTTACGTGAATGTTATCATAAAACAAATCTTCAGGTAATATCGTTGAATGATTTATTATTTTAAATTCGTTGATTGAAGGAAATTCAACAACAGTTCTATATATGGGCGACTGATATACAATTAACTCAATTTTGTTTTCTTCGCACAACTTTTTAATTTTTAAAAAAGAAGGATTGTTAAATTGAGGTCTAGAGGTTGCTAATTTGGTATCATACAAATTGTTTTCAATTTGAGGATACGTATAATTGCCTTTTTCGTCAAATCGATTTCTTTTATTAGGCTTCAAAAAAGCATAAATTGAAGGATAAAACAATTCGTTATTATAATAACTAACACCTAATATTGGAAAATACTTAGAATAAGTTAAAACTTTTAATCCTTTTACTTCTAATCGGTTGTAATAATTATAAATCAATGTATCCTGAACTTCAGTTAAAAATCGATAATCATTATTATTCAATTCAACTGTAGAATTATGAATATCACCAGGGGTTACACATAAAATTAACTGCTTTGTGGATTTACCTAGTGATAAAAAATATTGCAGCATAAGATAATGTGAACTCAATGAAGTATCATCCATACTAATATTTAATCCTGAAGTTTGTAATTTTTTATCAATTAATTTGGTATCTAATGTAGTTAATCCTGTACTAGAACCTAAAACAACATAATCAAAATGAGTTGTTGTAACTCCATTTTTAACAAATTGATTTTTATACAATTGGGATTTCCCTAAAACATACAACGACAAGAAAGCGATTCCATTTCCAATTAACAAAATGAAAAAAGTATAAATCGCTATTTTATAAAGAAACTTTTTCATTAGAATTGAAAATAAATAAAGTCCATTTGATTTTTAAAACTTCCCATAAAGAAAATTATCAACACCAAAAACAATGCTTTCAAAGCCGATATTTTAGGAGTCTCTCTTTTTTGGATTACCCAAATAAATTCTTGTATAATCAATAACCCAACAGCCACAACGCTCAAGGCAAAAATCATCAAATTAGCATTTGTACTATAAAATAATGAAATGCCAAAACCTTTTAATTCAAATAAATAAACTAAATATTGAAAGGCGTCAGAAATTGAATTGGCTCTGAAAAAAACCCATCCCACACATACAAGAAAAAAGGTGAAAGCAATTTTCGCAAAATCACGCCATCCATAAGATTTGGTGAGCAAATGACTTCTGTTTACATTAAAAAGCAACAAAGGTAAAAACAATAAGGCATGAAAAAAGCCCCAAAACAAATAAGTCCAATTAGCACCATGCCAAAAGCCACTCACTAAAAATATCACAAACACATTTCTAATTTGCAAAGCTATACTGCCTTTAGAACCTCCTAGAGGAATATAAATATAATCGCGAAACCAAGTTGACAAAGAAATGTGCCAACGACGCCAAAATTCGGCAATATCTCTTGAAAAATAAGGAAACTTAAAATTCACCATTAAATCAAATCCGAATAATTTTGACAGTCCAATTGCAATATCAGAATACCCAGAAAAATCACCATAAATTTGGAACGCAAAAAATACCATTCCAACGAATAACTCACCGCTAGAAAAAGCTTCAGGACTTTCAAAAATTTTAGTTACAAAAAAGGCACAATTATCTGCTACAACAACTTTTTTAAACATTCCCCAAATGATAAGTTTGATACCATCTGCAGCATTTTGATAATCAAAAACTCTCTTCTTGTAAAATTGAGGCAATAAATGAGAAGCTCTTTCAATAGGACCAGCTACTAATTGAGGAAAAAAGGTAACAAAAGCAGCAAAATCTATAAAATTATTTGTGGGTTTCATTTCATTGCGATACACATCAATAGTATAACTCAAAGTTTGAAAAGTGTAAAATGAAATTCCAACTGGAAGTATAATACTCAGTGTAGAAGCTTCAATAGTAATCCCTACACTTGCCCAAGCTGCTATCCAACTGGTAATAAAAAAATTAAAATACTTAAAAAACCCTAACATCCCTAGATTTCCTAAAAGACTTAACCCTAACAGCAATTTCCTTTTAGATGAATTGGTGGTTTTTTGAATGAATAAGGCAACAAAATAATCTAAAATTGTACTAGCAATAATTAACGACAAAAAACGCCAATCCCACCAACCATAAAACACATAACTAGCTACTAAAACTAATAAATTTTGAGCTCGTAAATGATTTTTAAATACAAACCAATACAAGATAAAAACTATAGGAAGAAACAATAAAAATTCTAGGGAATTGAAAAGCATAATTTAGATAATCGTTTTAATTGATTCCCAAATCCTTTCTGATGCCATTTGAGTAGGTTGACAAGTAATTTTTTCCAACCATTTAACAGCCTCACTATTATGACTTTTGGAAAGATTCATTTCAATCAAATTAGCAATTGATTGTGAATCAGAAATCCAAGAAACCGCTTCTTTTGAAGGCATAGAACGAAAATGAACAAATTGATATATTTTATTTACTGACCAATCTTTTTCTTTTTTATTTGTAACATCATAATTGATATACAAACAAGGTTTATTAAAAATTGCAAAATCAAATACCATTGACGAACCTAAATTGATGACCAATTCTGAATGTCTAATTGTATTTACTAAAAGGGAATTATCTTCTGGCAAAGGCAAAACTGTATTCCATCCTTCACCTATCTTTTTCCATTGTGGATTGATAGCAACAATTATGTCTTTATATTCTTCTAAAGTTGCATCATATCGTGATGTAAAATCGACAGGACATCTCCTAAAAATAATTCCTATGTTATGCCCTTTTTGATTAAGTTGTCGAACAGCTTTTGCGGTATCATTAAGATATTGCTGATCATCTGGACAAGTAGTGATATCATCTCCAGAATAACATATGTATTTTTTACTACTATCTAAACCATATTTTTCAAAAAAAATGTCTCTATCTAAAAAAATAGATTCATCAAAATGCGCTTCAAACTGAGGAGTTCCAGTAACTACAATTTGGTTTTCCTTAATTTCTGGATGGTAATGAAGTAATTCTTTTTTCATGTAATCACTCCACACATAATAATAATCGGTTTGAACCACCATGGTTGCTTTTGGCAAATTATCCCAAGAAAATATAAAAGTAGCAGTAGGAATTTGTAAATCTTTAGCAGCTAACAAAGGAGCAATTGCAACTACTGGGCGCTGATTTGTACAAAAAATAAAATCGGGTTGCTCTTTTAGTAACAGCTCTTTACATTTTTTATAATAAGCTGTATTACTTTCTAGTGCATTAATTGTATTTCGCAAACCCAATATTCCTTTTTGATTTGAATAGTTGGAATTTAAATAAGAAACAATTCGATTTTTAATTTTATTTTTTAATCCTTTTGAGCTCGATTTAAAGCGATACGTGTCATAAACCTTATCATTTTCAAGCTTACTATTTTTTGATAAAGACGCCTGAATAATTCCGTTTTTTATAATATCTGTAAAAGGATGTAAAACTGGTTTTTCAAACTTAATTTCTGGAAAATTTAATTCGGTTAAATCAAAAGGTGTATTATTCCAAAATACAATATCATATTCTTGTTTTCCAATTTCGTAGAAATTAGAATAAACAAAATTTCGCAGTCCAACACCATCGGGTAATAATACAAAAACCTTCTTTTTTTTCATTATAATAATTCAACCAAGTTAATCCATTGCCAAATATAAAAACTATTATCTTGATTTCCGTTATTATATGCGCTCCAAATTTGATGAACCTTTTCTTGTTCTACAAAATCCAATTGACTAAATGCATTTATTTTATCCGACATGTAAGCATTCAATTCATTTGCAATCCACTCACGTTGCGGTGTTTGAAGTGGTCTTTTTGGTGCCAAAGCGACTTGATTAGCTAATAATTCTTGACTTATTTGACGCAACATCCATTTGGTATTGCCTTGATTAAACTTTACCTCATCTTTTTGAGCAAATGCTAATTCAACAATACGATAATCTAAAAAGGGTTCTCTTAATTCTGTTCCATGCAACATACTGATACGATCATTAAATCGAAGAGCACGAGGAATTTTTGTATAAAACAAGTCGCGATATTGCATGTTTTGCAATTCAGAAGCAAAGGGTTTAGGATAACAGTCTTTTTCAGCATGAACTCGAAATGAATCTACCAAAACCTCTGGTCTAACAGGAGAAGTTGAAACTCCTTGAATAACACTTCCTGATTGATTAAAATAATAATCGTAACCCGCCCAAGCTTCATCCATACCTTGACCGTCTAATAACACCTTAATTCCTTTTTTACGTGCTTCTTTAAACAACAAACTATAGGCTAATGTAGGGAATCCACCAAAAGGTTCATCTTGATTTTGACTCAACTCTTTAATTAAATCAGGTACAGCTTGAACTTCTAGTAACACTTTATTTAAAAGATACGTTTTATCTTGTAGCAACAATTCTACCCAAGGCAATTCATCATAATTTGAATCATTGCAATAAAAGGTAAAAGCTTCAATATTTTTAGAAACGGGTAAATTTTTATGAATTAACGCAATTAAAGTAGAAGAATCCAAACCTCCACTTACATTCATCCCTAAGTGAACATCAGCTCTAAAACGCAATTGAATGGCATCGTTTAAAAGAACTTCATATTGTTTCTTTAATTCTGATGGTTCTAAAACTGGAGTGTTTTTTATTCTTTGAACAAAGTCGTACCAACACTTCGGTTGAAATGTACTAAGATTTTCTTCAGAAATAATAGCAAAATGACCGGCTGGTAATTGATGTATGCCTTCCCAAAAAGTTTCATTTGGCAAACCATAAGTTCCAAAAGACAAATAATTCACCCAAACTTTTTTATTAGGAAATTTGCTAACACCAGAAGCCCACAAGCTTTTTATTTCACTAGCAAAAGTAAATTGGTGAGCATCAGCATAGAAATAAAAAGGTTTTACACCAAATCTATCTCTAGCAATAAACAAATTTTGTAGTTGTATGTCCCAGATAGCGATTGAGAACATTCCGTTAAGGCGATGCAAAAAGTCAACTCCCCAATGAATGTAAGCATTTAATAAAACCTCAGTATCGGATTGTGTACGAAATTGAAAATATGGAGCTAGTTCGTTTTTTATTTCTAAATAATTATAGATTTCTCCATTAAACACAACTACGTATCTACCACATCTACTCTTCATTGGCTGATTAGCATTTGCAGATAAATCTATAATACTCAATCGGTTATGACCTAAGCTGCATAAAGTATCATGCCATTGTTCTGTTGCATCAGGGCCGCGATGTTGTTGTGCTTCCAACATCTTTTCTAACTTAACTTTTCTGTTATCTAAAGAAAAGTCTGAAGAAAAAACACCTGCAATTCCACACATTATAATAGGGATTTAATTAAGGGTAATTTTGACAAAGCAATTTCCCAATCATTTAAAGTATCAATATTGACATAAAAATCAGGATTATTTTCTAGGTAACTCAATTGATTTCCATAAAAACTTCCTTCTTTAATAACTTCTGTTTTAGTTATATAAACAGATCCATCTCTAAAAAACGCCTTGGGCAACTCTTGTCTTCTTTTTATAATTTCTGCTTCACCCGTTGCAATTTTTAGCAAACCTTCTTCGTTAGGTTCAAATACCCAATGAGGATTAAACTCATGCGGTACAGGCAAAACACTAACTAAAGCATCGGATTTATCATTTATAAATTTTTGAATTGCCTGATCAATAAAGCCATTCATACGAAAAGGAGCTGTAGGTTGTAACAAACAAACAGCATCAAAAAATTCACCTTGCTTTTCAAAAAAAGAAATGGCATGTTGCACTACTTCAATACTAGAAGCCGTGTCTGTTGCCAAATGTTCTGGACGCATAAAAGGAACTTCTATACCAAATTCTTTTGCTACATTCGCAATATCATAACAATCTGTTGAAAGGATTACTTTGCTAAGATATTTAGAGGCCAAAGCTGATTTTGCCGTGTAAGCCAACAAAGGGAATTCACCAAGTAATTTTATATTTTTCCCTGGAACACCTTTTGAACCTCCTCTGGCTGGAATGATACCTAAAATACGCATTAATACATGATTGTTTTATGAAATTGTAAAGGTAATTTTGCTAACAAATCTGCTATTTGCTGACCTGCATCACCTCCTCCATATACATCAGAAGGAACTCTGACTGCTTGAGATTGCACTTCAATAGCTTCTTTAATTGCTTGAACCTGATAAGGAACATCTACCACATTATTTCCCCTATCTCTTTTATTTTGTCTAGAACCAATGTTAACAACAGGCACACCAAGATAAGCACATTCTCTTATTCCAACACTTGAATTCCCAATCAAACAATCGGCATGATTTAATAAATGTAAAAAATCTTGTCCTTCCATATTTTTAAAAAAATGAACATTGGTTAATTGGTGCGTTTCACGGTAAGCACGAATTCCATTAGAAGTACCATCAGCACCTGCATCTACATTAGGCCAAAACCACAAGGTTGGACGATTTAACTGAGTTATCGCCTCTAAAGTAGCTTCAATATGTTTTCTTGAATCTTGGTATTCGTTTGTAACGGGATGTTGCATGACTACTAAATATCCTTTTGATAAATCGGGACTAAATCCAACACCTCCATATTTTTCATAAGGATTAAAAGGCAAAGTTATACTTGATTCTTTAACTCCCTTAGCCAAATCAATTGAAGGACAACCGGTATTAAATACATAAGCTGGATCTTCACCTAATTTAACAACTCTCTCTTTTGCACCATCAGATGCTACAAAATGATAATCGGCCAATTTAGTAATCGAATGTCTTACTTTTTCATCAATATTCCCTGTTACTTCGCCACCTTGAATATGGGCAAGCGGAATATTCATATATGAAGCTGCAATAGCAGTAGCCATAGTTTCAAAACGATCTGCTACTGTAACTACTACATCAGGCATTAAATTATCAAAGACTGTAGAAAGTTCCAAAATTCCAATACCAGTAGTTTTAGCCGCTGCAGTTAAATTTTCACCTTCTAAAACATTGAATACTTTGGCAGAAATTTCAAAGCCATCATTTACAATGTAATTAATTGCCGAACCATATCGATCCAGCAATGCTGAAGCCGCAACAATCAATTGTAGTTCTAAATTTGGATGTTGTTTTATGGCTGAAAGTACTGTTTTTACCCTACTGTATGAAGGCCGTGCAGTAATTACAACTGCTATTTTTCTTTTATTCATTTCCCTTTCACTTCAAAGGGCTAAAAATAAGTAAAATTTATGGAAATTGGGGCGGTTTGTGAATTTTTATAAAATTGAAATTTTGATATAAGTTGAATCTATCATTTCAAGCGAAGTAGAGATTCTGTCAAATCGAGCGAAGTAGAGATAGTTTTAAATAGTTCTCGACTTCGCTCGAAGTGACAATACTAAAATTAAATTTATGAAGGAACTACAAATCTATCGTACCGTACTCAAACTTAATCAAAGAATCCAAACTATCAAATCGAGCAAAGTCGAGACTATCAATTCGAGTGAAGTCCAAACTGTCAAATCAAGCGAAGTCGAGAGTGTCAAATCGAGCGAAGTCGAGATTCTTTATTTTTAAAATGCGTTTCATTCTTACACTCGGCTAAAATCGGCAATAAATCCCATTCTCCATTAATTATCGCTTCCTTTTTAGCGCGACTCCATTTCTTAATTTTCTTTTCAAATGATATTGCTTGATTAGGTTCCAAAAATTCTTGATACCAAACTAACTCTACAGGTCTTCTAGAATAAGTATATGCATCCGAATATTTACCAGCATTGTGCTCCGTAACTCTACGTTCTAAATTTGAAGTAATTCCAACATAATAAGAATTGTCGAAACATTTAAGGATGTAAACAAAATAAAATTTCATGGCGTATATATTTATAATTGTAAAAATAAAAAAAATGTTAATACAATAAAAAAGTCTCGACTGCGCTCGACCTGACAAAAATGTGCTTTGATTGAAATTAATAGAATTACATTTTCTTAAAAACTACTGCTCTGTCAAATCGAGCGAAGTCGAGATGGTTTAAATATTTCTCAACTCCGCTCAAAAAGTCTCGACTGCGCTCGACCTGACAAAAATGTTCTTTTATTGAAATTATTAGGATTACATTTTCTTAAGAATTACCGCTTTGTAAAATCTAGCGAATGCTTGATCCGTCTTTTCGGAATCGAGATGGTTTAAATAGTTCTCGGCTACGCTCAAAAAGTCTCGACTACGCTCGAAGTGAAAATGGTGGAATTAAAAAACATAAAAACTTACTCCAAATCACTTTCATTCAAAAAATCCCACTGATTTAGATTTTTATTTAATTTTTTACCAATAATTTCCTGAAATCGAACAGCATCAATTCCGTATCCTTTTGGTTTTTTTGCTTCTAAATCATTAAATTGCAGCATATGACCTTTTGATAATGCCTTATTCACGGATAACGATTTTTCGAATATTGATTTCAATTCGGTAAAAGAACTAGTATCATTTTTATGTATAGGATGCTCTATTGCTTCATAAATAGCGTTACAATCATACACCAATTGTGTCACTTCATCAAGTGTCAAAGATGATTTAGCATCTGGGCCAAACATTTTTCGATCAAAAACAACGTGGAATTCTAAAATTTCTGCACCTAAAGCTACCGCCGCAACATTGGTAGCAACTTTTGCCGAATGATCTGAAAATCCAACTACAACATTATATCGATTTTTTAATTCTTGAATTACGTTAAAACCATATTGTTTTGGTTGGGTAGGATAAGAAGTAGTGCATTGCAAAATTGAAAATGGCACATTTTTCTCTCTTAAAAAAGATATTGAAGTATCTAACTCTTCATAACTACTCATTCCAGAAGACAATATTAGAGGTTTTCCTGTTTGAGCAATTTTCTCTAAAAGCAATAAGTTTGTTACTTCACCAGAACCAATTTTATAATATTCAACTCCAATTGTTTCTAACCAATCTACTGCCAAGTTACTAAAAGGCGAACAAATAAAATCCAGACCTACAGCATCACAATGTTGCTTTATTTCTTTCCATTGCTCTAAAGTAAATTCCATTCGTTTCCAATAATCAAATCGGGTAACATCTTCATAGGAAAATTTTACTCGAAAAGGTTCGTGTTCGCTACTTTCAGCTGTCGCAATATGCATTTGAAATTTCACGGCATGAACTCCAGTTGTAGCTAAAGCGTCAATGTAAGAATGTAAAATACCTAAACTCCCTTCATGAGCTTGACCAATTTCGGCTATATAATAGGGTTTTTTATCTAATTTCACTTTTGTTCAGTTTTATAATGAAAATTAATCTTTAAGGCTAATGAAACTATTTTTCAAATAATCATTACCTAAATAAACTTTTAAATCCTCTCGATCTAAATCATTTAATTCCTTTTTCTTCCATTTCTTATAAAGGGATTCAATGTGAGAAAACAATTTCGATTCATCATCGGCTTCAGTCCAATAAGGATAATCTAAACCTAACAATCGTTTTGTTTCACTATAATACGGACTTAACAATAATATAGGGCGATTAGCACTGATACAATGCGGAAATTTTCCGGGTAAAAATGGACTAATTTCAGATTTAGATTCTAATATTATATTTACCGAAACTTGCTCTTGTAAAGCTAAAATTTCAATAAAAGGAAAATTACGACAAGCCGCAACTAGAGTAGGAATTTCATTTTGTAATAACTTTAATTCATGTTCATGAAATTGGGCTGGTCCTACAAACAATAATTGAGAATCGTTTTTAGCTTCTGGATTAAACTCTAAAAACTTACGATAAGCATTAATTAATGGAAAAGGATTTCGCTGTTCCAATAAATTACCAGCATGCAATAAACTAAATTTTGAAGCATCAAAAAATGAAGGCAATGTTACATTAGCGGTATTTACATCGCTTATTTGGTGAGGAATTACAACACCGGTTTTTAAAAAGTTTTTAAAATAACTTCCCATCCATTCTTTTAGCAATTGACTTGGGAATGCACTATATTTTGCTTTTTGCGAAACGGCTCTAAAAAATTTTTCCTTTTGAGCATAACCTGGCTGAATCCAATTGAAAGGCCTTGGATAATAATGAAAAGGAAATGGGTCATGAACATATGCCATCCATTTGTCATGTAGTTCTGGTAATTTCAATAAAGCATAATGAGGTCGAAAACTCGCCCCTTTACTCAAGGTTACAACCAAATCGGGATTAAAATCTTTTTGTTTTCTTACACACGATGCAATACTATAAGTATCATTAAAAAACGTAAAAGAAAAACCAAACCAACTCTCCAAGTAGGGATTTAAATTTATTTTCGTCCATCGAGTAAATAATCGTTCTGATCTACTTAAAACATAACGTAAGTTGATTTTTTTTTCGGGAATGGAAAAACAAGGTATCGAATCTATTTGAATTTCTTTTCTTGTGTAATGATACACCTGTAAGTCAAATCCGCACAAAGCTAAATTTTGAATTAAAGCAACATTAGCTTTAGATCCACTGCTATCATTTACATCTATTGACTCAACTACAACTAAAATTTTCATTTTAAAAATTTATTTGAGATATAAAATTACAAATTCGTTCTGAAGCTTTCCCATCTCCATAAGGATTATGCGCTTTACTTCTTCCCAAATATTTATTTTCATCATTTAACAATGTTAAACAAGCCGAAACAATAGTATTGGTATCAGTTCCAACTAATTCAACCGTACCTGCTTTAATAGCTTCAGGTCGTTCTGTAGTATTTCGCATGACCAAAACGGGTTTTCCTAATGAGGGAGCTTCTTCTTGAACACCACCTGAATCTGTTAAAATAAGATATGCATTTTGCATTAAATATAAAAAAGCAGGATAATCTACAGGGGATATCAAATGAACATTAGGAACATTACCTAAAATTCTATTAACCGGTTCTTGAACATTAGGATTTAAATGAACAGGATAAATAATTTGAACGTCATTATGTGCCGTTACAATTTCGGCAATTGCATTACATAAATTTTCAAATCCTAATCCAAAATTTTCTCTTCTATGTCCTGTAATTAATATGATTTTTTGATTTTGATTCACAATATTTTTTACCAATTCAAGATCAGAACAACTATATCCATTTTCTAATTTTGAAACACCAAAATACAAAGCATCAATAACTGTATTACCTGTAACAGTAATAGCTTCTGGAATGACATTTTCAGATAATAGATTATCCAAAGCCCATTGTGTGGGAGCAAAATGATAATCCGCAATTCTTCCTGTTATTTGTCTGTTTATTTCTTCTGGAAATGGAGATAATTTATTGTAAGTTCTTAAACCAGCTTCAACATGACCTACTTTTATTCCTTTATGAAAAGCCGCTAAAGCAACCATTGAAGAAGTAGTTGTATCGCCATGAACTAAAACCAAGTGAGGTTGAAATGTATCTAAAACCGGTTCAATAGCCGATAATATTCGCGCACTCAATTGATTTAAACTTTGACCTTTTTGCATTAAATCCAAATCATATTCAGGAACAATTTCAAAAAAATCCAGAACTTGGTCTAACATTTCTCTGTGCTGCGCAGTAACACAAACTTTTACTTCAAAAGCAGATTTTTGAAATTCGTGATACAAAGGAGCCATTTTTATAGCTTCTGGGCGAGTGCCAAAACAGAGTAATATTCTCATGAAAACATTTTTTTCTTAAGGCTGTAAAGATATAATCTTACAGGGAAAAACACATAAAATACTTGCCATTTTAATTTTATAAAACCTGAAATCTCAAGAGTTGTAATGATTGACGCAAATAAATTAAACTCTTTATAATCATAAGCCATTTGAATAAAATGTCTCAAAAATTGATTCGTTATTATTTTTTTATCCTTTAAGTTAGAGATAACTAACAAAATAGTATCACTTTTAGATTTTTTACGGATTGGATTGTTAGAATAAAATTCGGCTGTATTTGAATTAGGATGTTTTCTGTTAAAATATAAGGTATTAGAAATAATTACACCTTCAAAACCAGAGGAAATAATTCGAATATAACATTCCCATTCTTCTGCATAAAGCAATTCTTCCTTAAATCGAATGGTTTTAAAACATTTCTTATCCCATAAAACAGTACAAGATGCTAATCCTATTTGTTGTGTAACAACATCATACAAATTATCAACATTTATTTTTTGTAGTATTTTACATTTTTCAAACTTAAATTCAGGTTTATCTTGCTCAAATGATTTTTTTTGATAGTGACAAAAAGCAACTTGTTCCTCTAGCAAAACGGACAAACTTGTTTTCAAATTATCGGGATGAATGATATCATCATCATCAAAAAAGATAATAAAATCTCCTTGAGCCTTATCTAGTCCAAAATTTCTACATCCCGGCAATCCTTTTTGATAAGAATCAGGTCGCTTTAAAAATTGAAATCTACTATCTTGTTCTAAAATTGGAGCTATCACTTCCTGTGTATTATCGG